>JAUSNO010000021.1 GCA_030645915.1 Undibacterium sp.
AACAACGTGAAGGTTGCTTCGTCGTCGCGGTGTAGTCGGGGTTTCAGGCAATATATTGCCTGCCGACGTAACGGATTGCCCTTGCAAGGGCAATTTCCTCAGCACCAAAGGGTTTTATGCCTTGCCAGAAAGGCGGAAAAACGCACACTCAAACCTGTCCAACTAAGGAATCTAGGATTATTTAATCGGAAAACGCGACAGGAAGCGCCATTTCAACGACAAAATTATCCGCTGTTTTCGCGTAGCTGACTCTGGCCTTGTCGCCGTAAATGCTGGCAAAGCGTGCCTGCAGATTTTTTAGCCCTGTGCCATTTCCCGAGGTAGCTGAAGGTTGCGCATCGACCGGGTTTTGTATTGAGATATGCAACCAATGGTCGCGCACCAGGCTCTTGATGAGGAGCGTGCCGCCATCAGCCAGATCGCGAATGCCATGTTTGATGGCGTTCTCCACCAGGGGTTGCAATACCATGGGCGGAATCAGGCAAGCCATCGCCGCTTCATCGATATCGATCGTCACCTGCAGTTTTTTGCCAAAGCGAATTTTTTCTATCGCCAGAAAATTCTGGCACAGGCTGATTTCGTCCTTGAGCATGACAAGCTTTTTTTCCGACAGCGCCAGTGTCTGGCGATAGAAGTTGGCCAATTCTATGGTCATGCTGCGCGCGCCAGCGGCATCAATCGTGGTCAGTGCACTGATGGAATTGAGGCTGTTGAATAAGAAATGCGGATTGATCTGGGAGCGCAATACCTGTAACTCGGCGTCGCGCGCCAGCACTTGTGAATCTGCTTCACGCCGTTCGGCAGTACGGACGTTGTCAAACGCGATCAGCACATCGTGGGCCAGGATGGAACACAGGTAAAAAACACTGCCAGCGATGAGAATCAGAATGGACAAGTTTGGCGATAGTGTGATGCCGGCCCACGATTCACCGATGGATAATCCCAGGTAATTCCAGAGTTGACACAGGCTCAGCAGAAAAAAGCCAGAGATCAGAGAGGTGCCGCCGAATACCGCGCAGGCCAAAAAGAATCGGCGTTGCCTGAATGGTAAAGAACGGCAGACATAATATGCCGAGGCCGCCATAAAGCCACACGTGATCGATACAGGAATCGCAAAAAATAGCGCATTGGCCCAGGCGGCCAATTTGCTTGCCACCAGCAGTTTGGCAATAACGCCCCCCATCAAGAGCCATGCCAGCATGTACCAGAGTAGTTGGCGAACATTGGATAAGACAGGGGACATGATTCTGTTTTTTTATCTTTGTTATTGCTTGAGTAACAGCGTTAGTAATATTTAATTCTTGATTTCAACGCCACCCATAATGGCATAGCCAGTAATGATCAGGCGTTTTCCAGAATTCATCGCAGGGACACTTTTGTCATCAATGCCGCCCATGATGGCAATCCCGTTATTGATGATGGTCCAGTCGTTGGGCACTTTGAGCACAATGCCGCCCCAGACCGCGAACACATTGAGTACGGCTTCAGTCTCGATCGAGGCAGCGCGTAAATCCAGTTCGACTCCCCCCATGATGGCGGTGATCTCGCCACCGCGAAAATCAGGAGAAGAAATTTTACCTTGATTGCCGCTCATGACGGCAACAACATCAATTTTTGAATCGCTGCCCAAGCTTGACAGGACGTTGCTATCGGTCATTTCGCGGGTGTTTTTTATGCGGTCCTTGAAGATGATAAGGAGGCCGCCGATGATCAAAAATACTGGCCAAAAATCGCGCATGTTAAATGAGATGAAGCCGAGGCGGTTAAGCGTCATCACGATCCCGGCAGTGATCAGGGTGCCGCCGATGAGATAACCCGAATTGTTTTTTGCCTGAACAATTTTCAGTGCGCCTAAGACGATAAATACCGTGGGCCAAAACTGTAATAGGCTTCGGGTGTTGAAGATGTTCAGGTTATCTACCAGCGACAATACCCCGATGATAAGGATGAACGCGCCTAGCAATATGCGTTGTTGTGGACTAGCGTTTTTCATAATAAAATTTCCTTTGAACTGATTGAATTCGTTGACTGATTTTTGTCTGTCTTGAGCGCGTGATCGGGTATTACTTTTTATTTTTGACGAATCCGCTCAGGACGAAGCTCAGACCATATCCGATCAGCAGCAGAGGCCAGCTTGTCCTGAAGCTCCATCCCCATAAATGCTCGATCGAGATGAACAACCAGAACGCAAGTACCACCTGAAAACAGCCGTGAACGAATTGCGAACTGGTTTCTGCACTGATCATTTTATTGGCGCCAAAGAGCGCAATGAATACCGGCCAGTAATGCCAGATATGCCTGACATCGAGCATATCAAAACGATCCAGCAGAAAAATACCACCGACGCAAATCAGGGCGAGCCCGGTGATGAGATTTTTTCTGTTTGTATACTGCGCAGTTTCAGAGTGTGCCATGGTCTTTCCTTTCAATTGTTGAGGAGCGCAGCTATGGCTGCGTCACAAATTCAAGATAACGCAAGCATTCTGGGAAGTCCCGCTATTTTCGGCGAATGGCGGGAACGGGTCGGTGATTGACGAAACAGGCAGGGAATGGCGTCTTGTCCCTGCCTCATTTGCGCATCAGCGCGTGTCAGTTGGCATGACCAGTGCTGCCATCGCCATCGCATTCTGATCCGCTCCTTCGCGCAAGCCGGCAGCGATGTTGAGCCTGTCTTGCTGCGGTCTGTTTTGACTGACTTTCCATTTGCCGTTTAATCTCGTCAGGGAAATTTCTATGCCGATGATGGCCGCCAGCATCTTTTTCAGGTAATCCTCGGGCGCGTCGCTAACGTGCCATGGCGACGCACGCTTGCTTTCATGCTGGCCGGTAAGTCGATGCAAAAGACAGAGCAGCCACTGCGCATCATCGACGACGCGCAAGTTTCCGTGCGCGTGGACTACCGCGTAGTTGAAAGTGGGCACGACTTTGCCGCTATGTTTTTTCTCTTCGTACCAGCTTGGCGTGATGTACGCCTGCGGGCCTTGAAATACGATCAGCGCTTCGGTCGAGGTATCCAGGTTTTTCCACAAGGGATTGCTGCGCGCGATATGCGCCCTGAGTATGCCGAAAGGCGCATCAGCGCTGGGCGCCGCTATCTCAAACGGCAGGTGATTGGCATTCATGCCATCTTGTTCCAGGGTGACCAGCGTACCCAATGGATGGGCCTGTATCAACTGGTGCAAAATTTCTAGCCGGTCTTCTGCAAAATGGGTCGGAACGTACATGGAATTATGCCGCCTCAATAGTGATTTCTGCGCGCAGAGAGTTAGCGATGTAGCAGTCTTCATGTGATTGGTGATGCAAGGATGCCAGTTGTTCTGACGAAGGTTGTACGTCGCCGGAGAAGCTGATTTCTGGCCGCAGTGTGATGCGGGTGATCGCGATTTTACCCCGTGCGTCTTTCTCCATGATGCCAACGGCATTATCGGTATATTGATCAACGGTAAAACCTTGTCTGGCCGCCAGCCAAAGGAAAAAAAGCATGTGGCAACTGGATGCCGCCGCCACCAGCGCTTCCTCCGGATCGACATTGGCAGCGACCGACATCGGCAAGGGCACCGATAAGGGCGAAGACGAGGCGGGCACCGTTAAGCCGCCATCAAATTGCCATTCGTGGGCGCGGCTGTACAGATTGTCGGTAAACGTCTGATCGCCGCGCTGCCAGAGTATGTGTGCTTGATATTGATGCATGCGAGTTCCCGGGGTGGTGGAGGACGAGGTGAGAATGTTACTGCCTCAATGGTTGGATATGCAATGCGCAATGTCCATGCGCCTTCTGGCACGATATTGGCTTGAAAGGCTTATGGAGTAAGCGTCTCTATTTTTCTCACTGTGCCGGAATAATCTGCCGGAAGGTCAGGTTGATGCGCGGCGCGATCGTTCTGGTTTGCTTGCTGATGCCATGCAGCCAGTGATGCTGCGTGCTGCCGGCCATGATTAACAGGCTGCCGTGCTGCAAGTCGAGATGGAGCGTTTTTTGCTCGGCGCGGGTTTTATGCTTGAGCTTGAAGGTGCGTGTCGCGCCTAAACTGAGCGAGGCGATCACCGGGTTTTTGCCTAACTCTGGCTCATCATCGCTGTGCCAGCCCATGCTGTCGCGCTGATCGCGGTAAAGGTTGAGCAGCACGCTGTTAAACGGATGGCCTGTGGCCGAACTGATGTCGTCTCTGATCTTGAGCAAGGTCGGGGTCCAGGCGCTTGGCTGCAGATGGATGCCTGAATAGCTGTAAGCTGTACCGGTGTCGCCATGCCATGCGGTGAGTCTTGGTTGCAGATGCGATTTGCCCCACACCTGGATGCTGTCTTGCCGCCATGGAGTGTCGTTCAAAAGTTGCGCGTAAAGCGCATCGGCCTCAGCGACTGGATAAAAATGCCCGGCGAAGGCTAGCTCGGCATCAACTAACGCTATGCTTTCCAGATCGGCTGGCGATTCAAATAATGACCGTGATTGATTCAAGCGATTCCTGCCAACTTCTTCTTCAGATGATTAAAGTTGCGATGCAGCAAAGGTATTGCACTCATTGAGTTTGCCGCTTTCTATGCCGCGCTTAAACCAGCGCACCCTTTGTTCAGAACTGCCATGGGTGAATGAATCGGGTACCACCGAACCGCGCGCCTGACGCTGCAAGGTATCGTCACCGATGGCAGTCGCCGCCTTGAGCGCGCCTTCAATATCGCCCGATTCGAGTATGCTGCGCGCCTGATTGGCATGGAAGGCCCAGACGCCGGCAAAGCAGTCTGCCTGCAATTCGAGCTTGACCGAAAGGGCGTTGCCCTGCTTTTCTGAGGCGGCATGTCGCTGCCGTTCTATCTTGTCGCTAATGCCGCTCAGGTGCTGTACATGGTGCCCGATTTCATGGGCGATCACATACGCCTGGGCAAATTCGCTCGATACCTGAAAACGCTCACGCATGGTCTGGAAGAAAGCCAGATCGATATAGACCTTCTGATCACCCGGGCAATAGAACGGGCCGGATGCTGTGTCGCCGCGACCGCATGCGGTTGCGGTGGCGCCTGTAAAAACAGTTAACGTCGGTCTAAGGTATTCCTTGCCATTTGCGCGAAAAATATTGCCCCATACATCTTCAGTATCGGCCAGCACCACGCTGACAAAGCGTGTGGTTCTGTCGGTGGCGCTCGCCCGTTGCGCCGGAGCCTGCTGCTGTGTTTCGCTGTCCGGTGCCGATCCGCCACTCATCAGGCTCAGTACAGTCATGGGATTAATGCCAAACAAATACGATACCACCAGGGCGATCACTACAGAACCTATCCCTATGCGTCCGCCGCCAAATCTACCGCGACCACCAGTATTGCTGGTTTCACCACGCCTATCTTCAACATTATCGCTTTCGCGATTGCCTTCCCATTTCATACGGTATCCTTAAAATTTATTTCGCCAGCAGTTTGTGCCGTTCATATTCGATCTTGATGATATAGCGTTGTATCGCTACTTCCATGACATGCGGCAGGTTCATGAATTGCACGCCGACCCGATAGCGGCCTTTGCCATGGCGGTCAAGCATGGTGATGTGGCGCACTACCCCCATGCAATCGAGCCTCTTTTTATCTGAAAGCGAAATGATCACGTGGGCGATCGCCTCGCCTAGCTTTACCTTAGGTTCGCCATCCATGAGCGCACCAAAGCCGCTGACACTTAGGTCGTGCAGATCCCAGTTGCACAGGCAAACGCCATCATCATTCGCCAGTTTTACCTTGAGGGCGTTCACTAAGGGAAGAACATTGCGATAATCGTCGCGTCTTTGCATGCGTACTACGCGATCGGGCAATGGCACCCAGAAAGCGTCATCGTCGCCCCAAGAAAATCGGCTAGGATCTGTGGCAGAAAATTGCACGCGTATACCGTCGGGAAACGCCATGAAAACACAGTAGTCGCTCATTGCCAGTAATTTATTGGCGCGTTCGTCGCCACCCATATCGAAGACCAGACCGTCTGATCTGGCCGCGAGCAGCATGGTCAGGATAAACTCCTGGCCACCGTTGAAATACACAGAAACGGGCTCCCTGCGATGAACCAGATCGTTCAATATATTGAGAATTTCCATCTTTCCCAATAAAAAATATTTATCCTCAATTTCTTGATTGCTCAAGGATGCTGACATCAGAACATCTCCGATTAAAATGATATCGATGAAAGTACCCTCTGTATCGCATCCCGTCAACAGTAACCTGTCGCCCGGGTGGTATTTGAGCGATGCTTCAAATACGGACGAATTTGGATTTTTTTTGCGCAGCCATGGAGTGATACCATCTCAGCGAAACTCTTTTGATCGGATTCAATATGAAAAAAATACTTCTGGGCTTTTATTTATCCATCGTTACCCTAGGTGTATTTGCACAAGTAAACGATGGCGACGCTGCATACAAGCAAGAAATTCAAACTTTCCTTGATCAGTGGCATGACGATGCTGCCAATACCCGCTGGAGTTACTTCGATAAAATGGCCAAAAATGCGGTCTATATAGGTACCGATAAGACCGAGCTGTGGACGCGAGATGCGTTCCGGATCTGGGCAAAGCCTTTTTTTGATCGACGATCTGCCTGGACATTCAAGGCCATCAAAAGGAATATCTATTTATCCGAAGACAAGACCTTTATTTGGTTTGACGAACTGCTCAATACCCAAATGGGTATCTGTCAGGCGTCCGGAGTCTTGCGCAAAACAGAGCGTGGTTTTGAAATCGAACATTACCAGCTATCGATTGCCGTACCCAATGAGGTGGCCAACGAGGTAACAAAAACGATCAAGGACTTTGAAGCGAAACCTGCCGCCAAATAAGGGTTTGATCTGCCGGGATTAACTCAATAGCTGGATAAAGTATTCAGCGGACCGGACGACTTTTTTTGATTCCATCCCAAAATGGTCGCGTGTTTCTTGCACGATGAAGTCATTGACACCTTTGGTGCAAAGCAATACCCCCTGAAAATTCGTGCCGAGGTAGGTAAACGGCGTAAGCTTGGTTTTTACCGGCACATCATTGGCAAGCAATTTACGTAACTTTCGCTCTACGTCGTATAGATTTTTTTCTTCTATGGTTACCGTCGTACCCTTGGGGGTCGGGAAAGTGGTGGAGAAACTAGGGTTTTGCCCCATAGGATTTTTAAAGGCAATCTTGACGCCAAGTTTTAAAAACTTGCTGATAGCAAAAAAATCATCTTCATCGTACATATCCGGTCTCCTGAATCCACGCATTTATATTGGCAGCCAGCAAAAAGCACCTGTTGGCCCGATAACATCATCGGATTGGCTAGCTTGCCATTTTTGTCGAAATAATGCCAGAAAATTAGCGTTTGCCTCGCCCTGGAATTACCGTCGTGCTCTTTGGACAGAGTTGATCTCTTATCGCCGAAAAGGTTTTGGCTGGGGCAGGATTCACAGCAGGAACGATCCAGACTTGATTAAATGGTCATGCATTGCGCTATGATAGCGGTTGATCAGTCTCATCTTCGCTCAAATTTCCTTATTTATATCGTGTATCAATGAACTCCAAAATTTCAGAATTTGAATTCATCAAGGGTTTGACAGCGGAATTGTCGTCAAAAAACCTGGTTTTTCCTACCTCTTTAAAAACTACGATGAAAATCAGGCGTGCGCTGGATACGCCGGATATTTCCAATGATCAGGTCGCCCGAATTATCAGTGCGGAACCCGTACTCTCTGCGCAAGTGCTTAAGTTGGCCAATTCGGCAATGTTCAATCGTACCGGTCGAAAGATAGAGGAATTGCGCGCCGCAACTGTGCTGTTAGGATTTGGCGTGGTGCGTAATGTTGCTATCTCGGTTGGAATGAAGCAGTTGAAAGACCATCAGGCCAGCGGCCAGACCTCAGAACGGATGGAAGGCTTGTGGACCAGGAGCATGCGGGTTGCTGCGCTGTCATTTGTGCTGGCGCGCAATCTCACCAAGCTTAGTCCTGATAAGGCAATGATTGCCGGCCTGCTACATGATGTCGGCAAGTTTTATATCCTCAACCGGGCCTGTCTCTACCAGGACCTGTTTGTCTCTGAGGAGGCGCTATGGGATTTGGTGGATCAGTGGCATGCCGATATTGGCGCTGCCATTTTAGATAGCTGGGAAATGTCAGACGATATCCGTGCGGCTGTGATGGACCATAAGTCTTTGGATATTGCTGTTACAGGCAAGGCCACCTTGACTGACATCGTTGCCGCCGCCAATTTTCTTGATGGCCATTTTGTCGGTCAGTCGATTGCCTTACTGGATTGGACTAAAGTTCCTGCGCCGTTACAGAATTTGCAGCTTGATGCGGAAAGAACCGAGAACTTGATGAGAGAAACGACGCAAGAGCTTGCGGCTATTTTACAAGTTCTCTCTTAGTGATCCTGGCGCCTCACTGGCCCATCATCGATGCCGTTCTCGGGCACATTAACAGATCGGTAAACACTTGCCAGCGATGTGGTTCATCGACCTTGCCGGCACGTTGTTCAATATAATTTTTGACCACATCCTGGCCGAGATTGTAATTGATTACATAAGAGCGATTCTTCTCGATAAAGGCCACTCTCTGCGTCGACCTTTTTTCATCCGAGAGCGCGTATTTCATCAGTAACTTGATGGCGGCAAGACGATCGACCTCGCCATCCAGATAACGTTTTGCCACCATGTTTCCCGCATATGACAGCTTTTGCAGGACGGCCTGTACACGATAATATAGATCTGCTTGTGCCGGGTCGATACCCGCTAGCGGAAATAAAACCCCCTTCTCAAACTGCAGCCGCTCAACTTCAGGAAACGCCACGCTGATGCCATAGTTGGCGCTCCCTTCGGCTAGAAAAGACATCGGTGAATACAACGGATAAATACAATATTCCATCCAGCCTTTGTCGTTGACCAGATGTTTCTCCATGAGCAAATTAAACACATGATGACCGGGATAGCCTTCGTGGCTTGCCAGATCAATGGCGCGGCTAATGAACATGGGGAAGTCGGTATTGACCTGAATCAGGCTGTAGCTATTGCCTTGGTACCAGTTGTACGCACTCCAGACCTGATCTTTCACATATTCGATCTTGAAATCTTCTTCATCGGGCAAGCTGATGTATTTTTTCGTGCGTGCGCGTGACTCATTGATCGCAGCGGTAAACACTGCATCGAGCTTGTCACGCGGTATTTCAAAGCCGCGATGATAGGTGCTGAGACGTGCATTCAAGTCACCTTCACCAGGCAATAGCTGATCCAGCTCTGCCAGGATAAGGTCAAAATCAGCTTCTCTCAGAAGCGGTGATTGGGCGTCATACAGCGCGATTGACTCTTCATCAAAAGACAAATGCGTTCCTGATAACTGATTGATGTAAGCACGTACGGAAGTTAGTTGCAGCATCAGAAAATCTTGTCGCAAGCGCTGATCGGCCGGCGGCGCCGAGAGCGTGCTGAGCTGCTGTAGCAATTGGTCTGCGTCAGACAGCAGATCGGTCAAGGCCCGCTTTGCGGTGTCTGTCTGCCATTCGGCAGGGCCGTAATAGGCATCAACATAAGAGCCGTCGTGCTGCCCGACGGCGAGGACCAGTTTTACATACGCTTCGGCGATTTGATTGAGTGTCATAGCGACTTTCAAGAATAAATGGATTGGTGCCGACGGAAAGGAAAGTCTGGTAACAGGTAGTGCCACTAAAATTCTATCATTGATGCAGATCGCTCCACTCAACGTCGCTGCCGGGTAGTTTTTCATCCGTTATCATCAGTTCCGCCACTTCGGATGTGAGCCTGATCAGTTCCTTGACTTCGTATTCATCTCTGGCATTTGCTGTCGTTGGTGCCGGTAGTTGCAAGGTACGCATTTGTTCGCTGAGCTCTTCCAATTGCAATGCGAGTGTCTGATCCAGCGCTCTTGCTGTGCCAGACATGGATGAAGTAAATATCTTATTCTCACCTTTGAACGAGAACGCAAGCAGATTGTAGCTATCGAGCGATCTGCACCACCACACTCTTTGGGAAAACTGTGAGCGCAGTTCAGTCAGCAAGGAAACCAGCATTTTGCGCTTACCCCACATATTGGTGACAAGTATGCCTTCAGCTTTGAGCGCCGTATGGCAGGCAGCATAAAAACTGGCAGTATTGAGTGTTTCAACCAAACCCTCCATATCAAAACCATCCAACAACACGACGTCAACCTGCAAGGAATTCTGCTCGACATAAGCGATCGCATCGGTGTGAATAATCTGCAGCCTGGCATCATCAGGCGGAATCATGAACTGGTCGCGCAGGGCAATCACATCGGCATCAATTTCCAGCACGGTAATACGGCAACGTGGCAAATAACGATAACAAAATTTAACCAGCGAACCGCCACCCAAACCTATCATCAAGATATGTTCCGGCGCAGGGTTTGCCAGCAAAAATCCCATCATGGCACTGGTGTAGCCGCATAGCAGCTGATCGGGGTCATTGATTTTCATCGCGCTTTGTACTGATTTTTGATTGAAGTACATAAAACGTAGATTCCCTTCGTCAAATACAAAGGGTTTTCCTTGATGTTTTTGTTGTAATAATTCAAGTTGCTTGATACGAAGCGATTCGCTATCGGTTGGTTGTTTCGAGAATAATCGGGACAGGCTGGCACGTATTTTTTGCATTGGTAGGGGCTGTCAGTGGGAGGTTTGTTCAACATAAGGGACTGGCACACGATTTTACTTTATCCCGGCACCAAGCTTATCGAAATCAATCAGGATAGATCCGTGCTACGCTTGCCTCCTTTAATTGAATATGAAATTGACATGTCGCTTTAGGAACTTTTATTATTCTTTGACATCAGATGACCGGTGGCAAAAACGTAAATTCTTAAAGTTTAGAATAAAGTCAGAAAATAACCCGGAGCACACAATATGAAAAAACTCTTGCTGGTAATTGCCCTTGCAGCTGGATTTGGTAACGTAGCCATGGCCGATGAAGCCTTGAAAACGGCAATCGCCGGAGCGCAGCGTACGCCTGCCTATGCCGAGCGCGATGGGGCGCGTCATCCTTATGAAACACTGACTTTTTTTGGTATTAATCCAAAAATGACGGTGGTGGAATTTTCACCAGGCGGCGGTTGGTATACAGAAATACTCGCTCCATATTTGCGTCAGGACGGTAAGTTAATTGCTGGAGCGAATGCAAAATTTAAGCAAAAACTCGATGCGTCGCCAGCGATCTACGACAAAGTGGTGTTAACTATCTTGGATCCTGCCGGCAAACTGGATTATGCACCAAGAAATTACGCCGACATGGTGCTTACCTTCCGCAATATTCATAATTGGGTGGCAGGCGGTGATGCAGTAACAAAGAACGTATTTCAAAGTGCCTATGACGCACTTAAAACGGGCGGTATCCTTGGTGTTGTAGAGCATCGTTTGCCAGCAGAAAAAAAGCAAGACGAAAAAGCCAGCACCGGTTATATGCACGAAGCTTACGTGATTAAACTGGCTGAAAATGCGGGGTTCAAATTGCTTGCCAAATCAGAAATCAATGCTAATCCCAAGGACAACGCTGAACACGAAAATGGTGTTTGGGCCTTGCCGCCGGTATTGGCCAACAAAGAAAAAGATAAAGCGAAATACCAGGCTATTGGCGAAAGTGATAGGATGACATTGAAATTTATAAAGCCCTAGCCCTTACCGATACGCGCTCTAAAGTAGCGAGAGACATTGCCCGGTAAGGCATTCATCGACGTTGGAGTCTGTTATGTTAAGACCACTGTGCGGCCTGATTTTTTTGCTGGCTTGGTGCTCGCTGGCTGCTGCTGGCGAGCGCTATAAAATTGACCCAGAACATACCTTCAGCAGCTTTGAATATAAGCATTGGGGCTTGTCGTTACAGCGCGGGCGGTTTGATAGGAATTCCGGTTTCATCGAATTGGATCTCTCCGCAAAAAATGGCGCGATCAATATTGAGATTGAGGCAAACTCTGTCAGCACAGGTTCAGACCTCTTTAATGACATCATGCGATCGGATAGTTTTTTTGATGCACAGCAGTACCCCAAGATAATATTTAATTCGACCAAGCTGGTATTTGATACAGAGAGATTGACGCAGATCGAGGGCATGCTCACCATCAAAGACACGACGCGCCCCGTCATTGTTGATGTCACCCAGTTCGGTTGCCGCTTTATGCTCATCTACCTGAAGCACGCTTGTGGTGCCAATGGTCAAACCAAAATTCTTCGCAGTGACTACAAGGTAGGGCGTTATGTTCCTTTTGTCAGTGATGAAATTACCTTGTACTTTAGCGTAGAGGGAATCAAAGAATGATGCTGCTAGAGCGTCACTGGGTGCTTTTTAGAAAAAAGGAAAATAATGCAATGAAGACTCTGTATCTGGCAACATTATTCGGCGCGTTGACCTGTATCGTCTTTTCAGCGCCAATACAGGCGCAAACCATGTATCGTTGCGGTAGCGTTTTTCAGGATCGCCCCTGTGAAAATGGTCAGCAGGGTAAGATTATTGGAATTAATCGCGCGTCCAATCCAGCCGATAAGCCCGCGCTTGATCTTGCTTGTACTCGACGTGGTGAAGAAGCGAAAAAAATTATCTGGTCACGTGAAGGCGGTGCCTCGGCAGATAAATTGATGGCAGAAACCAGCAGCAGCGAACGGCGAAAGCTGATTGCCGACGTATATGCGATCAGAGCCAATTCCAGCGAGGTGCGCGCAGCGATCGAAAACGACTGCATGGCAGAAAAAATAAGGGCACGACAGAATGGCTATATGCCAGATGATGAAGTGTCCAGCCCATCACGTAGCGCTGAAAGAAAGTTTTCTGCTCCTGGTGAAACAGATAAGCGAGTAGAACAGGCGATCACGGCAGACAATGCACTAGCGCGCAAACGCGACCAGTGCGATTATCTTAAGAGCCAGCTGGTGAGTAATCGTAGTAATCAGCGTGCGGGTGGTGGCAGCGACACAATGAATAGCTTGAATCAGCAGAAGATCGACATAGAAAACGCGTTGAAATCGGCTCAATGTGATAGTGTGCAAGGATCGATGCAAATGCGTTGAGGGATGCCGATTGTGGCAGTGTCCATCGGGTTTGCTACCGATCAGTCGTCAATGTAACTGATTCCGGTAGCAGCAAGGTGTGCCAGCAAGCACTACGCGCGGGAAAAAACTTTCAGCATGTGCAGGCCTTCGGTGCCAATTGCTTCAAATGCGTACGAGCCGGCGTCCATGACGACAAGCTCGGCGGCGCTCATGCGTAGTTCTTTACCGTCAATGCTGGTTTTGCAGCCGCCAGTCAGTATGTAAAGTGTGAACTCGTGTCCGGCTTTGATCGCGAACTGCTGGCCAGCTTCATACGTGTTGGCATAAAATTTGAAATTTTCTGCTGGTGTGTGCAAGGCGCGAATCGCCTCGTCCGAAATCGCTGATGTCGATATCTCCGACCAGTTTTTCTTGAGTTTGTCTGTCATGATTATTCCTGTAAAAGTAATGCCATTGTCGTGCTGTGAGCGGTAAGCCGTACTTTGCCTGGTGTACGTGCTTACGTCATGCTGCATGATAGGATTTTTCGCGAATGTGCAAAAGATGCGGGAGTATACGAGAAATTTCTCTACTCGCCTTGGGATTTATTTGCTTATTGTCAAAATAGCTCTAAAGAAAACAGATGTTTTTTCTTGTCAGTCATTGTTGAGGCCATTCCGGCGAGACGTTGGCTATTAAATATAATGCACAATCCTGTCGCCAGACGCGCATAAACTAGCTGAAGTCCTCAGCCATTCCCATACATAGGAAATATTGACATGATTAAAGGCAGTTGCTTTACCCTCCGGCATGTACGGAAAAGCGAGATTCCACAGTTGGTCGCATTGATGAATAATCCTGAGGCAAAAGGGGAGTTCTTGTCTTTGGAGATCATGTTGCAAGGAGCGGCAGAGAAAAAACTTGAAGAGGAATCTTATTCAAAAGAGAACAATGAAATGTTCTTGATTGTCGACGATAAAGAGTCAATCCTAGGTAGAGTGTTTCATTTTAAATCGGTCCCTTATTTCAATGCCAGAGAAATAGGTTATGGCCTATTCACCGATGCGGTTCGTGGTAAAGGCATCATGACCGAAGCGGTTAACTTGTTGACGGATTATCTGTTCAACACCATGCTGATCAATCGCCTGGATATTCACATGCATGTCGATAATGTCGCTTCAGAAAAAGTCGCGATTAACTGCGGCTATCAAAAAGAAGGTGTTGCACGCGGGGCGTCGTTTAGTCGCGGAAAACATGTTGATCTGGCCATGTATGCGCTTCTTCGGCAGGAGTGGGAACTCTTGAAAAGTGCCGCTAATCACAAAAACTAAATGCCTGCAAGTAATGCATTGATTGATTTGCTTCTGCGTGCAGCAGCAGTAGATATTAGACGGCAGTTAGCCGCCCGGTTTTTTTGCCTTGAAGATTTTTTGAAGGGCAACATTGATACGTAACATCTGTTCAGCCGGGATGTCCTTGCTGCAGACGATGTAACGATCCAGACCGCGCGGCATGCCTGGCAAATCTATTTGCGTGGTCTGTTGCAAGTTCTCTTCAGACTCTTTCAAATACTCCCAGTCCTCCCTGTCGATAAACATATATGACGCCCGATTTGCCGCAACCATACGAGCCATGTTCATCGGCAGGGTAATGCTGCGTTCTATTTTGTTCTTGCTACTCTTGATCATGGCATCGAGTTCTGGTCCATACGAGACTGCATCAACCACGCCCATAGTCAAATTGCTGTCTGACAAAACGGCATTAAGTGTCTGATGCATAGCGACTTGCTTGATGGAAGCAGAGCTGACCAGAATAGTATGGGGCGGATCGTTATGGAACACGCTGCTAAATTGGACAAGTGGCTCGCGCTCAGGTATGCGATACCAGCCGAAGGAACAATAATTTTTTGTTTTTATTGAGAAGTTATTCCAAATTCTTTTTGCTGGCTCTTCAACAAACTGTGTGCGGATCTGTGCAAGGGCGAAGACTTGCTTGGCACGTTCAAGCAAGATGCCTTTTTCTACTCCATTTTCAACATATTGATGCGGTGGTTTGATGCGCCATGCCACGGTGACAAAGTCTTCAGCGGACGCAGAATAAAGCATGAGTGACAACGCCAGCATCACAGCGAATTGAATTTTCTTCATTTTTACCGCCTAGGCCGATGAATGCAAGGTACGTTGGGTCGTAGATCCGCTATAAAACCGATTACACCTGCCATTTTATCGCCGAGATGAATGATCCGCACACAAATTTTTGAAGTGGGAAGGCGGGACGTAAAAAAACCTGAAGCAGACTCTGCTGGAGCCAATGCTTCAGGTTTAGGCGTGAAATGATTATTGACGAACGGGCTTCTTCGCGCCAGTCGCCGCACTACCCTTAGCTTTGTATGCAGGTCTGCCGCCAACAGCAGGGAAGGCTGGTTTGGCCGCTTGTTTAACCGGCGATGCGGGGAACGGTAACTTGACTGCCGATTTTTTCGCGACGACTGGTTCCGCCGCTGGTTTTGCCACGGCAACTGGTGCCGGGCTTGTTTTAACTTCTGTTGCGGTAGCGACCGTTTTTGTCTCCGCTGCTTTAATTTCTGGCTTAGCGTCAACCGTCTCTACCGCTTTAACAACGGCAGGTGCCGCAGTGGCGACATTTGTTTTACTTGCCACAGGAACTGCCTTCGCGACAGACTTTGTTTTTGCGGCAGGTTTGACCGCTTGCACGACCGGTTTGCTTGCTTGTTTGGCCGTAATTTTTGCCACCGGTTTTTCTACCTTGACTTCCGCTTCTGCCAGCAATGGCAATTGGGTATTTTTTGTTGAGGTAGCGGTTGAAGAAGATGTTGACTCAGATTTGATCGCTGCTTGGGTCGCTATTTTTGCCCGTGGTTTTGCAGCCGCAGGAGTTGTAATTTGGAGCGCGACAGCGCTGGAACTGGTTTCTGCAACGGGAGTAAATGCTTTCAAGAACTCGCTGCGTGCATGAGTAGAAATGTCGGCTAATTCACGCGCATATGCCGTCATCTTTTCGATATGCGGATAGCTTTGTGCCTTGCTCAACGTGAGTAATTCTTCTGGCTTGCTGACAGAAAATAATTGACGCGTAGCTGCTGATGAATTTTCCAGAGATTGTTTTGCGGTACTGATGTTCAGCGCAATTATTTTTTCCAGACTGCCAAATACCGTTTTAGACAGGGAATTAATGACAGCAAGCGGGCTCGTAATTGCAGTTTGAACAGCCGAAATTTGTTTTGAAATTGAAGACATAAATTTCTCCTTAAAGAGTGAATAAAGGTGCAAAAGCTTACAAAACACAGGTAAATGACGCATTGCAGCACGCAGTATTTTAACTCTGGACATCAATTTTTGATAGTAAATATTTTGCACTGCAGCATTGCTCCATTTTTCAATGTTGCCAATTTCTATTATTTTTGATTTTTATCAAAAATTCTCGACAATAATGCGCATGAAAGAGTCGCTTGAGAATTGCTCGATATAGCAC
Organism: Undibacterium sp.; assembly: GCA_030645915.1. Taxonomy (GTDB): domain Bacteria; phylum Pseudomonadota; class Gammaproteobacteria; order Burkholderiales; family Burkholderiaceae_D; genus Undibacterium. The sequence continues at coordinate 16,461 of JAUSNO010000021.1, forward strand.
AGCCTGGCCTTCTGTTATTGCCTTGAGCAAAACCGGCGCGCATCGTCATGCGGCGCAGAAAAATGGCATGTAACGGTGCCACCTGCATGGCAATTTGAATGGCATTCCGGATCAAGCGGATCTTTCCCGTAAAATGCAGGCTTTTATACAGAATGAGAGATGCCGCATGAACGCGCAAACAGACCCGCTCATCGCACTTCGTGATCAATTGCGTGGTTTTGTCGCCGAACGCGACTGGGCGCAATTTCATACCCCCAAAAATCTGGCCAGCGCACTGAGCGTGGAAGCTGCCGAGTTACTCGAACCATTTCAGTGGTTGCGCAGTGGCGAGCTGGACGAACTGACTGCAGAAACACAGACAGATATCCGCCACGAGATGGCAGATGTCTTGAATTACCTGGTCATGCTGGCGGATAAGTTGAACGTCGATTTAATTGCCGCAGCGCGAGAAAAAATAGCGCTTAACGCGATCAAATATCCGGCCGCACAGGTGCGTGGCGATGCCAGAAAGTATTCTGGCTATTAATAAAAGGAAACTTCTAAAAATGGACACGTACCATCCATGCGCCTTATGGCACGATATCGCCCTGAACGCCGCACCGGTATTGCGTGTTTGTTTTTAGAAGTTCCCTTTTAATGTGCGACATTTTTAATCTGATTCAAACGTCTTCACTATCTCCATGGGCGACAAAACCGATGATCACTTTGATACATAGCAATACCTTGGCAGAGCTGTCGCTGGCGGCTAAGTCAAGCCCGCGCTTGCGCAAGAATTTGAATTTTCACAGCAGCAATGATTCTGCCTGTCACCGCCTGCTCAACGCGCTTGAGCCGGGCACCTATGTGCAGCCGCACTGCCATGCAGACCCTGAAAAAGACGAAACCATGATTGCGCTGAAAGGGCGTTTCGGCATTCTTATTTTTGACCAGACGGGCGCCATTGTAGAGCAATTCATCATGGCGGCAAGCGAGGGCAACCTGGGGGTAACGATCCCGGCAGGCGTGTTCCACAGCATGCTTGCCTTGGAAAGCGGTTCGGTCTTTTTTGAAAGCAAGGCCGGCCCCTACGCAGCATTGAGCGATGCCGAAAAAGCCCACTGGGCACCGACAGAAGGTGAAGCCGGATGCGCTGCCTATCTGAACATGTTGACCGCCAGATTTTTACCTTAATCAATTTTCCTCCACTCAATAGAGAGATTCACTTTGAAAAATAATGTATCCCGCGCCAGTATTCTTGCCGCCATGCTGTTGTCGTTCAATCTGCCGGCATCTGCCGCCAATAATGTTGACCAGCTGCTCAACCTCAGCCAGACAGAGTTCGGATTGTTAGCCAGGGATTTTACCGCCGCTGCCAGTTATAAGGCCGTGGCACCGGGTGCGCCGCTGGGCATCACCGGCTTTGATATCGGCGCAGAACTCAGCGTGACACAACTGGCCAATGACAATGTCTGGAAAAAAGCCGGTGCGGATATTTCTTCGTTAATCTTGCCGAAAATTCACCTGCACAAAGGCTTGCCGTTCAATATCGATCTTGGCGCATCGCTTGCTGCCATGCCAGACTCGGATATCAAGATCATGGGGCTGGAAGCCCGCTATGCGATTCTTGCCGGCGGCATCGCCGAACCTTCATTGTCGATGCGGGTTGCCGTGACACGCTTGTCAGGTGTCAGCCAGCTTGATCTGGAGACCAAAAGCATCGAGCTTACCGCCGCCAAGGGTTTTCTGATCTTTACGCCTTATGTTGGCGTGGGCCGCGTATGGGGCAGCGTCACCCCGCACGCAGGCAGCTTGTACAAAGTATCCCCGGTAGCGAATAAGTTATATGCGGGCCTGAATACTAATTTTGGCTGGATCAATGTAGCAGGCGAAGCTGACCGTACGGGCGATAACGATACCTTCAGCATCAAGCTAGGATTCCGCTGGTAAATGCGATAAAAACGCAATCCGCACGCAGCCAGCGGATTGTGGATCGTCATTGACTATGAAGCGTGCTGGCGCGCATTGCGATATAAATCCGGGATTTTATTCTTGCTTAAGGCCATCATCCATAAGCTGCCCAGCGCCAGCAGGAACCAGTTCAGGCTTACCCATTGCAGACGTTGGGCCAGGTCAAAAAGGACGCCGCCTAACAGGCTGCCTATCATGGTGCCCATGCTTTGATAAAACATTTGCTGCGACATCAGCTTGGAAGTCTGTTCAGAAGAGTTACTGGAAAAACGGGCAATCACCACATCAAACGAGGGCCCGTAAAATACCTGGCCAAACGATAGCAAGATTGCTGAGGCAATCACTGCACTGGCATGCTGGCCCGCCACTACCATCAGGGCAAAACTGACGAACAGGCAACCATAGCCTATCTGTAAAAAGCGGAAATGATCACGCATCCGGATCGCACGTTTCGAGATCGGAATCTGGAAAAAAATAATCACCAGCGCCGCTAGCCAGAACGGCGTGGATACCGGCACCTCCGGTGTAAATTTAGGGATGTGCAAGCTAAAGCCTATCATCGGCTGTACCGCAAAACACCAAAACACGGCGTTTGACAAATGAAACTTCAATGGCAGTTTTGCCGGTTCTGCGTTGCTCAACTCTGCCAGTCGCGTCACTGTATTTTGCCCGGCGAGTGACAGACTCAATGCCTCATGTTTGCTGATGGCGCGCATGGCATACAGCATGAAGATGCCGTAAGCGATAAAGCTCAGCAATACAAACAAGAAAACCATCTTCAGGCTATGTATCGGCACCCAACCGGCGATCAGGTAGCCGCCCACCAGACCAATGCGAATCGCAAACGCCAGACGGCTAAAGAGGGATGTCTGATCAAGCTCCTTGAGTTTCAGCAAATAGTTTTTAAGTCCGGGAAAAGACAAGCCGCTTCCCAGGCCCGCCAGCAAGGCGAACAAGGCCAGCGCCCAGGCTTGCTGCAAGTACGCCATGCAATACAGCGCTATCCCTTCCAGCAAGATATTGCCTGAGATGACCAGCGGGTGATTGGCAAAGCGAGGATAGTGCCCACCCAGATGCGAGCCCAGCACGCGCCCGAGGTTAAGTCCAAACAAAATGGCTGCGGCCCAGGTGCCGGAAAAATTCTTGCCGGTCTCGGAAACGATCAAGGGCGTATACAAGGCAACGCCAGCCGAGGCAAGCGCGACACCGACATAAATCAGGTAAGAGTTGAAAACAGGATTGAAGGCTTTATTTGACATGGGGTGAGCAGCATGGTGACGCTGCATGATGCTGCTGAAAACGATGATTGGTCTGACAATGCAACAGTACAAAAGTTGCGTTTGAGTAGTTTATCTTATTTTTTTGTGCGATTGACCGTTCGATTGGATGAAAAAAATGCAGATAACTCCAGGTGAATGTTGGCCGGCGCCTGGCCAAGGTGTGGCGCATCGTTGCCAGACAGGCCAGATAGCAATCGAATCTTGCTCACTTGCTCATTAGATATGAATGTTACATTCACTCACATTTTTACAGCAATTTCAGTCAACTTATTGCAGCGTATTTTCGTTAAATAGGTAACACTGCACGCCATTCAATTTTTTACAGGACTGATACAAATGACCCAGACACCAACCGCAAAACGCATTCACCCATTAGTTGCCGCTGCTGCGGTATCAATCATTGTGGTAAGTCTGGTAGGTGTTGCCGCGATAACGGGGGTTATTCCTACTTCCAATAGCGCGCCAACACCGGACAGCCAGATGGCCGCTGCAGATAGGCAGGAAGCGGATGCCAGAAACCAGGATCCGACGGTAACGCCTGCCGCCAATGGCGGATCTAAGGAAACCGCGCAGCAGCAAGACAAGCTTAGCCACAAGGCGAAAGCGGAAACAAAATATCAACAGAAAGATGACGACAACAACACCTCAGCGAACGTGGCTCAGGCACCGGCAATTTGCGAAAGTTGCGGGGTAGTCGAATCGGTTCGCACCGTTGAACGGGCAGCGCAAAAAGGCAGTGGTTTAGGTGCTGCCGCGGGTGCCGTACTGGGTGGCGTATTGGGGCATCAGGTGGGTGGTGGCAATGGCCGCAAACTCGCTACCGTAGCCGGTGCCGTCGGGGGTGGATTTGCGGGTAACGAGATAGAGAAACGTAACAACACCAATATTACCTATGAAGTGCGCGTACGCATGGAAAACGGCAATACCCGTACCTTTACACCGTCAGCACAACCAGACTGGCGCGCCGGTGACCATGTCAGGATTGTCGATGGACGTTTGACTTCAAATGAAAGATAAGACACGCCCGACATGAGGCAATCAGCATGCGTCTTGTGGCACGATAATGGCCCGGGAGGCCGATGGATACTGCGTGTTGATCGTTGATACTTGGTATTTCGTACTTCGATGATTGAAAAAAAAGGACGGCTAAAACCCGTCCTTTTTTTGTCACTTATGCTGCGGCAAACTGCGTTCTTAAGTAAGCGATGATATCGTTGGATTCATACAGCCACTTCACGCTGCCATCGGCATTGCTGATCTGCAGACAAGGCACCTTGGGGCTGCCGCCTTGGGCCAATAGTGCCTGCCGGTGTTCCGCTGAACTCTGGGTATCGCGTAATGCAATAGTCAGCGACAGGCGACGCATTTCCTGGCGCACCTTGATGCAAAACGGGCAGGTATTGAACTGATACAGCGCAAGTTTCTGGCAGGCGGCATCAACGCGGGCCTGCTCGGCTTGAGCTCGCTGCACGCCCTGTGGCCGGGTCAGGCGCTCCTTGAGTAGCATGACTGGGCCAAGAATGGTGCGCAGTAGTCTAAAAAATAGTTTCATGGATGAGCTCGGTGGTATGTGTTTGAGGTAAAGCAAGGATAGCGCCGCATTGTACGCGAGGCCGCCTTGCTACGGTTATTGAACCGAGATTTTCCATTAGACGCACCAAAGGTGCTATTTGAGCGCTGAGGGCGCATTTTCGGTCAATTTTGCCGTTCTTCGTTGCTCATGGCTAGCCATGAGCGCCTCATTCACGATAAAACTGACGCGAAAAATGCATCCCTAATCATCTCAAATCCTAATGGAAATTCTCGGTTGGATCCAAACAGAATAACTTGCGTTCTTCAAACTGAGATGACGGCACGCAATCTACATGCGCTTACTGGCACGATTTCGGGCTGCAAGGCGCATGCAGATTGCGTGTTGTATTTTAAAGTTTGGCCGAGTCTGGTCGTGCAGGCTAGCCGGATTTTTGTGTTTTTGCGATGAAATCGGCATGCGGATAATCCGCCACTGAAAAATCGAATCCGCGCGATGTCAGCCAATCACAGGCGTCTTTGAGTGTTGAAAAATAGTGCACCAGATTTTCCGGTAAGTTGCCGGTCTGGCGCCGGTGAATCTCTTGCCGTAAGGTATCGGGCACCACTACAGCAAGGCACACGCAACCATGATTAAACGCCCAGTCGCGCATTTCCGGAAAAGCCTGCAATGAATCAATATTCGACATCTCCCAATACTCTGCATTGGTCAAGCCAGCCCAGGCACTACCAACGGGCGCTTTTTGTTTGGTATCGCGAAAGCAAGCCCAGGTGCCATCCTCATTAAAGCTGCCGGAGGTCGTGCGCACGAGCACATTACGCACCAGGGTAATTGCCCATTCACCATGTATTTTCATTGGGATCAAAACCGTATTATCGAATGCATGATTGTACTCAATTTGCTGCATGCTTTGAGATTGCTCGTGCGCAAGCTTGAACCCGCTGGCTGATTCGCTCAGACCGCTTTCTTCGCTCTGTACCGTGGCCCGATTTTCCCCTGGCGCTCGGTCGGCACCTCACTGCCTTTGATATGTATCAAATAGCTAACAAGATCCCTTGAAATAGTTAAAAAAACATCTATCTTTTAATGCGGGCGGCGGTCGCCTTGAATCAGGTGGTGCGACGCATTTTTGTTAACGTGGACAGGAGAACAGCATGGGTGCATTAGTCAATCGGCGTCAGGTTTTTGACGATTTTTTTCGCGATATCGCACCGGGGTTTTATGTCCGGCCTTTACATGGCGACCCCTTGCCCTCGCCAAATCAGATCAAGATTGATGTCAAGGAAAACGACAAGAATTACACCGTGCATGCCGAAGTGCCTGGTGTCAGCAAAGAAGAAATTAACGTCTCGCTCGATGGCAATGTCGTGACACTGCGCGCCGAAATCAAGCAAGAGGACAGCACGAATAAAGATGAGAAGATGCTGCGCACCGAACGCTACTATGGCGAGGTATCACGCAGCTTTCAGTTGCCTGTTGATATCAATACCGCGGAAGCCAGTGCCAAATATGATAAAGGCGTGCTGACGCTGACATTACCTAAAAAGCAGATGGTCGGCAGTGTCCAGAAATTGAGAATCGATTGAGGTTTGCATTGCGCCGCAGGTGATACCTGGCATGCGGCGCAATGCCTTGCGTTATTGCCGCCGGCAAATTATTTGGCCGGGATCCGTTCCAGCACGGCCAGCAGCAAAGTCCAGTATTGGCCAACGGTAGTGATGTTTACCATCTCATCGGGGCCATGCGGATAGCGTATGGTCGGGCCGATCGACACCATATCCAGATTGGGATAATTCTTTTTGAACAGGCCACATTCCAGACCCGCATGGATCACCATGATCTTCGGCTCTCTGTTGTAAATGCTCTCGTAAGTGTCCTTGACGATCGCCATTACCGGCGAGCTGGTGTCGGGCTTCCAGCCCGGATAACAGCCGGTAAATGCCACCGTCGCACCGGCCAGATCGCACAGCGATTGCAACGTGCTTTCGATGTTTTCGCGGCCGCTATCGATCAACGAACGCAGCATGCAGATGACGCTCACGCTATTGTCCTGCGTGCCGACTACGCCCAGATTCAATGAGCTTTCGGTCACGCCGGTGATCTCATCGCTCATGCGCACCACGCCATTCGGGCAGCTGTTGAGCAAATTGATCAAGATTTTTTGCGCGGCTGCCTGCATGGTTTGCTGTGGTGCTGGCGTTGCGCCCAGCGTCAATTTGATGGCAGGTTCGGCTGTGGCCAGCTCGGCCTGCAAAATGCCCTGATACTGCGCCACGCGCTGTTGCAGCAAATCCGCCATGCTGGCAGGCACGGTAAAGCTGCACTGCGCTTCACGCGGGATCGCATTGCGCAGCGAGCCGCCCTTGAGCTCGCTCAGCATCATGCCCAGCTCGGTCGCATGCCCGGCCAGAAAGCGCGCCAGCAATTTATTCGCATTGCCGCGACCCAGATGGATATTCACACCGGAATGCCCGCCCTTCAGGCCAGCGATGCTGAGCGTGTAGGCAAGGTGATCGGCGTTTGCTGCCTGCCATTGCAACGGCACAGTGATCTCCGCATCCACGCCGCCAGCACAACCCATGTAGATTTCGCCTTCCTGTTCAGAGTCGGTATTGATCAGGATATCCGCATTAAGCATGTCCGCCTGTAAGCCAAACGCGCCAGTCATGCCGGCCTCTTCATCGACCGTCAGCAAGACTTCCAGCGGGCCGTGCCGGATATCGTCAGCACTCAGGATCGCCAGCGCAGACGACATGCCGATGCCGTTGTCCGCGCCCAGCGTGGTGCCGGTGGCCTTGACCCACTCGCCGTCGATCCACGGCTGTATGGCGTCGGTGACAAAGTCATGCAGCTTATCGGCGTTCTTCTGCGGCACCATATCCAGATGCGCCTGAAGTACCACGGTCTTGCGGTCTTCCATACCCTTTGTCGCCGGCTTGCGGATAATCAGATTACCCACATGATCCTCGACCACTGCCAGGCCGCGCTCTTTGGCCCAGGATTGAATATGCTGGCTGAGCGCCGCCTCATGCCCGGAAGGGTGCGGTATCGCACAAATTTGTTCAAACCATTGCCACAAAGGCTGAGGAAAAAGCTGATTGATTGGGGTAATTGTAGTCACGATAGGTATCCTGATATGGGGGTGGCCCTTGGCTATGGTAGAGGGGCCGAGGGCGGCAAGTTTAGCATAGGCTTGTGGCGGCACATTGATGCGGCGCAGGGGCAGGCGGGCGATCAGATGTCTTGGAAGCTGTGCTAGCTTCTGAAAATGGACACGCAGTCTCCATGCGCCTTCTGGCATGAAAATGGCCTGCAAGGCGCATGGGTATTGCGTGAAGCTTTTTGGGTTTTTTGAGGGTGCTTGCCGCAGGCGCGCGCTCAGGGTGCAGCCGCCAGGCGGCTCACAGGCGGCTTACTACCCGCACCGGTGTTTCGCAATAGTCACGAAAACCCATGCGCAGATAGAGCTGATGCGCGATGGTATTGCTGCTCATCACATGTAGGAAAGGCGTCTCGCCTGCCAGCAACTGGCGCCGGATCAAGCGATTCATCAAGTGACGCGCCAGGCCCTTGCCCTGAAAATCCGGATGGGTGCAGACGCCGCTGACTTCACGATAGACCCCGGCACACATGCGTTCACCCGCCATCGCGATCAGGCGATCACCCTCAAAGCAGCCCAGATATTCACCCAGCTCGATGGTGCGCAGGCCAAACGGGCCGGGGTTGGTCAAGGTGGCAAGCGCCAAGGCCTGCGGCGCATGCCCGCCGTCAAGTCTGACGCAGGTAAAAGCCGCATCCACCTGCGGCAGGTCGCCATCCCACACCATGCGAAACATCGCCCCCTCGGCATCAATGCACCAGCCCAGAGGCGCAGTACCAGTCCAGCCGCTGCAATAAAAATGTTCGCCGGCATCGCAAAATGGCAGCAAGGCAGCAAAATCAGGCCGCTGCGCATCGGCAAAACCCAGAATCGGCGAGAAGCCCTTGGCATAACGCCGCGCCTCACTCGTACCTGCAGCAAAGCAGGCGTGCTGGCCATTGAGGGTGTGCCATAAAATATTATCGAGCAGATGATGTGGGGGCTTGGACATGGGTTTGGCCGGATGGAATTAAACAGCTGAAAGGATGAGCGGAAAGTGTAGCAGACGGCCGTTGTGCCCAGCTGTACGCCTCAGCTCCATTTAATCAGACTGTGGCGCGTTTGCTCGCTACAATAGCCGTTTTTAGCAGATGGCCTTCAAGCGATGAATCCTTATCAAACAATCCCCTCAGCCTTGCTTAATCATGCAGGCTTAAATTGCCATGCAGTGTTTGACATCGCCGCGCTCCCGCCTGACCTACGCGCGCGGCTGGTGGTAAGTTGCCCGCAAGCGGCAAGCTACCGGCAACTGATCCTGATCGGCCACGGCGGCAGCGCATTCTGGCAAGCACTGCAAGCCTCCGGCCGGGAATTGACCCGCAATGAAAGCGCGCATCCGGTGGATGACTTTACCGTAGCCACCGTGCAGCAATTCTTGCAATCGGAATTTACCGGCGTGCCTTATGAGATCGTGTATCCGGGCAGCTATACGGTCAGCCTGCAAGAGTTAGGCAAATTGGCGGGCTGGCATCACCCGTCACCGTTCATGGTCGGGATTAATGCCACTTTCGGCTCCTGGTTCGCCTACCGTGCGGTGGTGCTGGCCAATACCGATCTGCCCGCCACCATGCCGGTACAAACGGAATCGCCCTGTGCCAGCTGCGTAGCAAAACCCTGCATCAGCAGCTGCCCGGCACATGCCCTGGACGACGATAAGTTCGATCTGCACAAATGCCTCAGCTACCGACGACAAACCGATTCAGCCTGCAAAAACACCTGCGTGGCGCGCACCAGTTGCCCGGTAGCCAGCGAGCACCGTTACAGCGACGCGCAAATCCATTATCACTATGGGCGTTCGATGCAGGTGATAGAGGCGTTAAAAGCGGGGTAGAAAGCGTAGGGTGCGCCATGCACACCATGCCAGGAATCGCCAATATTTACTCTCCAAAGAGTCCATCGACATCGGCGCTGATCCCCCAATCCGGCACAAGCACGCCTTGCTCCACATAACGATGAAATGTCGAATGTGGCCAATCCAGCGCACGCTGAACCAAGCCATGCTTGACCGGATTCCAGTGTATGTAATCGACATGCCGTGCGAAGTCTTCGTCATCGCGAATTTGGTGTTCCCAAAATCGTCGTTGCCAGATGCCGGATTCTTTTCTTTGCAGTCGTGATGCCGATAAATCAGCAGCAGAAAAATCATCGGCACAGCCTTGCGAGACCATGCGTTTGATCATGGACCAGCGCACAGAAAAATCCGCGTCCCCTTCAGGCAAGGTCCAGATGCAGTGCAAATGATCAGGCAGCAAAACCCAGGCATCGATTTCGAAGGGATGTGTGAGACGGGTGTTTTGTACCGCGGTGCGCAATGCATGGCGCAATGAATCAGTTGTCAAAATTGGCCGACGGCGAAAGCTATTCACGGTGAAAAAATACGTGCCGCCAGCAATATTTGAGCGTCGATAATTGGACATCGGCGAGACATGAGGATAGAAAATCACAGCCTGCCTTGAACGCAATGAAGCGTCAATGCTTATAAAAAAATAACCTGGCGATGGGTTCTTCATGGCAGAGAAAGTTGTGCAGACATTGGTATCTTGTAGGGTGCGCCATGCGCACCGATGGTTCAAGATCAATAGCGGGTCATTATTCGAGAGTAATGATTTGCTTGGTGCGCATGGCGCACCCTACGAGGTACGCACATGCAGTAAGTACAATACGATACGCTTTGCGTTAGATATATCTATTGAAAGACAATAAAGCAATTACAATCCGGTGTTATATTTTTCTCATCAGGTGTCGTATGCGCGTTTTGCTTAATGCTGTGGTGCTGTTGGTCTTTACTCAAACCCTGAGCCTGCCAGCTGTGGCAGACGAGCCGCTTACTGTGCCGGCATCCGCGGCATCGGTGGCATCAGTTGCTGCAACGCCTGAGCCTGCCTCAGAGCCGCCGAAAAAGAATGATCTCACCATTGATATCACCAAGGTCTGCGCTGTTCCTGGCTATCCTGATGCCGCACGTCGTTTCGGTATGCAAGGCAAAACCATAGTGAAACTGATGATAGACGAGACCGGCAAGATCAACGCCTTTGAGCTAGCCAGAAGCAGCGGCTGGAAACTCCTTGATCTTACTGTGATGCGCGCCATCGTCGGATGCCAGGTGATTCCCGCAGGCCGTTGGATACCGAGCGAACGTTTTATCGCCTACTTGTGGCAATTCGATAAAGGCTATACCAGCCCCGCTGTGATCGACCAGAAAAGCTGCCAAGCCTCAGAAAAACTCCGCATTGCAGACGATAAGGACAAAGAGCTCGGCATCGTGGTCGGTATCTATACTGACGCCAGCGGAAAAGTGATAGACGCGAAAGTCCAGTGGGGTAGCGACGACGAACAGCTAGATCAGGAAAGCCTGCGCATCGCCAAGTCCTGTGGTTATGCGCCTGCTGAACGCAGCGGCAAGCGCATCGGCAATGCCGGATCGATCCGATTTGTGGCGAAGGCGGTTCAGTAATTCAGCGCATGGCCACAGCAAAATTTTTGCCGGGAAGGCGCAAGCAAAGTCAGCTCGTAGGGTGCGCCATGCGCACCGATGGTTAAAAAAACAGTCAGCAATTCTGGTATTTCCAGTTGCGGCTTTTGCCTTCCGCCATCCACTCTATCGCCTGCGCCAGGCGCTTGTCACGCGTGGCGTCGGTCTTGGCTTCGGTGTACCACTCTACGTAATCTTTCTTTTTGGAAGGCGAAAAAGCCTCGTAGGTCGCCAGCGCCAGCGGGTTATTTTTTAGCGCGGCAATAAACGCAGGCGGCACTTCCAGCTCCTTTTTTTCTGCGGCGGGTTTGCTGCGCGATGGCGCCTTGACTCCCGCATCGTGCAGCTTCATCGCCTGCTTGATGAGCTTGGCAAAATCTTTATCGCTGGGTAAATCCGCCAGTGTAGTGATGCGGCCAAACTGCCCCATGGCGTGTTGCAGCGTGCTGTCGATTTGCAGTAATTCGCCTAACCAAAAGCCGAAGGCGCAATGCTGCTTGAACGCAGCGAAATGACAAAAAATGCCGCCTTTATATTCCAGATGCGGCATGCCCCACTTGATCGTCTCGACCGCATCCGGGCAATGCGCATGTAGTTGGGATCGGAGGTGCTGAAGAATAGCCTGGGCGAACGCTGGGGATTTGGCGATGTAGGCGTCTATGCGCGGATCTTGGCTTGGCATTGGAATTCCTTTAACAAAAACCGCCGTTGGATTTATGGCACGCGCTTAGTGGCCAAGCACTCTGTAGCCTTGTAGGGTGCGCCATGCGCACCGATGGTTCAAAATCAACAGCGGATAAATATTGCAGAGTAGCTGTTTGAATGGTGCGCATGGCGCAGCCTACCAGGCACGCACGCTTCGCTTGTTTAACCGTTTTTGTGCTCTGCCGCGTCTTCTTGCACTGAAGGGGTTTTCAAAAATCCCAACTTGCGTGCTTTTTCAACGGCTTCGACCACCGCTTGTTTCACCACTTTATTTAGCTCGGCCGTATCACGCAATTTTTCCGAGATGGTGCCGGGTGATGAGGTTAAATTGTTTGAATTTTGTTCCATGATTCTTTCTCGAAAATAGTTGTGGCCTGCTTGTCAAACCCTTCTGCGATCAATAGTGGATCGGCCAATTTTGAATTGTCGAAGAGGCTCCATTCGTCGGCTAGTGGCAAATACAAATTACGGAAATTTTGTATGCTACGTACATAGCGCCGTTCTATTACATCGCTTGGTATATGATGCCCACCCATTTTCACACGCAACGCCACACGTTCCTTTGCAAGCTCAATACTATTAAGCCAGACAAAACACAGGCCAACATGATAACCCTGCGATTTCAGCCTTTTTAAAAACACCGAAAATGTGCGGCTGGATAAGGTAGATTCAAACGCAAAACTCTTGCCAGAACCGGCCAATTCGTCAAGTCGACGCAACATAATCCGCCCCGCCTCAAACGCCGCACTTTCAGGATTAAATGCCGACAAACCCGCAGCGATTTGATCCGCATTCACAAAATCAGGCACCGCCAGATAATCACGCAAGACCAAAGGCGCAATGGTGGATTTACCAGCACCATTGGGGCCACCGATGACGATTACGTGGGGTTGTGACATGGCTTGTCGAATTCCTTTTTTTTTGCGTGATCTTTAGTTATTCGTAAGGCGTGAGCGCAGCGTATTACAAGGTTTTTAACCATTCCATACGGCGCAATACGCTGCGCTATTGACGCCCTACGTAGTACGCCTTACGGCCTTTTTATAAAGAACGGATTCCCAATGAATAAGAACTTAAATTAATAATTATTGGTTTTAATTGCGAACGATGAAATGAATATGCCTGAATGATAGGATCAAACTCTATATTTAATTCTTGAAAAACTTCTAATGCTCGTTCCTTACCTGATTTGGGTTTGCAGTACGCAAACTCCATTGAACCGTGAAATAAATCTAGTCCACCATCTATAGTTGTATAAGAAAGTGTCTGGAAATTTTTCAAGTGGAAAAAATGTGATTGTGCTTCTGTCCAATTATTTTTTTGTGCAGAAGATTTTATTTTTTCAATTTCTTTTAGTTTTTTTTCGGTTTCAATCGATTTACTAATTTCGTTAAAATTTTCATCTTCAGAGATTTTTTGTTGATTCTTAGTCTGCTGTTTTACTAATTGTTCAAGCTCTCTTACACGGCGTTTTCGATTTACTTCATTATGTTCAATTTCTTGTTTTGCGAATTCTTCCATTGCTTCAGCGACAAGTGCTCGTCGTGCTTCCTCAATTTTTGAATCGAAGAGCCATGTTTTTAGGTCATTTTCAAAGAAAAGAACTTGTTCTAAATCGGAAACCTTATTTAATTTAAACTTCGACAAATCGATTTCTATTGATGACAAGCCAATCTCTTTTAGTTTACTAATTTTTTCTTCATCACATTTATGAGTAACAAAAATCTCAATTAAATATTCTTTTCCTTGTACGTTAATCAATATGTCTGGGCGAACTGAGGCCACACGTTTTTCAATTTCTACTGAATCAATCTGCAATTCCATGCTAGGAATAACTTTGGATAAGTTGATAGGGCGTATTGGCCCATCCATTGATGTCGAAATCGTATGCGAAGGCGTTACGAAATAACTACGAGATGCAAAAAGTTCCTTTGCGAGCCAATGCAACATTGTTTCGATCGCGTACTGACATTCGGCTCCAGATTCATGGGCAAATGAATGCGCTTTCTTAGATCCTTGTCGCGCGACTAGGGGCTCACCGCATGCTAAGCATGTGCAATCACATGCTTTCCCATTTGGAACTGAGTCAATGTGGACAAATTGCCCATGACTGTTTCGAGCGAAAACAACTATTGGTTCAAACTCTGATGCAATCAATGTATTGGAGTCGAGTGCCAAAAATTCGTTTTTGTTTATTAATGTCATTCCGTTGCCGTCTCTTGTTGATAGCGATAAATATGAATTTTATTACTTCCCCCACGAATCCTTCAAAGTAGTAACCCGATTAAACACCGGCTTACCAGCAACAGAATCGACTCTGTCCGCGACAAAATACCCATGCCGTTCAAACTGGAAACGCTCGTCCGGCATCGCTGCAGACATGCCGGGTTCCAGATAGGCCTTCACCACTTCCAAGGCATTTGGATTCAGCAAGGCCATGAAATCTTTGCCGCCTGCATCGGGGTTTGCATCGGTGAATAAACGGTCATACAAACGCACTTCGGCTTCCAGTGCGGTCGCTACGCTGACCCAGTGGATGTTGCCTTTGACTTTGTAGTTGGCGCTGCCTTCTGTGCCTGATTTGCTGTCGGCGAAGTAGTTGCAATGGACAGCTGTAATCACACCGTTCTCGTCTTTATCGCAGCCTGTGCATTCAACGACGTAGCCGTAACGCAGTCGCACCTTGTTGCCGGGGTAGAGGCGGAAGTAGCCTTTGCTTGGTTCTTCCATGAAGTCGTCCGCTTCTATCCAGACTTCTTTGCTGATGGGGAACAGGCGTAAGCCGCGTTCTGGAAAATGCGGATGCACTGGTGAACTGCATTCGACTGTTTCGCCTTCGGGGAAGTTGTCGATGATGAGTTTGAGCGGGCGCAGCACGGCGGTGGCGCGTGGCGCTTTTGGGTCAAGGTCTTCGCGCAGGCAGCCTTCCAGCGTGCTGTAGTCTATCCAGCCGTCGGAGCGGGTGACGCCTATGCGTTCGCAGAAGCTTTGTATCGCCTCTGGCGTGTAACCACGGCGGCGCAGGCCGTTAATGGTGGGCATGCGTGGATCATCCCAACCGCTGACAACCTTGTCTTCGACCAATTGGCGTAGCTTGCGCTTGCTCATGACTACGTAAGTTAAATTCAGGCGGGAAAATTCGTATTGTTGCGGCACCGGTTGCGTGAAGAAACCGCCTTCGGCTGCGCGCGCGATGATCCAGTCGTAGAAAGGGCGGTGATCCTGGAATTCCAGCGTGCAGATCGAGTGCGTGATGTTTTCTATCGCGTCTTCCAGCGGATGCGCGTAGTCGTACATCGGGTAGATGCACCAGGCGTCACCGGTGCGGTGATGGTGTGCATGACGGATGCGGTAGATGGCTGGGTCGCGCAGGTTCATGTTGGGCGATGCCATGTCTATCTTGGCGCGGACGATGTGTTCGCCGCCCTGGAATTCGCCTGCCTTCATTCGGCGCAGTAAATCCAGTGATTCAGCGGCGCTGCGATCGCGGAAAGGCGAGTTGACGCCGGGTTTGCTGAAATCACCACGGTTGGCGGCCATGTCTTCGGCCGATTGGGTGTCGACGTAGGCGTGCCCTGCGGTAATCAGGTATTCGGCTATCGCATAGAATTTGTCGAAATAATCGCTGGCAAAGTACAGGTGGTCGCCTGTGGAGCCATTCCAATCGAAGCCCAGCCATTTGACGCTGTCCATGATGGTGTCGACGTATTCCTGATCTTCTTTTTCTGGATTGGTGTCGTCAAAGCGCAGATGGCAGACGCCGGCGTAATCGCGTGCGAGGCCAAAATTGAGGCAGATGGATTTGGCGTGGCCGATGTGTAAATAACCGTTAGGCTCCGGCGGGAAGCGGGTGATCACGCTGGGCAAACCGTCGCGCGTGTATTTGCCTTCGGCGAGGTCTTTGTCAATGATGGCGCGCAGGAAATTGGATGCGGGTGCCGGGGCTGTTTCTTTGTTTTTAGTGTCGTTGCTCATGTTGTTGCTCATTGCGGGTGCATTCAAAAAGTAATGGGATGACAAGCATTTTACCGTAGCAAGGGGCTGGCGCGGCATTGCATTGCAGGGGAAATGCGCGATGTTTCAGGCAAATCCCTTGCAAACATGCAAAAAAGGCACTCTTTTTTTGATCGGGGCTTGCGTTTATGCGGACGGCTTGATCATCACATAGTGCGCAATACCATCTTCCAGCATTACATCGGATGCCGTGGCGAAACCATAGGATAGGTAGAATTTTTCCAGATAGGCTTGCGCGTGTATGCGTACCGTTTGGCCGGGGTAAGTCGCTTCGATGAACGCCATGCCTTTGCTTAGCAGTTGCTTGCCGATGCCGGTTCCGCGTGCGGCGTTGCTGGTGATGACCCTGCCCAGCGAGACTTCGGCAAACTTAAGCCCCGGCGGCACGATGCGCATGTAGGCGGCAACCTGCTGATCGCTAGCCCAGCCGATGAGGTGCATGCAATCGAAATCGGCACCGTCGATGTCCTGATACACACAGTTTTGCTCAACAATAAATACCTCGGAGCGCATGCGGAGTATGGCGTAGAGCTGGGCGGCGCTGAGTTCAGAAAAGTGGGCGCATTGCCAGGTGATGTTCTGTTGCATAAAGAATTATTGGTTTTGTCGGGATGTCATATTAAATCCATTTAGTGAATTTAATGGATTTATGTAGGCAAACACTACATTTGCTTGAATCGATGCGCATGCACGCTGCTTACTTGCAGCTTCGCTGCCGTGTTGAACAGCGTCATGAAACTGAGCGTTTGCAGCAAGGCACTTTTTATGTTTCAGAAGGGCAGAAAGAGCGTGTGGCGGCAGTATTCATTTTTATTGGTGATCGGTTTTTATTGCGCGTTGTTTCCTGCGCCTTCTGACGCTGTGGGCCAGCACGACTGCGCCGTGCAGCATCAGGATAATGCCCCAGGCAAAGAGCACGCGCACGCCTATCTGCTCGTCGGCGTCATGACAATGGATCAGGATGAAACCTGCGTTGACCAGGGCGAAGGCAGACAGATGAACAAGGAATGCAATGGTAAGTCCTAGACCGGCCTGAACGTCGTGGTAGCTGCTTTCTTTTGCCATGATGATTTTTTGCTGACGCCTGCTGTGATGGAATGAACGGATTTTCCTGTTAGCGGCGGCAAGCATCAAACGGTAAGCGACGAGATGGCGATTCTTCACCCCGAGCTGCAAAAAAACTGGCGCGAAGTCTTCGCAAACCACTGTGTTTGGTGGCGCCGGATCGTGTTTTGGCGCAATTTTCCGAAGATTATCTTGTTTTTCTAAATTGTGGCAACTGGGCCTGCTTAGCTGATATATTTGCCAAAAATATTTTTTGAGACCCGCTCTGTATGTCGATCACATGCAGAGTTTTATGATGGAATATTAGGAAAATTCATGACCACGCAAAAAAAACTGGCAGCCGCACTGGTTGCCTTGGCAGTCGTAGCGGCCTATCCGGCCAGCGCTCAAACTCAAACTCAGACCAAACAATCGACCCGGCAACAAAAACAGGCCGCACCGACGGTCGCGGAAGCTGAAAAATTTCTCAAGAATGCAGAAGCGCGCCTGGAGAAATTATCCAATACGGCGCAACGCGCTGCCTGGGTGTACGAGACCCACATTACCGACGACACCGAGGCGATGTCGGCGCAGGCCAGTGAGCAGGCATTGGAGGCCATGGGCCAGATCGCTTTGGAAGCGCGCCGTTACAATGGCTTGCCTTTATCGGCCGATAGCAAGCGTAAATTAAAACTGCTGCAATTAAGCCTGAGCATCAGCGATGCCAAAGACCGTGAAGCGTATACGCGCCTGGCGGCATCGATGTCCGGTGAGTATGGCAAGGCCAAGTATTGCCGCCAGGCTGGTGACGCTGCGTCTTGCCTGGACTTGGGGCAGATGGAAAAAATCATGGCGGAAAGCCGCGACCCCGCCTTGCTGAAAGAGGTGTGGCTGGGTTGGCATAAGGAGGCCGCCAAGTACAAGGATAGCTATGCGCAGTACGTGGGTCTGTCGAACAAGGGCGCGCGCGAAATGGGTTTTGCCGACACCGGTGCGATGTGGCGCTCGCAATACGATATGCCGGCAGATGTATTTGCCGCCGAGTCTGAACGTCTGTGGCAACAGGTCAAACCTTTGTATGATTCGCTGCACATGTATGTGCGCCTGAAATTGCGTAACACTTACGGTAAAGACCTGGTGCCAAAAGAAGGCGCGATACCGGCGCATCTGTTTGGCAATATGTGGAGCCAATCATGGGAAAATCTGTATCCGCTGGTCAAGCCGCAAGGGCCGGCAGCATCGCTGGATGTGGGCGACGTACTCAAGAGCAAAAATATCGACGCCAAGGCCATGACGCAGTTTGGCGAAGGCTTTTATACCTCGCTGGGGATGGAGAAATTACCAGCCACTTTCTGGCAAAAATCGCAGCTGACCAAGCCGCGCGACCGTGAAGTGGTGTGCCACGCATCGGCCTGGGATCTGGATAACCTGACCGATGTGCGCATCAAGATGTGCATCACGCCGACCGCTGAAGACTTCCTCACCATCCATCACGAGCTGGGGCATATCTACTACGATCTGGCCTACCGCAATCAGCCGCATTTGTTCAAGAACGGCGCGAATGATGGTTTCCACGAGGCGATAGGCGACACCGTTGCCCTCTCGGTTACACCAGACTATCTGAATAAACTGGGCTTGCTGAAAGACGTGCCGGATGCGTCACAAGACATCGGCGTCTTGCTCGATCGCGCCTTGCAAAAAGTGGCGTTCCTGCCGTTTGGTTACATGGTGGATCAGTGGCGCTGGAAAGTGTATTCGGGCCAGGTCAAACCGG
Organism: Undibacterium sp.; assembly: GCA_030645915.1. Taxonomy (GTDB): domain Bacteria; phylum Pseudomonadota; class Gammaproteobacteria; order Burkholderiales; family Burkholderiaceae_D; genus Undibacterium. The sequence goes on from JAUSNO010000021.1 coordinate 35,367, forward strand.
CTGATTACGATAAAGTCTGGTGGGAATTGCGCGAGAAATATCAAGGCGTAAAACGCCCTGCAGCGATGGAGCTAAATGGCTTTGACGCCGGTGCCAAGTACCACGTTGCCGCCGATGTCGCCTATTCACGCTACTTCATCGCGCATATCCTGCAATTCCAGTTCCACCGCGCCTTGTGCCGTGAGGCCGGCTACGTCGGTCCGCTGAATCGCTGCTCGGTCTATGGCAATAAGAAAGCCGGCGAAAAATTTCAGACGATGTTGACCATGGGTGCCAGCCGTCCCTGGAATGAGGCACTGAAAGCGGTGACCGGTGAAGAGCAGATGGATGCCACCGCCATACTCGATTATTTTGCGCCATTGAAGGTCTGGCTTGATGCGCAGAACAAGGAGCTGAGCAAGGAATAAAGACGTTTGAAAGAACAGGTAGCGTACTTTGTTCTTAAAAAATTAAAAGTGAGCAAGCCCACCACGCACTGTCCATGCGCCTTACCAGCCTGCATTGTCTGGAAGCCGCATGAACAGTGCGTGATGGGCGGGGTGCTTTTTTAATTTATTTTTGCCGCTGATGCCTACTTGCAGGCCAGGGTTTGGATCGATACCTTGCAAGGAATATTGCGCTCCCTGATCCGGGCATACTCTCCATTGGCGATCATGCTGTGGAAGGTTTTGTTAAAGCGATCGACAAACGCGGCATTGATGGTCTTTTTGCTGAAGGCGACCATGGCAGAGTCGTTAGAGGCGATGACATCGCTTTTTGTGATGAGCTCACGCAATGCCAACTGCTGAAGTTCAATCAGGCCTGTCGCCTCGTCGGCAATCAGTCCGTCTATCCGCCCCAGCTCCAGCATTTTCCAGCCGTTGCGCCGGGTATAAACGGGTGTCAGACGCGTTGAAAATGCAGGAATTTTGATGAGTTCATCAAACCGGGGGCCGTAAGATACATTGATCTGGACGCCAAGCTTGAAGTCGCTTCCCATGATGTCGTCAAGTTTCTTCAACTTAAATTTTTCAAGTGAAGGCTTTGCAACAAACAAGACGTTGGGTGAGGTATTGACTATCGTTGAAAAAAGCGCAAAGCGATTCCGCTGCTCGTTTTGTAGTGCGCCTGGCAAAATATCAAGCCGGCCCGCTTCCAGTTCAAGCAGCGCGCGTGCCCAGGGCATCTCGACAAATTTTGCGCTGCATCCCATTTTTTGCAATGCATCGCGCACCAGTTCGACATAAAAACCAGTCAATATGCCTTGCTCGTTGCGCGACGAATACGGCACATCATCGTTCCAGCGGACAGTTTTTTCACATTCTGCCGCATACGATGAAGGCGATTGCATGGCGAACATGAATCCGATGACGACAATTGACATCAAGTTGGCCGGATGCCAGCGGTTGTTGCTCAGTCGATTTTTCATTTGCCGGGTGCGTCCTGTGTGATGAGCGGATGTTTGCTGACAAAGTGTAGAGTTATTCCGTGCCATTGCGTTTTTTTTCGCTGATCATGGGTTTTGCGGCTGGCGCGTGCGGCAAAATTTTGAATGGCACCGCCACCACGCAAGCCCCATGCGATCTGCAGGCCAGGCAGGCCGGAAAGGCGCATGAACAGTGCGTGATGGGCATGCTGCCTGGTCATTTTTTAATGTCCTGATTGGTAATGATGCCCAGGTCTTTCAGTTCAGCGATCTTTTCAGGCGGGTAGTGCAGGACGTCGCGCAGGATCAGGTCGGTATGCTGCCCAAGCAGCGGCGGCGGTGCGCCATACTGGGCTGGCGTGGCCGACATCTTGATCGGATTGCCGACCAGCCGCACTTCGCCCGCGCTAGGGTGGGGCAGTGTGATGCACATGTCGCGCGCAATGACTTGCGGATTGTCAAACACGTCGCCCAGGGTATTGATGGGGCCGCAGGGGACACCGGCCGCTTCGAGCAAGTGTATCCATTCATGCCTGGTTTTTTGTTTGACCATGTCGGCCAATAGCGGCACCAGCGCATCACGGTGCTGCACCCTTGCCGGATTGGTGGCGTAGCGTTCATCGTCCGCCAATTCCGGCCTGCCGCCTGCCTGCACAAACTTGCGGTACTGACCGTCATTGCCTGTCGCCACAATGATGTGTCCATCGGCGCTGGCGAAGGTCTGGTAAGGCACGATATTCGCATGCGCATTGCCCTGGCGCGTCGGCACCTGGCCGCTGGTCAGGTAGTTGCTGCTCATGTTGGCCAGCATCGCCACCTGTACGTCGAGCAATGCCATGTCGATGTACTGGCCCTCGCCGGTACGGTCGCGGTGGGTTAATGCCGCCATCACCGCGATGGTCGAGTACATGCCTGTCATCAGGTCGGCAATCGCGATGCCAGCCTTTTGCGGGCCGCCGCCCGGCAAGTCATCACGCTCGCCGGTAATCGACATGAAGCCGCCCATGCCCTGGATGATGAAGTCGTAACCAGCGCGATGGGCGTAGGGTCCGGTCTGGCCAAAGCCGGTGATCGAGCAATACACCAGATCCGGCTTGAGTTGCTTGAGTGATTCGTAATCAAGCCCGTATTTTTTTAATTGCCCGACTTTGTAATTTTCCAGCACGACATCCGATTGCAGCGCCAGATCACGGATAATCTGCTGACCTTGGGTGGTGGCAATATCGACGGTGATCGCCCGCTTGCCACGATTGGTCGATAGATAGTAAGCCGCCTCCGTGGTGTTATTGCCCTGCGCGTCGCGCAAGTACGGCGGACCCCAGCTACGCGTGTCGTCACCGCTGCCCGGGCGCTCCACCTTGATGATGTCGGCGCCGAGATCCGCCAGATTTTGCGCACACCACGGCCCTGCCAGAACACGCGTGAGATCGAGTACCCGTATATGCCCCAGCGCCGTCTTGTTTTTATCTTGCATTTGCCTATATCCTGTTGAATCAATCAATTATTGCGGGAAAAATCATGTGGCCTTATCCCAAAGTCATCGCGCATCGCGGCGGCGGCACTCTTGCTCCGGAAAATACCATCGCTGCCATGCAATGTGGTCTCGATTATGGCTTTCATGCGGTTGAGTTTGATGTGATGTTATCAAAGGACGGCGTTCCTGTGCTGATGCATGACCCGATATTTGGCCGCACCGTATCCTCTGAAGGCGGGGTTGCGACGACTCTCGCGGCCGATTTGTTGCAGATGGATGCAGGCCGCTGGTTTGCCGGGCGCTTTGCCGGTGAGTGCGTTCCCAGTTACGCAGCGGTGGTGCGTTTTTGCCAGCAACATGGCATCTGGATGAATGTCGAGATCAAGCCGGTGCCAGGCTTCGAGCAGGAAACTGGCAGGGCGGTAGCGCGCGTGACCAGGCAATTGCATGCGGCTGACGCCTTATTGCCGCTATTTTCTTCTTTTTCTTTTGATGCATTGCTGAGCGCCAAAGGCGAGGCGCCGGGTGTTCCGCGGGGATTGTTGATGGACCAGATTGAGCCAGGCTGGCTAGGCGCTTTACAGGAAATCGAGGCCGTCTCGCTGCACACCAACCATAAGTACTTAACTGCAGAACTGGCACGTAAAATCAAGGATGCCGGCTATGGTTTGCTCTGCTATACCGTCAATACGCCGGAGCGCGCTGCAGAAATAGGCGGGTGGGGCGTGGATGCGTTTTGTACCGACCGTATTGATCTGATTCCGGCTGAATTTTAGCTGGCTTTGTTTCTTTTCTGATACTTACAATTTCTTACTCAGCTTACAGATTTTGATGTCAGCGCTTTTTTAAGCCGGCCCGTTATAGGTACATGGGCAACACGCTCATTCGGTAACACAGGCTGTAACTGGCAGTATCCAATTAACTTAATTAACTTTCCTTACTTTGAAAGAACTATCATGAAAACAGTCAATATCGCCGCCATCGTTCTTGCAAGCTTGTTCGCTATTCCTGCTTTTGCACAAAATACCAATACGCCGAATATTGATAAGCGCGAGGCAAATCAACAAGCTCGTATCGCCAATGGCATTAATAGTGGCGCACTGACAGCGCAAGAAACTGCGAATTTGGAAAAACGCGAAGCGAAGATCGAAGCTGATAAACAAATGGCGAAGGCGGACGGCAAAGTGACCAAGGCAGAACGCGCCAAGTTGCAGCACGAGGAAAACAGAGCGAGCAAGAAAATCTATGCAAAGAAACATAATGCCCGCGCGACTAGCCCTGCAAGCAATTGATTCCCGTCATTCATTCGTGGCCTTGCATGCATAAAATGCGCTAACGGCAGGTAAAAAAACCAAAACCCGTCCAGTAGACAATGCTGGACGGGTTTTGCATTTTTTGAGGTAATTTCTGTGCCCTTATCACGTATAATCGACGGCTAAATTCGTTTTTTGCCTTCCTTTTGTCTTTAATTTTATCCATATTGAATCTATGAACTCGTCAGAAATCCGCGATAAATTCCTTAAATTTTTTGAATCCAAGGGACACAGCATAGTCCGTTCATCCAGCCTGATCCCGGGCAATGATCCAACTTTGTTGTTCGTCAACTCTGGCATGGTGCAGTTTAAAGACGTGTTTTTGGGACAGGATAAACGTAGCTATACCCGCGCCACCACATCGCAACGCAGCGTGCGTGCCGGCGGTAAGCATAACGATCTGGAAAACGTCGGCTACACGGCGCGCCATCATACTTTTTTCGAGATGCTGGGCAATTTCTCGTTCGGTGATTATTTCAAGCGCGATGCAATTCATTATGCGTGGGAGTTACTGACGGTTGTTTACGGCCTGCCAAAAGACAAATTGACAGTCACCGTGTATCAGGAAGATGACGAGGCCTACGCGATCTGGCAGAACGAAATCGGCGTGCCGGTAGAGCGCATCATCCGCATCGGCGACAATAAAGGCGCACGTTACGCCTCGGATAATTTCTGGCAGATGGCCGACACCGGCCCATGCGGTCCATGCAGCGAGATTTTTTATGATCACGGCGCCGATATCTGGGGCGGTCCTCCGGGTTCGCCGGATGAAAACGGTGACCGTTTCATCGAGATCTGGAACCTAGTGTTCATGCAATTTAACAAGGACGAGCAAGGTGTCTTGCATCCATTGCCTAAGCCTTGCGTCGATACCGGCATGGGTCTGGAGCGCATCGCAGCGGTATTGCAGCACGTGCATTCGAACTATGAAATCGATATTTTCCAAAACCTGATCAAGGCGGCTGCGCGTGAAACCGGCTGCACCGATCTGAACAATAACTCTCTCAAGGTCATCGCCGATCACATCCGTTGCGCTGCCTTCCTGATCGTTGACGGGATTATTCCCGGCAATGAAGGACGTGGTTACGTCTTGCGCCGCATTACGCGCCGCGCCTTGCGCCATGGCCATAAACTGGGTCAGACCAAACCGTTTTTCTACAAGCTGGTAGCAGATCTGGTCAAGGAAATGGGTGTGGCTTATCCTGAACTGGCAGATGCTGCCGAGCGTGTTGCGCAAGTGCTTAAACAAGAAGAAGAGCGCTTCGGTGAAACGCTGGAACACGGCATGAAAATTCTGGAAGCCGCGCTCGCCAAGGATGGTAAAAATCTGGATGGCGGCACAGCGTTCGCCTTGTACGACACCTATGGTTTTCCGCTGGATCTGACTGCCGATATTTGCCGCGAACGTAATGTGGTGCTGGACGAAGCGGGCTTTGATGCGGCGATGGCGCATCAAAAACAAACCGCACGTGCTGCAGGCAAATTCAAGATGGCGGCGGCGATTGAATACAGTGGCGAGAAGACCAAATTTGTCGGCTACGAACAACTCAGCCACGACAGCAAAGTGATCGCTTTGTATGTTGACGGCAGTCCGGTCACTGAAATTAGCGCAGGTCAGCAGGCAATAGTCGTGCTTGATGTTACGCCGTTCTATGCCGAATCTGGCGGCCAGTGCGGTGACTCTGGTATCTTGCAAGCCAGCGCTGGTGTGGTGTTTGAGGTGGCCGACACACAAAAAATTCAAGCCGATGTGTTCGGTCATCATGGCATGTTGAGTTCCGGTTCTTTGAGTATCGGACAAAGCGTCAAGGCGCAAGTAGCGACAGCTGTGCGCGCGCAAACCGTGCGCAATCACTCGGCAACGCATTTGATGCACAAGGCCTTGCGTGAAGTACTGGGAGCGCATGTGGCGCAAAAAGGTTCATTGGTCGATGTCGATAAAACGCGTTTCGATTTCAGTCATAACGCGCCGATGAGCAACGATGAAATTCGTCAGGTAGAGATCATCGTCAATCGCGAAATTCTGGCAAACGTGTCGACACAAGCGCAGGTGATGTCGTTTGATGATGCCGTTAAACACGGTGCGATGGCTTTGTTCGGCGAAAAATACGGCGACGAAGTGCGCGTGCTCGATATCGGCAGTTCGCGCGAACTTTGCGGTGGTACGCATGTCTCGCGTACCGGCGATATCGGCTTATTCAAGATCGTGGCCGAAGGTGGAATCGCCGCCGGCATCCGTCGGGTGGAAGCGGTGACTGGTGAAGTTGCTCTGAGTCTGGTGCAGAGTATGGACACCCGTATTGCTGAAGCGGCGGCAGTGCTGAAGGCGCAACCGGAAGAGTTGACGCAGCGTATCGTGCAAGCACAAGAACACATGAAGTCGCTGGAAAAAGAAGTGACCGCGCTGAAAACGAAACTGGCAGCCAATCAGGGTGATGCGCTGGTGACTAAGGCACTGGAAATCAAGGGCGTGAAAGTACTCGCTGCAGCACTGGATGATGCTGATGGCACCGCATTGCGCGATACCGTGATTCGCTTGAAAGATCAGTTAAAGAGCGCCGTCATCGTGTTGGCTTCGGTGCAGGACGGTAAAGTCAGCCTGGTCGCTGGCGTGACTGCAGACTGTATTGGCAAAGTCAAAGCAGGCGATTTGGTGAACTTTGTCGCGCAACAGGTCGGCGGCAAAGGTGGCGGGCGCCCCGATATGGCGCAGGCGGGCGGCACTGATCCTGCCGGATTGCCGAAAGCATTGGCCGAGGTCGCTGACTGGTTGAGCCAACGTCTTTAATTTATTGTGAGTGATTGAGCGCTTATGATCTTTATCCGCCGTGCAGAACTTGCTGATGCAGCACAGATACAGCGGGTTTACGCCAGTACCAATACCTATTCAGGCACCTTGCAGCTGCCTCATCCTACTACTGAGATGTGGCAGGAGCGGTTGCGGCAAATCGAGCCTACTGACACCTTGCTGGTGGCAATGTTCGACGGTGTCGTGGTCGGAACCGGTGGTTTGCGCCAGGAGAAAAACATCCGCAGAAGGCACGTCGCAAGCGTTGGCATGGGCGTAGCGGACTCTTTTACCGGACGTGGTGTTGGTAGCGCTTTATTGGCCGAGTTATTGAATCTGGCAGATAACTGGCTCAATCTTGCGCGTCTGGAACTGACGGTGTTTCGTGATAATGCAGCTGGTGTGCACCTGTACGAGAAATTTGGATTCGAGATTGAAGGCATGCATAGAGCGTACGCATTGCGTAACGGTGTTTTTGTCGACGCTAACTCGATGGCGCGATTTCATCCTAAGCAACCGCGAGTCCCTCAAAGCGGTTTGTGATTGAAATATAAGTTTGTCTGAGTTTTAATTAGGTTGCCGTAAAAAAATTGTCAATATTTTACTAATATATTTTAACTTGTTGCGTTGCACCATTGTGTTGAATTTTCCGGTAGAATTGTTTTCAGATAGTTTTTCGCATTTGTTTATTCTATTTTTTCGCTACTGGAAAAATCATGCAATTCAATAAAGAGTTGGACGCGCGCGGTTTAAACTGCCCACTTCCCATTTTAAAGACCAAGAAGGCGCTCGCTGATATGATCACGGGGGAAGTGTTGCGCGTCATGGCGACAGATCCTGGCTCTGTGCGGGATTTCAAGGCTTTCTCAAAACAAACTGGGAACGAATTATTGTCGCATCTGGAAAATAGTAAAGAATTTGAATACTTTATCAAACGCAAATGATGTAGCTGTTTTAGTGGCTATTTTGATAGTGTTTTTATTTCGTCATTAATTTTTGTTGTAAAAAACCCTCAAATATTTTTGTGGGTTTTTTTTCGCCTGTAATTTAATGATTCATTTCTTTAGTGTTTTATCCGGTTTTTAGATCTGGTGCTCTACTATCGCGGTGGATTGAAAAGAACGATCGTGCTAAATTGGCGACTATTAAGGCGTTTCGTTCTATAATCGACACAGTTTACGTTTACGTCAATTAGCAGCATTCAGCATCGGCTAGTTGTGGTTAGTGAGATGCGCGCAGTTTTCAAATCAATTGCATCAATCCGTATCATCATCTCTGTTTAAAATTTAGCTCATTATCAATAAAGGCAGAACTATGAAAGTCCTGGTACCAGTCAAACGTGTGGTCGACTATAACGTCAAAGTCCGCGTCAAATCCGATGGCACTGGCGTTGATATCGCCAACGTCAAAATGTCGATGAACCCATTCGATGAGATTGCGATTGAAGAAGCCATGCGCCTGAAAGAGGCCGGTGTGGTGACCGAAGTGATCGCAGTATCTTGCGGCGTTCTGCAATGCCAGGAAACCTTGCGCACTGCAATGGCTATTGGCGCTGATCGCGGCATTTTGGTAGAGACTGACGCAGAATTGCAGCCGCTGGCCGTCGCCAAGCTGCTCAAGGCACTGGCGGATAAAGAGCAACCGCAACTGATCATTCTTGGTAAGCAGGCGATTGATGATGATTGTAACCAAACAGGCCAGATGTTGGCGGCCTTGCTGGGCTGGCCGCAAGCCACGTTTGCGTCCAAGGTGGTTGTAGCCGACGGCAAGGCAATCGTCACGCGTGAAGTCGATGGCGGTCTGGAAACACTGAGCCTGACTCTGCCAGCGATCATCACTACCGATCTGCGTTTGAATGAGCCACGTTATGTGACTTTGCCTAACATCATGAAGGCAAAGAAAAAACAGCTGGATAACGTCAAGCCAGCGGATCTGGGTGTGGATGTGACTTCTCGCGTCAAGACTCTGAAAGTGGTTGAGCCTGCTAAACGCTCCGCCGGTATCAAGGTGCCGGATGTGGCGACTTTGGTTGCCAAACTCAGGAACGAAGCTAAAGTTATTGCTTAATGCTAATAGCGACGCGCGTAAAATTTTAAGAATAATCCCGGGACAATATTAAGTAATTTTGTTCCGTACTAAAGTGGAAAACATCATGACTACACTCGTCATCGCTGAACACGACAATGCTAGCCTTAAGGGCAGCACCCTCAATACCATTACTGCTGCAGTTAAATGCGGTGGCGATGTGCATGTATTGGTTGCAGGTCACAATGCAGCGGCAGCGGCACAAGCCGTATCCCAAATTGCGGGAGTCGCTAAAGTATTGCATGCAGATGCAGCACATTTTGCTGATGGACTGGCTGAAAATATCGCTGAGCAAGTGCTGGCAATTGCCTCTGCATATAGCCATATCCTGGCGCCGGCAACCGCATACGGTAAAAATATTTTGCCACGCGTCGCAGCAAAATTAGACGTGTCGCAAATTTCGGAAATCACCAAGGTGGATGCTCCGGATACGTTTGAGCGTCCAATTTATGCAGGTAACGCAATCGCGACTGTTCAATCTACCGATGCCATCAAAGTCATTACCGTGCGTAGTACCGGTTTTGATGCTGCTGCGAGCGGTGGTTCTGCTGCGGTGGAAAGCATTACTGCTGTTGCTGATTCCGGCAAATCTGCATTTGTGTCGCGCGAAGTGGCAAAGTCGGATCGTCCAGAATTGACCGCAGCTAAGGTCATCGTTTCTGGTGGTCGTGGCATGGGCTCTGGCGAAGCATTTAAATTGCTCGAACCTTTGGCTGACAAGCTCGGTGCCGCCATGGGCGCATCCCGCGCAGCAGTTGACGCTGGCTATGTACCAAATGACTGGCAAGTGGGACAGACTGGCAAGATCGTCGCGCCGCAGTTATATATTGCGGTTGGTATCTCAGGTGCGATTCAGCATCTGGCTGGTATGAAAGATTCAAAAACGATCGTGGCCATCAACAAAGACCCTGAAGCGCCAATTTTCTCTGTTGCTGATTACGGTATCGTTGGCGATCTGTTCGAGATCGTGCCGCAACTGATCGCAGAGCTAGGTTAATGCAAAAGCCGGCGCCACCGTCGGCTTTACAACACTTAAGTACTAATTTGGACAGGATAGACAGGTTTGTCGTGTAACTGACAGAAGATTTTCTGTGGTTCTGGGATGATCCTGTTGATCCTGTCCATATTTTTTGGAGTTAAAAATGAGTTATGTTGCCCCGTTAAAAGACATGCTGTTTGTGATGAACGAATTGGCTGGCCTGGCTGCAGTGAATGCCTTGCCGAATTGTGAAGATGCCACGCCAGAGACGGTAGAAGCGGTGCTGGAAGAAAACGCCAAATTTGCCGGTGAGGTCGTTGCGCCGTTGAACTGGGCTGGCGATCAGGCGCCTAGCTATTGGAAAGACGGCCAGGTTTTCACCACCAAAGGCTTTAAAGAAGCCTTCAAGCTGTTTGGTGAGGCGGGATGGCAAGGTGTGCAGCATCCTGCAGAATTTGGCGGCCAAGGCTTGCCTAAGCTGGTAGCGACGCCGTGCATAGAAATGTTGAATTCGGCGAGTATCTCTTTTGCCTTGTGCCCACTGTTAACGGATGGCGCCATCGAAGCTTTGCTGACTGCCGGTAGTGATGAGCAAAAAGCGATTTATCTGGAGAATTTGATCTCCGGTAAGTGGACTGGCAGCATGAATCTGACCGAGCCACAGGCTGGCTCTGATCTGGCTGCGGTGCGTACCCGCGCTGTGCCGCAGGGCGATGGCACTTACAAAGTTTTCGGCACCAAGATCTTCATCACTTATGGTGAACACGATATGGCTGAAAATATCATCCATCTGGTGTTGGCGCGCACTCCCGATGCCCCAGAAGGTGTCAAAGGTATTTCTCTATTCATCGTGCCGAAATTTTTGGTCAATGCTGACGGATCGCTGGGCGAGCGCAATGATGCTCATTGTGTTTCGATCGAGCATAAATTAGGGATCAAGGCCAGTCCGACAGCCGTCCTGCAATTTGGCGATAACGGCGGTGCGGTCGGTACCTTGGTCGGACTTGAGAATCGCGGCCTGGAATATATGTTCATCATGATGAACGCGGCGCGCTTCGGTGTTGGCATGCAAGGCATAGGCGTGGCGGAACGCGCTTATCAAAAAGCGGTTGGCTACGCCAGAGATCGCGTGCAGTCGCGTGATCTGGCCGGTTCTGCCGGTCCTGTGACGATTATTCATCACCCTGATGTGCGTCGCATGCTGATGTCTATGCGCGGGCAGATTGAAGGCGCGCGTGCTTTGGCTTACGTCGCTGCCGCTTTGAGCGATGCTGCGCATCATCATTCTGACGAGGCGACCCGCAAATCGAATCATGCGACTTACGAATATCTTGTGCCTATCGTTAAGGGCTGGTCGACCGAGATGTCCTTGGATGTCACTTCAACTGGCGTGCAAGTGCATGGCGGTATGGGCTTTATCGAAGAGACCGGCGCCGCGCAACATTATCGCGATGCCAAAATTCTGACGATTTACGAAGGCACGACAGCGATTCAGGCGAATGATCTGGTCGGTCGAAAGACTGCGCGTGATGGCGGCGCCGTCGCCAAATCCTTGATAGTGCTTGTGCGTGCGACTGAAGCTGCATTGGCTGACAGTCAATCCAGTGATCTGCAGGCGATCGGACGTCAGTTGGCCTTGGGTTCTGCGGCGCTGGAAGACGTGGTTAACTATGTTGTGGTTAATTTCAAGAGCGATATTAAAGGCGTTTTTGCCGGTAGCGTGCCATATCTGAAACTCGCAGGTATTGTCTTGGGCGGCTGGCAAATGGCGCGTGCCGCCTTGATTGCAGAGCAGAAGCTGCAGGCTGGCGAGGGCGATGCCGGTTTTTACAAGGCAAAAATTGCGACAGCAAGATTCTTTGCAGATCACATCCTGTCAGCGGCGCAAGGCTTGCGTTCTTCCATCGTGGATGGCAGCGCTGGTGTACTCGCCATGAGCGAAGATCAATTCTGATCATTGCAGCTTTAAACAAAAACGGCACAAGATTTCTTGTGCCGTTTTTGTTTGTGTTTTAAGCCGGGTTAGCCATCAACCCCGCCCGTATAAAGCAAGGCAAATCCTCGTGCTAAAACGAAGATTAAAGCAAACGCGCCAACTGCAGTCGTCAATACAAGAATGAGTGCCAGTGTCCACGTCGATTCACTCTTTTGAGTCGACTCTGGATTGTACTGTGCATCCCACTTTTCATCTGATTTCAGTCCTAGTATCAAGGCAGTAAATAGGCTGACAAGAAGGGAGAGAGCCCACGGACTCATGGTGAGCAGGAATGGCAGGTTGAACATTAAATTCGCCATTAATAACGATATTGGCAGGCTGGTGAAATGCAGCCAGGCCCATTGATCCGATTTGCCGAAGAGATAAAAGCGATGCGCGCCTATGCTGCCAAGTACAGCGGCTAATAAAGTAGCAAGGGTTTTGTTTTTATGTTTTGTTGTCATCGTGATGTTTTAAAATGGCGAAAAAATTGATTTTGCGTCTGTGCTCAGGCATTTCGACGCGTTAAGTGAGTGATGCAAACTCTGATTTTATAGGATTTGCACTAGCAGTAATTAGTTAATGGATAAATGCGAGAAAAGTATCTTCGTCCTGAGCATCCTTGTATCGATTCGTTGAGTGTCCCGACTGAACTATTGGCTTATGTTATTTTGACGGTACTCATTTATCCGTATGTTGGATTTTGTCTCGAATAACCTACTTTAATCTCCTTTGATATGGATAGTTCTTGCGTAGTTTGCCAAGGGCAGGCTATAATTTACGGCTTTTTCCGTCTTTAGACATTTTTTGGAAATATTATGGTCGTTATTCGTTTAGCTCGTGGTGGTGCAAAAAAGCGCCCTTTTTACAATATCGTTGCAACAGATTCACGCAATCGTCGTGATGGTCGTTTCATCGAGCGTATCGGTTTCTACAATCCGGTAGCAACTGGCAATGCTGAGACTATGCGTGTCGCAGCTGATCGCCTGGCTTACTGGCAAGGCGTTGGCGCACAATTGTCGCCAGCAGTTGCTCGTCTGGTTGCTCAGACTGCAAAAGCAGCAGTTTAATAGCTTGTCTGCTAATTTAGCTGCAGGTTTGGCTAATACACTTGCTCCTGATGATTTGGTCCTTGTGGGCTATGTCTCAGGAGCATTTGGTCTTCAAGGATGGGTAAAGGTTCGCCCTTATTCATCTACTGCAGATGCAGTGTTGTCTGCCAAGACCTGGTGGCTGGAAAGCCCGCAGCAGCCAGAATTGCGCGATGTTGATCGTCTCGAATGTAAAATTCACGGCGAAGATGTTGTTGCAAGATTGGTCGGTGTAGCTGATCGCAATGCTGCTGAAGCACTTAAAGGTACGACGGTAAAGATTTCGCGCAAGCTTTTCCCCGTATTGCCGGATGGTGAATTCTATTGGCTGGATTTGATCGGTTTGTCAGTCGAAAATTTGCAGGGCGAAAGCCTGGGGCAGGTACGTGATCTGATGGACAACGGTGCACATCCGATTTTGCGCGTGGCAGCTGCCGATGTTCCCGAAAGTGAACTGGTAAAATGTGAGCGATTGATTCCCTTTGTTGATAATTTTGTCAAGGAAGTGGATCAGAAAGCACGCAAAATTACGGTTGACTGGGGGCTGGATTATTAGCAGTTGTGGTTCATGGAGTGCGTTTATGAGATCAGAAAGCTATGCAGTTTGATGTCATAACGCTGTTCCCCGAAATGTTCACTGCGCTGACTCAGTCAGGTATTACGCGACGGGCATTTGAGCAAAAAAAATGCGAATTGGCTTTGTGGAATCCGCGTGATTTTACTAGCGATAAACATCGCACCGTGGATGACAGGCCGTATGGCGGTGGTCCTGGTATGGTGATGCTGGCGAAACCCTTGCAAGCGGCAATTTTTGCGGCCAAGGAGCGTCAGGCGCAATTGACTGCAGCCCCACCGCATGTGATTTATCTTTCGCCGCAAGGGAAACCTCTGACACACCAGCGTGTGATGGATTTTTCTCAGCAATCCGGTTTGGTTTTGTTATGCGGACGTTACGAAGCGGTAGACCAGCGTTTGCTTGATCAATACGTCGATGAAGAAATCAGCCTCGGCGATTTTGTATTGTCTGGTGGCGAGTTGCCTGCAATGGCATTGATGGACGCAGTGATACGACAGTTGCCTGGCGTCTTGCATGATGATGCCTCCGCAGTTGAAGATAGCTTTGTCAATGGCTTGCTTGATTGTCCGCATTACACCCGCCCTGAAGTGTTTGATGAGCAGGCGGTGCCAGCCGTGCTGTTAGGCGGGAACCATGCTGAAATTGAAAAATGGCGCCGTCAGAAATCACTGCAAGCCAGCTTTCTAAAGCGTCCGGATTTAATTGTTCAGGCGCGTGCAGCAGGTTTGCTCAGCAAGGCTGATGAGAAATTTTTAGGTAGTTTGTAAAACAGTTTGTAGTGCCGCCAGATCGCATGATCTGGCATTAAAGAGTGAACTTCGGTGTCAACCTGAGTTCGCATGTTAAACCCCATCCTCTACTGAGCATCGTTTCATTGGCGTCAGCAAGATGGTAATTGGAGTAATAAAAATGGATTTAATCCAAACTTTAGAGGCAGAAGAAATTGCTCGCCTCGGTAAGAAGATTCCTGATTTCGCACCTGGCGACACAGTCATCGTTAACGTTAACGTAGTTGAAGGCACACGCAAGCGTGCTCAGGCTTACGAAGGCGTTGTGATTTCTCGTCGTAACCGTGGTTTGAATTCAAACTTCATCGTTCGTAAGATTTCATCTGGTGAAGGCGTTGAGCGTACATTCCAATTGTATTCTCCGCTGATCGCTTCGATCGAAGTTAAGCGTCGTGGTGATGTACGTCGTGCCAAGTTGTACTACTTGCGTGAACGTTCAGGTAAATCTGCTCGTATTAAAGAGAAATTGCCAACCCGCAAGACAGCAGCTCCAAAAGCAGCGTAATATTTGCTTTAGCGGTATGTTGAAAAAAGGGATGCCACTGGCGTCCCTTTTTTATTTCAATGTAGAAATTTAGTAGCAGAAATTTTAGTGGTGAAACAAGAGAATATTGTGGTGAAGTTGATTTTCAATCCGGAAGATATGCCGATACATTCGATCGCGAGTGAAGGCGCTTTGCCGCCGTCGCGCCTTTCGGGTGAATGGTTGCGGCAGCGTTTTAGTCAGCCACCGATCTGGACGCCGGAGACGACTGATGAGCATTTGCTGGCGGCAGTGCCGGCGTTCAAGTCTGCCTCCGTATTGATACCCCTGGTGCAACGCGAGAATGGATTGGGTCTGCTACTCACGCACAGGTCGGTACATTTAAATAACCATGCCGGGCAAATTAGTTTCCCTGGCGGCCGCTTCGAATCTGGCGATGCTTCAAGAATAGAAACTGCGCTACGTGAGGCACAGGAAGAAATCGGTCTTGATCGGCAGCATGTCGATGTGATTGGTGCGCTACCACAGTACCGTACCTCTACCGGTTACGACGTGACGCCGGTTGTCGCCTTGCTTCATCCACCGCTTGTGCTTACGCCAGATCCGGTTGAAGTGGCGTCTATTTTTGAAGTTCCCTTGAGTTTCTTGATGGATCCAAAAAACCATCAGCGTCGTTCGGTAACATTGCCGAACGGTGCAGGCATACGTACTTTTTACGCGATGCCATATCACCAGCACTTCATCTGGGGCGCCACCGCCGGAATGCTGCGTAATTTATTCCATTTGCTGCGCGCTTGAGGATCTGACTGCTTCGATTAGCGAGTGATATGGCGCGCAGCTCTGAACATGCTTCAAAATCTGGCTAAATCAGTTTACACTTGCCGCATTCACAAATTCATTCCAAAACGGAAACGATTGAAGATCCCCCAGCCATGACATTTCTTTCCATACTTTTCGCTTTACTCATCGAACAATTGAAACCATTGCGGGTGGACAATCCTATATACCTGCAGGTACAAAATCTTGCGGCCAAGGTTGAGGGTTGGTGCAACGCAGGCAAAGCCAAACATGGCCGTACCGGATGGTGGATCGTCGTCGGTTCATTGACGGTACCTACGGCATTGATTTATTGGCTGTGCCTGTATATCAATCCTTTTGCCGCATTGGTATGGAATGTGATCATTGTTTATCTCACCCTTGGATTTCGTCGCTATAGTCATTATTTCACGTCGATACAGCTGGCTTTGAGCTCCGGTGATGAGGCTGCCGCCAGGAAGTATCTGGCGGAATGGATTAATCGCGACACCACCGATTTAGATGCTTCAGAAATCTCTCGCCTCGCTGTAGAACGGTCGCTCATCGCCTCGCATCGCAATGTATTCGGTGTGTTTTTTTGGTTCCTGATGCCAGTTGGCCCTGCCTGTGCCGTCATGTACCGTTTGGCGGAATTTCTCTCCAGGCAATGGAATGAACCTGAGAACATGAAAAATGAAGAGTTTGGTCAATATGCGACCAAATTCTTTTACTGGATAGACTGGATTCCAGCGCGCCTGACCGCGGTCGCTTTTGCCGTAGTGGGTAATTTTGAAGACGCGATTTACTCTTGGCGCAATTATGCAGATCGCTGGCCGGACGAATTGGTTGGTATTATTTTATCCTCGGGCGGCGGCGCCATCGGCGTGCGCCTCGGCGAGCCGGAAACCAAAGCCATTATCTTGAATGCGGATGCCAGTGCAGTTGATATTGATAGCCTGGAACTGGAGAGCCAGCCTGGTGTAGAAGCGTCGCCAAGGTCCTTGCAAAGTGCAGTTGGCCTGGTCTGGCGTGCCTTGTTATTGTGGATGCTATTGTTATTGTTGCTGTCATTTTCCATGTGGCTGTAGTTGTCTCTTGACTCCGGATACATTGATGCCGCAGATAGAAATCTATCCGCCGGTCGTTGCTGACGCCGCAGCTTTGCTTGATTTCGAGCTGGCAAACCGCGCTTACTTTGAGCGCAGAATCAACGCAAGGCCAGCGAGATTTTATAGCCATGAGGCGGTAAGGTATTCGATTGAAGAGGCAATCCAGCATCGATTGCTCGGGACTGCCTATCAATATCTGATCAAGTCGTCTGGAAAAATTCTTGGCCGGGTCAATCTGAGCGGCGTGGAAAAATCGTATTACAACAAGGCGACGCTGGGCTACCGGATAGGCGAAGCGCACGGCGGCAGCGGCGTTGCGACGCGTGCCGTGAATCTGGTGTTAACCGAAGCGTTTGAAAAACTGGGCTTGTGGCGCATAGAAGCCCTGGTGCGCGACGACAATATCGGCTCGGTGCGTGTGCTGGAGAAAAATGGGTTTGCTCTTTTTGGCCGTGCCAGGCAAAGCATGTATTTCAATCAGGCCTGGCACGACCTTCTGCATTTTGAATGCCGCTCACCCAAGGGCCCCAGCGTCTGAACTGCCGATTTGGTGCTGCCGTTACCAAGGTAATTTTTCACCGGTGTACGAGTAAAATTGCCCGCTGTCATCTGCCGTCAAACCATCCAATACCTTCAGCATATCTCTGGCGGCATCATGCGCCGGCCGGCCTATCTCTGCGCCACGGAATGGCTGTGACAAAGACGAATTCACTGTGCCCGGGTGCAGCGCGATCAAAGCGGTGTTGGGCTGGGTTCGCCGGATCTCGATGGCGGCCGTCTTGAGCAGCATATTGAGCGCAGCCTTGGAGGAGCGATAGCTGTACCAGCCGCCCAGGCGATTGTCTTCTATGCTGCCAACCTTGGCCGAGAGCACTGCCATCACGGCTTTGTCTTTGGCCAGCAGTTTGGAAAAATGCCGCAGCACCATCGCAGGGCCAAAAGTGTTGATCTGGAAGGTTGCCAGCATTTGCTCGTAGTGCAGATCACCGAGTTTTTTTTCCGGCATGAATTCGGCCGCGTGCAAGACGCCGGTCGCATTGATGATAAGGTGAAACGGCGCTTGTCCGGCGAGTGCGGATGCGGCATCGGCGATGCTCGCTTCGCTGGTGAAATCAATCGCCGGTTGCGATTGGCGGTGCAAACCGATGACCAAGGCGCAACGCGGATCGGCATTGAGCAGGTCGACAAAGGCCGTACCGATCGCCCCGGAAGCGCCTATCACCAACGCCTTGTATTGTTCTGGAAGTGAATGCATGTGCATGGCTACACCCATCCTTGCAGCCAGAGTGATGCATCAGTCAGTTCGCGCCAGTCGATGCGTCGTTTTTCCCTGGAATAGACGGCCTCGATTTCTACCCATTCAATCTTGCCGTCAGGCGCATCCGGCAGGATTACTTCGCTGACCAGAAAATGTTTTTGCTTGGCGACGACCTTGACTGCGGTCCATTTCGTCAGTAGCAACTTCTTGGGATGGAGTGGATTCATTGTGTTTTTTCCTTGATAGAACTGACTACAAATTTCAAATAGTGGCAGGCCCAGCACGCACTATCCATGCGCCTTAGCGGGCAGAGTGGCTGGAAACCCGCATGGAATATGCGTGGTGGAGGTGTTCCTTTTTAAATTTGATCGCGTAACGTTCATAATTCATCAATCCTGTCGCGCAATCCGGTTGCCTGCGCCTGCAAGGCCTCCACCGCTGCCGGGTCCATTTTGCGCAATTGCGGATACACCATGCCTATGCGCGGATTGCTCGACAGTGTCGCCGCGTTACGTGCAAAAAAATCCCAGTACAGTGCATTGAACGGGCAGGCATTTTCGCCTATGCGCAGTTTTTTATCGTAGTGGCAGCCCTTGCAATAGTCGCTCATGCGGTCGATGTAGGCGGCGCTTGAGACATACGGCTTGGTCGCCAGCAAACCGCCATCGGCAAACTGGCTCATGCCTATGGTATTGGGCAGTTCCACCCACTCAAACGCGTCGATATACACGCCCAGATACCAGCGATGCACGTCGGCCGGATTGAGCCCCGCCAGCAGCGCAAAATTACCGATCACCATCAGCCGGTGAATGTGGTGCGCATGCGCGTGTTGCAGCGATTGGCCAATCGCGTTGGCCAGGCAACGCATCTTGGTATTGCCAGTCCAGAACCAGGCCGGAACCGGGCGCGTATGTCCGAACACATTCTGCTCGGCATAAGCCGGCATGTGCTGCCAGTACACGCCACGGATATACTCGCGCCAGCCGAGTATCTGGCGGATATAGCCTTCGGCCGACGTGAGCGGCACATGTCCGGCACGCCAGGCCGCTTCCACCTTGGCGACTACCTCACGTGGCCCCAGCATCTTGGTGTTTAATGCGAACGAGAGCAGCGAGTGGAACAAGCGCCAGGCCTTGCTGCTCATGGCATCCTGAAACTCGCCAAAATGCGGCAAGGCATGTTCGACAAAGGCATCCAGTTGTAGCAAGGCTTCGTCACGATGCAGCGGCCAGGCGAACGAGGCGGCATTCGGCTCGCCGAAACTTTGGATACCCGCCGCCTGGATGCTTTCCCACAGGGCAGTGTGATCGTGGCGCTGGCGAAAATCTGCCGGTTCCCAGGGAATGCCGGGCCAGGATTTTCGGTTGTCGTGATCGTAATTCCACTGGCCGCCCACCGGCTTGTTGGCATCATCCATCAGCACCTGATGCTTGGCGCGCATGTGGCGGTAGAAATGCTCCATCAGCCATTTTTTACGTCCGGCGAATAATGCGACTGCCTCATCGTGACGGGTGTAGAAATGCTCGCTGTCGACCATGCGGCAAGCGATCTTCGACGTGCGGCAGTAGTCGGCCATTTGCTGATCGAGCCGCCATTCGTCCGGCGCCTGATAGTCAAATTCGCTGACCTGGTAATGCGCGATCAGGTCATCGAGATTGGCTGGCAACGATTGCCGGTTGGCCGGATCATCAATCGCCAGGTAATGCACGCGATGGCCGGCTGCGGTGAGCTGGCGCGCCAGCTCGCGCATGCCGGCAAAAATCGCAATGATCTTTTGCGCGTGATGTAGTACGTAATCGGTTTCCTGGCGCACTTCCATCATGACGTAAATCACATCGTCATGCCGGTGCGCAAACCAGCTATGCAAGGGGTTGAGCTGATCGCCCAGGATCAGGCGCAAAGTGGTGTTGGTCGTCATCATATTTTCTGGCTATTCGATTTTTGCCGGTGTCGGTTATTGCTGCAGCGTTCGGAACAGTATTTCACTTCATCCCAGACTTTTTCCCATTTTTTGCGCCAGATGAAGGGCAGCCCGCAAGTGAGACAGAGTTTGTTCGGAAGGTCGGATTTTTTGCGCATTTTCATTTAAAAATCTCCACTTCGCTCAGCTTGGCGTTTGCCTGTCAGGTTCGGTGTTTTACCACGTTTTTGTCTAAGTGTTTTTCAGCCGTTGCGAACGGGCGATTTACCGCTGGCGGTAGCCGGTTGCCATTCTATGCCTGTCCAGTTATAGTCAAAACGAAGTCGACAAATATCCCATCCGCTTATCCCACCCGCTTAATTTCGAAGAAAGAGAGAACGCTATGCAACAGATCCTCGTTTATGGTGACTCGCTGTCATGGGGAATTGTTCCTGGCACGCGCCAGCGTCTGGCCTTTGATGCGCGCTGGCCAGGTGTGATGGAGATCAGCTTGGAAAGCAAGGGACAAGCCGTGCGCGTGATTGAAGATTGCCTGAACGGCCGTCGCACGGTGTGGGACGATCCCTACAAAGCAGGGCGCAATGGCATCGAGGGTTTGGCGCAGCGCATGGAAATCCACGCGCCGCTTGCATTGGTGATCGTGCTGCTTGGCACCAATGATTTTCAGTCCATGCACCAATTCAACGCCTGGCATTCGGCACAGGGCATCGCCGCATTGGTCAATGCCATACGGCAGGCGCCGATAGAGCCGGGCATGCCGCTGCCGGCCATCCTGATCGTGGCGCCGCCGCCGCTGGATGTTCCCAAAGGGCCGCTGGCACCCAAGTTTGAAGGCGGGCAGGAGAAATCCATCGGCCTTGCGGCAGCATACGAGGACATGGCGGCAAGCTTGGGATGTCATTTTTTTGACGCTGGCAGCGTGACGCTGTCCAGTCGCGTCGACGGCATTCATCTGGATGCAGGGCAGCATCAGATTTTGGGCCAGGCCATGAGCTTTTTTGTTGCTGCGCTGTTGCGCGCCAATTGATGTCGACTGTCTCACTTTATCTGCCGCCGCATATTCTTGGCTGGGTCGGCGTCTGGTATTTGCTGGCCAGCCTGGTTTGCTTCGCCATTTATGCAATAGATAAATTGGCGGCCATCGCCGGTCGCAGGCGAGTGTCAGAACGGGCGTTGATCACGTGGGGCTTGCTCGGCGGCTGGCCCGGTGCGATTGTGGCGCAGCGCCTGTTGCGCCATAAAACAAGCAAGACCCGTTTTCTCTTGGTGTTTTGGCTGAGTGTGGTTCTGAATATTCTTGTTCTGTTGTTGTCTTATTTTGTCGCCACCTCATTTTTAGCCTCAAATTAGTCAGGCAGGGGATGCAGCTGGCCTTGAACCGAGATTTGAAATGTTATTGCGACTATCAAAATGAACCAGGCCCAGCACGCAATACCGGTGCGGCCTGCAGGCCAGATGCTGCCAGCAGGCGCATGGGGCGTGCGTGCTGGCAGGGGCGTATTTTCAAAAAATACCGGGGGGCAGAAAGGTTTAATGTTTTTTGCGTAGCGATGTCATCATCAGCACTGCCATGCCGGCCAGCAAGAGCAAATAGCTTGCAGGTTCCGGCACCGCCACGCTGGCAGCGTGGACGCTTAAACTTGGTCCCCAGACGGCTTCTTCCATATCGCGCCCGGTCTCGGCATTGATATCGAATTGAGCCGCCAGGCCATTCGCTTCAGAATAGGAGTAGCCGCTATAAGTGAGCAGGGGGTTGACGATGAAATTGTTGACGCCCCAGGTAAAGTTGTCGCCGGTGCTGTTGCCGATAATGCGGTACATTTCGCCCGCATTTAGCCTGATTGATGCGATGTTGCTGTAGCGGAAATTGCCAAGCAAGGTGTCGCTGAGGCTGACGATGGTTTCAGCCAGTTTTGTCCCGTCCATCTTGAACAAGGCAACGCTATGTGACGAAGTGGAAGGCCCGTCGTCATAATAGGCCAGGGCATCGACGTCCAGATCCTGATTGGCGAAAAAACTAATGCCAAAATTGTAATCGACGCCAAAGTTGGCACTGAAACCAGGCGCATCAAATTCAAAGGCAGGATCGATGCTTGTTGCACTGGCACACATCGCCAATGACATGCCGGTAGCCAGAATCAATGAGCGCAAGAGTGTTGAGATTTTCATTTTTCTTCTTTCTTAAATGAGGGTCGAGGCTCGCGCCTGGCGCGAGCCGTGTTGATTAAATATGCTTAATTAACGTGTACCCAGTCCGCCAAAAGTATCGACGGCATATCCATCCCATTCTGCCGCCGGGTTCCAGACCGCCGGTGCGCCAGGTGGAATGCTGCCCTGCGTAATACTGGCTTTGCGACGTATTGTGCTATTGAGTGTCGTCACGGTGCCATCAGTCCAGGCTGTACCAGGATTAAAGCCAACCTGGCCAATGGCATCGATGACATTGCCGTTTTTCTCTAGCGTAATGGCATCGTTGCCGTTAAAGTTGGTCACACTGCTCACCAGCTTGATACCAGTGACGATTGCTGCAGGGGTGAGGCTGGCGTGGACTAAGGTCAATGTGCTGCCGGCGGCAATGCTGCCGGATAGGTTTTGCGTGCTGGTGGCGACGGTTGCGCCGTTGGCGTATAGCTTGACGCGATACACACTGAGATCAATCGAGGCGTTGCTGGGGTTGTAGATTTCCAGCGCCTTGTTGTTGCTGGTGCCCTCGACGTATTCACTGAAGAACAACTCAGTGCCTGCGCCCGATCCAGGTGCACTGGCGACAATGATGCTGCCGGTCAGCTGCACGCTGATTCCCTGTGCATCGGTGGCCAGCAAGCTGATCGTGTATGACCCTGCGCTGGCATAAACTTTTGATGCGCTGGTGGTATTCAATGCCAGGGCTTGTGGTGCGCTGCCATCGCCCCAATCAACGGTCAACGCTGCAGAACCGCTGGCGTTGGCGACGCTCGTTACTATGCCGGTGATGCTGACGCTGTCCCCGGCTTGCGCACTTGTCGGGAAATTTGCATTCAAGGTAGGCAACACGGTCACTGGGTCGGGATTCAAGTTCAGACCCAGCAGCACCGGATCGTGATCTGATGAGCGATATGGCGTTACGTCATAACGATCATTGGTTTTGAATTCGGTGTTGTAATCGAGTACCTCCGGTTCATCGGCATTGATGTGCCACACCGTGACGCTGCTTACCTGCGATTTCAAATTATTGCTGGCGAAGGCATGGTCAAGGGCACCGGTTTCCCCATCAAATACATACGAATAACGCTCGTTTGCCGGCAGGCGACGTAAAAGGCTTTCAAAATTACCTGCCTCAAGAACGGCGAGCGGGTCTTCATTTAAATAAGAGTTGAAATCGCCGACCATCAACACATCTGGCTCGCCGGAGTTGGCGACCAGGCCTGCCACCCAGTTTTTCAGGGTAGTGGCCTGAGTCACGCGTGCGATGTTCCAGCAGCCTTGTCCTAAATCACGATTCACATTGCTGGCGCCACTTGGGCATGAGCCTTTGCTTTTTAGATGATTGACCACAAACCAGAAGCTGCCATTATTGCCTGTCGCCGCAAAGCGCTGTGCAACCGGCGGACGCATGCCGCCATCAACGACAAAGCCGGCATCGTTGGGAACGACAGCAGTGCCAATTGGCTTTAGCTTATTGGCCTTGTAAATAATCGCCACCTTAATCTCGTCAGTCCCTGGCTTGCCGCTGTTGATGTAGCTATACGTGTTAGCACCCATTTTGGCATTGACCGCCGCGACTAAGTCACCAATGGTCGTGCTGGCATTGTTTTCTATTTCCATCAAGCCCAGCACGTCTGCATTCAAGCCTGCGATGGTGCTGACCAGTTTGTCTTTCTGGCGGGTAAATTCCAATGCCGAGTTGGCACCGCGCTGATTGAGCGTGGTGAAATAATTGAGTACGTTCAAACTGCCAGCCGTGAGCGTGCCGGTGGGCGCTGCCGGTGCACTCGGGCGCGGATTGCCTGGGGTGAAAGTCGCTTGCTGAGTCGGCTGGATACGGTAGGCGCCAAAGGACCAGGTCAGGATGCCCTGTACGTTTTGTACGGTATCTCCAGCACGACGCGTGCCGGTCTTGTCGCTGGCTGATAAGTACGGGGTAGGGTTGGGGTTGGAAGGCGAGATACCATCATCAAGCACGATTTTTGAACGCGCATTGAGGTCTGCGTTTGCAATGGCGTCTGTGCTGGTCGGATGGTTGTAGGGCTGGTAGAGCCGTTGCGGCGCCAGAATCATCTCGCCGTATTGCCCCAGACTATGCACATCGTTGACAGTCAGTGTCTGGGTAAATTTGACCAGCATGCCTTCATACGCTTCCAGGGCACCGACGCTGACTAGCGGAAGTGAGATAACCAGGGGTTTAATCGTAATGCCGGTGCCGCAGACAGAGACCTGGCTTAATTGACTGATTTGCGTGAGCGTGCCGACATCGGTTGCAGCAGATTTGTATTCCTCTACCGTACCACTCACCTGCACATAATCACCGGCCTTGACTGGCGTGGCATTGACAGGCGCATAGACAAAAATACCTTCGGAAGTTTGTGCGTCCTTGTCGGTGATGACCTGCTGAATGAAAAATCCCTTTAACTGATTTGATGCCTGAAAATCGCCCGTCACGACACCGCGCACACTCACCAGTTGTCCAAGCAAAGGGCTGGTTTCGGATGTTCCTTGAACTGCATTGATCGCCAGCAAGGTATTTGGTGCAGCGGGGCAGGCTGGCAGAGTAGTCGGGCTGCCGAGCGCCAGCATCAGTTTTTCTGCTTGCGTACCGCTAGTGAGGTTTTCTTGTGTGGTGCCGCCGCAGCCGGTAAGTGAGGCTGCGATACTTGCCGCGACACATAAACCTGATATTCTTGACCATTTCTTCAGGCTGTTCAGCCCGATTCTCTCTACATAACGCCCCATATTATTCCCCAATTTAATGAATGAAAAAAATGCATTTTATGTTTAACAAATGACAATGACATGACATATTGTTGGATTTTTTGAAATAAAGCAAACGTTTGCGCAATGCTTTGCGCAGATTTCTTTAGAGCATTAAAATAGGGTGAAATTGGTGATTTTTGTTAGTTGAGAACGGGTTAGGCGTCGCGGACCTGCAATCAGAGTAGGCGCAGACGATGCAGGAAACAGAGCGGAGGGATGTGAAGTGATGCGATGACGTGCTGTCACGCCAATGTCCGGCATACTTGGACTACCCCTATTGCGCTGAATCGGCTGCTACTGAGGCATTGGACTTTACTAAATGGTAAAAAGCGCTATAGTAAGCAGGTAACATTGCTTCTGTTGCATCAAAGTTTTATCTGCGATGTGTTTTGGAATCAAGTCTTCTATAAGATATAATACCTAAGTTGTTTGAAAGCTTGGTGCCAGGGTTACCGCCCGGTGAACTTTACCAAGTGATAGTCTTTTTTAGCGTCAGGGCAAGCCGATCACATGGCCGATTCCATTAAAAACAATTCGACACCAAAACGTGAATTTTTCATCCATGGTCTGACCAGTGATGGAAAACAGTTTCGACCCAGCGATTGGGCTGAACGCCTTTGCGGTGCAATGTCTTGCTTCCGCCCGGACGCCGGCAGAAATGCGCATCTGGTGTATTCGCCCTATGTACGCCCGGCGTTGCTCAATGGGGTGCGTTCGGTAGTGGTCAACGAAGCCTTGCGAGAGATCGAGCCCCTGGCTTATCACTTTGTGCTCAGTTTTGCCAAAGACAATGATTTGCAAATCATTGACGCGTGTTTGCTGCCAGATCCGCCTGCTGCCAGCCAAAGCCAATCCGGTAAATAACGCCCTTATTGCTTGACTAAAAACGCTTGCGTGACTTGTTCACGCAGCCAGCGGTTGGCCGGATCATTTTCTACATTCTGGTGCCAGTACAAATACACATCCCACGACGGCATAGGCAAAGGTAGCGCCAGTATCTGATTCTGAAACTGTTCATTCGCAATGCGTGCATAGCGCTCGGGCATGGTTAGCAGCAAATCAGTCTGACTGACCACGCGGCAGGCCGCAAAATAGTGCTGGCAGCGCAGCCGGACGTGGCGTTGCAGGCCCAGACGACTCAGTTCAAAATCTTCCAGTCCCATGCCCTTGCGTCTTGAGCTCGCCAGGACATGCTCTGCTTTCAAATAGGTATCGAGATCCAGCATTTTTTCATTTGTGATGACGGGGTGCCCTTTGCGGGCGATCACCACCGTCGTGTCCTGGACGACTTTCAGACGCTCAATTTCATTCGGTAATGGCAATAACATATCTATCGCCAGATCGATGGTGCCTGCAGCCAATTCGCTGACCAGCTCTCTTCTCTCTACCTGTATCGCCGCCAGACTGATGCGTGGCGCCTGGTATGTGATGCTTTTCAGCAGCGGCGGCAGCACCGTCGATTCCAGTACATCACGCAGGGCCAGATTAAATTGCTTGCTGGCCTGAGTGGGGTCAAACTTGCCGGCGTCGGCCAACGTCACTTCCAGACCGCGCAGAGCGGCACGCACCGGTTCAATGATGCTGCGCGCCAAAGGTGTAGAGACCATGGCATGACCCTGGCGCACGAATAGAGGATCATCAAAGATCAGGCGCAGGCGGGCCAGCGCATGACTGATGGCAGGTTGTGTCAGATGCAGTTGCTGACTGGCACGGGTTACGCTGCCCTCGGTATAGATGGCGTCAAACACCGTAAAAAGATTTAAGTCGACTTGAGATATATGCATGAAATTAATTAAGATTGATAATAACTATTCATTTGATCAATTATAGCCTGGGCCTTACACTGGCTTCATCAAGTTTTTTCAAAGGCAGAAACAATGGCGCAAATTTATCTGGTCCGGCATGGTCAGGCTTCTTTCGGCAGCCAGAATTACGACCAGTTGTCTGATCTGGGCAGTGAACAGGCCAGACACCTGGGGCGGTGGTGGGCGGCACGTGATTTGTCGGTGTCGCGCGTGGTTACCGGCAAGCTGCAACGGCATCTGCAAACGGCCCGCGCCTGCATCGCGGAGATGCATGGAATTTCCGAACAAGAACTTGATACCGTTAGCTGGCACAGCGACTTTGGTTTCAATGAATATAACCACCACGAGGTGCTGGCCAGACATGTGCCTGCCTTCGATGACCCGGCAGAGGTGAAACGTTTTTTGATGAACACGCCCAACGGCAAGCAGGCATTTCAGGATATTTTTGCGCAAGCCATCGCACGTTGGATGTCGGGCGCGTTTGATCAGGAATATGCAGAAACCTGGCAGACGTTTCGCCAGCGTTGCGTGGCAGCATTAGAGCGTCAGATCAGTCACCCAGAGCCCGCTAAGAATATCGTTATCTTCACTTCTGGCGGCACCATCTCGGCCTTGTGTCAGCACGTATTGGGTTTTCCCGATGCGCGCTTTGCAGAATTGAACTGGTCGCTGGTCAATAGCGCCGTCACGCGGTTCCATTTGCAGCCGGCCGAATCAACCGAAAAGCCGGCACGACTGGCGCTGGCTTATCTGAATAATTTCTCGCATCTTGAACATGCCAATCAGCCTGAAATCATTAGTTACGTATAGGACGATTGTTTACATTTTTCCGGATTTTAATTTGAATTTAACTAACAAAGGGAGCACAACATGGATTTCCAGTACAGCCCAAAAGTAATCGCCTTGCAGGCACGTCTGATCGCCTTCATGGATGAACATATTTACCCCAATGAAAAAGTATTTTACGGCGAGATCGAAGCCAATCGCCATGCCGGCAACGCCTGGATACCGACCAAGATAGTCGAGACGCTCAAGGAAAAAGCGCGCGCTGCCGATCTGTGGAATTTGTTCTTGCCAGAATCGAGCCATGGTGCAGGATTGACTAATCTTGAATATGCGCCACTGTGCGAGATCATGGGGCGTTCGCTCTGGTCGGCCGAGGTGGTTAACTGTGCCGCGCCAGATACCGGCAATATGGAAGTGTTCGCGCGTTACGGTACGCCGGAACATCAGGAAAAATGGCTCAAGCCCTTGCTTAATGGCGAGATTCGTTCCTGCTTCGCCATGACCGAGCCCGGGGTTGCCTCGTCAGACGCTACCAATATCGAAGCTTCCATCGTGCGTGACGGCGATGAGTATGTTGTCAATGGCCGCAAATGGTGGTCGTCAGGCGCCAATGATCCGCGCTGCAAGGTATTCATCTTCATGGGCAAGAGTGACCCGGCCAATACCAATCGCCATCAGCAACAGTCGATGATTATTGTGCCGCGCGATACCAAGGGCGTGACGATCTTGCGCGCACTGCCGGTATTCGGCTACGACGATGCGCCGCATGGCCACGGCGAAGTCTTGTTTGAAAACGTACGCGTGCCGGTATCGAATATCTTGTTGGGCGAAGGCCGTGGTTTTGAAATCGCCCAGGGTCGTCTTGGGCCTGGCCGCATCCATCACTGCATGCGTTTGATCGGTCTGGCGGAACGCGCTTTGGAAGATATGTGCAAACGTACTTTAAGCCGCGTGGCATTTGGCAAGCCGGTGGCGGAGCAGGGCGTGACACTGGAGCGCATCGCCAATTCGCGCATCCTGATTGATCAGGCACGCTTTCTGGTGCTGAACGCCGCGCAGATGATGGATACCGTTGGCAACAAGGCGGCAGCCAAAGAAATCGCGATGATTAAAGTCGCTGCACCAACCATGGCGTGTACGGTGATCGATTGGGCGATACAGGCACACGGCGGCGCTGGCGTGTCGAATGATTTTGGTCTTGCCTATTCGTATGCCCAGGCGCGCACCTTGCGCCTGGCGGATGGTCCGGATGAAGTGCATCGCAATCAGATCGGTAAGATGGAACTGAAAAAATATAAAACAAAAGAACATTAATATCTGACGATAAGGCACGCTGAAGAAAATTTCACCGTGCCTTTTTTATTGCCCGAAACGGCGTATCACCAACTTGTGAGAGAGACAAATGAAAGAGATAGCGGCAGATTATCCCTGGATGAAATCCTACCCTGAAGGCGTGCGCTGGGACGCTGATTTACCTGTGACCATGTTGCCGGTTTTGCTGGAGGATGCGGTAGCCAAGTGGGCAGACCGTCCCGCACTAGAATTCATGGGCAAGAAAACGACATATCGTGAGCTGCTGGAATTGGTCAATAAAGCGGCAAAAGGGTTTCAGCAAATCGGTGTTAAGCCGGGTGTGCATGTAGGCCTGTTTTTACCTAATACGCCGCATTACGTCATCAGTTTTTTTGGCATATTGAAAGCGGGTGGAACCGTGGTGAATTATTCACCGCTGGATGCCGAAAAAGTCTTGGCGCACAAGGTCGCAGATAGCCAGACCGATCTGCTGCTCACTTTAGATATGGCGATGCTATATCCTCAAATGGCAAAATTGCTGGGCCAGACACGTTTGAAAAAACTCATCATCGGGAACGTCGCCGAGATGTCGCCTTATCCGGATGCCGTGCGCGCCAATCTGGAAAAAGCTGGACAGTTATGCTCCATCCCGCAAGACGATCAACACCAAAGTTTTTCCCGACTTATCGACAATGATGGTCAATTTACACCCATTGCAGCGACCGATCCGCACGATACTTTGGCGGTCTTGCAATACACTGGTGGTACCACCGGTTTGCCCAAAGGTGCAATGCTGACGCACGCCAATCTCACTACTGCCTGCAGTCAGATTATGGAAACCCTTAATCTTCAACCACGTATTCTGATTGAGGGACAGGAGCGATTGCTGGCAGTGTTGCCCTTGTTTCATATTTACGCACTGACGGTCGACATGCTATTTGGCCTGCGCATGGGGGCCGAGATCGTTCTGCATACGCGCTTTGATGTCGATGCCGTGGTGAAGGATCTGGCGGGTAAAAAAATTACGGTGTTTCCTGGCGTGCCGACCATGTATACGGCCATCATCCATTATCCTGCGATCAAGGAGTATGACCTGAGTAGCCTCAAGTTTTGCAACTCGGGTGGGGCGCCATTGCCAGCGGAAGTCTTGCAACAGTTTCAGTCGCTGACCGGCTGCACCTTGCTGGAAGGTTGGGGCATGACCGAGACTTCGCCGACCGGCACGTTTACACCTTTGGGCGGCAAGCGCAAGGCGGGATCGTGTGGCTTGCCTACACCCGGCATTCGATTTAAGTTCGCCAGTATCGATGACCCGCAACGATACGTTGCTCAAGGTGAGCGAGGTGAGATGTGTGTCGCGGGCGCCAATATCATGAAAGGCTATTGGAATAAGCCGGAAGCAAGCGCAGAATCGTTTACCGCTGACGGTTTTTTTCGTACCGGTGACGTTGGTTATATGGATGAGGATGGATTTGTGTACATCGTCGATCGCACCAAGGACATGATGCTGTGTGGCGGTTATAACGTCTATCCACGCAATATCGAAGAAGCGATATACGAGCACCCTGCAGTGGCTGAAGTATGTGTCATCGGCATTCCGGACGCGTATCGCGGGCAGTCGCCCAAGGCTTTCATTAAGTTGAAGGCAGGTGCGACGGTCTTTGGCATCGAAGAACTGAAAGTGTTTCTAAAGGACCGTCTGGGCAAACATGAAATGCTGCAATCGATGGAGATTCGCGCCGAGTTGCCCAAAACACCGGTAGGTAAGTTATCCAAAAGAGAGTTGTACGAAGAAGAGGCGCATAAGAGAGAGAAAACCTAATTGGTTTTCGTCAGGAAAAATCTGTCTGCGCCCGGCCTGTTTGCTGACGTCAATTGCGCTCGATTGGCGTCAGCTTTCATACCTTGGCTTATCGAGCAAGCCTTATCCTATTAACGCATATCAAACACATGGCGCTCATTGCCGACGCGTGAAGGAAAAAATACTACAATCCTGATCTATGCCCATTTCTATGCAAGATGATTCTTTGCCAGCAACGCCCCGTATGCGACAAAGATCAAATAAGATGTGAGCACCAGGTTAACATGCGATGAGGATAGGATGAGTATGCGTTTGCAAAATCAATGTTTCAATGAAATTGAGGTCGGTGATAGTGTCCATCTTCAACACATCGTCACGCAAAGAGATATCCAACTTTTTGCCACGGTAGCAGGTGACTTCAACCCCATGCATCTGGAAGCGGCATTCGCCAATCACGCTGGTTACAGCGGTGCAACGATCTCAAGCATGTGGTTGGGCGCGCAAATTTCCGGGTTGTTGGGTAGCCAGTTGCCAGGGCCGGGCACGGTGTACGTTGGGCAAAACTTACAGTTTCAGGCAGTGGCAATTTTAGGTGATACGCTGGACATCAGCATTACGGCTCAAGAGAAGATAGCGGAAGGTAATTTCGTTCACTTCGATTGCCTATGTACCAACCAGCATGGTCAGACCGTGATGACTGGTAGTGTCAAGGTGATTGCGCCCACAGAAAAAATATCCATCAACCAGCCCGAAGTAGGTTTGGTCAGCGTGCAGACGCATGATGCGTTTGAACGTTTATTGGAGCGTTGCAAGTCGCTACCCGCCATCACCGTTGCTGTGGCGCACCCTTGCGATGAAGCGTCACTGACATCGGTCATTGACGCTTTTTTGCGTGGGCTGATAGTGCCGATTCTGGTCGGGCCAGAGGTGAAGATTCGTGCGCTGGCGGCGCAATGCGAACTCGATATCAGCACGCTAAAAATAGAAAATACGGCACATAGCCACGCTGCTGCCAGACGTGCCGTTGAGCTGGTAGAGCGTGGAGACGCAGCCATTCTGATGAAGGGCAGTTTGCATACGGATGAGCTGATGAGTGCCGTCTTTGACAGCGGGCTGCGCACGGAACGACGCATCAGCCATGTTTTCATCATGGACGTGCCAACCTATCATAAGCCACTGTTTGTCACGGATGCTGCCATCAATATTGTTCCTGATCTGATGGCCAAATGTGATATCTGCCAGAACGCCATCGATCTGGCGCACGTCCTGGGCATACCCAATCCAAAGGTGGCGATTCTATCGGCAGTAGAAACGGTGAACCCTAAAATAGCCTCTACCGTTGATGCCGCCAGTCTCTGTAAAATGGCCGATCGTGGCCAGATCACCGGAGGCATTCTGGATGGGCCTCTGGCACTGGACAATGCCATCAGTTATGAGTCTGCCCGTATTAAAAATATCGTCTCGGCGGTTGCGGGTGATGCCGATATTTTGCTGGTTCCCGATTTGGTGACGGGTAATGTGCTCGCCAAACAACTCAGCTTTATGAATAATGCCGATGCTGCCGGCATCGTATTGGGTGCACGTGTTCCGATTGTTCTGAGCAGCCGTGCCGATAATGCGCGCGCCAAACTTGCGTCTTGCGCCGTGGCCTGCTTGCTGGCTAATTCGATGCTTGACTCGACTGCAATCAGTATTGCCAGCCCTCACGCTAAATAAGATTGCTGACCATGACCAAGGCCATTCTGGTATTGAACGCCGGCTCGTCGAGCCTGAAATTTTCTGTATTTGAATTGACCACGCATGACCATGGTCGGGGCCAGGGCCATTTACATCTGCTGGCCAAAGGCAAGATCGACGGTATCGGCAGCACGCCGCATTTTTCCGTCAAAGATCACCAAGGCGTATCGCTGGCGAAAGAACACTGGGCGGCAAATGAGATCATCGATCATGCCTATTGTTTAAAGGAAATCAGTACGTTTTTGCGGCAGCAATATCAAGGAATAGATTTTCTTGGCGCCGGCCATCGTGTGGTGCACGGAGGCACGAAATACAATGCGCCGTTGCTGCTTAATCCGGGTGTTATCAAAGAGCTGGAGGACTTGATCCCGCTTGCACCATTGCATCAACCGCATAATCTCGCGGCGATACGAGCGGTTGCCGCACTTAACCCCAGCTTGCGCCAAGTCGCCTGTTTTGATACAGCGTTTCATCACCGGCAAGAAACTGTCGCACAGCTGTTCGGCCTGCCTTATGCGTACTTTGAGCGTGGTATTCGACGGTATGGTTTTCATGGTATTTCTTATGAATATATTTCGTCGGTACTTAAGCAGCAACTGCCTGCGATTGCTGCGGGTAAAATTGTCATCGCCCACCTTGGCAATGGCGCCAGCATGTGCGCCGTGCAGGATGGAAAAAGTGTCGCCAGCAGTATGGGGTTTACCGCTCTGGACGGCTTGTTGATGGGGACGCGCTCTGGTAATTTGGATCCTGGTGTCGTGCTGTACTTGTTGCAGCATGAAGGGCTCAATGCGCAGGAAATCGAAGAGCTTCTATACAAGCGTTCCGGGCTGTTGGGAATATCCGGTGTCAGCAGCGATATGCGTGCATTGCTCGACAGCAGCGCGCCACTGGCGCAGCTTGCCATCGATTATTTTGTGCATCGCATCAGCGTTGAGCTAGGCGCGCTGGCTGCCAGCATGAATGGTCTTGACGCTTTGGTGTTTACGGCAGGCATAGGCGAAAACAGTGCAGAGATTCGCCGGCGCGTCTGCCTAAAGGCGCAATGGCTGGGGATACAGTTGCATCAGCAGGCCAATGAAACGGGTGAACTTTGTATCAGCCAACACGGTAGCCGCACATCGGTGTGGTTAATTCCGACGGACGAAGAGTTGATGATCGCCCGCCACACCTGTGAGCAGCTGGGCCTCTGAACGGTAATTCAACTGCCTGAGCTGATTGCTTATACTCTGCCATCGATCGCGAATTCACTTTTACATCAAGGATTTTATGTTTTTAGGCCACCTGCAGCACAGTACATTCGCCATGCCCGCTGCCATTGCTTCGGCGCTGGATTATTTGCGCCATACCGATTTTAGCCAGATGGAGCCGGGGCGTTATCCCGTTGATGGTGACAATGTTTTTGCACTGGTGCAAGACCCAATGACACAGGCCTGGGAAACCGGCTTGCCAGAGTTTCATGCGCGGTATATCGACATTCAATATTTGTTGGAAGGCGAAGAAACGATCGGATACTCACTCGCCAATCCTGAGCTGGAAAAAATCACCGACCAGCTTGCCGAGCGCGATATCGCTTTCGTCGCTCAGCAAGAAAACGAAACGCGGCTGATGCTGACGCCTGGCATGTTTGCCATTTTTTTCCCCGGTGAATTGCACCGGCCTTGCCGCGCGAGCAATGCCCCCATGATGATCAAAAAAGTTGTGGTGAAAATTTCTGTCGATCTGATCAGTAAGTGAGTTGGAAATGGAAGGCGCATGAAGGAAACTGTCAGCAGTTGATTTTTATTTGAATTGTTCCGCTTATGTGCGCTATGACACAGACATGATGAATGCCTCCGGCCACAATCCGCACATTGAGCGGTGAACACCATCTGCTTTGCCGCGACAGTAGCATGCGGTGTGTTTAAAGAAATCCAACTCTTAAAGGAATTCGACATGTCATCAGCCAACGTCACGCTCTCTACCTCGCGCGCAATTTTTGCGGCCACCTTCATTGTTCTGTTTTGTGCATGTTCAGCATTGACTATTGTCGCTTGGGGGGACGCTGAATCTGCATTGGTTGTGAATGTATTTGCTTTTAAGAATGCATAAATGTTTCTGAATGCCCGATAACAGGATGGAAAATCGGCCCGTTTTTAATAATGTTGAGAGAAAAAAATGAATTTAATCATCAACCTGATTGTGTATCTGGTGATCTTCGGATTGATATGGCGGCTGGTCGGCATGTTGCCTTTGCCGGCGCCGGTGGGACAAATCGTGCAGATACTTTTCATCATTTTGCTGATACTGATGATATTGACACTGACAGGCATCATGCCCGTACTGACTTTGCCGCGAATACATTGGTAGCGCCTTTACATACGCTTTGAGAAGGCACCTCAGGACGCGTCACTGTCTGTATCACAGCCTGTATCACAGCCTGCTAACGCCCTTAATGTCGATGCAGGGAATATGCCAAGGTTCAAAATGAAAAGGTGGCATGCCCACCACGCACTGTTCATGCGGCTTGCAGGCCTGCCTGGCTAGTAAGGCGCGTCAACAGTGCGTGGTGGGCCATGCCATTTTTATTTTTGAAATAAAAACCCGGCAACCTCAATTTGAGATTGCCGGGTTTTTTTATGCCCTGATTCGGTATTGATCAACTCATGGCGGCGTACACAAACAGTGCGTCATCGTCATGAACGACTTGTTGCCTTTGTTCATGTCTGCCAGCCAGCTCAGCTCTTTTGCCATTTCAGTGGCTGCCGCAGGGGGCAGGCCGGTTGGCACCAGGGCTAGTTTGAATTGGTCGTTGAGGACCTTCGCTACACCGCCACCAAACATGCTGAAGATGCGGTCAAACTTGGATGGCTCACGTTCTATGTAAGAGATGCGATATTCTGTGCCTAGCTTGGCGCGCGTCGCGGCAGATTTGAGCGCATCGCCAAAACTGCCAACGGTATCGATCAGGCCGCGTTCTTTGGCTTGCTCGCCGGTCCAGACGCGGCCTTGTGCTACTTCATCAATCTTTGCCTGGGTAGTCTTGCGTGCGGCAGCTGCTTTGGTGGTGAAATCCATGTAGATGTTGTTGATGCCAGCCTGAATGACTTCGCCAAAGCGCGGGTTCAGCGGGCGCAACGGATTGAAGGCATCGCCCAGCCAGGTGGTGGTGGTGCCGCCGGTGTGTATGCCGATTTTTTCGATGACTTTCTCTGCCGTCGGGAAGATGGCGAAGACGCCGATCGAGCCGGTGACGGTGGCCGCATCTGCAATCACCTCATCGGATGCCATCGAGATCCAGTAACCACCGGAGGCGGCCACGTTGCCCATGGAAACGACCACGGGCTTGCCAGCCTTGCGCGTGAGCTCCAGTTCACGCCGTATCAGTTCTGATCCAAAAGCGCTGCCGCCGGGCGAATCTACGCGCAGGACAATGGCCTTGATCTGCTCGTCTTCGCGGGCCTTGCGGATCAGGTTGGCGGTAGATAATCCGCCGATGGCACCGGGTGGCGCGGAGCCATCGCTGATTTCGCCGGAGGCCACCACCACGCCAACTGCATCACCGATGAACTTCGGAAGCTGTTTTGCGAGATAGTCATCAAAATTGATTTGTTTAAAGCTCTTGCTATGCTCATCCCTGGCGCCTTTTCCTATCATCAGTTGACGCAGTTCATCACGGGTCTTGAGCCCATCTACCAGTTTGGTATTCAGGGCAAG
This sequence comes from Undibacterium sp., assembly GCA_030645915.1. Classification (GTDB taxonomy): domain Bacteria; phylum Pseudomonadota; class Gammaproteobacteria; order Burkholderiales; family Burkholderiaceae_D; genus Undibacterium. The sequence continues at coordinate 71,477 of JAUSNO010000021.1, forward strand.
CCTGGCAATGCTGCCGCCGGCTGCATTGAGCAATTGAGGCAAGTCGTTGATGCCCTGCATGATGGCGCCGGCCGGTAGTTTGCGCGCTTGCTCTACGCCGTCCGTGTAGGTTTTCCACATGGCGTTGATCAGGAATGCCTCTGCTTCACTGGCTGCGGGAGATGGCGCATTGGCGATATAAGGTTCGGCAAAGCTTTTGTAGGTGCCGACTTTCATCAGGTTGACGGTGACGCCTAGTTTGTCGAGGGCATCACGATAGTAGTTGCGATACCGTCCAAAGCCGTTGAGCATCACGGTTCCCATCGGATGCAGATAGACTTCATTGGCGTGCGCCGCTATAAAGTATTGCCGTTGATCATAGCTGGAGCCCCAGGCAATGACTTTTTTGCCAGTGGCCTTAAAGCGCTCAAGCGCCGCGGCGACTTCGCGTAACATCGGTAAGCCGGCACCGTCCATATCGTCCAGCAACAAGACGACACTGGTGATCTTGGGATCCTTGGCGGCGGCATCCAGCACCTGCAAAATATCGCGCAATTGCGTTGATTTTTTGCTGTCTCCTTGCACTTCGGCCATCAGCGAATCGCGCACGCTGCCTGCATGCTGTTCAACCAGGGCACCTTTGAGATCAAGTATTAGTGCCGTCTTTTCGTGCAGTGGTTTGGCTCCGCCAGAAAATAAAGCGATCGCCAACGCCACCAGTATCAGCAAAAAGATCATATTTAAAATAAAGCGTCGGCCAACATCAAGCGCGTGCCAAATAAATTTGACGCCGCGCCCGATCAGACGAAAAGGAGTAAATGCCATGAAGGTTCCTGGTAATGGGTTTAAGTGTTAGTTTTAATCAGGCCAGATCGCTTGCAATAACTGGGCAAGATGCGCTCCGGCCTTGGTTAATGCGTCTTCTTTGACGGTGAACATTGTTTTTTCATATTCCAGCGGCAAGGCGATAGACCAGCTATTGCCGCGTTGGTTCGGCGTACTTTTACTAAATTGTGTCCCCGCAAATAGGGTTTTGGCATCGGCGATTGCGCCGTCTGCCCATACCGCAGGCCATTGCTCGATGCTGGTTGATGCATCCGGTTTGGCGACCATCTTTGCTTTTTTGGTTAAGGCTTCGTTCATGCGACCACGTTTAAACTGCTGTGGAATATCGTCCCACAGCGCATGCAGAGTGCCGCAAGGGCATTGCAATGCATTACCGCCAACCGTGTTACTGCCACGGTCATACTCGCCGGCATCCGGATTGACGATCTTGCCATTTGCATCAAGAAATATCGAGCCCACGTGCAAAGGCTGGTGGATGTCGCCCACATAATGCGTGAGAAGTGCCAGCGCTTCACGCTCATCCTTGAACTGGAAAGGTTTTGCCTGCGGCTTTCCTTGCAATACCGATACTGCAGCGCGAATCGCGTTCACAATGTCATGGTCGCTAGTGCCAACAAAACCGGTTTTGTAGTGATCGTGCGCCAAACTGACGTCGGCATAATGGTATTGCTTGTGACAGCTTTCTTCATCAAACGCCGGGTTGCAGTTGCTGTGATTGCGCTTGACGTAGTCGACCATGGCGGCGATGCCTGCGGCATTTTCAAACGAGACACATTCGGGATATTTGCCCGCCGAGGTGTAGCTGAATTCTTTTTCAGGGCTGACGCCTTTCACGCAATCACCCCAGACCGACATTTTTTCCAGACTGCTGTCGCCCATCAGTGTTTTGACTTTTTGGCCGGCCTTACTACCGGCGAGCATCGCCTCGGCGATGGCGCCAACTGTCTGATGACCGTCTGCACCCCACGCAAAACTGGTGGCAGGTGCGGATAAAAAGCTCAGTAACATTAATGCGATGAGTGGTGTTTTCATGAATCTTCCTGTGTTGATTGACCAATAGGTAAAAAAGCCAAAGCAAGATTTTAATCTGAAAACAGAGATGACATGCGTAAGTTCTATGGCAGCGCAAATCCTGGTGGTGGCCACATGGTTTCATCACCTAATGTGCTTGTGGCTGGATCCATCAGGTGTTTGGCAAATTGAATGTAGAAATCCTTGTTGTTGGTCATCATTTGTTTTTCAATTTCGATCATCGAGGCAATGCAGGGCATGACCTGGCCATAGTAATCGGCCATCGGCCCGATAGGGTGGAAATTGAAATGATTGAGTTGAAGCAGGCGGATCAGGCTCGGCTCCATTGCGGCAAACCAGTATTTAATGCCGCGCTGTTTTGAATGTACAAGCAACACGCGGATCAACTCTCCGAGCAGATCCGAAATCCCGAAGTCGGCGAAGTCTTTACGCAGCGTTTCCGGATGCAGTGGCGTTTTCGCATCGGGTGAACGTATTGCCGCACGTTTGCGTTTACTAATCAGAAGACGGGAAATTTCAATGAATTCCAATGAGCTTGCATCTTTTGGGAGGTCGGTAACTTCACAGTGATCAAAAATGGGAAAGCGCATTTCTGTCGAACGGACCATGCGCAGTGAGCCAATCAGATGATCGTCGGGTCCATAGGCGCCGAGATGAATCGCAGTCGCGTCGTACTCATCCGTTTCAAGCCCGTTTGGGTAATCTCTAGGATCAAGAAACATTCGCTCCTGACAATACACTTGGTAGCGAAGTGCAAAGAGTCTTTGAATCTCTGATTTTTTTGTGACGCGGTGAACGGAAAACATCTTTACCCTCGTTGTTGACGAACCAAAAATATACTATAGAAGCAAGAAATAGTTATTGGCATATCGACCATATTGAATAACTTAGTTTTTTATCGACATGGCAGAAGCGAGTATCGTCAGTCTCACAGCAAGTGTTGGGTTTTTAATATCGATAAGCCGTTGATTCTGCGTTTATTTTGCCTTGATGTAAAGTCGCCGATTCGACTAATAGGACATTAAACGCTAAACTAGCTGACTTATATCAAATCTTTATCGTCTCTCCGAAATGAATGTCCCAACCGAATCTATAGAAGCATCCTCCGACGTTGCAGTAGAACAGTCTGTCATTAAGACTGTTTCCAGCGAACAGATCACCAGAGAAGTTGCGCGCCGTCGTACCTTCGGCATTATTTCCCACCCTGATGCCGGTAAAACAACACTGACTGAAAAGCTGCTGATGTTTTCCGGCGCGATTCAACTGGCAGGTACTGTCAAGGCGCGCAAGAGCGGCCGCCATGCGACTTCAGACTGGATGGAGATCGAGAAGCAACGCGGCATCTCGGTGGCCAGTTCGGTCATGCAGTTTGAATACCTCGGTCACGTGGTCAATTTGCTCGATACGCCGGGTCACCAGGATTTTTCTGAAGATACCTATCGCGTATTGACTGCAGTCGATTCCGCCCTGATGGTGATTGATGCCGCCAAGGGTGTGGAAGAGCAAACCATCAAGCTGCTCAATGTTTGCCGCATGCGCAATACGCCTATCATCACCTTCGTCAACAAGATGGATCGCGAAACCCGTGACCCCTTGGAATTGCTCGACGAGCTGGAATCGGTGCTGAAGATACAGTGCGCTCCAGTCACCTGGCCTATCGGGATGGGTAAGACTTTCCGCGGCGTGTATCATATTCTTAAAGACGAAATCATGCTGTTTGCCGCCGGTAGCGAACGCGCAGACCAGCAGTTTGAAGTGCTGAAGGGCATTAATAATCCGCGCCTGGCCGAACTTTTTCCGCTGGAAATTGAACAGCTGAAAATGGAAATCGAACTGGTGCAAGGTGCTTCGCATCCATTCGATATCGAGGCGGTGTTGGCAGGTACACAGACACCGGTGTTCTTTGGCTCGGCGATCAATAACTTTGGCGTACGTGAAATTTTGAATGCCTTGCTTGACTGGGCGCCAGCGCCGCGCGAGCGCGATGCTACCGTGCGCACCGTGTTGCCAACGGAAGTGCCATTCTCCGGTTTCGTCTTCAAGATCCAGGCCAACATGGACCCGGCGCACCGCGACCGCATTGCGTTCTTGCGCGTCTGTTCCGGTCGTTTTGAGCGTGGCATGAAGCTCAAGCATTTGCGCCTGAACCGCGAGATCAAGGTCTCGTCGGTCGTCACCTTTATGGCATCAAGCCGCGAGCAGGTGGAAGAGGCTTACGCAGGCGATATCATCGGCTTGCCGAATCATGGCAACATGCAGATCGGCGACAGTTTTTCTGAAGGCGAATTCCTGCAATTTACCGGTATCCCTTACTTTGCACCGGATTTTTTCCGCACCGCACGCATTCTTAATCCCATGAAAACCAAGCAGTTGCAAAAGGGTTTGCAGCAGTTGGGCGAAGAGGGCGCTGTGCAGGTATTCAAGCCTGTCAATAGTGGCGATCTGGTACTCGGTGCGGTTGGTGTCCTGCAGTTTGAAGTGGTCGCCAGCCGCCTTAAAAACGAGTATGGCGTTGATGCAGTATTTGAAGGCACCAGCATCAGCAGCGCCCGTTGGGTTACTTGCGAAGATAAAAAAATGCTGGCTGATTTTGAACGTTCCAGCGCAGGCCACAATCTGGCGCACGATGCTGCCGGCAATATGGCTTACCTGGCGACGTCCGGCGTTAACTTACGTCTGACGCAAGAGCGCTGGCCTGAGGTGGTATTCCATGCGACGCGTGAACACGCAGCCAAACTGGATTGATCTGGCGAGTATTCGTTAGCAGTTCATCGATTCTAACTCAGCATGCAGTGCCAATAGCTAAGGCGCTGCATGGTTTGTCTATCGTAAAATTTTTGGTTTGAAGCGTGGCGCAAGCGATAGCACTAATAGCGCCAGCGCCAGTGGCAGGGTAGAAATAAAGCCCAGATACTTAAACCCCGCCGCACCCGCTATTCCTCCTGCAAAAAAAGCACAGACCAGCATTCCATGTAAGCGCAGTTTGCTGAGATTGTTTGCCACTTCGCCTTCATGCTTTTGCGCATAGTCGCGATCCCAGTACACTATTTTCCCGAGTTCGATACCGATATCCGTCACTAGTCCGGTCACATGGGTAGTGCGTATCTCTGCATTCGAAATTTTGGTGATGAGGGCATTCTGCAATCCCATCACATAGCATAGCAAGACTGCGGTAAATGACACCGTCATGACGGCATGCAATTGCAGTGTGCTGCCTATCAATCCAAATACCAGTAGCAACGCCGCTTCAAGCAGCAAGACCGGTGTATAGATATGGGGCATCTGGTGGCGTTTTGCAAAGTTCACCAGGATAGCGGTGCATGCCGAACCACTAATGAACGATAGCAGCATTAATATCGCCGCAAAAGCGGTAATGAATTTCCCTAATACCAGGTCATCGGCAGCGCTAGAGAGCATGCCCGTCATGTGTGAAGTGTACTGGCCTACCGCCAAAAAACCGCCTGCGTTAAGTGCCCCGGCAATGCTGGCCAATGCAACCCCCAGATGTAGATTGGTCTTGGGAGTTCTTTTGGGTGAGGTAAGTCTGGAGAGGTATTTTGCGGGCATATTTGGCCGAAATAAAAGCGGTGATGTAAATCAGTGTAACCGACTGCGTGCGGAAAAGGCGGTCTTAGTGGATCGATGAAAGGTAATTTTTCAGACTGACAGGGTAAATCAAAGATGTCGAATCGAATTCATTTTTTTGAATAAAAAAGACCTTGCTACCAATTTAAATTTTGATTTCCATTTGATTTATAAATTGACCATGTTACTGGTTCAATTTGGCTGCAGAAGAGTAGCGCGAAGGGTTGTGATTGACGCTGTGTGGCCTGAAAAAATCACGTCTGTTTTGTGAGGATGAGTTAGGGCAGATATCTATCATGCTTGAGTCGGTAGTTAATCTAAAAAATGATGCAATGCCAGAGAAATACCAGTGCTTAGATTGGTATTGCATAATTTATTTGAAAATAATTACATGTTAATCATGGAATTGTTGTAAGTCGCCATCAGTCCAGTTGCAAAAATATTGTTTGATAATATAAAAAATACTCATATTAAACATTTACTTACATCACTTTGTTAATGAGTGTTGCCAATACCAATATTTAATTAAGTAATACCACATAGATACCGCTTGACAGTCACTTTTGCCGTCTCTAAAGTGATTTCAATTCGAGATTTCCACGGCGAATAGTTGAAACTGTATAGGCCTCGGAGGTAAGAGGTGACAAGATAACTAAAAAATAAGATCTTGTCTTTCAAACGGAAACTGGTGTTTCGGCATTCTTGAGCCAGGCGTCACAGCTTGAACGTAGCGCATTAATGAGATGGCGAAGCTCGGTGAATTTTGTTGGGAAAGTGGTATTTAAGTTGTTTTACCTTATAAGTGGGCTCGATAACTTAGTTTGATCAAAACGTTTGGCGAGGTGCTGATGAAATTGACAGTGCCTGGCCGGACACAGGGCAGTTTTTTAAAAATCTTGGGGGAGTACATGAAAAGTAATTTGACACCTAATTTGACACCGATCGCATCAGCCGTTGCAGTGCTGGTGATGAGTGTTGCGATGTCTGCGCAAGCGCAGCAAGTTGATACGAAAAAAGTGGCAAAGGAAGAGACGCAGGAGGTTGTTGTTACCGGTGTTCGCGCCGCCATGCAGCAATCGTTGAATCAGAAGCGCAATGCAGAATCACATATGGAAGTGATTACTGCAGAAGATATCGGCAAAATGCCGGATAAGAATGTGGCTGATTCCTTGCAACGCGTCTCTGGCGTTACTACCAGTTCTGCCAGCGGCAATGAAGGCGGCTTCGATGAAAACGATCGCGTCAGTATGCGCGGTACCAATCCTAGCCTGACGCAAACCTTGATCAATGGCCATAACATGGCTGCTGGTGACTGGTTCGTATTGAATCAAAGCGGCGCCGGCGTTGGCCGTAGCGTGAGTTACACCTTGCTGCCTTCAGAGCTGGTCAGTCGGGTTGAAGTGCATAAGAGTTCGGAAGCCAGTCTGGTGGAAGGTGGCGTCGCTGGTTCGATCAATATCGTGACGCGCAAGCCGCTTGAATTCAAAAAACAAGTGACTGGTGAAGTGGCATTGGGTGCGGTCTACGCAGATTTGCCGAAGAAAACTGATCCTCAGTTTAACGCCTTGGTTAACTGGAAAAATGACGCCAATACATTCGGTGTAATGCTGCAAGCCTTCTCCGAGAAGCGCAGTCTGCGTCGCGATGGACAAGAGATTCTGGGTTACGAGCAAATTGCTCCTGGCAGCAAGGTTGCTCTTTCCAATCCAGATCTGGCGGGTGCCTATTATCCAGGACTGCTCGGCGCAGCACTGTTTGAGCAGACACGCAAGCGTACAGGCGGTTTGATCGATTTGCAGTTCAAACCAAACAAGGATGTTGACATTGATTTCAATGCCTTCACTTCAAAACTGGATGCGGCCAACTACAATCAGAATTACATGATGTGGGGCAGTCATTTTATCAATAAGGGGGAAGGTCAGGCACCTGCACCCGGGTATATCGTCAACAACACCAATGGTGTGAAGACATTGACGAATGCAAATTTTGCTGCAGTTGCTGGCACCGGCTATGGCGTTTATGACCAGATCTCTCGTCCGGATGCCGGTTCGGAAGTGAACTCGTTCAATCTTGACGGTGCGTGGCGGGTCAATGATGCCTTGAAAATAAAGGGCCAGGTAGGTACTTCAAAGGCAAAAGGCTATACGCCGACGCAAGATGTCGCCGAGTGGAATATCGGTGTTGGCACTGGCGCAGGCTATGCGTTGTCGGGCATCTCGAATGCAGCAAGCTGGAATCTGGGTTCGGCAAATAATGCCAGCCCGGCCGGAGTCGGCCTGGGCTGGATTTTTGGTGATCAGGAAACGACAGTGCATGACAAGGAAACCTGGGCCAAGCTTGATGCTGAATACAGCATCAATGAAGGTGTCTTTACTACCTTGAAATTCGGTGTGCGCGGTACTGAGCATCACCGTAGCAACGCAAACGTCAATAATCAGGCGCCTGGTTGCAAGACCGCCACTGGTGCGAATAAGCCTTGGGATTGGTCGCAGGCTTACTGGTGTCCGGTTGGCACTGAATCGCCGGCCGATCCTAAAAATTTCCCAAAGAATGTGTCGCATTATCCAGCCAATTTTGGCAGCGGTTTAGGTGGCAACTTCCCGGCAAACATCTGGACTTACTCGCCTGATCAGCTGGCGCAGTTTGATACCCTGGCCAATCGTCCTACCGATGGTTCACGTCGCAATTGGGGTTCTGAGTTTGATCTGAAAGAAAAAGTGAATGCTTTCTATGTTCAGAGTAATCTTGAGGGCGAAGGCTGGAGCGGTAATTTTGGTGTGCGCATGGTGCAAACCAAGGAAAGCGTGACTCTGCCATTTGGTGCGGACGCCAATGCGCCAGGAGCGATTACCACTTCCGCATTTGGTCCATTCGTGTTTCAGACTATAGACAATACGCATAACGACGTGTTGCCAAGTGCAAATCTGCGGTTTGATTTGCGCAAGGATCTGGTTGCCCGTGTCGCTGCTTCCAAAACCATGACACGTCCTGACTTCGGTGCATTGGCCAGTTCCATCAGCCTGAGCCCTCCAGCAGTTGTCGGTGGTATTGGTAGCGGCAGTGGTGCCAACCCTGACCTGAAGCCTATCCGTTCGAACAATTTCGATACGTCGCTTGAATGGTACTTTGCCCCTCGCTCATTGGCTTCCGTCGGTGTGTATTATATGGATCTGACCAGCTTTGTAGGTATCGGCAAGGTCAATCGTAGCTACCTGACATTCAGTCAGCAAACGCCACAAGGGGCTATGGTTCCTTACGTCTTGACAGTACCTGTGAATACCAGTGCGACGGTGAAAGGCTTTGAGCTGGCTTACGAGCAACCATTGGGCGCAAATTTTGGTTTTTCCAGCAACTATACTTATGCTGATGCAAAAGATGTTGATGGCAAGGAAGTGGTCGGCGCATCCAAAAATACGTTTAATCTGAGTGGTTACTACGAAGATAATACGTTGAATGCCCGTCTGTCTTACAGCTATCGCTCGGCATTCTATAGCGGTCTGGATCGCGAAACGGCATTCTCGCAGGCTGCAACGGGTGCACTATCAGCCTCTTTGGGTTACAAGATCAGCGACAATTACAGTTTGGCGCTGGATATGCAAAATCTGAATAATCCCAAGTTGAAGTACTATGCGCTGAACGAAAATCAACCGCGTTCCGTGTACCAAAGCGGACGTCAGTTCTATCTGACATTCCGCGCTAAGATGTAATGTTGATTGCCATGCCAATGATCATCGGATTTCACTATCGATAGTCGTCTTATTGGCAGCCGGTAATTCGTGATGGGTGGCGGAGCGTAAGGCGCTCCGCCATTTTTTTAGATTGTCGTCTTTGTGTGTCTTTGTGTTAATGAATGTTTTTGCAGGCTCTGTCAATGCCACTGCGTTTTGGTATTCGATGTCGGCGCAATAGGAAAAAGTTTAGATACCACTTAAATACCTATTGACAACCACTACCGAAAACCCTACAGTGACTATGAAGCGTGCAAGTGAAGTGATGGCTGCGTCTGATTGATAGAATAAATAATAGAAGAACGAACAGAAGAACGAATAGAGACTGAAGTGAATAAACAATACCAATACCTGATCGGAGTTGATGGCGGTGGCACTGGCACCCGTGTGCTGCTGGCTGATGCCAATGGTGCCGATCTTGGTCGCGGTAGTGGCGGGCCTTCAGGGCTTATGCATGGTGCTGAGCAAGCGTGGCAGTCTATTCTTGCTGCAATCAAGCTTGCTTTTTTAGATGCTGGCCTGGCTGCTCCCGCCTATAGCGATATGGCGATCGGTTGTGGTTTGGCTGGTGTCAATAACAAACAATGGGCGGCCGATTTTACGGCAAAAAATCCTGGCTTTGCCGGTCTGGTGTTAGAGACCGATGCCGGCACCACTTTGCTGGGTGCACATCAGGGCGAGCCTGGTGTTGTCATCGCACTCGGCACTGGTAGCGTCGGTGAGGTGATGATGGCGGACGGCAGTCGTCGCGAAGTCGGAGGATGGGGTTTCCCTTCCAGCGATGAAGCGAGTGGTGCATGGCTGGGTTTGCGCGCCATCAATCATGTGCAGCATGTGCTGGACGGCCGCAGTGAGGCCGACGATTTGTCCGCTGCCTTGATCGCCTATTGCATTGCCCAATCTGGCGCCAGCAACGGCAGCGGCAATGCCAAAGACGCCGTCTTCAATTGGCTGGCGCAGGCGAATCAAACCAAATTTGCCCAGCTGGCGCCCATCGTGATTGAGTGTGCGCCTCGCGTAGCAAAGGCGAACGAGATGATGCTGGCGGCCGGTGCCGAGGTCGCCAAGATGGCAAGAGCGCTAGATCCGACTGGCTTGATGCCCATCGCGCTTTGTGGTGGATTGGCCGAGCCCATGACGGCCTACCTGCCGCAAGAATTGAAGCGACGTGTTATCAAGCCTAAGGGCGATTCCGCATCCGGGGCGTTGATATTGGTGAAGAATTATTTTTTGAAATGTATTTCTGAAGGTTGAACATGCTGGCGCAAATAATTGATTTTAAGCCTGATGGTGATAGTTCCACGCCTTTGTACCTGCAATTGGCCAACAAGCTGGCAAACGGTATTCACAGCGGGTTCTGGCAGCCTGATGAAGCCTTGCCTTCCGAGCGCGTCTTGTCGGAAACACTGGAAATTTCTCGCGTGACTGCGCGCAAGGCGATCGACATGCTATGCGAGCGCGGCTTGCTGACACGCAAACACGGCTCTGGCACTTACATCACGCCAAAGCTGGAGCAACCCTTGTCGCGCCTGACCAACTTCAGTGAAGAGCTGCGCCAACGCGGATTTTTACCCGGTTCGCAATGGCTGTCGCGCGATACCGGTGTCGCTGCGCCGGAAGAAATTTTATCCCTGGGTTTGTCGCCGCATACGGTGGTGTCCAGGCTCAAGCGCTTACGTACGGCAGACAATGTGGTGATGGCAATCGAGAGTACGACCATACCGGCGCTGTATCTGCCGAATCCGAAATTGGTGACCGATAGTTTGTACGGTTATCTCGATGCCAATGGCGGTGCGCCAACCCGCGCCTTGCAGCATATTCGTGCGGTCAATGCGACGGCAGAACAGGCCAAGCTGGCCGGGATTAAGCAAGGCGCAGCGATGCTGTTTATTACCCGTGTCGGTTATTCCGCCAGCGGTGCCGCCATCGAGCTGACGCACTCGTATTGCCGTAGTGATTATTATGATTTTGTCGCGGAGTTGTTTAGATGAGCGGAGCACAACAATGAGCGGAGTACAGCAACTACAAGGAAATATCCTGACGCCGGCAGGCTGGATGAATGGCTCGATCGCATTTTCTGAAAAAGTGATTCGCATCGACGGCCAGGCAGTTGATCCAGCCTCCAACCAGCAGCATTACATCCTGCCAGGCTTTGTCGATCTGCACGTGCATGGCGCGGGTGGCAAAGACACGATGGAGGCGGGCAATGCTATTGAGGTGATTGCGCGCATGCATGCGCAGCACGGCACCACCAGCATGCTGGCAACCACCATGACAGCGCCATTGGCCGATCTGGAGCAAGCCTTGCAGGCGCTGGCAGGTGTCTGTCAGAAGCGCAGTTCAGGTGCGGCACGGGTCTTGGGCGTGCACCTGGAAGGGCCGTACATCAATCCCGGCAAGCTCGGTGCGCAGCCGGATTTTGCCCATGCCGGTTCGCTAGCTCAGGTCAAGCATCTGCACGCCATTGCGCCGATCAAGCTGATTACCGTCGCGCCAGAAATGGATGGTCACCTCGCATTAATCAGTGAACTGACTGCGCTGGGTATGCGCGTGCAGCTCGGCCATACGCTGGGTACTTACGAAGACGGCGTGGCTGCGCTGGCAAACGGCGCCAGCAGTTTTACCCATTTATATAACGCGATGTCGCGCATGGATCACCGCGCGCCGGGCATGGTTGGTGCGGCTTTGGCGCATGCACAATTTTCTGAAATTATTCCCGATTTATTGCACGTGCATCCGGGTGCCATCCGGGCCGCCATGCGCGCCATTCCAAATCTGTATTGCGTCACCGACTCGACTGCCGCCTCCGGTATGCCGGATGGCGAATACATGCTGGGCCGCCAGGTCGTGCACAAATGTCTGGGCGGTGTGCGTCTGGCTGACGGCACGCTGGCCGGTAGCACGCTGACCATGGATCAGGCCTTGCGTAATTTAGTCAGCATAGGATTGGCGCTCGAGGACGCTTCCAAACGGGTTTCTACCTATGCTGCCGATTTTCTCGGCGCGGCCGATCGCGGCCGTCTGCAAACTGGTAGTTATGCCGACATGGTGGTGCTCGACCGTGCACTGAATCTGATTGCCGTTTATATAGAAGGAGAAAAAATTGACCTCGAAAATGCTTAAGGAAGCCTGTTCTTCAGCCGAGTTTGTCGCTAAACAATTGAGCCTGGATGGCGAGCGTTATGCTGCTCTCGGCAAACACCTGAGGGACAATCCACCGACCTCGGTATTGACGGTAGCGCGCGGTAGTTCCGATCATGCCGCCAATTACGCTGCCTACCTGATCATGGCGCGCCTGGGTCGTATCGTCGCCTCATTGCCGATGTCGCTGGTGACGTTGAACAAATCCCCTTTGCACGCACAAAACGCGCTGGCGATCGCGATTTCTCAATCGGGCCAAAGCCCGGATGTGGTCGAGCCTATCCGTTATTTCCGCGAGGGTGGTGCTACCACGGTTGCGCTGGTCAATGATGCAACTTCACCGTTAGGGCAAAGCGCCGAATGGACCATGCCTTTGCACGCGGGCCCTGAGCTGAGCGTTGCCGCCACCAAAAGCTTCATCACTTCGCTGGTCGCCGGTGCGCGTTTGGCGGGGCACTGGCAGAACGATGCCGAATTTTTGAACGCGATTGAGCAATTGCCTGAAGCGCTGGAAGCGGCGACTAAAGTGGATTGGTCAAATGCGCTGGACGTGCTGGCACCGAGTTCGCGCATTATGGTGGTCGGGCGCGGCATCAGTTTTCCGGTGGCGCTGGAAGCGGCATTGAAGTTTAAGGAAACCTCGGTAATTCAGGCTGAAGCATTCAGCGGTGCCGAGATCAAGCATGGCCCGATGGCCTTGATTGACGATGGCTATCCCTTGCTGATTTTTGCCACACGCGGTCCTACGCAAGCTGGCCTGATCAGTTTGGCAGAAGAGATGCGCGGTCGCGGTGCCAATGTCTTGCTGGCGGCGCCGAGTGACGTGAGTGAACGTAATCTGACTTTGCCGATTACCGCCACGCCTGATCTTGACCCTATTGCAGCGATTCAGGCCTTCTACGTGATGGCGGCCAAGCTGTCGATTGCACGCGGACTAGATCCGGATAAGCCACGCCACTTGAGTAAGGTCACCAAGACGAACTAAGCTATTTTTTTGTCATTTTATTTATATACTCCTTCCTAGTATTTTTTAACATCGCAATAATTACGTGCGTATTTGCCATGTTTTAATATGTTTTATTGGGAGTATATTTAAATGGCCGTCTCAGGCTCCTTCTCCCGCCAGCGGGAGAAGGGCGTTTGAAAGTGCTAGAAACGGAATTGAAGATAATGGAAGTCAGACGATTTTTTAGCCGCATGTTTCTGTTCTGCCTGTTGTCCGGCGGAACGGTATTCCATGCCGCTGCGGTTGAAAAAATCGAATTCTGGACCATGAGCCTCAAGCCCAAGTTCATCCCTTATTTTCAAACCCTGGTCAAAAAATACGAAGCGCAAAACCCCGGTGTCAAAGTCGAGTGGGTCGATTTCCCCTGGGATATTTTGCAGCTCAAACTGATCACCGCGATCGCCGCCGGTACGCCGCCGTCGCTGGTCAATCTGAGTGTGCCGTGGGCAGAAGAGCTGGCGCGCGATGGTTTGATCGTACCGGTTGAAGCATTGATGATTCAGCCGCCGATTTACACACTAGGCGCGTTAGCCGATCTGACTTTCAACGGGCATCTCTACGGTTTTCCGCATTACAGCAACGTCAATGTGATCGCGTATAACCGCAAGATATTGTCCGCCGCCGGCATCAGCAGCGCGCCGAAAAATATGGATGAGTTGCTGTTTGACGCCAGACAAATCTACGCCAAAACCGGCAAGGCTGGCTATGCGCCCGCGCTAGGCAAGATCGACGGTTTCATGATGCAACAGGGGCTGGATCTGATCAAGGATGGCAAGGCGGTATTCAATTCGCCGGCACATATCGCGCTGGTGAAAAAGCTGGCTGAGACCTATGCGGCCAATGGTTTTCTCAAGGATAAACTGTTTGCCGAAGATAACTTCCCGGCAGTCGTCGATGCCTATCTCGGTGGCCGCCTGGGCATGATGGTCAGCGCACCGACTGCCTTGCGGCGTATACAGGCCGACTCCAAAGAGGTCTATGCGCAGACCGATATTTTCGCCGCGCCGGTAGGGCCTACCGGCATTGCCGACGGCGGCTGGATGTTTAATTTTGCCGTGCCCAAAGGTGTCAGCGCGAAGTCGCTGCCGTCGATCGCCCGGTTTGCGCAGTTTTTAACCAATGATGAAAACCAGCTGGAATTTGCCAAGAATGCCAACGTGATGCCGACCACCGTCAAGGCGCTGGCTGATCCGTATTTTCAGCAATTGCCATTGCAGGCACAAGCTGCAGAAAAGGCGCAGGCCGTCGCTGCCAGATCGATGGATAATTCGCGCAGCCTGTACGTGGCGGGGATAGAAGATTACGACGAGTTGCGGCGCTTTCTGGTCAAGGCGGTAGAGGCGGGCGTGACCGGCAAGCGCGACATCAAGCTGGCGCTGGATGAGGCGGCGGCGATCTGGAACCGTAAACTGGCAAAGCCTGCACGATGAACCGCCTGCGCCAATTCAGTCAACAACACGGCTTGCTCGCCTATCTGTTTCTGGCACCCGCCATCGTCCTGCTGGCGCTGTTCTCTTTCTGGCCGGTGCTATTCGGCTCTTACCTGACCATGACCGATTTCAGTTTGGTCAGGCCTACGCACTGGGTCGGGCTGGATAACTATCGCTACATCTTCAATAACGATATGTTCCTCACCGGCCTAAAAAACTCGGTCTTGTTTTTGCTGATCGTGCCTTTCATCCAGATCGGTGCGATCACGCTGGCGGTGCTGGTAAATACTCAACTGCCGGGGATTAAATTTTTCCGTGCCGCGTATTACGTGCCTGTGGTCACCACTGTTTCTGTGGTCGGCATCATGTGGGGTTTCATGTTTCATGAGCAGGGGGCATTGAATTATATTTTGCTCAAACTGCATGCGATCAATGCGCCGGTAGGCTGGCTGTCTGACGATGCGATAGCTTTGTTTGCGATCATGTTTGTCTCGCTGTGGCGCGGCCTGGGCTGGTATATGGTGATGTATCTGGCGGCGCTACAATCGATACCTGCCGAGATGCAGGAGGCAGCGATACTGGATGGTGCTAATCTGTGGCAGCGCTTCTGGAAGATTACTGTGCCTATGCTATTTCCGACCATCATGGTGTGCACCATCATGTCGGTGCTGGCGGCATTGAAGGCGTATCAAGAGGTCGATGTATTGACGCAGGGCGGGCCGATGAATTCGACTTTTACCGCGCTGTATTACGCCTACGATCAGGGCTTGAAGCATCTGAAATTGCCGCGCGGTCTGGCCGCGAGTTTTGTGGTTTCCCTTGGTTGCATAGGCATCGCCTTGCTGTGCCTGCGTTACCTTAAACCACGCCATCGTTAAGCGCGCAAACATGATGACACTTCCTCCACTACGCCGCCTGCCGCGTATCCTGCTCCAGTACTGCATCTTGCTGGTGTTGGCGGCCTTGTGCGTGTTTCCGTTCTGGTGGACTTTCGTCGTGGCGATTTCTAGCCAGGGCAATATCTTCGAGTTCCCACCGACGTTTTTGCCGCAGGCCGTTACGCTGGATAATTTCATCGAAGTGTTTCGCGTGATTCCCATCGCCGCCTTTTATAAAAACTCCTTGCTGATCACGGCTGCCACCGTGTGCTGGAAATTGCTACTGTGTTCGCTGGCCGCTTACCCTTTATCGCGCATGCGCTTTAGCGGCAGCAAGCTGGTATTTGCTCTTATTTTGGCGACCATGATCCTGCCGTCCGAGGTTAACTTCTTGGTCAACTTCATCACCATGACCAAGATAGGACTGGTGAATACTTATACCGGCGTGATCTTGCCGAATGTAGTGACCGCAGTGTCGATACTCTTGCTTAAACAGGCGTTTGACGAAGTGCCGCAAGACCTGATCGATGCGGCGCGCGTCGATGGCGCGAGTGAGCTGATTATTTTCTGGAAGATCGTGCTGCCGCTGATTACGCCGTGGCTGGCGACGGTCGGCATCCTTTCTGCAGTGGAAGCCTGGAACGACTATATCTGGCCCTCGCTGGTGATCTGCAAGCCGGAAGATTTCCCCCTGTCGGCAGGCATACTGTATCTGCGCGGCACTTACGGCAGCAGCACCCGCGTGATTGCCGCGGGCACCATATTGACAGTCGCGCCAATCTTGGTCGCATTTTTATTTACCCAGCGCTTTTTTATGCGCGGTATGGATGGAGCAGTGAAATGATGCAAGTAAATACAACAATGAACGCAAAGCAGATCGCCGGTCAGCTCGCCGGTCAGTTAACCATGATACGCATGCCGGGCACAGAATTGACGGCCGAGATGGCGAGCTTTTTGCGCGAGCACCACATCCGCGCAGTCTGTCTGTTTCGCCAGAATATGGTGAATGCCGAGCAGCTGAAAAAATTGACCGCAGACCTGCGCGCAGTGATGGGGCCTGAAGCCCTGATCGGCATCGATCAGGAAGGCGGCGCAGTCGTGCGCGCCACTTGGGTGCCGCAACCGCCAGCGGCGATGTCGCTCGGTGCCAGTGATGATGTGAGCTTGTGCCGCGCCGTCGGTGCAGCGGTGGCGCGTGGCGTTAAATCGCTGGGCTTCAACTGGAACTTTGCGCCTGTGCTTGATTTGAATAATAACGTCGATAACCCCGTGATTTCCGAGCGTTCGTTTGGCGCTGATCCGCAAAAGGCGGCGGCACTGGCGTTCGCCTGGATGGACGGCAGCCTGGCAGAAGGTGTGGCCTGCTGCGTCAAGCATTTTCCCGGTCATGGCGATACCAATGTCGATTCGCACCGCGATTTTCCGACGGTGAATAAATCCCGTGCCGAGCTTGATCTGATGGAGCTGGCGCCGTTCCAGATGGCGGCCAGACGCAGCCTTGCAGCAGCGCCGGCGATGATGACCGCGCATATCGTGTATCCGCAGCTCGATGCAGAGAATCCGGCCACCATGTCGAAAAAAATATTGACGGGCATCTTGCGCGACGAGTGGGATTACCAAGGCGTGGTCATCACCGATGGCATGGACATGCATGCGATTGCCGGCCGCTACGGCGTCGGCAATGCGGCAGTCAAGGCACTGGTGGCAGGTGCCGATATGGTCATGGCCCTAGGCACCACCGAGACGCAATTGGAGACCCTGGCGGCGCTCAGCTCTGCGATAGAGTCAGGGCAAATAGAGACTGAGCAGTTGCAGAAAAAATTGGCGCGTATGGCCAAGCTGGTGCACGAATATCCGTGCCAGCAAAGCGCCTATCCGGCAGCGCTGGAGAGTGCCGATACCGTGCTGATGGCCAAGGCCTGGCAGCGCGGCTTGACCCCGCATGATGCACCGCAGGCGCCCGTAGCGGGCAGCAAGCTGCGGCTGGTGATCAGTGCCGACGTGGTCAGTGACGGCGTGTCGGAAGCTGGCGTGCCCGCAGAGAAAGTCGCCGCCATGCTGGCCACGGTTTACGATGTAGAAGTCATCACCTTTACCAAAGAAAGCACGTTCGACTGGAGCAGTCTGCCGGACGATGGGCGCTTCGTGATCCTGGCATCCACCATACGCCTGCGCTACAGTGCACATGCGCGCAGCACCTGGAAGCCCGATTTGCATCTGGTGTTATGGAACCCCTTCATGGCGCTCGATATAGACGCACCGGCGCTGATCACTTACGGTTTTGCGACACCGGCCTTGCAGGCGGTGGCCGATTGGTGCGCAGGCAAAGTCAGTGCGGATGGCCGCATGCCGGTAGCGAATTTTTATGCCTGAATTTATGCACAATTACCCTTGCTGTAGGGTGCGCCATGCGCACCGATGCCACGCCGCCTTTTACCGGGAGCCAGCATGTCAGCGGTAAAGCTCAGCAAGATCAGCAAGGAATACGCCGACGGCGTCAAGGTCATTCACG
The DNA here is from genome assembly GCA_030645915.1 of Undibacterium sp. Lineage (GTDB taxonomy): Bacteria > Pseudomonadota > Gammaproteobacteria > Burkholderiales > Burkholderiaceae_D > Undibacterium. The sequence continues at coordinate 89,614 of JAUSNO010000021.1, forward strand.
GTATCGACTTGACGATACACGATGGCGAATTCATGGTCTTTGTCGGCCCCTCTGGTTGCGGCAAATCGACGCTGCTGCGCATGATCGCCGGGCTGGAGCAGATCACCTCGGGCGAGTTGCATATCGGTGAAGCGCTCGCCAACGATATCACGCCAGCCAAGCGCGGCCTGGCGATGGTGTTTCAGTCGTATGCGCTGTACCCGCACATGTCGGTGTACGAGAACATGGCGTTTAGTCTGAAGATGGCAAAGCTCAATAAAGCCCAAGTGGACGAAGCGGTGCAGCAGGCGGCCAGCATTTTGCAGATCAGCCATCTGTTGCAACGCAAGCCAAAAGATCTGTCCGGCGGCCAGCGTCAGCGCGTGGCAATCGGGCGCGCGATAGTGCGCCAGCCCAAGTTATTCTTGTTCGATGAGCCGCTATCAAATCTCGATGCCAGCCTGCGTGTGCAAATGCGTATAGAGCTAAGCCGCCTGCATCAGGAATTAAAGACCACCATGATCTACGTCACCCACGATCAGGTCGAGGCGATGACGCTGGGTCAGCGCATCGCCGTCTTCAACGCCGGACGCATCGAGCAAGTCGGCGCGCCTTTGGAGCTCTACGATAACCCAGGCAATCTGTTTGTCGCCGGATTTCTCGGTGCACCCAAGATGAATCTGCTCAAGGCGCAGGTCATCGCGCTTGCACAAAATTCGGTCACCGTGCAGATCGCCGATGGCAGCACGCTAGCGCTTACCGTCAGCGCACAGGGGTTAAGTCTTGGCGATCAGGTGACGCTCGGTTGCCGCGCCGAGCATGTGCTGATGCTAGGCGAAGATACCGCTGCCGACAACGTGCTGAATGTGAGCGTGAATTTTGTCGAGCATCTGGGTGACGCTTCTATCGTGTATGCCAATCTGCCAAATGCGACCGACGTGATCGCGCTCAAGCTGGCAACGGATACGGCTACTATCAAGCCTGGTTGTGCGATCAAGCTACAGTTTCCTGCATCGCGTTGTCATTTGTTTGATGCCAGCGGCAAGGCCTGCACGCGCATTCGTCTATCGTAAAATCAGTCAATGCAATTTAAAGGCACGCCACCACGCACTATCCATGCGGGCTACAGGCTAGGCAGGCTGTAAACCCGCATGGATAGTGCGTGCTGGCGGTGCCACTAAAAAATATGATCAAGTTGTTCTAGCAATAGCACGGTAGGTTGGGCTAAGGCTTCATCAGCCCAACATGCAACGCGAAGAGCAAATGAAATATCACAGAGCCGACACGCGGGGTGCAAGGGAAACACAGATTTATTCCGTTCGCCCTGAGCTTGTCGAAAGGCATATCCTTAAAAATCAAGGACTTCGATGGATTCGACAAGCTCACCATCAGTCCGAACGGTTTTGAATTAATCCGCATTTCCCAAGGTATTTTTTTCACCGTTAATCCCTCTGATAAAAACGGCCATCTTCTCGTTGAGCATTTGCACGCCATTTGGCGTTTGCCAGAAGGCGATGCCGATTTCCCAATCCGATGGTCTTTGATTAAGGCAGCGTTTTCACGTGCAATTCCACCAACGGGAATGATATGGCGAGGCGGAAAAATGAAACGCGAACGCGGGATATCGTTTTGAATGTTGGGCTGATGAAGCGCTAGCCCAACCTACCGCGCTAGCATCGACCGAAGAACCATCCTGTGGCATGCTAATAATATGACTTCCGAATTGATAGTATTGGGTAAACTATGCTTAACAAAGGCACGCACGATGCATCGTTTGGCTTCATCTGCGCTTGTGTGATGGCGTTGGTACCGAGGTGCTCAAGTGCATGAAAAAGCACTTCCCTCAAAGACCAATGACATCCATCATTTTTAGGGACACCCTAAACGGAATGCCATAATGATGGTGAAATGAATAAACGTATAGTAAGCGTTTGGTAAAAAATAAAATTTCAAAAATTGGTATTGCTGTGTATTATTTTTTCAAGTCGCTATTAAGGAAAATGTGAAAAATGTTTCTTCAATTTGTCTATTTTTGTTGTTTGTGTTTTCAGCCAAAGCAGGAGGATTGGATCAATTTAAGCAGATACCTTCACCAGACGAAAAGCGAGTTTACAATGAAGCAATTAGAGTATGTGAACAGACAATTAGAAAAAAAATTGGAACAGCTCATGTAACAATTTTTGGCCCATGCGAGAGTATGGATAAGTGGAGAGGCATCGTACGTAATGGAAATGCCTTAACTTTGACGTTTTTTTGGTTCGAGGCGACGATGGCAATAATAATGGAGGTTCATTGTTGAACGCTATTAGGGGAATAGAAGTGCTCGTAAACTGTAATTCAGATTTGAGTGGAGCACTCATTTCGGTGTCAGATCGGACAGCGGGAATTTTAGATATTCGAGCTACATCAAATTTGTGTAGCCCAGCTGGCTCAAATTAATCAAAAAAGTCATAGCCATTATAGAAAAATTACAAATTTATTTACACCCTCACAGGCTTGCGCGCCACAGTCAGTGCATCCCTTTTTTATGTAATATTCAGGCTACGTGGCGCTCTTAAGATTTATTGCGGGATCAATAGCTAGATTAATTCGCCCGTTCACATAGTCGACAAATGAGGTTAAGGCAATTGCCGAATTATTTATAAAATCTTCAGCAATCACAATCTCGTTATCTATGATAGAAATCCCATCTATATTTTTATAAGCCGTCGTCTTCTTATTAAACTCCTTTCCTGCTATCGAACCATTTTCGTGGACAAGGTCGTTTCTTATTGTATAAATTTGTCTAAATGGTATCCATATTTCGTCAGGAATTGGTATGCGGCCATACCCATACCGTTCCAAGAACAGTCGTTTTTTTTCCCATTTATCGCCGCTAAGCTGTTCCAGTGAAAATGGAATGTTGTTCGCTAAAGCTATACTCAAACGACGACATGCATCCGATAGGAATTTTTCACCGATAGAACAAAGATAAATTATGTGAGAATAGCGTGATCGTTTGATAAAGTACTGAATAGGAATAGAACCGCTATCGTCTATGTCCTCAACACAGTTGGCTTGCTGGTTGTGCAAATTCATCTCTTGTGATGCACTCAATTGTTTGAAGATTGTTTCTGATTCTTTAAAATACCAATTGAACAACGATAATTCTTCACTGGCCAAACCATTTTCTCGTTTAAGGCATGCCAAAAAATCTCGATGAACTTCTTTTTTTAAATCACCTGAATTCACTGTTTTGTCATCGGTCATATTTATTTTCTGAGAGAAATTTGTTTTTATCGAGCAAGCTATGCAATATAGCGCTTACGGCTTAAAAACTTATCGAATGCCGAACTGCGCCCGAGTTCCTGCTGCCATGGTTTCCACCAGGTCTGCAAAAGACTTACCCCAAAGACGACCTGTTTGAACTATCCGTTCATCCACCGCATGTTGAATAATTGGGTAGCATCCATTTATGATATTTGGCAGATTAGCTTGATTTGCATCTAAGTAACGTTTTGTAGCAGGACTCCGTGCCTTCCATGCTTCGGCACGTTCTCCTGCAATAATTTCATTTACGTTATTTTTTAGGAAAAGGGCGGTTACAGCTCGACTTTGCTGAAATATGAAAACTCGTGCCTGTCCCTCGTTGTTTTTTATTAATGCGAAGTTGGCAGCATATGCCATTATATCGCCACAATCTGCGAGTTTTTCGGTGGCTGCATCCATGATGTATTCAGCACGAACTGGAATCGACGAAAGCGTCAGTGTAAATAGTAATAAAATGCGAATAGTTAATATCATGCTGTGACTCATGGTATCCATACCTTTTTTTTGAAGAAAATATAGCTATATGCGAGCGATATTTGTTATTGGAAGTTAAGTCTAGCACGGTAGGTTGGGCTAACGCTTCATCAGCCCAACATGCAACGCGAAGAGCAAATGAAATATCGCAGAGCCGACACGCGGGTGGCAGCGTATTTTTCACCGTCAATCCCGCTGATAAAAGCGGCCATTTTCTCGTTGAGCATTTACACGCCATTTGGTGTTTGCCAGAAGGCGATGCCGATTTCCTAATCCGATGGTCTTTGATTAAGGCGGCGTTTTCACGTGCAATTCCACGAACGGGAATGGCACGGCGAAGCAGAAAAATGAAACGCGAACGTGGTATATCGTTTTGAATGTTGGGCTGATGAAGCGCTAGCCCAACCTACCGCGCTACGGCATTGCGTCTGCGTTTGGTACCGGGTCCTTAATCCCCAGCAAGCGCGACATCAGCAATACCGGAACGGCGGAGATCAGCACCCAGATGAAGAAGTTCTTGTAGCCCAGCGACATCTGTATCGAGCCGCTGACCATCTTCGGTATCACCAGGCCCAGCTGCATCACGCCTGTCGCCAGCGCATAGTGTGCGGTTTGGTATTTGCCGACGGCGATGACCTGCATCATGAACAAGATCAGGCCGACAAAACCGAAGCCGTAACCGAACATTTCAACGCTGAGTGCAGTGGCGACGATGGCGAGGTTGTCCGGCATGTTGGTGCTGAGAAAAAAGAACACGGCGTTGGGCACGTTCATTGCCAGGATCAGCCAGGGCAGGGCGCGCTTCAGGCCCAGCCAGGAGGCGAAATAGCCGCCAAGTACGCTGCCGCCCAGAAAAGCGATGGTGCCAGCCGTGCCGTACACTACGCCGACTTCGGTGGTGGAGAGCCCCAGGCCGCCCAGCTCTTTGGCATCGCGCAAAAACAGCGGGCCTATGGTCTGGATCTGGCCTTCACCTACCCTAAATAAGAGAATGAACAGTATCGCCAGCCAGATCCCGGGTTTCTGGAAAAAGGTGATGATCACGTCCTGTAACGTGACGAATACGCTGCGCATCGAGGCCTGCGTATTGGTGTTTTTGGTGCCTGGCAGTGACCAGCTATGGTATAGGCTGAGCGCTATCATCATGCCGCCGAGTATGCCGAAGATCACCGCCCATGCCTGCGCCGGCGGCATGCTTTTTTCCAAATGACCGGCCAGTACCACCAGGCCACCGAGCGAGATGAATTTGCCCGCATTGAAAAACGCGCCTTGCCAGCCTGCGTAAGCGGCCTGCTGCTTGTTGCTCAGGCTGGCGATGTACAAGCCATCGGCAGCGATATCGTGCGTGGCTGCCGCAACCGCGACCAGGCCAAGCAAGGCGATACTGAGCGCAAAATACATCGGCAACTGCAGCGAGAGCGCGACCAGACCGAGGCAGACGCCGCCTATCATCTGAAACATCACGACCAGAAATTTCTTGCTGCTGGCCGCTTCCAGAAACGGGCTCCAGAGCGATTTAAAGACCCAGGCAAATGTGATCAGCCCGGTCCAGTAGGCGATCTGATCGTTGGCTACGCCCATGCTTTTGTACATCAGGCTAGCCACCAGAGCTACCGCGTAAAAAGGCAAGCCTTCCGCCAGATACAGTGTGGGAACCCAGCTCATGGGATGGCGTGGCGCAGTGTTTTCAGTTGTCATGGAAATGTCTCTTCAGTGTTTCTGGAACGGCGCTCAGTGTTGTGTGAAAAAGTGGGTGCAGCGCTTACTTTTTCACCAAAGGCTACAACATACTAGGGCAATTATCTTAGGTCAACTGGTTTTGTATTATTAATGCCACTTAAATGCCAGTAATTTAAATTGATCGAACAATTTCTTAACCTGAGCGTGAATTTTTATCTCGAAAATATCCTACAATAGAGTGAAAATTCAGCATTTATCTGTCATTGATGAAGTCTCGTGGATGCTTTGCATTCGTCCGCTATTAATTTTTTTTTAAAGAGAGTGGTATTGCTATCGTGATGCATTGCCGTTCCCTTCTTCCCGCTATAAAAATACTCCGGCAGATGCAATTGGTATTGCGGTGATTGATTTATATCGACTCTTTTTTCAAGGCCATGCATGCAAAATCCTGTTCGACTTTCCTCCATCGATGCGCTGCGTGGCTTGACGGTGGCGGCCATGCTGCTAGTGAATAATGCCGGCGACTGGGGGCATGTGTATGCCTGGCTGGAGCACGCACAATGGCATGGCTGCACACCGGCAGATTTTATCTTTCCTTTTTTTCTGCTGATCGTCGGGGTGTCGCTGCATCTGGCGCTGGCGCCCAAGCTGGAGCGTGGCGCTGACATTGGCGAATTGAGCCGCAGCGTTATCTGGCGCGGTGTGCGTATTGTTGCGCTCGGTGTAGTCTTGCACCTGATCGCCTTCTGGCTGATTGCCGAACGCGATTTTCGCCTGATGGGGGTGTTGCAAAGAATCGGTATCTGCTTTGCGCTGGCGGGCCTGATCGCCATCCATGTCCGTAGCGCCAGGGGGCAATGGCTGATCATCATTGCGATCTTGCTGGCGTATGCGGCGATGCTGATGGCGGGCGGTTCGCTGCAGCCTGATCTCAATCTGGTCGATAAGATCGAAACCCGCGTGCTTGGCAAGCTCGCCTACAGCTTTAATCCCGTCACTGGGCTGGCGCACGAGCCTGAGGGCTTGCTGTCCACCTTGCCTTCGATCGCGACCGTGTTACTGGGATTGCAGGCTGGTGCCTGGCTGCGCAACGGGCAGGCGCAGCGATTGTGGCAAGCTGGCGTATTGATAGCGGCGCTGGGTTGGTTGTGCTCGCTTTATTTGCCTTTGAATAAGCAGTTGTGGACACCTTCGTTTGTCTTGTGGACCGGCGGCTTTGCCTTCTTGTGCATGAGCCTGGCGCACTGGCTGATCGACGTGCGCGGTGCGCCGGCGCTGGGGCGCAGCTTTGGCATCAATGCGATCGCCGCCTATGCCGGCTCATGGGTCGCGACTTGCGTGCTGGCGGCAACTGGCTGGGGTGAATCCTGCTACCGGCAATTATTCGCCCTAGCTTTGCCCCCTTATTTCAGCGATGCTTTCGCCTCGTTCGCGTTCGCCGCTGTTTTTACCGCACTGTCCGGCGTGCTGATGTACGTATTTAGGCGGCTGAATTGGCGCATCACTATTTGATGCCTGCTTTGTCGGTATTCGGTATTTGGTATTCGGCATTGTTAGGCAGATCAAATCAATTTGAAAATCGGCATGCCCACCACGCACTAGGCGGAGCGCAACACCCATGCGGGTTTCAAGCCAGAGTGGCTGGAAACCCGCATGGATAGTGCGTGTTAGGCCATGCCTTACAAAATTATATGTCTTGCACCTTGATGGCTGGCATGGGCAATTCAGCCGGCGGTATTGCTGCTGTCGCGCTGTTGTTCATCAGCCTGCGCAAAAACGGGATCAGCAATATCATCGCCACGCCCACTGCCACACTGCCGTAGCCCAGGTTGGAAAAAATACTGGTGTAGATAGGGTTGGTTGATGCCGCCAGGCCTTCGCGCGCTTCCGGAATGAGGCCGGAGAAATAACTGGCGAAGACCGACGCCACGCCAGTGACCAGCATCCAGGTGCCCATCATGACACCCTGATACTGGGTAGGGGCGAGACGTCCTATCATGGCATAGCCGATAGGTGAAATGAGCAACTCGGCAACGCTTTGCAGGACGTAACTGATGGCGATCCATTTAAATGCGACCAGGCCATCGGCGCCTGCCAGCGCGATACCCACCGGCAAGACAAGAAAGCCCGCGCCGATCAGGATCAACGAGGTGGCGAACTGATTCGGCACATCAATGTTCCAGCCCTTGCTACGCAATTTGTTAAACCAGATCGACATCAACGGGCCGCCTATCATGATGATGAAACTGTTGATGTTCTGTATCCATTGCGGCGCGATTTCGACACCCCAGACATGACGGTTGACGTTATTCTCGGCAAACAGTTGCAGCCCCATCGGTGCCATTTGGTATAAGGTCCAAAACACCAGTGAACCGATGAGCAGGAGCAGATAGGCGCGCATGTTATTGCGTTCTCTCTTGTCCTGATGCCTGAGTGTTAGGTAAATCAGCGTGATCGCAATTAGGGCGCCGACCATGATCACCAGATTGCCGCTGAGCTCGGCATGATGCAGCATGGTATATACAAGTGGTATCAGGCCAAGCAGTATGCCCAAGCCTATCATGAAGCGTAACTTGAATTGAGTGCGCGTTGCCGTCAGCAACGGGGTGTTCAGATCCGCCAGCACTTTCCAGTTGGCACCGGCCAGCACAATCGCTAAAAAATTGCCGACCGTGGCGAACATAAACAGGCTGGCATAGTCCTGTTGCGTTTCGAAGTATCCGGCCACCGTAAAGCCGATGAAAAAACCCAGATTCATGCCGGCGTAATTCCACAGGAACGCGCTTTCGCGGCGGTTGTCTTCCGGTTTGAACCTCTGCGTGAGCATCAGATTGAGGCAAGTGACATTGAGGCCGCTGCCGGTCAAAAAGAACGCCAGACCCCAGTACAGCTGAGACACCGTGCCGCCGGAAATGCAGGCGCAGCCGATCACTTGCGAGATCATGCCGCCGACAAACAGGTTCCGGTTGCTCATGAAACGGCCGCCCAGATACCCGCCGAATAAATGCAGGCCATAGTTAAATGCGCCAAACACGCCCATGATGGCAGTGGCATCCTTGGCGGTGAAATTAAGTTTTTTGGTGGCGTACAAGACCAGGGTCGAGTAAAGGACTGCAAAGCCCAGGGTGGCAAAAATCTGGATGAAAAACAGGGCCCCGGCGCCCTCAGGAATCGCCGCTATTTTTTCTTTGAGTGTTAACAAGTGTGTCTCCTGTTGTTGTAGAGTGAATTGATCGTGAGTTGATCATATTTTTTAGCGAACTGATTGTCTGGTCTTTGTCGACACGGCAAGCCTCTCGAGGCCCTGATCCCGATGAGGGGCAGGGCGTGGGCATTGTAATTCCTTTTTCGTGCCAGATGTCAACGCGCTGGCTTGACAACCAGGGCCACGCCCGCGAGGGTGATGAGCATGCCGGCGAGAGTGACGAGGGTAAAAATTTCATCAAACATCAGCCATGCCATGACGGCAGTGACGGCCGGTACCAGGTACATGTAACCGGTCACTTTGGTCGCTTCGCCATGCCTGATCATGATAAACAAGACAGAAATGCCGACGCCAGACAGGACAAAAACAGACCAAGCCATCGCCGCGAAAAATTGTGGGGTCCACAAAATTGTCTGCGTTTCAAGAGCCAGGGCAAAAGGCAGGGTAACGATGAACGATGCCAGGAACTGAATCACCTGACCGGTGCGCACATCAAACGACGGGCAGGTTTTCTTTTGATACAGGGTGCCTATCGTCATTGATAAAAGCGCCATCACCGCGAGCATGACGCTGGCGAAGGAAATGCCGGTGAGCGAGATCTTGTTGGCCACGACCAGACCCACCCCGAGTATGCCTAAGCCTAATCCTATCCATTGTTTACCCTGCGTGCGCTCACCGATGAGCGGGCCGAACACTGCCGTCAGGATGGGCTGGGTGTTGACGATCAGCGCCGCCAGACCAGCGGGCATGCCGAGTTTTACCGCACACCAGACGCCACCCAGATAGCCTGCCTGCATCAGGATGCCGGCGATGGCGATCTGCGGCCAGGCGGATCGAAGTGGCCACGGGGCGCGCATGCTGACGGCCAGAATTCCCATGAATACAATCACGCCCAGATAACGCAGCGACAAGAAGGTGAGGGGCTCGGCGTACGGCAGGCCATATTTGGCCACTACATAACCTGATGACCAGATGAAGATGAAGATGGCGGGAAGAAAACGCAGTAAAGGCGAGACGCGGGTATTCATAAATGCCTATTGAAAAGTGCCACCTCCAGCACGCAACATCCATGCGCCTCTCAGGCCAGAGTGGCTGGCAAGGCGCATGGGGATTGCGTGCTGGAGGTGGTCACTTTTAGTTTTTGAATTCGTTTCCACAACAAAAAAGCCTGCGATGTCAGAGATCATCACAGGCTTTTTCATGTTCCCTCAATAAAAAATTGAGGAGAAAGGGGTGATATTACGCCAGGTTTGCCGCAGCAAAATCCCAGTTCACCAAGGCCCAGAACGCTTCCAGGTATTTTGGACGCGCATTGCGATAGTCGATGTAGTAAGCATGTTCCCACAGATCGCAAGTGATCAGTGGCTTGTCTGTCGTAGTCAAAGGAGTGGCTGCATTGGAAGTGTTGACGATATCCAGAGTGCCATCCGCTTTTTTCACCAGCCAGGTCCAGCTGGAACCAAAATTGCCGACGCATGATTTGGTGAATGCATCCTTGAAGGCGTCGAATGAGCCCCATTTTGCATTGATCGCATCCGCCAGGGCGCCAGTTGGTGCGCCGCCGCCATTAGGCTTCAGGCCATTCCAGTAGAACGTGTGGTTCCAGATCTGGGCTGAATTGTTGAAGATACCGGCAGAGGATTTCTTGACGATTTCTTCCAGTGTTGAATTTTCGAATTCTGTACCTTTGATCAGGTTATTCAGATTCGTCACATAAGTCTGGTGATGTTTGCCATAGTGATATTCCAGCGTTTCTTGAGAGATATGCGGCGCCAGAGCGTCCATTGCATAAGGCAGTGCGGGCAATGTATGTTCCATGGTGTGTCCTTTTTATTTGTGGTTCGGGGAAAACCTGCATTGTAATAGCTTAATGCCATGCTTGCAGCGTTGCCGCTGAATTTCCTGGAATGTTCTTTTGCCAAAATAGCAGGCAAGTTGATTCCAGGTAAATGATTCCAGTTAAATCGACCGCAGAATGAACCGGCGGTCGATTTTTTGATGTGCTCTTGTTTTTTTATATCCGTTCCAAGCTGGTTTGCACATTGTTGATGCCAAGCTCGGCTGTGCCGTCGGCCAGCCTGACGGTAAGCAAACTATTTGCATGCAGATCCTTGTTCGAGCGGATCAGCTTGCCTTGATGGTCACTCAGAATCGCATAGCCGCGTTCCAGCGTCCTTTGCGGATTCAATAGTTCCATTTGCGCCCCGATTGCCTGCAGCGCGCGTTTTTGCTGTTCGATGCCGCGCCCCATGCCTTCAGTAAGGCGACGTTGAGTCGCGTCAAGGCGTAATTGCCAGAGACCAGTAGCCGGCGGATTGGCGTGCAGTCGGGTTCGCATTTGCGCCAGGCGCGATTGACCGATGTGGACTGGGGTGTGGATAGCGTAACGCAAGCGCTGCGCGCTGGCCTGCAGTTGCAGGCGCTTATTCGTGATGGCCGCCATCGGGCTCAGCAGGCGGCGTGCCGTCCAGTCCAGTGTTTGTGTCTGGGTCGCTAATGTTCTGCGCATGCTGCGTTGCAAATGCGTTTGCATTTGTTTGAGTTGTTCCAGCCAGTCTGTCAGGGCGGTAGCCGCAAGTTCGGCTGCCGCTGTTGGCGTGGGGGCGCGCAGGTCGGCGGCAAAATCGGCGATCGTAAAATCGGTTTCGTGACCGACACCGCTAATGACCGGCATGCTGCAATGGGCAATGGTGCGCGCCACGATTTCGGCGTTGAATGACCATAGATCCTCGATGCTTCCGCCGCCGCGACACAATAGCAAGACATCGCATTCTTCCCTTGCCGAAGCGGTTGCGATGGCTTGTGCAATTTTTTCGGCCGCAGCTTCGCCCTGTACCGGGGTCGGATACAGAATCACCTCAACATGGGGTGCGCGCCGTTTCAAGGTCGTCAGTATGTCGCGCAGGGCGGCGGCCTGCAGGCTGGTGACGATGCCGATGCGTTTGATGAATGGGGGAATCGGACGCTTGCGTTCTGGATCGAACAGACCTTCATTGGCCAGCTTTGCTTTCAGTTGCAAAAAAGCTTCATACAGGTTACCCACGCCGGCGCGGCGTATGGCTTCGACATTGATCTGATAATCACCCCTGGGTGTATATAAACTGACCAGGGCGCGCACCTCGACCTTGTCGCCCTCGCGCGGAATAAAATCGGCGTATTGGGCGCGGCCACGAAACATCACGGCCTTGACCTGCGCCGCACTGTCTTTAAGGGTGAAGTACCAATGTCCAGACGTGGCGCGGGTGAAATTGGATATCTCGCCGGAAACCCAGGTCAGCGGTATATTTCGCTCCAGAAGTTGTGCAACCGCTTGGTTGAGCGCGGAAACCGAGATCACGGAGCCCGTCGTTATTGGGTTTGGTAAGCGCGAATCAGGAATCATAAGGGATGTAGTAACAAAAGCTGTCCACAGAAGCGTGGAGCGGTCGTCAGAATGTCATTAAGTGTGGCAGATGTCAAAACTAATGTAGATATTGACTGTAAGTGTTTGATTTTTATGAAAAAACAGTTTTTGCTCATTAAGTGAGCATTTCCATAAAACGCTTATAAATCAAGGACTTTAGCTAGCTTAGTTCATCTTGTGCACAAACTTATCCACAGAAATTGTGGAGTCGGCTCCCAATTTTTGATGCGCATGGACCGGTGCCTGTTAGCACAATTTATTAGCATCGTAACAAATGTTAATGAAATCAACTACTTAACTTTATCTACAGAACTTTTGCACAAACTTATCCACAAAAGCTGTGCAGAACTTATCGTGCGCATGCATTTTTCTAAAAAAAACATGGATTTGTTCTTTAATTTGTCTCTAACTGATCGTTTTTGCTCCTGTGCCACATTGTTGAGCAGGATAAGTTTATTGAATAAAATCAAATGCTTAACAAGTAGCAAGACGTTTGTACACAATCTTGTCCACAGATTCTGTGGAGAACCTTCGCTTTTGGCAGGCGTGTCGCCGAAATTTTTTCTGCCATGCTTTGATGCGCGCTGCTCATTTCTGTAGCAGCGTATAAAACCTGATTGAAATCAAGCTGTTGGGAAGATAAGCTTGAGATATCCACAATCTTGCACACAGAATTTGTGCAGAACTTCGATGTGAGTCGCTTGGCTTGCATGGCATCCATGTAAAATATCGTCTACATCCACTTGCTCGTAAGCACACAACACGCTACATTGCAGGGCTAGATTCACACGCTAAGGAGTTTCATTTGTTCGCTATTATTCAAGCTGCAGGTTGGCCCATCTATTTTTTGCTGGCGGCATCAATTATTGCCCTCGCTCTCATTATCGAACGCAGTTTGTCGTTGCGACGTCAACGCATCCTTCCCAAAACCTTGCTCGATGAAGTCATCCGCGTCTATCACGCCGGCAAAATCAAGCAGGAAGTCATCGATCAGCTATCCAATAATTCGCCTTTGGGTAAAGTTCTGGCCGCGGGCATGCGTAATGTGAATGCCCCCAGAGAAGTCATGAAGGAATCGATCGAAGAGGCTGGCCGTGGGGTTGCGCACGAGCTGGAACGTTTTCTGACGACGCTGGGCACCATTGCATCTCTCGCGCCATTGATGGGCTTGTTTGGTACCGTGGTCGGGATGATAGAGATTTTTGGCTCGCAAAATTCCGCCGGTGCCAATCCGGCCCAGTTGGCACACGGTATTTCGGTAGCGCTTTACAACACCGGTTTCGGCTTGTTGATCGCGATGCCTGCAATGGTTTTCTACCGGCATTTCCGCGCCTTGGTCGATAGCCTGGTCGTCGATATGGAGCAACAAGCGGTGAAGTTCGTTGACACTGTTCACAGCGCGAGAAAATAAGATGAATTTTCGCAAAGGTCAGGGCAGGGAAGACCCGGAGATCAACCTGATCCCTTTTATCGACGTGCTGCTGGTGATATTGATTTTTTTGATGGTAACGACGACCTATAGCCGTTTTACCGAATTGCAAATCACCTTGCCCACTGCCGATGCCGAAAAGGCGCAGGATAAAATCAATCAAATCGAGATCGGTATCGATGCTCAGGGGCGCTATAAGATTAATAGTCAGGCCGTGTCGTTCCTGGATACGGCCACTTTGGCCAATGATTTGAAGCAAGTGGTCAGCACGATGGAGTCTGCTAAAGACGGCACACAACACGATCCGGTGGTGATTATCAACGCTGATCGTGCCGCCACACATCAGTCTGTCATTGATGTGCTGGAAGCAGCACGCATTGCAGGTTTGGCAAAAGTCACGTTTGCAGCCCAGGCTTCTGCTAAATCCAAGTAGGTTTAGGGGGGGGGTATCGGTGCTAATTGCCTTGTAGCGCATGACGGATAAGCGTTTCTTCTAAAAAAATCATGATACAGGGAGGGGGTATTTAACTTTATCCGCTCCGTATTTATTCCATCGGAGTGTTCCCTTGCGTTCTAATCTAGAAGCGATCCTGATGCGCGCATGGCTGCGGCGCGGCTGGCTGGCATGTCTTTTGTGGCCACTGTCCAGATTATTTCAGTTCATCGTCAGTTTCCGTTTTGCCCTGTTCGTGATGGGGTACAAGTCGCAGACCCGACTGAAGGTGCCGGTCATCGTCATTGGGAATATTTTTTTGGGCGGCACGGGCAAGACTCCGCTGGTGATCTGGCTGGCGCAACAGCTGAAGCAAGCCGGCTGGCATCCTGGCGTCATTTCGCGCGGCTATGGTGCCAGCGCTGAATCGATTGCTGAAGTTGTTAAGGATTCGCTCGCCAGCGTGGTGGGCGATGAACCTCTGTTGATTGCCTTGCGCGCTGAATGCCCTGTCACGGTAGGGCGTGATCGCGTCGCCGCAGCGCGCACGCTGTTGGCGCACCACCCGGAGACCAACATTATTATCTCTGACGACGGCATGCAGCATTACGCTTTGGCGCGAGATGTAGAAATTTTGATGTTTGATCAGCGCGGCGTCGGGAATGGCTGGCTGTTGCCGGCCGGCCCCCTGCGTGAACCGGCGCAGCGGCGACGTGATTTTACCGTGCTCAATGCGCCAGCCGGAATCGATGCCCCAGGCGTTGACGCAGATGCAATACGGATGCACCTGATGCCAGGCAAGTTGTTTTCTCTGGGGGGGCACGAACTGCAAATGACGCTGGCAGAAATTAAGGGCCGGCGCATAGTCGCTGCCGCAGGTATTGGCCATCCTGAACGTTACTTTACGATGTTGCGCACGGCTGGCCTGGTATTTGATGCGCTCGCTTTAAATGATCATCACGTGTTTTCTGCAACGTCTTTTTGCGATATTGATGCCGAACTCATCCTGATCACTGAAAAGGATGCAGTAAAATGTCGGCAGATCGCAGAACTGAAAAGTGATGCACGCATTTGGGTGGTTCCCGTTGGCGCGCAATTCGAGACAGATTTGATGGCACCATTACTTAAAATGATTTCGGAGAAATAGCATGGATGCACGCTTGCTTGATGTGTTGGTCTGCCCTTTGTGCAAAGGCCCGCTAGTGTATGACAAAGCGGCACAAGAGTTAATTTGCAATGCGGATCGACTGGCTTACCCGATCCGCGATGATATTCCCATCATGTGGGCGGATCAGGCGCGCGTTTTAGACGCAACGGAAGAGGCGAAGTAGCAAGTGAGTTTTATCGTTATTATCCCCGCCCGTTTGGCTTCAAGCCGCCTGCCCAATAAGCCTCTGGCTGATATTGGCGGCAAACCTATGGTGGTACGCACTGCCGAACGTGCGCTGTTGTCCGGTGCCAGCCAGATTATGGTGGCGACTGATCACGCCGACATTCTTGCAGCATGTAAAAATCATGGCATTCCTGCATGCATGACCCGTTCAGATCACCCGTCTGGTACCGACCGCATTGCCGAAGTGGCGGCAGCAATGGGCTTGGCGGACGATGCGGTAGTGGTCAATGTCCAGGGTGACGAGCCATTAATAGAGCCCGACTTAATTGCCGCGACTGCTGCACTAGTCAGCCAGCAGGTGCCGATGGCAACCGCCGCACATCGGCTACATGAACCGCAAGATGCATTCAACCCCAATGTGGTAAAAGTGGTGCTGGATAAGCTTGGTCGGGCCATGTATTTTTCTCGTGCAACTGTTCCTTGGCATCGTGACGCCTTTGCACTGAATCGTGATATTTTGCCAGCGGCTTATGTCGCTTTGCGTCATATTGGCTTGTATGCATATCGCAATGATTTTCTGCAAAACTATCCGCTGCTTGAAATGTCGCCATTGGAACAAATTGAGGCTCTGGAGCAACTGCGGGTGCTATGGAACGGACATGCTATTGCAGTGCATGTCACCGATGCAAGTCCGGCTACGGGTGTAGATACGCTGGAGGATTTGATCAAGGTGAGGAAACTTTTTTCTTCTTGATCGATAGAATTTCATGTATGTTGTTCAAACGCATGGCAAAGCATCAATAAATTAAAAATCTGTGGTAAGTTTCGTGAAAAGAAACTGTGATATTACTTGTGCTATAAAAAATAAATCGAAGTAAGCATCAGTCGTATCAAACTGCAACAAACCAAAATTGTATGGTCGTTACTTCTCTGTTGACGACCGTGCGCAAAAATTCAAACTCGTCTTAGGAACTAAAATGCGTCTTATTTTGTTGGGAGCACCCGGAGCAGGCAAGGGCACACAGGCCACTTATATCAAGGAAAAATTCAATATTCCTCAAATTTCGACAGGAGACATGTTGCGCGCAGCGGTCAAAGCCGGGACACCGCTTGGCATTGAAGCCAAAAAAGTGATGGATGCCGGCGGCTTGGTCTCTGACGATATCATCATCGGTCTGGTTAAAGATAGATTGAAGCAATCCGATTGTGCGAATGGCTATTTATTTGATGGATTTCCTCGTACTACTCCGCAGGCCGACGCCATGAAGGATGCCGGAGTCGGTATTGATTATGTACTCGAAATAGATGTGCCAGATAGTGCGATCGTAGAACGGATGAGCGGGCGACGCGTGCATCCGGGTTCGGGTCGTACCTATCATGTCAAATTCAATCCGCCAAAAACGGAGGGTATCGATGATGAGACCGGTGAGCAACTGGTGCAGCGCGATGATGATAAGGAAGAGACGGTCAAGAAGCGTTTGACGGTCTACCATGAGCAGACAGAAGTGCTGGTCAGTTACTATGGTGATTGGGCAAAATCCGGTCAGCCGGGCGCACCGAAATATCGCAAAATCGCCGGGGTTGGCCCGGTTGAAACAATTCGTGACAGTGCGTTTCTAGCGCTGGCGGAATAAAAATAAAGCGGACATTTTTGTCCGCTTTATTTTTTTGTAACAGACATTCTGTGTTCACTCTAGCCTCTTAGTACTAAAAATAAAAAGGCTTCGTACAAGTTTTGCAGTGCAGGTTTCATCGATTCAACGTTGCTTGTCTTGGGTAACGTGGTATGTGTGGAAAATCGTCGTTGTTTTACTTTGTCGTCATAAGGCAATTTTGCATTATCCATGCAAAAAAAGCCCCATAACAATTGGAGGAGTCAACATGGTAGCTAGTCTTTGGTTTGTCATCGCCTGCGGCATTATTGCTGTGGTGTATGGTTTGATGTCGCGCAGCTGGATATTGAAGCAAGATGCCGGTAACGCTCGCATGCAGGAAATTGCGACCGCAATACAAGAAGGGGCCGCGGCATACTTATCCCGACAGTATCGAACTATCGCGATTGTTGGCGTGGTGTTGTTTGTGGCAATTGCCGCCTTGCCAGGCTTGGGCTTAATGCCCGCCATGGGGTTTCTGATCGGTGCGATTTTGTCTGGCGCCTGTGGATTTATCGGCATGAATGTCTCGGTAAGGGCCAATGTCAGAACGGCGCAAGCCGCAACCAAAGGCATGAGTCAGGCCTTGGATGTCGCATTTAAAGGCGGTGCCATTACTGGTATGTTGGTAGTTGGATTGGGCCTGTTGGGTGTGACAGTGTTTTATTGGGTATTAATGCTCTCAGCGCCGCATGGCCTGGGGCATACTGTCACGCAGCATGACGTCATCAAGCCGCTTATCGGGCTGGCGTTTGGTGCATCTCTTATATCGATTTTTGCGCGTCTTGGCGGCGGTATTTTTACCAAAGGCGCTGACGTCGGTGCCGATTTGGTCGGTAAGGTTGAAGCCGGCATTCCGGAAGATGACCCGCGTAATCCTGCCGTGATTGCTGATAACGTTGGCGATAACGTTGGCGATTGCGCCGGGATGGCCGCTGATTTATTTGAAACCTATGTCGTGACGCTGATTGCCACCATGTTGCTAGGGGCATTGATGATCACGAATGCGACGACCGAAGCGATCATGTATCCGCTGTTGTTAGGCGCGGTATCCATACCTGCGTCCATCATCGGCTGCTCCATGGTCAAGCACACTCCAGGCAAAAAAATCATGTCGGCGCTTTACACTGGATTATGGTGGGCTGCTGGTTTATCTCTAATTGGCTTTGCAGTAGTGACCTGGATGATTTTGCCTGAAAATATGCGCATGCCCATGATGGGTGCTGCCATAGTTGGTATTGTATTGACCGGATTAATGGTTTATATCACCGAATACTACACTGGCACTGATTTTAAACCGGTACGTCATATTGCAGAAGCGTCGACCACGGGCCATGGTACCAATATTATTGCTGGTCTCGGTGTGTCGATGAAGTCGACAGCTTATCCAGTGTTAGCTGTTTGCGCAGCTATTCTTGTGGCATATAAATTGGGTCAGATGTGTGATGCCGGTTTGTATGGCATCGCGATTGCGGCAACCTCGATGTTGTCGATGGCGGGTATTGTCGTCGCTCTTGACGCCTACGGCCCGATTACCGATAACGCCGGGGGCATTGCTGAAATGTCTGGCATGCCTGAGTCCGTGCGCGCGATTACCGATCCGCTTGATGCTGTCGGCAATACCACCAAAGCGGTTACTAAAGGGTATGCCATTGGTTCTGCAGGCTTGGCTGCGCTGGTTTTATTTGCTGATTACACCCATGCGCTTTCATCTGTTGGTCTGCAAGTGTCATTTGAATTGTCAGATCCAAAGGTGATTGTCGGTTTGTTCATTGGTGGCTTGATCCCTTATTTGTTCGGTGCCATGGCGATGGAAGCGGTAGGCCGTGCAGCTGGTGCCGTGGTGGTGGAAGTGCGTCGTCAGTTCCGTGATATCAAAGGCATCATGGACGGTACCGGCAAGCCAGAATACGATAAGGCAGTGGATATGCTGACCGCATCTGCGATCAAGGAAATGATACTTCCATCCTTGTTGCCAGTGGTAGTGCCAATTATTGTCGGTTTGGCACTTGGCCCTGCTGCATTGGGCGGGATGTTAATGGGAACCATCGTCACAGGTTTGTTCGTGGCAATTTCCATGACAACAGGCGGCGGCGCATGGGATAACGCCAAAAAGTATATTGAAGACGGACATTTTGGAGGTAAGGGGTCTGAGGCGCACAAGGCCGCAGTAACCGGTGACACCGTTGGTGATCCATATAAAGATACGGCAGGCCCGGCAGTCAATCCACTGATCAAGATCATTAACATTGTGGCCCTGCTGTTGGTGCCATTGTTTCCTCTACTGCCTTGGACTGCTACTCAACCGGCTGTTCCACATGCTGCGGTTTCAGCAATTAAGAATGTTTCAGTTGTGAGCGGTGAGCTGGTGAAGCCTGCAGTTGCCGTTCCGCCGGCCTCTTCTGCTTACTGACAAATCGCGAAGATTGATTGCACTAAGGTTGGACAGTTTGTTGTTTCAATATTTAAAAAGACAGCTTCGGCTGTCTTTTTTTAATTTTAGTGGTAACTATCGCTTGCAATATGAAATAATTGACGTTTACGTAAACGTCATATGTGATGTTCGGCGCTGCTTGATTTAGCACATCATTTTCAAGTGCCATGAGCAGACATCAATTGTTGTCACCATCTACTTTAGATTTAATATTGAAAGAGGAAAAAATGCAAATTCAAAATAGTGTGTTTATCGTTACAGGCGGCGCATCTGGTTTAGGTGCAGCAACGGCAAGAATGATCGCAGCTAACGGCGGTAAAGTTGTGTTGGCTGACGTGCAGGTTGAAGCTGGAGAGAAACTGGCCGCTGAACTGGGTGGTGCATTCGTTAAATGTGACGTCACTTCCGAGGCTGATGGTAAGGCCGTCATCGTAGCCGCAGTTGCCTTAGGAACGATCCGTGGCCTGATTAATTGCGCAGGTGTTGCACCCGCTGTAAAAACATTAGGGAAGGACGGCGCACATCCACTCGATGTATTCCAGCGCACTGTCAATATCAATCTGGTCGGCACCTTCAATATGGCACGCTTGGCTGCCGAAGCAATGAGTAAAACAGAAGCCAATGATCAGGGGGAGCGTGGCATCATTATTAACACGGCCTCCGTCGCCGCTTATGATGGACAAATGGGACAGGCTGCATATGCATCCTCCAAAGCAGCGATTGTAGGTTTAACCTTGCCACTGGCACGTGATCTGTCACGTAATGGTATTCGTGTCATGACGATCGCCCCCGGTATTTTTGAGACGCCTATGTTGCTAGGAATGCCTCAGGAGGTTCAGGATGCATTGGGTAAGATGGTGCCGTTCCCATCACGTCTTGGAAAACCGGAAGAGTATGCGCATTTGGCAAAAGCCATCATAGAAAACGTCATGTTGAACGGAGAAACTATCAGACTCGATGGCGCTATTCGCATGCAGGCAAAATAAATCGTGTTGTAAATTGTTGCGCAATAAATGAAATTATCCATTGCAGCATGACATTTTGATAGCTGGCTTATACACTAGGGCAAACGATATGTTTGCCCTTTTTTTACGTTGGAATTTAATGATTGATAATGCAAATACCGGATTGATTTTAACTGGAGGCGGTGCTCGGGCAGCTTATCAGGTGGGAGTTCTGAAAGCAATTTCAGATATTTTATTAGAAGAAGGATGGGATCCAAAGGATAATCCATTCGGTATCATTTGTGGTACTTCAGCGGGTGCGATAAATGCTACGGCCTTGGCTTGTCGATGCGATAATTTTCAAGAATCGATCGCCAGCATTCTTCACGTATGGGAGAATTTTGAAGCTGCCCAAGTTTATCGAGCTGACTCCTTGGGCGTAATCCGTTCGGGCGCAAGATGGCTTTCCCTGATGTCGTTTGGCTGGCTACTGAATAAATGGCGCAAATCCCCCCCAACTTCCCTTTTAGATAATTCGCCCCTGGCGGGTTTGCTGAGTCGAATGTTGGATATGGATCGCCTGGATCAGGCATTGGCGAATGGAGTACTGCGCGCACTTGCCGTTACTGCATCCTCATACACAGCCGGTCAGCATCTGACGTTTTACCAAACCTTGGCTGACATTGAACCCTGGGTAAGAAGCCAGCGACTAGCACAGCGCGATTTCATTGGCGTACAGCATTTACTGGCATCCTCGGCAATTCCATTTATTTTTCCCGCTGTTCCACTTAACTGGGGGGGGAGATTGGAATATTGTGGAGATGGATCAATGCGGCAGTTGGCGCCAATTTCTCCAGCGATTCACTTAGGTGCAAAAAAAGTCTTAATTGTTGGTGCAGGGCGCTTGTCTGAACCTCCTCATCAACATACTGAAAATGCGCAATACCCGAGTCTCGCGCAAATTGCTGGTCATGCGATGTCGAGTATTTTTTTAGATAGTCTTGCGGTAGATATCGAAAGATTGATGCGAATCAACAAGACTTTATCCATGCTACCACCAGAAATGTTGGAAAATACACCATTGAAACCTGTGGATATTCTGGTGATTGCACCTTCAGAGAGGTTGGATGAAATCGCTAGTCGCCACACGCATAGTTTGCCGTTACCTGTCAGAACGATGCTAGGTGGTATCGGAGCGACAGAGGTGCGCGGTTCAGCACTTGCCTCTTACCTATTATTTGAATCTAGTTATACGCAAGAGTTGATTGCGTTAGGCAAGAAAGATACTTGGGAGAAACGTAAAGATGTATGTAATTTCTTTTCGGATAAGGCAAAATTTGCTTGAAATCGTTATTTAAAAAATATCAAAGGTTGATTCTCAAGATACAAAACTGTAACCTACGATACTTAAATACATTCGTAGCATCGAGATTTGAGCATGAATATCAAGCAATTATGGGTAACAAAATTTAGTATTTTCCTGATAACGCTTTTTTTTACAATAAGTGTTTTCGCGAAGGAGTCCAGCCAACTTGGTGTTATTAGTGTTGCTTCTTTGCCAAAAGAAGGGCAGGAGACACTCATCTTGGTCAAGCAGGGCGGTCCTTTTCCATACGAAAAAGATGGAAAAATATTTGGAAATTATGAAGCTAGGTTACCAAAACAAAAACGTGGTTACTACCATGAATATACGGTGAAAACCCCTAAAGTCAGAAGTCGAGGTGCGAGGCGTATTATTGCTGGCGGCCAGCCTATGACTTCAGGTGAATATTATTACACGGAAGATCACTATGAAAATTTCAAGCGGATACAGCGCTAAGTTGATTTTTTGCAAGATGTAGTAGACGGAGTTTTTATGGCAATAATCTCACCAGTAGAGGGAGAAATGGATTTGTTAAAAACAGTCGCGCCAAATGTTGTGCAATCTATTCGTGCGTTCCGGGTTCCAGAGTTGCAGACCGAGGCAGCCAGACTCGGGCAGCATTTCCTATATGCTTACTGTCTTGACGCGAGCACTAAGCAGCAAGTTTTGGGGAAAATTGCCACGTCATTTGGATTTCCTAAACATTTTGGTAAAAATTTTGATGCTTTGTCGGATTGCCTAACTGATCTTGTTTATAAATCTGGTACCCAACCAGGATTTGTTGTTGTCTTGGAGCAACTTCCAAATACGTCAAAATTTGACAAGGAAGCAAGGGAAACACTTCTAGATGTTTTTCGTGATGCAGCAGATTTTTGGGCAGAAAAGAAAGTTGCATTTCGCGTGTTTTATTCTTTTGAATAGCTTATTTTAATATCAAAGGTATCTATGCCGGCTTTGAAAGGTCGGCATTTTTATTTGGGGCTTAGGCTAGTACAGCGGTACAATGCCGCCATGAAAAAGATCGTGATACTCATTTCCGGACGCGGGAGCAACATGCAATCCATTGCTCATGCCGCTAAAGAACAACAGTGGCCAGCGCAAATTGTGGCTGTCATAAGCAACCGGACTGATGCCGCTGGTCTTGAATATGCTGCTAGTCTCGGCATACCGACTTCGGTAGTAGTAAGCAAAAATTTCGCGACGCGCGATGCCTTCGATTCTGCACTTCAATTAGAAATAGATCGATATTCTCCAGATTTAGTGGTTTTAGCTGGCTTCATGCGGATATTGACTGCACCGTTCGTTCAGCACTATGCCGGTAAGATGATCAATATTCACCCGTCATTGCTGCCTAGCTTTACGGGCCTGGCGACGCATAAACAGGCACTTGAGGCGGGTGTGAAAGTGCATGGTGTGACGGTTCATTTCGTTACCGCTGAACTTGACCATGGTCCGATTATTGACCAGGCAGCGATAAGAGTATTTGACAACGATACTGAAGAAAGTTTGTCCGCACGATTGTTGTCACACGAACACTTGATTTACCCTAGGGCAGTACGGTGGTTTGTGGAAGGTAAACTGACAGTTAAGGGTAATTGCGTTCATGTTGACGTAAGTTCAACTGATAATATAGAGAATTAAAAAGGAATAAAAATGAGATTACCTCCAGCGATCATCGGTCATGCCGAAGAAGTATTACGTGAAATATTACGTTTCACAGGCCCCGCAGACGGTACGTTGTCACGGTATTTTCGGGAACATCCACGTTTAGGCGGTCGGGAAAGAGGTGTTATAGCCGAAGCAATTTACGGTTTGTTACGTAATAAAAGCGTCTACACGAGTTTCTCAGAATCCGGAACTGGCTCTGCCATGCGTCGAATTACTTTGCTGGGACTAGCAGATGCTGTTGGTGTCGACTCTCTTGGCGGATTAAGCGAAGACGAAACCGCCTGGCTGCAAAGAGTGATGCTGATTGATCGTACACATTTGCCCGTTGCTATGAAATCAAACATGCCAAACTGGTTATGGCAAAAGCTTGTGCAAAAATTTGGTGAAGATGAAGCTCTACAACTTGCTGAGTCGCTGAACACCCCGGCCGCATTGGACTTGCGAGTAAATACCTTAAAAGGTAATCGGGATGATGTGATCGGCATTTTGGCGTTAGCCCCGATTATTGCTGAACCCACTCCTTTTTCTGCAACTGGTCTGAGGATCAAGAAAAAGCCCTCCATTCAAAATCTTCCCTTGTTTATAGATGGAACAATAGAAGTACAGGACGAGGGTAGTCAACTATTGGCTCAATTGCTCGGTGCAAAACGGGGCGAAATGGTCGCCGATTTTTGTGCTGGGGCAGGCGGTAAAACACTCGCGTTAGGCGCCTTCATGCGAAATACCGGACGTCTTTACGCTTTTGATATTTCTGAAAAGCGCTTGGCTCGACTAAAACCGCGCTTGGCGCGCAGTGGATTGTCGAATGTTCATCCAGTACTCATTGCACATGAGCGTGATACCAAAATTAAGCGATTGGCGGGCAAGCTTGACCGTGTTTTGGTTGACGCACCATGCAGTGGTTTGGGAACGCTAAGGCGAAATCCTGACGTGAAGTGGCGTCAAACTGAAACCGGTATCGCTGAGTTGAATGTAAAGCAGACGGCAATTCTTGATAGTGCAGCTAGACTACTAAAGTCTGGTGGACGTTTGGTTTATGCAACTTGCAGCATGCTTGAAGAAGAGAATGAAAACATTGTTCAGGCTTTTCTGTTGGCACACCCCGATTTCACCTTAATTCCCGCTTCACAAGTTCTTGCCGAGCAAAAGGTAAATCTTGAAATGGGTGATTACCTGAAACTTTTGCCACACAAACACCAAACAGACGGATTTTTCGCCGCCATTATGCAAAGGGCTAATTTGGCGACTGAAAATATTGTTGCGGCAGATATTTAATCGAGCAACAGAAAATTTATTTTTCATGAACCCGCTATTATTAGAGAGTTTATTATCAAACTTGGCGAAGGACTTTCGCGATGTTAACTTTCTCTGGCAAATTGGCGCTGTATTTGTCTGCTTTGCTCTGACATGGTTAGTTTCTCGATTTTTGCAAAAAATAATTCCTTCATCAGGCTCAATAAAATTAGGTGGAAAGAGTTTTTTAAGGGTCCTGGTTCCGACCCTTATTTTGTTCTTTCTCCTTATCGTTAAAGCTATCTTAGGGAAATGGCAGCATACAAACTTATTGAGTTTACTTGTCCCTATTGTCGGTTCGTTTGCGCTGATTCGATTCGGATTTTACGTTGTGCGGCACACGTTTTCACGTGATGGGAAAGTGGGCAGTTTCCTGGCGATTTTTGAAAAGCTGTTTGCTGGGTTGGTCATGTTAGGTGTAGTTTTGCATTTCACTGGTTTGTGGCAAGAGCTTTCTTCTTCTTTAGATGACACTGTCATTTCATTTGGTCGCAATAAAATCTCCCTTTTAGAGGTACTGCAAGCGATCGCTTCAGTGATCGTTACATTGATTGTTGCGATGTGGGCAAGCGCAGCGCTTGAGGCGCGTCTTATGCGGTTGCCGTCCATGCACTCCTCTCTTAAAGTTGTTTTTTCGAGATTGGGACGAACTGCCCTAATTCTTGTGGCTGTTTTGGTGAGCCTGTCAATGGTAGGTATTGATTTGACCGTGCTCTCAGTGTTTGGAGGTGCCCTGGGAGTGGGTTTAGGTTTAGGCTTGCAAAAAGTGACGAGTAGTTATATTTCCGGTTTCATTATTCTATTGGATGGAAGCATTTCTATCGGCGACATGATTTCTGTCGATAAATTTAATGGGAGCGTTACCGACATCAAGACGCGCTATACCGTCCTGAAAGGTTTGGATGGTGGTGAGTCAATCATTCCGAATGAAATGCTGGTCTCGAATCCCGTCCAAAATTACTCTTTAACTGACCGTTCTATTGTGATGAACACAGATTTGACTGTTGGCTATGAAACAGATTTAGACGTATTACTTCCCCTGCTTGTACATGCAACGGAAAGTATTGAGCGGGTATCAAAAGAAAATTGCCCATCTGCATATTTGATGAAATTCGGTGCCGACGGACTCGATTTGCGGGTAGGGTTCTGGATTGCAGATCCTGAAAATGGTCGTACCAACGTATTGTCTGAAGTTAACAGAGCAATCTGGAAGGCTTTGCAGCTGCATTCGATTGAATTGCCATACCCACAACGAGTTATTACAGTGAATGATACTTCCGGTAAAGTTTTAGACCTTGGTCTGGAAAAAAGGTAAAATACTAGGCAAAATATACTAATTTGGCAGCTGGTTTTTAAAAAATGAGCTGCGATCATGTCATTAACAACGGAGTAAATGTTATTTTGAGTACTTTTCTTGATGCTGTAATTGATTTTCTTTCAAATGGACTTACTCGCGCTACTGGTTGGCAAGTGTTTGCGTTTACGATGGTAGTCACTCATATTACGATTGCCAGTGTCACTATTTTTCTGCATCGTTGTCAGGCTCACCGTGCACTTGAATTACATGCAATTCCAAGTCATTTTTTTCGGTTTTGGTTATGGCTTACGACAGGCCAGGTTACCAAAGAATGGGCTGCTATTCATCGCAAGCACCATGCAAAATGTGATACGGAAGAAGACCCGCATAGCCCGGTAACCAGGGGTATCAAGAAGGTCTTATTCGAAGGCGCTGAATTATATCGTGCTGAATCTAAAAATATGGAGACCATGCAAAAATATGGACATGGAACGCCGGATGACTGGATGGAGCGCAATGTGTACACGCGATTCAGCTGGCAAGGCATCATGTTAATGCTTGTTATTAATGTATTGTTGTTTGGCGTTGTCGGTGTAAGTGTTTGGGCGGTTCAAATGATGTGGATTCCGATTACTGCTGCGGGCATTATTAACGGTATCGGACATTATTGGGGCTATAGAAATTATGATTGTGCAGATGCATCAACAAATGTTTTTCCTTTAGGGATATTAATTGGCGGTGAGGAGTTACATAATAACCATCATACTTTTGGTACTTCTGCAAAACTTTCTTCTAAATGGTATGAGTTTGATATTGGCTGGTTTTATATTCGCTCAATGGAAATTGTAGGCTTGGCAAATGTAAAAAAGATTGCTCCTGAACCTAAATTCTCAGAAGCAAAAAGTATCATTGACCTCGACACGCTGCAGGCAGTAATCACAAATCGATATGATGTTATGGCCAAATATACAAAGTCCTTACGTCAAGCATGGCGCAGTGAAGTGGCTCAGCTGCGTGTCAAATCACAGTTTGAAGAAGGATTTTTGAAGGCAGCAAAAAAACTTTTACAGAGAGAGCCTAGCAAATTAGAAGCGCCTCAAAAACAGCAATTATCCGAGTTACTTGCGCATAGCAGTGCATTAAAGACTATGCATGAAATGCGGGTTGAGCTTGGTTTGATTTGGGAGCGCTCAACAGTGAGCCGTGAACAATTGGTTTGTCAGCTGCAAGACTGGTGTATTCGTGCAGAAGCATCAGGTATTCAAACCTTGCACGATTTTTCAAGAAGACTTCGCAGTTATGCTTAATTCGAATAGATAATAATTATCTTGATGAAAACGGCGCTTTTAAGTACGGCGCCGTTTTTTTATGCGCGATATTTGTTAAGTGCCAATGTGAAGAAAAGAAGCTTATAAAAAAACCCTGCTGAAAAGAGCAGGGTTTTTTGACTACAAGAAAAAAATTTATTTAATCTTGGTTTCTTTGTAGATGACATGCTTACGAGCTTTGGGATCAAACTTCATGATCTCCATTTTTTCAGGCATCGTACGCTTGTTTTTTGATGTGGTATAGAAATGACCTGTACCAGCAGTCGATTCCAGTTTGATTTTGTCGCGACCAGATTTAGCCATGATATTTTCCTAACAGTGATTTTCGCTTAAACTTTTTCGCCGCGAGCACGCATATCAACTAAAACGGCATCAATACCGATTTTGTCAACAATACGCAAGCCTGCGTTAGACAGACGCAGGGAAACCCAGCGATTCTCTGATTCTACGAAAAAGCGACGATTTTGCAGATTAGGCAAAAAGCGACGTTTTGTTTTATTGTTTGCATGGGAAACATTGTTGCCAACCATTGGCCCCTTCCCAGTAACTTGGCATACACGCGCCATGTTTCACTCCTTGATATGTTTCCGAAATTGGAAAAAACGTAGTATAACGAAAATTCTATGAATTATCAATGACTTGCGAAAAACAATTGTGTCTTATTTAATTAATAAATTTAACAATTTCAATGTTTCTTATATTTGACCATGTTCCGCAAAAGAATAGACCAATGGATTGGCAATAATGAAATGGTCAAGAACGCGAACATCCACCAGTGCTAACGCCTGCTTAAGCGTTTGAGTTAAGACTAAATCAGCTTGACTTGGCTCACATGAGCCAGATGGATGATTATGCGCCAATATAATACTCGCCGCATTTTGATGAAGTGCTGCTTTGACCACTTCACGTGGATAGACGCTGGCGTGACTGAGTGTTCCTCGAAATAATTCCTCGGATGTTATTAGTCGATTCTTTATATCTAAAAATAATACAGCAAAGGATTCGTACGGCTTACTTCCGATTAATAGCTGAAGATAGTTTTTGACGGACTCCGGAGAGGATAAGGGCTCGCTTACTTTTAATTCTTCGGAAATTGCACGCTGCGCTAATTCTAGTACTGCATGCAATTGCGCATATTTGGCAGTGCCAAGACCATGTATTCCAGAAAATTCTTTAAGACTGGCAGCAAATAATCCGTTGAGCGAGCCAAAATGACTAAGCATGTCGCGACCAAGATCTACGGCGCTTTTTCCCTTTACACCAATGCGCAAAAATACTGCAAGCAGCTCGGCGTCAGATAATGCAGCAGCACCAAACTTGATTAGCCTTTCGCGCGGGCGTTGATCTTCCGGCCAGTCGTTTATTGCCATGAATAAATCCTTGAACAATCTAGAAAGTAGAGAAGGCGTGATTTTGATGAGCTAGCTGGCTTACAATAACGGCTTAATCGATGAAAGCTGAATTATGTCCTATTTATCAACACCTGTCGTCACTCAAGACGCCTATCTAACCCTGCATTACAGACTTTCCGGTATGGATGGTCAGGATATTATTAGTACTTTTAATGATAGTCCTGCTACCTTGCAGATGGGACAAGGTCAACTTTCGCCAGGGCTAGAGGCTGCATTGTTAGGCCTTCAGGAAGGTTCACATACGAAGCAGGAACTAAAGCCGGAAAATGCCTTTGGCCCACGTAATCCTGATTTGATACGTCATGTCTCCCTCGAAACCTTGCAGAAAAATTCTGCTTTTGGCGAACAATATATTATTGGCGATTTAGTCGATTTTTCTGCGCCGTCAGGAGGGGAATTTGCCGGAATTTTAAAGGCAATTGACGAAAAAGGTGCTTTGTTTGACTTTAACCATCCTTTGGCTGGTCAAACGGTAGTTCTTGAAGCAAAAATCATTGGTATTTTGTAGGTTATATGGATAAAGAAATTTTACTCGCTCAGCCTAGAGGTTTTTGTGCCGGAGTCGATCGTGCAATCGAAATTGTGGAACGTGCTTTGCAACAGTTCGGCGCTCCAATTTATGTGCGTCATGAAATCGTACACAATGCCTACGTAGTCAATGATTTAAAGCAAAAGGGGGCAATTTTTATTGAAGAATTGGATGATGTACCGACCGGTAATACAGTGATTTTTTCGGCGCATGGTGTTTCGCAAGCTGTACGGGATGATGCAGCGTTACGCGGTTTAACTGTATTTGATGCAACCTGTCCATTGGTAACAAAAGTGCATATTGAAGTTGCTAAAATGCGGCGAGAAGGCCGCGAAATTATTATGATCGGTCATCATGGCCATCCTGAGGTGGAAGGCACGATGGGGCAGAGCGATGGCGGCATGCATTTGGTTGAGACGGTTGATGATGTTGCAGAACTTTGTGTAACGGATCCTGATCTGTTGGCGTATGTTACTCAGACTACGTTGTCTGTTGATGATACTTTAGATATTATCGCTTCATTAAAGTTGAAATATCCAAACATTCGTGAACCTAAAAAAGGTGACATATGTTACGCAACAACTAATCGCCAAGAAGCCGTTAAATTTATGGCACCAAGAGTTGACTTAGTCATTGTAGTTGGAAGTGCTAATAGCTCTAATTCAAATCGATTGCGAGAAGTTTCACAAAAAATGGGTACGGTTTCATTTATGGTAGATAACGCTGAGCAAATTAATCCTGAGTGGATTGTCAATTGTGATCGAATTGGTGTTACTGCCGGTGCTTCTGCTCCTGAAGTACTGGTAAAGCAAGTTATTGATCGGCTGAGAGATTTTGGTGCAAAAAGCGTCAGAATACTTGATGGTGTGGAGGAGAATGTGACATTTCCCATGCCCAAAGGTCTTACTGGCTTTAAATGATCTAACCGTACGCAAATCATCGAGATTCGTCTACTCTGGTCAGCATGAATATGTTTGAGGCGCGGGAGTGTTTTCTTGTGTTGTTGCCAGCTATCAAAATACGATATTGGCAATGTGGCAAAAAAACATCAAATGTCATCTTTAAAGAAAAATATCTTTTATGATGCAACGATATTTTATTTTAAGCTCTTCAGTGTTTCGATTGAGGTAATGCAACGTTACTATGTTCTACATAGGGCTCATAGTGCGTTTGTTTTAATTTTCTCTGCGGTTAATACGTATTTCTTGCTTCAGCAAAAGCTGTCACGCTTTGTAGCTGATGTGATTTACGTTACTTTGGCTTTTGGGACGGATATACTCGAACTTACGATAACAGCGGATTTTGCTAAAGGCCTTTGACTTAAGTTTTACCTTCCACCTTCCTTTAATCAATTTTAGCGTAAGACATTACATTCGGTTTAGCGGCACTCCATTGAATAGGGTGCCGTTTTTGCTATGTGAAATAAATTTCTTGGGAGAAAATGCCTGAGTTTCGCATCATGTTTTGATTTAAATTTTGTATTGTCTATAGAAAGAAAAACAGCATGGATACTTTTATTCAGCAAATTATTAATGGCTTAGTGCTAGGCAGCATGTATGCTTTAGTCGCTTTGGGTTACACCATGGTTTACGGTGTTTTAAACCTGATCAACTTTGCACATGGTGATGTGCTAATGGTCGGTGCAATGGCTGGATTGAGTATTTTAAAATTGTTGCAAGTCGTAGCGCCTGACCTTCCAGGTATCGTTATGTTGATGATAGCGATTCTCGGCGCGATACCAGTTTGTATCGCTGTCAACGTATTGATAGAAAGAGTCGCATACAGACGTTTGCGAAATGCCCCGCGTCTAGCACCTCTTATCACCGCAATCGGGATATCCATTTTAGTGCAGACCTTTGCGATGATGATTTGGGGACGCAGCCCGATTCCTTTCCCTTCCATTATGCCTTCGACACCGGTGAGTATCGGTGGAGCCGTGATTTCACAGACACAAATTCTTCTTTTAGTGCTCGCTACACTGGCAATGGTCGGATTGGTATTGTTAGTTGAAAAAACAAAAATGGGCCGTGCGATGCGTGCTACTGCCGAGAACCCACGTGTTGCCGGATTGATGGGGGTTGACTCAAACAAGGTCATCGTTGCAACTTTTGCCATCGGTGCGGCGCTGGCTGCGATTGCAGGCGTGATGTGGGCTGCCAACTACTCATCGGCTCAATTCGCCATGGGGTTTGTACCCGGATTAAAGGCATTTTCTGCAGCTGTTCTTGGCGGTATTGGTAATATTTATGGTGCCATGGTTGGTGGAATTATTCTGGGACTAATTGAGAGTCTAGGTGCAGGATACATTGGCGATTTGACCGGTGGTGTTTTGGGAAGTCACTATCAAGACATTTTTGCTTTTGTTGTGTTAATTATTGTTTTGACTCTGCGTCCATCCGGCATCATGGGTGAACGTGTTGCCGATCGTGCGTAAGGAGAAGATTGATGTCAAATCTATTTAATGTGAAAAATAATCCTGCTAAGGCATATGCAAGTTTTGCTGTTTTAGGAATCTTGCTCCTGCTTTTCCCTTTTGTTGCATCCAATTTTGGTAACTCCTGGGTGCGTATTATTGACTTTGCTTTGCTCTATATCATGCTGGCACTGGGGTTGAATATCGTTGTTGGTTTTGCTGGATTGCTTGATCTTGGTTACATTGCTTTTTATGCTGTAGGTGCTTACTTAGCTGCTCTTTTCGGCTCTCAGCAATTTGCTGTGGTACTTGAATCTTTTGTTAATAATTATCCGGCGCTTGGGAATTTTTTGGTCACTGTATTTGGTCCTGAAATTACGCAAAATGGTATTCATCTTTCAGTTTGGTTTATTGTCCCGATGGCTGCGGCAACCGCTGGTTTGTTTGGTGCGCTGCTCGGAGCACCAACCTTAAAATTACGTGGTGATTACTTAGCCATTGTTACATTGGGTTTTGGTGAAATTATTCGTATTTTTATGAATAATTTAAATTCCCCAATTAACTTTACGAACGGGCCACAGGGCATCAATATGGTCGACCCTGTTCGGATCTTTGGTGTGTCTTTGGCGGGAGAGACAGGTTCAAATGCAACCGTGCATATTGGCAGCTTCAGCATGCCATCTGTCAATGCTTATTACTTTTTGTTTTTGAGTTTATGCATTGCGATAGTTATTATTTCCATTCGACTTCAGCATTCTCGCCTAGGACGTGCATGGGTAGCAATTCGCGAAGACGAGATTGCTGCAAAGGCAATGGGTATCAATACCCGAAACATGAAATTATTGGCCTTTTCCATGGGGGCTTCGTTCGGTGGTGTTTCTGGTGCGATGTTTGCTTCATTTCAAGGATTTGTTTCTCCTGAGTCTTTTTCTCTAATGGAGTCCATCGTTATTCTAGCAATGGTGGTATTGGGCGGTATTGGACATATTCCAGGCGTTATTCTTGGCGCCGTCTTACTGGCCGCATTGCCTGAAGTATTGCGCCATGTAGTAGAGCCGGTACAAAATCTCATATTCGGAAAAATCTGGATTGAAGCAGAAGTT
This sequence comes from Undibacterium sp., assembly GCA_030645915.1. GTDB lineage: Bacteria > Pseudomonadota > Gammaproteobacteria > Burkholderiales > Burkholderiaceae_D > Undibacterium. Next base: position 122,295 of record JAUSNO010000021.1, read on the forward strand.
TTGCGTCAACTATTGTATGGTTTCGCGATGGTTGCAATTATGTTGAATCGCCCTTCCGGGTTATGGCCAGCGCCAAAACACGAAGACAGGCTCACCAGCACCAATGAAGCTGCGGCATAAGGAATATTGATATGACTGAACAGACTATATTAAAAATTGAAGGTGCCAATAAACGTTTTGGTGGCTTGCAGGCTTTATCTAATGTTGGTATTAATATCAAGCAGGGGCAGATTTACGGACTAATTGGCCCAAATGGTGCAGGTAAGACTACTTTTTTCAATGTGATTACTGGTTTGTATCAGCCAGATACTGGTACTTTTGAACTTGATGGGAAACCATACTCACCTTCTGCGCCACATGAAGTCGCAAAGGCTGGAATTGCCCGTACCTTTCAGAATATTCGTCTTTTTGGTGAAATGACTGCATTAGAAAACGTCATGGTGGGAAGGCATATTCGGACTCATCAGGGCGTATTTGGTGCGATTTTCAGACATGCTGCAGCGCGTAAAGAGGAAGCGGAAATCCGTAGCCGCGCACAAGAGTTACTTGATTTTGTTGGAATCGGGAAGTTTGCCGATCGTACTTCAAAATTTTTGTCGTATGGTGATCAACGTCGACTTGAGATTGCACGTGCATTGGCCACGGATCCAAAACTGCTTGCTTTGGATGAGCCTGCAGCAGGCATGAATGCGACTGAAAAGCTGGCGTTACGTGAATTACTTGTCAAAATAAAAGCCGAAGGTAAAACGATTTTACTTATTGAACATGACGTTAAGTTAATGATGGGATTGTGTGATCGGATGACGGTGCTCGATTACGGAAAACCAATTGCGGAAGGATTACCCGCTGAAATTCAGAAAAATCCAGCTGTAATTGAGGCATATTTGGGAGGTGGGCACTAATGGTTGATCATGTATTGAAAATCAGCAATCTTAAGGTCGCCTATGGCGGTATTAAAGCGGTCAAGGGAATTGATCTTGAAGTAAATAAGGGAGAATTGATTACCTTGATTGGTGCAAATGGTGCTGGAAAAACCACGACGCTTAAAGCCATTACAGGTACTTTACCAAGTTGTAGCGTAGAAGGTGATATCGTCTACAAAGGAAAATCGATTCGGAACACGACTTCGTTTCAATTGGTGAATGATAATTTAGCCATGGTTCCAGAAGGTCGTGGTGTTTTTACGCGTATGACGATTCATGAAAATTTAATGATGGGTGCATACACGCGAAATGACAAGGCTGGTGTTAATCTTGATATTGAGAAATGGTTTTCAGTGTTTCCTCGTTTGAAAGAACGAGCAGCACAATTAGCAGGTACATTGTCTGGTGGTGAGCAGCAAATGCTCGCAATGGCGCGCGCTCTTATGAGTCACCCTAATTTATTGTTGCTCGATGAACCATCAATGGGATTATCTCCGATCATGGTTGAGAAGATTTTTGAGGTGGTTCGTAATGTTTCTGCTCAGGGAGTGACCATTTTATTGGTTGAGCAAAATGCGAAACTTGCATTGCAAGCGGCACATCGTGCCTATGTGATGGATTCTGGTTTAATTACGATGAGCGGTAATGCGAAAGAAATGCTGAATGATCCAAAGGTACAGGCTGCATACTTGGGCGAAGGCTGATGTGAAAATTAAGTAACTTAAAAAAAGCCCCGAAATTTCGGGGCTTTTTTTAATAAAACTAAATTTATTTCTTAGATGCAGAGCGTGGTGTTGCTTTGACTGCCGCTTGTGTGATCTGATTTACAGCACTGTTCATGTTTGTCTCGATCACTTCAACTGCTTGTTTAGTTGTCTTGCTCAATTGATCGTAGCCGGCATTAGCGTTGCCAATCGCTGACTTTACAAATTCCACAACGCCTTCAGAACCAGCAGGGGCATTTTTTGATACTTCTTCAAATAGTGCCAATACTTTACGATTGGTTTCGGTGAGCTGAGTTTCTGCTGCTTGGGTGAACTCTGCTTGGGTGTTTGATGCGATAGTCGCCAGATGACGACCATATGCTAAAGCCTTCTCAGCTGTAGGTTGTACCTGAGCAGTGGATAAACTAAAGAATTCTTGAGGATCTTTTGCAGAAAACAATTGTTTTGCTGCAGCAGTAGATTCTTCAAAAGAAGTTTTGACTACAGTCATGTTAAGTTCAATAAATTTCTCTACACCTTCAAATGCTTTGCCCGTGAGCGCAGTCATGAGCGCGAGTTGTGTGTCGAAATTTGCTTTTGTCGCGGTAGAAAACTGTTCAGGTACTGTAAACATGGATTTCTCCTAAATGGAAGATGGGACAATCAAGTAAAAAGCACTAAATTATTAAAAAAGCAAATTTTGTGCGGCGCAATATAATGCATTTTATTGATTAAATAAACTAAGTCAAGTGAATTTTGTGCGCTGCAATAATTTGATTGAACTTTCTTTTCAAATGTTTACTCATGAGAAATATATGAAAGTTTCCGCTGTAAATTACACTTAACTTGTTCCGATTATCTAAGTTAATTGTGACTGCCAAATGAAATAAAGTGAATATGATAGACTTAAGAACGATATATTTTCCTTGAATGTGAAGTTACATTTGTTAAGTAAAATTTAACTTTGGGTCTTAAGAGATAGAAGCGAACTGATATGAGCATTGAAGCAAAACAGCGGAGTGATTTTCAATATTTTCATGCAATTCAAACACGGTGGATGGATAACGATGCATATGGGCATGTGAATAATGTGATTTATTACAGTTGGTTTGATACCGTGGTAAACCAGTTTTTGATTGTCAATGGCGCTCTAAACATTGCCGTTAGTCAGACCATTGGTTTGGTAATTGAGACGCAATGTAATTATTTGGCGTCAGTATCGTTTCCTGATGTAATCACTGCCGGAGTATGTGTCAGTAAGCTGGGTAATTCAAGCGTACGCTATGAAGTCGGTATTTTCAGGAACAACGATAATTTTGCGTCAGCACAAGGACACTTTGTTCATGTTTATGTTGATCGTGAAACTCGAAAACCTACCCCTATCCCTGCTCAGACTCGTCATTTGTTACAAACAATCCAATCAAAATAATCATGATCAATAGCGCAATTCAGCAATCGGTAGACGATACCATCACTTCCAGACGTTCTATTCGTGCATTTTTATCTCGGACTGTAAATCAAGATGATATAAAAGAAATATTAGAAGTATCCGCAAGAGCGCCGTCCGGCAGCAATACCCAACCGTGGAAAGTGTATGTACTTACCGGTGAAACGCTCAAGGCTTTAACAAGTCAAATAATTGCTGCACATAATGATGCGGAAGTTTCAAAAACGCACCTGGAAGAATATAACTACTATCCCGTCAAATGGATTGCGCCGTATGTTGATCGGCGTCGTAAGATTGGGTGGGACTTGTACTCTTTACTTGGCCTTGGCAGAGAAAATAAATCTGGCATGCAGGCACAGCATGGTCGTAACTTTGTTTTTTTTGATGCGCCAGTCGGACTTATTTTTACTATCGATCGAGTAATGGAACAAGGATCGTGGCTTGATTATGGAATGTTCTTGCAAAATATCATGCTGGCAGCGCGCGCGCGCGGTTTGGACACTTGTCCACAAGCGGCATTTACGCAATATCATAAAATCATTGAAACTGTTTTACAGTTGCCTGAAAATGAAATGCTAGTTTGTGGCATGTCACTTGGTTATGCTGATCCGGAAAAAATTGAAAATACTTTAACGACCGAACGTGAAAGCGTTGATAACTTTGCTAAATTCCTGGGTTAATGGATACCCTGTGACAAGAAAATAAATTGTTATCGGGTTAGCATTGAATAAATCAAACGATATTATTGTTCAGGTATTTGCGCTAAGTCTTTAATTTTCTTGCGAATTTTTATAATTTTGCTACACTGCATTAAATTATCTTACGTTTGATTAGGGAGTAAAGATGGCGAAATTTTTCCGTCACGCACTATGTATTTTTGTCGCTGCGATTTTGCCGGCAACGCTCGTGCTCGCTTCGGCCGCCGAATCTACTACTCACCATACAAAAAAACGAGTAACACACAAGAGAATCATTGCCAAGACTGCGTCTGCTACGTATGTTAAACGTACGATTATTGTTAACGGCAAACGCCGGGTGATCACTGAGCGCGTGGTATTCGTTCCGAATTTGATTGAAAAGCCAACCGCGGGCGATATCGCTGGTTTAAAGCACACACAAGATCCATTGGCTTTGCAGTCTAATGTCGCTTTCGTCGTTGATCAGGCAAGTTCAGAGGTGCTTTTTGAAAAGAATTCAAACGTATCGTTGCCCATTGCCTCAATTACAAAGCTGATGACAAGTTTGGTCGTTGTCGAATCCAATTTAGACATGAATGAAATCATCGAGATCACGACTGATGATCTCGATAAAGAAAAAAGTACTGGTTCAAGATTAAATATGGGCGCAAAGTTGTCTCGTGCCGATATGCTGCATATTGCGTTAATGAGTTCTGAAAATCGAGCGGCTTCAGCGCTTGGCAGGAGTTATGCCGGAGGGTTGCCAGCATTCGTTGCTGCCATGAATGCAAAGGCAAAGGAACTTGGGATGTCGGACACGCACTATGTTGATTCTACCGGCCTTTCAAGTCACAACGTCGCTAGTGCACGTGATTTGGTTAAGCTGATCAATGCTGCTTATCAGCATCCTGTGATTCGTGAATACTCTACTGACTCGAAATATGTTGTTAATCCAAGCGGGCGTCCATTGCAATACTCAACAACGAACAGGTTGGTGGTGAACCCAGGCTGGGATATTGGTTTGCAAAAAACAGGTTATATCTCCGAGGCAGGGCGTTGTCTGGTAATGCGTGCAATGATTGAGGGGCGCGCAATCGTGATGGTTTTTCTTGATTCCAAAGGTAAATATTCCCGTCTGGCTGATGCCGGACGCATCCGAAAATGGCTTGAGACGGTTAAGCCGCAGGCCTGAGATTATTTCAAAAATTGTTAAGATAGCGGAAATAAATTCTTCCACAGAGCACGTGTAGCCAGCAAATCGCTGGCTATTTTTTCTTGTGGAACACGTGCTCTTTCTTCCCCTTGCAAGCGGATGTTATGTTGCAATTTGCGGAATAAGCGGTAGGCATTGGCGGTGTTTTCCGCTAGCTGAATGTCAATTAAGCCGAGTTCTCCACAGCGATTGAGTAGGGCAATGTTGCCGATGTTTGCTGTCAGCTCTGCGTATTGATGGGCGTGCAGCAAAATAAGAAATTGCACCATGAATTCGATATCGATCATTCCGCCTGCATCGTGTTTAAGATCAAACAAGTCGGTTCTGTTCGGGTGTGCATCGCGCATTTTTTTACGCATGCTTAATACCTCTGCAGCCAACTTGTCTTTGTCTCGTTGTTGACGCAAAACTTGCTCTCGTATTTGATTGAATTGCTCGCCGATTTCAGGTGTGCCAGCGCAGAAACGCGCTCTGGTCAGCGCTTGATGTTCCCATAGCCAGGCAGATTTTTCCTGATAGCGAATAAAGGAGGTGATGGATGACACCATGAGGCCACTTGCACCGTCCGGACGCAACGCGACATCAATGTCAAACAAGATGCCTGCCGATGTGTGGGAGGTCATCCAGGTAATAAAGCGCTGCGCCAATTTGGCGTACAAACCAGGCGCTTCCTGATTTTCATCATCATAAAGAAAGATCACGTCCAGATCTGACGCGTATCCCAATTCTTTTCCGCCCAATTTTCCATAGGCGATCACGGCAAATTTTGGTTTCTCGCAATGTCTGTTTGCAATGGTTTCCCACGCAGCCTGCAAGGTTGCGGCAACCATGATGTCCGCCAGCTGGGACAAGGCATCGGCCAGATGCTCTACACTGAGCTTTCCCTCAAGGTCTTGTGCCAATAGCCGAAACAGAAGTGCATGATGTATCTCGCGCAAGACATCCATCTGGCGTTCGGTGTCACCGCGATGATGCGCCAGCTGTTGTTGTAAATCTTTGGAGAAACTTTCCCATTCTGGTGCTTGATGCAGCACAGATTCATCGAGTAACTCGTCAAGCAAAATGGGGTGCCGAGTGAGAAATTTTGCTGCCCAGTCGCTCGCATTCATCATTCTGATCACTCGTTCCAGTGCATGCGGGAATTCTGTCAATAGCGAGAGGTAGGCTGAGCGTCTGGCGATCGCCTCCATGAAATCCAGCAAGCGTTGTAAGGTTTGAACGTGATCGCCACTTTGCTTGACAATGATGTTCAGCGCATTGTTGATGAGTGAGGCCAATTTATCGCGACTGGCTTCTGATAGCGAATGCATTCTGGCCGATTGCCATGTGTTCATTAGTCTTGCAGTGCCCTCCGCAGGCTCTTGAAATCCAAGAGCAAGTAAGTTGGCGCTGATAATTTCGTTGCCATCCTGATCGGACAGCGTAGCGGTGGTCATTTGATTGGTTTGTACTTCTTTTTTCTCTTTGAAAATCGCATCAAATTGGTCTGCAACGAATTGCCGGTGAGGCGTCAGTTGTTCGAGAAGTTCTATCGTTGACTTGCAACCCATCATTTGCGCAATGATCTGCTGATCATCTTCTCGAGCTGGAAACGTATGTGTTTGCGCATCATCGAGATATTGCAGCCGATGCTCAAGGTTGCGCAGGAAGGTGTAGGAGTCGAGCAGTTTTTCAACAATGCCGGTTTCGAGTATTCCCTTTTCGGCCAGCGTGCCAAGTATGGTGCGGGTTGAGCGATGGCGTAAGGAGGGTTCTCTTCCGCCGCGTATCAATTGAAACACCTGACTTAAAAATTCAATTTCGCGTATCCCGCCGCGTCCAAGCTTGACGTTATTGCTACGTTCGGGATGACGGGTTTCCTGGCGAATAACCTCTGCGCGGATCTGCGCATGCATGGCGCGCAATGAATCAATTACGCCATAATCAAGATAGCGACGATACACAAAGGGCTGAATGATTTTCTCCAGCGCATTGATTTGATCTTGTTTGCCTGTGACTGCACGCGCCTTTACCCAGGCGTAACGCTCCCATTCTCTGCCTTGAATCAGGAAATACTCTTCGACCATGGAAAAACTGGCCACCAACGGGCCGGAGGCGCCATTCGGGCGCAATGCCATATCTACCCGAAAGGTGAACCCGTCTTCGGTGATTTCAGAAATTGCAGCGATCAGTTTTTTTCCCAGCCGACTAAAAAATTCGTGATTCGATAAGCTGCGTTGCTCAGGCACGCTGGTCAGTGTGTCGCCGTCTTCCGAGTAACAAAAAATCAGATCAATATCAGAGGAAACGTTGAGTTCACGTCCGCCGAGCTTACCCATGCCAAGGACGATGAGCTCCTGCGCTTCGCCTGATTCTTTCCCAATGGGTTGGCCGTGCAGCTTAACCATATCCTCCATCAAGGCATGTAAATGGGTATGGATGGCAAAATCGGCGAAGTCACTGACTGTTGAAATCACCTCGTTTAAATCGGCCTGCCCGCCTAGGTCACGTGCGATCAAGCTTGAAATGACCAAATTGCGGCATCGGCGCATGGCGCGATTGAGACTGGCGCCATCACCTATTTCTTTTTGTAAAAGTTGAGCGAAAATGCTTGGGCTCAGGGATAATCGCGTTAGTTCTTTCAGTTGCAAATGTCTGGCGTTGTCAGCGTGCAACCACCTTGCTACAAAACGTGACGTATCTGCGCTGCAAGTTGGTGTTGGTCTAATGCTTGTCATGAGGCTGTGCCGTAAGTCTGAAGTTGATTTGGTTTTATTTTAAGTCAATTAGTCAGCAAAAGGATTGATCGGCAGTCGATTTGCAACGCTTTATAAGTATTTATATACTGAGTGGGGGTATTTATTGATATCGCCTGTCAATAGTGCGCGATGAGTAAATTTTTTTGATGAATTAGGGGAGTATATTGTTTTTGTTTGAATTGAGACATCTTTTCTCGACCTATTTCTTTCTCTGTCACCAGTCGATTGACTGTCAATGGTAAACATGGACCAATCGTCGTCGCCAAACAGTGCAAACAACATGTTTCGCCTGTTCCGATCCTCTTGTTTTTCTTTGGCGCTGTTGTCGGGACGGGGCGTGCGTCTTTTTTTGAAGCTGCTGCTTGTCTGTTACTTCTTATTCAGCGCGGCGTTCCTGATGTTACGTTATGCCATCTTGCCCAATGTTGACCGGTATAAATCAGATATTGAGTACACGATCAGTCAAGCGATCGGTAGAAATGTCAGTATCGCTGCCATCAATGTATCGTGGCAGGGACTCAATCCTCGCCTGGCATTTGGCAATGTGGTTATTCGTGATCAGCAAGGTCAAAATGCGCTCGTGCTACCTAATGTCAACGCGACAGTTTCATGGTGGTCCGTTGCGGTGGCTGATCTGCGGTTTGAAAAAATCGAAATCGTCAAACCTGCACTGGATATTCGGCGCGATGTCAGTGGCAAATTGTATGTGGCAGGTTTTCTGATCGAAGCCAATCAGGATAATGATAGCAAGGGCCTTGAGTGGGTGTTGGCACAGCATGAAATTCTTATTCGTGATGGACAGGTTCGATGGAGTGATCAATTGCGCTCCGCTCCCGAATTGCTCTTGTCAGAAGTTAATTTCGTCCTGAATAATCGATGGCGCAAGCATAATTTTGCGCTAAAAGCCACGCCACCGCTTAGTCTGGCTGCGCCGGTTGACATCCGTGGCAGTTTTCAGCATCCCGCATTTACCCGAAAAGTATCCGATATTTCCAGTTGGACAGGTGATCTCTATGCAGATTTAAGACAAGCTGATTTGTCTGGATTGAAGGCTTATATTAGCTATCCGGCTGATTTGCAAAAAGGAATGGGAACCGTGCGCTCCTGGATTCGTCTTGAAAAAGGGCGGGTTGCCGATCTAACCGCAGATGTACGTCTGGTTGATGTGCTAGGGCAGTTTCGCAAGGATCTGCCAGTCCTGGATATGGCACAAGTGAGCGGCAGGTTAATCGCATCCGAAAAATTGACACTAGGGAAAAAATATTTACCTTCCTTATTTGGTCAATCTGGCCATACCATTTCCTTGATTGATTTTGCGATGCAGACCCGCGATGGTATCAGTTTGCCCGCAACAACCATTCGAGAGAGTTTCTTTCCAGGAGAAAAAGGGCAGCCAGAAAGAGTCGAGTTGTACGCCAAGCTACTCAATTTGAATACGCTGGCCAATTTTGCCGAACATTTACCGCTGCCGGCCGATCAGCGTCAGATGTTGCTGGCTTTTGCACCTAAGGGGCAGCTCAAGGAATTTACCGCACAATGGCAGGGCACCTATCCAGACATTTCTGCATACAGCGTCAAGGGCCAATTCATTGATTTATCGATGCAGCCGCAGGCGGCACAGCTGGCACGCCCTAAAGTGGGTAGTACGCCTGGCAGGGCCGCTATTCCAGCTATTCCCGGGTTTGATCATCTGTCTGGTGCAATTGATGCTAGTGATAAAGGCGGTAAATTCAGCTTGAATTCAAGCGATTTGTCATTGCAGTTGCCAGGCTATTTTGTTGATCCCGTGATGCCTTTCTCCGCATTGCAAATGCAGGCAAGTTGGAAATTTGAGGCGCAAGACAGTTTACGTTTCCAAGTCGATAAAATGGAATTCCAGCAAGCGGGTATGAAAGGATCTCTGACGGGCAAACACGTATTATCGATGCGCAAAGGACAGGAAGAGCAAAAAGGAGAAGTGGATATTTCTGGCAAATTATCTGGTTTTGACGTGAAGGAAATCAGCCGTTTTATACCCTCGAATGCGCCCGAAGATTTGCGTCATTGGCTGACAACCGCATTGCTCGACGGGCGTGCAGATGACGTGCAGATTCGAATCAAAGGCGATCTCGCGCAATTCCCGTTTAGTCGTACTGATGGAAAGTCGGTGGCCAAAGGCGAATTTCTGATCAAGGGCAAGATTGTTGATGGCAAACTCGATTTTGCACCGGGCCATCTCGCTGATGATGGCAAATCGCCACTGTGGCCAGTCATCGATAACATCAGGGGAAATTTTATCTTTGATCGCGCAAAGATGGAAATTAACGGCGATACGGCAAAAACTTTGTCGAATGATCTGTACAAAGTAAAAGCAGAAATACCGGATCTGCTGAGCCACGATGCGATTCTCAACATAGATGGAAAAGTCAGCGCAGGTTTGCAGGGAATGCTGCAATATGTGACTGCCAGCCCGGTGGACGGCTGGCTCGGACATTTCCTGCAAGAGACCAAGGCAACAGCAAATGCACAATTAGCGCTGAAGTTGCAATTGCCACTTAAGCATCTGGTCGAATCAAAAGTGCAGGGCGTCTTGCAATTTGCTAATAATGATGCCGTGCTGCAAACCGGCATTCCTCTGATTTCGGGTATTAATGGAAAATTGGAGTTTAATGAAAGAGGCGTTAACCTCAATGCGTTAAAAGGTACGTTGCTGGGCGGTGCAGTGGTGGCGACCGGAGGCACACAAAAAGATGGAAGCATACGCATTAAGCTAGACGGACTCGCTACGGCAGAGGGGTTGCGAAGCGTTTTTTCGGGCACCACAGTCGAGCCGCTGTCCGGGAAAATTGTTGGCGCTGCCCGATATAACGCCCAGATCAACGTGGCAAAACGTCAGCCGGAATTGATTGTTGATTCATCCCTGCAAGGACTCGCACTTAATTTTCCATCGCCGCTTCAAAAACTCAGCAATCAAAATCTGCCCCTGCATTTTGCGATGACTCCGGTTGTATCTGGCGACGCTTCACTCTTACGCGACGAGATTAAATTAGCGCTGGGATCCGTGATAAATGCGCGCTATCAGCGGCAAAAAAGTGCGGATAGAAATGCCGCATGGCAGGTCGTACGCGGCGGGATAGGTGTCAATTTGCCTGCGCCAGAGCCCGATAGTGGTTTGCATGCGAATATTAATTTTCAAACTTTGAATGTGGATGAATGGCGTCGTTTGGTCAACGTAAGAACGGGTGCTACAGGAAGCGCGGCTGGGGTTTCGCCGCAGCTGGATTTTTCTCAATACATAGAACCGAGTAGCTTGGGCGTAAATACCGCAGAACTGTATTTCCTGGATAAAAAGCTCGACAACGTTGTCCTTGGTGCATCTCACCAAAAAGGCATGTGGCAAGCAAACATCGACTCGCGTCAGGCATCCGGTTATATCAGCTGGAACGAATCAAGTAACGGTCAGGGTTTGGGTAATGTTTCGGCACGCTTGAGCAAATTGATCATTCCCCAGTCCGCCGCTGGTGATGTGTCTGATTTGCTGGAAGGGAAAAATACTTCGTCGCAAATTCCCGGACTCGATATCGTGGCTGAAAATTTTGAGCTGTTCAATAAAAAATTGGGCAGTTTAGAATTGTTAGCGAGTAATTTGCCCGCAGCAATTGGACGTGAATGGCGTATCAATAAGTTGTTGCTGAAAAATGAGGATGCTCAACTCAAAGCGACAGGAAAATGGCTGAGTGGCGCAGGTGATGGCGTTACCCATTTGAATTACGTGCTAGATATTGCCAATGCAGGAAAATTACTCGATCGTCTGGGATTTGCCAATATCGTACGTGGTGGGCGCGGTAAATTAGAAGGTGATGTCCGCTGGAACGGGCTTCCGTTCGCACTTGATATTCCGAGTATGAACGGTCAACTACAACTGGAACTGGCCGTGGGGCAGTTCTTAAAAGTCGATCCGGGCGCCGCCAAATTACTCGGCGTATTGAGCATGCAATCATTGGCAAGGCGTCTGACCTTAGATTTTAGGGATGTGTTTTCAGATGGATTTGCCTTTGATGGCATCAATGCTACTGCGCAAATTCAACAAGGATTAGCAAGAACTGACAACTTTAAAATGCGTAGCCTGAATGCTACCGTTTTAATTGATGGCAGTGCTGATATTGCAAAAGAGACGCAAGACCTGCATGTTGCAGTGATTCCAGAAATTAACGCGGGAACTGCATCCGTTGTGTATGCCCTGGCAGTCAACCCAGTGATCGGTCTTGGGACATTTCTGGCACAATTATTTTTACGCGAGCCGTTGGCGCGTGCCTTTACTTACGAATATCAGGTAACCGGTCCTTGGAAAGACCCGCATGTAGCTAAATTCGATAACAAAGAAGCGAAAAATCAGGCACCTAAACAAGAAAGCGTCCAGGTCAAATAAATTGGGGAAGGAAGTCTCATGAAAGTTGCTGCCATACAAATGGTTTCAACGCCAGTTCTTGCACAAAACCTCGCGACCGCTGCACTTCTGTTGCAACAGGCCCGTGATGCGGGCGCAGAATTATTGCTATTACCCGAGTATTGGCCTGTCATGGGTATGCACGATACTGACAAACTAAGTCTGGCCGAACAACCCGGTGCTGGAGTCATCCAGGATTTTTTATCCGAGATGGCGAGAAAGTTGAACGTGTGGGTGATTGGCGGAACTTTGCCACTTATCACACCCGATCCGGGAAAAGTTTTTAATACGACGCTGGGGTACAACCCGCAAGGCATCCCGGTGGTACGCTACGATAAAATTCATCTGTTTGGATTTAGTCAAGGCGAAGAATCGTATGAAGAATCCAGGACGATTGTCGCCGGTACACAGGTTGGCAGCTTTGAGACTGATTTTGGTAAAGTTGGTCTTTCCATTTGCTATGATCTGCGCTTTCCGGAGTTATATCGCGCGATGGGCGCATGCAACTTGATCGTGGTGCCGGCGGCATTTACGCATACTACCGGCCAAGCGCATTGGGAAATTCTGTTGCGCGCTAGGGCGATTGAAAATCAGTGTTATGTGCTGGCGGCTGCACAAGGCGGTTTGCATGCAAATGGTCGCCGAACGTGGGGGCATTCGATGCTGGTCGATCCGTGGGGGAGGATTGTTGACGTTCTTGACGAAGGTGAGGGTATCGTCAGCGGTATTCTTGATATGGATTTACTGAGAAACGTAAGAGATCGTTTACCCGCCTTAACACATCAAAAACTTTGCTAATATTTATTCTCACGCCAAATGATCTACAATTTGGCGATTCACTTCTTGATTTTGCCATTTATTTTATTGATACCCCATGACACCATTTGATTCTAATCTGCACCATCTTGCCATCGCCCGAGACATTTTGTTGACTCCATTCGGGCTAGATGAAGCAAAACTTGCCAGTGCTTTGGGGACTATGTTTTCACATAAGATCGATTACGCAGATCTTTATTTTCAGTTCACAAAAAATGAAGGCTGGAGCCTGGAAGAAGGTATCGTAAAAACGGGACATTTTTCGATTGATCAAGGCGTTGGTGTCCGCGCTATTTCCGGCGATAAAACGGCTTTTTCTTATTCCGATGAAATATCGGAGATCGCCTTGCTGGAAGCTGCGAAAGCAACTCGCACCATCGCGCGACAAGGTGCCGGTAAAATCAAAGTGGCATCGCACATGCAAGGCGTCGCCAGTCGTTCCTTGTTCCTGAAAGATGATCCTTTGGCATCCTTGGATGCGAATCAAAAAGTCAGTTTGCTGGAACGTCTGGAGAAAATTGCTCGAGCAAAAGATCCACGTGTTGTGCAAGTGATGGCGGGTCTGGCCGGCGAGTACGATGTTGTTCTGGTTGCCCGTAGCGACGGCGTCATTGCAGCTGATATTCGCCCATTGGTCAGGGTGTCGCTGACGGTCATCGTTGAACAAAATGGGCGACGCGAGACAGGTTCAAGTGGCGGTGGTGGCCGTTATGATTACTCGTATTTTTCCGATGCCTTGCTGGAACAATATGCCGGTGAGGCTGTGAAATCGGCCTTGGTTAACCTTGATGCACGCCCGGCACCTGCTGGCCCTATGACCGTGGTGTTAGGATCGGGTTGGCCGGGTGTATTGCTGCACGAAGCGATCGGACACGGGCTTGAAGGCGATTTTAATCGCAAGGGATCAAGTACTTTTTCAGGTCGGATTGGGGACCGTGTAGCCGCCAAAGGCGTAACCGTGGTTGACGATGGTACTTTGCCTGATCGCCGCGGCTCACTCAATATGGATGATGAGGGTAACCCGACACAATGTACTACCTTGATCGAGGACGGAATCTTGAAGGGGTACATTCAGGATACGATGAATGCGCGTCTGATGAAGATGCCCGTGACAGGCAATGCACGTCGTGAATCTTTCGCGCATTTGCCGATGCCGCGCATGACGAATACCTATATGCTGGCGGGCGATAAAGATCCTGCTGAGATTTTGGCCTCGGTAAAAAATGGTTTGTATGCGGTGAATTTCGGTGGCGGGCAGGTTGATATTACCAACGGAAAATTTGTGTTCTCCGCGAGTGAGGCCTACATGATTGAAGACGGCAAGGTCACTTATCCGGTGAAAGGCGCCACCCTGATCGGGAACGGTCCTGATGTGTTAAACCGCGTCTCGATGATAGGTAATGACATGCGTCTTGATTCCGGCGTCGGTGTTTGTGGCAAAGAAGGCCAGAGCGTGCCGGTGGGCGTAGGGCAGCCGACCTTAAGGATAGATGGCCTGGTGGTCGGAGGTACAGCCTAGTCCTTATTTTATTAAGCTACGGGCTTGATAACGATCATCTGGCCCGAATAAAATTGAATAAAAGCCTTGCCAAGCCACGCAAAATATTGTTATAGTCAATCCACCAGTCATACCGAGCACCTCATGAATTTTGCGCGATTTTACTTTTATTTTTATTTTAGCTATTCCAACCTGAAGGCGGTGGAGAAGCGGTAAGTTCACGTAAAAGCAAGATCGAACATATCAAATCCTAAAAATCCGCCAGCACTGGCGGATTTTTTTTACCTTTATTTTTTATCATAGACAGGAAATAACATGCAACGCACAGACGATTTACGCATCCGGGAAATGAAGGAATTGCTTCCGCCATCGCATCTGATTCGAGAGTTTGCCTGTTCCGACAAAGCCTCAGAGACCGCGGCCAATGCAAGGCATGCATTGCATCGTATCCTGCATGCGCAGGATGACCGAGTGATGGTGGTGATAGGACCTTGTTCTATCCATGATACTAAAGCGGCGATGGAATATGCACATAAGCTGGTGAAGGCGCGAGAGCGTTTTTCCGGTGAGCTGGAAATCGTCATGCGCGTCTACTTCGAAAAGCCACGTACTACCGTTGGTTGGAAAGGTTTGATCAATGACCCCTACATGGATAACAGTTTCCGCATCAATGATGGCTTGCGTATTGCGCGCGAGTTGCTGCTCAATATCAACGAACTGGGTTTGCCGGCAGGGACGGAATATCTTGACGTCATCAGCCCGCAATACATTGCGGACTTGATCAGCTGGGGCGCCATCGGCGCACGTACTACCGAATCACAGGTACACCGCGAACTGGCATCCGGCCTGTCTTGCCCGGTTGGCTTCAAGAACGGCACCGATGGCAATGTCAAAATTGCAGTTGATGCCATCAAAGCCGCATCGCAGCCGCATCATTTTCTCTCAGTGACCAAAGGTGGGCATTCCGCGATCGTGTCTACCAATGGCAATGAAGACTGTCATATTATTTTGCGCGGTGGAAAGACACCTAATTATGATGCGGCCAGTGTTGATGCCGCATGCAAGGACATTGCAGCGAATGGCCTGGCATCGAGATTAATGATTGACGCCTCGCATGCCAACAGCTCAAAAAATCCAGCGAATCAGATTCCGGTTTGTGCCGATATCGCTGCGCAAATTGCCGCTGGCGATACGCGTATCGTTGGCGTGATGGTGGAGTCGCATCTGGTTGCCGGTCGCCAGGATCTGGTTCCTGGTAAAGAGCTGGTCTATGGTCAATCTGTGACCGACGGCTGCATCTCTTGGGACGATAGTATTGGCGTGTTGGAAGGTTTGGCGGAAGCGGTCAAGCAACGCCGTTTGAAACTGGCGCAGTACTCAAAATAATCAGGAATTGTTCTAGGCGCTTTCAACAACGTTAATGGTTAGAAGCGCTTAGTCAATGTCATCTGTTCACCATCTCTGCGCATTTCCATGCGATTCAAGAATGACATTCCAAGTAAAGTGACAGGAAGGCCACCCTCATTGACGGATGCATCAACTTGGTTCAATTCGACATCTCCAATTTTGACCGAATCTAGCCGCACGAGGTAGACCGTGATAATGCCGTTGGCGGTACTGGAACGGCCTATTCGGCCATTTTTATAGTTGATGCCCAGGCGCTTGGCGTCAGCAGCAGGGATTGAGATAAAGCTGGCGCCGGTATCGACTAGCATCTCAACGGAACTGCCTCCATTAATCTGTCCCTGAACCATAAAGTGACCGTTCGCACCCGCATGCAAGGTAATGCTGGTATTGCCGCTGGGTGATGAACGGTGTACATGTTCGCCAATGGCAAGCACTTGTCGCTTACCATTGACTTCTATCGTCGCCGAAACATTGTCCGCTGCAACCAGTTTTGCGCCATCAACAACATTACTCCCAACCGCGTAAATTTTGGGAGCGCTTGTGCCAACCACCAACACAGCCTTGCCGGGAAATAAGCCCACCACACCTATGTCGGCTGCATGCGCCGACAGTGCGAACATGCCTAGGCAGACCAGTGAAGTGAGTGCTTTCATGATGTCAGGCACGACATTAATCGCGGAAATTATTAAATTCCAGCGGCAGATCTTTGATTTCCTTGCGCAGCATCGCCATCGCTTCCTGCAAATCATCGCGCTTGGCGCCTGTCACTCGCACCGCATCACCCTGTATGCTGGCCTGCACCTTGAGTTTGCTGTCCTTGATGGTCTTGACAATTTTCTTGGCGTCGTCGCTTTCGATGCCGTTCTTGATCTTGATGACTTGCTTGACCTTGTCGCCGCCGATTTTCTCGACCTTGCCTTTATCGAGAAAACGCACGTCGACACCGCGCTTGCCCATGGTTTGGGTGACTTCGATCATGATCTGTTCCAGATGAAACTCGGAATCGCCAAAAATGGTGACTTCGCGTTCTTTTTCTTTCAGTTCAACCTTGGCGCTGGTGCCTTTCAGGTCGAAGCGATTGGTGACCACTTTATTCGTTTGAACGATGGCATTCTTAACTTCATCCATGTTCGCTTCAGAGACGGTATCAAAAGATGGCATGCTTATTCCTTGGTAAGGTAAATCAATTTTTAGATATGGGCGTATTTTAACAAATGCACGCCCGAACTAAGTGACTATATAAGTGACTATATTAGCGACTATAATTCTGCTCTTATGAATAGGACACTTTCTCTGCAAAAAAACGTTCCCCTGCTGGCACTTAACAGCTTCGGCATCGCTGCGATGGCGCAATTTTTTTTAAGAATTGAGCGTGCCGGGCAACTGTTGCAACTCAGGGATGACGCCACTCTTTCTGCCATGCCGCGATTATTGCTTGGTGGTGGTAGCAATCTGGTGCTGTCCGACACCGTCAATGCGCTGGTGGTGCAACTTGCCCTGATGGGGAAGCGTGTCAATTCTGAAGATGAGCGCTATGTCTACGTTTCTGCGGCGGCGGGCGAGAAGTGGCATGAATTCGTCTTATGGACCTTGCAGCAAGGCTTGGGCGGATTGGAAAATCTCTCGCTGATTCCGGGCACAGTCGGTGCAGCGCCGATACAGAATATTGGCGCCTACGGTGTCGAGATGCAGGACTATTTTCATCACCTGACTGCGTTTGATTTTCAGACCGGCGAGACCGTTACGCTGGATAAATCGGCTTGCCGGTTCGCCTATCGCGACAGTATTTTCAAACGCGAATACAAGGATCGCATGGTGATCCTGGAGGTCACTTTTGCCTTGCCAAAAACATGGCAAGTTCGACTGAACTATGGTGATGTGGCGCAATTTCTTGCGACGAAAAATATTGTTCAGCCAAGCCCCAAAGATGTCAGCGATGCCATCATTGTCATCCGGCAAAGCAAATTGCCCGACCCGGCGGTGATCGGCAATGCAGGCAGTTTCTTTAAAAACCCGATAGTGCCGGCTGTGCTGCGCGATCGCCTGGTGGCAAGTTACCCGAGCATGGTGAGCTATGTCCAAACAGATGGATCTTACAAACTGGCAGCGGGCTGGTTGATAGAACAGTGTGGCTGGAAGGGCAAGTCGCTCGGCCGAGTCGGCGTTTATCCAAAGCAGGCGCTGGTGCTGGTTAATCTCGGTGGTGCAACGGGTGCTGAGGTACGCCAGTTGGCGCAACAGATACGGAGCGATGTAAGAGGGAAATTTGGTGTCGATCTGGAAGTGGAGCCAGTTTTTATTTAAACCATTTTACTTGTGATGTTGAATCAAGAAGCAATTCAATAAGAAAGACTACTCAATGAGCAAGACCATCATGATCACCGGTGCCGGTAGCGGTTTTGGCAAGCTGGCGGCGTTTGCCTTGGCCAAGCGCGGTCATCATGTGATCGCTGCCACCTATGATCAGGCGCAGGCCGATGCGCTGGCGCAAGAAGCCAGCACCGTTGGCCTTATCCTGAAAATCATTAAGCTCGATATCACCAGCGCGGAGGATCGCCGGCAGCTTGCCGGCAGCGCTATCGATGTGCTGATCAATAATGCGGGTATCGGTGAATCGGGGCCGCTGGCAGAAATTCCCCTTGAGCGGATTCGCCGCAACTTTGAAACCAATGTCATCGGCAGCCTGGGCATGGTGCAAGTGGCTGTGCCAGAAATGATCAAGCGTGGTGGTGGCACCATCGTGTTTGTGACTTCATTGGCGGGGCGCATGCCGATTCCTTTTCTGGCGCCGTATGGCATGACGAAATATGCGCTGGAGGTCGCCGGAGCCGATCTGGCGGTGGAATTAAAACCTTTTAATATTCATGTCACGATGATAGAACCCGGTGCTTTTGCCACCGGATTTAATGAAACACAGATTGCGACAAAATATAGCTGGATGCGTCCCGATTCGATTTATCGCGACCAGAAAGCCTTTATTGAAAAGAACGAGCGGACTGTGCTGGGACTGCAAAGCGCTAAGATTGACAAGGTGATCCAGACACTGGTCGCTGCAGTCGAAGCCAGGAAACCAAAGCTGCGTTACGCTGTGCCAAAATGGCAAGGTGCGGGAATACAATTGTTGCGCACTTTTGGGATGTAAGGGAATAGATCGATGAAGATTCACGGCGAGTGGGAAATCACGTTAATTCGTAATGTCATTGTCAGCTCTGTCGCAGGCACTTTTAACGAAGAGGGCGTCCAGGCGGAGCTGCGTGATTTTTACGCGCTTGTCCCTAGAGAAGGCGCATGGGCTACGCTCATCAATTTAAGTAATTGGGATATGGGCAGTGACGCTACCTTTAAAAAGGTAGTGAGTTTTCATGAATGGATTTTGAGTCACGGCTGCCAACGTATTGCCACTGTCATGCCTGATACTGTTCGTCGTACTATTCATCAGAAAAAAACCAGCCAAATTTCTGCTGAAATATTCAGGTATTTTGCGACATTTGACGAGGCCTGTATCTGGCTCACCGAGCAGGAATTTCCGATCAGCTCAGACGAAAATCCACATCAAAAATTTCTTGAACGCACGCGCCTGGATCAAATGTAAAAACTAATACGCAGTATCCATGCGCCTTACAGGCCATTTTGGTGAATTAGCGTTCGAATTGACGCATTCAGGTTGAGAAAGTAAGGGTGAAATGAAGAAATAGCGGTACCCTTTTAAGTGACTAAGCTTTCAAGGAGAACGTTAATGACCCATCTCACCACGAACGAACGATA
>JAUSNO010000033.1 GCA_030645915.1 Undibacterium sp.
CCTTGGCGACACAGCTGAGATTCGTAATCAAGGTACGGTTATTTCCGTTACCGACGGTATCTGCCGCATTCACGGTCTGTCTGACGCGATGCAAGGCGAGATGCTGGAATTCCCAGGCAATACATTTGGTCTGGCATTGAATTTGGAACGTGATTCCGTTGGCGCCGTTATTTTGGGTGACTACGAGCATATTTCCGAAGGCGACACCGTTAAATGTACCGGTCGTATTCTGGAAGTGCCTATCGGCCCGGAACTGCGCGGTCGTGTCGTAAATGCGCTGGGTCAGCCTATCGACGGTAAAGGTCCTATCAATGCGAAATTGACGACACCTATCGAAAAAATCGCGCCGGGCGTTATTGCTCGTCAATCAGTCTCAGAGCCTCTGCAAACTGGCCTGAAGTCTATTGATGCGATGGTTCCGGTTGGCCGTGGTCAGCGCGAATTGATCATTGGCGATCGTCAGACAGGTAAGACTGCGGTAGCGATTGATGCCGTAATCAACCAAAAAGGTCAAAACGTTACCTGTATCTATGTAGCGATTGGTCAAAAAGCGTCTTCCGTCAAAAACGTAGTGCGTTCTTTAGAAGCGCACGGCGCGATGGAATACACCATCGTGGTCGCTGCTACTGCAGCCGAGTCAGCAGCGATGCAATATGTATCTGCTTACTCCGGTTGTGCCATGGGCGAATATTTCCGCGATCGTGGTGAAGATGCCTTGATCATTTATGATGATTTGTCCAAGCAAGCTGTGGCTTACCGTCAATTGTCCCTGTTGCTGCGCCGTCCACCAGGTCGCGAAGCTTACCCAGGTGACGTGTTCTACCTCCACTCCCGTTTGTTAGAGCGCGCAGCACGCGTGAACCCTGACTATGTTGAAAAATTCACCAACGGTGCAGTTAAAGGTAAGACAGGTTCATTGACAGCATTGCCTATCATTGAAACTCAAGCTGGTGACGTTTCCGCTTTCGTTCCAACCAATGTAATTTCGATTACTGACGGTCAGATCTTCCTGGAAACATCGTTGTTCAATGCTGGTATCCGTCCTGCGATTAACGCTGGTATTTCAGTGTCACGCGTTGGTGGTGCTGCCCAGACTAAGGTCATCAAAAACCTGTCCGGCGGTATTCGTACCGATTTGGCTCAGTACCGTGAATTGGCTGCGTTTGCGCAATTTGCTTCTGATCTGGATGCAGCAACACGTAAACAATTGGATCGTGGTGCACGCGTTACCGAGTTGTTAAAACAAGCTCAGTACGCTCCGTTGTCGATCTCATTGATGGCTGTCACTTTGTTCTCAGTCAACAAGGGTTTCCTGGATGATGTACCTGTCTCGAAAGTCTTGGCTTTTGAAGCAGGCGTACATAACTTCATGAAGACTAGCCACGCTGCGTTACTGCAAAAGATAGAAGAAACCAAGCAATTGGACAAAGATGGCGAAGCTGCCATGTCTGCCGCTGTTGCTGATTTCAAAAAATCCGGCGCCTTTTAATTTATTTATAGCTAGAAGGAGTCAATACTCATGGCTGTAGGTAAAGAGATACGTGGCAAGATCAAAAGCGTAGAAAATACGAAGAAGATCACTAAGGCGATGGAAATGGTCGCCGCATCCAAAATGCGTAAAGCGCAAGAGCGGATGCGTGCGGCACGTCCGTACAGTGAAAATATTCGTAACATCACTGCGAACTTGTCCAAGGCAAATCCTGAGTACACGCACCCTTTCATGGTTCAACAGGTGCAATCCAAGAAAGTTGGATTGATCATTGTGACTACGGACAAGGGTTTGTGTGGTGGCTTGAATACCAACGTATTGCGTTTGGTCACCAACAAAATGCGCGAAATCGAGGATAGCGGTTCAAAAATTGAAGCGGTCGCAATTGGTAATAAAGGTCTCGGCTTCCTTAACCGGGTGGGTGTACCTGTCGTGTCGCACGTTGTGCAACTTGGCGATACTCCCCATTTGGATAAACTGATCGGCCCAGTGAAAGTCATGCTGGATGCCTATCAGGAAGGTAAGCTAGATGCAGTCTATGTTTGCTACAACAAATTTGTTAACACCATGAAGCAGCAGCCGGTACTGGAGCAGTTATTGCCCCTGCAGGCGAATCAGCTGGAAGCAGATAAATCATCCCATTCATGGGATTACATTTATGAGCCAGATGCAGCAACGGTGATTGATGAGTTGTTGGTACGTTATGTTGAAGCACTGATTTATCAGGCTGTTGCAGAAAACATGGCGTCTGAGCAATCTGCACGTATGGTGGCGATGAAATCAGCTAGCGATAACGCGGTAAGCGTCATAGGCGAGCTGAAATTAATTTATAACAAAACCCGCCAGGCTGCAATTACCAAAGAGCTTTCCGAGATCGTCGCCGGCGCGGCAGCGGTCTAAACTGAATTTTATTTATTGAAGGAACGAACATGGCTGATGGCAAAATCGTTCAGTGTATCGGCGCTGTTGTGGACGTTGAATTTCCACGCAACGCGATGCCTAAGATCTACGACGCCTTAAAGATGGAAGGCTCCGACCTGACTCTGGAAGTGCAGCAGCAATTGGGCGACGGCATAGTCCGTTGCATCGCGCTGGGTACTTCCGATGGTTTGCGCCGCGGCATGATGATGACCAATACTGGTAAGCCAATTATGGTGCCTACCGGTAAAGCAACACTGGGTCGCATCATGGACGTACTGGGTAATCCGATTGATGAATGTGGTCCGGTTAGCCGTGAAACTACAGCATCGATCCACCGTAAAGCTCCTGCGTACGACGAATTGTCGCCGTCGCAAGAGCTGTTGGAAACAGGTATCAAGGTGATTGACTTGATCTGCCCGTTTGCCAAAGGCGGTAAAGTTGGTTTGTTCGGTGGTGCCGGTGTTGGTAAGACCGTCAACATGATGGAGCTGATCAACAACATCGCTAAAGCACACAGCGGCTTGTCCGTGTTTGCCGGTGTCGGTGAGCGTACTCGTGAAGGTAATGACTTCTACCACGAGATGGCTGACGCTAAGGTTGTTGATCTGGAAAACCCAGAGAACTCCAAAGTTGCCATGGTCTACGGCCAGATGAATGAACCGCCAGGTAACCGTCTGCGCGTTGCCTTGACTGGTTTGACTATCGCTGAAGGTTTCCGCGATGAAGGTAAAGACGTGTTGTTCTTCGTCGATAACATCTATCGCTACACTTTGGCCGGTACTGAAGTTTCTGCGCTGTTGGGTCGTATGCCATCTGCTGTAGGTTACCAACCGACTTTGGCTGAAGAAATGGGTCGCTTGCAAGAGCGTATCACTTCAACTAAAACTGGTTCGATCACTTCAATCCAAGCCGTGTATGTTCCAGCGGATGATTTGACTGATCCATCCCCGGCGACGACGTTTGCTCACTTGGATTCCACTGTTGTTCTGTCGCGTGACATCGCCTCTTTGGGTATCTACCCAGCGGTTGATCCACTCGATTCGACATCGCGTCAATTGGATCCGCAAGTGGTTGGTATCGAGCACTATGAAACAGCACGCGCTGTTCAAGGTACTTTGCAGCGCTATAAAGAATTGCGCGACATTATCGCGATTCTGGGTATGGACGAATTGGCGCCTGAAGATAAGTTGCTGGTTGCTCGTGCACGTAAGATGCAGCGTTTCTTGTCCCAGCCTTTCCACGTTGCTGAAGTCTTTACCGGCTCACCAGGTAAATACGTCTCGCTGAAAGACACGATCAAGGGTTTCAAAATGATCGCATCCGGCGAACTCGATCACCTGCCAGAACAAGCGTTCTACATGGTAGGCACTATCGACGAAGCAATCGAAAAAGCGAAGAAAATGGCTGCTTAATGTTGCTTGGCTTGTCTGGATTTTGCACATGATCTTGATCGTGTGCAAAGTCTGACAACAAAGCAATGCAGCACATTTTTTGAACCTTTGACGAATCAGAAAGTTTGAAAATATGGCAAACACTATTCACGTTGACGTAGTTTCTGCGGAAGAGTTGATCTTCTCCGGTGAAGCTGAGTTCGTCGCATTGCCGGGTGAGTCGGGTGAATTGGGTATTTACCCAAAACACACACCGTTAATCACCCGTATCAAGCCGGGCGCAGTGCGCATCAAGGTTCCAGGTCAAGCGGAAGACGAACTCGTCTTCGTCGCCGGTGGCATACTTGAAGTGCAGCCGAATTCAGTGACGGTTCTGGCCGATACCGCGATTCGCGGTCACGATCTGGATGAAGCTAAAGCAACAGAAGCCAAAAAAATGGCAGAAGAAGCTCTGGTGAATCGCGAATCCAAAATTGACTACGCTCAGGCGCAGGCAGAATTGGCGGTAGCGATAGCGCAATTGGCAGCAATCACGAAATTACGTCAAAAGCGTTAATTTCTACATGCAGGCTACCTTGTGTTCAAAGCACCGGTAGTAAAATAAAAGGCAGCCTCGGCTGCCTTTTATTTTTGTGCGTTGCAATCAAGTCGTTTAAAAATTCTGTGTGGGGTAAGAGAAATGCAGACAACAAGCATCAAGAATTTACTTCAGTCTGCCAAGACTATCGCGCTCGTAGGTCTTTCACCAAAACCAGAACGTGCGAGCTACGAAGTTGCCGGCTATCTGCAACAACACGGTTACCGTATTCTTCCTATTAACCCGAGTCAGGCAGGAGGCGTCATTCTTGGCGAGCTGTGCTACGCAAATCTAGCGGATGCCGTATTGGCTACCGGCTTAAAAATAGACATAGTTGATTGTTTTAGAAAATCAGAGGACATTCCACCTATTGTCGATCAAGCGATTGCTGTTGGCGCATCATGTGTATGGATGCAATTGGATATTACAAACGAAGCGGCTGCAAAGCGTGCCGAAGCTGCTGGCCTGCAGGTGATTATGGATAAATGCACTAAGATAGAACACGCACGACTTTTTTGACTCTATAGGATCTTTATGAATGTCCGTTCACTATTTCGTTCGACGTCCCGTTTGCAAATACAAGATGCCGATGCTGCGCTACGCCCTTTGGCAGAAAAGCTGGACACGAAAGGAGAAAGCAAGACGGATATTAAATCAGCCGATAAGCTAATAACGATGGATCTGGCAGAAAAAATTGCCGCTTTTCAGGAAGTGCTCTATGCGCAGAAACACCATAAATTGCTCATTGTTTTACAAGGCATGGATACCTCGGGCAAAGATGGCACTGTGCGGGGTGTGTTTGGCCAGATCAACCCGCTTGGTGCCCGTACGGTCGCCTTCAAGGCTCCTAGCGCGGTAGAGCGAGATCACGATTATCTCTGGCGGATTCATCAGGAAGTGCCGCGCAATGGCGAGGTTGTGATCTTCAACCGAAGTCATTATGAAGATGTCCTGATTACGCGCGTGCACGATTGGATAGACCAGAAAGAATGTGAGCGCCGGTTTAGCCAGATACGTGATTTTGAGCGCATGTTAGCGGAAACTGGCACCGTCATTTTGAAATTCTTTCTGCATATCTCAAAGGACGAACAAAAACAAAGACTGGAAGAGCGTTTAGCGGACCCTGATAAACACTGGAAATTTGATCCGCAGGATCTGGTGGAGCGCGAGCATTGGGATCGCTATCAGGAGGTCTATACCGATGCGATCAAGGCCAGCGATGAAGACCACGCGCCTTGGTACATCATCCCGTCCAATTCAAAAACCCAACGCAATCTCGCTATTGCCCATATCGTTAACGAAAAATTGGAAAGCATGAAAATGTCTTTCCCGCCTGCCAATCCTGAGTTCAGCAAAATCAAAATTGTCTAAGGGGTCGTTAGGAAATAAAAAGTTCAGCTTATTCCCTAACGAGTCTTTAGTTGCCAGTGCGCCAGTGTTTAGGGTGAGAGCGAGTGTTTAAAGTCAATTTCGACTATTTTTTGATTCAGATTGACGTTAAAAAATGTCGTAATTGCAATGTATTGGCAAGTTTTTTTTGTAACTTGGCAGATTCGAATAAGAAATTATTTTGATTAAAAATTAGGCATAAAATCATGTTCCAATTTTACTTATGCACAATTCAATTTTAGAAAGTTCATCGATGACATTTTCAATATTTGCATTAAATAGAAATTTATCTCATTAAATCAATGTGTTAAAACAACATCTTCAATATTCACATCAATTTTTCTGCGCCAAATTAAATTAACCAATAAATATCCACAAAGTTATCCACAATTAAATGTGGCCAGACAAATCTCTTGAATTCAAGCAAATTGCGCCAGATCAGATGCTTGTAGCGCAAGCATCGGCGATAATGGCGGTTTGCTGTTTGTACAAAGTATCCTGTCCATCTGAAAGCCCATATGTCTACACCTTTTGCCCCGCTTAAAAATGATACTTTTCTAAAAGCATTGTTGCGCCAGGAAACCGACTACACGCCGTTATGGTTAATGCGCCAGGCAGGCCGCTATTTGCCTGAATACCGTGCCACCCGTAAAGGGGCGGGGTCATTTTTAAGCCTAGCCAAGAACCCGGATTTTGCTACCGAGGTCACGATTCAACCTCTGGATAGATTTGCACTGGATGCGGCAATTTTGTTTTCCGATATTCTGACGGTACCTGATGCCATGGGTCTGGGCCTGTATTTTGAGGAAGGCGAGGGGCCAAAGTTCGAGCGTCCGCTCAAGGATGAAAAAGACGTCATGGCGCTGAAGGTACCCGAGCCAGGCAGTCTGCAATATGTGTTCGATGCGGTGACGCAAATCCGTCACACGCTCAATGGCCGCGTGCCTCTGATCGGCTTTGCAGGCAGCCCCTGGACCTTGGCTTGCTATATGGTGGAAGGCCAGGGCTCGCGCGATTTTCATACCGTCAAGAGCATGATGTACAAGCGACCGGACTTGATGGAGCATATCTTGCGTACCAATGCCGATGCCGTGGCTGCATATCTCAACGCCCAGATTGATGCTGGTGCCCAGGCAGTGATGATTTTTGATAGCTGGGGCGGCGCTTTGGCGGATGGCGCCTATCAGCGGTTTTCACTCAACTACATGCAGGACGTGGTCAATCAGTTACAGCGTGAAAAAGACGGTCAGCGCATCCCCGTCATTGTTTTCACCAAAGGAGGCGGGCTTTGGCTAGAGCAGATCGCCGATATAGGCGCTGACGCCATGGGTCTCGACTGGACGGTGAATTTAGGCCAGGCCCGCGCCCGCGTCGGCCATAAGGTTGCACTACAGGGTAATCTCGATCCGGCCGTGTTGTTTGCCGATCCTGCCCAGATACGCGAGCAAGTCACCGCCGCGCTGACTTCTTATGGAAAACCGTCGGCTGGTCACGGTCACGTGTTTAATCTGGGCCATGGCATTTCCCAATTTACACCGCCTGAAGCGGTTTCCGTGCTGGTCGAAACAGTGCACGAGGTCAGTCGGCAGATGCGCCAAAATTGCGCATGACGGTCACGTAATTGATCAGGAGAATCTTGTATCAAAGCGCTATGGCTTGATTTTCCTTGTCAATACGTCATGGTGCAACGCAAAACGCAATAGCCATGCGCCCTCCAGCCTGAAAAGCCTGGGAAACCCATGCAATTGGGCGCACCAATTTATTGCTGCGAGCGCACCTTTTATGCTAGTTATGCACAAATTTGAGGAAACAAAAAAAGTTGAGAAAATTTATTTTCAAGACTTTGTTCACTTTTGCAAGTCACTGTTTTTAAAGGATTTATTTCCTTGCATGTAGAATGAGCAATCTGTTGAAACCCGCATAAAGCCTAGCGCAAAGCCTTGTCAATAGAGAGTTCTCCACAAAGTTATCCACAGTTAATGTGGATATGTCAAAAAGGCCTTATGAAACCGCAAGTTAGCGCACTACCTCAAGAGTTACATTAAGTTCGTGGAACATTGCATACTCAAAATCGCCCTTGACACCCCGCTCGATACTACTTTCGATTATCGCTGGGTGAATCCCTCTTCAACATCGCTTGATGAGGCGGTGGATAGCGCTCCTGATTCATCTGCCATGCCGCAAATCGGGCAATTGGCACTGGTGCCTTTCGGGCGGCAAGAATTGATGGGATTGATCGTCGGTATCAGTGACCAGACCGAGGTACCGGTAGCTAAGCTCAAGGATGTGATTGAAGTGCGCAGCCAATTGTTCCCATTGAGTGAACACTGGATCGCCCTGTGTCATTTTGCCGCAGATTACTACCAGCGGCCCTTGGGCGAAGTGGTGGTGCCTGCCTTGCCGCGTAATCTGCGCGCAGGCAAGGCCACCTCGCTGGAGCGCAATCTGAAGAAGCTGGCGAAGTTGCACCCGGCGCAAGACACCAGCCCAAATCCCGAACCACCGCTCAATCCGGCGCAGCAAGAGGCGGTTGATGCGATTGCCGGAGCGCAGAAATTTGCCCCGCATTTGCTCTACGGCGTCACTGGCAGCGGCAAGACTGAAGTGTATTTGCAGGCGGCGGCGCGCATCCTGGCGCAGTCTGGCGACGCACAGGTACTGATCCTGGTGCCCGAAATTAACCTCACGCCGCAGCTGGAGAACAACTTGCGCCAGCGTTTTTCGGGTATACAGATCGCCACTTTGCACAGCGGCATGGCAGAAGGTGAGCGCTTACTGCATTGGCTGTCATCGCACTTAGGGCAGGCTCGCATCATCCTCGGCACGCGTCTGGCGATACTCGCCTCGCTGCCGCATCTGAAGATGATCGTCATCGACGAAGAACATGATCCCTCCTACAAGCAACAGGAAGGCTTGCGTTATTCGGCGCGCGATCTGGCGGTGTGGCGCGCCCATCAACTGGGTATTCCGGTCGTGCTAGGCTCTGCCACGCCCTCGCTGGAAACCTGGCAACACGCCAAAGTGGCACGTTACCGCAAGCTTGAGCTGCGTGAGCGCGCGGTCAAAGACGCCGTCTTGCCGGTAGTCAGGGTCATCAACCTGGAGCACGAAAAACCCAAGGAAGGCTTGACCACGCCGCTCATCAATGCGATACGCAAGCGTCTGGAGAAGGGTGAGCAATCACTTCTGTTTCTCAATCGTCGTGGCTACGCTCCCGTGATCGCCTGCGATGCCTGCGGCTGGATCAGCAATTGCACGCGCTGTACCGCGCACCTAGTGATGCACAAACTCGATCACAAGCTGCGTTGTCATCACTGCAGCTTTGAACAACGCATCCCGCGCAACTGCCCCACCTGCGGCAATATCGATCTGCAACCGCTGGGGCGCGGCACCCAAAGGATGGAAGAAGGTCTGCGATTAATTTTCCCCGAGGCAAGGGTTTTTCGTATCGATGCCGACTCCACCCGCTTAAAAGGCAGTGCCGAAGCCGCCTTCGATACCGTACATCGCGGCGAAGTGGATATCCTGATCGGCACCCAAATGGTGGCAAAAGGACATGATTTTAAAAACCTCACGCTGGTCGGCGCACTCAATCCCGACAGCGCGCTGTTTTCGCAGGATTACCGCGCCAGCGAGCGCCTGTTTGCGCAACTGATGCAAGTCGCGGGCCGGGCCGGACGTGCGGCGCAAAAAGAGGGCGGCAATATCAGCGAGGTCCTGGTGCAAACCCGCTATCCCGACCATCCGCTGTACCACGCGCTGATGGCGCATGACTACGACCGCTTTGCCGACGATCTGCTGGAAGAGCGCCAGCAAGCCGGCATGCCGCCGTTCATCTATCAGGCCCTGCTCCGTGCCGAGGCCAAAGAGCTGCAAACTGCCCTGGACTTCCTGCATCAGGCGGTCAGTTGCACCGAGCATGTCGGCATCACCATTCACGACCCGATACCGATGACGATGACGCGTGTCGCCAATATGGATAGGGCGCAGTTATTGGTGGAGTCGGTTTCGCGTCCGGCTTTGCAGGCGTTCCTGAAGGAGTGGATTGCGGCTTTGCGCGCGCTGAAGAGCCGGGTGAAGTGGGGAGTAGAGATTGATCCGGTCGATATCTGACGATCTGAAAGTACTGTCGATTCGATGAAAATTATTAGCGCACTTCCATTTTTGGGATGTGAAAATAAACGACACTTCTTTCAATAATTAGTTCAAAAAGAATTTTCACTCAACACTTCCTGATATTATTTATTCACAAAATCAGATCAAAAGAAAACAATTTTTCATTTTGGCAATCAAATGGTCATGGAACATTCCTGCATGCGCGTGCTGCCAGCCAACCGACAGCAAGCGTAATGAATCGTTTTTGCAGGCCGACCGGATCGTTTTTTATAATCAAATAACGGAGATAAAAAAGATGATGGTTACACTGAATAAAATAACACGCCCCACCGTGATGGCTGTGCTGATCACGGCAGCCTTTGGTGCCAATGCCGCCAACCGCGAAGTGCTCAAGACCGCACATGGCAATAGTGCTTTACACGCTCAGGCTGGCCTGAAAGCGGGAGAGCTCAAAGCAGAACGCAGCCAAAAATATGCCAATGGCATGACAGTCACGCGCCACCAGCAAATGCATCAGGGCGTGCCGGTCTGGAACGAAGCCATCGTTGAGCACAACGATGGCAAGGGCAAGATACACATGACGGGTGCCGCGTTGCGCAATCTGCAAAACGACCTGCCTAGCGTCAGACCGATTTTCTCGACAGCGGATGCGCTGATGCAGGCAAAAACGCATGCACAGATTTTTGACACAGAAAACGATCAGGCTAAGCTGTTCGTCAAGATGGGCGCCAACAATGTCGCGCATCTGGTGTATCTGGTGTCATTTAATGCCACCAATACTGAAGAGCCGCGCCGTCCGTTTTACATGATGGATGCCACCACAGGGGTTGTTCTGGATCATTGGGAAGGGATCAATCATGCTAACGGTACCGGTCCTGGCGGCAATGCCAAGACTGGCCAATATGAATTTGGCACTACCTACGGCTATCTGGATGTAACGCAATCTGGCACGACCTGCTCATTGAATAATGCCAATGTGGCGACTTACAACATGAATTCCGGCACGCGTGCGCCTAAGACCGCATTTGCCTATACCTGCCCGCGCAACACGACCAAGGCAATCAACGGTGCCTATGCACCGATGAATGACGCGCATTATTTTGGCGGCGTGGTATTCAACATGTACCAGGCATGGCTAGGCGTACGTCCTATCAGTCAGAAGCTGACGATGAAAGTGCATTACAAGCGCTCGTACGAAAATGCTTTCTGGGATGGCACTGCCATGTATTTTGGCGATGGCGCGACGACTTTCTACCCACTGGTATCGCTGGATGTGACTTCGCATGAAGTAAGCCATGGTTTTACCGAACAGAATGCCGGTCTGGTGTATTCAGGCATGTCTGGCGGTATGAACGAGGCGTTCTCCGATATGGCGGGCGAAGCGGCAGAATTCTACATGAAGGGCAGCAATGACTTCCAGGTTGGCGCTGATATCTTCAAGGCTGCCGGTGCCTTGCGTTACATGAACAACCCACCGCTGGATGGCCGTTCGATTGATAACGCCGCCAATTTCACCAGCACACTGGACGTGCATTATTCCAGCGGCGTCTACAACAAAGCGTTCTACCTGCTGGCGACCAAGGCTGGCTGGAATGTACAGAAGGCCTTCCAGGTCATGGCAGATGCCAACCGACTCTATTGGACAGCATCAAGTACCTTCAATCAAGGTGCCTGCGGCGTACAACAGGCGGCGACCAACCGTGGTTACAGCGCGACCGATGTTGCCTCCGCCTTCACGGCAGTGGGCGTCACCTGCGCACCGTAATGCCTGGTGAAATGCGGTAGGGATCTGATCCTTACCGCGAATAAATACGTCTGAGTTCACTCACGTGCGATTGTTTTTTAAAAACAATCGCACGTTTTTTTTGCTGTCATGGAGACGAGTGAAGCGTAGCGTCAATCATGGCACCGCCAGCACGCACTGTTCATGCGCGTTTCAAGCCAGGTTGGCTGGAAACCCGCATGAACAGTGCGTCGTGGAGCAGATGATTTTTAAAATATTACGCCAGTTCCGCCTCACGCTTGAGCCTGCGCGGGATTTCCCAATCCAACTCGCTGTCGCGTTTTTTCTCCAGCGCGTCGATATGCCTGAGTTTTTTGCCTTCGACGAATAATCCTGACAGGATATGCTTGGGTTTGGTCGGTGCCGAGACAAAGGCCAGCGTTGCCCAATAGGAGCGGCGCAGCGTGGTGCCGGCCAGGATGCCATAGTCGTCGCCGCTGTTGATGCCTTTTTCTGCGACGACTGATTCGCCGGCCTTGATGTATTTGGCGGCGTAGATGGTGGCCTTGGTGGCGATCCAGCGGCCGCTGTGGATCTCGCCATTGAGGCTGCTGATTTCGCCGATGGCGCGCAGGCTGCCCCAGCTGCTAATATCGCCGTGGCTGTGGATCGCGCCGGCGTCGATATTGCCCTGGCTGGTGACGGCGCCGGCAAACAGGCTGCCCGTCACGGTGATGTCGGTTTCGCTGAAAACTTCACCCTTGATATTACCGTCACCCGCGATTTGGATCTCGCTGGCGGTCAGATGGCCGCCGACATATTGCACTTCAACCACATCAAACACATCATCGAGCTGCACGCTGCCGTGGCAATCGAGCACGTCGCAGGCCAGATAGCCCAAGGCCTGAATGTCGCCAAAGCCACCGAAGACCTCATGATGCGCATCGCGCTGCAAGATGGCCGGATGCACCAGCTTGTCCATGTAGGGCGTGCCGTCCTTGCTCGGCTTGGCCTGATCCAGTTCCAGCATGCGCGCCATCCAGACTTCGTTGCAGCCAGTTTTCAGCAAAAATTCCACCTCGATATCGCCGCCGCAATCGAGCGCCTGACCGACGTACAGCGATTGCACCCGGATGTCGCCGGTGACGGTGAGCTTGCCCAGGCAAAACACCTCTTCGGCTTCCAGATCGCCATCGACCAGCAAATCGCCGCCGACGATCAATTGCGTCGCGATCAGCACGTTGCCCTGGATATGCACGTCGCCGGTGCTGGAAAACTGCTTGCGTTTGAGCTGCTTGGTTTGAAAGGGGGCGGGGGCGGTAGAAGTGGTGGACATGGCAGCCTGATAGGGATGAATGAAAGGAATGAGTGAAATGTGGATTGAGCGCCTCGGCGTCAATGAAATATGCAGACATTATCCAAGATTATCTCGCGGTTGCCTAATTTGCTGCAAGGGAAGGGGTCGGCAGATCAATCGGCATGCCGGCCGGTCATGCTGATGTGACGCTCATCTGAGCTGGCCTTTCGCCTTGCGCCAAAACAAATTGTGCCGGATAGGCGGTTAGTGCGGCTTGCATCAAGCGCGCGTTGTGCCGCATCATGTTGATACCCCCGTTCACCATGGAGCATTCGCCATTGAGCACGCCTAGCCACCCCTCCGCCCTGACCTATCCACTGGCTCGCCCTTGGCTGTCGCGCCTGCCCCCGGGTTTGTTTGGCATTCCGCTCGGTCTGTTCGGCTTATCCTCAAGCTGGCAGCGACTCACGTCGTTTGGCTCGGATAGCGCCCATCTGTTTGCCCAGGGTTTGCTCTACCTGGCGCTGGCGCTGCTCGCCTTGCTATTGATGCTCACTGCCGCCAAATTCATCCTGCATCGCGCGGTGTTCATGCAGGAATTTGCCCATCCGGTGTCGGGTTCCTTGCTTGCGTTGATGCCGGTGTGCTGTCTGGTGGTGGTGATCTTTTTGCGGCCATTGCATCCCGAGTGGCAGCTGCAGGCGGGCGTCGTGATTGGCCTGTGCCTGATGTTGCAGGCCGTGATTGCCTGGCATATTGTGGCCGCATTATCGACTGGCCAGATGCCGGCAGAACTGATTACGCCGGCATTATATGTGCCGATTGTGCCGGGTGGTTTTGTCGGCGCGATGGCTTTACATACCGTGGGCTTGCCGGGCTTTGCCATGCTCTTGATGGGCATGGGGCTGGGCGGCTGGGCCTTGCTGGAAATGCGTATCTTAAACCGCCTGTTTTCCGGCCCCTTGCCGCTGGGTTTGCGCCCGACCCTGGGCATAGAAATCGCCCCGGCGGCGGTCGGCACTCTGGCGGTCATGACGCTCTGGCCAGATTTGCCGGCTGACTTCATCATGGTAGGTCTGGGCATATCCAGCGGCCCCGTGTTTGCCGTATTAACGCGCTGGAAGTGGTGGACCGAAACGCCATTTTCCGCCAGTTTCTGGTCGTTTTCATTCCCGGTCGCCACGCTCGCCTCATGCATCGCAGAAGCGGTGCGTCGCGGCGGCTGGCCAGCGGAAGTGGCGTTTGGCGCAGTCTTGCTGGCAAGTCTGCTGGTGGCCTTTCTGGCTGTGCGCACCCTGATTCTGTTATTTCAGGGGCGCTTGCTGCCGCCAGCCTAGCGGCTCAGGTCGGCTTAGGCCGGTTTAGGACAATGGGCCGTTCAGACGGCCATATTCCGCCATCTCGCGGATCAGACGTATCGTATCGATATCGGATTCCTGGTACGCCGAGCGGCGGTATTCATTGTATAGCTCGTTGGCCACATCTTCTTGCGCGCTGTGCCCGTCGTCGTAGCTAAAGCGCACAAACAGCGCATCCGGCGACGGCTCGTCTATGCTCATGCGCAAGGACGATAGTGGAATATCTTTTTGCTCCGCCACGTCGTAATGCACATGCTCCAGATGCACCAGACTAACCTCATCCTGCACAATCAATTCACCATAACGCAAGCTGCGCTTCATGCTCACTTCGGTGCGGTCAGTAATGCTGGCCTCATCCAGATAAGGCACAAACAGTTTCGGCGATTCCGCCCGCAGCACCAAGCCACGCCAGAGTTGCTCGCGCGTGATGATTTCGGTAAGCGGGTTGCTCAGATCGTTGATTTCTATCAGATGTTCAAATTTCATAACTTCATTTTCTGTAAAATTTATCCTAGTTTACTCTCTATATAGGATGCGTCCATCAATTGAGATGTTCGGTTCTTGTTCGCTAATTAAGCCCGCATCATTGATATATGAGTTACTTTTGCTAAAAAAATAAGTGCCTGCCGTATAATTCAGTGTACTTATTTTCGACGCAATTTTCAATTTTTAAGGATTAACCATGCAAACAGTAACGGCTAATGATTGGCGCAATTCGGTTCCTTGGATTGACCAAGCAAACCCAGATATTGACGCCTATGTAGAGCGCCATGGTGCGCGGGTGGATTTTGACCTGCGGGAAAAATTAGTTTCTTGGCGCGAAAAAGGATATGTCGTGTTTGAACAGGTTGTTTCGCATGATTTGATTGATGCGCTGGTCGAAGATATCGAATATTTACGTAAACACCATCGTGATTTTGAGTTGTTTGCCGAATTGCGTGGCGCTATTAAGCCAATTGCTGAGTTTTCCGACGAAGAACTTGGCTTGGATGGCGTTAAGTTCAATAGCATTCAATCAGTTTCCTTAGCTGCTGCACGACTCAGCTTGGTCAAGGAAGTATCTATTTTCTTGAATCATATTTTTCAGTCCCCTGCATGTGCCTTGCAGTCACTTACGTTTTACAAGGGTAGTCAGCAATCGATACATGTAGATTATCCCTATGTCCGATGCCAAACTCGACTCGCGCAATTGGCCGCAAGCTGGATTCCGCTTGAGGATATTTTGCCTGAAGCCGGTCCACTCGTTTATTACCCCGGTTCACATAAGACAGAAGTCAGTGATTTTTTTGATTGGGGCAACGGAAGCATTCTATTGGAGCCTAACAGTCTACGGCAGCCACATGAATTGTCTGTTTACTTAGCGGAGCGTATGAGAATGGCTGAGATAGAGCCGGAAGTATTTTGTCCTCGTAAGGGAGATGTACTGATTTGGCATGGTAACTTATCTCATGAAGGAAGTAAGATCCTCAATGAGGATTTAACGCGTAAATCCTATGTCACACACTTTACTTCGCTTGATGCTTATCCTGCCGGACACAAGCACGATTCTGCCAGGCATGGCAAGGGTGCCATTGTGGAGAACGGTGGTTATTGCTTCGATTATCCTTGGCTGAAGCAAACGAATAAATTGCCCAGTTGGTCGCGTTAATTTGGGTTTGATTATACCTATAAAAATAGGCAATTTTATGAGGTAAGTTTCATGCGCTCTGCTGGAGCTGCAGGCCGAAACGGCACATGACAGGACGTACTTGACATGGCCGATTTGGCAATTTTTCTGATGCAGGATTGATCGCCGATTAAAGTTACAATAGCGCCTGCCTGTTTTTTCGGATGTTCTCCGGCTTTTCCCATGTCCCACGGTCTCAACCCTCCCCAGCGCGAAGCAGTTAATTATATGGATGGCCCTTGCCTGGTGCTGGCCGGTGCTGGCTCGGGCAAGACGCGCGTGATTACGCAAAAAATAGCCAACCTGATCGAGATACATGGTTACGACCCCAAGCATATTGCCGCCCTGACATTTACCAACAAGGCGGCGCTGGAAATGCAGGAACGCATTGCCAAGCTGCTCAAGGAACCCAAGCAGGCCAAGAAGCTGACGGTCTCCACGTTTCACTCGCTGGGCGTGAAGATCTTGCGCCAGGAGGCGCGTGCGCTGGGGCTGAAAGACCGCTTCTCTATCATGGATAGTGACGATTGTTTTTCGCTGGTGCAGGATCTGGCGATCACTACCGACAAGCAATTGATACGCCGCATCCAGACCGATATGTCGCTGTGGAAAAATGGCCTGATCGACCCGGAGCAGGCGCTGGCCCAAGCCAAGGACGAGGAAGAGGCGATTTCGGCGCGCATTTACCGCAGTTATGTGGCAACGCTGTCTGCCTATCAGGCGGTGGATTTTGACGACCTGATCCGTCTGCCGGTGGAGCTGTTTCGCATGAATGAAGAGGTGCGCGACAAGTGGCAGCGCCGCCTGCGTTACCTGCTGGTGGATGAATATCAGGACACCAATACCTGCCAATACGAGCTAGTGAAATTGCTGGTCTCCGGCATCGGCAAGAAGCCGATGTTTACCGCCGTGGGTGACGACGATCAGGCGATCTACGCCTGGCGCGGCGCAACCATCGAGAACCTGAAAACCTTAGGTGTCGATTTCCCCGATCTGAAGCTGATCAAGCTGGAACAGAATTACCGTTCCAGCACGCGTATTTTGCAAGCGGCGAATGCGGTGATCGGGAATAATCCTAAATTATTCGACAAGAAGCTCTGGTCGGAACACGGCCTCGGTGATCCGGTCAAAGTGCTCGGCATGCAGGACGACGAGCAGGAAGCCGAGCAGATCGCCATCATGATTTCGGCGCACCGTTTCGAGCGCCGCGCCAAGTGGTCGGACTATGCGATTCTGTATCGCGGCAACCATCAGGCGCGCGTGATCGAGAAGGCACTGCGCAAGGAGCGCATCTCTTACACCATCTCAGGCGGGCAAAGTTTTTTCGACAAGGCCGAGATCAAGGACATCATTTCTTACCTGCGCCTGATTGCCAATCAGGACGACGACCCTGCATTCATCCGCGCCATCACCACACCCAAACGCGGGGTAGGCCAGGCCACACTGGAAGTGCTGGGCGCCTTCTCCGGCCAGTGGCAATGTTCGCTGTTTGATGCCGTATTCAAAGGCGGCATCGAGGCTAAATTGACCGACCGCCAGCTGCGCCCCTTGCGTGATTTCTGCAACTTCATCAACCAGGTCGAGGCGCACGCCCACCGCGAAGGCCATGCGGCGGAATTGCTGGATGACCTGATGAAGGAAATCAATTACGAAGGCTATCTCTACGATAATTTCGACGACCGCGCGGCGCAGGGCAAATGGCAAAATACGCTGGACTTCACGCAATGGCTGAAGGAAAAAGGCAGCGGCGGCAAGGAAGGCACCGATGATCACCGCAGTCTTTTGGACCTGACCCAGATGGTCGCCTTGATGACGATGATGGATGGCAAGGATGAAGAGCCGGACGCTGTCCGCATGTCGACGCTGCATGCCTCCAAGGGGCTGGAGTTTCCCCACGTATTTCTGGTCGGGGTGGAAGAGGGCATCCTGCCGCATAAGGGCGACCCGGATGCGCCGGTAGAAACCATCGCGGCCCGTATAGAAGAAGAGCGCCGCCTGATGTACGTAGGCATCACGCGTGCCCAGCGCAGCCTGCATATCACCTGGTGCAAGAAGCGCAAGCGCGCCGGCGCACCCGTGCATTGCGATGTCTCGCGCTTCATCAAGGAGATGCAGCTCGATGTCGGCGACGCCGTGCCGACCGAGGCCGAGACCATTACGCCGCAAAACCGGCTGGCGAATCTCAAGGCTTTGTTGAGCCGGCCGAAAGAGGGGACTTGAATCGATTCCGTCGCCATTACAATTCTTACGAAAAGTGATGACGTAAAAAAACCCGCCGTAGCGGGTTTTTTATCAACACAATTTTTTACTTAGGCTTTTTTGCTTTTACGAGCAAATGCCAGGCCGGCTAAACCGAGGCCAAGCAAAGCGATGCTTGCTGGTTCTGGAACGTCATTGGCAGCAGCGCGAACTAGGAATGTTTCTGCAACAGAACTATTACGGCGATTAGCATCTGGAGCTAATGGTGAATGCCAGATGTAACCAGAGCCTATATCGCTGAAATCGCAATGATTATGCACAGTGCTGAAATAAGTCGAAGCACATTTCGCGCCGCCACTTGGCAAAGTGAATGCCGTTTGCAAAGCGGCGATATTGGCAAAGCTTGCCAGCCATTGTGCATCAGTGGCAAAAATGAAACCGTGGTGTAATTGAACTACGCCGCAGCTAGGGCTTTCGCCTGCGCATGGTGCCGCATAAACCCATTCAAAACCACCGGCATTCACGATCAATGCAGCGTCTGGTTCTTGACCCAACAGAGTAACGGCTTGAGCGCTACCGACAAATGACACTGCAGCGATGGCGGCAAGCACTAATTTTTTCAACATGATATTTCCTTTTTTCATTAAAACTTTTGACGAATTTTTTATCGAGCGATTACTTATTTAAATACTCCAGCGCAATAAAGCAAATTTTGTGCCAGTAGCATTTTTATGAATAATTTTCATTTAAATCAATCACTTAAAAATTTACCACTCACGATGTTTCGAGCAAATAAGATTCACTGTAAAATTTTCCGACAGAGTTGAAATTTGGACGTAGATTCAATGTCTCTTCATTTAGTAACCTGTGAGCTTGACAGGATTGCAAGCGAGCATAGGCCTTGGTCGCGTGAATCTATAATCCTAGATTCCTCAGTTGACCGCTCATCAGCTTCGATAAGTGCTTGATTAATTTTAAAATAGTGGCATTTAACAATTTCACCATTTGGGTGAGATCGCTACAGGTTCGATTGCACATTTTTCCGACTCCCTGGACTACGTTGCTCCTCCTAACAACGTGGAGGTTGCTTCGTCGTCGCGCCTTGCCAGAAAGTCGGAAAAACGCACACTCAAACCTGTCCAACTAAGGAATCTAGGATAATTGTTGACTCTGGC
The DNA here is from genome assembly GCA_030645915.1 of Undibacterium sp. Lineage (GTDB taxonomy): Bacteria > Pseudomonadota > Gammaproteobacteria > Burkholderiales > Burkholderiaceae_D > Undibacterium. The sequence goes on from JAUSNO010000033.1 coordinate 19,302, forward strand.
ATACTGTCAGAGTTAATTCTTTCCAATAAGAAAATTCAGTTTTTCTCATTTATTTTCAACAAATACGAAATAAAAAATGCACATGTTGTCAAATTTACTGTCCTTAGCTGTTGATGTACCACTAGTACTACTGGCACGATTATTTTCTCGTGTGCTATTGCTGCCTGCATTGATGGGCTTGAGCCTGGCAGTTTCAGCACAAACACTGCCAGCCAAAGGCCTGCTGTTCGAAGTCAAATCGAATGAAAATACACTGTATTTATTCGGCTCCATTCATTTAGCCAAGGCCAATATTTATCCGCTCGCGCCACAGGTGGAGCGGGCCTATGCGCAAGCAGAGACCGTCGCAGTTGAAGCGGATATAACCGATGCTACCGCAAACAAAAATGCTCTGCCGTTGATGACTTATGCCAGCCCGGATAAATTGCAAGATCATCTGACGGCAGCAACATGGCAAAGTCTGCAAGCCATCAAAGGGGCTTCGGCGGAGCAGTTTCAGAGTTTCAAACCTGCTGTGGTGGCGATGGGTTTAACGATGGCTGCGTTTACTCAACTAGGATACGATCCGGCGTATGGTGTCGACGTGTATTTCATCCATCGCGCCAAAGCAGACAAGAAGAAATTAGTCGAGTTGGAGAGCGTTGCGTTTCAGGCATCAATGATGGGCGCGTTAACTGATGAGGAGGGTGATGCGCTGCTCAAGCAAAGCCTGGCGGCATTGAATAGCGGTGAGGCCTTGCGTGATACCAAGAGCATGATCGCGCTGTGGCAAGCAGGTGATACCAAAGGGCTGGCAAAGTTATTGACCGAAGTAGCAAATAAAACTGCAGGCACAAAAAAGCTCATGCAATTGTTATTGGATGACCGTAACGTCGCCATGGCTGAAAAAATTAATCGCCTGCTGGGCGATGGCAACAAGGCCTTTGTCATAGTCGGTGCCGGTCATCTTACCGGCACCAATAGCATCATTGATTTATTGCAAAAACAGGGCGTACAAGTGCGGCAAATTCCATGATCGATATCGAAAAAAATACGCCGGCAACACCAGAGCATCCTTGGATATCGCTAGAGACGATACAGGATGTAGAAGCCTGGATGGATCTGAACGATAGAGAGTTGCAGCAGCTGATTGGCAATAAACCCAGTTATGGCCATGGGCTCTGTTTTACGTTAGCGCACGGTGGTGAAATGTATTTGCACACTAATTCGGATGGGGATCTGTTATTGGATGTAACACACGAAGCGGAATGGATTGCGCCGGTGATCAGCGCCACCACACAGACGGTACCGCCGCGCGGTCAGATCTGGATCTTGCCGCAGCATGTTTTACTTCAGTTGATTTTAGGCTTGAATACGCTGATTGCATCGAGCCACCTGGTGATCCGGCATGAATTTCGGATCAAAAAGTAAAGTGCTTATCAGGACTACATTTTGTTTTGTTAAGCAATGAGTAGAATGTTCATCCTATTACCTTTGCTTGCAAGTTTTTTGTGGAAATTGCTCACATTGCAGCGTAATCTTCTCTGGAAACTGATATTTTCCCAGGTAGATTCCCTCCCAGTACGCTGATACCAACCGGGCTTTTGCGAGATCAAAATGATGCTGTTGCACCTTAGAGTTTTTTGTTTATTTTTGTTGACCATGTTTGGCCTGCTCGCCTGTGGCGGTGGAGGTAGCGTCGTGACTCCGCCATCGCTGGTGTTGTCGATCAGCGCAGTGACGCCGCTGAGTGCTTATCCCGGTGATACCTTGCAAGTGCAAGGCGTCGGTCTGGATCGGGTACAAAAAGCATTGCTGGGAGGGGTTGCCGCTAGTTTTACTTCTCAATCCAGCACGCAATTGAGTCTCGTGGTACCGGTTGGCGCTATTGCCGGGCTGGTTGAATTGCAGGCAGCCGGTGCGGTGGCGCAATCCATTGAGCGGGTGACTATTCTTAGTGCGCCGATGGTGATTGCGCTTGCGCCGGCAATCGCCAAACCCGGCGACAGCGTGATCATTTCTGGAAGTAATCTGGATCAGGTGCGTGAAGTTCGTCTCAATGACTTATTGCTTGGCTTGACGCAAAAGACGGCAACCCAGTTGAGTTTTACCATTCCCTCTGAAGCGCGAAGCGGTACCGTAAGCCTGTCTTATGGCAATAATGCAGTGTTGCGTGTGCCGACATCGCTGACGGTACAAACACCTGTCATCCTGCGCAGCTTTAGTCCCGCTGAAGGTCTGGTCGGTAGCACTGTCACCATAGACGGCGAAGGAATGGATCTGGTTGCGCAGGTGGTGTTCGGTACGCAGGGCGCTACGCCATTACAGCGCAGCGTTAATCGCCTGACGGTAGCCGTGCCGGTTGGTGCCGGCAGTGGCCCACTTGTTTTGGTTAAAAGTGATGCAGGGCGGATTGTTGGCAGCGACAATTTTAGTGTGATCCCGGCGATTCTTTTCACTGACTTGCAGCCCAGCACCGCTAGAGCTGGATTAACGGTCACTATCAACGGTCAAAATTTCTCTGAAGTGGCCGGTGTCACTGTCAATGGACAGCCGGTAAATTTACTGACGCGCAGCGAGACTGCATTGACTTTTGCCATGCCTGCCGGTGGCGGTGCGGTATTGTTAAAAGGACGACGCCAGGCGGATGTCGGCGCCGGTGTGTTAACCGAGCAGCCGCCCAAGGCTACGGTGAGCGTCAGTCGGGTCGAAGTGGTACAAACCTACCTGCAAGCACCTGGCGAGATATATCAGCGCCTGGTGCCAGGTAAATCTGCCTTGTTGCGCGTGTTAGTGGCGGGGTCGGAAGGCAGTGCCAGCCCAGTCGTGCAACTGACCGCGAGCTCAGATAATGTCGCGCTTGGCAGCGCGCAATTAACGGGGCCAGCTACCTTGTCTGCCACGCCGCAGGTGGGTGTGCTGGCGCACTCTTTTAACACCAAATTGCCGGCAAGCTGGTTACGCCAGAACCTGGTGCTGCTGATCGAGGTTGATCCGCAAAAACTCAGCAGCGATGGCGCCACTTATACGGCGCGACCAGTGGTGGGCAAGACAACTAATTTCAATCTGGTCCTGGTGCCCCTGAGTATTAGTGAAGGTAATGTAGAGGCCGTAGTGCCGGATTTGACCACGGTACGTACGCTGCTTGGAAAGGTATTGCCGATTCCTGAAGCGTCGATCAAGGTGTCTCAGCGCGCGACGTATCGGCTCACTTCCGTTACCCAGGTCAAGACCGATGATGAATGGAGCAAAGCCTTGTCTGAGCTGGATGCACTGCGCGATGCGGAAGGTCAGGAAAAGCACTATTACGGTTTGGTGCCCGATGCGAATTTTCAGAGCGGAAACACGGGTCTCGGCTACGTGCCTAATTTTGCCACGAATGGGGATAACCGCAGCAGTATTGGCCTCGATGCGCGCCAATCGTTTCATTTGAGAACCATGACGCATGAACTGGGCCATAACTTCGGACGCGACCACGCCCCTTGCGGTGGCGCTGGCTCGCCTGACGCGGCATTTCCGTATGCCAATGGTGGATTGGGTTCTACCCTCATTTATGACAACGTCGCTGAGCTTATCGCCGTGGTCAGCAAGCCAAGTGACGTGATGGGCTATTGCAATGGCAGCTGGTTCTCTGACTACAATTACTATCATGTACAAAACTGGCTGGAAAGCTGGCTTTATCCGATGAGCCAACCGATGAAAATGTTTTCGACATCGGTTGAGCTGATGGAAATCGCTGGCGAGATAGATGCGCAAGGCGTGCGTTTCCAACCTGTTTTCGGTAGCTTCGGCCAGCCAAGCCATGCGCAAGGTGAGTACCAGCTACGCCTGCAATTAAGTGACGGCAGTCAGGTGCTGGAAGCTTTTTCTGCTGTCAAGGTAGCCGATTCTCAGGGCGCACGGTGGCACTTTAAATTGAAATTGCACAGGCCTGCTCTAGAAATTACCCGCATGGAGGTACTCAAGGCAGGGCAGGTCTTGCCGATCAGCCAGGCTAAACTGACTGCCGCAGCACAAAGGACCGGTGATCCAGGCCCAAGTTTGCTCTGGCAAGAGAGCGGTGATCAATTGCAGCTGAGCTGGAACGACAGTCGCTATCGCTATCTCAGCGTCAGCCATGTAGGCAACACCACCACGTTGCTGGCGCGTCAGTTGCAAGGAGGTAAAGCGCAATTGTCCATCGCCAGTTTGTCTGGCGGGGGAGAATGGCAGCTGGTGTTGAGCGATGGCTTGAATACGCGGCTGATGCGGGTGAAGCGCTGACGGTGTGCGGTAAAATCCCCGGCAAGCTTACTGCACGACACCGCTGCGATCGACCCTGACAATGCGCGAGCTCGTCGCCGGATTGAGACCGCCGGTGGACTTGACATTGACTGCAGCCTCGCCCGCCCCGGTAACCTTTACCGAGGCATGGGCCAGGATCAATGAACTGGCATGCAGATCACCCGACCCGCCCAGCATGGCCGTCAGATTTTTGGCGCTGCCGTCGAGTGTGGTGCTGCCAGGTCCGTTCAGGACGAGATCGATTTGTTCTGCCGATGCCAATCTGGCATCGAGATCGCCAGAACCGGAGAGCTCGGCCTTCAGGCTGCTGCTGATGGTCTTGAATGACATGTTGGCTGAGCCAAAATTCTTGATCACCGCGCTGCCAACCTGGAGTGTTGAGGCATCCAGATCGCCGGAGCCGTTTGCCGTGACGATGAGTTGCCTGACTTCGCCTGCCAGCCGCATTTCACCCGAAGAATTCAGCGTGAAATTGGCCTGATCTGCTTGCAATCGATCGACAAACAAATCGCCGGAGCCGGATAATTCTGCAGTCAGGGACTTGATGACGCCATTCAGCGTGGCGCTACCTGATCCGTTCACATTGAGCGTTGCACGATCCAATTGCAAGCCATCCGCTTCCAGGTCGCCGCTACCGTTGATGTTAGCTTCCAGGCTTTGGGTAATACCGTTGACATGTACATTGCCTGAGCCATTTTGTTCCAGTGTGAATGTGGTCGCATGCAATTGCGCCAGATCCAAGTTGCCGCTGCCATGGGCTTTGACTTTTGCTTCGCCGACTGTGCCGCTCGCTTGAATGTCACCAGATCCGTCGAGGGAGAGCAGTAGCTTATCGCCGTGCAATTGACTGAGCCTCATATCACCGCTGCCCGAGTTACTAATTTTGTTGATTGCCGGCGCGGTGATTTTAATTGTGACGGGCGCGTGGTTCCAGGAAAAACGTATTGCGCCTTTTCTCTTGTTACGCAGCAGTAAAGTATTGCCTTCGACGATGGTCTCCACTTCAGCCAACAAATTATCGTCGCCCGTTATTTCTACCCGGGAGGCGCCCTCGGCGGTCACCACGACATTAAAGGGGGTGACATTGCTGACGGAGTCAAAGGCACTGACGGTGCGCACTTCGGTAGCGGTTTTGCCGCTGCCTTTAAGCTCGTGCTGGTTGACGCTTACTTCGCATCCGCCCAGCACAATAAGGGCGGCAAATAAAGCCGCAAATGAAACGGAAACTTGTCCTGATGGTCTGATCATGGCTGCCTCTGCGTGAGCGATTTTTGTTAATTTGTTTTTAATTTACAGCAAAGCCGTAGACTAAACCAGATCAGAAAAAAATAGTCCAACAGAGCGACAGAAGGTAAAAAACAAGGAATCAGCCGCATAAATACGGGGTAAAGCAGTCGGGGTAAACTAAAATACCATGCTCACCTGAATTTATAATGCGAATAAAAAAGGATCAGCAATTCTCATATCAAAAAATGAAAAATATTGACGACGTATTTTTTGTTTCTTTCGTGCTCTTTTTCGTGCTTTTCGTGTTCAAGGTTTTGATTTGTTTGTCGGCACTTTAAAAGACAATAGCTTTTGGGACACGAAAGGCACGAACAAAGCCGAAAAGCACGAAAGAATGAAGCGTTAATTTCTGAAGTGAGAATTTCTGAAATGAGAATTACTGAAATGAGAATTACTGAAAAAGGATCACGTATGGACAGCGTTTTACTCAAGACCATGGACGGCGCCACCGCCAGTATCACCACGCATGGTGCGCACCTCTGTTCCTGGATACCTGCTGGCGGCAAAGAGCAACTATTCCTGAGTAAAACCTCAGAGCTGCGCGAAGGCGTGCCGATCCGCGGTGGCGTGCCGGTGATTTTTCCGCAGTTTTCCGGCCTCGGGTGTTTGCCAAAACACGGTTTTGCGCGCACCGCGATCTGGCGTTTGGTCCGATCCGGCCAGCTCGCAACGGGTGCGGCGCAAGCCGTTTTTGAGCTACAGGAAAACATCGCCAGTTTGCAGCTATGGCCGCAGGTGTTCAAGGCAGAACTGGTGGTGACGATTGCCGGCGATACCCTGCAAATCGATCTGGCGGTCGTGAATAATGGCGACACCGCATTCAGCTTTACCTGCGCCTTGCACACCTATTGCGCGGTCGAGCAGATTGCCGATGTGCAGCTGCATGGGCTGGCGGGTTTGCGCTATCGCGATATGGTGAGCAATACCAATGACAATCTTGAAAGCAACGACAGCCTGTTGATTTGCGGTGAGGTCGACAGGATTTATGCCGATCTGCCAGCGCCGGTGGAACTGCGTCAGCCGCATCAGACAACCATCATCAGCCAGACCGGTTTTGTCGATGCCGTGATATGGAACCCCGGCGCGGAAAAAGGCGCTACCCTGGCCGATCTGGAAGCTGGCGGTTACCAGCGCATGGTGTGCGTCGAGGCGGCTGCCATCTTGCGCCCGATCCAGCTGGCTGCCGGATTGTCGTGGACGGGTTCGCAGACCTTGCGCGTACTGCCTGCGCTCGATGCGTAGCGGCGTCGTTTAATCATTATTTAAATATACTCCCTTAAATATTTATAAAATAATGCCAATCTCGCACGTTAATCGTGCATATTGAAAATATACCTGGGAGGAGTATGTTATTTCTCCTCTTGTCACCTTAGGAAAACCCCTATGCAAGTCACCGTACCTGCTGCGCTTCAGACAGCTCAGGCCTCTCGTATTGTTCCGCGCCTTTGTGGTCAGCTAATGCTGGGGGCGGCATTGCTGTCCGGTGTCCAGGTGGCGTGGGCGGAAGCCTTGCCCCAGGGCGTGACGCAGATCACCCACGTCGAAGGCATCACCGAATATCGCCTGCAAAACGGCCTGAAGGTATTGCTGATGCCCGATGCGTCCAAGCCTACCGTCACGGTCAATGTGACTTACCTGGTCGGCTCGCGGCATGAAAATTATGGCGAAACCGGCATGGCCCATTTGCTCGAACACCTGATGTTCAAAGGCACGCCAAAGAACCCCAGGATCACCGAGCAATTCAATCAGCGCGGCATGCGCATGAACGGCACCACCTCGCTCGACCGCACCAATTATTACGAACTGTTTCAGGCCAGCGACGACAATCTGCAATGGGCGCTGGCGATGGAAGCGGACCGCATGGTCAATTCCCATATCGCGCAAAAAGATCTCGATTCCGAGATGACGGTGGTGCGCAACGAGTACGAGAGCGGCGAAAACTCACCCGGTGGCGTCTTGATGAAACGCCTGCAAAGCGTGGCCTACGACTGGCACAATTATGGCCACTCCACCATCGGCAACCGCAGCGATATCGAGAACGTCAGGATCGCCAACCTGCAGGCGTTTTATCGCACCTACTATCAACCGGACAATGCGGTATTGCTGGTGGCCGGCAAGTTCGACCAGGGCCAGACTCTGGGCTGGATCGCCAGTTCGTTTGGCATGATCGCCAAGCCTGCGCGCAGCCTGCCCAGCTTCTGGACTGCCGAACCAAGCCAGGACGGCGAGCGCAGTGTTGTGGTGCGGCGCAAGGGCGATGTGCAGCTCGTCATGATGGCGTACAAGGTGCCCGCCGCGCTGCATCCTGACCGGGAAGCCATCGATTTTGCCGGCAGCATTCTGGCCGGTGCGCCACACGGTCGCCTGCACAAGCAATTGGTAGAAACCGGCAAAGTGGTGCAGGTATTTTCTACCGGTGTGGGCAGCGTGGCCAGCGGCTTGAAAATTATCGGCGCCGTGGTGAAGAAGGGCGAATCAGTCGACGTGGCAAAAGACATACTGGTCGCGGGGATAGATGATTTCAAAAAAAATCCGCCGACCAAAGAAGAGATAGACAGAGTCAAGCGCGAGAGCGCCAACACCTACGAAAAAATCCTCAACAATCACGAGGCGCTAGGTGTCGGCATGTCGGAATACATCGCCATGGGTGACTGGCGCTATTTCTTCAAGGACAGGGACGATACTGGCCTGGTGACTTCAGAACAGGTCAACGCTGCCGCCAGGCGCTACCTGGTGCGCGACAACCGTACGGTAGGCATGTTCATTCCGGAAGATGCACCGCAACGCGCCGACATCCCCGTTGCGCCAAGCATGGCCGAAGCGATGAAGGACTTCATCGCCAAGGAGACCACCCTGAGCGCCGAGGTGTTTGACCCAAGCCCTGCCAATCTCGACCGGCGTACCCAGCGCAGCACGATAGGCGGTCTGCAGCTTGCCCTGCTGCCGAAGAAGACGCGCGGCGAAACGGTCAACGTCGCGCTGAACCTGCACTGGGGCGATGAGAAGACGCTCTTCGGCAAAAAACATCTGGCTTCTTTTGCCGGCAATTTACTCGCCACCGGCACCAGCAAATTTTCACGCGCGCAGCTGACGGACGAATTTTCCAAATTGAAAATCAGCGGCGGCCTGTATTCGTTCCAGACTACCAGGACCAATTTGCCCGCAGCGCTGGCGCTGATCGCACATGTGGTGCGGGAAGCCAATTTCCCCGAAGCTGAATTCAGGCAAGGCCGCGAGCGTGCGCTGGTCGCGCTGGAAGGGCGCCGCAACGAACCGGCTAGCGTCGCCAATAGCGCGCTGGCGCAGCATTTTAACCGCTATCCCAAGGGCGATTTCCGCGCCGCAGAAAGCCTTGACGAGAGCCTGGCCAGCATCAAGGCCCTGAAACTCGACGACATCAAGGCCTACCACCAGCAGTTTTACGGCGCCTCAAAAGGTGAGTTGTCGATCGTCGGAGATTTTGATGTCGACAGCACCCGGCAGGCCATAGAAAAAGCCTTTTCCAGCTGGCGCAGCGCCATGCCCTATGCGCGCCTGGTGAGCCACAGAGAAATGATTCCGGCCATCCGCCAGCGCTTTAATACACCCGATAAAGAGAACGGCTATTACATCAGTCGCATGAATCTGGTGTTGCGTGAAGACGATGACGATTTCCCCGCCTTGCGTATGGCCAATTACATTTTCGGCGGCGGTGCCGGATTGAATTCGCGCCTGATGGAAAGGCTGCGCCAGAAAGATGGCTTATCGTATGGCGGCAGCTCCAGCCTGTCGGCCGGCGAGATTGATCCGGACGGCAGTTTCGGCATCAGCGCGATAGCCGCACCCCACAATCTCGCCAAGCTGGAAGCAGCGATCAGCGAAGAATTGCAACGCGCATGCAAAGACGGCTTCACCGCAGAAGAACTGGCGCGCGCCAAATCGGGTTTGCTGCAGCAAAGGCTGCAAGGCAGAACTACCGATGGCAGCGTGGCGGGCGGTTGGAACGTCAATCTGTATCTCGCACGCAGCTGGGCATGGACGCAGGTAATGGACGATAAATTGAACGCCTTGACGCTGGCACAGGTCAATGCAGCGTTCAGGAAATACATCGATCCGGACCAGATGAGCGTGTTTATCGCCGGCGACGAGACGAAGATGAAGGCCGATTAAAATTAGTTTTTCTTGAGATGCGCGGGGCTGATGTCTTCCGTAGCCAATTTGTATTTTTATGTGTGACTGCAGCATTGAGTGTTATTTCTTAACGTAGTCGACCAGTGGGTCGATGCGATCCTGCATGACAGCAAGGGTATAAGCGATAGATATTCGGCTGATTTTTTTGGAATTATTTTATGCAATCGGATCAATTATCTTATGGCTCGGATTTATCTGGCCTGATATGCGGCTATGTGTTTGAGCGCAATCAGGCCGGGCAGGCCATACACACCAAGGAAGCCTTGCAGTGGCTGCAAATGGATCAGCATGACGATTCGTTCATCTGGCTGCATTTCAATTTGTCCAATGTGTCGGCCGAAAAATGGTTGCATGAACACCTGGATTTACCCGACGAATTCTACGAAACCCTGCATGAAGGTTCGCGTTCCACCCGTATCGAGCACGCTGATCACAGCCTGATTGCGGTCGTTAATGATGTGTTGCATGATTTTGCGTTTGAAGCTTCCGATATTGCCACCTTGTGGCTCAATGTCACCAGCAACATCATGATCAGCGCACGCCGCAAGCCCTTGCAATCGGTCGATCGCCTGCGCAATGCGGTGAACCACGGCGAGGCGTTTCATTCGCCGACAGAATTGCTCACGCATCTGCTGCGCGATCAGGCCGATGTGCTGATCGGCATCGTGCGCAATACGATCAAAAAAGTGGACGATATCGAAGACCATCTGCTGGCCGACCGGCTCAATCACAAGCGCGCCAATCTGGGCGAGCTGCGCCGTGTGCTGGTGCGTCTGCAACGACTGCTGGCACCAGAACCGGCCGCGCTGTTTCGCCTGCTGCACAGCCCGCCGGTCTGGGTAGCCGAGAGCGACGTGCAGGAGCTGCGCCAGTCGACCGAAGAGTTTGCCGTGGTGCTGAGCGACATGGCCTCGCTGCAGGAGCGCATCAAGTTGCTGCAGGAAGAAATCGCCGCCAGCGTCAACGAACAAAACAACCGTTCGCTGTTCGTGTTAACCATCGTCACCGTGTTGGCCTTGCCGATCAATATCATCGCCGGTTTGCTGGGCATGAATGTCGGCGGCATCCCGCTGGCGCAGCACGAATACGGTTTCTGGATAGTCGCGGCAATCGTGGCTACCTTCACCGTGATCGCAGGATGGTTACTATTGACGAAAAACACCAGGGACTAAGCATGCCTAGCTATATCGCCATCAAACATTTACACATGACATCTGCGGCCATCAGCGGATTGTTTTTTATCGTGCGCGGCATCTGGAAAATGCGCGGCTCCGCCATGTTGCAGCAGCGCTGGGTGCGCATCGTGCCGCATCTGGTCGATACGGTCCTGCTGGCCAGCGCCCTCGCCATGGTGTTCTGGAGCGGCCAGTACCCGTTTCAGCAAGGCTGGCTGAGCGCCAAGGTGCTCGCTTTGCTTGGCTATATCGTGCTGGGCAGCATCGCGCTCAAGCGCGGCAAAACCCCGTTGGGCAGAACCCTGGCATTCGCCGCCGCCATCGTGGTGTTTGCCTATATCGTGGCGGTGGCTTTGACGCGGCAAGTTCTGCCCTTTTAAGCTTCTTTACAGTGATGAATTGTCACTGACGGCAGGCCCACAACGCCCTATTCATGCGGGTTTGCAGCCACTCTGCCCTGCAAGGCGCATGGGTGTTGCGCTCCGCCTAGTGCGTGCTGGCCTTGCCTATTTTTAAATTTATAATAACTACAAGCCTGCCCTGATCATATCGGCGGCCTTTTCTCCTATCATCATGCTCGGTGCGTTGGTGTTGCCGCCGATTAAAGTCGGCATGATGGAGGCATCGACCACGCGTATCCCTTCCAGCCCGTGCACGCGCAATGCGGGATCGACTACCGCCATCGCATCGACCCCCATCTTGCAGGTGCCGACCGGGTGATACACGGTGTCGCTGTACTGGCGCAAGGTGGCGCGGATCTGGTCGTCGCTGTGCACATTTTCCGTCAGAAAATCGCTCTCGCGCATGGCCAGCATGGCGGGCGCATCCATGATCTTGCGGGTCAGCTTGAAGCCCTTGAGCAAGGTTTCGATATCGTCAGGATGTTCCAGAAAACGCGGATTGATCAGCGGCGCCGCCAGCGGGTCCTTGCTGGCCAGCGTGACTTCGCCGACGCTCTTGGGACGCAGCAGGCAGACGTGGCAAGAATAACCGTGGCCCAGGTGCAGCTTGCGCGCATGGTCGTCGATCATGGCGATCACGAAATGCAATTGGATATCGGGCATAGACAAGGCCGGATCAGTTTTCAGGAAGGCGCCGCCTTCGGCACCGTTGGACGTCAGCATGCCGCGCCTGTGCTGTTGATAGCGCCAGAATTCGCGTGCCATGCGCACGCTGCCGCCGGCAGAAATGCCGAGCAAATCGAGGCTCCTGGCGCGATACTTGAAAACGAAATCCGGATGGTCCTGCAGGTTTTGCCCGACGCCCGGTAAATCATGCACCACGGGGATATCCAGCGCCTGCAAGGCCTTGCCATCACCGACGCCGGACAGCATCAGCAACTGCGGCGTCTGCAATGCGCCGGCCGCCAGCAAGATTTCGCGCCTGGCGCGCAGGCTGCGTTTCTGCCCATTCTGAATGTACTCGACACCGACCGCGCGCTTGCCTTCAAACACGATGCGCGTGACGTGGCAGCCGGTTTCTACCGTCAGATTGGCGCGCTTGCCCATGTGCGGATGCAGATACGCGCGCGCGGCGCTCCAGCGTTCGCCTTCATGTTGCGTGACCTGATAAATGCCGACGCCTTCCTGTTCTTCTCCGTTGAAATCGGGATTGAGCTTGAAGCCAGCCTGTGTCGCGGCCTGCAGGTAAATTTGTTGAAACGGATTATCAGAACGTAATTCGCCGACGTGCAAAGGACCATCCTGGCCGTGCAAAGGCGCGCCAAAACTGGCGTTGTTTTCCGAACGCTTGAAGTAGGGCAGGACATCGTCAAACGACCAGCCGGTATTGCCCAGGCTGGCCCAGTGATCGTAATCCCAGCGGTGGCCGCGGATGTAGGCCATGGCGTTGATTGCCGACGAGCCACCTAGGGTTTTGCCGCGCGGCTGGTAGCCACGCCGGCCGTTCAATCCGGCTTGCGGTACGGTCTCAAACGCCCAGTTATTGATCCTGGTCGGCAGCATCGCAGCGACGGCAAAGGGCATCTTGATCAAGACGCTGTCGCCTTTGCCGCCGGCTTCCAGTACGGTAACGCTGATGTTTGGGTCTTCCGTCAGCCGTCCGGCCACGGCGCAGCCGCCCGATCCGCCGCCCACCACAATGTAGTCTGTATCGCCTGCAATTATTTCGCTCATGTCTCGTCTCGAATTAGTATTATTATTTGGGATTGATTTGTATTCTCCAAAGCAGCCAGTACTTTGATGATTAATCTTAGTCCCAGAGTGATTTTTATGTAAGGACATTTACTGCCAGCCTGACCATGCCGCACTTTTCCGCATCACTTCCTCCACAATCCTTGCCTTCCGTACTATCGGTGCAGGATGCCATTTTTCCGGCCCATCCTTTCGGCGGTTTGTTTGCGCTTGGGCGCGAAAATAACTGGCGCTTGCATGAGATGTTTCCGGCATTTGAGGTCGATGCGCTGGGGCGCCCGAGTGCGGCAGTGCGCATCAGCTATTTGCAGGCACGCGAGAGTTTGCTATTGGCAAAACATCTTGGCGGCGCCGATCTGGGCATACTTTCGGGCAGCCGCAAGGCGATTGCCGATCTGGGCGAGATGGGGCAGGGCATGCAGGCGCAGGTGACACTGGGCAAGGCCATCGCTTTCGGGCTGGAATACCAATTGATTGCCGGCTCCATGCTGCAACTGGAACTGGATATCGGCGCACAGCGGTCCTCCTTGGTATCGCATGCCTTGTTCGATGACCGCGAAGTGCAGGATTTTCTGGATGCGGATCATCTGGCGACGGCGCTGAACGCCTCGCGCCATTTGCCGTGCCGGCCGCTGCAGGCAGAGCGGGTAGAGCTGCGCGGCAATCTTCATCTCAGCCGTTCTGCTGCCGAGGATTTTTTTGCCTGTCCGGTGACTGTCGGGGCAGATGTCAGCCGTATCGTCTTCGCTAGCTCAATGCTCGACGCCAGTCTGGATCACGGCCAGAAAATCGACCCGCAAGATGGTTTTACCTCGACTTTTTTGCGCCAGGCCTGCGAGCGGGAATTGGCCAGTATCGGGGTGCTGGGCAAACAGAGCCTGGTGCGGATGCTGGTGGTCATGCAGTGTGAATGCCGCAGCGTGCAGGAAATGGCAACGGCGTTGGATATCAGCGCCCGCTCATTGCATCGCTTGCTGGTGCGCGAGGGCGCATCGTATTTCCATATTGCCGAGAGCGTCAGGTTTGGGCGCGCCAAGCGTTTGCTGTTAGCCGGAAACAGCACGCAGGAAGTGGCAGAACAATTGGCGTATTCCGACGAGCGCAGCTTCAGGCGCGCATTTAAACGCTGGACTGCATCAAGCCCTGCCGCCTACCGAAAATCAAGCGAAAAATAGCGCCGCAGCATGTGTGCTGTAAAAAATTTATTTGATGGCCGGTAAGACAAACCAGAACGTCGTTCCTTCACCCGCCTGGGTGACAAAGCCGATTTCCCCGTGCATTTTTTCCAGATATGTTTTGGTGATGGATAAGCCCAAACCGGTGCCGCCTTGTTGCCGCGTATCTGTGCCGTCGGCTTGTGAAAAAGGTTCAAAAATGCGTGCCTGAAAGGTGCCCGGAATACCCGGGCCGCGATCGCTGACCTCCACTTTGTAGCAGGCATTTCCGTGCTCGACACAGGCATGAATCTGCAAGCGAACGAGATCGCCTTTAGGCGAAAACTTGGCGGCATTTGACATTAGATTGGCCATCACCTGCATCAGGCGATCGGTATCGGCCATGACCCAGGCTGAATCGGGGTGATGGAATAACTGCAGCCGCACATTCAACGATACCGCATAGGCAATGTTGGCCTCGATCGCATCGTTGAGCAACGCGACCAAATCCACCCGCTCGGATTTAAACTGCATGTTGCCGCTGGCCAGTTTCTCCATGTCGAGAATGTCATTGACCAGGCCAACCAGGCGACGGCTGTTGCCGTGCGCGATCTTGATCAGGTGCAGGGCTTTTTCGGGCAATACGCCACCGATCCCAGCCTCAAGCAAACCCAGTGAACCGCGAATCGAGGTCAGAGGGGTGCGCAGCTCATGGCTCACGACAGAGATGAATTCTGATTTGAGTTGGTTGATGCGATGTCTTTCGCTGATATCCAAGACAAAAACCGCCCACTCGCTATACGAATTTTCCAGATAGCTTAAGCCGATCAGGACCGGTACCCGATGTCCGTCGGCGTGCTTGAGCATGACCTCGAATGGCGCCGTGACGCCGGTTTCAAGCAGCTCGGTATAGGCCAGCCTGCAAGCATCGAGATCGCGACCTTCCAGCAAAATGTCCCATATCGATGTTTGCGTCAGGAGGCTTCTTTGCGAGTGGCCGCAGATCTGCAAAAAAAGCTGATTAACGTCGCTGAGTTGGCCGGCACCCGAGCCTTGGGCGATGCCGATCAGGCTGGAATTGGTTAGTCTTTTCAAGCGTTGTTCACTGTGCTTGAGCGCGTCTAAAGTGCTGCGCTGTTCAGTG
This sequence comes from Undibacterium sp., assembly GCA_030645915.1. Lineage (GTDB taxonomy): Bacteria > Pseudomonadota > Gammaproteobacteria > Burkholderiales > Burkholderiaceae_D > Undibacterium. The sequence continues at coordinate 34,648 of JAUSNO010000033.1, forward strand.
ATATCTTCCACCATCCACACGGCACCGCGCACATATTGCGTAGAAGGCAAAGCCTTGCCGGCAATGCGCGCAAGAAAAGTGCTGCCGTCGATGCGTTTCACTCGCCATTCCAGCTCGACCAGTTCATCTGCAATGAGTTGAGGAATGACTTTCGTGGCAAAGGCCTGGTAATCCGCTTCGTCCTGATACAAAAAAGTGGATTTGATCCCGATCATTTCTTTGACGTCGTTAAATCTGCAAAGGTCTGCCAGCGCTTTGTTGGCACGGATGATTTCACCATTGCTGACAAACATGACCCCCATCGGCGTATTGGAAATCAGTATTTCCAGTTCATTCGCCAGTTGCTTATAGCGTTCACCGCTCTTGCGTAATAACTCTTCGTGATGATGCGCGGCCTGCTCGGCCTGCTTGCGTTCGGTGATGTCAATTTGCAAGCCCAGCATACGCAGTGCACGTCCATCGGTATCCCATTCTGTGACGTTACCCATAGACATGATCCAGCGCCACTCGCCGGATGCGGGGCGCATACGGAATTCGGCCCGAAAGTCGTTTGTTCCGCGCGCAGAAAAATGTAATTGATAGGCTTGTTTGAGTGAGACGACATCGTCCGGATGGACGCATTCGTTCCAGAAAAAATTCCAGAATTTTTTAGGATCTTGAAAATCGTTTGGCGCCAGCCCCAGCATCTTGGCATACTCGGGACTGACGGTTCCTTCACCGGTTTGTATATTGAAATCATACACGCCGAGATGCGATGCTTTCATCACCAGATGTACCTGTTGCTCGGCCGAACGCAATTTTTCTTCGGTACGTTTTTGTGCACTGATGTCCGTAATAAATCCGTGCCATAGCACGCTGGAGTCGGGTAGCAATTGTGGGTGTGCATCGCCCAGCAGCCAATGTTCGCCTTGGTGTGTGCGTATCCGGTATTCCTGATGCCAGTTCTGCAAACTTGCAGCCGAGGCTTTTACTGCAGATCGTAGAGACTCAATGTCATCTGGATGAATCAATGCAAATAATGCTGAAGCGTCTTTGCTGACGGTATCAGGCGTGATGCCGTAGATATCAACAATCGCCTTGCTTGCGTAAGGAAAGCAAGATCGTCCGTCTGGGAAAACTTGAAACTGATAGAAAAAAATGCCCGGCAAATGTTCAGAAAAATTGGACAGCAGCGTATGGCTGTCAGATCGCTGTGCCGAGAGCGCATGCTGGCGCGTGATGTCGGTAATCAAGCCGGCCATGCGTGCAGGACGGCCATCGGCCGTTTTTGTCACGACCGCGCCGCGTGAACGCACCCATTTCCAGCTGCCGTCACGACACAATAAGCGATGCTCATCCTGATACGCGGCGGATGTTCCTTCAAGACAAGTGCGTGTCGCCTGCATGGCGCGCTGCGCATCATCCGGATGCAAGCGCTTGATCCATTCTTCAATATGATGACCGAATTCACCTTCGCCAAAGCCAAGTAGTTTTTGGTAGCCGGGAGAGAAAAATACTTCATCGGTAAGCAGATTCCACTCCCACAGATTCTCGCCTAGCGCCCCCAGCAATTCATGCAGCTCTTGCAGCTCACAATTTGGCACGGTCACCTCATGGTTCGTCATCGACGTCTTATTGGCAGTATCAGGCAGGGTCGCGGGTGGCCTAAGGATGATCCTTGATGATTTTCTGAAAAAAATCGGCAATCCCATGATCACCCATTCTGCGGGCATCGGCCAATTCGCCTGCTTTGGTCGCGTACAGCAGGGTATTGTCCGGTTGCAGTACGACGGCCGCCGGAATCCCTTTTTTGATGGGGTTGCCATAAGCGTTGGCAATGTCTAAATTCTTATCAAACTGAGCGACATCGACCTTTACCACAATGAATTTTTTTTCAATGAGGGATTGGTTGACACCCTTCATCGATTTATCCAGTTCCAGACAATCCTTGCACCAGTTTGCGCCAAAAATGACTAGCACCTTCTTCTTGCTCACTTGTGCCTGGCTTAAGGCCTTATTGAGTTCAGTCTGCGCGTTGGCGCTTTCGTCGTAGGCTTTCATTACTTCAGCAAATCCCGTTGTGCTGATGAGACACAGGAAGCCGAGAGCGAGCGCTAGAATTTTTTTCATATAGGCGTAATTTAAGTTTAATTTGTGTTCAGGTAAAAATTTCCTTGGAAACTCATACTGACGCAAATGAAAGGGTTTGTCATCGCCCAAGTTGAGGGCGCACAACAAAGGAAATAAAAAACTGAATGTCCATACAGTATTTGTCTTCTGCCGCGTTAAAATAGCGCATCTCTCTAATTGGTATGTTGATTCATGAGCATTTTGCAACGTCGCATCGCTCATCTGGATATGGATGCTTTCTACGCATCGGTTGAGCTTCTGCGCTATCCGGAGCTGCGCGGCCAGCCAGTGGTGATTGGCGGCAGATCGGCGCATCAGCCCAGGGTTTTGCCGGACGGAACAAAGGAGTATTCCAGATTGCGCGACTATGTCGGGCGCGGCGTGGTCACGACCTCCACCTACGAAGCCCGTGCCCTGGGTATTTTCTCTGCCATGGGCATCATGAAAATGGCGCATCTGGCACCGGACGCGATACTGTTGCCGACCGATTTCGACGCCTATCGTCATTACTCAAAGCTATTTAAAAATGCAGTCAGATCCATCGCGCCCTTGATCGAGGATCGCGGGATTGATGAGATTTACATCGATCTGACCGAATACGACGAGGCAACACCGGCACTGGCGCAGCGCATTAAAGATGCGGTACGGGACGCCACCGCTCTCTCATGCTCGATAGGCGTAGCGCCGAATAAGTTGCTTGCCAAGGTATGCTCGGATCTGGAAAAGCCCAACGGGCTGACAATCCTGGGTTACGACGATATTCCTGAGCGGATTTGGCCCCTATCTGTACGAAAAATCAATGGCATAGGCCCCAAAGCCAGCGAAAAACTCGCCGGTCTGGGCATATTGACCGTAGGGGAACTGGCCAAAGCCGAGCCAGATTTTTTACAGACGCACTTCGGGCGCAATTATGCCGCCTGGCTGCTCAATGTATCGCATGGACAGGATGAACGTTCGGTTGCGACCAGCTCAGAAACCAAGTCGATCAGCCGCGAAACAACCTTTGAGCGCGACCTGCACGCGCGCCAGGACCGTGAGATGCTATCCCAGATTTTTACGGATTTATGCGAACGTCTGGCGGGCGACCTCAAGCGCAAAGGGTATCTCACGCACAAAATCGGCATCAAGCTGAGGTATACCGATTTTCGCATCGTCAGCCGCGACGTGACGCTGCCGCATCCTACCTTTGACGCGGCCACTATCCGGCGCGCCGCTGGCGAATGCCTCAAACGTGCGCCGCTGGAGCAGAAACTCAGACTGCTGGGAGTGAAAGCGAGCGCGTTGACCAGGCACAGTGAAACTGCAGAAACGGACCATCGCGTGCAAGGGGATTTGTTTCACTGCTAACGAGTCCTGCGGTTCCGGAATCGATGCATCATGCAGATTTGATGATACTGGGGTAGGGTATATTTTTACGACGCAATAAACACGTGCGAATTTGCCGTAAAAATGATTATTTTAAGGGGAGTATATTTATTTTGACCAGAAGCGGATGCAAAATAGAGAAATGGTGAGAATTGGTGCGACCGACAGGAATCGAACCTGTATTGCGGGCTTCGGAGGCCCGTATCCTATCCGTTGGAAGACGGTCGCGTGGAGTAATCATTTGCAGACCGCTATTGTAGCCGCTTGAGTCTGATTATGCATGCAGGAACATTCACTAATTCTTGCCTCGCGTAACAATTCGCCTGATTTCTGCCTGATGCAGCCAAAAATCAGGCGGAATGTCTGTTTCATTGCGTTGGTGCAGAAATCGGGATTGAGATGCAGTCTAAATAATTTCCTCCGATTCCTCCGGCATAAGGGGGAATGCCTGAGTTGGCCGAAAGTCTTAAAGTAAATCGCGTTTCACCCTTGTCGCGAACATAGCAAAATTGTCGCAAATTGCGCTTTTTTCACTGGAATCGGCCCCTTACTGTCACGCTTTTCCATTCCAAACTTTACGCTTTACTCTATAATCTTGCGTTAATCCCTAGCAGCCTGTTGGATTTAGGGTGTCGAAGCGAAAAATCGGCTGGGCGAGGGCAGATTTTGTCGGATTTGCAGCGTCAATATCTAGATATTGACCAAAAAGCCGGTGAAATACGCACCGTCCAGATGATTTTGCAGCCGACAACTCCTAAGTCCGACAGGCTGCTAGCAACCGTCCTATTATTTTATTGTAACGAGGAAACCATGACCGACTCACACGACGACCACGAATCACCAATCAAGACGCCTAAGCAACTCATCGTTGCCGTTCTCGCCGGATTATTGGTCCCGATCATTATTATCGTGTTGTTGATACAGTATGTGTCCAACGACAAAAAAGTCGGCGCCGGCTCTTCCGCACTCACGCCAGAGGCGATCGTCGCTCGTATCAGCCCAGTCGCAGATGAAGGCTATACCTTCAAGGATGCCAGCGGTCCCAAAGTCTTGCAATCGGGCGAAGCAGTCTACAAGATGGTGTGTGCAGCTTGCCACGATACGGGTGCAGCCGGTGCACCTAAACTGGGCGATGCAGCCTCGTGGGGTCCAAGAATTGCGCAAGGTTACGACAAGGTGTTAGCCAATGCCATCGGTGGCTTGCGTGCGATGCCAGCCAAAGGCGGCAACCCGGATCTGGATGATGTTGAAGTGGCTCGCGCCGTAGTACATCTGGCCAATGCCGGTGGCGCCAAGTTCAAGGAACCTGAAGTAAAAGCCGCAGCAGCTAATGCGGAAGCTTCAGCGAAATAAGCATTTGCCTCAATAAAAAAGCCAGTCTGTTGACTGGCTTTTTTATTGTTTGCAATGTCTCAATTAAAGAGAAGCCGCTAATTCTGCACCTTCGCGTATCGCCCGTTTGGCATCAAGCTCAGAGGCCAGCGCCGCGCCGCCAATTTTATGAAAACGTGGTCCATCTTCATTTGGCTGATTGGGCATCAGCTCGGTCAATGAATCCTGGCCTGCGCATAAAATGACATTATCCACTTCGAGCAAACGTGCTTCGCCATTGACGGTGATGTGCAATCCCTGATCGTCGATGCGCCGGTACTCAACGCCAGCCAGCATTTCCACCTTGTTTCTTTGCAGCGTAGCGCGGTGTACCCAGCCCGAGGTTTTCCCCAGGCCGGCACCAAGCTTGCTGGCCTTACGCTGCAGCAGATAAAGTTGTCGAAACGGATGGGCTGCCACCGGCGCAATCAGCCCGCCATTTTGCAGCGCTTGCGGATCAACGCCCCATTCCGCAAACCAGTGTGCCAAGGGCACCGGCAATGGCGTGCTCGGGTCATGTAGCAAGTATTCGGCAACGTCAAATCCGATACCGCCAGCGCCAATGATGGCAACGCGTTTTCCTACCGGTTTTTTATGCAGCAAGACATCGATATATGACAGCACCTTGGGGTGATCAACGCCTTCAATACGCGGGGTACGTGGCGTGATCCCGGTAGCGACGATGATGTGCTCGTAGCCTTGCGCCAACAGCTCTTCCTGGCTGATTCTTTTGCCCAGCTTCAGATGAACGCCGGTAATCTCAAGACGACGCTTAAAGTAGCGCATGGTCTCTGCAAATTCTTCCTTGCCTGGGATTTGCATGGCGATATTGAATTGCCCGCCTATCTTGTCATTGCTATCAAACAAGGTTACCTCATGCCCGCATTCGGCAGCCACGGTCGCGGCAGACAACCCGGCAGGCCCTGCGCCAATTACCGCAACGCGCTGGCGTTTGGTGGTTTTGACATACTTCAGTTCTGTTTCAAAAGCAGCGCGCGGATTGACCAGACAAGACGCGCGCTTGTTTGCAAACGTATGATCAAGACAGGCCTGATTGCAGGCGATACAGGTATTGATCTCATCAGCGCGACCGCTGGCAGCTTTATTGACAAATTCAGGGTCGGCCAGAAATGGCCGTGCCATCGACACCATATCTGCGTCACCCCTGGCGATGATCGCTTCGGCCTGATCCGGCATATTAATCCGGTTGGACGCCACCACCGGAATACCGACAGCCTTTTTCAATCGCCCCGCCACGCTGGCAAACGCAGCGCGCGGTACCGAGGTCACAATGGTCGGTACGCGCGCTTCGTGCCAGCCTATGCCGGTGTTCAAAATAGTCACACCAGCCTGTTCTAATGCCTGGGCTACCGTGACCACTTCATCCCAGCTATTGCCGCCTTCGACCAGGTCGAGAATGGAATGGCGATACATGAGGATAAAATTCTGACCGACGGCTGCCCGCACCCGTCGCACAATCTCAACCGGCAAACGCATGCGGTTTTCTATCGAGCCGCCCCAGCGGTCTTGCCGCAGATTGGTACGCGCGCATAAAAACTGATTCAGCAAATAGCCTTCGCTACCCATGATTTCGACACCGTCATAGCCGGCCTTTTGCGCCAGCCGGGCGCAGCGCACATAGTCTCGTATTGTGCTTTCGATACCAGACTCACTCAAGGCTTTGGGCTTGAACATGGAGATAGGCGATTTTTTGCTTGATGCCGACACCACAAACGGTTGATAACCATAACGCCCGGAATGCAAAATCTGCATGACGATCTTGCCACCTTCTTCATGCACCGCACGCGTTACCTTGCGGTGGTTCCATATGTCGCCCAAAGTGTTCATCGTGCCACCAAACGGCAATAACCAACCGCGCCGGTCAGGCGAGATGCCACCAGTGACGATCAATCCAACGCCACCACGCGCCCGCTCTCTAAAATATGCCGCCAGTTTCGGGTAATTGTAAAAACGATCCTCCAGACCAGTATGCATGGAACCCATGATGCAACGGTTACGTAATTGTGTGAAGCCCAGATCAAGCGGTGCCAGCAGGTGAGGGTAAGAAGTGGAAGTCATGGCGGTACCAGAATGAATAATGTCGCATGAGAATACACAAACAGCGCTGCATTCGGTGGAAAACGCGTAGTTAGCTAACTCTAAACGTCCAGTTGCGGGTGATGTAGGTGAATTTTGGCCAATATGCATTTATTCATGCATATTGGCTGAGTGACAAAAATAGCTGCCGAAAATTTTCTTACGCCTAATGCGCACCAATATTGTGCGAAATTGGTTATTTGCTTGATAAATAGTAAAAACAAAAAGCGCTATTCTCTAGAAAATAACTGCATGAAAATTTGGCTTCGATGAACATGTGCTGACCTAGCCGAATTTATGAAGCAGCAATTTTCAATAACAAAAATTAAATCTTGCGCGAGGTCAAATTGAAGCAATTAAAATCAAAACGGTCTGAACGAATGTCCGCTGCGCACTATTTTTGTTGCGTAGCACCAAAATAACGCGTTAGATGCGTCGCATTATCATCGGCAAAAAAAGTGCTGTTGTTTTTTGGTAAGCGCAGCAAACGCGAGTATTGACACTTTACGGCTTGAAATGTTCCTATGTCATATGAATATTTTTTGATGGAATAATTTACATAAATAAATTCAGAAAAACGAACTTATTTACATAGATTGCCAAAAAACACGGTAAAAGTGTTGTAGATCTGAAAAGAATGTTTGTGAGGAGAGAGCTAATTCTCGACTGGCTATCAAACTGTGGAAATTGTTGCAGTTGCTGTCAGATGTTACTCAAGGTTGGAACGCGATTTATCATATTTAATTTTTAGGAAATTATATGTCCAAGAGAAATTTAGTATTAAAAAAAACACTGGTCGCGCATGCGCTGACGCTGGCGTTTAGTGCTGGTGTATTGACGGTTGGTGTTAGCTCAACAGCATTTGCGCAATCGAATGCCACAGGTACTGTATTCGGCCGAGTTGCCGCAGGACTGGGTAATTCTGTGATCGTCCAAAATAAAGATACGAAGTTAACCCGCACTGTTACACCGGATGCTGGCGGAAAATTTCAGGCAACGTCACTGCCAACAGGTCAATATAAAGTGACTTTGATGAGTGGCGCCAACGTGATCCGTTCAATGGATGTCGAAGTATTGTTGGGACAAGGTGTCGAGGCGACATTTGACGCTGTTCAGTCTGTGGAGGTTTCAGCGCGCCGCACAAGAATTGACGTTTCAAATACAAATAATGGTGCATCTTTTACTTCTAGAGAATTGGCAAAATTACCAATTACTCCGAGTGTTGCTTCAATCATTCAGCTAGCACCAAATACGACACGCGGTGATTCACGGTATGGCGGTGGGAACGCGCCAAGTTTTGGTGGCGCATCTGCATCTGAGAACGCGTTCTATATCAACGGTTTTCCGGTAACTAATGTTCTTCTGCAAATCGGTGCATCAGAATTGCCTTTCGGGTCAATTGGTCAAGCGCAAATTCTTTCGGGCGGATATGGTGCGGAATTCGGCCGTTCTACTGGTGGCGTTGTAAATATTACGACTAAAAGTGGTACCAATAGCTGGGAAGTTGGTGGTAGCGCAAGCATTACTCCAAATGCGTTAAGAAACAAAAGCAAGAATATCTATTACCCAAATACAGGTGCTAGTGAAAATGTTGATACAGACGGTGACCTGTATTTGTATGGCGAAGGCGATAAAAGCAGCAGTCATACTCTGAGCGCATATGTAAGCGGCCCACTTATTCAGGATAAATTGTTTTTATTCGCGAACGTTGAGCAAATTAAGAGTACATCAGAATTTGCCCGCCTTTCGTCCGCTAGTTCAGCTGCAAAAGATACTGGATGGAATGTATCCGAAAATAAAACCCTGCGGTCGTTAATTAAATTGGATTGGAATATCAATGACGACCACCGTCTGGAATTGACGAACATTACAGATCGCCCAGAATCAGATCGTAAATATTTTGGTCTGGATTATGCTACGTTACAACGAGGTAATGTTCAAAATGGTGGGCGTTCCTATGAAAACTACGGCCCTACGCCTGCGGCGGCGGCGGTTGGTGCAGATGTTTCTATTCTGAAGTATACCGGCAACATTACAAAAGATTTAACATTGACCGCGTTATACGGGATTAGCAATACTTCCCATACAGATTTACCACTGAATTATAATCCAGCACTTCTTCAGACACAGTCTACACCAGCAACTCGCGTAACAACTATTGCTGGTAACTATACAACGCCACAAAAAACCACCGGTAACATTCTGACACCAGGTGCAGAAGATAAGCAAAAAGTATATCGCTTGGATTTGGAATATAAATTAGGTGATCATACGTTGCGAGCTGGTTTGGATCACAACGATATCAGTACTTTGGCTGGCACTTCACGTGCGGGTGGCGGTATTTGGTCTTATGGAAAATTAACTGATCCAAATGCGTTACCAAATCCACAATCAAAATCACCGGCATCCGGTGGGGGTTATGGTGCCAACGGTTATTTTGTACAAAGAATTAATACCAGTGGCGTATCAGCACCTACAGTCGAGCAATCTGCACAGTATATTGAAGATCGTTATCAAGTAACTAAGCAGATTCTTCTGTCGCTGGGTTTGCGTAATGAGCAATTTACAAATTATAACGGCGACGGTCAGGCTTACGTCTCCCAACGTAATCAACTGGCACCGCGTTTAGGCGTTGCTTGGGACGTAAATGGCGATGCATCTTTGAAAGCGTTTGGTAGTGCTGGGCGTTATCATTTGCAAATGCCAACAAATGTGGCGATTCGTGCAGCGGGTAGTTCGTTATTTACACGCGAGTATTTTACATACACAGGTGTTGATGCGACAACAGGCGCGCCTACAGGTTTGACTGCAATTAGTGGCGTTACATCTGCTAACAACGAATTCGGCCAAGCGAAAGATCCACTTACAGTTGCTGCCCAAAATATGGATGCACATTTCCAAGATGAAATAAGTCTTGGTTTCGAAAAGGCGTATTCACCTTCTCTCAATTTTGGTACAAAAGTGACTTACCGTGTTTTGAAGTCCACAATTGACGATTTCTGTGATCAGCGTCCATTCGACAAATGGGCAGAAGATAATAAAGTTGATGCTACTAATTACCATGGTTTTGGATGTGCTTTGTTTAACCCAGGCCAGTCCAATAATTTCTTGGTGAACTACAATGGTGATGGCAAGACTTTGGTTCCTGTTAATTTGACCGCGGCTGAATTGGGTTATCCAAAAGTTGAGCGAAAATATACCGCAGTTGATTTTTTTGTAGAACATCCTTTGCGTAACGGCTGGTATGGTAAGTTGAACTACACATGGTCTCGTAGCAAAGGCAATACTGAAGGTCAGACTCTCTCTGACATCGGTCAGGCTGACGTTGCAACTACGCAAGTATTTGACTATCCAGAAATCTCACAAAATGCGAATGGACTTTTACCAAATGACCGCACTCATCAATTCAAGGCTTATGGCTTCTACGAAGTAACGCCTCAGATTGGTGTCGGTGCTAATTTATTGTTAGCATCTGGTCGTTCAAAAAATTGCATTGGTAATTTTCCAGACGATTCAAATCCAGCGGCTGCCTATGGTTCTGCTTTCTTTTACTGCAATGGAGTTGCTACACCTCGTGGATCACAAGGTAAATTGCCGTGGGATACTCGCTTGGATATGAATCTTGTTTATCGTCCAGCGCAGGTCAAAGGATTGGCTTTCAAATTTGACGTTTATAATCTTTTCAATAGAAGCACCATACAAAATATTGATGAGGTTTACAACGTTGATACTGGTGTAGTTTCGTCAACTTTTGGTCAGGCGATTAGCTATACGACACCTCGTTACGCTAAATTGACTGTAGAGTACAGCTACAAATTTTAATCGATCATAAATACATGGTGTTAGATGTAAGGTAAGAAGACAGCTACACCTGTAATTGCGATACAAAAAAGCCCTAAAATTTTTTAGGGCTTTTTTTATGAACAATTTTGAAATTCAAATTATTCAATTTTTGTTATTTTTTGTTGTATTTGGGATGAAAAGATTTATTCCTGAATTGACATTTATTTGCGATAAATGGTTTCATGATTAGATCAAAAAAGCGCAAAAATAAATGAAGCTTAAATGATGTGCTCAAAAGGCAAAAAATAGCAGTTACTCAAGAATTAACTTTGGAGAATGATAATCATGGTAGAAAAAATGTTATCGCGTTCAGTCCGACTCATGTTTGTCGGCAGCGTTGCGATGGGTGCAGGTTTGTTAGCGCAAACCGCGGCAGCTCAAGAAGCAGTCCAGCGCGTAGAAATTACAGGTTCTTCGATTAAGCGCATTGCAAAAGAGGGCGCGTTGCCAGTGCAAACATTGACTCGTAAAGATATCGAGCAAAGTGGCGCTACAAATGTAGCTGATCTGGTAGCTGCTTTGCCAGCGATGCAAGGTTTTATTACCGCATCAACTTCTGTTAATGGCGGCGGCGGCGGCGTACAAACTGCGTCCGTACATGCAATTGGAACTGAATACACTTTAGTATTGTTAAATGGTCGTCGTATGGCGCCTTATAACACAGGTAGTGCTGTGAATCTGGCCAGTATTCCTTTGTCAGCGGTTGAGCGCGTTGAGATTCTGACAGATGGGGCTTCTACTTTGTATGGTTCCGATGCGATTGCGGGCGTGGTTAACTTCATACTCAAGAAAAATCAAACAGCATTGGAACTTGAGGCTACCATTAATAAACCTAAAGAAAGTGGCGGTCAAAGCAGTAATTTTGCTATATCAAAAGGTTTTGGCGATTTAGAAGCAGATGGTTTCAATATTCAGATGGCATACAGCCATGATGAACAAAAAGTACTTAAAGCCACTCAGCGCAAATTTTCTAATTCAGGTGTGCATAAATTTTCAGAAGACGGAAAAGAATATGCGATTTATCAGACAAGTATCAACTCAAATCCAGCGAATGCGGACGTTTATGATTCGCTAGGTAATAACGTAACTTTTTCGCCACTTTTGGTAAATAGTGGGAAATGTAGTGGCGAAAATACATTTGAGCGTGGCGGGGTTTGTCGTTATGACTATGCGGCAACTGTCGATTTGATTCCGGAATTGAAGCGTGACAGCTTCTTTAGCTCTGGTAGTGTAAAACTCGGTAAAGAAACCACCTTGTTCGGTGAAGCAGTAATTTCAAGATTTACTAATACTGCGCGATTTGCTCCACCTGCACAACCTTTAACTACGATGAGCACCGATCCTGTAACAGGTGTTAAGTCTGTTAATCCAGCTTATATCGGTGCATATAATACGTCTGTAGCACCTTTGTTGGCAGCGCAGGGAATAAATCCCGCTGATGTTACTGATGCGTATTTCTATTATCGTGCACATGATGCAGGTGGACGTGCTGATGCATATAAAACAGACGCAAAACATTTTGCAGTAGGCATCGAAAGTAATTTGGCAGGATGGGATTACACAGCCACCTATACTCATTCTGAGAACACTCAGAAAGATGATGCAGTATCTGGATATATGAGTGCAAATACCTTTGATGCATTAGTCAAATCAGGGGCATATAATCCTTATATTCTTAATCCGAATGCTCAAGCGATTTTGGCACCTGCAGTACTGAAGCAAACTTTGGGTGTAGTTAAATCAAAGATCGATGTACTTAGTGCACACACGTCAAAAGAATTATTCCAGATGACTGGCGGTAAAGCGTCTTTCGGTTCGGGTATAGATTTTACCAAACAGTCATATAACGACGCTCCGAGTGAACTTTCGCAAGGTCCAGGACCACAACATCCAACATGGACTGATACTATTATTGGCGGCGGGACTGGTGCTCAACCTTTAGATGCAACACGTCAAAACTGGGGTGCTTTCGGTGAATTGCTGATGCCTGTGATGAGCAATATGGATGTTACAGCAGCGGTACGTTATGATAGCTATGATGCGGTAAAGAAAAATAATGCAAGTTATGAACCAAGCGGCACAATTGCTGCTCCGGGTACTTTAGGTAATTCGGCTTCCAACGCGACTTACAAATTATCAGCTCGTTACCAGCCAACTCAGAACTTGCTGTTACGTGGTTCTTATGGCACTGGTTTCAAGGCGGCAACAATGAATGACGTTGCCGATCCATTGAAAAATGGAGGGTCGTCTAGTTTCTTCCCTTGTCCTATAACCAATCCTACTGATGCAAGATTTCTATATTGCCGTGGTGAGCAAGAGTATGGTCTTTTAACCAAGGGCAATGCCGCAACGGGAGCAAACGGTTTGAAGCCGGAAGAATCGAAGCAATCCGCATTAGGATTTCGCTTTGAGCCGACCAGTAGTCTGTCGGTTGGACTTGACTGGTGGGATGTTAAGTTGAGGAATCAGATTCAATCCTTGTCTCAGGATCAAATTTTCACCAATCCTGCATTGGCAGATAAATTTATTTCCATTTACTATGATCCAATTCAGAAATCGAATGTTTTGGTTGCAACACTTAGCCCAGTCAATCTGGCTAGTTCGCATTACCAGGGTTTAGATTGGGATACAACCTACAAAAATTCATCATCAATAGGCAAATTTAGCGCAAATTGGTCAGGTACTTATATGCTCAAGGCTGAGCAAGATGTTCCTGGTGTTGGTGTAGAGAGTAGTGTTGGTCGTTTCGATTCTTATGATCAGGTGACTTTCCGTGTGATTTCTAGATTGGTGATGTCCCTGAAATCTTCCGATCAGTTCACTAACTCTTTGACTGTGAATTATCGTTCTGGTTACCACGATAAGTATATTGGTGCTGGCGATGGCCAACTTAGAAGTGTTAATGCTGACGGATCGTTGGGCAGCTATGCTGGTCTGGCACGTGATGTGGAAAGCTACATGACATTTGACTGGCAATTAAAAGCTAACGTCGTTAAAAACTTGACAATCACTGGTGGTGTTCGTAATTTGTTTAACCAAGATCCACCGCTAACTATCCGTAATACAGGTGGTGGTAATCAAGTTGGTTACGATGGTCGTTACACTGATCCGTTGGGACGTACTTTTTACTTAACAGGCAATTACAAATTTTAATTTTGTAGTACTGTAGTCAATAAAAAACCTCAGAAATTTCTGAGGTTTTTTATTTTTTAACTACGCAAATTTGACTCATATCGAATAACTCAAAAGATGCGTGAGTTGCGATGGCGAAGTTTTTTTGTTTTGGTTTTAAACGCATTGTTATGCATCGATGAGCAGTGCAGATTCTCTTTCAAAAGGTATTTGTATGATTTGCGTGCTTTTATAGTTAATCATATTTTTCTTCATGAATAAAAAATCTAAATTAGCTACGATATAAACTAACGTAGACATTTGACAAATCCAGTCGCCATAAATGGGATTTATGAAAGGATTTACGACAAAAAATCCTTGCCACCCGGAAAAAATCGAGTATATTCTTCAGAAGTGGCGCTTGCGCTGTTTTTGTTAGAAAAATACATAAATGTTGACTGAAAAAGGCATGATTTAATGCCGTTATTTTTTTGTCACTTGCTATTTAGTATTCTGAGTTTGCCTTCTTCTTTCCTCTTGGTAAACGGCATTGCTTGCACGCTTAGGAAAGCCCTTTAATTTTCTTGTATCGCTCAAAAAATGAATTTCGCAAAAATGAAGGTAGGAAAACGTCTAGGCCTTGGCTTTGCTCTCGTACTAGTATTGTTGATGGCCGTGACGATATTAGGCATTACCCGTATGGCACAGATTCAGGGGCGACTTGAAAAGATCGTCAATGTCAGCAATGTCGAGACCCGTTTGGTCAGCGACATGCGTGCGATTGTTTATGATCGTATGGTGTCGTTGCGTAATCTGACCTTGCTTACCGATCCGGACGACATGGCACCGGATCTGATAAGAATCAAGGAGCAGTCTAAGAAGTATGCTGAAGCCGAAGAGAAACTCGCAAAAATGTTTGCGGAAGAGAGCAGCACAACGCCGGGAGAAAAGGCGCTGTTAGCAAAAATCAAGGAGCAGGAGACAGCCTCTGCATCGTTACCAGCAAAAGCACAGGAATTGGGTGTTGCTAATAATCCAGAAGCGGCAACCATCGCGCTGATAAAAAAAATTCGTCCCGTGCAGAAAAAATGGCTAGACAGCTTGGATGAGCTGGTCGTCGCCGAAGACAAGCAGAGTGCATTTATCGCGGACGAGGCCAGATCGGCGTTTGCTGCCGCCAGAACCATGATGTTGCTGTTAGGTACTCTCGCTTTGATTGCCGGCATTATTGCTGCGGTCGTTATTACGCGCAGTTTGTTGAAACAGCTTGGCGGCGAGCCGGATTATGCGGCACGTATCGCGGGCGAGGTCGCTGCCGGTAATCTGGCATCTCCTATCAACATTAATGCAGGTGATAATTCTAGCTTGTTGGCTGAGATGAAAACCATGCGCGACAGCCTGGTCAATATAGTAGGTCAGGTACGTGTCGGCACCGATACCATCGCCACCGCTTCTAGCGAAATCGCCAGTGGTAACCTGGATCTTTCCAACCGTACTGAACAGCAAGCCAGTTCGCTGGAAAAAACCACGACTTCGATGAAAGAGTTGACCGCAACAGTGAAGCAGAACGCAGACAATGCGCGTGAAGCGAACCAATTGGCGGCATCGGCGTCTGAAGTGGCGCGCCAGGGTGGTGTGGTAGTCGCCCAGGTAGTTGATACCATGAGTTCTATCAATGAGTCTTCCAAGAAAATTGTCGATATTATCAGCGTCATTGACGGTATCGCCTTCCAGACTAATATTCTGGCCTTGAACGCGGCCGTTGAAGCGGCGCGTGCGGGTGAGCAAGGGCGTGGTTTTGCGGTGGTGGCATCTGAAGTGCGCAATCTGGCGCAACGTAGCGCGGCGGCGGCGAAAGAAATTAAAACCTTGATTGGTGTTTCAGTCGAAAAAGTAGAAATTGGCACTAAGTTGGTTGGTCAGGCGGGTGTGACGATTGATGAGGTGGTATCGAGCGTCAAGCACGTAACCGATATCATCGCCGAGATCAGCGCTGCCAGCCAGGAGCAAAGCTCTGGTATTGAGGCAGTTAACCATGCCATCATCGAAATGGATAGCATGACGCAACAGAATGCCGCTTTGGTTGAAGAGGCCGCTGCAGCCGCCCAGAGTCTTCAGGATCAGGCATCGGAATTGGCCAAGGTCGTGAGCATATTTAAACTAACAGCAGGGGAGCAATCTGGTTTTGCTACGCCTGCTCCCGTGGCTCCGATTCGCCGGGTAGCGCCAGCACCGGTAGCGGTAAAAGCGAGGCCGAAGACGGCCGTCAAGTCTCTGGCCTCTGCCAAACCTGCACCAAAAAAAGCGACGTCTTCTGCAGCAAGTAATGACGATTGGGAAGAATTTTAATTTTTCTGAGAAGATAGTATGATTACACTAGAGGGCGGGCTTTCTTGGCCGTTAATAAGGGAGGAATAACGCGACTGGCAGGTGAGGAACCGTTTTCTTCGCAGAAGTGATGGTGTAGATGGAAATAAAACTACAGTAGTTTGTCGCCCCCTCTGTAGTGTGCTGGCATAAGTTTATGTCAGATAGCAAGGATGACAGTGCAGAACAACTGAAGGTCAGATTAGAATTTTTTTGGTTTGAAAGAATAGAGTTTGCGCGCAAAGTTTGATACTTTGACCAGATATTTTGATGAATAAATAAATAACGAAGAGTCTGTTTATGAAAGCTAGTTTTTCTCTTATTGCTACTGCTTGTTTGCTTGCCGCTTCAGCTTCTTCTTTTGCCGCTGAAGTTGCCCCTGTGATGGACAGTAAATCCTGTGATCCGCCTAAATATCCAAAAGCGGCATTGATGAATGAAGAAACGGGCACGGTTTCTATGGGTTTTTTGGTCGCTGCTGATGGCAAAGTGGTTGAATCCAAAGTAGAGAAGTCTAGCGGTTCGAAAAGTTTGGATAAGGCAGCTTTATCCTCTTTGAGCCAGTGCAAATTCAAGCCGGGCAGCAAAGATGGCAAGGCAGATCAGCTTTGGGCTAAAGTTGATTTTGTGTGGAAGCTGGAATAATTTCTGTTGCCGGAAAATATATTAAAAAAGGGAGCCGCGGCTCCCTTTTTACTTGTAGTTGACGTTAAACCGAGATTTTCCATTAGGCGCACCAGAGGTGCTATTTGAGCGCTGACGGCGCATTTTCAGTCATTTTTGTCGCTCTTCGTTGCTCATGGCTAGCCATGAGCGCCTCATTCACGCCAAAACTGCCTTGAAAAGTGCATCCGTCATCATCTCAAATCCTAATGGAAATTCTCGGTTAATTGATTCAGATTGGGTGGCAAGTTGATCAGCACGGCACCTAACAAGCCCTTAGCAAAGTATAAAACGATTCGCAAGATCCACTACAAAAGAAGGTTGTAGATACGCCAGAAATACCAGCCCCAGGATCGCCACTAGCAATGCGATCACCAGTACTCTGAAAATCTTCCGATAGGTGAAATGCGCTTTCATTTTAAGCTGGTACGGCCTGTTGGCGATTGATCGGTTTTTCGTTGATCGGTAAATTGATCAGGGTGGCGAAAACGCCCAGGGCCAGGGTAATCATCCAGACTGAATTGTAGTTGCCGGTCTTGGTGAAAATATAGCCACCCAACCATACGCCCAGAAAGCTGCCGACCTGATGTGAGAAGAATACAAAGCCCGATAGCATGGATAAATATTTCATGCCGAAAATACCGGCGATGACGCCATTGGTTAATGGCACTGTCGACAACCAGAACAAGCCCATGGCAGCAGAAAACACATACACAGAATACGACGATAGCGGTGCCAGCAAGAACAAGGCGATGACGATGGTGCGGCTCAGGTAAATCGACGATAGCAAATAGCGTTTTGGATACATGCCGCCAAGTTTGCCCGCGTAATAAGACCCGAAAATATTAAACAGTCCTATCAACGCCAGCGCAACCACGGCGACATTGGGATCCATGATGTTTTTGTCCTTGAGGTAGGCTGGCATGTGTACCGCAATAAACACTACCTGAAATCCGCACACAAAATAACCTGCGATCAGTAACAAAAAAGGGCGGTAGGCAAAGGCTTCACGTATCGCTTCCATGATGCTTTGTTGAGGGCCCGTCGCGTGGCTTAATTCTGGCTCGCGCAATTTCCACGCCATTGGCAGCATGACCAACAACAATAGTGCGGCTAACATATAGAACGCATTTTGCCAGCCCGTATGGCTGATCATCTGTTGTTCTACCGGCATCATGACAAACTGGCCAAACGAACTGGCTGCAGAAGACATGCCAAATGCCCAGGAACGCTTGGCCTCGGGGGCGGTACGACCGATGATGCCACTCACCGCGCCAAATGCGGTACATGCCAAAGCAGCGCCAATCAGGATGCCGGAACCTACCACGAACAAGGTGGGTTGATCGATCAAGGCCATCCATAAAAGGCCGGCGGCATACAAAAATGCGCCAATCACAATCACCCGTGCTGTCCCTAATTTGTCAACGGCCATCCCGGCAAAAGGGCCAAATGCACCCCACATCAAATTTTGCACCGCCAGGGCAAGTGAATAAGTTTCACGTGTCCAGCCATGCGCTTGCGAAATAGGTTGCATCCAGAAACCGAAACCATGCCGCACGCCCATTGCCATGGTCAGAATAAAGCCGCTGGCGATCAGGACGGTTTTTAAGTCAGGGCTGGATGTGCGCATGGTGATTTATCATAAAAAAGTGCGTAACAAGTGTGCGATGCTAGAGAGGAAAGTGAGTGTAGCGGAAATTCAAAATGCATGTGGACTGGTTTAATCACCATGCCAAAAGCCGTTCAAACTGATTGATGGGGTGACATTGTTAAAATTCTTAAAAATGATACCGCCAACACGCACTATCCATGCGGGTTTCCAGTCTATCTGGTCTGTAAGCCGCATGGATAGTGCGTGTTGGCGGCATGCTTATTTCAATTTTGCGTCGCACTAACTATTCAGCTTGCGATGGAACTCCCTCAGGCTTTTAGATCTGTCACGGTTTGCTGCTCCTGGTGGTCCGGTGCAACGCTTGCCTGTCCGAAAATGGCTAGATGGCGTCGGATGTTTGCCGTATAAAGAGCGCTATATGAAGGGCACCTCTAATAATCCAAACTTCGTCGCCATGCGTTGTTGCGGAAAAAATTTTATCCCTTGCATATCAAGTATATGCGGCAGGCTAAAATTTTTTCCGCGCCTAGCCTAGCTTAGAATTTTGAATTATTAGAGATACCCTGAAGTCTTTACTATGGCAGACAAAAGAAGCGAAATGACAAAAGATAATTCCAGCACAACTACCGTTGTTGAACGTGAGCAGGCCTATTACCGGGCGGTGGTGGCAAAAGATACGCGTTTCGACGGCGTGTTCTTCACTGGCATCAAGACCACCGGGATTTACTGTCGCCCTGTGTGTAGCGCCAAGACGCCGCGCGCGTCCTCTTGCGTATTTTTTAGTTCTGCAGCGGCGGCAGAAGCGAGCGGATTTCGTCCCTGTCTACGATGTCGTCCGGAACTGGCGCCGTACGCCCTGCAACAAAATCTGGCCTACGGCGTATGGCAAAAAATTACCGCCGGTGCGCTCAATGACGGCAATATCGAACAGTTGGCCGAGCAAGTGGGCTTGTCGTCACGGCAGCTGCGCCGCGTGCTGCTGCAGGAATTTGGCGTCAGCCCGGTCGAACTGGCGCAAACCCAGCGCCTGTTATTTGCCAAAAAACTTTTGCAGGAAACGCATTTGCCGATGACCGAGCTGGCCTATGCGGCAGGTTTTGGTAGCGTGCGGCGTTTTAATGCCTTGTTTGAACAACGCTATAAGATGACGCCAGGCTCGATCAGACGCGCCGCGCAAGAAGAGAGTGAAGGCCTGGTCTTGCGTCTGGCCTATCGTCCGCCGTATGCCTGGGATGCCTTGCTGGCGTATCTGGGCGGCCGTGCCATGCCGGGTCTGGAAGCCGTGATCGACAGGAATGCCTATGCGCGCAGCGTACAGATGGACGGCAAGACCGGCTGGATCAAGCTCACGCATTTACCAGAGCGCGGGCAACTCGCCTTGCAGGTCGCTCCCAGCTTATCCACGGTGCTGATGCCTTTGCTGGCAAAAGTGCGTACGCAGTTTGACCTGGAAGCGAATCCCACCGTGATCCAATCGCATCTGCAGGCCGACGCATTGCTGGCGCAGCAGATGGTGCTCACACCGGGCCTAAGGGTGCCGGGCGCTTTCGACATCTTTGAGTTGGCGATACGGGCCGTGCTGGGGCAGCAGGTCAGCGTGGCCGGTGCGACTACGGTATCTGGCAGACTGGTACGCGCGTTTGGCGACGCCATCACGACACCGTTCGCTGGTGTGACGCACCATTTTCCTGCCCCGGCATTGCTGGCGCAGCTGCCGGTGGAAGAGATCGCCACTATCGGTGTGCCCAAATCCAGAGCGGCCACCATACAGAATCTGGCACGTTTTGCCTTGGCCGGTGGCTTGCAAAGAAAAATCGGCGCCAGTGCCGATGCGGTGGTGGCGGATCTGAAAACCGTGGGCGGTATTGGCGAATGGACTGCGCAATACATCGCCTTGCGGGCGCTGCGCTTTCCGGATGCCTTTCCGGCCGGTGATCTCGGCTTGCAGAAAGCAGCCGCAATCGCGCCAGAAAGCAGAATCACAGAAAAGCAGTTATTGCAGCGCGCGCAAGCCTGGTCGCCCTGGCGCTCTTACGCGGCTTTGCTGTTGTGGCAATCATTATCGAATAAATAAGAAGGAGGCAGCATGTTTTACACTGAATACCAAAGCCCCATAGGTAAACTCTTATTGGCTGCCAGTGAGCGTGGTCTGGCTGGCGTTTATTTTGAAGAGCATAAGCACTTCAAAGGAATGGACGGATGGCAGCGTGACGACGCTCATTTTGTGCTGCAACAAACTCGTCTGCAGCTGGCGGCCTATTTTGCCGGAGAGCGTCGTGAGTTTGATGTGCCGCTGGATATGACGGGCGGTACCGCTTTTCAGCAGGCGGTCTGGCAAGCCTTACGCACTTTGCCGTTTGGCGCGACGGCGAGCTATGCGCAGATTGCCAAACACATAGGCAACCCTGGTGCCGTGCGCGCAGTGGGTGCCGCCAACGGGCGTAACCCCATCTCAATCATCGTGCCTTGCCACAGGGTGATTGCCAGTTCAGGCGCGCTCACCGGTTACGCTGGCGGTTTGAATAATAAGAAATTATTGCTGGCATTGGAGGCGGAACAGGTCTGATTTTTTGTGTTTTAATTCATTTAAATGATTTAAAAATATTTTGCTGCGGTGCACAAAAAATTCTTGACACTTTAAAATAAATGCGTAGAATAGGATTTGTTGCAGTGCACCATGTAAAGAATTAATTGGACGCCGCTGCCATTTACGTTTTTTAATCTCTTGGAGAAATACTATGTACACAACACCAGAACAATTCATCGCCGCGACTAAAGCAAACTTGGAAACACAATTTGCTGCCCTGACATCATTGAACAAAAAAGCGTTTGAAGGTCTGGAGCAATTCGTTTCTTTGAACGTGAACGCAGCTAAAGCCTCATTCGAAGAAAGCACTGCCGCCGCCAAGCAATTGGCTACCGCTAAAGATGCACAAGAATTCATCGCTTTGACGACAGCGCAAGCAAAACCAACTGCAGAAAAAGCCTTGGCTTATGGCCGTCACTTGGCTAGCATCACTAACGCAACTCAGCAAGAATTCACTAAAGCAGTTGAAGCGCACATCGCTGAAACAAACGCTAAAGTAACTTCCCTGATCGAAGAAGTGACAAAAAATGCTCCAGCAGGTTCCGAGCAAGCTGTTACTGCATTGAAATCAGTTGTTGGTAACATCAACGCCGGTTACGAGCAGTTGACTAAGACAACCAAGCAAGCGGTACAAACTTTGGAAGAAAACTTGGCGAATGCAACTCAGCAATTCACCCAAGCTGCTGAAAAGACTGTTTCTAAAAAGAAGTAATCTATCTTCAGCAGGTTGAAAAAAGCTCCCGTGCAAACGGGAGCTTTTTTTTCGGACTGATTTCTGTCACAGACTTTGTTCATGGCATAAAAAAATCCCCGCTCAATTTGCAATCTGAGCGGGGATTTTTTCATCGCGATACAAACCAGTTTAATTCACGCCATGCATCTTCTTATGCATCCATTTATTCAAACTCATGAACGTCAGGCCCGCAACGATAGGGATGATGGTAAAGATGAGAAAGAAAGTCGACATAGAGTAGGTTTCTGAAATGTGATCAATGTAACTGCCTGTGACGCCAGCAAGTTTATTGGCGATAGCGGTGTTCACAAACCATACGCCAAACATCAAGCCCAGCAAGCGCGGTGGCGCCAGTTTGCTGATGTAGGACAGGCCAACAGGCGAGATGCATAATTCGCCCATGGTGTGGAATAAATAAGCGACGACCAAAAATATCATGCTGACCGATGCCGTTTTTGCGCCAGCAGGAATGCTGGCCGAGCCATACGCTAGCGCGGCAAAGCCCAAGCCGAGCAGAACCAGGCCGACGCCAAATTTAATCGGGCCGCTTGGGTTCCAATGTTTGTCCCACATCCTTGAAAACATCGGCGCCAGAATCACGATGAAAAACGAATTCAGTACACCAAACCAGGTCGCTGGAACGTTCGATTGTTCCAATGAAAATTCACGTGCAAGCATCCAGATCACCAAGGACCAGATTATTCCCATGCAGACGACCAGCAGCAGATTCGACATCAGGTATTTTTTTGCTGTTCCGGCAAATAATTTCACCAATAGCCAGGACAGAATAAAGGTCGGAATCACGGTCATGAGGCTATTGACAATTTTGAATGCCATGCCGCTGGTACCAACCAGGGTGCGATCGGTGTAGTCAGCCGCGAAGATGGTCATGGAACCCCCCGCCTGTTCAAACGCGAACCAGAAGAAGATAGTAAAGAAGGAAAAGACGAAAATTGCCTTGAGGCGGTCGGCAACGATATGCGGTGCTGCTTCTTCTTGTGCCAGTTCAGCAGTTCTTTGCGATTTGGATAGGCCAACTTCGCCAAAAATACCTTGGGCGAAATAAAACTGGATTGCGCCCAGAATCATGAATATGCCAGCCAGGCCAAAACCCAGAGGCCAGGAGATTTTTTCGCCGATATAACCGCACAGCAGAATGCCGAAAAAAGCACCGGAATTAACGCCCATGTAAAACAGGGTGTAGCCACCGTCGCGGCCCGCTTCGTTTTCTTTGGTGTACAGCTGCCCTACGATCGCGGAGATATTCGGTTTAAATAGGCCGGTGCCGGCTACCACCAGGCCTAAGCCGGTGTAGAACATGGTCGGGGTATCAAACAGCAGGCAGGCATGTCCGGCCGCGATGATGAAGCCGCCCAAGACTACGGCCCTGCGGCTACCAAGTATTTTGTCGGCGATGTAGCCGCCCAGAATCGGTGTCAGGTAAACCAGCCCGGTGTACCAGCCATACAGTGTTGTCGCATCGGCGCGGGTCCAGCCCCAGCCGCCTTTGATTGCCTCTGTTACCAGAAATAGCACCAGCAGCGCGCGCATGCCATAGTAAGAAAACCGTTCCCACATCTCTGTAAAGAACAGCACAAACAGAGCGTCGGGATGCCCGATGATCGTATGTGCGCCAGGATTTTGAATTTTATTCAAACTATTCTCCGTCAATTATTTTTGGTAAAAATGATTCAATTTGATCAAATTTTCAGTAGTGGTTGCCTGGTTTAACGGGCCACCTGTTGTGCTCATCTCCGCTGGTTGCTGAGACATTCGGCGGCAAGCTTACCATGTGATTATCGAACAGTGGAGCAAACTGTTGTGCACCAAAATATCTTCGTTAAAAATGCAAAACGGTACTGATTTGTATGGCGTTTTCGTTGTTTTAATGCATTTTTTGATCGTTCTTCGATTTGTCTAGACAGTCAAACCCGGCGAAAATATACTGGCCGGCTAATCACTCGCTAGGAAAAATGATGAAGTGGAAAATCCTCGCTGCGGCCAGCAGCCTGTTGTGCGTGCTGGCAGGTCCGACGCAAGCTGTGACGGTTGATCAGGTCAAAACCTTCACGCTGCCCAACGGGATGAAATTTTTGGTGCTGGAAAACAGCACCATCCCGAATGCCAATATGTATACCTACTGGAAGGTCGGTTCGCGCAACGAGGTGCCGGGCATCACCGGGCTATCCCATTTTTTTGAGCACATGATGTTCAACGGCTCCAAAAAATACGGCCCCAAGCAGTTTGACCGCACCATGGAAGCCAATGGCGGCGCCAATAATGCCTACACCAACAATGATCTGACGGCGTATACCAACTGGTTTCCGGCATCGGCTTTACCGGTTATTTTCGATCTTGAAAGCGATCGCATCGCCCACCTGAGCATAGACCCAAAAATGGTCGAGAGCGAACGCGGCGTGGTCTTGTCAGAACGCAGTACCGGGCTGGAAAATTCCAATTTACGCGCCTTGTGGGGCGAGGTGTATTCGGTGGCCTTTACTGCTCACCCATACGCGATACCTACCATTGGGCATGAGTCTGATATTAAGGCGTGGACGCTGGCAGACCTGCAGCGTTATTTCAATGTTTACTATTCAGCCAACAATGCCGTCGCTGTGATTGTGGGCGATGTGAAGGCCGACCAGGTCAAGCGCCTGGCTGAAAAATATTTTGCCGCGATTCCAAAGCGCGCCTTGCCGCCTGCGGTGCGCACGGTAGAGCCGGAACAAAAGGGCGAGCGCCGTGTGTTCGTGCGCAAGGAGTCGGCCACCAGCGCCAATCTGATGGTGTCGTACAAAATGCCTGCTACCAGCCATCCTGATTATTATGCCTTGAATGTGCTGGCCAGTATTCTGACCGATGGCAAAACCTCGCGCATGTACCGTGCCTTGGTTGACCAGCGCCTGGCAACCGAGGTCGGGGCAGATCATGGCAAAGCCTTTGATCCCGGGCTGTTCAATTTTTTTGCGGTGGCGGCAGATAAAGTGCCTGCGGCTAAAGTTGAGCAAGCCTTGCTGGCCGAAATTGATCGCCTGATCAAGGATGGCATCAGCGAAGACGAGCTGCAAAAAGTAAAAAATCAGAAACTGCTGAATTTTTATCGCGCGCAAGAAACCATCAATGGCAAGGCATCGCAGTTAGGCGAGTACGAAGTCTATTTCGGTGACTATAAAAAACTCTTTGATGCACCAGACGCCTATCGCAAACTCACTGTGGCTGATATCAAAACGGTAGCCGCTAAATATTTTAAAAAGTCGCAACGCACCGTTGGTGTGTTGGCGGCTACGGAGGAATAATCGCATGAAGTCTTCTATGAAAAACGCTCTTGCCTTAAGTCTGGTTTTTGTCTCCGCTTACAGCGTTGCAGGCGAATTTCGCCTCCCTGCCTTCGAGACCAGCAAACTATCCAATGGCCTGACGGTCATGTTAATGGAACGCCATGATGTGCCTTTGATCGCCATGCGCGCCGTACTCAAGGCAGGTGCCGTGAGCGATGGCCAGCAAGCCGGCCTGGCGAATCTGACGGGCGACGCCTTGCTGCTGGGTAGTGCCAGATACGATAAGAAGACCATCGATCAGGCCTTTGATTTTCGTGGCGCACGGATCAGCAGCATGACAGGCGCCGAATCAACCTCCTTGACGGTTGATTTCGCCAGGGACGATGCCGCCAGCTTGTTGCCAATGGTGGCAGATGTGTTACTGCAACCTGGCTTTGACGAGGCAGAATTTGCCAAGCTGCGCGCCCGTACTGTAGATGGGCTCAAGCAAGCCAAAGAAAGTCCGCGCAATGTCGCGCAAACTTATTACCGCAGCATGCTGTTCGGGGATGGCGCTTACGGCAATCCTGTTTCTGGCAGTACCGCCAGCGTCACCGCCTTGCAGCGCAGTGATGCACAAAGCTTCCATGCTAATTACTATCGCCCTGAGAATGCCGCACTGATAGTCGTCGGCGACTTTTCGCCAGCGGCCATGCGTGCGCAGTTAGAGGCTTTGTTTGGCCAATGGAAAGTGGCAGGCACAATCCCGGCGGCGGCTGTCACTGGCAAGGTAAAGGCGGATAAGGCGCGTGTCTGGCTGGTCAATAAATCGGATGCGGCTGAAACTACCTTTCTGTTCGGTGGCGCGGGTATCGCCCGCAACGATCCCGATTACGTGCCGCTGCAAGTGCTCAACACCATACTTGGGGGGCGGTTTACCTCGTGGCTGAACGATGAATTACGCGTCAATTCCGGCTTGACCTACGGCGCCAACAGCGCTTTTGCCCCTTTGTCGCAAAGCGGCTCGTTTGCGGTATCGAGCTTTACAGCGACACCGAAGACGCAAGCCGCATTGGCGCTGGCGAGCAAGACCTATCAACGGCTGTGGGATAAAGGCATCGATGCCGCCACGCTGGCGTCGGCCAAAGCCTACGTCAAGGGCCAGTACCCGCCACGTTTTGAAACCAATCAGCAACTGGCGGGTTTGCTCGGCGATATGTATGTCGCCAAAGTGGGGCGTGAACAGATTGATCATTTCATGCGCGATGTCGATAGCCTGACGCCAGACAAGGCCAAGCTGCTGGTGAACAAGCATTTTCCGCGCGACAAATTGCAAATGCTGCTGATTGGCAAGGCGGAGGCGATACGCGGCATTGCCGCCCAATATGGCGAGGTGACCGAACTCGAGATCACCGCCAACGGCTTCGCGCCCTTGAGCAAATAAATGTGCAATAAAGAGTAGAGAAAAGTTAAAAAGAGACGTCTATGGTTTGCAGCACGATTTTCACGATTCAGCGCACGCAACGTCTGCTGGCCATGGTTGGGATAGCGCTATGCGCATGTACTGCGCTGGCGGCCAAGCTGGCTGACAATGCGTATCAGATGCCGCCGCCAGAATTGCAGGCTGTGGTGGATGCGCCGCGTGGCCCCCAGTTTAAGCTTGGGCCGCGCCGCAAGACGGCTTTGCTCATCAGCGTGCCGGGTTTGCCGAGCATTGCCGAAGTGGCGCAGCCAGAGCTGAGGCTGGCCGGCTTACGCATTCATCCGCGCACCCGTGCGGCCAGCCGCTTTGATTTTAGCAATGGGCTCAGCTTGCTCGATATTGCCAGCGGCAAGATCCGCCAGATAAAAGGCTTGCCCGCCAAGGCGCGCATAGCAGACAGTTTATGGTCACCGGACGAGCAATGGGTGGCTTTTAGCCGCTGGGCAGATAACGGCGTTGAGCTGTGGTTGTTAGATGTAAAAAATGCCAGCGCAGAGCGCCTCATCAGCGAAAAATTGAACGCTGTGACAGGCTACGGGTTCTCCTGGCTGAACGGTTCTGAAGAATTATTGGTGCGTCTGCTACCCCTTCGCCAATCCAGGCTTCCGGTCGAAAAAACCATTCCAAACGGGCCCAATACTCAGGAAACCAGGGGCGGCAAGATCACCCAGAGCCGCACCTATCCGGACATGTTAAAGACCGCGCACGATGCCGATATGCTTGATTGGTATCTGCAAACGCAGCTGGCGATTGTCAATACCGACGGTGAGGTGCGCCGTATCGGGCCCGTCATGACACTGAGTAAGGTACAAGCGTCGCCAAACGGCAAGCTGATGCTAACGACACAATTGCGCCGACCGTATTCCACCATCCTGCCGATGGAAAGGTTCGGACAATTGATAGAGATCTGGAACGATCAGGGCAAAAAGATCAAGACCGTCGCCGAACGGCCGATGCGCGAGCGTCTGCCTGGTGGTAATGACGCGGTACAGGCTGGGCCGCGTGATTTTGGCTGGCGCAATGATCAGCCTGCCACGCTCTATTGGCTGGAAGCGCAAGCCGGCGGCGATCCCGAGGCCAGCGTCAAGATTCATGACGTGCTGATGCAGCAGGCGGCACCGTTTAAGGCCGCACCGCAAGATTTGCTGGATCTTGCCTGGCGATTTAACTCGGTGCAGTGGGGTAACGACGGGCTCGCCCTGGTGACGGAAAGCTGGTGGAAGAGCAGGGACACGCGTACCTGGCGCATACAGCCTGGTTTTCCAAACAGTAAGCCGGAGTTAATCTTCAGCCGCAAGTCAGAGGATCAGTACGCGCACCCCGGCAACCCCGTCATGACGCTCAATCAATTCGGTCGTAGCGTATTGCGCACTAGCCCGGATGGATTTTCCCTGTTCTTGATCGGCGCAGGCGCCAGTCCTGAAGGCGAACGGCCTTTTCTCGATAAGCTCCATTTGGCTAGCGAGAAAACGACGCGTCTCTGGCGCTCCAAGGCGCCGTATTACGAAGAAGTCCTGGGGGTGCTTGATGACCGAGGCAATCAACTATTGACCAGCCGTGAATCGAATGACGAGCGGCCCAATTTATACGTGCGCCAGCTCGACAGCAGCATGCTACCGCGCGCATTGACGGCCTTTCCGCACCCGACGCCACAATTCAAGGGCGTGCAAAAACGGATCTTGCGCTACGAGCGTGAAGATGGCGTAGAGCTCAGTGCCACCCTCTATCTGCCGCCCGGATACGATCCCCGGCGCGATGGCCCGCGACCGATGTTGATGTGGGCATATCCGCGTGAGTTCAAGACGGCCGAGGCGGCCGGTCAGGTCAAGAGTTCACCCTACAAGTTCAATCGCATTAATTTCAATGGCCCGCAGGTGATGCTGGCCCGTGGCTACTCGGTGCTCGACGATCCTGCCATGCCCATCATCGGCGAAGGCAGGGATGAGCCGAACGATACCTATATCGAACAATTAAAAATGAACGCAGAGGCGGCGGTCGAGGAAGTGGTGCGTATTGGGGTAGCCGAGCGCGGCCGCATTGCCATCGGCGGGCATAGTTACGGCGCCTTCATGGCCGCCAATCTGCTCGCCCACACCAGTTTGTTCCGCGCGGGAATTGCCCGCTCCGGTGCCTATAACCGTACCTTGACGCCGTTTGGCTTTCAGTCGGAAGAGCGTAACTTCTGGAAGGCCAAAGAGGCCTACCAGGCGATGGCACCGTTTAATTTTGCCAACAAGATAGAAGACCCGCTCCTGCTGATTCATGGCGAGCAGGACAATAACCCCGGCACCTCTCCGGTGCAAAGCGAGCGCATGTATCAGGCCCTGCAAGGCCTGGGCGCCACCACGCGGCTGGTGATGTTGCCCAATGAGAGCCACAGCTACCGTGCGCGCGAATCCGTCTTGCACATGCTATGGGAGCAAGATCAATGGCTCAACAAGTACGTCAAAAATGGCAAAGATAATCACGGAAAATGAGCGCCCTCAGGCGAGGTTCTCGCCTGATACCTTTAAAATACCTGAAATAATGGGAGTATAGGAATTTGTAGGCCTAACACGCACGTAGAACGTGCGTGTTGGATCAAATTTTATTGATACTGCACCCTAGTATATTGCCAGCTCAAACTGTTGGCACAATGGCTAAATTTTCCTTTATGATGTTTTTATCTTCTCTTCATCAACGGTCACCTTCATGCTTAAAGCCATCATTCTCGACAATCAGGCGGTTGCGCGCGATCTTCTGACTTCTGTATTGAATAACGGCGGCCATGAAGTGGTGGGCGGCAGTAACACCAATTTGACCAATCTTGCACGCCTGGTCAAGTTGCAGCCGCAAATTGTCTGTGTGGATATCGGTGAGACCAACGGTGACGGTACGGTGTTACTCGATGCCCTGCGCAAAGAGCTGCCCAAGGCGTTGATCTTTCTGGTATCTGCAAAAATAGATGCCGGCACCATACAGTCAGCACAGCAGCATGGCGTCAGCGGTTTCATTGTCAAACCTTTCAACGCGGCTGCAGTGCTCACCTCAATACGCAATACGATTATCCGTATCGCCACCCAGCAAAGAGCGAGAGCAGGCTTGGTTTCTGATGACTCCCTGCCAGGCGAAAATTGAGCGGATGTGTTCAGCACGAAAATCAGCCACTTCGTCCCTTGTATTCCGGTTTTATCGCAGCACCACCTGGTGAATTTGTTTTCACTTACAGTAGCAACTTCGTCGTCAGGAGCTGCCATGCCATCCGTCAACCCTCGTTTAATTCATGCTATGTCAGACCAGGTTTTACCTTCGGAAGTTTCGCTACAAAGTGATACCTGGCTGTACCGCTACCGCCACTTTCCCGTCTTCTCGACCACATGGTTTCGTTACCGCGCGCTTGCGTTCGGCGGCGCGCAACTGATATTACTGATCTTGTTGCCGCTGCTCGTACTGCTGCAACATCGGGATATCAAGGCCTTTTTCGTTTTTGCCGGGCCGATGTATGGCGGTGGTGCCGCCTTGTTTTTGCTCGGGCCGGCGATGGCCGTCTGCGTGCGGCAAAAGGCATATCCGGTACGTAAAGAGGCAATATTCCTCGGTGGCGCGCTTTGTCTGGGCGCGCTGCTCAGTTTTGGCATATACAAGGGCTTAAATTATGCTGCCAAGTATGTCGCTTACAGCGACGCCAACGTGGAGATTTCATTTTGGCATCCTACGCCTGAACAACGACCTTCCTCTGGCGACAGGCAAGCGCCAGAAAAACCAGGCATAGCGACGTCAGAGCCTGGTCCAATCAACGCGGCAGTCGATCAGCCTCTGGTCGACATTTTGCTGAACCTCATCCGTGTCGTGCCTTTGGCCGGCATGCTTATTTATACCGGCAGCGGGTTTGACTTGTGGGTCTTTTATCGGCAACGCAAAAAGTTGGCCGAAGCCATGCAACTGCAAGAGCTGCAGCGCGCCCAGGATGCGCGCCGTGAAGCGGAATTGCGTCTCTCCGTGCTGGTGGCGCAAGTCGAACCGCATTTTCTTTTCAATACCCTGGCCGGCGTACGATCCGCCATCCTGACCGAACCGGCACGCGCCACCGCGATTGTCGATCACCTGGTCGATTACCTGCGTGCCACCATCCCGCAAATGCGTGATGACGGCGCTTCGGTGCAAGGGCGGCTGGCACAACAGCTGGAAGCCGCCCGCGCTTATCTGGCCCTGATGCAGGCACGAATTCCGCGCCTGAGTTTTAGCGTTGAATCGGATGTCGAAGATGCCGCCTTGCCGCCCCTGATGCTGATCTCTCTGGTTGAAAATGCCGTCAAGCATGGGGTAGAACCCAAAATCGGACCGGTACATATTTCACTTACCGCCAGGCGCATGCAACGCGATGATGAGGAGGTATTGGAGCTTACCGTGGCGGATAATGGCATCGGTTTTGGCGGCACCACGTCCGGTAGCGGCATAGGGCTGGCCAATATCCGCGAAAGACTGGAATCCATGTTTGGCAAGCGCGCCAGTTTGCAGCTCAATGCCAGGGCCGAAGGTGGCATCGCCGCCGTCATCATCTTGCCGCTATTGAATTGAAAATGAGATTAAAACTGAGACTGAACAGAGACTGAACAGAGAGACATGATGATCACCGCAATCATTGCAGACGACGAAGATTTACCGCGTAAGGAACTGCGCCGCATGTTGGCCGAGCACTGGCCAGAATTAAGCATCGTCGCCGAATGCGAACACGGCGCCGATGCGCTGGAAGCGATTTATGCCAGTACGCCCGACATCGCGTTTCTCGATATCCGCATGCCTGGCATATCGGGTCTGGATGTCGCCAATGCGATTAAGGGGCGCTGCCACACGGTGTTCACCACCGCCTATGACAATCATGCGATAGAAGCCTTTGCCGCCGGCGCCATCGACTATCTGTTGAAGCCCATCGCGCGCGAACGATTGATCGATGCGATTGCCCGCCTGAAAGAGCGGCTTAACCGCAAGCAGGCCGCGCCCGATGTGAGCCAGTTGATGCTGGAGCTGGACAAGCGCCTGCGTGCACCAGCTGTCGAAAAAATACGCTGGATCAGCGCCAGTGTGGGCGATACCATCAAGATGTTCCCGGTGGATAAAATTTTGTTTTTCACTTCGGATGAAAAATACACCCGTGTCGTCAGCAGCGACGACGAGGCGCATGTGCGCAAGCCGCTCAAGGAGATTATTGATGGCCTTGATGCCGATCTGTTCTGGCAAATTCATCGTAGTGTGGTGGTGCGTGCCGACGCGATATCGCGCGCGCATCGCGATGAGATGGGACGTGTGACGGTGGAGCTGCGCGGCTCTAAAGAGATACTCAAAGTGAGCCAGGCTTACGCCTGGCGTTTCAAGCCCATGTGATTAGTTGAATTAATTGTTTTAGCTATTGGCGCTGATCCGCTTTGTGCCGTCGCCGATCGGGGTCAGGTAGCGCTCTTCAAATTCATCAATGCCGAGTGCGGGTGAGTACAGAAAACCCTGCAGCTCATCGCAGCGCAGCGTCTGCAGCAGGGCGCGTTGTTCGGCATTTTCTACCCCCTCGGCGATCACCCGCAGCTTGAGTGCATGTGCCAGGCTGATGATGGCCGTGACGATGGCGATATCACTTTCGTCATCCGGCAAATGCATGACAAATGAACGGTCGATCTTAAGTTTGCTGATCGGAAAACGCTTGAGGTAACTCAGGCTGGAATACCCGGTGCCAAAATCATCAATCGACATCTTGACGCCCAATTCGGCCAGTGCCTGCAGCTTTTTCAGCGTCTCTTCTACGTCGCGTATCAGTATCGATTCCGTCAGTTCCAGTTCGATTCTGTCTGGCGGCAAGCCGGCCTCCTGCAATGCGTTGGCGATGTCTTCAATAAAACCGGTCTGCTGAAACTGCAGCGCCGAGACATTCACCGAGATACTTAATTTTTCACCCCGGCCATGCCAGATTGCCGCCTGCCTGATCGCGGTTTTCATGACCCAATTGCCGATCGCGACGATCACGCCGGTCTCTTCGGCGATGGGAATAAACTGCGCCGGGCTGACCTCGCCCATATCGGCATCGTGCCAGCGTATCAGGGCTTCTACGCCGAATACTTCGTCATTCTCCAGATTGACCAAAGGCTGATAATGCAGGCGGAAACGGTTGTGTTCCAGCGCCTGGCGCATGGCATGATCAATCTTCATGCGCGACAACAAGCCGATGTTCATCTGACGCTGATAAAAGCGAAAATCCGAACGGCCTCTTTCCTTGACATGGTACATCGCGCTGTCAGCATTCTTGATCAGGTCATCCATGTTGCTGCCATCCACCGGATACAGCGCAATGCCGATACTGCAGGTGACCGTGAAGTTCATCGTATCGAGCGTGAAGGGCGCATTTAATTCCTGCAGCACGCGACGGGCGCAGATCTCGGCACCGCTGGCATCGGCCTGATGCAGCAATAAGACAAATTCGTCACCGCCCAAGCGCGCTGCCGTGTCGACCTGGCGTATGCAGCGCTTGAGTCTTTCTGTCACTTCAATCAATACGCGGTCACCAAACGGGTGACCCAGCGAGTCATTGATCTGCTTGAAATGGTCCAGATCCAGAAATAGCAGGGCAAAGCTGCTGTTATTGCGGCTGGAAAAAGTAATCGATTGTTTAATCCGTTCGGCCAGCAACAGGCGGTTAGGCAGGCCGGTAAGTACATCGGAAAACGCCAGCTCTTCGATTTTTTGCTTGGCTGTGTGATTCTCGGTCCTGTCTTTGAAAAAACCGATGTAATGCACGGTATGACCAATTTCGTCCTGTACCCGGACCAGCGAGATCATGCACAGATAGGCGTGACCATTCTTGCGCCGGTTCCACAGTTCACCTTCCCAGTAACCTTTGAGTTCCAGTTCTTCCAGCAGCTTTTTAACTACATCGGCATTGCCTTCCTTGGAAAAAAAATCGCTGGGCGTTAAGCCCATCATTTCTTTCTCGGTATAGCTCGAGAGCCGTTCAAAACTGGGATTGGTGGTGATGATTCTTTGCGCGCTGTCGGTGATGAAAATCGCATCGGTGCTTGATTCAAATACCTTGGCCGCCAGCTGCAGGCGTGCTTCATCCGCCAGTCTTTGTGTGATGTCACGGTAGGAATAGACCCGGCCTATCGGTCGTCCGCGGGCATATTGCGGCAGCGTGACGCGTTCCAGTATCTTGCCCGAGCGTAGTACCAGCACGTCGGTCGCTTCCATCAAGGGAGAACGGTTGATTGAGCCAAGTCGTTCGGAATAGTGACTGGCATCGACCATGCACTTATCCATCCACGCATAGATGGCGCCGTCATCACGCTGTGTCAGCAAATCATCGGGCAAGTTCCATAGTTTGGCGAACAGATGGTTGTAACTGCGGATCGCCCCATCCAGATCGGTCACCAGTATGCCGTCTGCGGTCGATTCCAGCGTGGCACGCAATTCGGCGATCAGTTTTTCCAGCTCGTTTTCTACCTTGCGCTGATCGCTATGATCGCGAATCGCCACCACATACAATGAGGTATCCATGCCCAGACGTACCAGCGTGACCTGTCTTTCGACCTGAACGGTGCTGCCGTCAGCACGCTGTAGCAAGGTCTCTGAGAATATATTGTCCGATAAGCCCGCCGCGACATCTTCCCAAAAGTAGACGTCTTCCGGCGCGGCAGCCAGGTCCACCACGGGTCTGTCATTTAATGTGTGCGGCGGCAACATGAGTAATTCGTGTGCGGCACGATTGGCCGCCAGTATGTGTAACTGTATCGGATCAACCAGCAACACCGCTTCCAGCATCCCTTCGATGAGCGCCTGCCAGTGTATCGTTTTCATGGCGTCTCTCCGGCCGGGGGCAATTCCATGCCGCGCTCAAAAAAGTAGCATAGACGTTTGCGTGGCGACAGATAATCGTAGGCCGCTTTCGGCAGTTGCAGCGGTTTCAGGCTGCGCCGTATGCCAAGCTGTTGTTCGAGTTCCAGATTGATCACCAGCGCATCATCTCGCGGAATGGCCGGATCATGGATCACCACGCGCGGTTTAATCGGGCGCGAGGAATTGACCGACACCACCAGCGCATATCGCTCGTCAGTCAACTGCACCACGGAACCGGGCGGATAAATTCCCATCATATGGATAAATGCCGTCATGCTGGGAACATGAAACTGCGCCTTGTTTTGCGTAAAAATTTGCGACAAAGCTTCATGTGGTGTGATCGCGATGGCCGGATTGCCCGGATTGCACAGATTGTCATAGCGGTTCACCAGCGACACGATGCGCCCAAGCGGGGATATTTTATCGACCTTGATATGGCTAGGGTAACCGCTGCCATCGGTACATTCATGGTGTTGCGCGATCAATAAGGTGGCGTCGCCCGACAGGCCCATTTTGCGCGCCAGATTAACGCCATGCAGCACATGTTCCTGGTACAACTGACGCTCGGCCATGCTGAACTGCTCGTCCTGCCAACGCAGGCGATCCGGCAACGCCATTTTGCCAAGATCATGCAGTAATGCACCGATACCTAATTCCAGCATTTCCGGCTTACTTAAACCCAAAGCCTTGCCAAGCAAAAGTGAAATAACCGTCACGTTAATCGAATGCAGCGACGTCTTTTCGCCGGCTTTTTCAGACAGCAAGCGTATCGCCGCCTCTTCTTCACCCAAGACACTGCCCAAAAAACCCTGAATCAAAGTTTCAGTCAGCTCCCTGGCCAGCTGCGGCTGCGCATGGGCGATCTCTGCCACATGCTTGAAGGTTTGCGAAGCCTGGCCAAATTGCCGCTCGCAGGCAAGCAGGCTCGAATGCTGCAACGCCAGCATCTCGCGACGCAAGCGCGCTTCGCTGGCCTTGGACGATTCTGCCGTGACAGCGGCGGTAATGACAGCGGCAGGTGCGGCTTGCACCAGGTCAGGGTCAGGCGAACTCTTCTCGGGCGCATAACGAACCCGCTCCAAACCTAAAGCGCGAATGGTCGCAAGCTGGGTTTGCGTGCGGATCTCAAAACTGTTGACTGGAAAAGGATGATCCATCCAGCCCATGTCGAGATAGATGAACATACCGATGCGCAACTGCGAAATGTCGATAAATTGTGTGTGAATGTCGGTCATTGGGTGCGTGTTCTGCAAGCGGGGATGACAGAGCGATCCTGTATGGATTGTTAAAGTAGCACGTGATTTCTGAAAAAGCCACTTTTTTTAACAATTCCCACGAGTATACGCCTTGTTTTACCGTATACCGACGCACTATCCGCTGATAGTACTGCCTGAAGGCGCAATCCCCATGCGGCTTGCAGGCTAGGGTGGCTGGAGAGGGGCTAGTTTATTGCGTGGTGGGCCAGGTGGTTTTTGGGGTTTTGGTCGTTGAATTGCGTATTACGTTTTTTGAGATTGCTGGCCGGTCTACCGCCGGCCGGCAATCGCACATCAACAACAGAAGATAATCAATAGACCTAAACGCAAAAATAGTTGGTCTATGCAAGCCATTAAAAAATGAAAACAAGACCATGCCACCACGCATATCCCATGCGGCCTACAGGCCAGACAGGCTGAAGAAGCGCATGAACAGTGCGCGGTGGCAGGGCACGAATAGAATGCCGCACGGTGGCACGCGTACGATTACGCTGCGCTAATCGTACCTACGCGAGCTGTGTCGTAATTAAATTTTTGTAAAATTAAAGAACGAATCTATAGATCACATATGCGCATGCCAAAATAAATGGAATATATGGCACATACAGCCTAAGGGTTTTCATCATGACCTCATCATCACAAATTAGGCGCCAACCACCGCTCAACCTCTTCCTTAGCCACACCGCGCCGCACAGCCATATCCACCACCTGATCATCGGCAATCTTACCCACACTAAAATACTTGGATTCAGGATGCGCAAAGTAAAAACCTGACACCGCCGCACCAGGTATCATCGCCCATGATTCAGTGATGTGCATGTCGATTTCTTCGCACTGCATTTGCTTAAACATCTCGGTTTTGACCGTATGTTCAGGGCAGGCCGGGTAACCGGGCGCAGGACGTATGCCCTTGTAGCTTTCTTTAATCAAATCGGCGTTCGATAACACCTCATTGCTGGCATAACCCCAGAGGTCTTTGCGTACGCGCTCATGCAGGCATTCGGCAAACGCTTCGGCCAATCTGTCGGCCAGAGATTTCAGCATGATGCTGCTGTAATCGTCATGCGCGTCTTCGAAACGTTTTTCGTATTTCTCGATTCCTAAGCCAGATGTCACCGCGAACATGCCGATGTAATCGGCGATACCGGATTCCTTAGGTGCGATGAAATCGGACAGGCATTGGTTCGGTCTTTGCACGCCATCGATAATCGGTTTTTCGGTTTGCTGGCGCGTGCCGTAATAGGTCAGCGCGACTTGGGTGCGCGTGTCATCCGTGTAGATCTCGATGTCGTCATCGTTGACGGTGTTGGCTGGCAATAGCGCGATGACACCGTTGGCGGTCAGCCAGCGGCCTTCGATAATTTTCTTTAACATCGCCTGGCCTTCTTCGTAGACCTTGCTGGCGGTTTCCCCAACCACCGGATCGGTCAGAATCGCGGGGAAGGGGCCGGCCAGATCCCAGGTCTGGAAGAACGGGCCCCAGTCTATGTATTGCGCGATGGTGGCGAGGTCGAAATTCTTGAAGATACGGCGGCCGATGAACTTCGGTTTGACTGGCGCATTGGCACCTGTAAAACTGAGTTTCATTTTATTCGCGCGCGCCTGTTTCAGGGTCAGCATTGGTACCGCTTTTTTGTTCGCATGCTGCACGCGTATGCGTTCGTAATCGGTGGCCAGTTCGCTCATGTACTGGTCGCGGCTTTCTGGCGTCAATAGCGATTGCGCTACCGAGACCGAGCGCGAGGCGTCGGCCACATACACCACCGGGCCTTCGTAATTCGGCGCGATCTTGACCGCAGTGTGGGCGCGGCTGGTGGTGGCGCCACCGATCAGCAGCGGGATTTTCAACATGCGGAAATGCGGGTCGCGCTGCATCTCTTTGGCGACGTAGGCCATCTCTTCTAAAGATGGGGTGATCAGACCGGAGAGGCCGATGATGTCGGCGTTTTCCAATTTTGCGCGTGCCAGAATTTCTGAGCAGGGCACCATTACACCCATGTTGACGACTTCAAAATTATTACATTGCAGGACCACGGTGACGATGTTTTTGCCGATGTCGTGCACGTCGCCCTTGACGGTGGCGATGACGATCTTGCCCTTAGGTTTATTGTCGCCGGACAGGCGTTTTTCTTCTTCAATAAACGGCACCAGATGCGCTACCGCCTGCTTCATCACACGCGCTGATTTAACCACTTGCGGCAAGAACATTTTGCCCTGGCCAAATAGGTCGCCGACGATATTCATACCAGCCATCAAAGGGCCTTCGATCACGTGGATAGGGCGGCCGCCGCTATTGAGCACGTTCATGCGCGCTTCTTCGGTGTCTTCCACGATCCATTGCGTGATGCCGTGCACCATCGCATGCGACAGACGCTTTTCGACAGTATCGCTGCGCCATTCCAGCGTGGCTTCTTCTTTCTTGCCGCCGGCTTTCAGCGTGGCGGCGATTTCTATCATGCGCTCGGTGGCGTCTTCGCGGCGGTTGAGCACCACGTCTTCGGTACGTTCGCGCAGCTCTGCGTCGAGCTCGCTGTAGAGGCCCATCATGCCGGCGTTGACGATACCCATGGTCATGCCGGCCTGGATCGCGTGATATAAAAATACCGTGTGGATCGCTTCGCGTGCCGGGTCATTGCCACGGAAAGAGAAACTGACATTCGAGACACCGCCGGAGATTTTCGCGCCCGGCAGATTCTGGTGTATCCAGCGCGTCGCATTGATGAAATCGACGGCGTAATTATTGTGCTCTTCGATACCGGTGGCGATGGCGAAAATGTTCGGATCGAAGATGATGTCGTAAGGATCGAAATCGCATTTTTCTATCAACAGGTCGTAGGCGCGTTGGCAGATTTCTATCTTGCGCTCATAGGTATCGGCCTGGCCTTTTTCATCAAAGGCCATGACGATCACTGCAGCGCCATAACGCTTGCAGAGCTTGGCCTGATGCAGGAATTGCGCTTCGCCTTCCTTCATCGAAATCGAGTTGACGATGGCCTTGCCCTGCACGCACTTCAGGCCCGCTTCTATCACTGACCATTTGCTGGAATCGATCATGATGGGCACGCGTGCGATGTCGGGTTCGGACGCAATCAGGTTTAAAAAGCGCGTCATGGCGGCTAGCGAATCGAGCATCGCTTCATCCATGTTGATGTCGATCACTTGCGCGCCGTTTTCTACCTGCTGGCGCGCTACCGCCAGCGCTTCATCGTATTGCTCGTTGAGGATCAGGCGGGCAAAGGCTTTCGAGCCGGTGACGTTGGTGCGCTCGCCGACGTTGACGAATAAAGAGTCGGCATCGATCGTGAACGGTTCCAGACCAGACAGGCGCATGGCAGGTGCGATCTGCGGAATGGCGCGTGGCGTCTGGCTTTGCAGCAGGTCGGCAATTGCCCTGATATGCGCAGGCGTGGTGCCGCAGCAGCCGCCAGCGATGTTGATGAAACCGGCTTCGGCAAATTCTTTCAGCAGGGCAGAAGTGTCGGCCGGCAGCTCGTCAAAGCCGGTGTCGCTCATCGGGTTGGGCAAACCGGCGTTTGGATAAATGCAGACAAAGGTGTCGGCGATCTTGGACAGCTCTTCGGCATACGGGCGCATCAGGGTGGCACCGAGTGCGCAATTGAGGCCAATCGTCAACGGTTTGGCATGGCGTACCGAATTCCAGAAAGCCGGTACGGTCTGGCCGGATAAAATCCGTCCTGAAGCATCGGTCACCGTGCCGGAAATCATGATCGGCAATTTCTTACCGCTCTCTTCAAAATACGTGTCAATCGCAAACAGCGCAGCCTTGCAATTGAGGGTGTCAAAAATGGTTTCGACCAGCAGCACATCGGCTCCGCCTTCGACCAGGCCACGGGTTTGCTCCAGATAGGCCTCTACCAGTTGATCAAAGGTGACGTTACGCGCGGCGGGGTCGTTGACGTCCGGCGAGATCGAGGCGGTTTTGGGGGTCGGCCCGAGTGCGCCGGCGACGAAGCGAGGCTTCTCGGCGCTACTAAATTTATCACAGGCGGCGCGCGCGATCTTGGCCGATGCCAGGTTCATCTCGTACGCCAGATGCGCCATGTGGTAATCGTCTTGCGCCACCGTGGTGGCACCGAAGGTATTGGTCTCGATCAGATCGGCGCCGGCGGCCAGATACTGTTCGTGAATTTCTTGAATGATGTGCGGCTGCGTCAGCGATAATAATTCGTTATTGCCTTTGACGAACAGCTCGCGCACGCCTGCCGGGCCAGTGAAATCTTTAAAGCGCTCGCCGCGATAATCTTCTTCAGTCAGCTTGTATTGCTGGATCATGGTGCCCATAGCGCCATCGAGGATCAGGATGCGCTGTTGCAGCAGCTCGCGTAAACGGGTTTCAGTGGCGGAAGGGGATGGCACGGTAGTCATAAATTCACTCGCAGAAAACAAAAAACCCGATCGACTCATGCAAACATTTGCAGGCGGGATCGGGTAAAAAGTTGGGCCTTGCCTTGAGGGCTGCTTTTAGCTGAACTTTGCACTTACTATCGCGCGCCCGCAATCGGAGTCTCAAATCGGCGCTGGGAGGGGAAATTATACGTCAAATCAAAGGCTTGAGCACTTTGCACCAATCACAATCGAGGCAAAAAATAAAAAAGGGGCGTATGCCGAAACCGGCGATACGCCCCGAAGGGAAAACTTCAATCAATAACAAGTCGAAAAATCAGTCTGAAAATTAATCTCTCTTGCGGGTGGCAATCAGGCTGGCAATGACCGAGCTGGCGAGGATGCCACCGATCACTAGCAGCGAGACATTGGTCGGTACATGTATCCACTTCACGACCAGCATCTTGGTACCGACGAACATCAGTACAAATGCCAGGCCGAACTTCAACAAATGGAAACGGTTGGCCATATCAGCGAGCAGGAAGTACAGTGCGCGTAAACCCATGATCGCAAAAATGTTGGAGGTAAAGACGATAAATGGATCGGTCGTTACCGCAAAAATAGCAGGGATGGAATCGACAGCAAAAATCACGTCCGAGACTTCAATCAGTATCAAGACCAGCAGCAAAGGAGTGAACACACGCTTGCCGTTTTCGATGACGCTGAACTTCTCTTTATGGAATTTATCTGTAAAAGGCAGCAGTTTCTTGGCCAGGCGTAGCACCGGATTGGCACTTAGGTCAGGCTCTTTCTCTGCCGCGACCAGCATGCGCAGCCCGGTAAAGAGCAAGAAGATGCCGAACAAATACAGCACCCAGGAAAATTGCGTCACGACCCAGGTGCCCGCCATGATCATCGCAATGCGCATGACGATCGCGCCCAGTACGCCGTACAGCAAGACCTTGCGCTGGTATTGCACCGGCACCGAGAAATGGCTGAAAATAAGTAAGAAGACAAACACATTATCGACAGAAAGCGATTTTTCAATCACGTAACCGGCGAGAAACTCCATGGTTTTAGCATCGGCAATGGTACGCCCGACGGTGTCGCTCAGGTGCATCCACATACCGAGGGCAAACAGCAGGGAAAGGCTGACCCAGATACCGGACCAGATTGCCGCTTCCTTGACGCTGACCTTGTGTGAGCGCGAGCCGCCCAGTGCAAAAACGTCCAGCGCCACCATGCCGATCACAAAGGCGATAAAGGCGCCCCACATCCAGGGTTGGGCAATGGTTTCTATCATCATGTATTCCTTCTCTTGTTCTTTTAATGACAGAGCGCCTGGATTTCTTCAGGCGCTCTGTCGGTGTTACTTCGGACTTCTGACTTTTATTGAGCGATCAAAGCCGCTCACTGATTTATTCTTTTTCAATAAATCCCAGCAAATGCAATAGGCTGGTGAACAGATTGAAGATCGTGATATACAGGCTGACGGTTGCCATGATGTAGTTGGTTTCGCCGCCACGAATGATATTGCTGGTTTCAAACAGGATCATACCGGACATCAGCAACACCATGACGGCTGAAATGGTCAACGACAGCGCCGGGATCTGGAAGAAGATCGCGCCCAGGCTGGCGACAAAAGCGACCAGCATGCCTATCATCAAAAAACCGCTCATGAAGCTAAAGTCGCGTTTGCTGATCAGCACGTAGGCGGACAAGCCCATGAAGATGATGCCGGTCAGGCCCATTGCGCTCATCACGATGCTGCTACCGCCAGGCATGGCAAGATAACGGCTGATGATGGGGCCAAGGGTCATGCCCATGAAACCGGTCAGGGCGAATACTGAAGCGATACCCCAGGCGCTGTTGCGTAATTTTGTCGTGAGAAACAGCAAGCCGAAGTAGCCGACCAGCGTAATGATGATGCCCGGGCTAGGTAATGAAAAAGCGACACTTGCGCCGGCAGTCAAAGCGGAAAACAGCAAGGTCATGGACAGCAACATATACGTATTGCGCAGCACTTTTTGGCCGGCATTGGCACTGCTATCGACATAATCGACGGTTTGCGCATCGCGAACATTAGAACGGCTTAAAATTTTCATGCTTTTCTCCTGAAATATGGAAGGCTCTATCTTGAACTAAAGCGCCTTCGCCTTCGGAATAGAAGGTCTGGCCATTGTAGATGCTGGCAAATGACAAAAAAAGTCGAATATAATTGATGAATACTTCGTAAATTTCGATGGTTTTAGTTTATTGGGAGTGCTTATGTCCAGCATCAATTACAAGCATCTGCATTATTTTTGGGTGGTCGCCAAGGCGGGCAGCATCGCGCGCGCCAGTGAGCAATTGCACCTGACGCCACAAACCATCAGCGGCCAGCTAAGCCTGTTCGAGTCTGTGCAGGGTGAGCAACTGTTCAAAAAAAGCGGCCGCAATCTGGAGCTGACCGAGGCCGGGCGCTTGGTGCTGAGCTACGCGGAGGAAATTTTTTCGCTGGGGCAGGAGCTGGAACAGGTGTTACATCACCGGCCAAC
Organism: Undibacterium sp.; assembly: GCA_030645915.1. Classification (GTDB taxonomy): domain Bacteria; phylum Pseudomonadota; class Gammaproteobacteria; order Burkholderiales; family Burkholderiaceae_D; genus Undibacterium. The sequence goes on from JAUSNO010000033.1 coordinate 77,237, forward strand.
GGAGCGTACCGTCCAGTTGCGTGTGGGGGTCTCGGATGCAGTGGCAAAAGCGGTGGCGTATCGCCTGCTGGAGCCTGCGCTGGCGCTGCCACAAACGCTGAGAATCAACTGCCGTGAGGGTAAGCTGGAATATCTGCTGGCAGAACTGGCGATGCATAAGCTCGACATCGTCATCACCGATACGCCCATGCCGCCGACGGTGAATGTGCGCGGTTTTACCCATCAATTGGGCGAGTGTGGCATCAGTTTTTTTGCGACCAAAGCCTTATTGCAGGAATATCCTGCGCCATTTCCAGCCTGCCTGGACGGTGCACCTTTGTTGTTGCCCGGAGAAGATTCGGCGCTGCGCTCCAAACTCATGCATTGGCTGAACGCTCAGCAATTACATCCGCGTATCGCCGGAGAGTTCGACGACAGCGCCCTGATGAGCGCCTTCGGCCAGGCCGGAGCAGGTTTTTTCGCCGCACCATCGGCGATTGCCGACATGGTGATGCGCCAGTACGATGTGCAATTGCTGGGAAGTACCGACGAGATCAAGGAGCAGTTTTATGCCATTTCGGTACAAAGGAAACTCACGCATCCTGCAGTGCTGGCGATCAGCCGCGCGGCGCAGAAGACTTTATTTGGTGAGGTAAGCTCAACAGAAAATCTGCCCTGAAGCTGATGCGCTTGAATTAAATAATTAAGCACTATGGGGGGGAGTATATTGTCTAGCCAAGGTTCGTGCGCGAGATGCTAGTGTGTAAATATTTGCCCGGGAGTGATGGCAAAACCCTTCAAAAATTCCGCTGCCGGCAAGCGCTTTCCGCCTGCTTTTTGCAATTCGGTCAGGCGCAAAAAGGAGTCGCCCGATGCGCAGGCAACGATGACACCATCCTGCGCGCTGGCGGAAATGACCTGGCCCGACTCAGTATGGGTGTCAGCCATGTGTGCAGCACCTGCGATGATTTCTGCACGCCAGATTTTGACGATTGCACCATCCAGATTGGCGTGCGCGCCGGGGAAAGGGTTGAAGGCGCGAATTTTCCGGTCTAGCGCGAGTGCCGACAAATTGAAATCCAGCGCAGCCTCTTCCTTACTGATCTTCGCCGCATAAGTCACGCCCTGCTCAGGTTGTACTATGGCGTGCATTGGCCCTTGCTCCATCTGGCGCAGGACCTTGACGATCATCTCGCCACCCAAGGTCGCCAGCGCGTCGTGCAGGCGGCCGGTGCTGTCGTCAGGGGCAATCGGGATACTTTCTATCGCCAGCATCGGGCCGGTATCGAGCCCCTGTTCCATTTGCATGATGGTAATACCGGTAGTGCTGTCGCCACTCTCTATGGCCCGGTGGATAGGCGCAGCGCCCCGCCAGCGTGGTAGCAAGGAACCATGAATATTGACGCAACCGAGTGGAGGAATGTCCAGCACGCTAGTCGGCAAGATCAAGCCATATGCAGCCACCACCATCACATCATGTGGTGTATTTTGCAGCAACATATGCGCTTGCTGCGCGTCATCCGGATACTTGCCGTCCAGCCGCAGCGAGATCGGTTGCGCTACCGGAATCTGGTGCTGCAAGGCAAATTGCTTGACGGCCGAGGCGTGCATTTGCATGCCGCGACCTGCCGGACGATCTGGCTGCGTCAATACCAATACAATCTCAAAGCCCGCTTCATGCAAGGCCTTGAGTGCAACGGCGGCAAATTCAGGCGTACCGGCAAAGACGATTTTCATCGGCGGCCACGCTGCTTGTCGTATTGTTCCTGGCGCTCTTCCTTGATCATTTTTGTCTTGATGCGATTGCGTTTTAACGGCGACAAGTATTCGACAAAGACTTTGCCAATCAGATGATCCATCTCATGCTGAACACACACCGCCAGCAGGCCATCGGCGTGCAACTCAAACGACTTGCCGTCGATATCAAGTGCCCGCACCTTGACTTCAGCCGCGCGTTCTACGCCGTCATAAATGCCCGGCACTGAGAGGCAGCCTTCGTCATACATCTTGCGCTCGGCACTGGCCCAGATGATTTCAGGATTGATCAGAATCAGTAAATCGGAGTTGGTTTCAGACGTATCGATCACGACCAATTGTTCGTGCACATCGACTTGAGGCGCAGCCAAACCTACGCCGGGCGCGTCGTACATGGTCTCCGCCATATCGCTGGTAAGCTTTTTCAGTCGTTCATCAAATAGCGTGATTGGTTTGGCGATCTTATGCAGGCGCGGATCGGGATAACGGAGGATATTAAGTATAGACATAGGGCTTTTCACAACAGACAAGTGCCGTCGTAGTGCGGTTTTTCTTGCTAGTTCAAGGATTTATGGGCAGAATTTGATCCAAATTGGCAAGTTTAGTGACATCATGCCTGACTATGCAAGAGAATGTAAAACTTGCTACAGGCATATTAAAGATGTGGCATTATCAAAAACCAGAATCAGGCATCGGACAAATTTCATGAAAAAGTTTAGCACAATCGCTCTACTCCTTGCTATCGCCTTTCCGGCTCTGCATGCCTCACACGCCTTCGCTCAGGAAGAAAAAATTTCTGCCAAGAGCAATAAATGTGCATTTCTGCCCGATGCACCGGACAAGCATGTCGTCGTTAAGGGCGATACGCTGTGGGGCATTTCCGGGAAGTTTTTACAAAATCCGTGGTGCTGGCCAGAAGTCTGGGGCATGAATAAGGAAGAAATTCGCAATCCTCACTGGATTTACCCCAATCAGATCGTTTACTTCGACCGGACTACAGGTCGATTGCGTTTGGGCAGCCCTGTTGGCGCCAATGGCTCGGGATCTTCAGGAACGACGCGACTTTCGCCCCAGATCCGCACCCAAAGCTTGGGTACGGATGCGATCCCGGCGATTCCATCAAATGTGATTGAGCCATTCCTCTCTCAGCCTTTAATCATTGAACAAGACGAAATGGCGAACACGCCGCGTATCGTTGCCGCGCAAGAAGGTCGCGTGAATATGGCCAAGGGCGATAAAGCTTACGTTCGTGGAGATCTCAAAGGCGGCACCTCTTTCCAGGTTTTCCGTCCCGGTGCACCGCTGAAAGATCCTGAAACCAAAAAAGTGATCGGTTTTGAAGCCGTGTTTTTGGGCACGGTTAAGCTGGAACGCACGGCAAAAACGCCAGATGGCGTTGATACCTTCATGGTGGTCAATTCTAAGGAAGAAATGGCTGTTGGCGATCGTCTTAAGCCTATTCCTCCGACGCCGATTCAGAATTACATGCCGCATCGACCTGAGCAAGCAACAAAGGCGCGCGTGGTGTCGATTTATGGCGGTGTGAGTCAGGCTGGACAAAATCAGATTGTGAGCATCAACCGGGGTTCCGATGCTGGCCTTGATATAGGCAGTGTGCTGGAATTGGCACGTTATGGTCAGATCGTTGCGGATCGCACCGATAATAAAAAACCAATACGTTTGCCTGATGAAACCTACGGTACTTTGTTTGTTTTCCGTGTGTTTAAGAATATCTCTTATGGTTTGGTGATGCAGGTGACAGACAGTGTGTCTGTTGGTGACGTCGCACAATCTCCAGAATAAGCACTGACCCGTCAGCGCTGAGAGTTCTGTGGCGAAACACGATGCGGACTGGCCTGACTGGCTCCGGTTAATACAAACAACCGGAGTCGGGCTGGAAGCCGCTCGAAAGTTATTAACAACATTTGGTTTGCCCTCAAGTATTTTTAGTGCTGGTTATTCCGAATTAAGAAAAATCGTGCCAGAACGTGTTGCAATGACACTTTCTCAGCCTATAACAGATGAAATTTCAGCGCAAATAGATCTCACCCGAGAGTGGTGTCAAAGCGCCGATAATCATTTACTGACGTTGGCGGATGCAGCGTATCCTCAGTCTTTACTTGATATTGCCGATCCTCCCATTCTGATTTACGTCAAAGGCCGTGTTGAATTGCTAACTTCTACCAGCATTGCGGTTGTAGGAAGCCGTAACGCGACTGCTCAGGGCATTAATAATGCTGAGAAATTTTCCGAAACCTTGAGCCATTCTGGATTGACCATCAGTTCCGGATTGGCCGCGGGCATTGATGCTGCAGCACATCAGGGCGGTTTGCGGGGCGCTGGTTCCACTATTGCAGTCATTGGTACTGGAGCAGATATTGTTTATCCAGCACGCAATCGTGGACTGGCGCATCTGATTGCTGACAATGGTTGTATTGTTAGCGAGTACTCACTGGGCATGCCAGCGATTGCGGCGAATTTTCCTCGACGTAACCGAATAATTTCTGGTTTAGCCAAAGGTGTGCTGGTCATCGAGGCGGCGGCGAAATCGGGTTCGCTGATTACGGCGAGAATGGCGGCGGAACAAGGCCGAGATGTTTTTGCGATACCCGGATCAATTCATTCTCCCTTGTCCAAAGGATGCCATCAACTGATTAAGCAGGGTGCTAAGTTAGTTGATTCAGCCCAAGATATTCTCGACGAGATGCGCTTTACCCCACAGGTAAAAAACGTTAAACCTGTCGCTTCAAGTGCAACACTTCAGTCAGAATCAGACGACTGGCTGTTGACTGCGCTTGGTTACGATCCGGTCCATGTAGAGGTACTGGTAGCGCGAACGGGTCGTGATATTGCTAGCCTGACGGGCCAACTGCTGGAACGCGAACTGGAGGGCAAGCTTGAGAGTTTACCGGGAGGTTTCGTACGACGTTTAACGTAAGCCTTGCGAGCTTTCACAAAAATAAATGAGAACGAATACTTTTTTTGAATAAAAGGAGCGAGGGACTTGTTTCCAATGCGGCTAGAAGCTACAGTACTAATATGTTTGATATTCTTGTCTACCTCTACGAAACCTACTACCGTCCGGATGCTTGTCCAGATACTGTAGCGTTAACTAAAAAACTTTCAGCTGTTGGTTTTGAACAAGATGAAATTTCAGAAGCCTTGGATTGGCTGACAGTACTAGCTGACACCACAAATAGTTTGGTCAAGGAACCTGACGCTGGTTCGCCTGAAGCAAAGTCATCAAAGGGCTTTCGGGTCTATGCTACTCAAGAAATATCCGTATTGGGTACGCCAGCGATGGGATTTATTCAATATCTCGAATCCGCAAATTTGCTTGATTCGCAACAACGAGAAATTGTAATCGAGCGCGCACTAGCCATTAATGAATCGCCGGTACCTTTGGATAAACTCAAGGTAATTGTACTTATGATGCTTTGGAGTCAAGGCAAAGAACCGGATATGTTGATGTTTGATGAATTGTTACTCACAGACGAAGAGAGCGAACCACGTCTGTTGCATTAGCGTTAGTTGTTAAAATTCAATATTTGTGACATAAATCGTATGATTTTTCGATTTTTCACATATCGCGTTTATCATTTCTCTCTAAATCATAGCAATTAGGTTAATCTTACGCTTAATTTGCCCAAGTGGGCATTGTTGTGTTGTTGTCCGCCATTATTTATTGTTAAAACACAATACCAAGAAATTCACTAGAGAATACTTTCAATGACTAAAACTCTCATCATCGCCGAGAAGCCTTCTGTTGCAAATGACATTGCTAAAACCTTGGGTGGTTTTACGAAGCACGATGATTACTTCGAGTCGGATGAATATGTTTTATCCTCGGCAGTTGGTCACCTGTTGGAAATAGCCGTACCGGAAGAATATGATGTAAAAAGAGGTAAATGGACATTTACCCACCTGCCGATGATTCCGCCGTATTTTGCACTTAATCCCATCGCAAAAACCGAATCCCGTCTCAAAGTGCTCAATAAACTGATTAAACGCAAAGATGTTTCCGCCCTGATTAACGCCTGCGATGCTGGTCGTGAGGGGGAGCTGATTTTTCGTTTGATCGCGCAACATGCGAAGGCTAAGCAGCCGGTAAGCCGTTTGTGGCTGCAGTCAATGACGCCAGGTGCTATTCGCGATGGGTTTAAAAAATTGCGCAGCGATGAAGAAATGATGCCTCTGGCAGATGCCGCACGCTGTCGCTCTGAAGCTGATTGGCTGATTGGTATCAATGGTACGCGTGCAATGACAGCCTTTAATTCTAAAGAAGGCGGGTTTTATTTGACCACAGTTGGTCGCGTGCAAACCCCGACACTATCAATCGTTGTTGAGCGCGAAGAAAAAATTAAGAATTTTGTGTCACGTGATTTTTGGGAAGTGCGTGCAGAATTTGTTTGCGCCGCGGGCATTTATGAAGGCCGTTGGCTGGATCATCAGTTCAAAAAAGACGAAACTGATCCCGAGAAAAAAGCTGAGCGATTATGGGCGAAAGCTGCCGCAGAATCGATTGTCGCTGCTTGCCGGGGCAAGCAAGGCAATGTGAGGGAAGAGTCCAAGCCAGCTACTCAAATGGCTCCTGCCCTGTTCGATTTAACCAGCTTGCAGCGTGAGGCTAACTCGCGATTTGGCTTTTCGGCAAAAAATACTTTGGGATTGGCCCAAGCGTTATATGAAAAACACAAGGTATTGACCTATCCTCGTACCGATTCGCGCCACTTGCCGGAAGATTATTTAGATACGGTCAAACAGACTTTGGAAACTTTGTCTGAAAGTAATAATTTTCAGCAATTTTCATCACAGATTCTGAAAAACAATTGGGTTAAGCCAAACAAGCGTATTTTTGATAACGCAAAAATCAGTGATCACTTTGCGATTATTCCTACTGGTCAAGCACCTAAGAATTTGTCTGAGCCAGAGCAAAAGCTGTACGACATGGTTACCCGTAGATTCATGGCGGTATTTTTCCCGGCGGCCGAATTTCAGGTAACAACCCGTATCACAGAGGTGTCGGGCCATCAGTTTAAGACTGAAGGTAAAGTGATGACCAATCCGGGTTGGTTGGCAATTTATGGCAAGGAAGCGCAAGACGATTCTGATCCTGAAAATAGTGGTAATTTGGTTCCCGTCGCTAGCGGAGAAAAAGTAAAAACTGAAAAAGTGACGGCAATCGGTTTGGTAACTAAACCACCGGCCCGTTATTCGGAAGCGACACTGCTTTCGGCAATGGAAGGTGCTGGCAAATTGTTAGACGACGGTGAATTGCGTGAAGCTATGGCAGGAAAGGGATTGGGAACGCCAGCGACTCGAGCCGCCACGATTGAAGGTTTAATTTACGAAAAGTACCTGTTACGCGAAGGGCGTGAATTAATTCCGACAGCCAAGGCTTTTCAATTGATGACCCTGCTGCGCGGTTTGGGTGTTGATGAGCTGACCTCACCGGAGTTGACCGGAGAGTGGGAATACAAGCTCTCGCAAATGGAGCGCGGTAAGATTAGTCGCGAAGAATTCATGCGTGAAATTGCCCAAATGACACAAATTATTGTCAAACGTGCCAAAGAATACAATAACGATACTATTCCTGGCGACTACGCGACACTGCATACGCCTTGTCCGAATTGTGGCGGCGTAGTGAAGGAAAACTACCGTCGTTTTGCTTGTACAAAATGTGAATTTTCCATGAGCAAGACGCCGGGCAGTCGGCAGTTTGAAGTAGCAGAAGTGGAAGAGGTATTAAGTAAACGTGAAATCGGACCGCTTCAAGGATTTCGATCAAAAATGGGCCGGCCGTTTGCCGCCATATTGAAAATCGTCCGGGACGAAGAGCACAACAATTTCAAACTTGAATTTGATTTCGGTCAGAATCAGGATGATGAAACTGCCGAAGCTGTTGATTTTACCGGGCAAACTGCTCTTGGCCCTTGCCCAAAATGTAGCAGTAATGTGTATGAATTAGGCTTAGGCTATGTGTGCGAAAAAACGGTGGCGAAGCCTAAAGCCTGCGATTTCCGAAGTGGACGTATCATTTTGCAGCAAGAAATTTTGCCGGAACAGATGGTGAAGTTGCTCAATGACGGTAAAACAGATTTGTTACCAGGTTTCATTTCTCAAAGGACGCGTCGTCCTTTCAAGGCATTCTTGGTAAGAGGTAAGGATGGCAAAATTAGCTTTGAGTTCGAAGAGCGCAAAGCAAAGACTCCTGCCAAAGTTACCAACAAAGCAAAACTGGAAGAAAGTGAACCTTTGCCTAAAAAGACGGCTGTAGCTAAAAAGAAAAAGGCGGCTTAAATTCGCTCTTAGTGATTGATCAGTACAAAAGAACACAGATTGAAATTGGCGTTGCGACGAAAATAATCAATTCAGATTAAAAAATAGCCATATACTTAAGGCAAGTATATGGCTATCGTTTTTGTTGTTCTCATGCGTGATGTATGACGGGGAAAAGTATGGATCTGAATGATTTGTTAAGCACTACTCGCGTTGAATTTTTGCGCGCATTTTTTGATGCTACGCAAAAAACTATTCCGAAATGTATAGAAGATCTTTTCAAGAAAGCTGATGTAAGTTACTCATCTTCCGAGCAAGGGCGTTTGTTAAATGCGAGGTCAGTGCTACAGGATCAAGGAGTATCTTTAACGCATCAAATGAGCAAGAACATGGAGAGTTTGCTAACGCGCAGTTTTCAAACAACCTACAATACTTTTCGACCTAGTACAGCACTGTCATTTAGTGCCGAAAGCCTTTCTCTTGTAGATGCCTCGGTCTTTGAGGACGAGTTGCGTATCGATGATATTACCAAGCGCTTTCGTAGCGAAGCGGAAGAGCAGTTACGTGATTTAAGCATTCGTATCGCATTGATTTTTGAGCAAGATGTAACGACGGAAAGGGAAAATCCCTTTCGCCCATACATGTTTTCCCGTTGTATCGCCACTTCAGTAGAAAATTTTGGATTGACTCAAGATCTTACTACGACACTGATGGAGCAGTTTGCTGAGAATTTCACTAGTTTTGTTCCGACTATTTACGATAGTGTCAATACTCACCTTGCAAAACATGGCATTGCTGCTCAGCTGCAGTTCAAGATAAAAAAATCGCCAACACCATTGAGTCAAGATAATCATGCGGAGCCGTTTGATCCGGAATCTGAAGAGACCGATCAGCCGTTTCGCAACAGTCAGATGCGGGGTGTGGAGGGCGCGGGCCAAAGTTATCGTCATAGTCAGGTGCTTGGAGCGGAAAACGTCAACCGTGACATGGATGTCATTCGACAAAATTTGAGTTCTCGGCCAATGCCGGCTGAGGCGCCAAGAAATCAGGTTGAACAACTGTTTGATTCCGTTCGCGGTATGGCTTCTGGCCTTGCGGCGCGCAGATCTGTTGCGCCTCAATCAGCGCAGGGGTCTTCGGCAAATTCTTCCGCGCAGACGGGCAAACAGTTTGGCTGGTTGGAAAGTGGGCAAGCAGTTGGCGGGGTTTTAAGGAAATTTTTTGGTGGTGGTAATTCCTTGAATGGCGCTGCAACTGAAAGTTCTGGTAACACCGTATCCGGAAAGCATGCATTTGACGTTTTAGGTGGTTCCGGTGAATCTCGCGTGGCTGAATACTCAGGCGAGACGAATGGCTCAACTGGGACTTCTCGTGGTGATGACGTGTCTGGAGTAGCGGGTACAAATGCGAGACGGTTTAGTCAGTCTGGGGGTGAAAATAGTACCGCCAACTCTTCTGATGATATTGGTTTGGGAGCTCGGACTTCACATTCTGGTGGAATGCAAATTGCAAGTTCAGTACACAGCATGCAGAAAGCGTTTACCCCGGCTACTGCGGATATGTTGGATGCACATGGAGCTGTCCGTAATCTGATTTTGGAGCAAAGAGCGGCTCTAAATGAGATGACGCAAAATATTGATGAGCAAATGACTATCGATATTGTTGCGATGTTGTTTGAGTTTATTTTGCGCGATAACCAAGTGCCAGCTGAAGTGCGAGCCCAGCTCGGACGCTTGCAATTTATGGTGCTGAAAGTGGCTTTGCGCGACACTTCGTTATTGACTCAAAAAGGTCACCCAGCACGAATGTTGGTGAATCGTATCGGGTCAATTTCGTTGGGACTGAAGCAGCTCGATCCGAGCGGCGCTCATATTACCGCTGAAATTTGCCGGATAGTCGAAACCTTGTTGCAAGACGATAGCGAAAATCCACAATTGTTTTCGAAAATGCTCGATGAGTTTGATGCATTCATCGCTCGAGAGTTACGTGCAAGTGATAAGAACATCGAGCGCGCGGTTGAAGTTGTTGAGCAGGTTCAGAATCATACCTTGCGATTTGCGCATACATCGGCACAAATGAGCGAAGCTTTGCTGGGCTTAACCATTGATAAGTACCTACAGGAATTTTTGGAAAATACTTGGGTCCATGCCGTCGAGATGGCGGATCGCAATAACGAAAAGCGTGCTCGCGGTTATCGATTGTTGGTGCCAGATCTGTTGTGGAGTATCGTTCCGAAACTTAAAGAAGATGATCGAACTCAGTTATTTGCTCTCCTGCCGATTATCTTAAATACTTTGAGAGAGGGATTGGCCTCGATTGATTTTGATTCAAAACAGCAACAAGATCTATTAAATTGGCTGGTTGATGCGCACACTAGTGCACTTAGAGCAAGTCATTCAGCGACACTGGCAACAGTCCCTTCTTTGTCGGCAATACACCAGCATTTTGATCTTTTTGTGAATAACCCTGAAGTAAATTCTCGGTCCGAATTCAGTCATGAGACTCCAATAACTGAATCACAGAAATTTTTGGAACAGGCGATTAAAGAACTTGATATCAAGGTGCAAATGCTTGATCAAGTGTTCGATCTGGAGTTGCCAGCAGAAAATCTTGATGCAGTATCCCTAATTAAGCCAAATGATTTAAGCCCCGAAAGTATTCAGGAGCGCTTGCGCAGTGGCGTTGCATTGGAGATTAATCTCGGAGGAATGCCAAGTCAAGGTTGGTTGAACTGGGTCGATCCCGCTCATACCAATTTAGTTTTAAGCTTGACCGGGCAAGACGAGCCGTCGATAGTTAGCGTACGCATGTTCCGCAGAATGATTGCCCATGGGCGGGTACGTTTTCTGGAGACGGAACCTCTATTTGAACGAGCAGTACAGTCTTTATTAAAATCCGCCGACATTATAGATAAAGCTGCCGTTACGTAATTTGTGAATTATGTAGTGGCACACGAGCCGATCAGTGACCTACTTCTCGACGTAGCATGTAGATAATTGTTAAGCTTAAAGATTATCTTTCGCAAGTTCAAGTCGGTTGCAAAACCATCTAACTCGATCGCTTATCCAAAAACTGCTTGCCAATGGTGGGATGGTTTTGCTATGATTCGCCTCCCGTTGAAGAAGACGGGGAAGAAGCAAAGAAGAAAGCATGCAGCGCAAGCGGAAACACCTTCAGGAAGTCGAATCAGCGGTTAAGGGATTTGGCAGAAAAGAAAGAGGGGGTTGACGGAAATAAAAAAGTGCTTCATAATCTCATCTCTCTGGTGCTGA
>JAUSNO010000004.1 GCA_030645915.1 Undibacterium sp.
TATCAACCTTCCGTCGTTCGCCGCAAGCGCACTCACGGTTTCCGCGCACGTATGGCAACCCGCGGCGGCCGCGCTGTTCTGAACGCACGTCGCGCCAAAGGCCGTAAACGCCTGGCAGCTTGATCCTTTCGGGTTATTTCAACACCGGCCTAGGCTGATTGTCCTGATAATAACCCGACACTATTGTGATCAATGCAACCGACATAGCCAACGACAGCGGTGATTTTGCGCGGGTTAGGCGTATCGTTAAAACGGATGAGTTTTCATCCGTTTTTCGTTTGCGCCCGGTACAAAGAACCGCGCATTTTGTCCTGTATGCACGACCAAACGCCTTGCCGCATGCCCGTTTAGGCGTGGTTGCGGCAAAGCGCTTTGCACCGCGCGCGGCTACGCGCAACACCATCAAACGTGTCACGCGTGAGATCTTCCGGTGCGCGGCGCTGGTTAATGTCGATTGCATCGTACGTTTGTCCAAGCCAGTCAATAGCAAGGCGGGTCCTGCCACTACAGCGCAACTCAAGCGCGAGTTGCGGGCGGAAATTGTTCGCCTGTTTGCTTCGCAACACTTGCCGACAGGTTCGGTGGCATGAAAGCCTTACTTCTCTTACTGCTAAGAGGGTATCAATTCGCGATCAGCCCGATGCTCGGGCAAAATTGCCGTTTTTATCCCAGCTGTTCTGAATACGCAACGGAAGCAATCCGCGAATACGGCGCCTGCAAAGGGAGCCTGATGGCGGGCAAACGCCTGTGCAAATGTCATCCCTGGCACCCTGGCGGTGTCGATATAGTTCCACCAAAAACGCCGCCCCCCGGTGAAAACCAAACATCTGACCCCACATCGGTGGCTGGTCATTCTTCTACCCTTTCCTGATCTTCATCAAATACACCAATGGATATTAAACGTACCGTACTGTGGGTTGTTTTCTCGATGTCGCTGTTGATCCTTTGGGACAACTGGATGCGTCATACTGGCAAGCAATCCATGTTTTTCCCTACCTCTGCGCCGGCTGCGCAACAGAGCAAAGATGCTTCAGCGTCTGCAGTGGCTAGTGCCGCGTCGGCCGCTTCAGTTGCGGCAGCGGTGCCTGGTGTGCCAGGTGCTGCGCCAGCGATCAAGAGCGAGCGCATCACTATTACTACCGACGTGATCAAGGTCGATATCGACACCATCGGTGGCGAAGTTAAGCGCCTGGAATTACTCAAGCATAAAGACGATCACGATAAGACGAAAAATATCGTTCTCTTTAACGAAAGCGCCAAGCGTACTTATCTGGCACAGACTGGCTTGCTGGGCGGCGATTTCCCGAATCATAAATCCGGCTTCGTCGCCAAGCCAGGTTCGCGTCAACTGGGTAGCGACAATCAGGTACAACTGGTGCTTGAGTCTGAACAGGCTGGCGTTAAGCTGACCAAGACCTTCACTTTCAAGAAAGGTGATTACATCATCGATGTGAAGCACGAAGTGGCCAACAACACCGCTGCTGCGATCAAACCTTCCTTGTATTTGCAACTGCTGCACGATGGCACCAAACCTGAAAGCGGCGGCATGTTCAGCGGCTCTACTGAATTCTATGCTCCTGCGGTGTATACCGAAGCGGATAAATTTCAGAAACTCGATTTCGAAAAGATCGAAAAAGGTTCCGACAGCCATGCGACCAAGGCAAACGATGGCTGGATCTCCGTGATTCAACATTTCTTTGTCTCTGCCTTCATCCCGCAAGACAAGACCGCACGCGAAATTTTCACCAAAAAAGTGGATACCAATCTGTATGCGGTCGGCAGCATCCTGCCTATGGGCACAGTCGCTCCCGGCGCCACAGCGAGCATGAATGCGCGTCTGTATTCAGGCCCTCAAGAATCGGCGATCCTGGAGAAAATTGCGCCGGGTCTCGATCTGGTGAAGGATTACTGGTACTTTGCGATCATCGCCAAGCCTATGTTCTGGGTGATGGAGTTCTTCCATTCCTTACTGGGTAACTGGGGCTGGACGATCGTTGTGTTCACCATCGCCATCAAACTGGCCTTGTTCCCACTTTCCGCTGCCGGTTACCGCAGCATGGCGAAGATGAAAGTGGTCACGCCAAAAATGACGGCAGTGCGCGAACAGTACAAGAATGATCCGCAAAAGATGAATCAGGCGATGATGGAGCTGTACAAGAAAGAGAAAATCAACCCGCTCGGTGGTTGCTTCCCTATCCTGATCCAGATGCCTATTTTCCTGTCCTTGTACTGGGTCTTGCAGGCCAGCGTAGAAATGCGCGGCGCGCCGTGGATGGGCTGGATTACCGATCTGACCGCACCTGATCCATGGTATATCCTGCCGGTAGTCTATGCGATTTCCATGTACATCACGACCAAGCTCAATCCGGCACCGGCAGATCCTATGCAGGCGAAGATGATGCTGTTCATGCCTTTGGCGTTCTCGGTGATGTTCTTCTTCTTCCCGTCTGGCCTGGTACTGTACTGGGTCGTCAACAACATCTTGTCAATCGCGCAGCAATGGGTGATCAACAATAAGATGATCCCGCCAGAACACAAGAGCTGATACAAGAGCTGATTACCGCTCAAAAAACCAAAAAGCCCATGTACGACATGGGCTTTTTTTGTGGCATTTGTGTCACATGTCACCGTATATTTCTGCACCCTTGGCGTGCAAGCACATTAAAATTTCATCATGAAACACGACTCCACCTACGACAGCACACCCATCACCGCCATCGCCACCGCCCCCGGTCGCGGAGGTATCGGTGTTGTACGCATTTCCGGCAAAAATCTGGCACCCATCGTGACCGCCCTGTTCGGCGCGACACAATTCAAGCCGCGCAACGCCACCTATCTGCCGTTTACCCAGACTGACGGCAGCATCATTGATCAGGGTCTGGCGATTTACTTCAAGGCGCCGCATTCGTATACCGGCGAAGATGTGCTGGAACTACAAGGCCATGGCGGCCCGGTAGTGATGCAAATGTTGCTGGCACGTTGCCTGGAAGCGGGCAAGGATGCCGGATTAAGGCTGGCGCAGCCGGGTGAGTTCACCCAGCGCGCTTTCATGAACGACAAGCTCGACCTGGCGCAAGCCGAAGCGGTGGCCGACCTGATCGAGGCATCGACCGAAGCGGCGGCAAAATCTGCCTCGCAATCGCTGTCCGGCGCGTTTTCAAAAGTGATCAACCAGCTGGTCGAAAAGGTCGTGCACCTGCGCATGCTGGTGGAAGCGACGCTGGATTTCCCCGAAGAGGAAATCGACTTTTTAGAAAAATCGGATGCGCGCGGCCAGCTCATCACCATACAGGCAGCATTGCAAAAAGTATTCGCCCAGGCGGCACAGGGCGCCCTATTGCGCAGCGGCTTGAATATCGTCCTGGCAGGCCAGCCGAATGTTGGCAAATCCTCTTTGCTCAATGCCCTGGCCGGCGACGATATCGCCATCGTCACGCCGATCGCCGGCACTACACGCGATAAAGTCACCGAAACCATCCATATCGAAGGCATCCCGCTCAACATCATCGACACTGCCGGAATCCGTCATGATAGCGATGAGCCAGAGCACGGCGAACAGGCCGATGTCATCGATGCGGTCGAACGCATAGGCATAGAACGGACCTGGGCCGAGGTACAGAAAGCCGATGTCATCCTGCACCTGCTGGACGCCAGTCGCGGCCCGACGCGTGCCGATGAAGCCATCGTGGCGCGCTTTCCCGAAGGCGTGCCGGTGATCCGCATCTGGAACAAAATTGATGTTTCCGGGCACCATGCCAGCATCGACCAGACCGAGGAGGCCACGCACATCTACCTGTCGGCACAGGAACATATCGGCATGGATCTGCTGCGCCAGGAGTTATTGCGTATCGCCGGCTGGCAGCAAACCGGTGAGTCACTGTATCTGGCACGCGAACGGCATCTGATCGCCCTCAAGCAGGCGCATGAGCATCTGGAAAACGCCGCCGCCTATGCGGCACAAAACGACCAGTCGCTCGATCTGTTTGCCGAGGAGCTGCGCCTGACGCAAGACAGGCTCAACAGCATCACCGGAGAATTTACTTCTGACGATTTGCTGGGCGTGATCTTCTCGCGTTTTTGCATCGGCAAATAGCCTTTGCCAGTCGAACACTCTCGCTGCATTTGATGCGCCAGCGTGACGCGAGCTGTTCGGCATTGAGTAAAATGCCGGCATGCCGGCATGTCAGCTTCAGGGCAAAGGCACGGGCTTTTTGATCAATCTTCTCACGTTATTTTCCCTGTTTTTTTGTTCGTTCGTGTCATTCGCGCTTGTCGTGGATAAGGCTTTTCCTTCACGCGATTGCCCCGATGTCGGGCACGATGCAGGATCGGCTATCATACAAACAAGGCTAAAATACCGCGCCAGAATGGCAAACATTGTTGCCAGACAAATTTATCCGTATAGAAACGAGCGTGTCACCATGAAACAACTGTTCACATCCCTTTTTATCGCCGTGTTTATCATCTCGGGCACGCCCGCTGTTGCCGATGATTTTACGGATGGGGTTGAATTCTATAGTCAGGAAAATTTCTCGGCGGCCGCGGCGGCCTTCAAAAAAGCGGCCGATAAAGGCAAGCCCGATGCGCAGTTCAATCTTGGGCTGATGTATCTGAACGGCGAGGGCGTTGAGCAGGATTACCAGCAAGCGATAGCCTTGTTTGAGCAGGCGGCAGAACAGGATAATGTGCGTGCACAGGTCAATCTGGCCAGAATGTATGCCAAGGGAAAAAGTGCGGCGCCCAATTATGGCAAAGCGGTTTTCTGGTTCAAGAAAGCCGCCGGGTTGGGCTACGCCGATGCGCAGTACAGTCTGGGTGTGTTATATGTCACCGGCAACGGTGTGCCGCGTGATTATCGCAAGGCCTATGACTTGTTTCTGCAAGCGGCGGATCAAAATAACGCCAGCGCCCAATATCAGCTTGGCCTGATGTACTTTAAGGGAAAAGCGGTTGCCGTCAATCTGGTCGAGGCGATGAAATGGTTAATCCTCGCCGGCGATTACGATGAAGCCGTCTCGTACCGCAAATATGCCGAAGCAAAAATGAGCAAAGAACAGATTGCCGAGGCGAAAGCGCAAGCAGACGAATGGACACCCATCGCGCCGGAAAAACCCTGAAACACCCACTCAAGGGAGGGAACTTCTAAAAACCTCATTTATAGAGATGCAGACCGCGGCGCGCACCGAAGCAATACGTCTGTATTGCGAGGATCGCATTGATCACACCGACAAAGGTATGCGCTCTAGAAATAGGTTTTTAGAAGTTTCCGGCAGGCTCAAGACGCAGTATCCATGGGCCTTAGCGGACATACCTTGCCACCAGGCGCAGCCAGATTGCGTGTTGGCGTGGCATAATCCACAAAATTCAATCCACAAAATTCAATCCGCAAAGATCACTCTTCAAAAGGAAAATATAATGGCCGGTGCTAGTCTGCTCACCCTACTCGATGACATCGCCTCCGTCCTGGACGATGTGGCGGCCATGACCAATATGGCGGCCAAGAAAACGGCCGGTGTGCTGGGAGACGATCTGGCGTTAAATGCGGAGCAGGTCAGCGGCGTTAGCGCGAACCGCGAGTTGCCGGTAGTGTGGGCGGTGGCGGTTGGTTCTTTCAAGAATAAAGTTATCCTGGTGCCACTCGCGCTGGGCTTGAGTGCCGTTGCGCCATGGGCCATTGCGCCCCTGTTGATGGCGGGTGGCGCGTATCTCTGCTATGAAGGCTTTGAGAAACTGGCGCATAAGTTTTTGCATAGCAAAGCAGAAGATCAGGCTCACCGTGCCGAGATTTTACAGGCGGTCACGCATGTCGAAGTGGATATGGTGGCGTTTGAAAAAGAAAAAATTAAGGGCGCCATCCGTACCGATTTTGTCCTGAGCGGCGAAATCATCATCATCACTTTAGGCGCTGTCGCCAGTGCCGCCTTTTCTTCGCAGGTGGCGGTGTTGTGCGCCATCGCCATCATCATGACGATAGGCGTGTATGGCTTTGTCGGCCTGATTGTGAAACTCGACGACATCGGTCTCTACCTCAAGCAAAAACAAGGCAGCAAGGCACTGGGCTGGTTGCGCCTGGCGGTCGGCAATGGCTTGCTGGCGTTTGCGCCAAGGCTGATGAAATCGCTGACCGTGATCGGCACCATCGCCATGTTTCTGGTGGGCGGCGGCATCCTGACACACCAGATTTCACCCGCACATCACTTTATCGAAAACACCACGCTGGCCGCCAGCGCGGTCGGCAACATAGGCGGTTTTTTGCAGGCGATCATGCCCTCGCTGCTCAATGTACTTGCCGGCGTTATCGCCGGTGCGGCGGTGCTGGTGACGGTGACGCTATTGCGACGCGTGTATGCCAAAGTCAAACCGCAAACCCGGGCAGGATAAAGGTATTTTTGTCCTGCCAACATCCTATTCCTGTCAGCTGATTCATTGCGTGCAGAAAGTCGCGTGCTGAACCCATTCTGCGCTCATCCGGATCTGTTTTTTGCCCATGGCCATGCGATGAGTTTCAGCAAGCTTTGCTCGGATTTCCCCTCCACCCCGATCCGCATTTCAGCCGTTCTTTTCGTCAGGCTTCGGCTGCCGAAAAGGCGGTCCCACAGCGACAAAAATACCGCGTAATTCGAATCGGTATCGGCTCTCTTGGCATGATGGTGCACCCAATGTATCGACGGGGTGACGATGATGTAGGAGAGCAGGCGCTCGAAGTTAGGCGGCAAGCGCAGATTCGCGTGATGAAAAATGGCGGCAGACGCTACCAGCGTTTCAAACAAAAGCACATGCGATAACGGTATCGCCAGCAGAACGATGAACGGTGCGCGCACCAGGCTCGATATCAGCACTTCGCCAAAATGAAAGCGCAGGGCGGAACTGGCATCGAGTGTTTCATCCAGATGGTGCACTTCGTGAAAACGCCATAGAATCGGCAAGACATGAGCGGCACGGTGCCACCAATATATCCAGCAATCGAGAACGACCAGGTCAAACATCAGGCCCCTCCATCCTTGCATCCAGTCTGGCCGCCACAGCAAAGACCAATGGCTGGCGAAAGCGATGATGGGGACGATGACGGACACCGACAGCACGCCGTTCAGGCCAGCCAATGCAAGATTCTTGCCGATCCGGCTTAGTTTTTGCGCTGTCTTGACGAAGGGAATCAGCCATCCGGCCAACAGGAAGGTCAGCAAAAACAGCAGGACGATAGCGCCCTTGTAGGTTGCCAGTGCCAGCGACAGGGTCTGATCCATTTATTCTCCTTATGAGTCCTCAGCGGAACGCTTTCAGAAGACGAATACTTGTTCGGCCCAGCCCGACCAGTCGGCCAGCTCATCGAGCGTGCCGCGCTGCGCGCCGTCCATCAGCTCGTCCGGTTTCATGCCACGGGCATCCATGCAGGTGCCACACACCCCGACCGCACCGGCCTCGCCGCGCATGGCCTTGGCTAGCATGATCTGCATGTTGTAATAACCTTCCGGCACTTTTTGGCCCGCTTTGGCGGCGATTACGGCATCGCCCATGAGAAATATCCGGACTTCGTTGCCGTCCCGCCTGGCCAGTGCAGCGGCTAGGCGCAGGCCGTTATAGCTGCGCTCATCGCCGTAGGGCGCGCCATTTAAAATGAATAGAGCTTTCATGATCCCTCCTTTAAATATAACATTCCAATGATTATTAGAATGTATCACATAAAAGAATGCGCTTTATCTTAAAGAAGGAAAAATTTGACTTCAGCACATGATTGCCGTCACGCTGTCGCCATGAGTACAAATCGAGAAATCAAAGACGCCCTGTTTGATCAAGTGGCGCGCATGGCCAAGGCCGTTGCCAGTCCAAAACGGCTAGAACTGCTTGACCTCTTGTGTCAGGCGCCCAAATCCGTCGAGACGCTATCGCGTGAAACCGGCATCAGCGTCAAACTTGCCAGCGCCCACCTCAAAGAATTGCGCATCGCGCGCTTGGTGGCGACCGAACGGCAGGGTAAATATATTATTTATCGCATCGCCAGCCCCGAGGTGCCGCGCTTTTGGGTAACGCTGCGCACCCTGGCAGAAAGCCGCTTGTTTGAACTGCAAGATGCGCTGCTTCAGCTATCGGCCTCAAGCAGTGAATGGCAGGGCGAAAGTCATGATGCGCTGTTGCGCCGCGCACGTGAGGGCGAGGTGGTGGTGATTGATGTCAGGCCGGTCAGCGAATTCGAGCAGCAACATTTGCCATTCGCGCGCTCGATGCCACTGGCAGAATTGCGTGCCAGACTGGCGGAATTGCCTAAGGACAAACCTATCGTCGCCTATTGCCGGGGGCCGTATTGCCTGATGTCCGCCGATGCGGTGCGCCTCTTGCAGGAACAAGGTTTTACCGCATCGCAATTGCGTGACGGCGTCAACGAGTGGGCAAGCATGGCTGGCTGAAAGTGATTTGCGCGCCGCTCCAGGCATGGCAATCTGCTCGTGGTGAGCTAAACATTGTCAGCAGGGCACTCCAGCACGCAATCCCCATGCGGCCTGCAGGCCGGAGTGGCTGGAAAGCCGCATGAACAGTGCGTGCTGGCCGGTATCATTTTAATTTTTGGCGTGATGACGGGACTGATGCACCACGTCATTGATCTGGCCTGGGGCTCAATGCCCGGGCGCGCTTCCCCACAGCTGCTTCACCCTGGCATCACGCCCGCAACTGCTGCGGTAATACTGGTAACGAATCGGATTTTTCTTGTAGTAATCCTGATGATATTCTTCGGCTGGATAAAAGGTGCCGGCCATCACGATCTCGGTGACGACGGCTTCCTTGAACGGCTTGGTTTTTTCCAGCGCGGCGCGCGATGCGGTGGCGATCTTTAGCTGTTCTTCGTTCTGCGCAAAAATGGCGCTACGGTAGGGCGAACCATGGTCGCAGAACTGCTGATCCTTGACTGTCGGGTCTATGCTGCGCCAAAAATAATCGACCAGCTTTGCGTAGCTGACTTTGGCCGGATCGTAGACGATCTGCACCGCTTCGGCGTGGCCCGTGGTGTGCGCCGATACTTGTTCGTAAGTGGGGTTGACGGTCTTGCCGCCGGTATATCCGGAGGTGGTCGAGATGACGCCGGGCACCTTGTCGAAATCCGATTCAACGCACCAGAAGCAGCCGCCGGCAAACACCGCCTTGGCGGTGGCACCGCTTGATGTCGCAGGAACAGGCTGGGCGCTGGCTGCCGCCGCCAGGCTCAGCAAGATGCCGGCAGCGGCGGCATGCAGAACGCGCCTGAGCCAGCTCTGTGTTTGTCTTTGCGTTTGTCTTTGCTTATGCATTGTGCTATTCATTTTATTGGTCATGCTGCACTCACGAATTTAAGCGCAACACCATTGTTGCAAAAACGTTTGCCGGTCGGTGCCGGGCCATCGTCAAACACGTGGCCCTGATGCCCTTCGCAGCGGGCGCAATGGTATTCGGTGCGCGGCAAGAACATCTTGAAGTCGGTTTTGGTCTGCACTGCGCCGGGCAAGGTGCTGAAAAAACTCGGCCAGCCGGTGCCGCTTTCGTACTTCATTTCCGAGCTGAACAAGGGCAGGTCACAGCCGGCGCAATGGTAGATGCCCTTGCGCTTTTCCAGGTTCAGGGGGCTGGTTTGCGCACGCTCTGTACCCTCCTTGCGCAGCACATCGTATTGCGCGGGCGTCAGACGTTTTTTCCATTCGGCATCACTCAGGCGCAGCATTTCAATCCGCACCGGCAGCGCGGTATTGCCGGCGGCAAAAACAGGGCGAGCCAGAGCCAGGCTGCCTAACATGGTCAAGAGTTGTCGTCGGTTCATGATATGACTTCCAGTAGTGGTTCATGTTGGTTTAGTCGTGCTCGCAGTGAAAACCTTACACATCAAAAAACTAAAGTCGCTGCGTTGTGGCATGACGATGCTGGCAGTCTAGCGCACATTCTGATTTTTGTTTTTTGGCCGGAATGCGGCAATTTGAAGTGGTGCTTGCGGGCGAAATACCGGCCAGCGTAGTGCAATGTGCGTTGATTTTTAAACTGCCACGCCCACCACGCAATACCGGTGCGGCTTTCCAGCCGATCTGGCCTGCAAGGCGCATGGGACATGCGTGACGGGCTTGCCACTTTTTAGTTTTTCATCAGCAGCAGCTGCCGCTTTGCCCTGCATCCTTACTAAACGGCAGTTCGCCGCCGCAGCCGGCGAACAGGCCGAAATGCCGGCTGAAGTCGCCGATGAAATCGAAGTGCTGGTGCAGGCGCGTATCGTGCAGCATGTGCCAAGTGTTGCCGCAGACCGGGAACACTCTGCCGGTCTGCATGTCGTGGTGCTTGTCGAGCACAAAGCTGTGGGCGTGACCGGGTACCGTGCCGCGATAAATCACGGCCTGGCCGAAGTCTTCGCAGTTGGGTTCCAGCGTATCGAGCTTGAACAGGCGATAGGTGGCCGAATAGAACTCGATGCCTTCGGCGCGCTCGGCCAGATTGGGATCGGTGATGACGATAGGCCGGTCTTCCACCAGGCGCGGATCGGCAAAGCCGTGGCGCTTGGCCAGATGCAGGAAATCGTTCCAGTACAGCGCGCCGCCCAGACATTCGCCGTACATCAGCGCGTCATTCCTGACGCGATCCGGCACGCGGCGGTCGGCGTAGATATCGGAAAAATACAGCTCGCCGCCCGGTTTCAGCAAGCGGAAAATCTCGCGCAATACGGCGTCCTTATCCGGCGACAGGTTCACCACGCAGTTCGACACCACCACGTCAAAACTGGCATCGGCCAGCTTCAGGTCGCTGAGGTTTTCTATGTAGCCGAGGCGGAACTCGACATTGCTGCTGACGTGGCCGAACTGTTCGCGGTGGTAGTCCTGATGGCGCAGCGCGACATCGAGCTGCTCTTGCGTCATGTCCACGCCCAGCACCGAGCCTTGCTCCCCCACCAGTTGCGCCAGCGCATACACGTCGCGCCCGCTGCCGCAGCCCAGATCGAGCACACGGCAGCCTTGCAGCAGCGGCGGGCAGACCAGGCCGCAGCCGTAATAACGTTCGGTCACTTCCGGATGGATCTTGCCCAGCAGGGCTTTCATCCAGGCCGGTATCGATGCAAAATCGCAGCAGGCGCTGGTCTGCAGATCGCTGCTGCTTTGCAGCTGGCGGCCGTAGTAATCCTTGACTATCTCATGCATGTTGGTCTCGATTCAAGAGGGTTTATATTCGGTACAGATATTATCGGTGTGCGGCCAGGAAGCGCTGGTCGATGCGCTGCTTCCAGCGCCATACCCATTTGCCTTCAAAACCGACGATACCCCAGGAGGCCACGGCGTTTTCGTCACCGGTGCCGATCAGGGTTAAAAAGCGCCGTTGCGGACGATAGGGCAGCAGTGGTTCGCCGGCAAAGACCGCGCGCAGGTTATGCGCCAGGACCGGCCCCATTCTTACCGCAAACACGCCGGCCTTGGGCAGCGGGGTATCCCAGCTGGCGCAATCGCCCACGGCAAACACGTTGGGGTGCGAGATCGAACGCAGCGTATGGTTGATGCGCACAAAGCCTGCCTTATCGACCAGCAAGGCCGAGGCACGCGGCCAGCGGTGCGCCTCGGCGGCAGTGGCCCAGAACACACAATCAGCCTTCAGCGCCCGGCCGTCGTCTGCCAGCACGGCATCGCCTTCACAGCGTAGCGCCGAAAAATTACGCACAACATGAATCCCGCGCTGCGCCAGCCGCCGCTCCAGCCGGTGCGCAGCGATCGGCGCAATCCCGTTCAGGATTTCACTACCGGCGCCTGCCAGCGTAAAGCGCAATTGCACCTGCGGCGCCAGCACGCTCAACGCATGCTGCATGGCGAGAATACTTTCGACGCCGGCCGCCCCCGCCCCCACCATCAGCACGGCAAACTTGCTGCCGGGTGCCAGCTGCCTGACCTGATCCTGCAGATCCTGCCAGGGTTGCTGCAACTGATACAGCGGTCGTAACGGGATCAGCTTCAATCCGGCATGCGCGGGCGGTACCAGCGTGGGACCGATATTGAGCGAGATAAAATCGTAGTTGAGCACCGCGCCGCTGGCCAGCGTGACCTGACTGGCATCGGGGTCGATGGCGCTGACCGCCTCGAGCAGAAACTGCGCACCGGCGCGCCGGCAAAGCGAAGGAAAATCGATGCAGATGTCGTCCCAGCGGTAGTGCCCCGCCAGCCAGGCCGGCAACATGCCGGAACTGGGTACGCCGGGCGAGGGCGAGACCAGGATGATCTCGACTCCCGGCATCGGCATCTCGGCAATGCTGCGCAACACGCCCGCGTGCGCGTGGCCGGCGCCGATCAGCAGCAGACGTCTTCTGCGGTGTGTCTGTTGATCCATCATGCTGCCATCCAGTGTGCGGGCACATGCGGCAAATCGTGTGCCTCATCGATGTCAAAGAGTGGCGGCAATTCAACCACAGTTTCATTGAGTAGCGCCAGTCTTGCGCGGGTGTGCGCCATCACTTGCGGCGTGCTCCAGGGCATATCGTCAAACAGCGCCGGTAGGGCGCGTGACAAACCCACCAGTACGTAACCGCCGTCGTGCGTCGGCACAAAGCTGGCAGCGTGGGTTTGCAGGGCAGCGGCAGCCTGGTTCAGCTGCGCCGCCTGCAAGCCCGGCGCATCGGTGCCGATCAGCAACACGCGCCGGTGTTCTTGCAGGCTACGCTGCAGCGCGCGCCACATGCGCTGGCCCAGATCGCCTTCGCCTTGCTCGCTGAGCGTCAGGCCGTACTGTTGTTGTTCACGGATGAACTGCGCATGCGTCGCGTCAGGTGCGCAGCATAATTCGACCGGGCCGATATTGGCGGCAACCGCCTGTGCCAGCGTTTCGCTCAGCATGCGCGCAGCCAGACTGGCCGCCGCGACATCGCCTATCACGCGCGCCAGGCGGGTCTTGGCAAACCCCGCCACGGGGGCCTTGGCAAACACAATGATCTTGCAGTCGTCTTTCACAAATTTTCTTTCACGAATTCTCTTTCACTTATATTTTTCCGCCAGCTTGTCGGCCGGTACACCCAGCCAATACAGCAAACGCAGGTGCCACATCAGGACGATGGTGCGCCAGACGCCTGCAGTGCTCCAGCGCCGGCCAGAAGTGCGGACTTTTTGCGCCAGGCACAGCGGCGCAGAACGTCGCTTCAGCCGCCGCGAGATTTCTATGTCTTCCATCAGCGCCTGCGCGGGGAAGCCGCCCACGGCCACAAAATCCGCCCGCCGCACAAAGATCGCCTGATCGCCGGTCGCCATGCCTGTCAGGCGCGAGCGCCAGTTCATCATGGCGGCGATCAGTTTCAGCATTTTTTGTTCGCCTTCGATGATGACGTCAAACCGGCCCCAGGCTTTTGCCGATGTGGCCAGCCCCTGCAGGATCGCGTGATGCGCGCCCGGCGGCAAACGCGTGTCAGCATGCAAAAACAAGATGGTATCGCCACCTGCCACTGCCGCACCGGCGTTCATCTGGCTGGCGCGGCCGCGCGCGGCCGTGATGACCCGATCGACCAGCGGCAACGCCAGTTGCAGCGTCGCGTCGCTACTGCCGCCATCGACCAGGATGACTTCGGCACCCGCTGCGCGCATCGCTTGCAAATCACCCAGCGTGCCAACGATGGCGCCAGCTTCATTCAGCACCGGCACGATCACCGACAGCGTTGGCAATACATCGAGCGGTAGCCGCTCAGCCACGGCGCCAATCCTGATAGCGCGCTACCCAGGCCAGCAGCTTATGCGGCGTATGCGCCTTAGCCCAGACGCCTGCTGCATACTTGTTCGCCTCAGACATGGTCGGATAGGTGTGGATGGTGCCAAGAATTTTTTTCAAGCCCAGGCCATGCTTCATCGCCAGCACGTATTCGGCCAGCAGATCGCCGGCATGTTCACCGACGATAGTCACGCCCAGAATCTTGTCGCTGCCCGCCGCAGTCAGCACCTTGATGAAGCCATGCGCTACATCGTCGGCAATCGCGCGGTCCAGCTCGTCCAGATCAAAACGGCTGACCTCGACCGCGATGCCCCGTTCTTTGGCTTCGCTTTCAGACAAGCCCACGCGCGCCACTTCAGGATCGGTAAATGTGGTCCACGGTATCACGCGGTAATCGACCTTGAAGCGCTTCAGGTTGCCGAACAGCGCGTTGACCGAGGCGTACCAGGCCTGATGCGCGGCGGTATGGGTGAACTGGAAAGGGCCGGCCACATCACCGCAGGCCAGGATGTTGGGGTAATTGGTTTGCAGATACTCGTCCACGGCGATGGTTTTCTTGGGTGACAGCTGCACGCCGAGTTCTTCCAGCCCAAAGCCTTCGGTACGCGGGGCGCGGCCGACAGCGCACAGCAGGACATCAAACTCTATGGTTTTTTCCTGATCACCATGCTTGACGATCAGGCGCTTGCTGCCGTCCACCAGTTCGCAGCGTACCGCCTGGTGCGAGGTCAGCAAGTCTATGCCATCGGCCAGCAAAGAGCGGCTGACCAGCTCGGACACTTCGGGGTCTTCGCGCAGCATGACGCGCGCCGCCATTTCCACCTGTGTGACCTTAGAGCCCAGGCGGGCAAAACTTTGCGCCAGTTCGCACCCTATCGGGCCACCGCCCAGCACCACCAGCCGTGGCGGTAGCTGCGTCAAGCCCCAGATCGTGTCCGAGGTTTCATAGCCGACCAGATCCAGACCGGGGATGGGCGGTACAAAGGGACGCGCACCGGTAGCGATGACGATGCTGCGCGTACTCAGCACCTGCCGGCCTGCCGGCGTGGTGATTTCTACCGTCCATGGCGAAGTAATTTTTGCCTGCCCCTGCACGACATCCACCCCCAACCCCGTATAGCGCTCGACCGAGTCATGCGGTTCTATGGCCGTGATGATTCGGTGCACGCGCTGCATCACCCTGGCAAAATCCACCTCGACGCTGGCGCCGGCCATGCCGTAGGTCGCGGCCAGGCTGTTTTGCTTGACGAACTTGGCCGAGCGAATCAAGGCCTTCGACGGCACGCAGCCAAAATTAAGACAGTCGCCACCCATCTTATGGCCTTCAACCAAAGTCACCTTGGCCTTGACGGTGGCGGCGATCAGGGAGGTGACCAGGCCGGCGGCACCGCCGCCGATGACGATCAGATTACGGTCGAATTTTTTCGGCCTGTTCCAGCGCGCAACCACGCGCCGCGCCTTGAACCATAAAGTGATCTTGCGCGCGATGATGGGGAACACGCCGAGCAAGACAAACGAGCCTATCAGCGGCAGCGACAGGATGCCGCGCAGACTGTCGATCTGGCCGAGCTGGGTGCCGGCATTCACATACACGACGGTGCCGGCCAGCATGCCGATCTGGCTGACCCAGAAATAAGTCCAGGTGCGGATCGCGGTCAGGCCCATGAGCAGATTGACCAGAAAGAACGGCGCCACCGGCACGATGCGCAACATGAATAAATAGAAGGCGCCCTCCTGTGCAATGCCGGCGTCAATCGCGCCCAGTCTGGCGCCAAATTTTTGCCTGACCCAGTCGCGCAACAGGTAGCGCGACGACAAAAATGCCAGCGTCGCCCCGATGGTTGAGGCGAATGAGACCAGCAGCGTGCCTACGGCTAATCCGAACAAGGCACCGCCGGCCAGCGTGACCACTGCCGCACCAGGAAAAGATAGTGCACACACCGTGACGTAAATGCCGAAATACAGCGCCATCGTCAGCAAGGGGTGCGCCGCATAATACGCGGCAAACGACTGCTGGCTGCTCTTGATAAACGCCAGGCTGGCATACTGCCCGAGATCAAGCCAGAAAAACGCAGCGATACCGGCAGCAAGAAGTGCCAGCAGCGCCAGCTTGCTACGCGTCATGCTGCAGCCTTGGCGCCGGGCGCGAGTGCGCCGCCGCAACTGCTGCCTTGCCCTGCGGTGCAGCCATAACAATGATCGGCGATGGCGATGGCGCGGCCGTCAAGATGCTGACCCGGCAGATCGCGCAGATGCGCCCTTGGCGTATTCTCCAGCCGCATCGGCATGCCCAGCATCTGGTTGAAATCGCAATCGTAAAGATAACCCTGATGGTCCACGCTGACCATGCTCTTGCACATCAGGCCAGCCATATTCTCTTGCTTGAAATTATCCTTGAGCAGCGTCATGTAGTCGGCAAACTTGCCCTTGGAAATGAGCGTGCTGCCAAAGCGCTGGATCGGCATGTTTGCCAGCGCAAACAGTTGCGTGAAGCTGATACCGAAATGCTTGGCCAGTTCGCGCTTGTAATCGAGTTCCAGTTTTTCCTGATCGGGCGGCAGCGTTGCCCCCAGCGGGTTATACACCAGGTTTAATGGCTTGCTGGCGCCGTAGCCCAGCGCATTGAGTTTTTGCAGGCCCGCGATGCTTTTGTCGAACACGCCGTCACCACGTTGCTTGTCGACGTTTTCCTGTGAATAGCAGGGCATCGATGCCGTCACCTCGACACCCTGCCCGGCCAGAAACTCGGCCAGATCCTCCTGGCCCGGCTCAAACAAAATGGTCAGATTGCAGCGGTCGATCACGCGTACGCCAAGCTCACGCGCCTCGGTCACCAGCCGTCTGAAATGCTGGTTCAGTTCCGGCGCGCCACCGGTCAGATCGAGCGTGCTCAGGCCGCATTCGTGCAACACCTTGATCACCAGGTCGACGGTCTCGCCATCCATCATCTCGGTGCGGGTAGGCCCGGCGTTGACGTGGCAATGCTGGCAAGTCTGGTTGCATTGATAGCCCAGGTTCACCTGCAGGGTGTCGAATTGTATGCGCCTGACGGGCGGAAAATCAGTCTTGCGCAGTAGCGGATAAGTGGCGTGCATGGCGTTTTTTGCTTTATATGGATAGATTAATGACGATAATGGCGACGAGTCGGACCATGAGTCGGAGCAAGCCCGGTGTTCCTTACACTATGCGTTAACTTTTCAGTACCGCCAGCCAGTGTTTTTGCCCATCGCTCAGCGCATTTTCATCGCACATCATGGCGTGCGACAAGGCGTTGCGAATCTCGGCCTCTTCGGGCGGCAAGGCATCACTGAGCATCTGTTGCAGCAATGCGCGCACCTTGTCCAGGCTCTGGCGGTACAGCGTAAAGATGGCATCCACCTGGACGTGCTGGCTAGGGTCTTCCATCCAGCAGTCATAATCGGTGGCGACACCTATCGTCGCATAGCAGATCTGCGCCTCGCGCGCCAGAAACGCTTCCGGCACATTGGTCATGCCAACCAGATCGCAACCGGCCTGACGCAAGAAATGGCTCTCGGCGCGGGTGCCAAGACGCGGCCCTTCGACGCAGCCATACGTGGCGGCACGATGAATCCGCAGATTAAGCTTGTTGGCATGCGACATAATCCAGCCGACCAGATTGGCGCTGACCGGGTTCGCGGTGGAGACATGCGCCGCTACGCCGCCACCAAAAAAACTCGCCTCGCGCCGACCACGGGTCCAGTCAAAATACTGCTCAGGCAAGGCCAGATCACCGGGCGCGATCTGTTCGCGCAGGCTACCGACGGCAGACACCCCGATGATCTGCGTCGCGCCCAGTTGCTTGAGTGCATAAATGTTGGCGCGGTAATTGATCTCATGCGGCAACTGCTGATGCCCGGCGCCGTGGCGCGACAAGAACAAGACTTCGTGCACGCCCAGTTTGCCCTTGAGTACCGGGCCGGAAGGGATACCAAACGGGGTGCTGCAGGCGATGGTGTCGAGCAGCTCCAGGCCGTCCATCTGGTACACGCCGGTTCCACCTATGATTGCTAGCATTGTTATTTTTCCTTCCGATATTGACTTGTACAGGCGTGAATATTACGTCAATTATCGTAAAAAGACTTTCTGCGCGATGTTTGCGCATGGCGGCAGAATTTTATGGCGTTGCGGCCTTAAGCGGGGGCAAAAACTCGATATCGCCAAACCATGCGGTGACGCTCTCTCCCGTGTTGTCGGTATCGCTGGCCAGCGCCACCGCCACGACATCAGGCGCCTCTTCGCCAAAGGCGAGACGGAAATCGGCGGTAAGGTCGCGCGTCTCTGTCACCCACAGTCCTGATTTTTCGGCCCCGCTTTGCAGCACCATCATACGCGCGCGGTCGGTATAGGTATTGGCTTGCAAGCTGCCAACCGGGTGCCGGTTATCCCAGACATAATTCAACGCGGCGGTAGGTATCTTCTGCGCATAAAATTTCTCGGCCAGCTGCAACTTGATGCGTGTGCCCAGGGACAATTTATCTGCCGGATAGTCAAACATCACATAGATGCGCGCGGCATAATCATCGCCCGATTTTTTCGTCATGTCGGCGCTCTTGACGGGGCCGGCAATCTTCCAGCGCCAGCGCAACAAGGGCGTCTGCCGCAGATCGACACGCAGCGGGTGAATCAGCCCGGACATGGAATTTTTCGCCTCGGCCATCAGCACTACCTTGCCGTTGTCAGCGACCAGCCGGTACTGCGTGTCGGCCGCTTTGAGCGCCTGCCATCCAGTCACAGCGCCATCCGGCCGCATCTGCGAAAATGCGGGCACCACAGCCGTCGCTGCAATGGCGCTGCTCATCACCAAGGGCAACATGGCGATGGCAAATCGGACTGGCGTTTTCATAGGCAGGAAACACGGTTGATTAAACAAGATGACATTAGACCTGAGATTTCGGCCTAGGGCTCGTTAGCGAGTTGGCAGCGCAGAACGATTTTTTTGAAAAAAGGCACCACTGAATACCAAGCAAAATCGCCGCAAGACCAAGGATGTTCGTCCTCAGGCTTGCGGCGATTTTGCTCTACCCGGCAGACACGCTTAACGGCAGACACGCTTAACGGCAATCAGCCCTTGCGGGAAAATTTGCTCGCAAGCTGCTGCATTTTTTCTGCGGTCTGGCGTGCGGCCTCTTCTGCCGCTTTTACCGCCAGCGCCGCTTCTTCCAGGGCACGCTGTGCCTTGCGCTGATCGGCTACTTTCTTGGCGCGTTCGCGCAATACCGTGGTGGCGTGCGCGCGATGCAGATCAGTGACTTCTTCTGCCGCATTGCCCTCTAAATCCACACGGTTCTTGGCTTTCTCCATGATCTTCAGGTAGCGCAGGGAATTGGTGTGTATGCCCAGAGCCACGCGCAAGGTCTTGCGGCTGACTTCGGGATACAGGGCAAAGAGTTGCTTGTCGATACCGATCGTCAGTGGCATGTATTCACGGAAAGCGACGAACTTTTCTTGCAGATCTTTAAGCAAAGCGCGTGCTGGCTGACTTGGGCTGGGCGCGACGCTTGGGCTTGGACTAGTACTAGGCGTATTCATTGACGATAAATGGTTATTTTGTGTATCAGGTGGGGGAGAATATCACGGAGTCCTGTCACTGATACGTTTTTGCGCTGATTTAGCTTTCTGGAACGTGGCTTTTCTCACGCAAACTGCATATTTTTTATAGCCGTTTCAGCCACCATGCCACCTACCTGATCCAAGGGCCGCCCAGGGCATGCCCTGTCACGCAACTCCCATGCGGCTTTCCAGCCTGCCTGGCCTGCAGGGCGCATGGGGGTTGCGTGCTGGCGGCATCGTTTTTTGATTCTATGGCAGACATGAGCCGGGAAAGCACTGATGCCATCCTTACACCGGCTGTGATACGCTAAACCATGATGAAGCTTTCCACCCCTGCACGTTCAACTGGCCAATCGGCCAGACAATGGCTATTGCTGGCCGTGCTGCTAGGCACAGCGACCGTTCTCGCCTATTGGCTTGACCCTTATGTGTCGCTCACCAGTCAGGCCATGTTGTATGTGCTGGCCGTGGTGATCGCCTCATATACCTTGGGTTGGATCAAATCGGTGTTCTGTGCACTCGGTGCAGTGATGGCATTGAATTTCTTTTTTGTGCCGCCGCGCTTTACTTTTCAGGTGGAACGTTCGGAGCATTTTATTGCGCTGTTGACGATGCTGGTGGTGGCGCTGGTGATCAACCGGCTGGCGACCGGTTTGCGCCGCGAGACCGAGGCCGCACATCTGAACGAACGCCGCGCGCGCCAGTTGCAGGATCTGGCCATCGCGCTGGCCAATGCGCATACGGCGCAAGAAGTGCTGGCGCTGGCGCAGCGCGCGCTGGATGCGGAATTTACCGGCCCCTGCCTGGTGGCCCTGAATACCTCTGGCGATGAACTTGATCTCAAGACGGATCTGCCCACCGCTGTCAAAGATGGCCTGCGCTGCTGCATGAAAGAGGCGCGTGTGCTGGGGCCGGGTACCGAGCGCTGGCCGGGGCTGGATGCCTGGTATCTGCCGCTGGGCGAACAAGGCCAGATCTGTGGCGCGGTGTATATCCCTGCCGTTGCGGCAGATGACGAGAATGGCCGCGAACATGCGCGCGCATTGTGTACGATACTGGCGCAAGCCTTGTGGCGCTTGCGCCTGACCTCGTCGATGCTGGAGGCACAGGGCGAGGCGCAACGCCAGCAATTGCAAGCCATATTTTTAGCCGCGATCTCGCATGATTTGCGCACGCCGCTGGCGGTGGTGGTCGGTGCCGCGTCTGCCCTGCAAACCCAGCGCGCCAAGCTCGATCTGACCGAGCAGGATCGCCTGCTTGCCAGCATCGTCAGCGAGGCCAATTACCTCACCACGGTGACAGAAAATACCCTGCAACTGGTGCGCCTCTCTAACTCATCACAATTAATTCAACATGACTGGGAGTCGATAGAGGAAATCGTCGGCGCAGTGCTGGCAAGAGTGCGCCAGCGTGATCCTGGCCGGCGCATTATTTCCCAAGTCCCCAGCGACTTGCCGCTGGTCAAAGTTGACCCGGTATTGATCGCGCAATTGCTCGCCAATCTGCTCGATAACGCGCTGAAGTACAGCGATGACAAGATTGACCTGACGGTCGATAGCGTGACGAACGGTTCTGAGCGGCAATTGCAAGTGTCCATCAAAGACAGAGGCCCCGGCATACCGAAGGCCGAACAACTGAGCATTTTTGCCGCGTATTCCAGACTGGATCACAACGACCAGTCCAGCCAGCGCGGTGCAGGTCTGGGCCTGGCGGTTTGCCGCGCCATCGCCCTGGCGCATGGCGGCAGCCTGGTCTTGCAGCAGCGCGCTGGCGGTGGCAGCAGCTTTACGCTGAGCTTGCCGGTCGATCCAAAGCAGCCGCAAGCCCTGGGAGCAGCTTGATGAACATGCGCGTTCTGGTGGTGGAAGATGACAAGGAGATCCGTGCCTTCATCCGCTCATCCTTGTCGATAGAGGGTTATGAAGTGCAGACGGCAGTCTCCATCAGCGAAGCCAGGGCGATGTTGCAGCAGGCGTTACCCGACGTGATGGTGCTGGATCTGGGTTTGCCCGATGGCGACGGCATAGAGCTGGTGCGCGAAGTGCGCAAGCAGCATAACCTGCCGATCCTGATCGTCTCGGCCAGGCATCAGGAGGCGCAAAAAATCCTCCTGCTCGATGCCGGTGCCGATGATTTCCTGAGCAAGCCCTTTAGCGTAGGCGAGTTGCTGGCGCGCATACGCGTCGCCTTGCGGCACCGTGGCACTAGCTTGGCGGCAGCAGTCACCGAATATGTGCTGGACGATTTGCGCATCGATCTGGCCTCGCACGTAGTGCAATGCCGCGGCGAAGTGCTGCACCTGACGCCGACCGAATTCAAGCTGCTGGCCAGGCTGGTACGCAGCGCCGGGCGCGTAGTCACGCACAGGCAATTGCTGAGCGATGTCTGGGGCAATGAGTTCATCGACCACACCCATTATCTGCGTCTTTACATGGCGCAATTGCGCGCCAAGATAGAAGAGAATCCGGCCGAGCCGCGCTATCTGCTGACCGAGACCGGGGTCGGTTATCGGCTGGCTATTTGATTTGTTTTGCGCTCTTTTTTTGAATCAAAAAACTGTCCACGAAAAACACGAAAGACACGAAAAAAACCAAGAATAAACGAATGGTTTTGACTTCTTTCGTGCCTTTCGTGTTTTTCGTGGACAAAAGCATTGAATGTTTGAGCAACAAAACCCACCATCATTAGTACAAATAAATTTATCCATATGCGTTCCTAATACCGTTAGCGGGATAGTGGCATCCTGTTCATTAAGATTAGGTTGATATGAGTAAAATTTCTCAGCGCGAAAGCGTCGCGGCACTCACTCTGGGTGCCCTGGGCGTGGTGTATGGCGACATCGGCACCAGCCCCCTGTACACCATGAAAGAAGTGTTTGGCCATGCCACCGGCATACCCTTGGATGCCAGCCATTTGATCGGCGCGGTGTCGGTGATTTTTTGGGGACTGATGATGGTCGTCACCCTGAAATATGTGGTGCTGATCTTGCGTGCCGATAACCGCGGCGAAGGCGGCATCATGGCTTTGACCGCACTGGCCGCCAAGGCCGCCGGCAAAACCCCGCACAGCCGCGTGCTGTTGCTGCTGACCGGCGTATTCGGCGCGGCGCTTTTTTACGGTGACAGCGTGATCACTCCCGCCATCTCGGTACTCAGCGCGGTGGAAGGCCTGGAGGTCGCTTCGCTTACCTTCAAGCCCTATGTATTGCCGATTTCTATCGCTGTGTTGATTGGCCTGTTTGCCTTTCAGCGTTTTGGTACCGGTCTGGTGGGCAAATTGTTCGGGCCCGTTATCGTGCTGTGGTTTGCGGTGCTGGCTGTCACAGGCATGCTTGAAATCATCCAGCAGCCTGCCATTTTGGCGGCGCTCAACCCGCTCAATGCCATCCGTTTTCTGACCTCGCAAGGCTGGCACGTGTTTGTCGTAGTCGGCGCGATTGTGCTGGCGTTTACCGGTGCCGAGGCTTTGTATGCCGACATGGGCCACTTCGGCAAGCGCCCGATACAGCTAGCCTGGGCCGGGCTGGTATTGCCGTCGCTCGCCATCCACTATATGGGGCAAGGTGCGCTGTTGATGCGTGATCCGTCGGCCATCGAGAATCCGTTTTACCACATGTTCCCGACCAGCTTGCTGATCCCTGCGGTGATGCTGGCCACGCTCGCGACCGTGATCGCCTCACAGGCAGTGATCTCCGGCGCATATTCGATGACCAAGCAAGCCATGCAACTGGGCTTGTTGCCGCGCATGCAGGTACATTTCACTTCCGCCAAAGAGATGGGCCAGATCTACATGCCCGGAGTCAACTGGGTGCTGCTCGCCGGCGTGTTATTGGCGGTGCTGGGGTTTGGCAGCTCTTCCGCGATGGCTGCGGCCTATGGTATTGCCGTGACGGTGACCATGCTGATCACCACCATACTCACCTTCTTCGTCATCCGCAGCGCATGGAAATACCCTCTATGGCTGGCGCTCGCCGCCACCGGAGTATTTTTGCTGCTGGACTTGCTGCTGGTGGTGTCGTGTTCGATCAAATTCTTTCAGGGCGGCTGGTTTCCGCTGGCGCTGGGCGGCCTGATCTTCATCGTGATGGCAACCTGGCGCCGTGGCCGCGAGCTGTTGATCAATAACATCCGCCAGGATGACCCTGAGCTGCTGCCTTTCATCGCCGCTTTATCAAGCGATGACATGCACCGCGCCTCACGCACCGCGATCTACGCAGTGGCAAACCCGGATACCGTGCCGCAAGCCCTGATGCACAACCTCAAGCACAATCAGGTACTGCATGAGCGCAATATCATCCTCACCGTGGTGTTTCACGATGTGCCATGGGTGCCATTTGCAGAGCGCCTGCAAGTCGAATCGCTGGTGCCGGGTTTCTGGAAAGTGAAGATCAATTACGGCTTCAAAAACACGCCGGATATCCCCAAGGCGCTGGAGCTATGCGAGGCGCAAGGCTTGCCGATCAACCTGTTCGAGACTTCGTATTTCCTCAGCCGGGAAATCGTGGTGCCGACCAAAGGCACCGGCATGGCGCACTGGAGAGAAGTCATGTTCGCCCTCATGTCGCGCAACTCGGGCAGCGTGGCAAACTTCTTCAAGCTGCCGAATAACTGCGTGATTGAACTGGGTACGCGGGTACAGATTTAAGCTTCCAGATTTCAAAAAGCACAAGCCCGGCACGCCCTATCCATGCGCCTTTGCAGCCAGCCTGGCCTGCAGAGCGCATGGGTGTTGCGTGCCGGGCTTGGTCGTTTTTAAAACAACGTAAGCAAGGGCAAGTCCTATGCCGCGGCAGTTGCTGTACAGCCAGAACGCGGGTGCATTAATGCAGAAAGGCACGCAATTAAATCCCGGCACAAGCATTTTTTTCCGAAGAAATTTTTGAGCAAACGCAAGCCAGCGTAGCTTGTTCAGTGCAACGCTTGCCTCCGGCAATCGACCTTTTTTGTACCAAGCGCTGTCGAGAATCGGGCAGTTACCATCAAATTTTTACAATTTGTTTACACGATCTTCAACAGTCTTTACAAAGTTTTTACAGGCTTTTGCCTATTATTCTCAGTGTAAAAAACCAATGGGGAAATCATGGATATGTTGATGGATATTTTGTATGTGGGCGGGATAGCAGGGTTTTTCCTGCTGGTCTGGGCACTGGCGCAAGCGTGCGACAAACTGGGAGCCAAATCATGAACACGTTTTATGTCATTGGTGCCGTGGTAGCGGCTGGCCTGTTGGTGTATCTGGTGGTGGCATTGTTGAAAGCTGAGGATCTGTGATGACTACGCAAGCAATTATTCTCTTGGTGACATTTCTGGCAGTGCTGCTGATCTTGTCTTATCCGCTGGGTATCCTGATAGCCAAAATCGCCGATGACAAGGCCGCCGTGCCCGGCTTCGGCTGGCTGGCCTGGCTAGAAAAAGGTTTATATAAAGTCGCCGGCGTCAAGACTGACGAAGGCATGGGCTGGAAAGGCTATGCCATCGCCTTGCTGGTGTTCAACGCTCTCGGCACCCTGGCTGTGTATGTCGTGCAGCGCCTGCAATTCTGGTTGCCGTTGAACCCACAGGCAATGGCGAATGTCAGTAGCGATTCATCCTTTAATACCGCGGTGAGTTTTGTCAGCAATACCAACTGGCAGGGCTATGTGGGTGAAGCGACCATGAGCTACCTGACCCAAATGCTGGTCTTGGCTGGCCAGAATTTTTTCTCGGCGGCCACCGGTATCGCCGTCGTGTTTGCCCTGATACGCGGATTCTCGCGTCATTCCTCCGCATCCATCGGCAACTTCTGGGCCGATATCACACGCTCTACGCTGTATCTGCTATTGCCCTTGTCGATTATCTTCGCGACTTTGTTGATTAGTCAGGGCGTGATCCAGAATTTTTCGGCCTACAAGGACGTGCAATTGATGGATACCGTTGCCTATAGCGTGCCTAAACTCGGTGCGGATGGCCAGGCTTTGAAAGATGACAAAGGTGCACCTGTCATGGAAGATAAGACGACCACTACCCAGACCTTGGCGATGGGGCCGGTAGCGTCGCAAGAAGCGATCAAGATGCTCGGTACCAATGGCGGCGGATTCTTTAACGTCAACTCTGCGCATCCTTATGAAAACCCCACAGCGCTGGCGAATTTCTTCCAGATGATTGCGATTTTCCTGATCCCGGCTGGCCTGTGTTTTGCCTTTGGCCACATGGTCGGTGATCAGCGTCAGGGCTGGGCGGTACTGACCACCATGACACTATTATTCGTCGCCATGACAGTGACCGTGATGGTTGCAGAGCAGCAGGCGCATCCGGCCCTGGCCGCGATGAATGTCGATCAGGCCAGCAGCGCGCTGCAGGCGGGCGGCAATATGGAAGGCAAGGAAACCCGTTTCGGTATCAGCGCCTCTTCCCTGTTTGTGGCGGTCACTACCGCAGCCTCTTGCGGTGCGGTGAATGCCATGCATGATTCACTGATGCCCCTTGGCGGTCTGGTGCCACTCGTGCTGATGCAGTTCGGTGAAGTGGTGTTCGGCGGTGTCGGTTCCGGTCTTTACGGCATGCTGATATTTGCGATTCTGGCGGTGTTTATCGCCGGTTTGATGATAGGCCGTACGCCGGAATATCTGGGCAAGAAAATCCAGTCATATGAAATGAAAATGACCTCGATTGCGATCCTGGTGACGCCGATTCTGGTCTTGGCCGGTACCGCGATTGCCGTGATGACGGACGCCGGCCGTGCCGGTATCCTCAATCCAGGCGCGCATGGTTTCTCTGAAGTCTTGTACGCCTTCACTTCCGCCGCCAACAATAACGGCAGTGCTTTTGCCGGTGTCAGTGCCAACACGCCGTTTTACAACATCATGCTGGCCATTGCGATGTGGTTTGGCCGCTTTGCGATGATAGTGCCTGTGTTGGCGATTGCCGGTTCACTGGCTGCCAAGAAACGTCTGGAGGTTAATGCAGGCACCATGCCTACGCACGGACCGATGTTCATCGCCCTGCTGGCCGGTACCGTGGTCTTGATCAGCGTGCTGAACTATGTGCCGGCGCTGGCCCTGGGCCCGGTCGTTGAACATCTGCAACTCATTGCTACACACTAAGTTTAAGGAAATGATATGAGTACCAGTGTACAAAAAAGTATCGATCATAAAGCCGCAACAGCTGCCAAGCCAGGTAGCGAAGCCGCCGCCAGTACCGGACAAAACGGTGGCAAGCCTCGGCTGCCGCTGTTTGATGCCAGCCTGATCAAGCCGGCCATTGCCGACGCTTTCAAAAAACTGCACCCGCGCACGCAGCTACGCAGCCCGGTCATGTTCGTCGTGTATATCGGCAGTATCATCACCAGCATGTTGTTCGTGCAGTCCCTGCTTGGCAAGGGTGAAGAAAGCCCTGGTTTCATCCTGGCGATTTCAATCTGGCTGTGGTTCACTGTGCTGTTCGCCAATTTTGCCGAAGCGCTGGCCGAAGGCCGCAGCAAGGCGCAAGCCGCTTCCTTGCGCGCCCTGAAGCAAACCGTGATCGCAAAAAAATTGGCCATCCCCAAGCATGGCACCACCTGGCTGCCAGCCTCTGTAGAAGATCTGCGCAAAGGCAATGTCTTTCTGGTGGAGGCCAACGATGTGATACCTATCGACGGTGAAGTGATCGAAGGCGTCGCGACCGTAGACGAGAGCGCCATCACCGGTGAATCAGCACCGGTGATCCGTGAATCGGGCGGCGATTTTTCTGCCGTCACCGGCGGTACCCGTGTGCTGTCCGACTGGCTGGTGGTGCGGGTTACCTCAAATCCTGGCGAAGCCTTTATCGACCGCATGATCGCCATGGTAGAAGGTGCCAAGCGCCAAAAGACGCCGAATGAAGTCGCCTTGACGATCTTGCTGGTGGCCTTGACGATCATCTTCCTGGTAGTGACGGTAACCTTGTTGCCATTCTCGCTGTTCAGCGTCAGCGCAGCGACCGCGGCTGGCATCACGTCCTCGCCGATTTCCATCACGGTGCTGATCGCCTTGCTGGTTTGCCTGATTCCAACCACGATCGGCGGCTTATTGTCAGCGATCGGTGTTGCAGGTATGAGTCGCATGATGCAAGCCAATGTAATCGCCACGTCTGGCCGTGCTGTAGAAGCTGCCGGTGACGTCGATGTTTTGTTGCTGGACAAAACCGGTACGATTACCTTGGGTAATCGCCAGGCTTCCGAGTTCTTCCCGGCACCGGGCGTGACTCAGCCACAGTTGGCCGATACTGCACAGCTCGCATCATTAGCCGATGAGACACCGGAAGGCCGCAGCATTGTGGTGCTGGCAAAACAGCGCTTCAATTTGCGTGAACGGGAAATGGCTTCACTCAATGCGCACTTTGTGCAGTTCACCGCACAAACCCGCATGAGCGGTGTCGATATTGGTGAGCGCATCGTGCGCAAAGGAGCAGCTGATGCGGTCAAGAAATATGTTGAAGCGATGGGACGTCCTTTCCCGGTTGAGGTATCGAAAACGGTGGACGATATTTCTCGTCGTGGCAGCACGCCCCTGGTGGTGGTGGATGATGGCCGGGTGATGGGCACGATTGAGCTCAAAGATATCGTCAAGGGCGGCATCAAGGAACGCTTTGCCGAATTGCGTCGTATGGGTATCAAGACCATCATGATCACAGGCGACAATAAATTGACGGCGGCGGCGATTGCGGCCGAAGCGGGGGTCGATGATTTTCTGGCCGAAGCGACACCGGAAGACAAGCTGAAACTGATACGCAGTTATCAATCAGAAGGCCGTCTGGTGGCGATGACCGGTGACGGTACCAACGACGCACCGGCGCTGGCGCAGGCGGATGTGGCAGTGGCGATGAACTCGGGAACCCAGGCGGCCAAAGAGGCCGGCAATATGGTCGATCTGGATTCCAACCCGACCAAGTTGCTGGAGATCGTAGAGATCGGCAAGCAGATGCTGATGACACGCGGTTCGCTGACTACCTTCTCTATCGCCAACGATATCGCCAAGTATTTTGCGATTATTCCGGCAGCGTTTGTAGCGACTTATCCGCAGCTCAAAGCGCTGGACATCATGCACCTGACCAGCCCCTCGTCAGCGATTATGTCGGCTGTGATATTCAATGCGTTGATCATCGTGTTCCTGATCCCGCTGGCGCTTAAAGGGGTGAAATACCG
This sequence comes from Undibacterium sp., assembly GCA_030645915.1. Taxonomy (GTDB): domain Bacteria; phylum Pseudomonadota; class Gammaproteobacteria; order Burkholderiales; family Burkholderiaceae_D; genus Undibacterium. The sequence goes on from JAUSNO010000004.1 coordinate 28,384, forward strand.
TGCCATCGGCGCCTCGCTGTTATTGCGCCGCAACCTGTTGATCTACGGGGTCGGCGGGATCATCTTGCCGTTTATCGGTATCAAACTGATCGACATGATGTTGACCGTGCTGCATCTGGCCTAATGTAAAAATTGAGGAATCCAAAATGAGTTCAATTAGCAAAACCCTACGCCCGGCTGTCGTGCTGTTCGCCGGCCTCACCATCCTGGTTGGCGTGATCTACCCTTATGCCATGACCGGCATAGGCAAAGTCGCTTTTGCCGACAAGGCTGAAGGTAGCCTGGTGCTGCGGGACGGCAAAGTCGTCGGTTCATCCCTGATAGGACAGGCGTTCAGTTCGCCCCAGTATTTCTGGGGCAGACCTTCCGCCACCGGCCCTATGCCTAACAACGCACTTGTGTCCAGCGGTGCCAATCTGGGGCCGACCAATCCGGCGCAAATTGATGCAGTCAAAAGCCGTATCGACGCGTTGAAAGCGGCTGATCCAACCAATACCGTAAAGATCCCGGTTGACCTGGTCACCGCTTCTGGCAGCGGCCTCGATCCAGAGATCAGTCTGGCGGCCGCGTATTATCAGATGCCAAGGATAGCGCGTGAGCGCAAAATGCGCGAGGATCAGGTACGTGCCATGATCGAACAACTGGCGCAGCACCCTGTCATGGGTGTGTTTGGCGAAGCCAGGGTGAACGTGCTGGCATTAAATCTGATGCTGGATAAGAAATAAATCCCATGCAACAGGCCCAGCACGCACTATCCATGCGGGTTTCCAGGCACATGCCCTGGAGATGCCCGTGGATAGGGCGTGCTGGCCTGGTCACTTTTAAAAAATACAAAGACTATGGCCATCAATAGCGATCAACGCCCCGACCCCGATGTCTTGCTGGCCCACGTGCAGGCGCAGGAACGTCGAGCCACACGCGGCAAGCTGCGCATCTATTTCGGCGCGTCTGCCGGCGTCGGCAAGACCTACGCCATGCTGACCGCCGCACGCAAGTTGATTGCCGATGGCCAGCAGGTTTTGGTCGGCGTGATCGAGACGCATGGCCGCGATGAAACGGCGGCGCTGGTCGATGGCCTGGATGTCCTGCCACCCAAGCAGATTGCCTATCGCGATAAGACAATCTCCGAATTTGATATTGACGCCGCGCTGGAGCTGAAACCTGCCTTGATCTTGATGGATGAGCTGGCGCACTCGAACGCGCCAGGCTCGCGCCACCCCAAGCGCTGGCAAGATGTGGAGGAATTGCTCGACGCCGGTATCGACGTCTACACCACCGTCAATGTGCAGCATCTGGAAAGCCTGAACGATGTGGTTGGCGGCATCACCGGCATCCGCGTGGCAGAAACCCTGCCCGACACCGTGTTTGATGAAGCCGATGAAGTCGTGCTGGTGGATATACCTGCCGATGAATTATTGGCGCGGCTTAAATCCGGCCGCGTCTACCAAGTGCAGCAGGCTGAGCGCGCTGCCAAGAATTTTTTTCGCAAAGGCAACCTGATCGCCCTGCGTGAGCTGGCCTTGCGTCGTACTGCTGACAGGGTAGAGGATGATGTCCGCGCCTATCGCATAGAGAAATCGATCAGTGCAGTCTGGAAGACCGATGCAGCGCTGCTCGCTTGCGTCGGCCCACACCCCGGCGCCGATCATCTGATACGCAGCGCGGCCAGATTAGCCAGCCAGATGAACGCGGTCTGGCATGCGATTTACATAGAAACGCCGGCGCTGCAAAAACTGCCGGCAGCGCAACGCGAACGCATCCTGAAGAGCCTGAAGCTGGCGCAGGATCTCGGCGCCAATACCGCCGTATTGTTCAGCAACGATATCGCACTCGCCATCGTCGAGTATGCCAGCGGGCAGAATTTTTCGCGCATCGTGATGGGTCGCAAGTCACTCAACTTGCCATGGCGCACCTCGCATAGGCAACGTGTCACGGCCCTGGCGCCGCATGTTGACCTGATCGAAATCGGGCGCGCCGCGTCGCAGGATGATGAGGGCCAGCAGGGCCTGAGCGCCAGCGAGACGACCAAGGCGACAGGCATACAGGAGAAGCGTGTTTCATCGCGCACGCCACATCGGCTGATGGGCTACGTGTTTGCCGCCCTGGCCAGTATTGCTACCGCACTCATCGCGACACCGTTGCTGGAGGTTTTTAATCTGGTGAATATCGCGATGCTGTTCTTGTTGACTGTGGTGCTGGTGGCGGTACGTTTTGGCCGTGGGCCTTCGGTCGTGGCGACGATGGTAGGCGTGTTGGCATTTGATTTCTTTTTTGTCCCGCCACGGTTTTCGTTTGCCGTCAGCGATTTGCAATACATCATGACCTTTGCCGTGATGCTAGCGGTCGGCTTGATTACCGGACATTTGACGGCAGGTTTGCGTTATCAGGCTAAAGTAGCGTCGAATCGGGAATCGCGCTCGCGCGCCTTGTACGAATTTGCCCGCGATCTCTCCGGTGTCTTGCAAGGTGAACAGATTTCTGAAACCACGCAGGCCATCATCCAGCGCGCCTTTCGCGCCAAGGCCACGCTGTTGCTGCCGGATGATGAGGGCCGTTTGCAGGCGCCAGAGCCTGCGGTGCCCGGCTTGGATATGGGCATCGCGCAATGGGCTTTCGATAAAGTCGAAACCGCTGGCATAGGTACCGACACACTACCGGCCAGCAGCTTCTTTTACCTGCCGCTGGTAGCACCGATGCGCACCCGGGGTTTGCTGGCGATACAGCCCGATAACCGGCGCTGGATCTTGATCCCTGAGCAAAGACAGCAACTCGATACCTTTGCGGCACTGGCGGCGATTGCCTTAGAGCGCGTGCACTATATCGAGGTGGCGCAAGATGCGCTGGTCCATATGGAATCGGAACGTCTGCGCAACTCATTACTGGCGGCGCTGTCACACGATTTACGTACCCCCTTAACCTCACTAGTGGGCATCTCTGAGTCGCTGACCATGTCCACGCCCGCCTTAAGCAGCGCGCAGCTACAAATGGCGCATGCGCTGCACGACGAGACCTTGCGCATGAGCGCACTGGTATCGAATTTGCTCGATATGGCAAAGATACAAAGCGGCGAAGTGAAACTCAATTTGCAATGGCAACCGCTGGAAGAGGTGGTCGGCAGTGCCTTGCGTATCAGCGCCATGCAACTCAAGGAACATCTGGTAAAAACCAGCTTGGCGCGTGATCTGCCTTTGATCCATTTTGATGCCATCCTGATAGAAAGAGTCTTGTGCAATCTGCTGGAAAATGCCGCCAAATATACACCGCAAGGATCGCACATCACGCTCAGTGCAGAAATTAACGGCAGCATGATCAATGTCATGGTGTATGACAATGGACCTGGGCTGCCGGCCGGAAGAGAAGAAGTCATTTTTGAAAAATTTACCCGTGGCGAGCGTGAATCGGCCAAACCGGGAGTCGGCCTCGGGCTGGCAATTTGCCGCGCGATTATAGAAGCGCATAAAGGCACGATAGGTGCCGGCGTGTCGCCCGATGGCGGTGCCTGCATCGTCTTTTCGCTGCCACTTGGCACGCCGCCCGCCATGCCCGATATGGATCTGATGAACGCACTGCACCAGGAGGATGAATCGTCCTTAAGCACCACCCAAAATGAGTCCACCATATGATGACAAAATCACTCGCGACTAAGGTTCCTGACGCAGCTGCACCGACTGCACCGACCGCTTTGCTGGTTGAAGACGAACCGCAAATCCGGCGCTTCGTGCGTAGCGCGCTGGAACAGGAAGGCTGGCAGATCTTTGAGTCAGGCACGTTGCAACGTGGCTTGATCGATGCCGGTACGCGCCAGCCTGACCTGATCGTGCTTGATTTGGGTCTGCCTGACGGCGACGGCATAGATTTCATCAAGGATGTGCGACGCTGGTCCAGTGTGCCGATTATTGTGCTCTCAGCCAGAGTCAGCGAACAAGACAAGATCAAGGCGCTAGATGCCGGTGCCGATGACTACCTGAGCAAGCCATTTGGTGTCGGTGAATTACAGGCCAGGGTCAGGGCGACCTTAAGACGCCAGCGCCAGCCCGGTATCGACCTTGATGGCATCGTGCAATTTGGCGATGTCAAGGTAGATATGAAAGCCCGCATGGTGACCAAGGCGGGGCAGATGGTGCACCTGACGCCGACCGAATTTCGCTTGCTGATGGTGCTGGTCGCGAATGTCGGAAGGGTGGTCACCAACCCGCAATTATTGCGTGAAGTATGGGGTCCTTCACATTCTGAAAGCGGGCATTATTTGCGTATCTATATGGGACATCTGCGGCAGAAACTGGAAGACGATCCAACCCAGCCGCGTTATCTCTTGACTGAAACGGCAATAGGCTACCGATTGCTATTGCCTAGCTGAATTTGTATTTGTGTTGTAAACCGACGGCAGGAATGCCAGGTCGGAGGGGGCTTTGCACGCCCGGAATTTTGAAATTTTTATGTGCTCGTTGTTACTTGCGTTCACCAACGCAAGTAACAACGAGCACCAACCAGAACGACTTTGTCGTTATCTTGAAAGGAAGTAGCATGAAAAAATTGATCCTGGCAGCAGCCATCACGGCCGCATTTTCAGCCGGCTTTGTCCACGCAGAAGAAACCAAAGTGGAAGCAAAGCCAGACAATGAAGTCAGCTTTAATGCCGCACTGACCTCCGATTACCGCTATCGCGGCATTTCGCAAACACGCCTGCAAGCTGCGCTGCAAGGCGGCGCAGATTACATCAACAACCCTAGTGGCTTCTATGCAGGTGCCTGGCTCTCAAGCATCAAGTGGATCAAAGACGCCGGCGGCAAAGGCAATGTTGAAGTCGATCTGTATGCAGGCAAGCGTGGCGAGATCGCCAAGGATGTCAGCTATGACATCGGTGTGCTGACCTACGTTTATCCATCCAACGCCCTGGCCACCAGCGCCGATACCACCGAAGTTTATGGCCAGCTTGGTTATGGCCCTGCGTATGTCAAGTATTCGCATTCGGTGACAAATCTGTTCGGTTTTGCCGACAGCAAAAATAGCGGCTATCTTGATCTGGGTGCCAACTTTGAAGTCGCTACCGGCCTGACCCTGAATCTGCATGCCGGCCGCCAGCAAGTAAAAAACAATGGCGTCTACAGCTACACTGACTGGAAAATAGGCGTCACCAAAGACTTCGGCGTAGTCACCGGCGCATTGGCCGTCATCGGCACTAATGCCGGGGAAGTAGCCTATGCGTCACCGGCGAATGGCAAGTTCCTCGGCAAGACAGGTCTGGTTGCAACCCTGAGTAAAACGTTTTGAGGCGATTCTATTTTAGGTAGAAATATTTCTATCATTTGAAAATCAAAAGACACAAGCCCAGCACGCAACACCCATGCGCCTTTGCAGCCAGCCTGGCCTGCAGGGCGCATGGGTGTTGCGTGCTGGGCTAGGTCGTTTTTGATTTTTATTATTTAACCGAGAATTTCCATTAGGATTTGAGAAGATGACGGATGCATTTTTCGAGGCAGTTTTGGCGTGAATGAGGCGCTCATGGCTAGCCATGAGCAACGAAGAACGGCAAAAATGACCGAAAATGCGCCGTCAGCGCTCAAATAGCACCTTTGGTGCGCCTAATGGAAAATCTCGGTTTAATGCTCTGCTATGATGCTCGCACATGCAAATCTTTGATGCATCGCGATGATTTCCTTCCCTCATTACTAATCGAGCACACACATGATCCAACTTTATTACTCACCAGGCACGGCCTGTCTTGCACCGCATTTCTTGATGGAAGAATTAGGCTTGCCGTATGAGCTGGTGCTGGTCGATACCAGTAAAAAGGAACACCAGCAGCCTGCGTATTTACAGTTGAATCCTAACGGCAAAATCCCGCTGCTGATCGACGGTGATTTGCAGCTGACCGAGAGCGCCGCCATCTGCATGTACCTGGCCGATCAATATCCGGATTCAAGCAAAACGAATAATTTTTCTCCAGCACTTGGTACACCGGCTCGCGCCCAGCTGTATCAATGGATGATGTACCTCACGAACACCTTGCAGGCAGAATTGCTGACTTACTTTTATCCCGACCGTCTTAGCGAAGACGAAGCGTGCACGGCACAAGTCAAAGCCAAGGCCGAACAGCGCGTGGCGCAAATGCTGGAGTATGTTGATGCAAATCTGGCGAAATCAAAAGGCGCGTATCTATTGGGTACGCAATTGAGCCTAGCCGACCTGTTTTTGTTCATGCTATGCCGCTGGACGCGAGGGATGCAAAAACCCGCCCGCGCGTATCCGCACATCGGCCCCTATCTGAATGTATTGCTTGAGCGGCCTTCGATCGCCAAGGCGTTCAAGATGGAAGGGGTTGAGGCGCCGTTTTATTGATTCATTCACCACTTTTCCCTAATGGTGAATATCCTAATGTGAGAGAAACTGATATTCGGGAACGCGGCGTGGCGTTAAATCTAGTCCGCCGCGCCGCCGCTAATGCCGGTCCCTGGCATTTCAATGCAATGCGGAGCATTCTAATTCACATGTCGATTTAATTCAAAATAAGTGTCCTTGGCTATTGGGCGCACGACTAAGAAATCAACCTTTTTTACCAATATGCTTATCGAGGAATTTTTCCAAATTTTCGTAAAATTCTTTGCGTCGCTGAGCATCATAAAAACCATGGCCTTCGTCTGGTTCCATTGTCCATTCGGGTGATCGCCCAGCCTTGATCAGGGCTTCGCGCATACGTTTAGCGTGTTCTACGGGAGCAATTTCGTCCTTGCCGCCATGTACCAACCAAACCGGCACCTTGATCTTGTCCGCTTGTTTAGACGGTGACTGGCGCGCCAATTCGTCTTCATTCTCGCCCAAAGTCCGCTTAAAGTAAGCGGTCAAATTTTTGCTAGAAGCTATGCGATTTTCTTTAAAAATATAAGCCAAATCATATACGCCGGCATAGCCAATAGCACACTTGAACATATCAGGTTCACGTACTGGCAACATCAAAGCGGAATAGCCGCCAAAGCTAATACCAAAAGTACAGATGCGTTTGACATCAATGCCGCCTTGGATGATGGCAGCTTTCACGCCATCAATCAAATCGTCTTGGATCAAATTACCCCATTGTTTATAGCCAGACTGTTCAAAACTTTTCCCGCGTCCACCAGAGCCACGGAAATTGATTTGTAATACCGCATAACCACGGCTGGCCAAAAATTGTGCATCTTGATCAAAATACCAGTCATCAGCTGGGCCAAATGGCCCGCCGTGTGGCATCAATACCATGGGCAACTTTTGTTTGCTTGTGTCGACGTTTTTCGGCACAGTCAGATAACCATACAGATCTAGCCCATCGCGCGCCTTGAAAGAGAATGGTCGGCGTTCTGCCATCTGTTCCGGATCAATTTCTTCTGCCGTCGAAAATAATAGATCGGCCGTGCCACTTTTTTTGTCATATAAAAAATAAGAACCCGGATCACGATCACTGGCGACGCCAAATAACAGCTTACCGCCATCATCGGTAAAGTTAATAAAATTAACAATACTGCCGGGGAATTGCTGACTCAGATCTTTGTGCAACTTCACATTGGTAGAATTGGTATCCAAGTAATGCACACTAGGTATGCCGATATTACTAATGGTAGCAAACGGACTAGCGTGCAATTCATTCCATTGAAGTGAATATTCGCCTCGTGAATCTTGTGCAAGTATGGTGCGTAGTCCGGTTTTGACAGACTCGCGGACAAAAGCCGCTGGTTCGCCTTTGGCACTCACATAGGCATAAAACTCGCTATTGTCCAGACTGAAACCCATCGGAGAAAAACGGTTACCAACCACATCATCACCCAACTTTTTCCATTCTCCGCTGGTATCGTCATGCCGGTAGACAATCTGCCATGCATTATCATCGACACCAGTGGCGAAGCGAGGTATGCCGTCCCTTTGTGTATAAAAGTCTAAATGTTTCACGCCAATTTCAGCCACTAACTTACGTGCGGCTGTTACGGTATTCATATCATATAAAAAACTACGTTCACCTCTCCAAAGATAAGTACCAATCAGCACGTGTTCATCGCGTTTCGGGACGCTTTCAATTGAACCGTAGCCATAGTCATCTCCATACCGATCGCCTTTAGTGGATGATCGAAAATTATCATAACCATACAAATATTGAAAGCGTTTGCCGTCCAGATCAACAGCAACTACCTCACCCGTTGCCTGTGGAGCTTCGCGCAAACCCACTTCTATGCCCTTGGTTACAATTAGACGGGTATTAGTGGCCCAACCGAAGCTTAAAGGAATATCAAATTTTTCCATCGCCATTGCGCCAACCAGCTTCAGATCTGGGAGCGAATACACGGACAAGGTCGGCACCATGCGGCCATTACGTAGCATACGGACCTTGATGGCGATATGCTTACCATCGGGCGACAAGCGTGGACTGCTAAACTGATCTTGCTTAACAAAGGTCTCAATCGGAATCAAGCTCTGTTGTGCCGACGCAGTGCCAACGCCCACAAAAAATAAAGAGAGACAAATCGAAAGTATCGTTTTTATATACATGAAAGGTTTCATTGGAAATTGATGAGTAGCGCTAGCAGTTGATCTGGCACCGCCTGACAGATTTGTCAGCATCAATGCATTGGCAAAAACATATGGTATCGCAATTGCAATAGTGACATAGTTAAAAATGCCACATATCGTCAGTTTTAAATCACAATAATTGTCGTCATGTTTGGGAGTGCTTTTAATACTTAGTTATTTAATCTGAATTAACGTCAGTATCCCACCACTTTTGCCCTATCCAGCATCGCATGCAGCAGCACATTGCAGCCCGCTTCCAGATGATCGGCTCGTGCGTCTTCGATCTCGTTGTGGCTGATGCCGTCCTTGCAGGGGACGAAGATCATGCCTGCCGGTGCCAGCCTGGCGGCGTAGATCGCGTCGTGGCCTGCGCCTGAGACGACGTCCATATTGCTGTAGCCGAGTTTGGCGGTGGCGCTTCTCACAGCATCCACGCATTCTGGATGGAAGGGGCAGGGCGGGTAATACGAGACTCTTTCCGTGTGGATTTTCAGGCCGGTTTCTTTGCTAACTTTGTCGGCGAAGGCGAGAATTTCTTCGTGCATCTGGTTGAGCAATTCGTCGTTGATATTGCGCAGGTCGATGCTGAATTTGACTTCGCCCGGGATCACGTTGCGGCTGTTGGGGAAGACCTGCACCATGCCTACCGTGCCGCGCCCATACGGCGGATAGCGGTTGCCGATATTGACTACCTCTTGCATGATTTTGGTGGCCACTTGCAGTGCGTCCTTGCGCAGGTGCATCGGTGTCGGGCCGGCGTGCGCTTCCATGCCGGTGACTACGCAGTCGTACCAGGACAGGCCCATCACGGCTGGCACGACGCCGATGACCTTGTCGGCGTCTTCCAGCACCGGGCCTTGTTCTATGTGCGCTTCAAAATACGCGCCTATCGGATGGTCGCCCGGCTCTTGCTCGCCCAAATAACCGATGCGCGTGAGCTCATCTTTGACGCTCTTGCCTTCGGTATCGGTAGCGGCATACGCGGTCTCCAAGGTGAAGGCGCCGCAGAAGACGCCTGAGCCCATCATCACCGGCACGAAGCGCGAACCTTCTTCGTTGGTCCAGAAAGTCACCTCAATCGGCGCTTCGGTCTGGATGTTGTGATCGTTAAGCGTGCGCACCACTTCCAGCGCAGCCAGCACGCCATAATTGCCGTCGAACTTGCCGCCGGTAGGCTGGGTGTCGATGTGGCTGCCGGAGACTATTGGCGGCAGCGCTGGATTAGTCCCTTCCCTGCGCATGAAGACATTGCCTATCTTATCTACCGTGACAGTCAACCCCGCCTGTTTGGCCCAGCCGACGACCAGGTCGCGCCCTTGTTTGTCGAGGTCAGTCAAGGCCAGGCGTTTGACGCCGCCTTTTGCGGTGGCGCCGATTTGCGCCAGTTCCATGATGGCGTTCCAGAGACGCGTTCCGTTGATTCTTAGTGTGTCGGTTTGCATGATGATTCTTTCTTTGAATTCGTTTTACTTAAATCAAATCTGTCCACGAAAAACACGAAAGGCACGAAAAAAAAGCAAATGCAAAAAAGAAGAAATTCAAAGAACAAATTGTTTTTAGCTCTTTTGCTTCTTTCGTGTTTTTCGTGCCTTTCGTGGACCATGTTTTTGACCTCTACGATCTGTTTACTTTCACTGGCGCAGCGACTTTCGCCATCTGTTTCAAGGCGTCAAACATCGGTGAAAACGCCGGCCTGTCCACATGCTGGCCAGCGCCCGCTTCTGCACGCAGATCGCCTTCCTTGAACACCAGCTTGCCGCCGCTTAAGGTGTGGGTCGGCACGCCGCGTACCGTACGGCCTTCAAACACATTGAAGCCGCCTTTGGCAAACTGGGTTTTGGCGGAAATGGTGCGCGTGGCCTGCGGGTCCCACACCACGATATCGGCGTCGGCACCGGTGGCGAGTAAGCCCTTGCGCGGATAGATATTGAAAATCTGCGCGGCGTTGGTGGACGTCACCTTGACGAATTCCGATGGTGTGAGTTTGCCGCTGTTGACGCCCGCATCCCAGATCACTGCCATGCGGTCTTCTACCCCGCCGCAGCCATTCGGGATCTTGGTGAAGTCATTCTTGCCGGCGGCTTTTTGCGACTCGCAAAAGGTGCAGTGGTCGGTGGCGGTGGTGTGCAGGTTGCCGCTTTGCAGGCCTTGCCACAGGGCGGCCTGATGTTCTTTGGAGCGGAATGGCGGGCTCATCACATGGCCTGCCGCAAAATCGAAATCCGGGTGGCGATACACGCTGTCGTCTATCGTCAAATGCCCTGCCAGCACTTCGCCAAACACGCGCTGACCCTTGCTGCGCGCGCGGGTGATGGCTTCCAGCGATTCCATGCACGAGACATGCACGATATACACAGGCGTGTTGAGCACGTTGGCAATCGCGATGGCGCGGTTGGCGGCTTCGCCCTCGACCATGGGCGGGCGCGACAGCGGATGCGCTTCCGGCCCTGTCATGCCTTGTGCCAGCAGTTGTTGTTGCAGGAGGAAAACCAGTTCGCCGTTCTCAGCATGCACGGTAGGCATGGCGCCGAGTTCCAGCGCACGGGCGAAGCTTTTTACCAGGATTTCATCATCGGCCATGATGGCGTTTTTGTAAGCCATGAAGTGCTTGAAACTGTTGACGCCGCAATCGCGCACCAGCTTGCCCATGTCGGCATGCACGGTCTCGTCCCACCAGGTAACGGCGACATGAAAACTGTAATCGGCGGCGGATTTTTCTGCCCAGCCGCGCCAGGTTTGGTAGGCTTCCATCAGCGATTGTTGCGGGTTGGGAATGACAAAATCGATGATGCTGGTGGTGCCGCCCGCCAGCCCGGCGGCGGTGCCGGTAAAGAAATCATCAGCGGTCACGGTGCCCATGAAAGGCAGTTGCATGTGGGTGTGCGGATCGATACCGCCTGGCATGACGTACTGGCCGGTGGCATCGATGATCTGGCCGCCGCTGGGCGCCTGCAGATGCTCGCCCACAGCAACGATCTTGCCACCGGCGCATAGCACATCGGCATGGAATTCCCGGTCGGCGTTAACCACTATTCCACCGCGTATCAAAATGCTCATCTATTTCTCCTCATGTTCGGTAAAAACACCGTCACAGACTGGCGTGTTCGGCGCTTGTGGTGCTTGTGGTGGCAGTCGTTTCAGGCTGTAGCTTCATCATCAACAGATACACGACGCTGGCCAGCAGCAGACCGACGAACCAGGCGTAGGTGTAGATGGCCTTGAAGGCTGCTGAAGTATCGGGGAAAGAGGCAGGAAATGCCGCATTCAGAAAGCCCGGAATATTCGGTGCGACGCCGATCACAAAGGCAATAATCGCCGCGCTATTCCAGCCGCTACCGTAGCTGTATTTTCCATCGGCGACATACAGCTGGGCGACATCGAGCTCGGTTTTGCGGATCAGGTAATAGTCAACGATCAGAATGCCGGCGATCGGCCCCAGCAGGGCGGAATAGCCGATCAGCCAGGTGAAGATATAGCCCTGGGTCGACTCGAGTATCTTCCAGGGCATGATGGCAATCGCGATGAAGGCGGTGATATAACCGCCGGTTTTGTAGGAGATCAGCTTGGGGCTAAGCGCAGAAAAATCGTAGGCCGGGCCGACCAGATTCGCCGCCAGATTCACGCTGACGGTATCGATCAGCAAGATCAGCAAGGCGATCAGGACTGCAATGCCGGTCATGCGGCTGGCCAGGTCGACCGGGTCCCAGATCGCTTTGCCATACAACACCACGGTGGCGGAAGTGACGATGACCGCCAGCATGGAGAGCAAGGCCATCGGTACCGGCAAACCTATACTTTGCCCCAGCACCTGATCGCGCTGGGTTTTGGCGAAGCGCGTGAAGTCAGGAATGTTGAGTGCCAGCGTGGCCCAGAAGCCGACCATGGCGGTCAGTGAAGGCCAGAAGGCAGACCAGAATTGCCCGGCCTTTTTGCCGCCCTCGATAAACTGCGAAGGTTGATCGAGGATAGGGCCGAAGCCGCCCGCCTTGTTATAGACCCATCCCAACAGGACAAAGCAAATCAGGATCTTCAATGGCGCGGTATAGGTTTCCAGCTTGCGGATGGAATCCATGCCGTGAAAAATGTACCAGAACTGTATCGCCCAAAAAGCCAGGAAACAGATCAGCTGCGCGGCGTTGATACCGAGGCCGGCAATATTCTCGCCGCCAAGCGAGCGGCCCAGCATCACGCCGGCCAGCGTATAAATCATCTGCCCGCCAAACCAGGTTTGTATGCCGTACCAGCCGCAAGCCACAATCGCGCGCATCAAGGCGGGTAGGCGTGCGCCAGTGGTGCCAAACGAGGCGCGCGCCAGCACTGCGTAAGGGATGCCGTATTTGGTGCCGGCATGCCCGATCAGCAACATCGGCACCAGCACGATGGCATTGGCCAAAAACACCGTCAGCACCGCCTGCATGGCAGACATGCCACCCTCGATCAGGCTGGCAGCCAGCGTGTAAGCGGGAATGCACATCACCATCCCTACCCACAGGGCAGCGAAATGATACCAGCGCCAGGTGCGCTGGCTAGCCGTGGTGGGGGCCAGATCTTCGTTCCAGAGTGCTTCGTTGGCTGCTGGGTTTTGGTTCATTGTCTCTTCCTGCGATGGTTGAACGATGCTGCGAACACTTGAAATATTAACTTAGCGCTGGAGCAAGCCACACGGTTTTTTTATCGACGCTTTAATTTGTCCACGAAAAACACGAAAGGCACGAAAAAAATCAAGAATAAGAAAACGATATTACTTCTTTTTGTCTTTTGCCTTGTTCGTGCTTTTCGTGCCTTTCGTGGACAGAGTTTTTTTATGCGATCACCCTGCGCGGATTGCGCGGGTCTTGGGTCCAGTTCATGTAAGGCTTGCCGGATACCTGTTCTACCATCGTAATGCAGCCATCCACAGGGCAGGTGATTTCGCACAGATTGCAGCCCACGCATTCTTCCTTGTTGACCTCGTACTTGCGTGCGCCGCCATCGAGTATCAGCTGGTGAATGGATTGGTGCGAGGTGTCTTCGCAGGCGATAAAACATTTGCCGCAACCTATGCATTTATCCTGGTCGATCTCGGCGATGACCTGATAGTTCATGTCCAGGTATTTCCAGTCGGTGGTATTGGCTACCGCCTTGCCGGCGAAATCGGCGATGGTGGCGTAGCCCTTTTCATCCATCCAGCGCGACAGGCCGTCTTTCATTTCCTCCACGATTCTAAAGCCGTGCAGCATCGCCGCCGTGCAGACCTGCACGGAACCAGCGCCCAGCGCAATGAATTCCGCCGCATCGCGCCAGCTGGAGATGCCGCCTATGCCTGAGATGGGCAAGCCCTGCGTGGCGGGGTCGCGTGCGATTTCGGCCACCATGTTCAGCGCAATCGGCTTGACTGCCGAGCCGCAATAGCCGCCGTGTGTGCTGCGCCCGCCAACGATGGGTCTGGCCACCATATTGTCCAGGTCTATCGAGGTAATTGAGTTGATGGTATTGATCAGCGAGACCGCATCGGCACCGCCGTTTTTTGCTGCACGTGCCGGTTGGCGTATGTCGGTAATATTCGGCGTGAGCTTGACGATCACCGGCAGCTTGGAATATTGCTTGCACCAGCGTGTGACTCGTTCCACGTATTCCGGCACCTGCCCCACCGCCGCGCCCATGCCGCGCTCTGGCATGCCGTGCGGGCAGCCGAAGTTAAGTTCTATACCATCAGCGCCGGTCGCATCTATCAATGGCAAGACCGTGCGCCAGGCCTCTTCTTCACACGGGAACATCAGCGAAACGATCATCGCGCGGTCTGGCCAATCCTTTTTGACTTGAGTGATTTCACGCAGATTAATTTCTAGCGTTCTATCGGTAATCAGCTCGATATTATTGAAGCCCAGCACCTCGCGGTTCTTGCCATAGTGCGCAGAATAACGCGAGGAGACATTCACTGCCGCCGGGTCTTCGCCCAGGGTTTTCCAGACCACGCCACCCCAGCCCGCTTCAAAAGCGCGGATGACGTTGTAGGCCTTGTCGGTAGGCGGCGCGGACGCTAGCCAGAATGGGTTCGGTGCCTTGATGCCGGCAAAATTGATGCTTAGATCAGCCATGACTGGCCTCCGCTTTTAAAGTTAAATCTGAATGGATTGCGGCGGCGGCAAGCTTGCCATGCTGTACCGCCTGCACGGTGAGATCCTGATCCGGTGCGACGCAATCGCCGCCGGCATATACTCCGAGTAAGCTGGTTCTGAACTGCGCATCGACATGAATCTTGTCGGCCTGTTTTTGTAATTGGGCTGCAACCGGGTTGCTAAGATCCAAGGACTGGCCGATGGCTTTGAAGATCGCGTCGGCAGGCAACTCAAAAGTCTCGCCGGTTGCCACTAATTTTCCGCTATCGAGTCTGGTTTTTTCAAAGCGCATGCCGCGCACTTTGCCGGCATCGTCTAACAAGACCGAGTGCGGCTGCGCCCAGGTCTTGATCCTGACCTGATTGGCTTTGGCGATGTCTTGCTCATGCCCTGTGGCCGACATCGCTTCAGTGCCGCGCCGGTACACGATAGTGACGTCCTCCGCGCCTAGCCTTGCAATCTGCACCGCCATATCGATCGCGGTATTGCCGGCACCGATGACCAGCGCACGCCTTGGCACCGGCAAGTCGCTCAAGTCTTGTGCCTGTCTTAGCTCGGCGATGTAGTCCACCGCTGGCAGCAAACCCGGCGCATCTTCACCCGTCAGACCGAGGGCGCGACTGGCGCCCAGACCTATGCCCAGGAACACCGCAGCATATTTATTCTGCAAATCCTGCAGTTGAAGATTCTCACCCAGAATCTGGCCGTAGTTGATCTGGATGCCACCGATCTCTAGCAAGAATTCGACTTCGCGCTGCGCGTATGCATCAGTGAGTTTGTATTTGGCAATGCCGTATTCATTCAGCCCGCCCGGCTTGGCCTGCGATTCAAATATTTCGACGTTGTTGCCCAGCATAGCCAGCCGGTGCGCGCAGGCCAGGCCGGCAGGACCGGCGCCGACGATGGCGATAGTGCGCCCGGTTGCGGCGGCGCGTGGAAACGGATGTGTAACGAAATGCATGTGGTCTATCGCATGGCGTTGCAGCAAGCCGATCTTGACCGGCTGTGCCTCGGCATCATGATTGCGCACGCAAGCCTGCTCGCACAGGATCTCGGTCGGACAAACGCGCGAGCAGCTGCCGCCCAGAATATTCGATTGCAATATGACTTTAGCTGCGCCATTGATATTGTCATGCGCGATATTGCGGATGAAGCTGGCAACGTCGATCTCGGACGGACAGATGCGCGTGCAGGGGGCGTCGTAGCAATACAGGCAGCGTTCGCTTTCGATTACCGCCTGGCGCGCCGTTAGCGGCGGCGCCAGATCGGTAAAACGTGCCGCCAGCGTGTCGTTGCTAACGCCTGCCGGTTGCAGATGTTTGAGAGATTCAATCATGGTCCATCCCTAAAAAGGTTTGTGTTGCTGATCATGCCAAATGCAAAAAAATTATTTACAAAATTTACCAAGTGGTAAAACTATGATGCCATAATATTGAGCAGATTTACCATATCGATAAGTGCTTTGAATAAAAATAATTAAATCGATCAGGTGATAAAAATGGCGCAGTTCTATACGATGTCAGCAATGCGGAACCATCAAGAGTGAACGGACTATAAAAATGCTAGAAAAGCGCCAGAAAGCCCCAGAAAAACTCGTTGCAAAAAAACCACTCGCCAACAAGTTAACCGCATCTGCAGCGCAAACCAAGCCACGCAGCAACACCCAACGCGAACTCAATCGCGACAAACTGGAAGCCGATATCCTGCAGCACGCCGTCAAGATGTTTGCCGAATGCGGCTATGAAGGCACATCGATCGCCAGCATTGCGGAGCAAGTCGGCGTATCGAAACAAAACCTGCTGTATTACTTTGCCAGCAAGCAAATCCTGTATCAGCGTGTGCTCGATGACGTGCTAGACGCGTGGCTCGATCGCATGAACAGCCTGGCCGACGAGAGCCGCGATCCGCAGGATTTATTGCGCAGCTACATACAAGCCAAACTGCGCTTCTCACGCGAGCAACCCTGGGGTTCACGCGTGTATGCGATGGAGGTGATAGGCGGGGCCAAGATTTACGGACAGGAGATACGCAAGAAAGTCATCCCGCTGCTGCGCAAGGATATCGCGACATTTGAAAAGTGGATCAGCCAGGGCAAGATTGCGGCGGTCAATCCCACCCATTTGCTGTTCAGTATTTGGGCGATGACACAGTCGTATGCGGATTTTTCCACGCAAATGACGCTGGTGCTGAATCAGAAAAAATTGAGTACCAAGGATTTTGCCGAGGCGGAAAAATTAATCGTGGAGATGGTGCTGGCAGCGATATCCATCAAGGCGTAAATTGCCTTGGACTTACAGTTAAGCATGGAGCGCTTGGAATGCTTTATAAATGATGACTCGACGATTAAGGCATCGATAAAAAAGCGACCGAAGTCGCTTTGATGTCGAGTTCAGATACGGAAACTGACTACTCGGGTTTGCGGCGACGCGTTGCAAGCAAGCCTGCAATCCCTAGCCCCAACAGAGCCAAAGATGCTGGTTCCGGGACATCATTACGTGCAAACCGATCAGACAGACGTGCATAGTCAAAACCATAAAAATCTACCGAATTCGCCCTATCTATCGTGATGACTAATTGTTGTGTACTGTTGATCAGATCGAGAACGTTCTGGTCGAGATCGAAGAAACGAACTTTGGTCGTCGGAAAGCCGTCATTAAATGCCCAGTTCTGAATAATACCGTTGAACGTCACGGTAACAGCACCAAAAGTGGACGCTTGAAAATCGGCCATATCAAACCACATTGAACCTTGAGTCCAGGCATTGCCGAGACCTGAGAAAGTAAACGTCGCTACAGTTCCAGGCTGTGGGCCATATCCGGGATGGGTAGTGCTGTAGGTATCTGTGTACTGCGCACCATTAGTGGCAGCAACTTCGGCAGCACTACGACCATCGTAATTTGCGGTAAAACCATTAAAAGTATGGTTGGCGTTGTCGGGAATCCCCATACCGTACCCATCATTGTCTCCGATCCACCATTCCGTTGCGGAAGCGGAGCCCATAGTCAAAGCCAATGTGCTGATGGCCAGTATTGTGCGTATCTTCATCATGTTTCTCCTGAAAAAAGTCGTTTGGTCGCTGTATGTAGGACTTTGCGGTTCTTCCATAACAGACCATCGGAGAAAGCATTTTTTGTGCCAAATAGTACTTAATTGACAATAATCATTGCTGGGCAAGGGTTTGCTGGCAATGTGGAGATTGCAAATTCCGATTCCAGATGGCAATTGGTAAGAAAAACCGACGGATAAATACATGCTCCTCACTTTTGCAACATGCAACTATTGTAAAAGTGAGAAGCGACTTACTCGCTCACGTTTGAGTTGCCAGATTCAGCACCGCCGTACGCAACGCCGCGTGTACCGCATCCACCTCAGCGCGCGCTGTACTCTTATGCAGGCGAAACAGCATCAAACCCTCGACCTGCGCGACGATGAGTATCGCGCGCAGCTTGGCTTGCTCGTCTGAAATATCGGGCGACATGCCCTGTATCAATTTGAAGATGGATTTTCTTTCGCGCGCCAGCATTTTATCCATCAGGGCCGAAGCGAAATCATTGCGCCCGGCGAGCGCCCAGATTTCAAAAAACACCCCATGCGTAACCGGATCGTTGAGCTCGTCGAGAAACATGTCGATAGTCGAATTAAGCTGAGCTATGCGCGATGCGGCATTCATCGTTTTGGCGATATTGTCGATCTTGCTCTGGAAGGTATTCATGGTGAATAACAGCATGGCCTCGATCAGCAGGTCTTTGCTTTGGTAGTAATGCTGCACATTGCTTAAGCTCATGCCTACTTCAGCCGCCAATCGACGCATGGACAAGCCCGCGTAGCCTTCGGCGGCAAAGATCAGCCGCGCCGCCTGCAAGATTTGCTGGGCGCGCTCTATGCCTTTTTCAGTGGTGACTGAAGATTTACTTTTGAGGGAACTGGGTACGGTTGTCGGCATCGGTGATAAAAAATGAGAAAAGCGGAGCATGATCAGATGTTGAAATTATCCCACAGCTATTGACAAATAGGTCAGTCGACCTATAATTTATGTTCTTTAGGTCGACTGACCTATTTTTGATGGCAATCAGGAGTCCGTGATGAGTTCTAAAGTAGTTGTATCTGGCGTGGGCATGATCCCTTTCACCAAAGCGGGCACCGGCGCGCCGTATGACCAGATGGGCGCTGAAGCTGGCCGCATGGCATTGGCGGACGCCGGCATCAGTTACGACGATATCGAGCAAGCTTATGCAGGCTATGTGTATGGCGACTCGACCAGCGGTCAAAAGGCCTTATATCAAATCGGCATGACCGGCATCCCTGTGATCAATGTCAACAATAACTGCTCCACCGGCTCTACCGCCCTGTTTCTGGCACGCCAGGCGATTGCCAGCGGCGCCGTGGATTGCGTGCTGGTGCTGGGTTTTGAGCAGATGAACCCGGGTGCCTTGGGTTCGATATTTCAGGATCGTCCAAGTCCGTTTGACGCCTTTGATGCCGTCACCGACAAGCTGGTCGGTATGCCGCAGATACCGCTGGCGCTGCGCTACTTTGGCGGTGCGGGTCTGGCACATATGGAAAAATACGGCACACCGCTGGAGGCTTTCGCCAAGATCCGCGCCAAGGCCAGCCGCCACGCCGCGAATAATCCGCTGGCCTTGTTCAAGCAGGTTGTGACTGCCGAGGATGTGATGAATTCCACCATGATCTGGCCAGGCGTGATGACCAAGCTGATGGCGTGCCCGCCCACTTGCGGCGCGGCCGCGGCGGTGCTGGTCTCCGAGAGTTTTGCCAAGGCCAGGGGCTTGAATACCTCGGTGTATATCGCGGCACAGGCCATGACTACCGACCGGCCTGGCACCTTCGATTCCGGCGACATGATGCAGCTGGTTGGCTACGACATGAGCAAGCAGGCGGCGGCCAAGGTGTATCAGGAAAGCGGTTTGGGCCCGGACGATCTCGATGTGGTCGAACTGCACGATTGTTTTGCCCAGAACGAATTGATCACTTATGAAGCTTTGGGTCTATGCCCTGAAGGCGGCGCCGACAAGTTCATCAACGATGGCGATAACACTTACGGCGGCAAAGTCGTGACGAATCCTTCGGGCGGCTTGCTCTCAAAAGGACATCCGCTGGGCGCAACCGGCCTGGCGCAATGCTTCGAGCTGACCCACCAGTTGCGCGGCACGGCGGGCGCCCGTCAGGTAGCCGGTGCGCAAGTTGGCCTGCAACATAATCTGGGCCTGGGCGGCGCTTGCGTGGTCACGATGTACCGCGCGGCATAATCGGATAAAGGAAAAAATATGCAATATCAATCAGCCTGGATTACACCGGAACTAGAGAGTTTCCGCGATACCGTGCGGCGCTTCATCGCCGCAGAAATTGTGCCGCATCAGGAAGCATGGAAACAGCAACAACATGTAGACCGCGCCGTATGGAACAAGGCCGGCGAGCTGGGTATTTTGCTGGCCGATATCTCCGACGAGTACGGCGGATCAGGCGGCACGTTTGCGCATCAGTGTGTGGTGTTTGAAGAATTGGCTTACGCGGGCGACTCCTGCTTTGGCCTGCATGTGCACGCCATCGTCGCGCATTATTTGCAGAATCAGGGCACGGCGGCACAGAAGGAAAAATATCTGCCGCTATTGGCCAGCGGCGCAATGGTGGCGGCGATCGCCATGTCCGAGCCGGGTGCAGGATCTGACCTGAAAGGCATACGCAGCACCGCTGTTCGCGATGGCGACGCATATGTCCTGAATGGCTCCAAGACCTTCATCTCGAATGGCTATCTGGCCGACCTGATCGTGGTAGTCTGCAAGACTGACGCCGATGCCGGTGCGAAAGGCGTCTCTTTATTGCTGCTGGAAACCAAGGATTGCGCGGGCTACCGCATCGGCCGCATCCTGGAAAAAATCGGCCAGAAGGGTCAGGACACTTGCGAGCTGTTCTTCGATAATGTGCGCGTGCCTGTAGAGAATATTCTGGGCGGCGCCCCCGGCAAGGGCTTTTCGCAACTGATGACAGAATTACCGTATGAACGCACCATACTAGGCGTAGGCGGAGTCGCCGTGATTGAGCGCGCCCTGCGCCTGACGGTAGAACATACCAAGGAAAGAAAAGCCTTCGGCCAGGCCTTGATAGAGATGCAGAACACGCGTTTTGTGCTGGCAGAAATCAAGACCGAAGCCACCATCGCCCGCACCTTCATCGACCGCTGCATCGTCGATATGATGGAAGGCCGGATGGACGCAGAGCTGGCCTCAATGGCCAAGTACTGGGTCTCGGATTTGCAATGCAAGGTCATCGACCAATGCCTGCAGTTATTTGGCGGTTACGGCTATATGCTGGAATACCCGATCGCGCAAATGTATGTCGATGCACGGGTACAAAAAATTTACGGCGGCGCGAATGAAATCATGAAAGAAATCATCGCCAGGTCTTTGTAAAAACCTTGTCCACGAAAAAAATCAATCGCACAGCAGAGGTTTTTCTTTCGTTTCTTTAGTGCTTTTCGTGGACAGAATTGCTTTGCTCATTACTAAAGTAGGGAAAAATTTATGGCCGGACCCTTAGCAGGAATTCGCGTAATAGAGATGGTCGGCCTGGGTCCTTGCCCTTTCGCTGCCATGATGTTGGCTGACATGGGTGCGGAAGTGATACGCATCGACAGAAAAGCGCTGGCCGGTGCAGTCAATCCCTTCCCCATGCTGGGCACCAAATTTGATGTCATGGCGCGTGGCCGCCGTTCGCTCGCGCTCGATCTGAAGCAAGACCAGGCGCGCGAGGTCTTACTGCAATTGGTAGAGCAGGCCGACGTGCTGCTGGAAGGATTTCGCCCGGGAGTGATGGAACGGCTCGGCCTGGGGCCAGAGGTTTGTCAGGCGCGCAATGCCAGGCTGGTATTTGGCCGTATCACCGGCTGGGGCCAGACTGGCCCGCTGGCGCAAGCTGCCGGTCACGATATCAATTACATCGCCCTCTCCGGCATGCTGCAGGCGATGGGGCGCGCCGATTCGCCACCGGCTCCGCCGCTCAATCTGGTCGGCGATTTTGGTGGCGGCGCGATGATGCTGGCTTTCGGTGTCTTGTGCGCTGTGCTGGAGGCAAAAAATTCCGGCAAAGGCCAGGTGGTCGATGCCGCTATGGTCGAGGGTTCCGCCTTGTTGGGGGCGATGATTTACGGCTTTAAGGCGTTCGGTTCCTGGAGCGATCAGCGTGAAGCCAACCTGCTCGATGGCGGTGCGTATTTTTATGATACCTATGCCTGCGCCGATGGCAAGTTCATTTCCATCGGCCCGATAGAGCCACAGTTTTATGCATTGTTATTGCGCCAGTGCGAGATCACCGATCCCGAGTTTGACGATCAGATGAACATGGAAAAGTGGCCAGCCTTAGGTGCAAAAATGGCGGCGATTTTCAAGACAAAATCGCAACAGGAATGGTGTGCCCTGATGGAAGGCACGGATGTCTGCTTTGCACCGGTACTGGATATGAGCGAAGCGCCGCAGCATCCGCACAATCAGGCGCGCAAGACATTTATTGAAATCGATGGCGTGACACAACCGGCACCGGCGCCGCGCTTTAGCCGCAGCACGCCAGAAGTCAGCGCGCCGCCAGCGCGGCCGGGGCAACATAGCGAGGCGATCCTGAAAGACTGGAACATCCCGGAACAACTGATAGTAAGTCTTTTGGAAAAGAAGATTATTTAGGTAAATAGGGCTACTGTTTTTTTTTGAATGATAATCAAAATTAAAGGCTTGCCGATTGTTGATGGCAAGCCTTTTTCTTCATTGTTCTACGCAGAAAAAAACTCCGACGAATGACATTCCTACCACTTCATCTCGCCTTTATTCACCTTGGCGCCGATATCTAAGGCCAGACCCGGAGGAGCATCCGGGTAAGCCTTCTTCATGCTAGCGATGAGTTCCGCACTATTTTTTGAGGTGCCAGCGTTTTTTTCAAATGTCTGCAGATACCTCTTTGTATATTGAATGGCGCTGATGTCTATCTTTGTTCCCGATTGCATGTGGCCCGGTATGACGACGCTGGGATTAAGCGCAGCCATTTCATCAAGCTGTGCCAGCCATGCTGCGCGCTCGGTAAGCGATTGGGTATCTGCAGTCCAGACATGTAGATTGCCAAATACGCCGATATTGCCAACGATCGCTTTCAGGGAAGGGATCCAGAGATAAGGGCGGTGCGCCAATATCCCTTGCTGGCCGTGAACTTCAATTTTTTCACCGTCTATGGTCAGCGTATTGCCTGTCATGACCTTTGGCAGCAGCGGAACTTTTGGCGCATTCGCCCCCATTTTCGGTGCCCAGAAGGCCATTTTCCCGGCGACTTTTGCGCTCAGTTTATCTAATACCGCCGCTGTGGCCAGCACTTCCGCCTGTGGAAAAATTTCTTTCAGGGTTTCTACGCCGAAGTAATAATCCGGGTCTGCCTGGCTGACAAAAATGATCTTGAGTTGCTTGCCGCTGTCGAGCACATTGGCGGCAATTCGCAAGGCATCGGCGCGGGTGAAGCCGGCATCAATCACCATCGCTTCTTTTTCACCATAGACCAGACTAGAGTTGACGTTAAAGCTGTTGCCATCGGCGTTATACACTTTTAATTGCAAAGGCTGGGCGGCTTGTGCGGTGGAAAAAGTGACAGCCAAAGTAGCGGCAAGGACAGTAGTACGAATCATGACGGGCTCCAATTTAATAGGTTGTTGAACAGAGAGAGCTCAGTGTAGTTGCATGTTCCGAGCAGATAAAGCGGATAAAATGCCCATAACTATTTCAAATATCGAGCAAATCATGGATAGATTGACTGCAATGCGGGTTTTTGCCGAGGTCGCCGCCAGTGGCAGCTTTAGTGCTACCGCTGACAAACTGGAGATGTCGCGCCCCATGGTGACGCGCTATATCGATACGCTGGAGCAGTGGCTGAAGGTGCGCCTGCTGCAGCGGACGACCCGTAGCGTGACGCTCACCGATGCCGGCGAGCAATGCCTGCGGCGCAGCCGGCAGATGCTGACCCTGATGGAAAACGTAGAAGAAGAAACCGCCAGCCACGATGGCGAATTGCGCGGGCAGCTAAGGTTGACCTGCAGCATGTCGTTTGCTTATGCGCATCTGGTCGCTGCAGTGACGGACTTTCTGGCGCTACACCCGCAACTTAAGATTGACCTCAATGTCAGCGAAGGCAGTCTGAACCTGGTGGAGGCGCGCATTGATCTGGCGATACGGATCAGCAGCGAGCCAGATCCCATGCTGATCGCGCGCCCTTTGGCACGCTGCGATTCGGTGCTGGTAGCCTCGCCGGCCTACCTCAACGCACATGGCCAGCCGCACATGCCGGACGAGCTGACCGCGCACCGCTGCCTGAGTCATGTCAATTTTGGCAAAAGCATCTGGCGCTTTACGCGCAATGATGAATCAATGCAGGTGAGTGTCGCCAGTCATTTCAGCGCCAACGATACGATCACCCTGCAGCAGGCGGTGCTGGCCGGAGGTGGGATTGCCCTGTTGCCGACTTACCTCGTCAACACCGACATCGCCCAGGGCGCCATGCAAGTCATCTTGCCAGAATGGGGCGTGCCGACGATGACGATTTATGCGCTGTTTCCTTCGCGCCGGCATCTTTCACCGGCGGTGCGGAGCCTGCTGGATTTTCTGGTTCAGCGATTTTCGATTATTCCCTGGTAAATCATGCTTCAGCTGCATTAATTTCCGCCGTGATTTGATACGAACGCAAACGTGCCGCATGATCAAAAATCTGTGAAGTGATCATCAGTTCATCGGCACCGGTACGTGCAATAAAATCCTGCAACTGGCGCTTCACTGTCGCGGCAGAACCGATGGCGGAACAGGGCAAGACCTGATCCAGCAAGGCATGCTCCTGCGGCCCTATCTTGCTCAGATAATCCGCCACCGGCGGCGGCAGACGCGCCGGACGGCCGCTGCGCAGATTGACAAAGGCTTGCTGCATCGACGTGGCGTTCAGCTTCGCTTCTTCATCGGTATCGGCCGCAAACACATTAAAGCCCAGCATCACATACGGCTTGGCCAGGCGTTTTGACGGCTGGAATGTGGCGCGATACAGGGCGATTGCCTGCATCATCTGCGCCGGAGCGAAATGCGAGGCGAAGGCGTACGACACACCCAGCGCCGCCGCCAGTTGTGCGCCAAACAGGCTCGATCCCAGGATCCAGATCGGTACGTTCAGGCCTGCGCCGGGGACGGCACGCACGGCGCGTTTTTGCTCGACTGAAAAGTAATCCATCAGCTCAAGCACATCTTGCGGGAACTGGTCCGCGTCCGATGCCAGATTACGCCGCAAGGCGCGTGCGGTGGTTTGGTCCGAACCGGGCGCACGCCCCAGACCCAGATCAATACGCCCGGGAAACAGGGATTCCAGCGTACCAAATTGCTCGGCAATCACCAGCGGTGAATGGTTGGGTAGCATGATGCCGCCCGCACCCACCCGGATTGTCGATGTGCCGGCCGCCACATGGCCGATCAGCACGGCGGTAGCGGCACTGGCGATGCCGGGCATGCCGTGGTGTTCCGCCAGCCAAAAGCGCTGGTAACCCCAGCGCTCGCCATGGCGGGCAAGGTCTAGCGTATTGCGAAATGACTGGGCGGCGTCGCTGCCTTCAAGGATGGGGGAGAGGTCGAGTATGGAGAAAGGTATCATTGGTGCGTCATCGGTAGTTCAGGTCTGTTCATCATAGACCGACTTGACGATGCGCGCTGACGATCTAGGCAGAATCGGCCTGCAATGCTTCGGCGTCGTTCAGGAGAGATTGTACGGCGCGATCAAATGCAGGGGCAGATTCGACAGTCCTGATTGATCCCTCGCGCAAACTCTTGATCAAAGATTGGTCTGAGTACACCACGGGTTTCGTGCTGTTTTCCAGCATGAAAATATACAGAATTTTTTTCTTGCTGATCCAGTTCAGTCTGGCGGATCTGAATTCTCCATCAGACCAGCGTTCAACACAGATGCCCAATATCATCTGATCCAGCCAGTCTGCGTCGGTGTCAAATTCGGGCATGCCTTCCGTACCCAGATCCAGGCTGGCAGTCACTCCTCGGTCGGCCAAGGCCGCAGTAATGGTTGCCGCTTCCACTTTGATCGATGCCGAGGCAAGTTGTTCATCATGGGTAATATCAGTGGCATCGCCTGACTTGGTGTCCGGGGTGACATGAAGCGGTGAGAAATGCTGACGCAATGCCTCCAGCGACAGGAGGTTTTGCGATTTATTCGATGTCTGGCCGCGCAAGACATCCATGTGCATGACGACAAATTGGTCCAGCGCCTGCCTCGATTCTGCCGCCGGTATCTGCACCGAGTTCAAGCCTGCCTTGAGCCAGGTCACCAGGTCTGGCAACTGGCGCATTAACGCGCTTCGTTCGGAAGATTTTTTCCCTTGTATGCTCCATACCAGTTCAGGCAACAGTTTTTTGAAGCGCGCGTGTACCCTCAAATTGTGATCTGCCGCTTCCCTGTTGATCACGCGCATCCATGTATGCGTGAAGAAGTCATGCGCGCGCTGATCCAGCATCAGGGGATCCAACAACTGCTGCAGCGGAATGCCGGGTTTGCTTTTCGATGCGCTGCCTTGTTCTGCCGCTTCCAGCGCATCGACGCTCAGGGCAAACCTGGCATCGGTATTGCGCAGGTTTTCTGACAGGAACAGTTCCAGCTCGGCGAGACAAACCGCAAAAAGGCTGACATCATTATCAAATTCGAGCAGAATTTTTTTGACGATACCTGTCATTTGTTCCGACAATTTAAGACCAAGCGGCGTCGCCAGATCCAAGCCAATAGTGGATGAGCTCATGCGGTTAAGCAGCACGCGCGCCGGGTGTTCGGCACTATGCAGCATTTCTGGTGCCAGCATCGCCGCTTTTAAAAAGGGAATCTGCAGCCTTGCCAATTGCCCACGCACTACTGCGGGAATCTGTTCGTCTTCCAGGATGAACTCAAACAGCATCGACACGATGTCTATGGTCGTGCGTTCCCTGGTCGTTGTCTCCCTGCTGTCGATTTGCTCACCGACAGAAAAAAGCTGGTTTTGTGCAGGCAGGTCTGTTGCATGAAATACATGCGCTTCGGCGGCGATTCTTTGCAGCTGATTTAATTGTGAGAATAACTCCCTCGATCTGGCGACCACCATCTCACGGGACAGCATCTCGTCAGATGTACCGGCATCGAAATTCGGATCGGCCTGCAACGAAAGGCCAGAAGCAGAATCAAATAGTCCTCTGACAAAATTCTGCAAGTCATCGGGTTGCTGCGCCCTACCGGATGGCGCTTGCTGCATGTAACCCTGCATGCGCTGCAGGCCAGATAAGACGCGCGGCCTGGACTGCTCGTTCGTTGCAACATCGGCTTCGGCGTCATCGCCAAAGCGCAATTGCCTGAAAGCGCGCGACGGTCGCGCCGACAATCTGGCGTGCACGCCATTGGCCTCAAACACATCCCGGATGGCTGAATAATATTCCGCCAGGTGCTGTGCCAGTGCAAACGAGAGAAATTCCAGCAGGACGGCAGAAACCGCGCGATCCTCGACCATTTCATGCAATACCTCATACAGCGTGCGTGCAATCAGGAAAGGTCGAAATGGATTGTCGCTCTCTTTGACATCCTCTTTATTCTGCAATTGCGCGATGATGATATTGATCTTGGTAATGTTCTCATCGTCAGCCTTGCGCACCCGCTGCAACAGGCGATCCACCTCAATTTGCTCATGCACGATTTTTTCATCGATCAAGGTCAATTCCTGACCCGAGAATTGATTGATGCTCAAACGATCACCGTGACACATCGTGAGCATCGCCGCCTCTAGCGATACAGCAAAGACTTGTTCAAAACGGTTCAGAAACAGCGCCGCATCCTGCCGTAAAAATAAGCGTGCGGCAGTCAGGTTTTTATCATCCTCATCCGAATGGCTTGCATCCAGGGCGTTGTTAACATTGTTGATTGCATCCTTGAGCATCGGATGTGCAAGCGCTGTAAAGCGGAAGAGCGCCCGTTCTTTGGCCAGCTGGATAACAGGTTTGATTGTGTGCATCAGAAGAGTAGCGGGCGTAGAAGGGGGAACGGATAGGCAATCATAGCGTAATGACCATGATTACGAAAGCGCGATGTGCGCCAAATTTAGCGGGCATCAAGAGCCACACCTGCTCACGACAAGTCTGGAGTAAAAATACACTACCGCATGCAACGGGTCACGGACCCGGCCTATCGCTCTAAAAATTTCAACGCCGCCGGGCCCGAGATGCAATTGTCGGTGCACCATCAGCTCATCGGGCGGCGTCAATGTTTGGCACTCATGCCTCCAAACTTGCCTCCATCGTGATTTTCGCCTTTAACAATTTTGACACCGGGCAACCTGCTTTTGCCTCGTTCGCGATTTGCTGAAACTTCAGGTTATCGGCTCCCGGTATTTTTGCGCTCACGGTCAGGTGACTAGAGGTAATTTCGAAGCTATCATCAATTTTTTCCAGAGTCACTTCGGCATGCGTCTCGATTCTCTCCGGGATCAAGCCTGCGTCGCCGAGCATCAGCGAAAGTGCCATTGAAAAGCAACCGGCGTGCGCGGCGCCAATCAATTCCTCGGGATTCGTACCCTTGCCGTTTTCAAAACGCGCCTTGAATCCATACGGCGCATCCTTTAGGACACCCGTTTCGGTAGAGATAGTGCCGCCACCGTCCTTGATACCGCCGCTCCATACTGCCCATGCTTTCTTGATCATAATCGTTCCTTTAATGTTGTACTGTGGGGAAATTACCGCGATTGTCAAAGTACGGCCTCAAAGAATCAGTCTGACGATGACCTCCATGCGCAGTCGGTCGTCATCGTCAGCTTGGTGCCCACTGCCGCTTCATAAATATGTGCTGCCGTACCCACAGAACTACCGTATTGGAACTCGCCATCAAAAGACGAGATCCATATCTTACGGTCTGGACATCCGTGCCTTGAATGTAGACTTGGTGACGTAATATATCTGTACGCTGCCGTACAGATTATGTGGAGAATTTTTTCTATCGAAAGATGGCGAGGAAGCGCAGCATCCATGCGCCTTCTGGCATCAAAACAGCCTAGAAGGCGCATGAATGCTGCGTGTTATAAACACGCACCGAATAAATGCCACTATAAGAATTTACTCTGCGTCATTATCCGTATCGCCTTGATCAACGATTTTACTGCGCTCGGTATCGACGTCGGCCTTGAGTGCATTGGCAGCAGACATGCTTATTTCATGCGCCTCGGCGAGCAAAAGCAGGCTGTGAGGCGCATCGAATAAGCGTGATTGGAAGGACACCATCTACATTCTGGATTTAACCGACAATGGTGCGCGTTCCCTTCGCACAATTTCTGAAATCGGCACAAATGGAGCTAGAATTCTTATTTGTGCTGAAGCGAGTGATCAGGGAGCTGGAAAATAGTGAGGATGAAGAATTGTTATTTCAAACACTTATCAAGTCTCTGAAGAGTTTATGGTTTTCCACTCCTCCGCCCAAGGAGGGGAAACATATATCAACCAAGCTGGTTCGAAAACGCTTGGTTGATTCAATGACGCCAATTCTGAAGGCGGCAGGCTTCGAAGCTTTTGTTCATGGCCGGGCGTATCGCTACCATGAAAAATGGGTGGATGTCGTTGAAATCCAATTTATAAGAACCTATACAACCACATCGCATTCCCCATCGTTACATATCGGGCGCTATTTTACCTTTGTACCTGAAGATGCAATATCCGGACCTGTGAAGAAAAAACACAATCGGATTGTGCCTAGTGAATCTGAATGTCATTTTCGGAAAATGGTATACAAGACACTAAAACAAAGAGAGACAAAAATTCCCAATATTTGGTTCATTGGCACTGACGGAAAATACTTAGAGGAATGTATCAATGAGGTCACCCATATTACGGAGACGCAAATTATTCCTTGGTTCAATTGGCTTGATGATTTAGATGTGGTGATGCAGCTTCTGCGCTTCGGTGAAGCAGATATGGAAGGAAAAGACAAAAATCCAATTAAGCGAGGCACATGGAACTTTACGAATTACTTTAGTGGGCATGTTATTGCCGGACTTCTTGCTTGTGAATTAAAACAATGGGATTTGGCGATTGAATTGCTCACTCCAGTTCTGGAATCTGGTGGACTTATGTCAAGACCTAATGGCCCATTTATTCTGAAATTGCCAGAGGTGTCGATGACTCAACTCCAAACCGTATACGACAATGCAAAACGAGATTCGATAAACCCGACTAGATCCGATTAGCGTAGCGCAATCAAATGCATGCTTCTGGCTCAGGAATCAAAGAGGCATCATAAAAATGAACACGCTTTTTCCTTGCAGCTCACAGCCTGTTTTGCTTGCTTAGGATCATGGAATAAGCGTGATTGGCGAGAGAGCACAGCATCCATGCGCCTTCTGGCAGCAAAACAGCCCAGAAGGCGCATGGATGCTGCGTGTCGCAAACAGAATCTGAATAAATGCCGCTATATGGCTTTACTCTGCGTCATTATCCGTATCGCCTTGATCAACGATTTTACTGCGCTCGCTATCGACGTCGGCCTTGAGTGCGTTGGCAGCCGACATGAAGTCATCAACACTATGATTTTTACTCAATCTCAGTGAAGGTGAAAATAGATCGGTCATGTAAAACTCGTCGGCCAGCTTGCCGCTTCGCTGGTAGTTGGTCATTAGCATCAGACCCGATCCAAGTAGTGACAATATCACCGTCGTTACCACCAGGCCGCGTCCGTGGCGTGGCTTGATGGTGGCGAGATGAAAATACAGTCCGGCGGCACCGATCATGACGAGGATATGGCTGCCATAGCGGCTCAAGAACTCCCATGAAAAAGCAAAGCCCAGAATGCTGCTGAGATAGCTCCAGAGTTGCGCGATGAGCATGCCGCTTGCCGCGATGAATACATGCCGGCCAAATCGCGTGTGCCCGCCAAACAGGCGGTTGGCAAAGGCCCAGATGCCGCACCAGATTAAGACGGCGGCGAGAACCGGCGCCAACCCCATCAGGTAGCGCACCGCTGCGAATTTTTCGGTATCGGTGAGCCAGGTGCCCGACAGGCTGATCAAACACAGCAAGATAAATCCGGCCAGTGCCGGCGGCCATCCTTCCCAGCCATAATTACTGGTATCGAAGGCTTCTTCGTCAACGACAAAATCGGCACTGCGAATGCGCAAGCTGGTCTGTCCCATGCGTATGACGCTATGCCCGTCTATCGTCACCTCGGTCTGGCGTTTGCCCTGATGCACCAGACCGTTTTTGCTGCCGAGATCAAGTATCACCAGCTTGCCATCGGCGTTCGCGTCGACCATGGCGTGATGGGCTGCGGTGTGCACATCGTCGAGGATGAAATCATTGTCGTAAGCGCGCCCGATCCGGATTGGCAAATCCGTCACCTGATGACGATGCTGCACTTCGCCAGCGCGCGATAAAATTTCAATAAAATAACCGGATTTCATCACTTGCTCCCTTTGGCGATCGAGGCCAGAAACAGGCGCGAGACCCGCATGCCATTTTCATAGGACACGCCTCTGGTATCGAGCCGGCTTTGCAGGCTCTTCAGGGCATGATCGGTCGTGGCTGTGAACAGGGCAAAGTCGTAGAGCCCGGCAAATTTACGGTAGGCGCGGACGCATATCACGGCACGCATGGACAGACTCTGATTGGCGACAAATTCTTCGGTACATGCCGGGCCGGTCAGGCGCTGGTCTTTGTTACCGCCACGAATTTGATTTTTAAAATTATTGCTGATCATGTGAGAAAAGCGTAAGGAGTCGAGTTCCTTGCTCTGCGTAAAACGATGTTGAATGGCGACATTACCCGTTTGCAGCTGGCCCGATACGAAGATTGCCGACTCCATCTGACAATTGATCTGATCTACCGTGTAAGGGCTCTCAGGCTTGGCGTTGGAACGCCCCCAGCAACGCACCTGTTCCGATTCTCTTACCGGTACCTGATAGGGTCCCAGCGCCTTTTGCGCCAGCGGGCTCTCCAGCAACTTGTCGATCATGACATTCTGGTGCGCGATCAGTTGTTGCCCGACCTCGGCATTAAAATCCTTACTGGTTTTCTTTTGCTGGGCCAGCTTCGCGTTGACCTTGTTGAGCAACTCCACAACGAAGCGGGCTGGCACCAGAAAGCTGACCAGCTCGCCGTCAGTGCGCTTGGCAACATTGACACCGGCAATTTTGCCGTCCACCGTCACATTGGGGCCGCCACTCATGCCGGAATTGATCGGCCCGGTGAACATGAACTGGTCGTAAAATGCGCGCCCGATAATGCCATTGTAGGCGCCTTCCGAAATCGCAAAACCCAAGTCGAGCGGATTGCCCAGCGAGTATAGATATTGGCCCTGATTAAGTGGCGCCAGCTGTGCCACCTGTGCCGGCACTTGAAAAAATCCCGTGCCCTTGCGGCTGACGCGCACCACGGCAAGATCATGCAGCACATCGACCGCCAGCAATTCGACACTGCCACGCTGGCCATTGGTGTCGACGAACTCGCCGACGTAAATATCGGGTTCAAGCGCGATTTGCGACATCACATGGTAATTCGTGACAACCAGATCGCTGCTACCGATCAAAAAACCCGATCCTACCGACGACTGAGTGCGTCCGTTCTTGAGCAGCACCCGCACTTGCAGCAGATCATTCTTGGCAGAAGCGTACAGTTTTTGCGCCGCCGATGAAGGTAGCGCCAATGGCAGCGATTCTGCCGGTATCTCCGGCGCGACGGCAGCGGCAAGGGGCGTGGCAGGATGCGCGATGGCCAAATTACTGGCGCACAGCAACAGTAAGGCGAAGCATTTCAATTTCATTCAATTCTCTCAAAAACAAGGCACGAAGCTGCACGCTTTTGTCAGTCATGGTGCTAAAGACCGGCAAGGCTTAAACCCAGGTTTTCCATTAGGCGCACCTGCGGTGCTATTGGCGTGCTGACGGCGCATTTTCGGCTACTTTTGCTGCTCTTCGTTGCCAATAGCTCGCTATTGGCGCCTCATTCGCATCAAAACTATCTCGAAAAGTGCATCCGTCATCAGCGCAAATCCTAATGGAAAATCTGGCTTAAAGCATAAACGATATTCACAAAATCTTGTATATTTACAATATGTTGCTTCTTAGTCATTTCAAAAAAGAAATTATTTGCCAATAATAACTTGCCATAATTATATGGGCATGGACATGGAAGCAAATGCTGCGCTTCCTCTTTTCCGCTCTTCCCTTTGATGTACTGTTAAGGATACAAGATGACGATACGCAAGACGGTGTTACCCGCAGTTAAATGCAGCAAATTTGCCTTGCTGGCGTTGATGCTGCCATTTTTTTCCCATGCGCAAAGTACGGGCGACAACCTGGTCGGGGAGAGCTTTAGCCCGAACAGGAATTATCGCGCAGAGATCCGCCGCACCAACATGGGTGTGCCGCATATCAAGGCCGATAACTGGGGTGATCTGGGCTATGGCTATGGTTACGCGCAGGCGGAAGATAATCTCTGCACCATGGCCGACGCCTTCATCACCTACCGCGGAGAGCGCTCGCGTTATCTCGGTGCCGACGCAGGACCGGTAGCCGGATCTACGCTGGAGCTGGCGGCCAATATCGACTCCGATTTCTTTCATCGTCATGTCATCACGCCGCAGGGCGTATCGGCCATGATCAGCCAGCAACCGCAAGACCTGCGTGAACTGGTCACAGGGTTTGCCGCTGGTTACAACCGCTATGTACGCCAGATCAAGGGCGGCAACAATACCGCGCACAGCGCCTGCCGCTATGCCGCCTGGGTACGCCCGATACGCAGCGACGACATTTACCGCCGGCTGATGGCCGCCAACCTGGCGGGCGGCTATAGCAACTTCGTCAACGTGATCGCCAGCGCGCAGCCGCCGACCACGGCCACCGCCGCTACGCGGCAAAGCAAAGCGGCAGCAAGCAAACTGCTCCCAAGCCAGATCAAAGCGCCTAAATTGCAGGTCGGTGGCAAGCACGGTGTTGGCAGCAATATGATCGCTTATGGCAGCAACGCCAGCGATACCGGCAGCGCACTGTTATTCGGCAACCCGCATTGGTACTGGCGCGGCGCCGATCGTTTCTATCAGGCGCAGCTGACTATCCCTGGCAAGATCAACGTCAGCGGCGCCTCCTTCCTCGGCGTGCCGATGATACTGATCGGTCACAACGACAACGTGGCGTGGAGCCATACAGTCTCAGAAGCGCGGCGCTTCGGTTTCTTTGAACTGACGCTGGCCAGCGATGACGCCACCAGCTATCTGCGCGACGGCAAAAAAATCAAGATGACGGCGGTGCCGATTACCATCGATGTCAAACAGGCCGATGGCCGCATTGGCCAGGTGCAGCGCACCTTGTACCGCTCCGAACATGGTCCCATCGCCAATCTAGGCCTGCTCAACCCTGGCCTGGCCTGGAATGCAGGTATGGCGTTTGCGATCAGGGATATCAATGCCGGCAATTACCGCAGCTTCCGCAATTGGTTAAGCTGGAACAAGGCGACTTCTCTGGACGAATTCATCCGCATCCAGAAAGACGAGAGCGCCATCCCCTGGGTCAATACTGCGGCGATCGGGCGCCATAGCAGCAAGGCCTGGTATGCCGACATAGGCGCAGTACCGAACGTCTCGCCACAACAGCAAGAGCTGTGCACCACACCTATCGGCACCATGCTCAGTGCAGCCTTGCCGCGCGTGCCGTTCTTTGATGGCGCACAAAGCGCCTGCGACTGGAAGACCGATGCTGATTCCAAGCAACGCGGCGCCATCGGGCCATCGCGTCTGCCCAGCCTGCTGCGCTTTGACTATGTGGCCAACATGAACGACAGCTACTGGAGCAGCAATCCCAAGGCACTGCTGACCGGCTATCCCGACATCATGGGCGACACCGGCACCCATTCCCTGTCGATGCGCACCCGTCTTGGCCACACGTTGGCGCAAGGGCGGCTGGACGGCAATGACGGCTATCCCGGCAACAAGGCCAGCGTCGATACCGTCAAGCAAATGGTGCTCAACAGCCGCGCGCTGACGGCCGAACTGTTCAAGGCGCAAGCGCTGCCGCTGGTGTGCGCCACGCCGTCCATCAGCATCAACGGCGACCCGGAAACCGGCGACAGCTTCCCCGCGTTGGCAGTCGATGTGCGCTCTGCCTGTGCCGCCCTGCGTGGCTGGGACAATACCGGCAACACAAATGCCCGTGGCGCCCATGTCTGGGACGAGTTCTGGCGGCGTGCCGCCCTTTTGCCGGAGGCCGATTTGTACAGCGTGCAATTCAACCCCGCAGATCCCATCCACACCCCGCGTGATCTGAAAAACACCGCTGGCCCGGCCTTGCAGCAAGCCTTTGGCGCGGCCGTATTAAGGGTGCAGCGCAGCGGCTTTGGCATGAGCGCTGCACGTGGCGAGACCCTGTTTGTCACGCGTAACATGCGCAAGATAGGTCTGTACGGCGGCTGCGAAGAGTCAGGCTATTTCACCATCGCCTGTTCGGAGAATCGCCTGGATCAGGGCGGCTACAGCATGGATGGCAATCCAAACGGCAACAGCTACATGCAGATCGTCACCTTTGGCAACAGCGGGGTAGAAGCGCACACCTTCCTGACGTTCTCATTGTCAGACGATCCGGCATCGCCACGCTACAGCAATTACACCGACCGATACGCCGGCAAGAACTGGCTCAGGTTGCCGTTTTCTGAAACGGATATCCGTCATGATGCGGCATACAGAAGCGTAACTGTCAGTGAGTGGTAATCAGGAAATTTTGTAGAGAAAATAGACATGCCGGATGCTAAACACATCCGGCATTTTCTTATCCAATTCTTCCTGAGCTTGTACTTCACCGTACGATAAAAACGCCCTCGCACGTGGGAGATGGGCTCAACATAGCGACCCGAACAGTGACGCAGATAAAAATTTAAAATGGCATGCTCCAGCACGCAACACCCATGCGCCCTGCAGGCCAGGCAGGCTGCAAACCCGCATGGACAGTGCGCCCCGCCTAGTGCGTGCTGGCGGCATGGGTTTTGAAAATTCCCCACAATTTTGCCGCAACAGCGCTTAAATCCGGCTCGCGTGGCCTCAATGCGGGGTGCCGTATGCTAAGGTAAGGGCTCTCCCCCTTTGCTCAAGATTATGTGCCAGCTACTCGGAATGAACTGCAATACCCCCACCGATATCGTGTTTAGTTTCACCGGTTTTGCCATGCGCGGCGGCACTACCGATGAGCACAAGGATGGCTGGGGCATCGCCTTCTTTGAAGGCAATGGCGTGCGCCATTTTGTCGATCATCAGGCGGCGATAGATTCGCCGATTGCCGAGCTGATCAAGCGCTATCCGATCAAGTCCAGGAACGTGATTGCGCATATCCGCAAGGCTACGCAAGGCGTGGTCAGTCTGGAAAACTGCCACCCGTTTGTACGCGAGTGCTGGGGCCGCTATTGGGTGTTTGCCCATAACGGCGACCTGAAGGATTTTGCCCCTGTGCTCGATGGCGCTTACCATCCGGTCGGCAGTACCGACAGTGAACTGGCGTTCTGTTATGTGATGCAGGAGATGCGCCGGCAATTTGGTGATAGCTTGCCGGGGGTAACGGAGATGGCGGCTTTCTTGCGCAGGATAGGCGCGCAGATTGCCGCGCATGGCACCTTCAACATGATGCTGTCCAACGGTGAGGCGCTGTTTGTCCATTGCTCGACCACACTACATTACATCGTGCGGCAATATCCGTTTACTACCGCTACCTTGTCGGATGAAGATGTGGCGATCGATTTTTCTGAGGTGACGACGCCGCGCGACAAGGTGGCGGTGATTGTGACCGAACCGCTGACGACCAATGAGAACTGGACCGCCTTCTTGCCGGGTGAGCTGAAGGTGTTTGTCGACGGTGATGTATGGCGCGAATTGGCTTAATCGTGGATTAATCGTGGCTTTAGCTGAGCCTGATCATTTCCCATTCAGGTTTTCTGTAATAAGCTGACGCAGCATATCCGCCTATTTCCATTTCACTACAGGTAAAAAGACCAGCCATGAAGCTAGACGTCCGTACCATCATGTTCGTTATCATCATTGGTAGCTTGCTCATGAGTGCCGGCCTGTTTTCTGTCGCGCGCGGTTATATGGGGCAAGTGCATGGGGTGTCTCGCTGGGCCCGAGCCACCTTGATCCAGACGTTGGGCTGGATCATTGTGGGTGTCTTGCGCGGCGTTATTCCGGATGTCATCTCTATCGTGCTGGGCAACGGCCTGATCCAGCTTTCCCTGGCGATGTACCTGATTATCCTGGCGCAATTCAACGACAGGCCGATACGTTCCTCTGCGGTGTATGGTGTCGTGATTGCCGTCAGTGCAGTGCTGTTTTATTTTTCCGCCATCGACGCCAATTTGCAGGCGCGTAATATCGTGGTTTCTGTGTCCGGTGCTTTTTTTACCTTGAAAAGCATGCACATATTGTTGTCCAGGCGTGAATCTCCTCCCCCTAGCCATACATTTACCGCCAGCCTGTTCGTGCTGTGTGGCGGCTTCATGGTGTTTCGTAGCTTTTATTTTTTGATCATGAATCCGGATCAACATCTGCCGGCGTTTGCGTTTAGCCCGATTAATGAAGTGTCGTATCTGATTTTTTATGTTTTTGCCGTGATGCTCACTTTCGGGTTTGTCTTGATGTGCAATGACCGCTACGTCACGCAACAAAAACAGGCCGAGGAAGCCTTGCAGAAGAGCCACCACTTGCTGACCAAACTGTCGGCGCAGGTACCGGGCGCAATTTACCAGTTTCAGTTGTTTCCTGACGGCCGCATGTGTTTTCCGTATGCCAGCCAGGGGATACAACAAATTTATGAAGTGACGCCGGAGCAGGTGCGAGATAACGCCGCGCCCGTGTTCTTACGGATACACCCCGATGACACCGCCATAATGATGGAATCGGTCCAATTGTCGGCGCGCACGATGCAGGCCTGGGTGATGGAATATCGCGTGATTTTACCCGTGCAAGGCTTGCGCTGGCGCCTGGGTCAGGCGCAACCTGAGCGTTTGCCCGACGGTAGCATTTTGTGGCATGGCTTCATTACCGACATCACCGACAGGGCGCTGGCACAGGCCAAGCAGAAACAACTGGAAGACGATGTGCGTACCGGCTACGAGGCGCTCAAGGCAAGTGAGCAGCGCCTGCGCCGCTTGATGAATTCAAGCCTGATCGGGATCGTGCAGGGCGATGCATCGGGCCACCTGACGGAAGCCAATGACGTGTTGCTGCAGATGGCAGGCTACTCGCGACAGGCATTCACCGAAGGCCCCGTCAACTGGTTCGACATGACGCCACCTGCCGCGCTGGCACA
Organism: Undibacterium sp.; assembly: GCA_030645915.1. GTDB lineage: Bacteria > Pseudomonadota > Gammaproteobacteria > Burkholderiales > Burkholderiaceae_D > Undibacterium. The sequence continues at coordinate 66,367 of JAUSNO010000004.1, forward strand.
GCACATGCAGGCGCTCAGGGATCTGGCCCAGCATGAAGTCATTACCCCGTTCGAAAGCCAGATGCAGGCGCAAGATGGCAGTGCCATACCGGTCATGCTGGGGTTAGCGCAGCTGGAAGGCAGCGACAACGAATGGGTCGGTTTTGTGCTGGATTTGCGGGAACAAAAGCGCATCGACAAGCTTAAATCCGAATTCATTTCTGTCGTCAGCCATGAGCTAAGGACGCCGCTGACGTCGATCAAGGGTTCGCTCGGCTTATTGGAGGGCGGTATCGCCGGCGAGCTGCCGCCCAAGGCCATGCAACTGATTCACATTGCGCACAAGAACAGCCTGCGGTTGGCCAATCTGGTCAACGATATTCTCGACATGGAAAAACTCGCTTCCGGCAAGATGCGCATGCAGTTGCAAGCGGTGAATCTGGTCAGCCTGGCAAAACAGGCGACGGAAGCCAATGCCAGCTATGCCGAAAAATTCAAGGTGCGCTATCACCTCGGCGCGCATCCCGACTACGCCAATGTGTTGGCTGATGCCGACAGATTGATGCAGGTGTTTGCCAATTTATTATCCAACGCCGCCAAATTTTCTCCTGCCGGAGACCTGGTTGAATTACGCATCCTTGTGCAAGGCCATCAATTTCGGGTAGAAATAGAAGATCATGGCAGCGGCATACCTGCGGCTTTTCGCGAACGTATTTTTGGCAAGTTTGCCCAGGCCGACGGCACCGCCACCCGGCAGCTGGAGGGTGCAGGTTTAGGCTTGAATATCACCAAAACACTGATAGAAAAAATGGGGGGAGAGATCGGCTTCACTTCTGAAGAGCACATTTCAACGGTGTTCTGGTTCTCGCTGCCTTCCGCTCAGGAACATACTTAAGGAACCGTTCAAAAATTAATGTCACATTTGGAGCGGCTCTGGCCGGCGCGCTGCGGCGTTGCTCGTCGTCGCCATAGCTCGCTATGACTCCTCCTCGCGCCTTGCATCGCATCCCGCCAGAACCACCCAAACGTAACACTTATTTTTTCACGGCTCCTAAATTCGGCAAACTCTGATGTAAACTTTGACGGACTCGCCGGAACATGAAGTTCACTCCGGTTTTTTCAACCATCGACACGCAGAGACGCCTCTTGTTCAAAAAAACACTATTCCCACTGGCCGCCGCTGTAGCTGCGGCAACTGCGCTAGCGACCTTCAGCCTGCAGGTACAGGCAGATGAAGGTCAATGGCAGCCACATCAGCTGCCTCAGCTCAAGAGTGAGCTAAAACGCATCGGCATCACCATCCCCGCCGAGAAGCTGGCAGATCTGGGCAAGCACCCGATGAGCGCCATGGCTTCGCTGGGCGGCTGTTCTGCCTCGTTCGTCTCCAATGCCGGCCTGGCGGTCACCAACCATCACTGTGCCTATGGCGCGGTACAGCGCAATTCCAGCGCGGCGCGTAACCTGATCGCCGATGGCTTTCTGGCCAAGACCCTGGCAGAAGAATTGCCGGCCGGGCCTAGCGAACGTATTTATGTGACCGATAAGGTCGAGACCGTCACCGCGCGCGTGACCGGTGGTCTTGCTGCCGGCTTGTCCGGACGTGAGCGCCACGAGCAGATTCAACGCCGCATCAAGGCCCTGATCCTTGAATGCGAACAGGACAAGGCCTACCGCTGTTCGGTACCGAGCTTTCATCGCGGCATGGAGTATTACCGCATTCGGCAGCTGATGATACGTGACGTGCGTCTGGTGTATGCACCGTCCGACAAGATCGGCAACTTCGGCGGCGATGTCGATAATTTCGAGTGGCCGCGCCATACCGGCGATTTCGCCTTCCTGCGCGCTTATGTCGGCAAGGATGGCCGCCCGGCGGACCCATCCCCCGGCAATGTGCCTTACCGATCCAAAGACTTCCTGCAGATTTCTGCCGAAGGCCTGAAGGCCGGTGATCCTATTCTGCTGGCGGGTTATCCGGGGCGTACCAGCCGCTATAAATTGCCGGTTGAAATCCGTCATGCGCGCGATATCGGCTATCCACGGCTGGTGACCGAAGCGCAAGCCGACCTGAACGAAATCGCCAGGGCAACGCAAGACAACCCGGAATCCGTCGTGCGCTATGCCAGCGTGGCAAAGAGCATCAATAACCGGATGAAGAAATCACAAGGCCTGATCGATGGTTTTGCGCGCAAGGATATCGCCGCGATCAAGGATGTGCAGAATACAGAGTTTCGATTGTGGTTTGCCCGGCACGGCAAGGATGCGGGGTTGCTCAGCGAGCTGGAGCAGGTGATTGCCGCCGATATCGCCTTGAGCGAACAGGAATTTGCCTGGACCGTGGCGACCCACAGCGAGATGCTGCGCAGTGCGCGCACTCTGTATCGCCTGGCGCTGGAGCGCAACAAGCCCGATGCCGAGCGCGAATCGGGTTATCAGGAACGCGACCTCGCCTTCATCAAGGCCCGCCTGACACGGCTGGAACAATCTTTCGTCAGCAGCGTCGATCAGGCGCGCTGGCAGGCGGCGTTGCAGCGCTATGCCGCGCTGCCGGCCAACGCGCATCCGGCAGGTGTCGATGCGCTCTTGCCTGCGGCGTCTTCCATCGCTGCGCTATACACACAAACGCGACTGAGCAACACCGCTCAGCGCCTGGGGTGGATGGATAAAAATGCCGACGACATGGCGCAATCGGATGAGCCTTTCCTGCAACTGGCCGCCAAGCTGTATCAGGCGGGCGATCAGCTGGAAAAAAATCGCAAGGAGGTAGATGGCAATCTGGAACGCATCATCCCGCGTTACATGCAGGCCGTCATCGCGTGGAAAAAATCGCAAGGCAAGCCGGTCTATGCTGACGCCAATTCGACCTTGCGCGTGACCTTCGGCACCGTGGCACCCTATTCGCAACGCGACGGCATCAGCAAGGGGCCGTTTACCACGGTAGAGGGCATCGCTGAAAAATCCAGCGACAAAGCGCCGTTCATCACGCCAGCGGCGCTGCTTGATGCCGTCAAGGCCAGACGCTATGGCGCCTATCGCGATGCAGCGCTGGGGACAGTACCGGTGAATTTCCTGTCGAGCGCCGATACTACCGGCGGCAATTCAGGTTCAGCCGTGATGAACAAGCGCGGTGAGCTGGTCGGCTTAAATTTTGATTCGACTTACGAATCCGTCACCAAGGACTGGTATTTCGACAGCTCCATCACGCGCGCCATTCATGTCGATATCCGCTACATGCTGTGGGTGATGCAGGAGCTGGATCATGCCGACAATCTGTTAAAGGAAATGACGATCAGGTATCCACACCGATAAGCACAGGCGATGGCTGTTAGCGATAAAAACCAGGGCATGCCCTTAATGCCGTTCAGTTAAGAGCTGAGCGGCTTTTTATTTTGAAATAATGCTGCGAATGGGAACCGTCTACTTTATATTTTGGGACGACGGAAAAATAGAACATTTACAAAAATAACTCAGTCTGCCGACTCAGCCGGATCGGCATGCAGCTCGCTGATGGCAAGGATTTCTGGCAACCGAAGCATAAAATGTTTGACCACCTCGGGATCGAAGTGCTTGCCGGCATTTTCCTTGATGAATGCCGTCGCATCATCCACCGGCCATGCTTTTTTGTAGGGGCGGCTAGAGGTTAACGCGTCAAATACATCAGCCACGGCAACGATACGGCCCTCCCGCGGAATATTCTCGCCAGCCAACCCATTAGGGTAGCCACTGCCGTCCCACTTTTCATGATGGGTAAGAGCGATGGAACGCGCGAGTTTAAGCAACTCCGAGGTATCCCCGAGCAACATGTCTGCGCCAATCGAAGTGTGGGTCTTCATGATCTCGAACTCCTGCGGCGTCAGCTTACCCGGTTTGAGCAATATGTTATCGCGAATGCCGATTTTGCCTATGTCGTGCATGGGACTGGCATGTAGCATCAGTTCACACATGTTCTCGGTATGACCAAAACTTCCGCAAAGCAATGCCGACACCTGACTCATACGGACGATATGCAGTCCGGTTTCATTGTCACGGTACTCCGCTGCGCGACCTAGATGTCGCACCACTTGAAGGCGTGTTTCCGTGAGTTCCTCGGTGCGGATGCGCACCAAGTCCTCCAGTACCGTTTTTTGGTCATGCACCAAACGGTGGGCGAGTTGGGCATCCAGCAGATTTTGCACGCGCATCAGCAGTTCGATACGATTAAAGGGCTTGCCGATGAAATCCCGCGCGCCCAAGACCAGAGCCTTGAGCATATGGTCATTACCATGCTGGGCCGTGAGGATGACGATAGGTGGCATGAGGGGGTCACCCAACGCCTTCAGTTGCTCCATCACCTGATAGCCATCCAGATGCGGCATGTTGATGTCGAGCAGGATGAGATCGGGGCGAACTTCCCGATAGCGGTCAAGCACATCGCGCGGATCCTGTACCAGCACAAGCTGTGTGTAACCTTGGCCTGTCAGCAGTTTATCCAGCAGCCTGAGGTTGGAAGGCTCATCGTCGACGATCAAAATCCGGGGCTGGTTAGAGTCAAGTTCGATCATGATTTCATGTTTCCTAGTTCGTGTCTATCGGTCGGTACGACAGATGGGCATCTATGATTTTAAGGAATTCACCTAGATCAAGTGGCTTGGTGAGGTACTTGGTGAAACCAGCCGCTCGGCCGCGTTCAATGTCACGAGCCAATGCATTGGCGGTAACGGCGATGACAGGAATAGCCTGCAGGCTTTTGTTAGCCTTAAATATCTCCAGCACCTGGTAGCCGTTCATGCTCGGCATATTGATGTCCAGCAGGATCAACTCGGGGCGGCGCGCCAGCGCCAACTCAATGCCCAGTTGCGGCGTGTGGGCAGTGATTAGGTGGATATGTCGACGCGTGCCGAGCATCTGAGCAATGAGCTTGAGATTCACCGGATTGTCGTCGATGCACAGGATCAGATGTTCACGTGTATGGGAATCTGCCAGTGGCGTTCCACCTGCGCTTGTTACCTCTGCCCTCGAGTAAGTTTCTGTCAAAGTTTCAGAAGGTAGCTCAATCCAGAATGTGGTGCCAGCGCCGACTTGACTGTCAACGCCCACCGTCCCGCCCATCAATTCGACCAGTTGCCGGGTAATGGTCAGTCCAATACCGGTACCTTCCACCTCGCTGTATTGCGCATCTAACCGATTAAAGGGCAGGAAAAGCTCAGCGATGCGCTCGGCAAGAATACCCGCACCGGTGTCTGCCACGGCGATACGCAGGCGAGCGCCGTCGACAGGGTGAGCGCTCAAGCAAATGCTGCCCGCTTCACGGTTGTATTTGACGGCATTCGACAGCAAATTCAGCAACGCCTGCTTCAAGCGAAAACGATCGGCGCGTACCGCAGCACCCTGTGATATATCCAGGTCAAATACCAACCGGCGAGCTGTCGCCAAGGGCATGATCATTTGTCGACAATCCTCGATCAAGTCAGCCAAGTCCACAGATTCGAGCGACAGATCGACACGGCCGGCTTCGATCTTGGCCAAATCGAGCACTTCGTTAATGAGTTCCAGCAAGTATCGCCCACCTTTGAGGATTTCCTCCACGTTTTCCAGCTGATCCGGATTCAGGGTGGAATCGTATTCCAGCATCTGCGCAAAACCGATGATGGCGTTCATCGGCGTGCGCAGTTCGTGACTCATGCTGGAGAGGAAGTCAGACTTGGCCTGATTGGCGCGTTCGGCGCTCTCGCGAGCAACTTCTAATTCGGCTTGTGCCTCCTTTTGCTTACCAATGTCACTGTGGATGCCAATCATGCGCTCAGGCTTGCCTTCGCCATCACGGGCCACCACCGTGCCACGGCAAAGGATCCACTTGTAGCCGCCATCCTCGCATCGCAGGCGCAGTTCGACAACATAGACTGGGAGCATGCCCTCCAGGTAATCCTGCAAGTTCTGCTGTACCCGAGCAATGTCATCGGGATGAACGCTGGCAACCCAGGCGTCAACGGTTGGAGTCAATTCGCCTTTGTTATAACCCAGCATCGCCTCATAGTGCCCGGAAAGCGGCATTTCACCGGTGCCCATGTTCCAGTCCCAGATACCGTCGCCAGCCCCCTCAACGGCAAAGGCAAAACGCTCCTCACTTTGCCTGAGCTGCTCCTTGGCCTGCATGAACTCGGTCGTATCCTGAACTGTGCCCGACAGGCGTAGAATTTTGCCCTCCGCGCTCCGGTCAGCATGCGCCAGTTCATGCACATAACGCACCGTGCCGTCAGGCCGCACAATACGATGCATTACGTCATGAATGCCCGTCTGCTCAGAGCGTCTCTCGCTGTCGCTTACCAGCGTCCGATCGTCTGGATGCACCGCAGCCTGGAATGCCTCGACACTGGGTTTGAAGGTGGCCGGGTCACGGCCAAAGATATGAAAAATCTCTTCTGACCAGTAAAGTTCACCGCTTTCTATGACCGCTTCCCAATGGCCCAGACGCGCCATGGACTGCGCCTCCTGCAAGCGTTTCTCACTCTCGGCCAACGCTAGCTCTGCCTGCTTGCTGCTATGAATATCCTGCACCACGCCCAGCATATGACTCGCCTTGCCGGACACGTCGCGCGTTACGGCACCGCGTTCCAGCAGCCAGCGCACGGTACCGTCCGGCCACACCACGCGGTGCTCGATTTGATAGGGTGTATCACGCTCAATACAGGCGTTGATAGCGTCGAGTACAGTCGAGCGGTCATCTGGGTGGATGGCGTTGACGAAGTTCTCGTAAGTGGTATCTAATGTCCCTTGCGCGTGACCGAAGAGTGGCGCAATGCGTTCTGACCAGAATAGTTCGCCAGTTTCGATATTCCAGTCCCAAGTTCCAATATTGGCATACGCTTGGCCACGCCGCAGGCGCTCCTCACTCGTGCGTAGAACCTTCTCGTGCAGCTTTAGTTGGTTGATATCGGTACGAATGGAGATGTACTGGTAGGGCAAGCCACCAGCATCCACGAAGGGAACTATGCTGGATTCAACCCAGTAAGACTGACCATCTTTGCGCCGGTTGCAGACTTCACCCGACCATATGTCACCGCCACTGATGGTGTGCCACATATCGTCGTAGAACGCGGGAGGGTGCTCCCCCGACTTGAGAATACGGTGGTTTTGACCCAGCAGTTCATCCTCACTGTAGCCGCTCACCTCACAAAACTTGTTGTTGACATACGTGATGTTGCCCGCAGAATCCGCGACGCTAACGATGGCGTGCGCGTTGACGGCTTGCTGATGTCGATCCCTCTCATAGAGGACGGCACGCATAGATGCGGCCACCTCCTGTGCCTGACGAAAGCGCCGGGCATGCAGCGCTACCACAGCAACCAGATGGAGTGAATCCACGGGTTTGTCCAAAAAATAATCTGCACCCCGCCCCAATGCCAGCAGTTGTCGTGAGACATCGGTCTCAGCTGACAGGTAAATAATCGGCGTCTCGGCATGCTGCTTGTCATCGCGCAATATGGCGGCCAATTCCGGTCCAGAGCACTGCGGCATGTACATGTCAAGCACCAACGCATCAGCTGAGAAGTTCTTTAGCAAGTCGGGCACTTGTAGCGGGTTGTCGGTTTCCAGTACCGTCATGCCCGCCTGCCGCAAAAATTGAGCGTGAACCATCAACTGAATGGGATCATCGTCCATCAGCAAAACCCGATAGGGCTGTGTGGGAACCAGCACCACGGTTTCAGCCAGCACCCGCAACAAACTCCCAGATTCCACTGGCTTGGCCAGATAGCTGGTGGCACCCGCGCGGTAAGCCAACAGCTTGGACTCAATGTCGCTGCGCACGGATAAGAAGATGACGGGCGTCTGACCCAGGCAGTTTGCTTTCAAATCCGCGATGGTCTGAGCGCCCGCATCGTCACCCTCTGGAAATACCATGTCCATGATCACGGCAGCCGGAGGTTTAGAATCCTGGCAGGCCGCAAGGAAGGTGGCAAGTTCAACAAAAATATCAACCTGATAGCCCGCCGGCTCCAGTACCGAGCGCAGCCACAAGGCTTGATCCGCATCATCCACCACCGCCATGATCCGGGGGGATGTTGCTAGACCAACTGGTGGTAACACCAGATTGGCACCGGGGTTGGCTGCTGCCTTTGCCAATCTGGTTATCGCCACGCGCAAGGTGTCCAGCTGGTCTGCGGCCACATCACTACTTGATGGCAGAGCAGCCACAATCTGCTCCACAGTGCGCGCAGCATCACTCACACCCATCAGCCGGTGGACACCAGCCGCCCCCATCAAACTGTGGGCCGCTCCATGTAAAGCCGCGATGGCCTCGCGCTTCCCGCGTGCCAGCGCCGTCCATTGCGCATCCAGCACGGCCAGCCGCTCTGGCAAACGCGCAATGAACTCGTCACGCAGACGGGCCAGGATGCTCTCAATGTTGCTGTTCATGACATGTACATGGCTTGATTTTGGTCATACACGGACAGCTTTGTCTCGTGCATGAATCATAGTCCTGTTTCGGCTGCCCGACTCCCGCACCGCCGCCAACAGTGCCGCGGCGTTAAGGTCCGGCAATTTTCGTGAGACGAGCAAGATCAATCCGGCAGCATTTTGGTAATGGTGAGTGTGCATTTTCACTGAGTCCTTGACGATTGTACGAAACAGGTCTGATTAAGTGATGCGCTTAAGGTTGCTACGTGCAGGTACCGCAACTTTTTTTGGTGCGGCTTGCACTACCCGCATTAAGGACGTTGGCTGTGCAGCTCTGCTATTGACGCGAACCAAAGTGAACTCGTTAACTAAATCCGTTAATGCGACGGTTTCATTCTTCATGCTTTCGGCTGCTGCTGCTGCTTGTTCAACTAACGCTGCATTTTGCTGCGTCATATCATCCATTTGTATAACCGCCTGATTTACCTGTTCAATCCCAGCGCTTTGCTCTTGGCTCGCCGCAGTAATATCACGCATGATCTCAGCTGCCCGCTGCACTCCATTGACAATATCCGTCATGGTTCTGCCAGCTTCATCGACTTGCTTACTTCCTGCATTCACTTTTTCGACGGAGTCATCAATAAGAGACTTAATTTCTTTCGCGGCACTAGCACTGCGTTGCGCCAGATTTCGTACTTCTGTGGCGACTACTGCAAAACCGCGCCCTTGTTCGCCTGCCCGTGCCGCTTCGACCGCCGCATTGAGCGCCAGAATATTGGTTTGAAATGCGATGCCGTCAATGACACCAATAATATCGACTATTTTGCTTGAGCTAGTCTTTATCGATCCCATGGTCGTTACCACATTGGCCACAGCCAAACCGCCTTTTTCAGCAATCTGTGCGGTATTCATGACCAATTGACTCGCTTCCCTGGCATTGTCGGCGTTTTGTTTAACGGTGGACGTCAATTCTTCCATCGAAGAGGCCGTTTCTTCCAGGGAGCTTGCTTGCGATTCGGTACGCCCAGACAAATCTATATTCCCTTCTGCGATTTCAATCGCACCGTGGCTGATTTCATCTGTCGATTGTTTGATTTGACCGATCAGTAGTTTCACATTGGTTTGAAATACGCGCAACGACTGAGTCATTCTGCCAATTTCGTCATTGCCCTTCGACGGTATCTTCCCAGATAAATCACCAGTACTCATGGCTTCTATATCAGTGAGCACGCGCTTAAGCGACAGGACAATCGTAATGTAAAGATCAAAGCATAAGAACGCGCCAAAGCCACCTCCTATAGCCGCAAGTGCAATAATTAAACTAATGGATAGATTGAAATATGCCGACATGGCAACGGCAAAAAATAACCCCGCAGTCAGGATGCCTAAACCGGTCAATTTACTGGCGATTGTTAATTTTGAAAAAAAATTTAATTTACGCAATGTCGATCGCTCTACCGCAGCACCTTCGAGAATTTCTAAGTTACTACCGCCATTTTTAATACTACGATAGGCCGCTTCAGCGGCTTTCACTTGCTCTCTAGTGGGCTTGACGCGGATTGAAGTAAAACCGATCATTTGACCATTTTTAATGAGAGGGGCCGCGTTAGCCTCAACCCAATAGTGATCGCCATTTTTACAGCGATTTTTAACCAGGCCAGTCCACGATTTCCCTTCTTTAATCGTGCGCCAGAAATCGGCGAACGCCTCCACTGGCATATCCGGATGCCGGACAATATTTTGCGGTGCGCCGATGAGCTCTGCTTCGGTAAAACCGCTAACCCTTAAAAAAACGTCATTGACATAGGTAATATTTCCTTGAAGATCAGTTTTTGAAACGATCGTCTCGGTATCGTCAAGAATATATTCGATATTGGTAACCGGTTGGTTATTGCGCATATTTTTCCTATATTTTTATTAAAATGATAAAACATCAGAGGGCGGCTTGAAGTTTGATTTGTGGTATTGACGCCACCTTAAGATACCGACTCCCGAATCAGCATCGGAAACTTAACCCAAATTTTTTATCTATGCACTCTAAATTGAACATTAACTAAGGCTTAGTCTAGTAATTAACAATGATTTTCAATTCATCTGACTGGGCACGGTTAGATGAGCATTTGTTTTATGAATGGATAGCGCAGACCGTTGCACAGACTGGCAAGGCCAGCATCTGACACCTGCGTTTGCCAGCAGAGCAGGTGGTGTGGCTGATCGTTGCACTGGCTTTGTACCGGCACCAAACGATAATTGAAGTTTGAAACCTAATATGCGGCGCTGTTGACGTATCTGGTCATAAAAACCGCCGTTTGCACACGAAAAATGCAAACAGCGGTTTTATATTTAGCCAGGATTTTTACCAGATCGTCACACGTTCTTCAGGCGCCAGATACATCTGGTCACCCGCCTTGACACCAAAGGCTTCATAGAAAGCCGGAAGGTTTTTCAGGCTACCGTTGACGCGAAATTCGCCAGGCGAATGCGGATCAGTCTTGATCAGGGCGATGGCTCTTTGTTCGCGCGCTTTGGCACGGCGTGCTTGCGCCAGGCCCATGAACAGGCGCTGTTCAGCGCTCCAGCCATCGATCACCGGTGCAGGCTTGCCGCCGAGCGAAATTTTGTAAGCCTTGAGTGCCATGACGATACCGGCATTGTCGGCGATGTTTTCACCCAGAGTAAGTTCGCCATTGAGGTAATGACCGGGAATCGGGCTATAGCCGTTATATTGGTTCACCAGCACCTTGGCTTTACTGGCAAATTTCGCCCTGTCTTCCTTGCTCCACCAGTCGCGCAAATTGCCGTCGCCGTCGTACTGCGACCCGGCATCATCGAAGGCGTGACTGATCTCATGCCCGATAGAGATGCCCAGTGCCCCGTAGTTGACGGCGTCTTCAGCACTGGCATCGAACAAGGGCGACTGCATGCGCGCGGCGGGGAAGACAATCTCGTTCATCTCCGGGCTGTAATAGGCGTTCACGGTTTGCGGGGTCATTTCCCATTCATCCCTGTCAATCGGCTTACCCAGCTTATTCAGCTCTTTTTGATATCTGGCCAGTCTGGCGCGGCTCAAGTTGCCGATCAGATCATCGCTGGAAATGCGTAAACCAGAATAATCACGCCACTTGTTCGGGTATCCCACCTTGACGCTGATCTTGGCCAGTTTGACTTGCGCTTCCTTCTTGGTCGCCGGGCTCATCCAGTCCAGCAACTCTATGCTTTCCTTGAAGGCGAGCAGAAAATTCCTGACCATCAGCTCTGTGCGCAGCTTGCGCTCGGCCGGAAAGTATTTTTCTACATAACTTTTGCCCATGATCTCACCGAGCGTGCGGTCGGTCAGGGCAACGCCGCGCTTCTCTCGTGACATGTTTTCTTTTGCACCGGTGAGCACGCCGCCTTTGAAGGCGAAACTCTCGTCAGCAAAAGCGGCGGAAAGATACGGGCTGTAGCTATTGAGCAGATGCCATTCAAAATAACTCTTCCAGACCGCCAGTGGCGTCTCTTGCAGTACGCGATTAAAGCCGGTCAGGTAGCTTGGCTGGCTGACATTGAGTTCCGTCACTTTGCCCTGCATGCCAGCGGCCGCGAGATAGGATGGCCAGGCGTAAGCGGACGTCAGCGTGCCCAGTTTTTCTATGCTGATCTTATTGTAGCCTTTCACCGGGTCGCGATTTTCTACCGCGCTCCATTGCACTTTGGCCAGTTCGGTCTCCAGCTCGACGATCCGTCTGGCGTTGCCGGCGGCCTGCTTATTGCCCGCCAGCGTCAGTATTTTTTCTACATGCAGTTGATATTTGGCGCGGATGTCTGCCATTCTGGCGTCATCGGGTTTCACATAGAAATCACGGTTGGGCATGCCCAAACCCGACTGCACAATATCGGCAACATATCTGGTCGACTCCTTGTTGTCTTGATGAATGCTGATGGCATAGGGAGCGCTTGCGCCTATCTGATGAAAATGGGCAATCAGTGCCGGGAGTTGCTTTTTGTCAGTGAGGGCGGCGATTCTGGCCAGCTCGCCCTTGAGTGGCAGCGTACCAAGTTTTTCCAGCCTTTTCTGGTCCATGAAGCTGAGATAGAGATCGCCAATTTTCTGACGATCGGAGCCCATGATTTTCTTGCCATCTTGCGCCGCTTCTTCAACGATGGTGCGCAACTGTTGCTGCACTTCTTCGCGCGCAATCATAAAGGTGCCCCAGTCCGATTTATCGGCCGGAATCTCCACCGAGGTAAGCCAGCGGCCTTGCGAATAACGGAAAAAATTGTCCTGGGCACGCACGCTCTGGTCGATATTCCCGGTCATGATGCCCGCCATCAAGGGCGGCGTGCTCGCAAGGCCCAGCTCGATCCGTTCTGCGGCATTGGCAAAACAGGATAGCAAGCTGAAAGCGAGAGTGCTGAGTAAGTAAGGTTTCATCAATAGCTCTTTATAGTAGGAGTGGAAGCAAGTTCTTCAACAAAAAATACGGTCAGTCCTGAGCGTGCAATGGTCTCATATTTTGTCGTATTTGCGCCGATACGCTGGCCTTGCCCTCTGCCGTCAATAAAGAGCGGTGGCGTTCAATTTGCCGCATGCCCACAACGCCCTGCCCATGCGCCTATTGGAGGCATGTGCCCGCACAGCCGCATAAATAGTGCGTGCCAGAGCCATGCTGCGGCGGCCACAAGATTATTGCCATTTACACACAAAAATCTTTCCCTTGCGCAATAGCACTCTGGTCTTATAATTGCAGGATATCTGTTCCAACCATGAGATCAAAAAACGATGGAAACTCACGCCTCTTCACAAATTCGCACCCTGACTTACATTGAAAATGAAGACCACCCGGTCTTTGGCACCCTGGTCGAACAAATTCTGCATTTGCTCAATTCACGCCTGATTTTTAGCGACATTCTGATTCATCAGAATAGTCCGATCATGCTGCGCCAGCCTAAAGGCCTGGTGGCGGTCACCGATTCACCGATCACCAAGGAAGAGCTGGAAGAGTTTTTTGAAGTGATCGAGCCCAATTGGTTCGAGCGGATTCAGGATCGCGCCTTCGACCGCTCGATTGATCTGAACGCGGCGCGTATCCGCGCCAACTGCTTTACCTTTCAAGGAAAAAAACGCCTGGGCTGCGTGATTCGCCGGTTCCCCAAAGAACCCCTGGAGTTGAGTCAGCTTGGCCTGCGCCAATGTGAGCAGGATTTCGCCAAGCTGACCAGCGGCCTGGTGTTGATCATCGGCGACACTTGCCAGGGAAAATCGACCACCATCGCCTCGATGCTGGATCAGATCAACAAGACCCGCTCTGGCCATATCATCACGATTGAAGATCCGGTAGAAACCCTGATCCCGCAACGCAAATGCATCATCACGCAACGCGAAGTCGGCTTTGACGGTGACGTAGAAAGTTACTATTTAGGTGCCTTGGATGCGCTGCGCGAACGGCCGGATGTCATCGTCATCGGCGAGATCCGTGACGCCCAGACCGCACAGGAGGCATTGGCTTTAGCCGAATCAGGCCCGCTGGTACTAGCTTCGCTGCATGCCCGCTCCACTGAGCTGGGCTTGCAGAAAATGATACGCTTACTGGGCAATGGCGAACCGCAATCGCAAGCATTGGCGCAGGCATTGCGCGGGGTCTTATGTCAAGCCCTGTTGCCATCCCTGGAGGGCGAGCGCTATTACCTCGCCACGGAGTGCCTCACGCCGAATCCGGAAGTGGTGAAAATGATTGAATCGGGCGGCATCTCCGGCATACGGGCGCTGATGGATGGGGACGCCAAGCTCAATGCTGGCTGCCATTCGATGAATTCAGCGCTGGCGCCGCTATTGCGTGAAAAGAAAATCAGCGTAGAAGACGCCAGAAACGCCACCACAGACCGCATCGGATTTGCTGATGGTCGCTAAACAATTCCATTGATCTAGATAACAGAAAAGGCACAGCGATGTGCCTTTTTTTATCCTACACGATGCCGAACCATCCCAGCAAAGCGCCCGCGCCCAGCAACCACAACAAATGCAATTTGGTGCGCCAGACCACAACCGCACAAACCGCCGTCAACAGCCAAATCGGCCAGTCCTGGCGGGGAACATGATGCGCCGCAGCCATGATCCAGCCGGTAGCGAGTAACAGGCCGATGACGATAGGTGACATGCCGAGTTTAAAGGCGCGCACTGCACGCAGGTCGCGGTTTTTATGACCCCAACGGGCTGCAGTGTAGGCCAGTGTGGTACTCGGTAACAGAATGCCGGTCATGGTAACGAGCACGCCTAGCAAACCCGCCCAAACGCTACCGGCATTCATCCCTACATTCCAGCCCATCAGTGCGATGAACAATACATTCGGCCCCGGTGCCGCCTGTGCGATTGCCACCGAGGCATTGAATTGCGCGTCGGTGAGCCAATGATTCTGATCAACCAGATAGCGATGCATATCGGGCAAAGTGGAAATCGCACCACCTATCGACAGCAGCGAAAGCAGCATGTAATGCAGGAACAGATTGAGCCAGTCACTCCAGCCCATTGTGATATGCAGGGTCGAATGCAAGGCATCGTTCAAGGCGGGATTCATTGACCCAGCTTTCGGTACACCAAAAAGCAGGCGCTTGTGCCACCAACCATCAGGACGTAAGCCAGCGGCAAACGTAGCAGGGCGATGCTGACGAAACACAGTGCGCTAAAAACCAGACACGTACGCCATCCGATGGGGTTCGTCCTCAAGGCAGGAAACAAGCGTAAGCCAGTCGCGATAATCATGCCGGCAGTTACCGCACTCATGCCGCGTAAGGCGCCGGCCACGCCCGGATGATGGGCCACCTGCGCATACAGTATCGCCACCAGCAGTACGATTAACAAGGGCACTGTCAACATGCCGGCTAACGCGGCGATCGCACCGGGCAGACCGAAATAACGACTGCCGATCATCAAGGAAAGATTGACGACATTTGGGCCGGGCATGATTTGGGCAACAGCCCATTCTTCAACAAATTCTTCCTTGGTCAGCCAGCGTTTCTTTTCTACCAGTTCACGCTGCACGATGGCCACGACACCACCAAAACCCTGCAGCGCCAATAAGGTAAATGAACGAAATAAATCCCACAATGATTCTGGCCGGGGATGACTTTCTGAAAGAAGGGCGGGAGGGGCAGGTGAGGTGATCATGAGGCGAAGAGTAATTGAGGGCGGACAGCGACATTGTAAATCAGTCGCCCTTATCTCGCAGAACGGCGTATATAAGGCCTTTAGCTGTCGCCCTCGCCTTTATGATGAATGCGGATGCGCGCGCGCCATTCACCCAACGCTGTCAAGGCACCCTGAAATTCCTTTTCGATGAGGTCCGCCTCAGCGACCGAGATCACACCATCCATCAAGGCATTCGATACCGCCTCAGCCACATCGCCGACCTGACTCATCACGCGGCAGACTGTTTGCGACAAATCGTCCTTACTGACCTGCTCCGGTTCTGGCACCAGAAATGCCGCCATCCTATGTCGCCCCAATAGGGCGTGTAGCGGCAACAATGCATCTTTTACGCCCGCTTCGTGACAATGCTCGATGATCATCGAGAGCTCTTCAAAAGAAGGATAGTGCGTTTCTATTCCCGGTGCCAACTTGTTACGCAGCACATTCACCGATATCTGCAAGCGGACGGCCAATGCTTCCAGACCTCCTGGATAGGCTCGCGCAACCTTGTACAAGGCGTCGTGCTGGTTCATGTCTGAATATTTACGAGTCATGGTGATTACTCCTTTTTATTACCGATGCGTTTTATCTTTTTGCTCACTATGCTTTGTTTGCGGTGTGCAGCAAACAAATGCAAGTCGCGCAAAGTGTGCTGATTGTACAGATTCATTTCTGAAATAACTATGCCAACCATAATTCGATGAAACACATTATCCAACCCAAGCACAGCTTTCTCGTTGCCATCATGATCGTGCTATTGCCGATGGCAAACATGGCTTCCGCTGCGACATTCTCCTCTTCATCGCGCGCGCCATCACGCAGCATGAAAAGCGGGTTTTCGTCACAAAAAAGCCAGCCTTTGCGGTCAGACAATTTCTCAGGCAAGCGCACCGGCAACACCGCGACCAATACCAGTTTCGGCAGTTTTGGCCAGACGTCAGGAAAGGCTGCGGGCAGAACAGACTCCGCCCTAAACAAGGATCTCGACAGAAATCAAGCGCAACAACAAGCCTTGAAAAATATGGATGCCAGAACACAGCAGAAAGTGGCCCTGCCTGCACAAGCAAGCAGCGTCACCGGCAAGCCGTTAGATCCGATACGTGCAGCTCCGCAGACACCGTCACAAATGCAGCAAACGCCGGCGGCACCGACGGTCATCGTGCAGAGAGAAAGTAGCTCAATGGGGAGTGCCTTCATGGGGTTCATGCTGGGCCAGGCCCTGAGCCGGCCGCATTCTGCACCAGTGCATGCTAACCAGCGCGATGATCTTGAACCGATAGCAGGTGGCGGCGAAACTGGCAATAACTACCGTAGCACTGAACTGGATAACGCCAGTCTGCCGGCGACAAAAGTACCGCCGGCCAACGACGAATCTGCGGGCTGGTCGATGCTGCGTTTTTTACTTTGGGGTGCGTTTTTATCAGGATTTAGCGGGATCGCCTACAAGCTGTACCGGGTTTTGATGCCGCGTAGGGAAGTGGTTTCCCATTACTCATTAGGAAAGGTTTAAGGAAAAGACATGGCCTGGAAAGATGCTTACAACTATGCAGAAAAATTATTCAGCCGTGGCAACGATGAGGCTTCCGGAGTGCACCAGGAAAAACAAAGGGAAGATGCCAATCTGCCGCTGTCTGCCCGCATTGGCGGCCTCATTACCTTGCAAAAATCACCGCTGATCCGTGCCATTAGTCAGGGTTCGCTTATCGCCATGCCGGAAGAAGACGAGACACTGATACGGGCGATCAGCCGCATACAAACTGCAATGTCGGGCAGCCTGTACCGGTATTACCTGCATGTCGGTGACGATCAGCACGCTGAAAAATTCTTGCAGCTATATGTGAGTGCGACAGGTGAGATCAGTGAGGTCATGTACTGCAGCAGGCTGCTGCGCCTGATCCCTGAAAGTGCGGAGGACCAGCAGGCGTATCTGGGTGAAGCGGGTTACGGTTTAGGCGATTCCAGTTACACCTTATGGCGTAGTCAGGTCGAAGACCTGGGGAAAGATGAAGCCGACCTTACCGCCATCTTCGCGGACGCGGACAGTCTGGTGTACCGGCGTGATGCCGGTTCATCCCACGAAGAATTTGTGACCCCTTTCCGCGGCGTCGAAACCCGCATTGATGACGCCGCCGGCAGTCAGGGATTAAAACAGGAAATCGTATTCATGCCATACAGCCGCTTGCTGGGCGATGGAAACGCAGCGCAACGCGAGATCTTGCTGATCTCCACGGAAATGATTGAAAGCGAAGATGGAGATCGCGCCAGGCGTGGCATCTATGTCGATTTCATGATCGCCATTCCAGTTGAGCTGGAAAGATTGCTGGTGCAATAGACACGCGCCATGTCGTAGTAGTAAACGTCGTAAAACAGGCAGTAATTCAATTAAACGAAAGGAAATACCATGAGCAATTTGAACGGTTGGGGTTTGACAGCACGCTTGATCAGCAAACATTTTGGTGTGCTCGGAAACAAGGTATCAGAAGCGATCGCCAATTTTGATCCGGAAACTGCGACCGAGGCCGATCGTGATCGTCTGGCCGCGACACTCAGGGAGACCGCACAGAAACTGGCCGGGGCGCGCGCCTCTTTCGATAAAGAACACGCCGATGTGATCAAATTGCGTGACTTGATCAGTAACGATGAAAAAGCCTCGGCGACCTTGGCAGACAGGCTCGCCAGCGGAAAAATTTCGGAATCCACGGTCAGCCTGTTTTGCGACGAGCTGGAGGCGAATAGAGCGAAATTACCACTGGAGATGCAGGAACAGGCGGACGCAGAGGAGTACATGAACGAATTGCAAAAAATCGTGGACGCCTTATCCGGACAGCTTTCTGAATTCGATGCCGCAGCGAAAAAAGCCATACAAAGTCTTGCTGCAGCAAATGCACAAAAAGATCTGCAGGAGTTGCGCGCGGAACGCCAGAGCCAGCTCAGTAGTTTATCTGGCTTAAAAGGGCAATCAAGCGCGCTCAACGCGCTGACCAGACGGGCGCAAACGGTCAGCAACCAGGCTGCAGGTTTACGTATCGTGGAGGATATCGGACAAAAACCGCTGGATCAGGCGGCCGAAATTGAAGCGATCAGAAAATCGGTCGGCCAGGCAGATACGGTGGGGGAAACGACGATGGAACGACTGCAACGTCTATCTGCAAAACCGCAGGAAACAGCAGCGGCGTAATTGGTATGAATAAGCGCTTGTAGTAAACGTAAGCCCTGCACTTGTCAGCAAGTGCGGGGCTTTATGTCATTTATAGAGCGATTCTTTTGCTCATCAGATCCAGCCAACGATCGACACCATCAACATCGCTGATCACGAGTGAAAAATCGGTGACGGTGCGGGCGGCGCGCTCCAATAACTGAATGTCAGCCTCATGCTGACGCGCCACATGGGGGTCTTCCAAAAAAAGAATGCGGCGTATTTTTTTCTCCAGTACCAGCTCCGCGATCTGAGCATCACCGCCCAGAGGGCCTGACAAAAATGGCTGTACCCAGGGACGATCGGCTGGCGTGCCCTTGATTTTTTCGGCAAGCTTATTCAGTAGGCCACCCGTCGTGCCGGTAGCGTAACGATGGGCGAATTGATCCAATAAGGAAAAATGTTTTTCTGCCAGCGCCATCATGCGGTCTTTCATCGCGTCATGCGCGATCAATGCAATACCTTCATTGGCCAACCGATAAGCATGGTCGCGGCTGGCGTCAGGCTTGGTACCGATAGCCAAAGCTTCCAGTTCCAGCCACTCGCGTGCACTGGCCAAGGTCGACAAGAACGGTTTTTTGTGAATCACGCATTGCCGTTTGAGTGCCATCGCTTCAGGAAAAATCGATGATGGATCGACTGGGTCAATCAGATAAATGACGGCATCGACAGTGCGCGCCGGGTCACTGTCCACTACGCGTGACACCAGCTTCATCAAGCCACCTTCACGACCGTAAGGAAAGCGTTCGTGCCGTGCACAGACGTCAAGCAGATTATGCGAAATGATGGCATCGAGCGTCCTGCCCACCACGATCCATTCTATGTGCAAATGTTGAATGGATATCCTGGCACTGCGCAGTAGCTGCACCAATGCCGAATCTGGAGCATCCTGATGAGATCGGTTGGCGATCAGGCCGATACGTATGGCGCGCGAAGGAGATGTCATGACGAGAGATAGCTATAAAAATAAGTCGGATGTGTTATTTCAATTTTGCCGTACGGTTAAACGCATTGCACCAGCCAATCAAGTCGTCGCCTGGCATGGGCCTGGCAAACAAATACCCTTGAATCTGATCGCAGCCGAGGATGTCAAGTTCAGTCAGGGTGGCTGCCTGCTCGACACCTTCGGCGACCACTTGCAGGCCGAAATTGTGTGCCAGCCCAATAATGCTTTGCACGATTTGTCTGTCCTGGAGTGATTCTGTCATGCCATGAATAAACATGCGATCAATTTTTAATTCATCGATAGGAAATCGACGCAGATAAGCGAGCGAAGAATACCCGGTGCCGAAATCGTCTATCGATAAATGAAAGCCCAGCGCCTTTAATTCGAATAACACATTTGTGGTGTGTTCTATATCGTTAATGAAAGCACTTTCAGTGATTTCCAAGCCTATCGATGAGGTGGGTATATTCCAGATACTTAAGACCCGCGACAAGATGGTCGGCAAATGTTCCAGGCTCAGGAGCTTTGCCGACAGGTTGATCCACACCAGGATCGTCAGGCCTGACTGTCTCCAGCCCACCATTTCTTGCAAGACCTTATTGAACACCCGCATGGTGAGCAGCTCTATCATGTCGCAGCGCTCTGCGATCTCGATCAGGAGCGGGGTAGCGACCGTTTGCGGATGATCGCTGGGCCAGCGCACCAGAGCTTCAACCGACACCACGCTGTTGGAGCGCAACTCAACCTTAGGCTGATAACGCATCTCTAGCCTGTTGGCATCCAGGACATCTTCCAATGCCCTTGGCAAATCCTCCGGCCCGGCGCTGGCATCTTCAGCGCCATGCGCCAGCAAAAACCGTAGATTGCCCAACTGCGCATTCTTTTGCGCGGTATCCGCCGCACGCAGCAATGCGGTTGCGCTCCGGGCGTGTACCGGCGCGCATGCAATCCCTATGCATGGGTTAAAAAATATCGTATGTGATCCGATTTTCAATGGCGTACTCAACGCGCTGAGCACGCGGTGCACCGCCAATATGGCCAGCGCATCGGAGGACAGCTGCGGCAGTAAAAACCAGCATTCGTTTTCAGTTGCAAAAACAAAGCTATCCTTATCACGCAAAACTGGCCGTATACGCTCAAGAAAAGCCGCTCTTGTCGCCTGCGCATAGTCAGGCGTCAACATCGCGTTGAGCCGATCAGAGCGGTGCATGGACATCACCAGAACAGCGACAATACTAATATCACTGGCGATATTTACTTCGCGCTCCAGGGCAGAATAAAAATCGCCCACATTGGAAAATTCTATACAAGTCAATAGAGAATTTGGCATTGTCAATTCTGATAAAAATCTCTGCACACCAGACCGTATGCGCCGTCAGGCAAGCCGCGCATAATCTTCATTTTTTCGTCTTCTTTTACCTTATTCTGTCGCATCAGATCGATGATGACAGGCTTCTTAAGCAGCGTTTTATCCAGCGCAGTGAGCACCAATACTTTCGGTTCCAGCCGGCGAATTTTGTTGTGTTCCAGCACAATGGCGATTTCACCGGTAGAAAGCTCGATCATGCTTCCTACCGGAAAAATGCCAATTGCCTGGACAAATTCTTCTACCAGCGGCGCATGCAACTGCGGCCCCGACATCTTGAACAACTCCTTCATCGCGTCAAAAGAGGAACGCGTGATGTCATACGGTCGCGCTGAGGTCATGGCAGCAAAACTGTCGGCAATGGCTGACATCTTGCCGAAGATACTGATCTCCATGCCGGTCAAACCATTGGGATAGCCACTGCCATCGAGTCGCTCGTGATGTTCGCTGATGCCCGACAAAACGTTGTCGGTCAACGGCTCTTTCGCATTGAGTATATTTATGCCGGAAGAGACATGGGTACGCATCAAGCTTTGTTCGTCTTCGGATAATTTAGCCGGCTTTTCCAGCAGCGCATCGGGCAACTCCAATTTGCCGATATCCAGCAGCAAGCCGATAAAACCCAACTCGGTCAATTGTTGCCGCGTAAATCCAAGATGGCGCCCCAGCGTCATCATGTACACCGCCACTTTAAGTCCCTGCGCATAGGCGGTAGAATTTTCATTGCGCATGCGGATCAACCAGATTAACGCGGCAGGATTTGACACCACGCTTTCTGTCAGCAAGTGTACCGTCGGGCTGACTTCTTCGATGGCGATGCTCCGGTCATTATGAATATCGGAGGTCAGTTTTTTTAGTAAAGCATCGGTTTTCTCTATCACCTTGCGGGCATAAATCATCTCGTCTTGCAAGGGCGTATGGTCCTCGTAGGTGACCAATGCCAACTCCTTGGGAATATAGTCTGGCCGACGACGGGAAAAAGCCCTCTTGCGGATATTTTTTCCACGTGGCTGCAGTCTATCTTTGATGCGCTGTTCCTGCCAGAGTTGCCAGCGCTCGATCAAGTTTAGCGGCGCAAATATCACGTCACGCGGATACAGCGACTGTATCAGGCGGCTAAATTGACGGGTCGATGGCGCGGGTGTTTTGCTGGAACGCGTGCTTCTCGATGAGCGGGATGAATGCTCTCTATTTTTCGTTTTGTCGTAACGCAGATAATACGGCTTGGCTTGTGAGGTGTGCTTTTTCTTCTTATCCAGCAAGAACAAATTCGAGGAAATATCTGCGCCAACGCGCAACCATTCCAGACCCCGTGAAAAAAAAGAAGAGCTTTGCACGGCAGACACCGTTGCATTGGACGAAGCGGGGCGAATGCGCATCTCCGGCACTAAAGTAGCCTCTGCTAAAGTGATGTCGTGCAGCGATTCCCAAGGCAGATGCAGCAAAGATTCTGGCACGCTGCGCGTAGGATCGATGACGATCTCTTTCACCAGCGATTGCAGGGTGCGCAAATCCAGATTTTCTGTCAGTAAAAAACCCTGCAGCATGAAAGGAGATTGCGTCCATGGTCTGTCGAGTTCGGTGACGAACATGCCGGGACGTAATTCATCGATACTGATCAGCAGGGATTGACACAATTTTTCGCGTTTTGGAGTCACGGTTTAACTGCCTGTCGCGCGGTAATAAAAATATTCTGGAATGGAGCAACGCATTGTTAGTATGCCGTGAATTTTTCTGATTGAAAACGATAAGCGCCACATAGAGCAACATCCATTATCCACAGTATGCCAAAAAAACAAATGCAATAGCGATAAAACTCCCTGAAATAGGCAGTTTTATCACCATTTGCAGCGCCTCGCCATCCATCGGCATTTACTTTTCGTCTAATGCCGGCAATACGCTGACATGAATGGCACTCGCTTTGGCGCTGGAACGGAATAATCGATGGTTTGCCTTGATGAAGTCACTGTCTTTTGCTTCAAATATGTTTGCCACAAAACGCTGCGGATTTCTGTCTATGTAAGGAAACCAGCTTGATTGAATTTGCACCATGACGCGATGGCCGCGTTGAAAGGTATGAAACACGTCATTGATGGAAAACTGCACCTTGGTCGGCTCATCCGGAGTAAAGGCTTTCGGCAGATCAAAACCATCCCTGAAACGGCCACGGAATGGCTCACCACGGACTAGGGTCTGCTGTCCGCCACGATTGAGTTCTCCTGCAGGCGTGTCGATATTGGCGGGGTTGACGTCAATCAGTTTAACGACAAAATCGGCGTCACTGCCGCTGGTACTCACGAACAAAGAGGCGGTCAATGGGCCTGCCAGCGTCAGATCCTTGTCCAATATCCCGGTCTGATAAGTGAGGACATCAGGGCGTCGCGAGGCAAAACGCTGGTCGGCGGCGACATACTGATTGCTCCAGCGGTTGGAAATCTCTGTCGTGTAGGGCACCGGTCTGGCCGGATCGCTGATGTATTCATCAAAGACATCTTCCGCCTGTGTTGATGCTACAAAACTGAGGGCGCCATCGGCTTTGAAATACAGGGATTTTTGTTGCGTCTCTTTTGGCGGCCATGCATCAAAATTGCGCCAGCGATTTGCGCCGGTCTCAAACATCCAGGCTTCTGGCAGGTTGGGCTTGTCTGCGCCTTTGAGATGGTGTTTAAAAAAGGCAAATTCTATCGGCTGATAACTGAGCGAGGTCTTGTAGCCAAAGTTGGCATCGCCAACTTTATCTCCATCGCCGCGGCTCCAGCCTCCGTGTACCCAGGGGCCGATCACCAGTGTGTTGCTGATGCCGGGATTTTGCTTCTCTATGGACTGATAGGTTTGCAAAGGACCATATAAATCCTCGGTGTCATACCAGCCGCCCACCGTCAATACTGCGGCCTTGATATTTTTCAGGTGGGGCAAGAGATTGCGGCTTTGCCAGTAGCTGTCATAGTTGGGATGTTGTGCAATTTCGTTCCAGTATGGAATCGCGTTTTTGAAATATGTTGGATTGGCATTGGACAGTGCGCCCAAATCGAGAAAAAACTGATACGCATCAGGTGTGCCGTACTCAAAAGGCTTCTCTTTCGTCACATCCGTTGGTTGTAGGCGGGGCTTGCCAAAACCGCTGAAAAATCCAAATGCCATCTGCAAGTTGAATGCCCCATTGCGGTGCATGTCATCGCCACGAAACCAGTCGGCGATCGGCGCTTGCGGCGAGATGGCTTTAAGCGCGGGGTGCGAATCAATCGCGCCAGCCGAGGTGTAAAAGCCAGGGTAAGAGATGCCCCACTGCCCGACTTTGCCATTATTGCCGGGCAGGTTTTTGACCATCCAGTCTATGCTGTCCCAGGTATCGCTGCTCTCGTCAAACTGGGTTTTCCCGGATTTATTGGCCAGGTGAGGGCGCATGTTGACGAATTCGCCTTCCGACATGTGCGTGCCACGCACGTCTTGAAAAGCAAAGATATAGCCTTCTTTTTCAAACTCTGCAGCCGGGCCCAGGCCGCGTTTGTAATTGGCCGTGCCGTAGGGTGCAACCGAGTATGGTGTGCGCACCAGCAAAATCGGATAGCGCTTGCTGGCGCTGGCATCCGCTGGCACATACACCGAGGTGAACAGCAAAGTGCCATCGCGCGCAGGAATCCGATATTCATATTTGGTGTAATTTTTCCGGATGTAATCAGCCCGCTGCACCTCCTGCTCTTTTTTTTCGTCTGCCATGACGCCGGCGTTGGTATTGACGGTAGCGAAGGCGATGCTAAAAAATACGCCGCTGGCAATGAGCATGCGCGTTACGCGTGATGTGATCACTAAGGATTCTCCGGATGTCATGATGGTTAGCGTGCGGTCTTCTGACCACTGCCAGGTAAATTAGTTGCGCAATGCGTTAGCTCGTTAAGCCGCGGAGGACGGATCGTAGGTAGGCAAATCGATCTCGACCTGTGCGACATTGCCCGCGCCCTTGGCACGGGCTTTTGCCAGCGCAGCGCTGGCGCGGGCGAGCATCTTGTCGGCGCTGTCTCCGGGTGAATTGGCCGTCAGGCCAGTGCAAAAAGTGATACTTAAGCCGGGCGCTGCACTTTGCAAGTCAATGTCGGCAAACCTTGCCTTCAGGCGGTCTATCGCCTTCATGCTCTGATCGAGCCATGTAGTGGGCATGACAATGGCAAATTCAGTCGCGGCAATGCGGCCAAAGGAATCGAGCGTGCGCAGTATTTTGTGTGCCTCCAGCGTCACCGCTTGCAGGATCTGCTTGGTGACGTCGCGCCCATGCTGTTCCATGATCTCTGGCAGGTGATCGACGCAGATGACGGCAAAAGTAAATGTGTGTCCGGTACGCAGGGAGCGCTGCAATTCGGTATCAAGGCGCTCGATCAAGGTACGACGGTTCAGCGCGCCAGTTAAATGATCGTGGGTTGTCAATGTTTGTAATTGTGCGAGAACAAGCTCCAGCACGGGCAGCACCTCTTCGCGCGAACTGCCTTGCTTGAGCTGGGTAATGGCTTGCATCAGCTGTTGCTGTGCGAATGGCACGATTTTTTTCTTATTGGCGGACATGCAGGTCTCCGTGGCGATGTGAGATAGGCGCTAAAATGCCTACTCTACCATTCTGATGTCATTCGGCAAGGCTTCATGCAATTTATTCACACATCATCCCCGTTGCAGGCGCTTCAAAGTCGGTTTTTCCCCGATGTGCAGGTATGGGTTAAACGCGATGACTTGTTGCACCCTGAGGTGTCAGGGAATAAATTTCGCAAGCTGAAATACCCCTTGCAGGCGCTGCAAGGTCTGGCGCCGACGCTGGTAACGATGGGTGGAGCCTGGTCCAACCATCTTCATGCCACCGCCCATGCAGCGTGCCTGGCGGGTTATCCAGCGATTGGGCTGGTACGCGGCCATGGCGAGGCGAGTATGGAGATGACAGCCACCTTGATCGATTGCCAACGTCAGGGCATGCAGATTCGCTTCGTATCGCGGGAGCAGTATCGCCAGTTGCGTGATGTTCCGCAGGCGTGGCATCAGTATGTCGATGCGCTGTCGCCATCACATGTGTGGTTGCCCGAAGGCGGCAGCGCGCCGGCGGCGCTGCATGGCGTGGCCGAATTGGTTGACGAGTTGTTTGATGCCGAAATTGACCACCAAGCGTTCGTGCCTGACACCGTGATGGTGGCCTGCGGTACCGGGGCGACATTGGCGGGTTTACTGGCGGGCATGCGAGGACGTGGCCGGGCGATAGGTATTGCTGCAATCAAAAATGCAGCTTACCTACATACGGAAATCGCCGGCTTATTGCAGCGAGCCGGCTATCCGTCGTATCAGAACTATGAGCTGCTGACCGATTTTCATCATGGGGGCTATGCCAAAGCACCACCTGTCTTGCGTCAGTTTTGCCAGGAGTTTTCTGCAGAAACCGGGATCGCGGTTGAACCGGTTTATACAGGCAAGATGTTTTATGCCTTGCACCAGCTCGCGCAAGCGGGTCATTTCCGTCCTGGCGAGCGTGTGGTAGCGCTTCATACCGGCGGCTTGCAGGGGGCTCGAGGCTTTTTGTAATTCATATACTGGGATAGGGTATAAGCAATAAATCACTGTTTGCGCACGATTTATAGGCGTGCTGAAAAATACTCCCCGTTTTTTGATACATTCAAGGCAACAGCACGGGGAAATTTTCACGACGACTTCACCGATGGGCGAACATTCATCGTTATACTAGTTGCTGCTAGTTAATTTCTTCAAATATTTCTTCAAATTCAAGCGAGGTCGCGGCACTGATGGAGATACTTGTTACCAATGACGAAGTGGCAAGGGACGAAAACGCACTTGCCTCTCTTCAAGGTGTCGAGCGCATCACGCTACTGGTTAAGCTGGCGTGGCAGCTTCGTCAGCGCGACACCAGACGGGCGCTGAATCTTGCCGATGAAGCTGAGATTCTGCTCACGCACGAGTCGCGCCTGGCGACGAATGCCACGTTAACACCGCACGACATCCATCTGCTCAATGCCCGCTTGCGCCTGGTGCGCGGGGAAGCTCGATGGCTGTTTTCAGAATTGGATCAAGCGCAACAACTGGCCGAATCAGCCCTAAGCGAATTTACCCGGCTCGGTGGAACCGATGGTGAGCAAGGCTGTGCTGATGCACATTACTTGCTGGCATGTGTAAGCATGTACCGTGGCGGCGACGCCATCGTCGAATCAGAGCTGGCTCAAGCCACGCTCATTAGCGCAAACAGTCACGACAGCAACCGCGAGACCTTGGCGCAATGCTTCCTGGCGGTACAGACCGCGTTACACAATTTACCAAAGGCATTAACACAATGGGGCGGCCGTTTTCGTGCAGATGTGAGCACGGAGAACCCTGTGATAGCGGCATGTCATTTCGATTTTCTGGCTTACACGTCGGCCTTGTCGAGTGACTTCGGACATGCGGCTACCTATGGCATGCAGACCTATGAGCTGGCACTGCAAAGTGGCCAGATCCGCCGCGCCATTAACGCGGCTGTCAATGTGGGCGACGCCTTCAATAGCCTGAACGATCACCAGGCAGCATTGCAGTGGATGCAGGTGGGGCACGATCTGGCCAGACAGACCGGATGGCCCATCAGCATTGGCTCCTGCCTCATCTATATGGCGGAGACCTTAAGGCGCCTGGGCCGACTGGATGCCGCCAAAGAATTATTGGAAGATGCGATTCCCTTGCTCTTTTCCGTAGTCGGCGCTCGCTTGCACATGGTGGCGCTGCGGTACCTCGGTGACCTGTCACTCGATCGCGGTGAATATAACGCCGCCTTGAATTGCTTTCGTGAGCTGCAAGAACAGGCCGATAAAAAAAATCAGTTCGATTTTCGCATCGGTTCCCGGCGCGGAGAGGCCCATGCCTTATCCCTGCTTGGCAAACCTCAGGAAGCGCTTGCCGTTGCGCAGGTAGCCTTTTCGCTGGCAACCGAAAGCGCCGACCATTACCGAAAAATTGACGTGTTGCGCGTCTTGGCAGCGATTCATTTGCGCCATCAGCTGCCCGCTCCCGCACTCCAGGCCAAGGCAAAAAATGCGGCAAGCGCACCGCTGCATTATCTGACGCAAGCGGTAGAGACCGCCGCCAGCATCAGTGGCTATGCGCTACCGGGTGAACTGCTTGAAGAGATGGCGGACGCCCAGGCGGCGATCAATAATTATCAGGAAGCCTTCAGGCTGAGCCGCCTGGCGATCACGGCGCGGGAAAAGATTCATAACCAGGCCGCCACCAACCGCGCCACGGCCATGCAGGTAAGCCATCAAACCGAACGTATGCGCGCCGAGAGTGAGCACCTGCGCCAGTTGGCCGATGGTGAAGCGGAACGTGCTGAAGTGCTGCAACAGACCGGTGCCGTTCTCGAACGCCTGGGCGCCATCGGCCAGGAGATTACCGCCAGCCTTGACGCAGATGCCGTATTTCAAACGCTCAACCGCCATGTGCACGGCTTATTGCATGTGACGGCTTTTGTGATTTACATCATGGATGCGGATCAGCAAAGTATCACCTCTTCTTTTGGCGTGGAAAACGGTCTGCCGATTGACACCGATACCATACAGATGTCGAGTACCGGATCGAGATCGGTGCAGTGCATCAAGGAGCGTCGTGAGATATTGATTGAGTTCTCGCCAAACGAAGAAATTCTCGGTTTGATTCCCGGCACCGAGCGGGTCCTGAGCATGTTATTTGCCCCCTTAACCATCGGCGATAAGATCCTCGGGGCGATGACCATACAATCGTCAAAACATCACGCTTATGGCGAACGGGAAAGAATGATTTTTCGTTCTCTATGCGCCTTTGGTGCCATCGCACTGGGCAATGCCGATGCCTATCTGCGCTTAAAAGAAACGCAGGCGCACCTGGTAGCGCAGGAAAAACTCGCCGCGCTCGGCTCTCTGGTGGCGGGTGTGGCGCATGAACTCAATACGCCGATAGGCAATTGTCTGCTGGTGGCCAGCACGGTGCAGGATAGCAGCAAGGATATTATTAAAAAATTGGCCGATCAAAGCCTGCGAAAATCCGAACTCAATAGCTATTGTGATGACGTAAAAAATTCATCGGAAATTATGATGCGCAGCCTGACCAGCGCAGCCAGCCTGATCAGCAGTTTCAAGCAGGTAGCGGTCGACCGAACTTCGGAACAGCGCCGCTTGTTTGATGTACGTCAGGTATTACAAGATATCATCGCCACACTTCATATCCGCATCGGCCATGCAGGCCATGCAGTGACTCTTGAGGTACCGATGAACATACAGATGGACAGCTATCCGGGGTCACTGGGCCAGGTGGTGACCAACCTAATCGAAAACGCTATCCTGCATGCCTTTGACAAAGGGCAGACAGGCATGATGACGCTGAAGGCAACACAGCCCGAACCGGGACGTGTCTTGCTGCAATTTTCAGATAACGGTGCCGGCATACCGGAAGAAAACCTGAGCCGTGTTTTCGATCCGTTTTTTACCACCAAGCTTGGGCAAGGCGGCAGCGGCCTGGGCTTGAATATCTGTTACAACATCGTGACGTCCGTCATGCACGGGCAACTCACCGTCAAGAGTACGGTAGGCGCAGGCACTACCTTCAGTCTGGATTGTCCATTATCGGTGTAAATCAGGCGCCAAAAGATTAAAACCTAGGGAAACGCAGATTTATTCAAAACCGTTCGCCCTGAGCGTGTCGAAGTCCTTGATTCCTAAGGATAAGCCCTTCGACAAGCTCAGGGCGAACGGAATAAATCTGCGTTTCCCTAGCAATTCTCATTTCAAAATTTGAAGTTGATTTACGACGTATTTTTTGTTTTTTTCGTGTTCTTTTTCGTGCTTTTCGTGTTCAAGCTGTTGATTTTTTTGTTGGTATTTTAAAAAGTAACAACTTTTGGGACACGAAAGGCACGAACAAAGCCGAAAAGCACGAAAGAATGATGCGTTAATTTTTTAAATGAAAATTGCTGACTAAAACCGGTGCTCGTCCACCAGATGCTTGTTGAAGCTGTATTTCGTCCCGCCTTGCAAGATATCAACGAGTTTTTTTGGATTGGCGGCTGAAATAAAGACATCAGCCACACCGTCCTTGACGCGAAATTTGGTTGCCGGACTGAGAATAGTGCTGGCCTTGATAGTCAGATGGCGGATGGTTTTTGCCTTCTCATTGCAGATCAAGAAATGGTTCTCCTTGCGGAAATTGGCCAGCGGTATATTCAGCCACCAGCCTTCATCTGCGACATAACGCACGATGTTAGAGAACTGCGTATTTGCATCATTGAGCAAGTTGGCACGCAGGGATTCATTGGCAATTTGGATGGCTTCGGATTTATTCATGGCGCTTATCGGTTGACATTGTGGTGCCGGACTTTGCCCCTTTATTCTACCGGCGTCAAGATCATGTTGGATAGGCTGACGCTAAATTGCAGCGATAGAAATGAATAGGGGACATCCGACATCAAAAACCGGAGGCGATTGACCAAGATCAGGCGTCACACTGGATAAGTTGGCAACTTGCCAAAAAGGCATATTTATTGCCTTCCCCTCGAAAACCCCATGAAACCCTCTCAATTGCACCAAGAATCATGAGGCAGAAAGCGGTTCAGTTTCCTTCTTGTTGCACAACAGAGTAAACTACGCGGTTATATATCCTTTCGCATCCTGCGATTAGAGCGAATCTGTGAGTGTCGCCATGTCCGAAACAAATCCTACCAATCCGCTATTTTCCGATCTCAACCTCAGCGAGCCGCTCATCCGCGCCCTGAAAGATGTCGGTTACGAGTCCCCTTCGCCTATCCAGGCCGCCACGATTCCTATTTTGCTGGAAAACCGCGATGTGCTGGGTCAGGCGCAAACCGGTACCGGCAAGACTGCCGCATTTGCCCTGCCTATCTTGTCGCGCATCGATATCCGCCAGACTACGCCGCAGGCGCTGGTGCTGGCACCGACGCGTGAACTGGCGATCCAGGTAGCCGAAGCTTTCCAGACTTACGCCAAGCATATTCCGGGTTTTCATGTATTGCCGATTTACGGCGGCCAGAGCTACGGTCCGCAGTTGTCGGCCTTGCGCCGTGGCGTACACGTCGTGGTCGGTACGCCGGGTCGCGTGATTGATCATCTGGACAAAGGTTCGCTCGACCTCTCCAAACTGAAAACTTTGGTCCTGGACGAAGCCGATGAAATGCTGCGCATGGGTTTCATCGATGACGTTGAACGCATTTTGAAAGATACGCCGGAAACGCGCCAGGTCGCGCTGTTCTCGGCCACCATGCCGTCCGCCATCAAGCGCATTGCCCAGACTTACCTGAAAAAACCCGCAGAAATCACGGTCGCCGCCAAGACTGGCACTGCCGACAATATTCGCCAGCGTTACTGGCTGGTGTCCGGCATGCATAAGCTCGATGCGCTGACGCGTATTTTGGAAGCGGAAAATTTCGACGGCATGATCATTTTTGCCCGCACCAAGCTCGGTACCGAAGAGCTGGCAGGCAAACTGGCCGCAAGAGGCTTCTCGGTGGCGGCGATCAATGGCGACATCCAGCAGCAGCAACGCGAACGCACCATCCAGCAACTGAAAGACGGCAAGATCGATATCCTGGTTGCCACCGATGTTGCCGCACGCGGCCTGGATGTGGAACGCATCAGCCACGTCGTCAACTACGATGTGCCACATGATCCGGAAAGCTATACCCACCGTATCGGCCGTACCGGCCGTGCCGGTCGCAGCGGCGAGGCGATTTTGTTCATCACGCCGCGTGAAAAAAATCTACTGAAGGCGATCGAACGCGCTACCCGTCAGCCGATTTCACCGCTGGAACTGCCGTCAATACAGGCAGTCAATGACGTGCGTATCGCGCGCTTCAAGGATCAGATTACCGAAACCCTGGCGCAAGGCGAGCTGGAGCAATTTCTGGCCATCATCGAAGATTACGAACGCGAAAAGAATGTGCCGGCATTTGAGATCGCCGCTGCGTTAGCCAAGATGGCACGCGGCAGTGAGCCCCTGCTGCTCGACAAAAACAAGCGTGAAGTCAAGAGCGACGACAGCTGGCGCGATGAGCAACCCGCACGCAATACCCGCACCGAGCGCGGCGATCGTCCTGCCCGCGGCGAAAGAAGCGAACGTTTTGAACGTCCGGAACGCGAAGAGCGCGGCCCACGCAGAGAACATAGCCCACGCACGCCAGAACCTGGCATGCGCACCTTCCGCATCGCGGTAGGGCATGAGCATGGCGTCAAGCCGGGCAACATCGTCGGCGCGATCGCCAACGAAGCCAACATCGAATCCAAATTCATCGGCCGCATCGATATCTACGACGATTACACCGTACTTGATCTGCCGGACAATTTGCCGAGCGAGATGATGGATCACCTGAAATCGGTACGCGTGGCAGGCCAGGCACTGAACATCATGCCAGCCAAGGCTGCCTCAGCCTCATCGCCAGCGCCCGCTGCTCCGGCTCCGGCAGCACGGCCAGCACCGGCATTTGCCGCACCAGCGAGCAAGCTGACCAAGGTAGTGGAACGCGCTGCCAGATTCCCTGCGGAAGAAGAGGCGCCGGCCAAATCCGAGAAAAAGCGTCTGGAAAACAAAAATAAAGTGCATATCCCTATGCTCAGCTACCGCATAGAAGTGGGTAGCGAGCACGCTGTCACACCGAGCAATATTGTCGGTGCTATCGCCAATGAAGCCGGCCTGGAAGCCAAGCATATCGGCAAGATCGCTATCTTCGACAGCTACACCACGCTTGAACTGCCCGATGGCATGCCGCCAGAAGTGCTGACACACCTCAAAGGCGTCTGGGTCGCGAATCGACAGCTGAACATCAGCCAGGTCGCAGCAGGGTCGGTCAACGCAGATAAGCCAGCCAAGTTTTCGGCCAAGCCCTCTGCCGCCTTCGGCGAAAGAAAAGCCGGTGGCGACCGCCGCGTATTGGAAAAAAGCTCACCGCACGCCAAGAAAGAAGGCGTAAAGCGTCCGTTCAAGTCAGATGCCGGAGCCAAGCCGCCACGCAAGCCTAAGTTTTAAAAAGGCGCGCAACAAGTAAAAAAGCCCCGTCATCACGACGGGGCTTTTTTTATGACTATGCAGGTTTCCGCCGGCCTAGGCCAGCGACAACATTACTTCTTAGGCGCTTCTGTTGCGGCCGGTGCGGAAGCTGCTGCAGGAGCGGCAGTCATAGCGCTGGCGGATGCAGCAGCAGGTGCAGCGACGATTTCTATCTTCGCTTTCGCCTTCATGTCATCCAGCATCTTTTTCAGATTTTGCTGTTGCACTTGCTGAGTCAGACGCGGCTTGACCTGTTCCAGAGTAGGAATAGGATTCGGACGCGTGTCTTCCAGCATGATCACGTGGTAACCGAACTGTGATTTGACCGGCTCTTCGGTGAACTTGTCTTTTTCCAGCTTGGCCACTGCTGCGCCGAATTCCGGCACCATGCCACGCGGGTCAAACCAACCCAGATCGCCGCCCTTGTCCTTGGAACCAGGATCTTTGGATTTGGCTTTGGCCAGCGCATCAAACGATTTCACATCTTTTTTCAGCTTGGCGATGATGTCTTTCGCTTCGTCTTCTTTCTCTACCAGGATATGGCGCGCCTTGTACTGATTGCCCGTCGCCTGTGCCTTGATCTTGTCGTACTCGGCAGTCAACATGGCGTCGGTCACCGGATTGGTCTTCATGTAATCCTGCACATAAGCGTCAGCCAGGATCGACTGCTTGGTCATTTCCAATTGCTCGGCAACGTCAGGTAATTTTTCCAGACCTTTTTTGGCCGCTTCCTGTGCGACGATCAATTGCAGCGACAGATTGTCGATAATCATTTTGCGCGATTCGGCGTTGTCAGGCATGCCTTGTGCAGCTTGCTGCTTGAGGATCATGTCAACTTGCTTCTGGCTGATGGGGGCGCCATTGACGGTCGCGGCAACCGGGCCTTTGTCAGCTTCTTTAGCGGCGTCTTTCGGTGTACAGGCACTCAGGGCCAGCAGCGCAACAGCACTACCCAGCACGACGCGGGATTTGATCAACATCTTTATGTTCCTTTATTTTTGGCTATATTGGTTGCATGGGTTTTGCTACCGCATGCAGGCTGAATAAAAAACGACAGCGAATTTTACCTGCGATTGCAGGAGTGCACTCACATTCGCGTATTTTTATCCTTGCCAGACCAGCGCCGTGACTGCGCGTGGAGTATGCTGTCTAGCAGCCTGTCGGACTTAGGAGTTGTCGGCTGCAAAATCACCTGGACGGTGCATATTCCATCGGCTTTTTGGTCAATATCTAGATATTGACGCTGCAAATCCGATGAAATCTGCCCTCGCCCAGCCGATTTTTCGCTT
>JAUSNO010000005.1 GCA_030645915.1 Undibacterium sp.
GGAATGTCTGAATAAGTCCCAAACATTCCGTGATTGTTAAAATTTTTTCTTATTACAAAAAATGCGACTTCAAAAAGGCAAATTCAAATGAAATCAGGCGTTTTAATTCCTGCTTTACTGCATCCGTGTGCGATTTCTCGCACGTTGGACGCACTATGCCCCTTGAAGGCGCATCAACTGCCTGCGTGCCACAAACAAGTTGGCCAGCGCGCAGGTGACAAAGAATCGATTGGCGTTCTTCGCCAGCCCGCGGAAACGCACTTTGGTAAAACCGAAGATGCGTTTAATGACCAAAAACGCATGTTCAACCTTGGCACGCACACTCGATTTACGTTGATTCGTCATTTGTTCCTCTTCAGTCAACGCATGATTGCGTGTGCCTCGACGATTCGTGAAATCACGTGCATTCGGCGCGGCCTTTTTGATCGCTGGTTTTTGTCCAATGTATGCGGAATCACCCCAGATGCGGGTCTCTGCACCATGCAACAGATTTGGCAAGGGCTGACTGTCATGCACATTGGCCGGCGTGACGACAGCGGAGTGAATCAACTTCGTTTTGCTGTCAATGCCAATATGGCCTTTCATCCCAAAGTGCCATTGATTGCCTTTCTTGGTCTGGCGCATTTCCGGATCACGTTCACCGCTGGAATTCTTGGTCGAAGAAGGGGCGGCAATGATGGTCGCATCAACGATAGTGCCGCCAGAAACTTTCATGCCTTTGCCCTGCAAATGACGACCGACTTCTTCAAACACGCGACGACCCAATTCATGCTTTTCCAGCAAATGGCGAAACTTGCATACGGTCGTTTCATCCGGTGCCGATTCCAACCCCAGGTCAATGCCAACGAACTCCCGCATGGAGATCGATTCATACAGCGCTTCCTCGACTCCCGGATCAGACAGGTTGAACCACTGCTGCAAAAAATAAATCCGCAACATCCGCTCCAGTCCAATCGGCGGGCGACCGT
Organism: Undibacterium sp.; assembly: GCA_030645915.1. Classification (GTDB taxonomy): domain Bacteria; phylum Pseudomonadota; class Gammaproteobacteria; order Burkholderiales; family Burkholderiaceae_D; genus Undibacterium. Next base: position 969 of record JAUSNO010000005.1, read on the forward strand.
TACCGGCCTTGGGATAATGAGGTTCGATCAATTTGCACAAGGTCGTCCATGGCACGACCTGATTCATTTCATCCAGAAAAACAGCACGGCGTGTTTTCTTGACATATTTATTAAATCCGCTTGTGGCAAAGGTCGTTTGTTTCATAGTCAGTATGTAAAGTTGGCTCGAATAGCATCTTTAACGCATTACACCCGCTATTCGTTTACTTAATCAGAGATTCCTGAATATTAAAAATTTGAAAATCGGTCAAAAATTAGGCCTGAGCTTTAGCGCCGTTATCTCTTTGCTGTTGATCCTCGCCTTCACCGCATTTTATGGCGTCCAACAGCTCACCAAAGATCTTGAAATAATGGCCAAGGATAGGTATCCGAAAATAGTGCTCGCCCATACCATCAAGGATGAGCTCAACGAAAATGCACGCAATGTGCGCAACATTTTATTAATTAAGGATAGCGAAACGCTGAAAGGCGAATACGCCAACATCGAAGAAAGCACGCGTATCGTCACGCAAGCGCTGGAAAAATTAGACAAATCGGTCACATCAGAAAAAGGTCGGGCAGAATTAACGGAACTGGTCAACATCAGAACAAAATATAGCGAATCACGGGGCAAATTTCTGACCATGACCAGAGCAGGAAAGATGGAGGAAGCGCAAGCCGTTCTGCTAGATGAAACACGACCACTGCAACTGAAGTATTTCGACATACTGGATCGGCTGATCGCCTATCAGGCAAGTCTGATGGAAGCGTCGGAGATAGCATCTGAAGTCCTGGCAAAAGAAACCAGTTTGATAATTGTTGTTCTTGCCCTTGCATCCGCACTCATTGCTGCAACACTGGCCTGGCTGACGACCCGCGGCATCACCAGACCCTTGGGCGAAGCGGTAAGCTTTGCCCGCCAGGTTGCAAATGGAGATCTGACACAAACCATTGCCGTCACATCCAAAGATGAAACGGGACTTCTGATTCAGGCGCTGAACGAAATGAATAGCAGCCTGGTAGGTATTGTCGGCCAAGTGCGTTCCGGTACCGATACGATTGCCACAGCATCCAGCCAGATCGCTGCCGGCAACCTTGATCTGTCTTCCCGTACCGAAGAACAGGCCAGCTCGCTGGAAGAAACCGCCTCGTCGATGGAAGAGTTGACCAGCACTGTGAAGCAAAATGCAGACAATGCACGACAAGCGAATAAATTGGCGGAGTCTGCTTCAGATGTGGCCATACGTGGCGGTGCCGTGGTGTCTGAGGTAGTCGATACCATGGGCGCGATTAATGCCTCTGCCAAGAAAATTGTCGACATTATCGGCGTGATTGACGGTATCGCTTTCCAGACCAATATTCTGGCATTGAATGCGGCAGTAGAAGCGGCCCGTGCCGGTGAACAGGGGCGCGGCTTTGCGGTAGTTGCCACCGAGGTGCGCACCCTGGCGCAACGTTCTGCCGCCGCGGCCAAAGAGATCAAGGTCTTGATCGACGATTCAGTCGACAAGGTGAATACAGGAAGTAAACTGGTCGATCAGGCAGGCAGCACCATGACTGAAATCGTCGAAAGCGTGAAGCGGGTAACCGACATCATGGGAGAAATCACTGCCGCTAGCCAAGAGCAGACGTCAGGCATTGATCAGATCAACACTGCCATCATGCAAATGGATGAGGTCACCCAGCAGAATGCATCACTGGTAGAAGAAGCTGCAGCAGCGGCTGAATCCCTGCAAGACCAGGCAAAACACCTGACGCAAGTGGTGAGTGTGTTCAAAATGAACGACACCAACATGACATTTACTGAAAGCGCGCCAGCAATGCTGCGCCAAGCTATTCCTTCAAAGGCAAAGGTCGGTTCCATCAACAGCGCGATCCGCAAGAGCCAGCCCCCGGCAAAACGCGCACCAGCCATAAAACAAGTGGCAAAATCACGCAATACGATAGGAGATTGGGAAGAATTTTAAAGAGTTTTCATTATTTTTTCAAACTCATCAATCCGATACATTGAGCAATCTTGCGAAAAATTAAACAACATAAAACTTATGCACATACGTGAAAAACTTAGATCCGTTCTCATCATTGATGACGATCAACATACACTCAGCATCAGCAGTGTTGTCTTGAGCAGTATGGCCAACCTGCAGGTCTATACTTGTCGTTCTGGAGCTGAGGCACTGGCAATCGTTGGCGATATCAAGCCAGATCTGCTTTTACTCAAGCTGTCGCCAGATTTAGCCGGCGTTACAACATTAACAAAAATTCGCAACCTGCCAGGACTGATAGCGACACGGGCCATATTTCTTGTATCAGGAGATCTGGGCAGTGCACTTGATCACGAAGAATTAGGTGCCATTGGACTGATCAGAAAACCATTTGAGCTAATGCTGCTATCTGAACAGGTTCTGCAGTTATGGGAGCGGCAGGTATTGACAGTAAAATAAGCCAGCGACCGCGGATTCAGGCATGTTGCGCTAAGATGCTGCCTACCTGTTTTCACTTACACAAAAACTTCGATTTTATCCATATAGAGAAAAAATATTTTTATCTCTTTGGTCGAAATCAACTAAACAAATTCACATAAAAAAATGTCCTCTCATCTTCATTTCTTAATTGTCGACGACTTCTCGACCATGCGGCGCATTGTTGCCAGTTTGCTTAAAGAGCTTGGTTATACAAAAATTTCAGAAGCCGAAGATGGCGAAAAAGCCTTGGCATTGCTGAAGGCCGGCGGCTCTGGCAACAGCATCGACTTTGTTGTCTCAGATTGGAATATGCCCATTATGGACGGGTTAACGCTGCTTCAAAAAATACGCGCCTCTGCTGATTTAAGCCATCTTCCTTTTTTGATGGTTACCGCAGAAGCAAAAAAAGAAAACATTATTGCAGCTGCCCAGGCAGGTGCCGATGGCTACATAGTCAAGCCATTTAATTCGGCAACACTCCAAGAAAAACTCAACAAAATATTAACAAAAAAAGGAATGACATCATGCACGTTGTAACTCAGAAAAATCTAGCTGACGCTGCAAAAACTGAGGTATTTGGACGTTTGGGCAGCATCATCAGGTCACTTCACGATGCACTCCATGAGATAGGCGCAGATCATGTCTTGGCGGAAGCCGCAAGCGAATTCCCGTCCGCACGCGAGCGTTTGATGCACATTGCCAATCTCACAGAAAATGCTGCCAATAAAGTGCTCAGCAAAGTGGAGGAAACTAGCCCTATCCAGGACCGCCTGGTCAGAGCGGCAAAAAATTTGTCCGAACAATGGGCCGAGGTGCCACCTATACCTTCACTCACCGTCGACTCAGGAAAACTACAAGTAGCCACTATGCAATTCTTAACTGACGCTCAGACTGGATGCATGACAACACAAGCGGCTCTTTCGGACATCATGATGGCGCAAGATTTTCAGGATCTGACCGGTCAATTGATAAAAAAAGTCGTCACCCTGCTTGAGCGAACAGAGAATGATCTCTTGAACCTCTTGGTCGACGCTGCGCCACCAGGCACGATCTCAATCGTTAAAAAAGATGAAATGATGGCGGGACCAGGCGCACCGGGAAGCACTACATTGGACCAGACAGATGTTGATGATCTTCTCTCCGACCTTGGGTTTTGAGAAAATACTGAAAATGCGATCACAACCGACACATTGTTGACATGTATTTCTCACTTTTACAAATTTCTAAAAAGTGAAATTATGTGTCGACATGTTTTGAATAAACGCAAAACATGTCGGATAGCACTACACTGACATACAACAATAGAAAAGGAATATCCATGCCAAAGAATAATGTAGCCTTATTTACTTTTTTGGGAGTATTGCTCTCACTACAGTTAAACCAAGCCGCCCATGCCGAAACTAACCGTTTGCAAAAAATTATTACGGCCAATGAAATCCGCGTCTGTATCTGGCCGGAATATTATGGCGTTACGTTCCGCAACCCAAAGACGCGGATATTAAACGGGATCGACATCGATCTCTCTGCTGAACTGGCAAAAGATCTAGGTGTCAAACTGAAATATGTAGATAGCTCATTTCCGCAACTGGTTGATAACCTTCTGACCAATCAATGCGATATCGCGATGCACGCAGTAGGCGTGACGCCCGCGCGTTCCGCCAAAGTGCAATTCACTCAAGCCTATTTACGAAGCGATATCTATGCCATTACCACCAAGGCGGGTACCGCAATCAAATCGTGGGAAGACATCGACAAACCAGGTCGGATCATTGCGGTACAAGCCGGAACCATCATGGAACCCGTGATGCAGCAATCATTAAAACAAGCCAAATTGGTTTCTATTAAGTTACCGATGACGCGCGAGCAAGAGGTTGAGTCAGGTCGTGCAGATGCTTTCATGACCGATTACCCGTACAGCCGACGTATGCTGGAAACAACCGACTGGGCGAGATTAGTTACGCCACCACAGACTTTTCACCTGACCGACTATGCCTACGCATTGGCGCCAGGAGATAAATCATTACTCGATAAAGTGAATGGTTTTATTCATAGCATGAAGCAAGATGGTCGTTTGCAATCCATCGCGCGCAAGCACAAACTTGATTTAATTGTAGCAAAAGACTGATCTGACAAGGTATTAGCACGCCATGCAATCCAAAAGAAAAACCCTCAAACTGATACGCAAGTTTCATTTATGGGTCGTGCTTGGGATTTTATTTTCCATCGGGATTCTGGCGGGTACAGCGTGGCTGCTGGAGCGAGACAAAGCTCAGGTACTGAAAGAAGAAAGCGCGCGTGGAAATTTATTGGCTAAAATACTGGAAAGCCATATTACGCGCACCTTGTCAGCGGTTGACAACACCCTCAATCTCATTGCGGGTACGCTAGAGAACAAAAGCGCTACTTCCAATGCGCAAAGCAGTGATGACAATACACACAGCATGCTGCAAGCAATTACCACAAACTCTACGCATCTGCGTTCCATATCGGTAGTGAATGCAGATGGTCTTATTCTGGCAAGTTCCACTAAAAATATCGAAGGAAAACATGTAGATTTAGGTTGGATGGGGTTTCCACGCGACCTGACGACGTTGCTTGAATCGGGGCGCCCGATTTTCATCCGAGACATCAACGAATTCGATAGTCACGGTAAAGCGGCAGAGAACCACGAAATGGCAATCTACTCACTTCCGTTTGCCAAACAGATCAACGTCAACGGTACTCAGCTTGTCCTGCTGGTAATGCTGAACCCGCAATATTTACTCCCTGACTATCGCGATATGCTCGGAGCGGAAGCCAATTTTGCGACAATATTTGATTATCAAGGCAAGGTTCTCGCCAGTACCAGCACACCGCATTTTTTAGTTGGCAAAACCTATCAAGACTTACCGATGTTTGCGGCATTAAATAATGACAAGGAAATAGGGCAATTTCAGTTTACGGCAAAGGATAAGCCTGCTACATCGGACACTTACGTTGTTAATTTTAGGGCCACACACAACTTCCCGGTCATCGCGTTTATCGGCACCTCTGAAACTTATGCGATAAACCAATGGCAAAATAATTCACGCAACCTGAAATGGGGGGGTATTGCCATCGCCATTTTCGTTATGTTCTGTGCCGGATTACTAACCTGGTTCATGCGCTTGCGAGACGACTTTGAGACCAAATTGGAAGAGGCAAAAATTAAGGCCGAACAAGCAAATATTGCTAAAAGTTCCTTTCTATCCACCATGAGCCATGAAATACGCACGCCAATGAATGGGGTAATGGGCATGACCAGTCTGCTCATGGAGACCAAGCTGGATGCAAGACAGCGAGAATTTACCAAAACAATTGATGACTCTGCAAACTCGCTGATGGCCATCATCAACGACATTCTCGACTTCTCAAAAATAGAGGCTGGAAAAATGTTGATTGATGTGACCGAATGCGAATTATTGATGGTCGTCGAAGGTAGTCTCGAAATCATTGCAGAAAAAGCCAGTAAGAAAAACCTCAAGCTGATGAGTTACGTGGATCAACAGCTACCAGGCATTGTCAAAATTGACGCGGGTCGCCTGCGCCAAATTTTGCTTAATTTACTTGGCAATGCAGTCAAATTCACCAATCAAGGGGAAATTTCGCTGGATGTAAAATCTCTAGGAAAAACCAGAAACTCCTATTTAGTCCGATTTGAAGTCAACGACACTGGGATCGGGATTGATCCACGCACCCTAAAAACCTTATTCGTGCCTTTTGTTCAAGCAGATAATTCTGTCACCCGGCGTTATGGTGGAACTGGGCTTGGCCTCTCAATCACCAAGCGCCTGGTAGAACTGATGGGTGGACGTATTGGTGTAGAGAGTATACCGGACCAGGGTTCCTGCTTCTGGGTAGAATTACCTATGTGTGCTGTAGGTGAAAAAGATATCTCCATCAAGCCGTACCCATGTGCCGAAACCAGCGTGCTGATTGTTGAATCCAACCAAAAACAAGCAGGTATTCTCTCCTACTATTTGGAATCATGGGGTATGGAAGTCACCATCGCCAGCAACGCAGAAGAAGCATTGCAAACGGTACGAGAGAAGCAACGATTTCAGATCGCGATAATAGACACGAAACTTAAAGATACCTCATCCGAAGCACTGACCAATTCTTTACGCCTGATTTCACCGAATTTGCGCTTTGTTTTAATCACAGATACCGAAGATATTCGCTACGCGACTGCAGATCGCACTCTGCATACAACCCTGAGACAGCCAGTCAAACAATCAGCACTATTTGATGCCATTACCTTGGCGTGCGAGCGTCGCCGAACCAGTACTCCAATCATAAAAGAGCGTCGTGCACGTCCAGCAGAAATAGAAACGCAAGAAATCAATCCCCGTTCTGAGCTAATTCTTCTGGTCGATGACAATCTGATCAACCAAAAAGTAGCGATCACTTTACTCCAGCAATTGGGCTATCAGGCACATATCGCCAACAATGGACAAGAAGCCATTGATGCACTTTCAAAAACGTCTTATTCGATCGTATTGATGGATTGCCAGATGCCGGTGATGGACGGTTTTGAGGCGACTCGTCGAATTCGAGAAGATGAAAAGAAAAGTGGCAAACATATACCTATCGTCGCGGTCACCGCTAACGCCATGCGAAGTGACCGTGACCATTGTATTGAAGTCGGAATGGATGCCTACATCTCCAAACCCATCATGCGCTCAACTCTTGAGGAAGTGCTCAATCAACAATTGGCATTGCATACTTCATCGAAAATTTCGTCGGTACAAATGACACACGACGCATTACTGATTGAACACCCGGCTATTGAGAGCGAAATAATCAATCTCCGCAGATTACAGGATATGTTCGGTGACGACCATGAAACACAATCTGAAATGCTGGAACTTTTCGCATTAACAACCGCTCCTTTGCTCGACAGGCTAACTCAGGCAATCAAGCACTTGCACTTTAGCGATGTCACGGCAATCGGCCATCAGATCAAAGGTTCTTGTGCAAATCTGGGCATCACTGAACTCGCCACACTCGGTGCCAAAATCGAGCAGGCTGGAAAAAGTTCAAATATCGCACTGGCTCAGGAATTACATAACTCCATGCTTGATGCCTTCACGCGCTTGCGTGCGTATATTCAACATCAAAGGACTCAACCGTGAAAATCCTCATTATTGACGATGACTTGACCAATTTAATGTTTTTTTCTTACTTGCTCAAGGCGATAACGGATGTTGAAACGATTGAATTTTCAGATGCGCGAACAGCATTGACATGGTGCGAAACCAATGAACCAGATTTAGTCTTGGTCGACTATATGATGCCCGATATGGATGGACTGCAATTCATTTCAGCTTTCAGGAGCATACGGGGGAAAACAAGCATTCCCATCATCATGGCAACTGCGGACACAGACAATGATATCCGCTACAAGGCCCTTGAGATGACGGCCAATGATTTCCTGACGAAACCAATCAATAAGGTGGAATTGCGAGCCCGAGTCACCAACATGCTGACACTACGCAAGATTCAGCTGCAACTGGCAAATCGCGCCAACTGGCTAGCCGAAGAAGTACGCAAAGCTACCAGCGCGGTGTTGCTGCGCGAACGGGAAGTGATTTACCGCTTGTCCCGGGCATCCGAATACCGCGACCCTGAAACGGGGGCTCATATTTTGCGTATGGCACATTATTCTATGTTAATTGCAAAAAATCTCGGTTTGTCGCAACAAGAACAGGATTTGATTTTAGATGCCGCCCCCATGCACGACGTTGGCAAGATGGGCATTCCCGATCAAATATTACTCAAGCCTGGTAAATTAACCGACGAGGAAATGTCTATCATGCGGCAACATAGCGCGATCGGCGCAGAAATTCTTGGCGATAGTGCGTCGACGCTATTGCAAACAGCCGCAGAGATCGCTCTCAGTCACCATGAAAAATACGACGGCAGCGGTTACCCGAACGGGCTCAAAGCTGAGGCAATTCCCCTTTATGGCCGTATCGTGGCTGTAGCTGACGTATTCGATGCGCTCACGTCAGCGCGTCCATATAAGCCGGCCTGGGAAATAGATCGTGCCGTACAGCAGATACGCGAAGGCTCTGGAAGCCATTTCGATCCACGTTGTGTAGAGGCGTTCTTCCAGGACTGGGATGAAGTCCTGAGTATTCGGAGCCGCTACTTCGAGGTCTAATCCATGCAAATTTTTACATCAGACAATTGATTCAACATGTTTACTGCCTGGCCCGCCCGGTTCTCCGGTCCTCCGGCCATAGACCGAGGCTTTCGTCTATGATAAGGTGCGCCCCAACTGCAATTGACTTTGCTTCGTCGGCATCAAAGAACAAAACATTTAGCTTGTATTCTTCAAAGAATGAAAATTTGATTTATCGTAGCGGTGCTGCTGATTTCAAAAATAAATGAAGCCATGCCACTTGATGTTTACTGCAGAATTATTCACATATTAAAACGAGTCAGAACAAAGAATTATGTCAGAGCCAGAAAATAAACACACGCCGATGATGCAGCAGTATCTGCGTATCAAAGCAGATCATCCCAACACCTTGGTGTTTTATCGAATGGGTGATTTTTACGAACTATTTTTTGATGATGCAGAAAAAGTCTCCAGACTTCTTGGCATCACTCTGACACAACGCGGTATGTCCAACGGCGCGCCGATTAAAATGGCAGGTATTCCGTTTCATTCGCTTGAGCCATATCTCGCCAAACTGGTGAAGGTTGGGGAATCCGCTGCGATATGCGAGCAAATAGGTGATCCGGCAACGAGTAAAGGGCCAGTTGAACGCAAAGTCATGCGCGTGATTACACCAGGGACACTTACTGATACAGATCTGTTGCCCGCCAAATCAGAGCGTCCTCTACTATCGGTTTGCATGCTGCAACAACGCAAGACAATCACAGTTGGTCTGGCTTGGTTATCGCTCGCCAGTGGCGCGCTCAAACTCATGGAGTTCATCACTGATGAAAAGTCCTTGGGTAACCGTTTATTGCAAGAATTGGAAAGAATCTCGCCGGCAGAAGTTTTGCTCTCTGCCGGAACCCTTTTGCTTGATCAACATCAAGCAGCACTACCAGGGAAATTTTCAGAGGTCCCGGACTGGCACTTCGACCTTAAGCAAGGACAAAAGACGCTGCAAGACCAGATGGCGACAACATCGCTAACTGGTTTTGGTGTAGAAAATTTAAGCTCTGCTTTAGGCGCAGCGGGTGCTTTACTGCGTTATGCCGAGACGACGCAAGGTCGCGGCTTAAAACACGTGAACAGCTTGACGGTTGAATCGGAAAATGAGTTCATCGGTCTTGATACTGCAACACGGCGAAATTTAGAACTAACAGAAACCTTGCGCGGACAAGAATCCCCTACGCTCTTTTCTTTACTCGACAACTGCCGCACTGCGATGGGTTCGCGCCTGCTGCGCCATTGGCTACATCACGCAAGACGCGATCAGAATATCGCTCGTGCGCGCCACAATGCCATTAAAGCGTTGATTCAGGCTGACTCAACCGCTGGGCTATCCACAACCTTGACTGCGGTACCTGACATAGAGCGCATCACGACCCGCATTGCGCTTCAGTCTGCCCGACCAAGGGACTTGGCTGGTTTGCGCGATGGTTTGCAGCATCTGCCAACCGTGCGTACCTATGTCGCCATGTGCGTAGAAGACAGCCACACCAGCTTACTTACTCAAATATTAACTGACTTGGCAACGCCTGTGGAATGCCTGGATTTGCTCGATCGCAGTTTGATGCAACAACCTGCGACCATGGTCCGTGATGGCGGAGTAATCGCGACTGGTTTCGATGCCGAGCTGGACGAACTGCGTGCACTATCAGAAAATGCTGGCCAGTTTTTGATCGATCTGGAAACCTCGGAACGGGCGCGAACGGGCATTGCCAATCTGCGGGTTGAATACAATAAAGTACATGGTTTTTATATCGAGGTAACCAACGGACAAACGGACAAAGTGCCGGACAATTACCGTCGCCGCCAAACCTTGAAAAATGCCGAACGCTATATTACGCCGGAGCTTAAAGCCTTCGAAGATAAGGCATTGTCTGCACAAGAACGCTCACTTGTACGAGAGAAAGTCCTCTATGAAAAAGTGTTACTCGATTTGCTGCCGCATATCAGCACCTTGCAGGCAATAGCACACGCCATCGCGCAAATCGATACGCTGGTAAGTCTGGCCAATCACGCCACAAAAAACAATTGGTGCGCGCCACAGTTAATTGAGGAACCGGTGCTCAACATACAGCAAGGCCGCCATCCGGTCGTAGAGAATCAGATAGAACGTTTTATTGCCAACGATTGCCAGCTAAGCAATGATCGTAAATTATTATTGATTACTGGCCCCAACATGGGTGGTAAATCCACTTTTATGCGCCAGGTTGCCTTGATTACCCTTCTGGCTTATGTAGGCAGCTATGTCCCTGCAGCGCAAGCCACTATCGGCCCGATTGACCGCATATTTACGCGCATAGGTGCGGCCGATGATCTGGCTGGCGGCCGCTCTACCTTCATGGTAGAGATGACAGAGTCAGCTGCGATTCTTAATGGCGCAACGGAGCAATCATTGGTACTGATGGATGAAGTCGGACGCGGCACCTCAACCTTCGACGGCTTGGCGCTGGCATGGGCGATTGCCCGTCATCTGATTCAGTCGTCAAAAAGTTACACCCTGTTTGCGACACATTATTTTGAACTGACGCAATTACCAGACCTGCATCCTAGTGCAGAGAATGTACATCTCTCGGCCATTGAACATAAAGAAAAAATTGTGTTTTTACACGCGGTACAAGCCGGACCAGCTTCACAAAGCTATGGTTTGCAAGTAGCGCAATTGGCTGGCATACCGCAGGCGGTAATACGCTCAGCCAGAAAACATCTGGCTGAACTGGAAACACACTCGCTGCAAACAACGCCGCAGTTTGATTTATTTTCAAACAGCATCAGCACTCCGACTTCCGACGAGCAGATAACCGAAGTCAATCCAGATACGCCATTGATGGATGCAATGGATGCGCTAGATCCAGATTCGCTCACACCAAGAGAAGCCCTGGAAGCGCTGTATCAGTTGAAAAAAATCGCAGAGTCCTTATAGCGCGATCAAATGCAACAATCTTTAAATAAGCATGCCCCAGAACGCAATCCCCATGCGCTTCTTCAGCCTATCGGCTCTGAGAACCGCATGGGGATTGCGCTACTGGCATGCCACTAATTGAGATTTGCATGCTCAAGAGTCATCAGATTGAATTTTCTTTAGTCGCAACGACAAAAAAAGCAGCACCGAAGTGCTGCTTTTCTAATTTGTCACTATTAATGAATCGGATGGCTGCGGTATTCATTCCCCGCATCATCCTCATCATCTTCGTCGTCATGGTGGCCATGCGCACCGTGAACGTGACCGTGAGCGATTTCTTCATCGGTAGCTTCACGAACATCAGCAACGTTCAGAGTAAAGCGCAAAGCCATTCCTGCCAAGGGATGATTGCCATCCAGCACAACTTTATCGTCCGCGATATCGGTCACGGTAAAAATCAACGCGTCGCCATCGCCATCTCCCTCTGGCGTTCCTTCAAATTGCATGCCGACTTCAAGTGGTGTCGGTAAGTTTTTACGCTCTTCAACCTTGACCAGATCGGCATCGTATTCACCAAATGCATCTTCCGGCTCTACCTGTATCGTGGTATCGAAACCAGCCACTTTTCCTTCAAGTGCCTCTTCGATTTTTGGCAAAGTGTTTTCGTATCCACCGTGCAAATACACCATCGGCTCCTGGCCGTCTTCAATCAGCGTATCCTGTGCATCTGACAGTTTATAATGCACAGTAACAACCGTATTTTTGGCAATCTTCATGCTAAGTCCTTAAAATTTATTTCGCAGACGAATTATACCGTTTGTCTCGCATAGCCAACTCGAATATCCGAATATGAAAAAAAATTCTGCCCAATTACCGCTTTTAGGCGGACTTACGCCTGACCAGTTTTTCAGTGAATACTGGCATAAGAAGCCTCTGCTCATACGCCAGGCAATTCCAGGGTTCACCCCACTACTCAGCGCCGAAGAATTATTTGATCTGGCCAGCAAAGATGATGTCGAATCACGATTGATCAGTTTTTTCAAGCAACATTGGGAAATGAAAAATGGTCCGTTTGAGCAATTGCCGCTCAAAGAAAAAAAGGATTGGACCTTATTGGTTCAAGGAGTCAACCTGCACAATCGGGAAGCAGATGCATTGTTACGTCAGTTCCGCTTCATCCCAGATGCACGGCTTGACGACTTGATGATCAGTTATGCCAAGGATGGTGGTGGCGTTGGTCCGCATTTTGATTCTTATGACGTGTTTTTGTTACAGGCGCATGGCCAACGTCGCTGGAACATAGGCGCGCAAAAAGATCTATCTTTAATCAAAGGCATGCCTTTAAAAATTTTAAGCAACTTCAAAGCAGAACAAGAATTTGTACTTAATCCTGGAGACATGCTGTATCTACCGCCGCACTATGCGCATGACGGCATCGCGATCGGTGATTGCATGACATATTCAATCGGTTTTCGTGCCCCTTCTTTCCAAGAGATCGGCGAGAGCTTCTTACAATTCATGTCTGATTCAATCGACTTACCAGGACGATACGCTGATCCAGAATTAAAAGTCAGTGCGCACCCCGCGGAAATCAGTCAGACAATGCTCAGCGCCATTTCGGAAGAATTAGAAAAAATCAAGTTCACTAAAGATGACATGACGATTTTTTTAGGGGAGCATCTTACCGAGCCAAAATCCACTGTTTTTTTTACATCACCTGAAAAAGTACTGACACCTAAAAAGTTTGCATTGTCAGCGCAAAAAAATGGCGTATCACTATCATTAAAAACACAGATGCTATACAAAGGAAAAAATGTTTTTATTAATGGCGAATCGTTTTCGGTAGGGAAAGAAGACAAGTTAATTCTAAGTAAGTTAGCCGATCAGCGCTTCCTCAATGGCACAGACATTAAATCCATTTCAAATGATGTTCTGGAAGCATTTTGCATATGGTATGAAGATGGATGGCTAGAATTGGATACACACGTAAACGAATAAAAAATTTGTGGTTAAAAATGTATTTTTATAAAGAAAACTCTTATTTCACTAAGTACTTTGCGGTATTTCTTTAAAAAAACTGTCATTTACAAAAAATAGTGCCTTTATTCAGGTTAAAAAACGAATCTTTCACTATTCGATTACCAAAAATATCATTATAATTCCGGGTTAGGAAAGTTTCGAAGAGACTAAGTATATATTTTGTATTTAATCTACGAATTAGCCTATTGAGCGATAATTACCGGTAATTATTCATCGCAAAAGTTTATATAATTTTTGACCTATTTTTTGAAAGCACAAACATGAAAAAATCACTCTTGCTCGTTTCCCTGTTAGCAATCGCTTTGACAGCATGCAACAAACCAGCTGAAACTCCAGTTGCACCAGCTCCAACAGTTGAAGCTACAGCAGCTTCTACAGTTGAAGCAGCAGCTTCTACTGTTTCAGCAGCAGCAGCAACAGTTGATGCAGCAGCAGCTTCAGTTACTGCAGCAGCAGCTTCAGTTGCAGCTTCTAAGTAATTCTTTACTTAGAAAAAGCCAGCTTTAGGGCTGGCTTTTTTTTGTCTAAAATTTCTGTATTTCAAAAAAATCATTCAAAAAAAACGAGTTATTAAATAACTCGTTTTTTATTTTTACCAACTTGATTTAAGTTATTTTAATTGGTCACTCAACAATTGAAGGATTTTTTCAGCGATAGGAGATGAGTCCACTTTACCGTCTTCACCATGCACGGTAACGTGACTAACATCACCTGTTTCTTTTACATATACACGATATTTCTGGGTATTTTTGGTGGCATCAGTTGCCCCCCATGAGAACAATTTTGAAAAGAAACCTTCGCTTGCGCCCTTAGTTTTAGCGTCAACATCTTGATCAATATATCGAACAAAATACAAACCTTTCGAGCGATCACGATCTTCAACGGTGAAACCAACACGGTCAAGAGCAAGTCCGACGCGGCGCCAGGAACGATCAAAGCCCTCATCTGTCTCAATGTAACTCAAATTCTCAGCCTTCAAGAGCTTGGCGCGAGCCTTCACAGGAGATGTAGAGCTCACTGCCGATTTAGCGCTATCTACGTCCGAACCAAGGCGCACCATTAAGCGTGACAAAAATTCAGCCTCAAGTCCGCTATCTGAGGGTCTAGGCGACCACACCGTCGATTCTTTTTGCGTTCCAACCAAGACTTCCTGAGCGCCACGATGGCTGATGTAAATTTCTACGTTACCATTTGCCGTACGTTCGATACGCGTGCGAAATTTATCCCTCTCACCAGTGGAATAAAGCGAATCGAGAACCTTGCCCAAAGTACGTCGAATAACATCCTGAGGAATTTTTGCGCGATTTTCTGCCCAATCAGTTTCCATCACACCTGAATCTTGATTTTCGACATTAATCAAAAAACCAAGTTCTTGCCAAAAATCTTTCAATTGCGGCCACAAAATTTCCGGTGTCTGATTAACAACCAGCCAGCGCTGCGAGCCATCGCGCTCTATCCGCATCTCCTTTAACTGTAAAGGAGCAACTACGCCATTCGCTGAAGCCAGAGTTTTATTATTTTTTTGCAAATTATAACTGGAAGCTGTCGCACTACCTTGATTCGCCTCTGGAATCCCGAACCGATTATCTCTCCGTATTTGAGTCAAATCTGGAGGAACATCCAATGCAGCCGTAGTCGCCTTACTTGCGCTTTTATAATCAATATGGTTTGGCTCAAGGATATTACTGACAGTACTACAAGCACTCAAACTGATCACGCCAGCCAGTGCTAAAGCACTCGTTATCCCATTTTTAGCAACAAAGCTTTTTGCCATTTGAAAATCCCTACAAATTGTTATCGATCAAAATCTAAATAAAGGCTAATTAGGCTAAACACTTCAAGCCTGCAAAGACGACGTTATTGCAATACACCCGATTCGCGCAAAGCGGCACGAACAGTATCATGATACTGTTCAGACAAGGAAACCAAAGGCAAACGTATGCCAGATGGGATTAAGCCCATCTCCGTCATCGCCCACTTCACAGGCAAGGGATTGGGTTCAATAAATAACTTATTATGCAAAGGGATCATTCGATTATTTATCAAAATTGCTTCTGCAATATCGCCGCGCATCGCAGCCGAACACATCTCGTGCATTGCACGCGGTGCAACGTTAGCTGTCACTGAGATATTTCCCTTACCACCACAGAACATTAATGCCATGGCAGTAGGATCATCGCCCGAATATACGGCAAAAGAGGCTGGTGCCTGGCGAATCAAATCTGTATCTCGCCCAATATTACCACTCGCTTCTTTAACGCCGATGATTCCTGGAACCTGTGCCAAACGCAACATTGTTTCATTGGACATATCAGCAACAGTGCGTCCCGGCACGTTATACAAAATCATGGGAATATCGACAGATTCTGCAATTTTCTTAAAATGCTGATACATCCCCTCTTGTGTCGGCCGATTATAATAAGGCACCACCTGCAGGGAAGCGTCCGCTCCGATATTTTTTGCAAAGGTAGTGAGGGCGATTGCTTCTGCAGTCGAATTACCACCAGAACCAGCGATGATAGGAATGCGTTTATTGGCATGCTCGACAGTAACGCGAATCAATTCACAATGTTCTTCAACAGTAACCGTTGGCGACTCACCAGTAGTACCAACAATCACAATACCGTCGGTACCTTCAGCAATATGCCAATCAATCAGCTTGCGCAAACAAGGCAAATCGAGGCTACCGTCAGCATGCATGGGGGTCACAATAGCAACCAGACTTCCTTGTATCATAGTCATGTCAGTGCAGGAAAAAAGTAAAACCCTGATTGTATCGGATCACCCACTTGTGTGGGCGAGAATCGTTTGAAAATGAATCAAATACCATCCAGATGATCTCTCGAAGCGTCAATTGTTGAAGTGACTGAAATGGAGCGCAGACAAATACGCTGGACGATTGCGGGTTTAGGGTTATTTATTTGCCCATGTTCGTAAGCGATGCATTGATTTTTTCGAGTGGACACTGGTTCAGACAAAAAACAATCGATAAGTTCCCCCGGTTGCAACAAAAAATCTCGACTCCTAGGACGTCCAAAGACTTCATTACCGGCAGCAAAGGTTTCGTAAATAAGGATTCCTTGTTCTTTCAATGAAAAAGTTAACATTGAAAGTAATGGTCGATAAAGATAATTGGTAACGATAATGGCAGAAAACATATCAGGATCAAATGGCCAATTTACTTTACCTGCATTACCACTGTCAGAATCCTGCGCTTCAAGATCAAACGGAAAACAGCGTGCGCCAAGCAACGCAAGTGGCGCTAACAAAGACGCATCCTTATCAAGCGCCCAAACATCATACCCAGCGTCTAGCAACAAACGGGAATGTCGCCCGCTTCCGCAGGCAAGATCAAGTACTGGACCTTGATTTTTTGGTATAAGGGGAAGGAAGCGACACACCCAAGGCGAAGCAATCATGTCGGCATATCCCAGGTACGGCTTTCGATCATCGAAGGATCTTCGTAGTGCGCGGTAAGTGCATGCCAAAGACTACGCGATCAGGATACATTGACTTTAACCCAACAAAAAAGTGAACGGTAAAATCAATAAGCCTAAGAAAGCATTTGCAATAATCATCATTGGTGCCATCCAGAAATGCAGAGCTTGAAGGTAAGCTAATCCCATGACGATAAAAAAACCATAGGGCTCTATCTGAGCAAATTTATAAGCCAACTTATTTGGCAACAAACTAAGGACTATCCGCCCTCCGTCAAGCGGTGGGATCGGAAATAAATTAAATGCAAATAACATTAAATTAACGGAAACACCCGCTTGTGCCATCTTCAGGAAAAATTCGGCATCAATCCTCAAGGCATGCAAAATAACGACAAATATCATCCATAAAAGTGCCATGACCAAATTGGCGGCTGGTCCGGCCAGCGCCACCCATGCCATTTGTTTCTTGGGTTTTCGTAAATTTCCAAAATTTACTGGCACTGGCTTGGCATAGCCAAATAGAAATGGACTTCCTATCATGTACAGCACTGCAGGTATGACTATCGTACCCAAGGGATCAATATGCACTATAGGATTGAGGCTGACGCGTCCCTGGCTATACGCAGTCATATCACCAAAATACTTGGCGACATAACCATGTGCGGCCTCATGTAAGGTAATCGCGAAGATTAAAGGCAAGGCATAAACCGCGATCGTTTGTATTATTTCATTCATGACTGGGGCTTTGACAGAGTGGGTTTTACGAATTGAAAAGAGCGAAATTTAAAGACCAAACAGCGTAGCATCTCCCCTCCCCTGACGAATTAATTCTGGCACTTCACTGGTCATATCAATGACCGTGGTAGGAACCAGACTGCACGCCCCCCCGTCGATCACCAAATCGATTAGTTTTTCCAGCCGATCACGAATGATCTCCGGGTCCGTCAAGGGCTCGTCTTCATTTGGAAGAATGAGCGTAGTTCCCAGCATTGGCTGGCCCAACTCGTCTAACAAAGCATGCGTAATACGATTTTCTGGTACCCGCAAGCCGATGGTTTTGCGCGAAGGATGGCTCAGTCGACGTGGCACTTCCTTGGTTGCCTCCAGTATCATCGTGTAAGGACCGGGCGTTGCCGCCTTGAGCAGGCGAAACTGTCGGTTGTCGATCTTTGCATACACTGCAATTTCCGACAAATCCCGACATAGCAAGGTCAAATGATGTTTATCATCGACACCACGAATTCGCCGCAGACGAGTAACAGCGTCTTTATCGTCCAGATGACATACCAGGGCATAACAAGAATCTGTAGGCACCGCAACGATGCCGCCTTGGTCGATAATCTGCACCGCTTGCTTGATCAAACGTAATTGAGGATTATCTGGATGAATTTGAAAAAATTGGCTCATATAAAAAGAAGAAAGCGGTAGCTATTGCTACCGCCAGAATGAATTAAATTGTAGATGATAGTTATTTCAAATTTTGCAAAGCGGCAATTCGTTGCTCCATTGGTGGATGCGTCGAAAACAATGCGCCCCAACCAGGTTTATCACTAATACCCGCTGCCGCCATAGATTTTGGCAATTCACCCGGCGCCAAGCCACCCAATCGCGCCAGTGCATGAATCATCGGTTGCCGATTACCCAATAACTTTGCCGAACCAGCGTCGGCACGAAACTCACGTTGACGCGAGAACCAGGCGACAATCATCGATGCAGCAATGCCGAATAACATTTCGCAAACAAATACCGTGACCATGTAACCAATACCAGGGCGGTCATCGTCATTATTACGAAACACGGCTTTATCAATGGCGTAACCCACTACACGTGCCAAAAACACGACGAAGGTATTCACAACACCCTGAATCAAAGTCATAGTAACCATATCGCCATTGGCAACGTGAGCAATTTCGTGTCCCAATACGGCTTCAACTTCTTCCTTGGTCATGCTTTCCAGCAAACCAGTCGACACGGCTACCAAGGCAGAATTTTTAAAAGCGCCGGTGGCAAAAGCATTTGCCTCGCCTTCATAAACCGCCACTTCCGGCATCGCGATACCTGCACGCTCGGATAAGGCTTTAACCGTGCTAATCAACCACAATTCTGTTGAAGATGAAGGTGCGTCGATCACACGGGCACCGGTAGACCATTTCGCCATAGGCTTACTGATCAGCAAGGAGAAAAAAGCACCAGTGAAACCCACAACCAAAGAGAAAACCATCAGCATGCTTAAATTCAAACCGTTCGCGGTCAGGTAACGATTTACCCCCAGCATGGACAGCACAACCGACATCACCAGCATCACAGCCAGATTAGTTGCCAGAAATAAAAAAATACGTTTCATGCGCATAGTCCTATAAAGTTAAATGCGATAGATAGATGCTGCTAAAAATAAAAAATTCAAGCCAAATTGATTGAAATTAAAACCAATCAGCCCAGACTGGCGTAAGGCTTTTAGCCAGTGGCGGCAAACGACCAAGATCGACAGATTTATCATCTGGCGAATGAAAATCGGAGCCACGCGAGCCCGCAAATCCATAGCGGTTCGCTATCTTAGTATATTCATAAAACTGGTCATGTGTGTGACTGCCAGTGACGACTTCAATCGCAGTACCACCATAGGCTTTAAATTCGCGAAAAAACGCATCAAAAGCCACCGGACTAAGATCATAACGGCCGGGATGCGCCACAACAGCAACGCCACCCGAACGCCGTATCCATCCGACGGCTTCAGCAAGAGTCGCCCAGCGATGCGGCACAAATCCGGGCTTACCTTCGGTCAGGTAATGTTTGAAAACGCTATGCACATCCTCGCATACGCCGATTTCAACCAAATAACGGGCAAAATGCGAACGTGAAATCAAATCAGGATTACCCACATATTTCAGTGCGCCCTTATACACATTAGGAATACCGGCCTTGGCCAGATCCGCCGCCATATCTTCTGCGCGAAGCTGACGACCTGAGCGCGTCATCGCTAAACCATTGAGCAATTCTTCATTGGTTTCATCAATATTCAAACCGACAATATGAATCGTCCGCCCGGCCCAAGTCACAGAGATTTCAAGCCCGGTAACAAAGCGCATGCCGAGATCTAAAGCCGCAGCGCGTGCCTGAGGAATACCTCTCACCTCGTCGTGATCGGTTAATGCCCAGGCATCGACGCCGTTTGCCTTGGCTCTGGCAGCAACATCAGCGGGCGCGAGCACGCCATCCGAAATAGTGGAATGACAATGAAGATCAACATTTAACTCTGGGGATAACATGATTTAGCAAACAAAAATACGGATTTACCATTGTACTCCCCGGCAGACGCCTGTGCTGCACCGCACTAAGAATGCTCAGCGTATTGTAATGAATCCCAACAAATACACATTGCACAATTACAGCTTCATTTCCAGCTTAAGCGACCAGGTCGTGTAGGTTTTGGCAATGTTAGTTTGCGCATTATTGATGCCTCCTGTGGTAACCGTGCTGGCACTCCGTGCATCATCTGCCTGTAAATTATTGGCAGACAAACGCAGTTGCAAAGCGGGGTTAAATTTCCATAAACCGTAGAGATCAATCTGGCGTTTTATCCCGGCAAAATTGATCTGAGTATCACTTGCTTGCGTCACGTAGGCGGGAGTCCAATTCACACTCCCGCCCAAGGTCAAAGGCAGTGTCTTTGGACGATAATCCAGCCCGATATTGGCAGTCTGGTCTGGCTGTTGATCCAAACGGTTATTTGGCCCTGCAATATCATTCACACGCGACCAGAAATGACTGTAATTACTACGAAAATCGATAGCCGCTGCATCTGTAAAAAACTCTTGAAGCTGAAATTTCGCTTCCAACTCAATGCCGCGCGTCATCGCATGGCCAATATTGATCGGCGATGACACCCACCGCAGGCCGGTAGAAGTTATCACTTGCTCGGTACGCCGGCGGATCAAATCGTCAATACTACGGACAAATACATTGACACTCATGATCCCGGCGCGGGTCAGATAATGCTCGAAAGCGAGATCGATCCCTTTCGCCCTTTCTGGTTTTAAAAAGGGGTTACCGCTACGATCTGGCCTTGTTGGGCCGTTCAGTTGTGAGATCGATGGCAAGGCGATCAAATCGTTCAGCGCTGGAGCGCGATAGCTGCTGGTCAACCCCATTCTCACCTGATCTTTGCTCCCGTCTGGCAAGCGCCATACTGCATGCAAGATAGGGCTCCAGACCGCACTTGAATTATCGACAGCGCTGTCTGACGTCGTGCTGTCAGTGCGAATACCTTCCCAGCGCAAGCCGGCATAGGCAGACCATTGCGGATTAATATCAAACTCGTCTTGCACAAAAACAGCCATGCGACGTGTGCTGGCGTTGAGATTATCGCCAGAATCAGAAAATTGCGGCACG
The DNA here is from genome assembly GCA_030645915.1 of Undibacterium sp. Taxonomy (GTDB): domain Bacteria; phylum Pseudomonadota; class Gammaproteobacteria; order Burkholderiales; family Burkholderiaceae_D; genus Undibacterium. The sequence continues at coordinate 22,371 of JAUSNO010000005.1, forward strand.
CCATTATCAAGAGAAATGCGGGTCTGGCTACGAGATCCCTTTTCAATATCCAGGCCTGCCGCCAAGGTATGCATTTCCCCCAAGGGAACGGTATATTTACTTCCGACATTGACGCTGCTGTCACGCGTATTATTGACGTCAGAAATAGTATCCTTAAGATTACCGCCAGCATCAAATTGAGTGCGCAATGACGAACTATCCATGCGCCCAAGACCGCCGCCAAACTTGATATTCAATTTTGCATTATTTGAAAATTTGCTTTGCCAGTTACCGAAGCCGCGGGCAAAATTGCTCTCTGAATTACCCGTTGAATTGGCGCTCGCATAGCGCGCCGTTGCACCAGGTGTTTGTACCAGCGAACTATTTGTGAGTGAATCGCTGCGTGAATTCATGATGAAGGGTTGCAGCATCAAGGTGTCGCCGTTCTCAAAACGGAAATTAAAACGCGGCGTGAAATGAATGCCACTGGTTTGGCGATTGGTTTCATCGTGCAGATCCTGCACGAAATTAAGCTGCCCTTGGCCGTCTCCATCTTCAATGTGCGCGGCACTTTGATCATGCTGACGGTTGCGAAAAATTGATCCGCTCAAGGCGTAAGAAAGCGAACCGAACTGCCCCGGATAAGTCAAAGAAATAGTTGGCGCACTTCGGCCCTGCTCAAAGCTCTCGGACAACTTCAATTCAACATCTTTTTGCTTATAATCTTCACGCAAGACAATATTGATCGTTCCTGCAATCGCCTGGGTACTGTATTCAGCAACTGGCCCGCGCATGACTTCAATGCGCTCGACCTGATCCGGCGACAAAGAATCCATGGAAAAACCGCGTGGTGCACGCTCGCCATTGATCAAGATTTGTGTATAGCCACTGCCCATGCCGCGCATGCGGATATCGCCACCGCGGCCAGGTCGCCCGCCTATAGTGACACCTGGCAAACGTTTGAGAACATCGCCGATATTGGAGTCGCCATTTCTATCGAGCTCCTCCCGACCAAAGATCATTCTTGAAGCGGTGGACAGGCGACGCTCATCGAGGTCATTTTGGCGACCGCCTTTAATCGTCACTTTTTGCTCTTCACTTTTAGCAGGCGCGTCACTCGCTTTAGTTGCTAAAGGAGTTGCTATTTTTTTGGGATTTACCTTGTTTAATTCTTCGTTATTCCTAGTCTCATCTGTCGAATTTTTTGTCGCTGGTTCAATCTGGGCGAAAGCGCTGGAACACCTAAAAAACGCGCCTGCAAAAATGAGAGGGATGAGAAAAATAGTTTTGTATCGAAGATGATTAGGCATGGCTAGGATGGCAGGTGAAATTATTGGATTGGCATGCGCTGGTGCAAAGCAGTACAAATCAGTGAACACATTGTATTTTCAAAGCCCATTATTAATCTAGCGAATCGGCCCATAGATTTGTATTGAAATGAAACAAACACCTGCGCGGTGTTACTTAGCGATACGCCACTCTCATAACCGCGATAATGCCCATGCCTACCACGCACTATCCATGCGCTTCTTCAGCCTGTTCGGCCTGCAAGGCGCATGGATAATGCGTGGTAGGCCTGCCTGTTTTTAATTTCCCAAGATTCCCTTGAACGGCTCTTGTACGATGCATTTGCAGCGCGCAAATAAAAAGACCTGATGCGACTCAACGCAGCAGGCCTTTATTTTTAATTTGAAATTTAGTAAGCGCTGTCAGCCAAATTCAGATTAAGTTGCGAACGCATCAAATCTTCAGAATCTGCGCGTGGATTATTTCTTGCCGCTTCAAGTTTATCCAGATAACCGGAGCTCACATCGCCGGTGATGTAATAGCCATCGAAGCACGACGCTTCTATGCTCTGCAGAAGCGGATTCACATCCGAGATGGAGCGCTTCATCGCGGCGACATCTTGGTACACCAAGGCATCGGCGGTAATCTCGCGACAGACTTCTTCTTCACTGCGACCGTAGGCGATCAATTCGCTGCGGGTTGGCATGTCGATGCCGTACACGTTAGGAAATTGCACCGGTGGTGCGGCGGACGCGAAAATCACGCGGCGGGCGCCGGATTCGCGCGCCATCTGAACGATCTCACGGCTAGTGGTGCCACGCACGATAGAATCATCGACCAGCAATACACTCTTGCCCTTAAATTCAGAACCTATCGCATTGAGTTTCTGGCGTACCGACTTACGGCGAATCGCTTGACCTGGCATCATGAAGGTACGACCTATGTAACGGTTTTTGATAAAACCTTCACGGTAATCGAGGTTCAGCATGGACGCCAATTCCATCGCCGATGGCCGGGATGAATCAGGAATAGGCATGACGACATCAATCTCACCATCACGGAATTGATTGCGTACTTTTTCTGCCAGATATTGCCCCATCTTGAGGCGCGTCAGATACACCGAGGCGCCATCGATAATGGAATCAGGACGTGCCAGATACACGTACTCAAACGCGCATGGATTTAACGTCGGGTTTTCGGCGCACTGCTCGTTGTACATTTTGCCGTCAAGATCAATGAAGATGGCTTCACCTGGCGCCACATCGCGTTCAAATTTAAATCCTAAACCTTCGAGCGCAACGGACTCGCTGGCGATCATGTATTCCACGCCCTTGTCGGTATGCGAAATACCAAGGCACAAGGGACGAATACCGTAAGGATCGCGAAAAGCAAGCAAGCCGTAACCGGCGATCTGCGCCACAACGGCGTAGGAGCCGCGTACACGCCGATGTAGCATCGCTACCGCGCGGAACATCGCTGCTGGATCAAGCGAGTAACCGCTGATCACTTCCTGAATCTGATGCGCCAGAATATTGAGCAGGACTTCGGAATCTGAATCGGTATTGAGATGGCGGAAATCGTTTTTAAACAATTCCACTTTCAATTCGGCGGCATTGGTCAGATTGCCGTTATGCGCCAAGGTGATACCGAAAGGTGCATTGACATAAAACGGCTGCGCCTCTTCTTCACTGGTAGAGCCTGCGGTGGGATAACGGACCTGACCGATACCGATATTGCCTGGCAAAGAACGCATATTACGGGTGCGGAACACGTCGCGCACCAGACCATTTGCCTTGTGCATGGCAAATTTATTGCCGTGACTGGTTGCGATACCGGCAGCATCCTGACCACGATGCTGCAACAGCAGCAAAGCATCATAGAGCAACTGGTTTACGGGACTATTTGAAACTACGCCAACGATGCCACACATGGTGGACTCCTCTAAAACAAAATCAAAATCGAATCAAAATCTGACATGCTGCGTCACCGAACCAGGCAGGAACGGCATGATAGTGTGGGCGGCAGTCTCGGCCAAAGGGCTAAACAGGGCATCCTTCCAGAAGGCCTGCTGCGGAATCGAAGTCATTCCACAGAGCAGCACTGCTGCCATCACAATCACACCGCCGCGCGCCAAGCCAAATAAACCACCCAGACCACGATCTGCCAGGCTGAGTCCGCTGGCCTTGATCAGCGCGTCCACGGCTCGCATCAACAATGCCATCAACAAGCGCACGCCAATAAACAAGACTAGAAAAGCAACGATCAACCGCAACAATTGCCCTGGCACCAAGTCCGGCAACCAGCCTGCCACAACTGCGCCATACGCATTCGCGACAACAAAAGAAACCACCCAGCTCACCAATGACAACACTTCTTTAACCAGCCCGCGCATGGTACTGATGATAATGGAGCAGGCCAGCACAAATAAAATCAGGTAATCAAATAAGGTCACTGCAATATCCGCTTAATTAGGAACCAATGTCCCGCTCAAGCCCATCTTGAGCAATTTTGCGCGCATTTTATCCGCTTCGTCTTTTGACTCAAACGGACCTACACGAATGCGAATTTTTTCGCCGGAGGTGGTCGCCACTTTCTGCGTATACGATTTGATATTTGCGGCCTTTAACGTCTTTTGCAACTCGTTGACTTTTTCCTGACTTGCCAATGCCGCCACTTGCACCACAAAACCGGAAGCGACTTTGTCATTTTTATCGGTTTTATCAGCTTTAGCAGATGGCGTCTTTGAGGAAGATTTTCCCTCCAGAATCGCCAAGGCCCTGGAGGCTTCATCTACGGTCTCAATTTTGCTTTGCATTTTTGGTACTGGCTCGATCCGGGTCACAAGCATTTTTTGCTCGGGTTTAGTTTCCGCTTTAGCCTCGACTTTTGATTCTGTTTTAGCTTCGGACTTAGGCTCTGACTTAATACCGGACTGAACCTGCTTTTCAGGCACGACAGGCAACGCTTTGATGACAGGACTAATGATTTCTTCCAAAGGATCTGGAACAACGGGCTTGTTTTTACCTGCCACGCCAGAAGTTATCGCCATTGGATTACCATCAGGGGGCAAGGCCAATGACTTTTCTTTTGATGGTATTTGTATGCTGATATCGTCTGCAATAGGCTTAGGCTCCGAATCAAGCAACATTGGCAAACCGATTACCGCCGCCAGCACCAAGGCTACGGCACCAATCAAGCGCCGTCTGGCGCGTTTTTTTTCGGGCAAGACTGGATCGACGACTTTAGCCTTGCGATTTGGCGTGGATCGTTTTCCATTGCTGCGGGATGTTTTACTTTCCGACTCTGCGCTAGAGCGAAATTCGCCACTATCCGCATTCTCAGGTATTTCTTGCTTTTGCATATCATTCTTAAACAACGAGAGTAGGCCCATGTGCAAATGTCTGATTCGTTATCGAGCTGTCAGCACTATTGAAAGCGCCTTTTTCTCAGTGGTGTCGGAGTTCTGCGGCGATGGCTTTTCTTGCCTTCATCGCCCCCGCAACCGTGAGGAAAGAACCAAAGACCGCTATTCTATCATTTTCGCCCGCTCTTTTAAGCGCATAGGCGTAAGCAGCTTCAGGAGAGTCGAAATTTTGTATACTGTGTTCGGCATCTTGCATAACGCCAGCGGCTAATAATTTATCGTGAATCTGTGCGGCAGTAGCGGCACGCGGCAGAGGTAGATCAGCCAGGCACCAATGATCAATTTTTCCCTTGATTTGGGTAATGACGCCATCGATATCCTTATCCAGCATTGAACCGAATACGGCGTAAGTGTAGGCATGAAAACCCATGTTATCAAGATTTTGCGACAGCGTTGCAGCAGCATGGGGATTATGCGCAACGTCTAAAACCACAGCAGGACGGCCCGGCATGACCTGGAAACGGCCTGGCAAATCGACCATGGCTAAGCCATTGCGTATTTCTTGAGCGCCAACAGGTAATTCTTGCTTTAATACTTCCAGCGCCGCCAGCACGGCGGAGGCATTCAATAACTGATTCGCTCCGCGCAAGCTTGGGTAGCCCAGCGAATTGCGACGCTGGGCGCGACCTGCGAAGTTCCATTGCTGCTTGTCGCCGTTATAGTTAAAATCACGGCCAAACAGGCGAAGGTCGGCACCGATATGTTCAGCATGCGCGATCAGCGATTGTGGCGGTATCGGGTCACTGCAAATGGCTGCTTTACCAGCACGAAAAATACCGGCTTTTTCAAAACCAATTTTCTCGCGCGTATCCCCCAGATAATCAACATGATCGATATCGACGCTGGTGACGATGGCGACATCACCATCAAAGACGTTGACCGCATCAAGACGCCCGCCAAGGCCAACTTCCAGAATGACGACATCAAGCTTGGCCTCTGCCAGCAACTTACAAATAGCCAATGTCGTGAACTCAAAATACGTTAGCGATACATCGGCGCGCTGCTGCTCGACTTCAGCAAAAGCCTTGATGAACACATCATCAGCAACAGACTCGCCATTGATGCGGGCGCGCTCATTGAAATCCAAAAAGTGTGGCTTGCTGTATAAGCCGACTTTATATCCGGCTTGCAGCAATATCGACTCCAGCATGGCGCAAGTAGATCCTTTGCCATTGGTACCGCCAACCACAATCAGTGGGCATTCATATTGAATATTTAAGCGATTTTTGACCGCAGCAACACGCTCCAGACCCATGTCAATTTCTTTGGAATGACGTGTTTCAAGCAGCGATAGCCAGTCTTGCAGAGTAGTTGGAGAGTTGTGCATAAATTGAAAAAGCCCGATCATCGTATCGTTAAGACTAATTTAGACAAACTTAGACTTAACAAACAGACGCATTCGGGCTAATTTAAGAAACTAAAAATAATCAGGAAACTGCTTCGGCAGGCTGCTTTTGCAAAAGTGCCATCAGACGGGCAATCTCTTCACGCATTTTACGTCGATCAACGATCATGTCTACGGCCCCTTTTTGTACTAAAAATTCAGCCCGCTGAAATCCTTCAGGCAGTTTTTCACGCACAGTATTTTCGATCACTCGCGGACCGGCAAAACCAATCAGGGCTTTCGGTTCTGCAATGACGATGTCACCCAGAAAGGCGAAAGAAGCAGAAACACCACCCATCGTAGGATCGGTAAGAACAGAAATAAAAGGAAGTTTTTTCTCCGTCAATTTGGTCAGCATGGCAGTAGTCTTTGCCATCTGCATCAGCGACAACAAACCTTCTTGCATACGTGCACCACCAGTCGCGGTGAAGCAGATAAACGGTACTTTTTGCTCCAGCGCTGCCTGCACGCCACGAACAAAACGTTCACCGACGACTGAGCCCATCGAGCCGCCCATGAATTCAAATTCAAAGCAGGCAACCACGACAGGCACAGCCATGATTGAGCCGCCCATGACAACCATTGCATCGGTTTCGCGGGTATTTTCCAGCGCATCTTTGAGGCGCTCAGTGTATTTTTTACTATCTTTAAACTTCAAGGTGTCGACAGGCAACACTTCCTGACCGATTTCGTAGCGTCCACCTGTATCAAGCAAGGCATCCAGGCGCTCGCGCGCGCCGATACGCAAGTGATGACTACATTTGGGACAAACATGAATATTGGCTTCGAGATCTGAACGGTAGAGCACCGCTTCGCAGGAAGGGCATTTCACCCACAGACCTTCCGGCATGGATTTACGATTTGCGGATTCTGAGCGCTGTATGCGCGGGGGAAGCAATTTTTCTAACCAACTCATTTATTTCTCCTGATGTCGACTTGCGCGCGCATTTGGCTTGCAAGCATCTTGTTCATTTTTGATGAACACGCGGTTTCGGTGCGTATTTTACTCGTCCAAAGCCTGTCTGACACCAGAAATAAACAGTTTCACTGCCGAAACTGCGTTTTCTTGTGGTGTATTTTCCAACTCTTGAATGATCCTTGAGCCAATGACAACCGCATCAGAGACGGTAGAAATGGCTTTTGCGGTAGCGCCGTCGCGAATGCCGAATCCCACGCCCACTGGCACTTTGACATGTTTTTTGATCCTAGGCATCATCTCGGCGACAGCCCCCAAATCCAGACTGCCAGATCCGGTGACGCCTTTGAGCGAGACGTAATACACATAACCACTGGCAATTTTACCTACCTGAGCGATGCGCTCGTCGGTCGACGTTGGCGCCAACAGGAAAATAGTATCCATGCCGCGCAGCTGCATCTTGCTGACGAACTCCTCACACTCTTCGGGCGGATAATCCACCACCAGCACGCCATCGACTCCCGCCTCTGCCGCTTGGTCGATAAATGTCTCTTGGCCCATGCGCTCAATCGGATTGGCATATCCCATCAAGACGACGGGCGTTACCTGGTTGCCTGTACGAAATTCACGCACAAATTGCAGCACATCGCGCAAACTCACGCCTTTTAACAAGGCGCGTTCAGAAGCGCGTTGTATCACAGGGCCATCGGCCATGGGATCAGAAAATGGCACACCCAATTCGATGATATCCGCGCCGCCGTCCACCATTGCATGCATCAGGGGCACCGTTAATTCAGGTGCAGGGTCACCTGCGGTAATGAATGGAATCAGACCTTTTTTATTGTTGGCTGCAAGAGCGGCCAGACATGCTTGTATTCTTGACATAGTGTTTTAACCTAATGCGGGCCCAATTTACATTGGGCACAGGGATCATACAAATAAATACTCCCCTTTAGTATTTTTCAATGACGCAATAAAGACGTGCGCAAATGACGATTTTTTTACTATTTTCAGGGGAGTATATTCAACAACATCTCATTAGTGAATAAATTCAGCTAATGCGATGACCGTTAATAGAACTTCAAACCGGCACGTTCGGCGACGGTATGCATATCCTTATCACCACGGCCAGACAGATTGGCCAGAATGATTTTGTCTTTTGGCCATGTAGCCGCTAGTTTGGCCGCATACGCCAAGGCATGGCTCGATTCCAGCGCCGGAATGATGCCCTCGATACGGCAGCAATCATGGAACGCCTTGAGTGCCTCTTCATCGGTAATGGTAACGTACTGGGCACGCCCGGAATCCTTCAGCCATGCATGTTCAGGACCGACGCCGGGATAATCCAGGCCGGCCGAGACGGAATGGGTTTCGATGACCTGGCCGTTTTCATCCTGCAACAGATACGTGCGGTTGCCATGCAAGACGCCCGGCGAACCTGCCGTTAATGATGCAGAATGTTTACCGGATTCCATGCCTTCGCCGGCAGCCTCGACGCCGATCAGTTGTACATTTTTCTCGTCGATGTAAGGATAAAAAATCCCCATCGCGTTCGAGCCGCCACCGACACAGGCAATCACTGCATCCGGTTGGCGTCCTGTCATTTCCGGCATCTGCCACAGACATTCCTCGCCGATCACGGACTGAAAATCGCGCACCATCATCGGATAAGGGTGTGGTCCGGCAACGGTACCGATGATGTAAAAAGTATTATCGACATTCGCCACCCAATCGCGCATCGCCTCATTCAACGCGTCTTTCAGGGTTTTGGAACCGGATTCTACCGGCACGACGGTCGCGCCCAAAAGCTTCATGCGATACACGTTTTGCGCCTGACGCTTGACGTCTTCCGAGCCCATGTACACAACGCATTCCAACCCAAATCGCGCGCAGATAGTGGCTGTCGCCACGCCATGCTGACCGGCACCCGTCTCGGCAATCACGCGGGGCTTACCCATGCGCTTTGCCAACAACGCCTGACCAATCACGTTATTGATCTTGTGCGCACCGGTGTGATTCAAATCTTCGCGCTTGAAGTAAATTTGTGCGCCGCCCATGATCTCCGACCAGCGTTTGGCGTGATATACAGGCGATGGACGACCCACAAAGTGCTTTAACTCGCTGCGAAATTCCGCCAGGAAATCAGGATCATTTTGGTATTTGGCATAAGCCTCCTTTAGCTCCGTCAGCGCATGCGTCAGCGTTTCCGAAACGAAGGTGCCGCCATAAGCGCCGAAATGGCCTTTGGAATCTGGGAAATTGTATGTCGCGGAATGATAAATCGCCTGTGGAGCGATGGATTGACGCTCAAACTGCGCGTCGAGTGGATTCAATTCTTTCATGATGTTCCTCGTGGTATGACAATTTTGATGCGCTATTGTCGCGATCAAATTTCGTTCAGTCTTGATAATCTGCCAAGCGCACGGCGTCAATAAAAGCACGCACTTTGACAATATCCTTAATGCCTTTTGTCAGTTCGACACCACTACTGATATCGACAGCAAAAGGCCGCACACGCCTGACCGCGTCAGTCGCGTTTTGTACGTTCAAGCCACCACTTAAAACGACCAGAGGCGCGAGTTCTTTTGGGATTAGAGACCAATCAAAAACCTTTCCACTACCACCGAAACTATCTACAAAGGTATCAAGCAGCAATCCGGCAAACAAAGGACTGGCTGCTCGATACTCGTTTTCGCATTCTAACAAATCTACGGCTGAAGTGCCCGGCTTTACCCTAAAAGCACGGATAAACGGCCGATTCACCGAACTGGCAAGCTGATGACATTGACCGGCAGTTTCATCACCGTGAAATTGCAATAACTGTATCGGTGCTTTTGCGACGGTCGCACGCAACTCCTCTTCGCTTGCATTGACGAACAAGCCCACCGACATGACAAACGGCGGCAACTCTTGCAGCAACAAGGCAGCCGCTTCCGGCGTGACAAAGCGTGGACTTGGCGGATAAAACACAAAACCTACCGCATCTGCGCCAGCGCCAGCCACGACCCTGACATCTTCGGCGCTTGTCAAACCACAAATTTTTATTCGTGTTCTTCTATTCATATTCATATTTTTTGAAAACTGAAATTTTCAGTTTTTACATCGAAGGAGCTTATTCTCAAGCCTGGACAACAGGCTAGGATATTAACCCATCAATAAATATTCAACTTCGTCATCCCATTCACCTAAGACAAATTTCTTTGTTTAATAACGGAATAGACAAAAAAAAGCCGCGCGATACATACCGCGCGGCTTTCCCTTTCATTCGCAAGACAGGAGGCCTTCCGCCTTACGAAATACTCATTAAGCAACTTTCCTGGCTTCAAAGAACTGTTCGTCCTCTGTAGAACCATGTAAAGCTGTCGTTGAAGACTGACCTTGCTGGATGACTTGAGTAACCGCATCGAAGTAGCCTGTACCGACTTCACGTTGATGCTTCACTGCTGTAAAGCCTTTTTCAGCCGCTGCGAATTCAGCTTCCTGCAATTCAACGAAAGCAGACATCTGACGACGTGCATAGCCATGTGCCAGGTTGAACATGCCGTAGTTCAATGCATGAAAACCAGCCAATGTAATGAATTGAAATTTATAACCCATCACACCCAATTCCTTCTGGAACTTAGCAATGGTGGAATCATCCAGATTTTTCTTCCAGTTAAAAGAGGGGGAGCAGTTATAAGACAATAATTTACCCGGGAACTTAGCGTGAATCGCATCAGCAAATGCTCTGGCGAATTCCAGATCAGGCTTACCCGTTTCACACCAGATCATGTCGGCGTATTGGGCATAAGCCAAACCACGGGAAATCGCCTGCTGCAAACCTGGTTTGGTTTTGTAGAAACCTTCAACAGTACGCTCACCAGTAAGGAATGGCTTGTCGTTATCATCCACATCAGACGTAATCAGATCAGCGGCTTCTGCATCGGTACGGGCCAGCAGCACTGTTGGCGTGCCCATTACATCAGCGGCCAAGCGGGCGGCATTGAGTTTTTCAACAGCTTCACGCGTAGGAACCAGTACTTTACCGCCCATGTGACCGCATTTCTTAACGGAAGCCAATTGATCTTCAAAGTGCACGCCTGACGCGCCAGCTTCGATCATGGCTTTCATCAATTCAAATGCATTCAACACACCGCCGAAACCAGCTTCAGCATCAGCAACGATAGGTGCGAAGAAATCGGTATCGCCCTTGCCTTCAGACCATTGAATCTGGTCAGCGCGAGTCAAGCAATTATTGATACGCTTAACGACCAAAGGCACTGAGTTAGCTGGATACAGCGATTGATCCGGGTACATTTCGCCAGCGACGTTAGCATCGCCAGCAACTTGCCAGCCAGAAAGGTAAATAGCTTTGAGGCCGGCTTTAACCTGTTGCATCGCCTGATTGCCAGTCAATGCACCGAGTGCATTGACGAAAGGCTCATTGTTAACCAGATCCCACAATTTGATGGAGCCGTTTTTCGCCAGGGTGTGCTCAACCTTGATAGAACCACGCAGATTAACGACATCGGCTGCGGTGTAATTGCGCTTGATGCCAATCCAGCGTGGGTTGGTATCCCAGTCTTTTTGAATTTCAGCAATTTGCTGTTCGCGTGATGTCATGGCTTCTCTCCTGTGGGCAAAAATAAATTTGTGTTCCGTTGAGAGAAATAATAGGACATTTTCCGCATAGCAGCAATGTCTTATATAAGACACATAACAAATAATTTACTATTTAAAATCAATAACTTAAATATTAAATATTACGATATGAAATAACATACCTCAAAATGAGAAAAATAATTTGTGCAACGTCAGGAATAATTTTACATTATGAAAAATTATTTCCACATTATAAAATTTGGCGAATGAAAAAATTATGGAAAGAAAATTTTGTTTCAGACGATATATATTTTCAAATCAAATGCGATACAGACTGATTATCTTCGCCACAATAATCTGGCATAAAACAGACGGCACTACTTCGGCAAAAAGAAATCATGTAAATTTTCGGTTAAGCCATCGGTGATGACGCGATTCACCATATTTGCCAAACCACTTTCTTTGACCGCATCAAAAACAAATAGCCGATAGACATCAGATAAGGTAAGAGCGGCGGGATTCATTACCAAAATCCAGCGCTCTGAACCGGAGTCATGCTTCTTCCACCATTGTTTTTTTGATGATTGCAGCTCGTCAGGAACGATACGCGCTACCCAACCAATCTCGAGCATTTTTTCAAGCAAACCTTCAATTTCATCCAGACCGAATCGCGTCTGTATTCGGATACTGGCAACATCCACTGCCGCATCAGCCTTCGCCACTCTGGCATTCACCAATACCTTCAGAACGGCAACAGCATCCTCGAAGGCACTTCCGGGCGACGGCACATGCCACCATCGCTCAAACTTAACGACCGGCAAGGCAGCAGCAATCACTGCGCCAAAAAGAATAATTAACCAGGATAAATATACCCATATCAGGAAGATAGGGACTGCGGCCAAGGCACCGTAAATCACCGTATAAGTGGGGAATTGCTTAATGAAAATGGCAAAAAGACGTTTCGCCACTTCGAAAGAAATCGCAGCAAAAAAACCACCCCATGCAGCATCGCGCCAGTCAACCGAACAATTTGGTACCGTCAGATACAGCAAAGTAAATGCGCCTGTGGTGAATGCAACTGAAACCAAGGTGTAGACCACCACTCCCAACAAAGGAATGGTGCTGACAACTCCATTGGTGGCCGTAAACAAATATGAGGTCACACTGATTGATACGCCGATTAACAACGGACCTAAAGTGACGATAGCCCAGTACACCAAGATCCGCTGAAGTACCGGGCGGGTTCGCTGAACATTCCAGATCTGATTGAAAGTCTTGTCTATCATCGCCATGGTCGTCACTGCTGTGACGATCAGCACCACACCACCCACAGCAGAAAGGCGCGTTGCCTTAGTGGCGAACTGAGTCAGGTAACCCAGTATCGTATTTGAAATTCCTTTCGGCATCAGGTTTTGGATGAAGTAAGCTTCCAGCGAGGTTCTGAAGCTATTAAACAGCGGAAAAGCAGTAAATATCGCAAAAGCGATAGTCAAGATGGGAACCAATGCCAACACTGTCGTAAACGTCAGGCTCCCCGCCACTTCAGGCAAACGCACTTCTTGAAGGCGCTTGTTCGCAAAGCTAAATAGATTACGTAGTTTTGACCAGGTGATTCCGCGCATAAAAATTTCACTCAATTCCTGAATAAGGCATTATTTACAAAAGCTTAGTATTTTACCTAGATATAGACTGAATCCTTGATTCAATTTCCCATTTCAACCGAGAATTTCCATTAGGATTTGAGATGATGACGGATGCACTTTTCAAGGCAGTTTTGGCGTGAATGAGGCGCCCATGGCTAGCCATGGGCAACGAAGAACGTCAAAAATGACTGAAAATGCGCCGTCAGCGCTCAAATAGCAGCTTTGCTGCGCCCAATGGAAAATCTCGGTTCAATGCAAGGATCAGGACTATCAGGGCCATCTGTTTGCCATCTCCGCAATCGTGTTTCATCGTAAAAACTCAAAAACAGATAGGCCTGGCACGCAACACTGGCGCGCCTTTCCAGCCTATCAGGCCTGCAAGCCGCACCGGGATTGCGCTCTGGCCGCCCTTGTTTTGATTTTTCTACTTTTGACCAGCAAGTGTGCCAGTCTCCCGGCAAAGCCCCCTATAATAGTCACATGAACAAGCAAACAACTACCCTCCTCGTCTTATATTATTCCCGTCATGGCAGCACCCGTCGCCTGGCAGAATACCTCGCACAAGGCATAGAAAGCGTTGCCGGATGCAACGCCAGATTGCGTACAGTTCCGGCTGTCTCTAGCGTCACGCACGCGACTGAATCCGACATTCCCTCCGAAGGCGCACCCTATGTTGAACTTTCCGATCTTGAAGAATGCGCCGGCATCGCATTAGGTTCGCCTACCCGCTTCGGCAATATGGCTGCGGCAATGAAATACTTCTGGGATGGCACGGCAACACAATGGCTATCTGGAACCTTGTCCGGCAAGCCAGCCTGCGTTTTCACCTCGACCGGAAGTTTGCATGGCGGACAAGAATCGACCCTGATTTCGATGATGCTGCCACTACTACATCATGGCATGCTTTTGCTCGGCATCCCGTATAGCCACCCAGAGTTGATGACGACCGCGAGCGGTGGCACACCTTATGGCGCAAGCCATTGGGCCGGCGTAGATGGCAACACACCCATCTCAGAGGATAGTCGCAAACTGGCAATCGCACTAGGGCGCCGACTCGCAGAAACAGCCAAATTACTTCAACAAAAATAATGAACAACACCAAACAAAATCCTTTTCATCTTATTGCCTGCGCCAGTCTAATCGCTCTCATTGTGTTGCTGGTTTTGTGGGAAATGTTGTTAGCTCCTTTGCGCCCCGGCGGCTCATGGATGGTGCTCAAAGTGATCCCGCTGTTATATCCTCTGCGTGGCATTCTTAAGCGCCAGAACTACACCATGCAATGGTCATCCATGCTGATCTTTCTGTATTTTACCGAAGGCGTGGTCAGAGCTGGCAGCGACACCCTTGCTTTATCACGCGCACTCGCCGGGCTGGAAATTATCTTATCTGTTGCTTTCTTCTTCGGCGCCATCTTATATCTTCGCCCATACAAGAAGGCAGCAAAAAAAGCGAAGAAAGAAGCTGCAAATAATTTACCAAGCGAACCCATTTAAGAAATCGGAACATGGAACAATTTCTGATTCTTTGTCGGCAAGTTATTGGTGCAGAACATGTCATCACAAATGAATTTGACATGCTGCCATTTGTGACCGACTGGCGTCAACGCGCCACGGGCAAAGCATTGGCAGTATTAAAACCCGGCTCGACAAACGAGGTGGCAGAGCTCGTCAATTTATGCGGGCAGTTTTCCATTAGCATCGTACCTCAAGGAGGCAATACCGGACTGGTTCTCGGAAGCATTCCAGACCAAAGCGGCAAGGCCGTCATACTCTCGTTAAGAAGATTAAATCGCATCAGAGAAATTGATATTGCCAACAATACGATGACAGTGGAGGCAGGTTGTCTTCTCGCACAAGTACAAGAGGAGGCTCAGCATGCGGAGCGGCTTTACCCTCTTTCACTGGCATCAGAAGGCAGTTGCACCATCGGAGGCAATCTCTCAACCAATGCAGGCGGCACAGCCGTGCTGCGTTATGGCAACGCGCGAGAACTTTGCCTTGGGGTAGAAGTCGTTACCGCCAGCGGTGACATCTGGGATGGATTACGCGGACTCAGGAAAGACAATACCGGTTACGACTTGCGTGATCTGTTCATTGGCGCGGAAGGAACGCTCGGCATCATCACTGCCGCCGTTATCAAGTTATTCCCACTACCAAAATCACAATTAACGGCGTTTGCCGCACTTGCCAATCCAGAGGCAGCGATCAGTTTACTCGCTCTGGCGCAGGAATATTGCGGTGCGACGCTGACCGGATTCGAGCTCATGTCCGACTTTTGCATGCAGCTGGTAAGGAAACACTTCCCTCAATTGCCACAGGTTTTCTCCAATGCTTATCCGCAATACGTATTAATCGAATTGTCCAGTCACGACACGGCTGAGCGCGGCAGCGAGCAAATGGAAAAACTATTTGCAATCGCCATGGACCGCGACATCGTTCTCGATATGGTAGTAGCGAATTCGTTAGCGCAATCTCAGTCATTGTGGCAACTACGCGAAAATATTTCGAGCGCCCAAGCAGCTGAAGGAAAAAATATCAAACACGATATTTCTATCCCCACTTCACATATTGCTGTTTTCATATCCGAAACAGATGCGCTGCTAAAACAAGCCTACCCAGACTGTCGCATGGTCACATTTGGCCATTTGGGAGACGGGAATTTGCACTACAACGTTTCCCCGCCAGCAAACATAAAAGACACCGACTTTATTTTAAACCAGAAGGAAATAAATGCAATTGTGCACGACAGCGTTCACCACTTCAACGGTTCAATTTCTGCCGAGCATGGATTGGGTGCGCTAAAAAAAGAAGAAATTCTTCGATATAAATCTCCGATTGAAATCCAATTGATGCGTTCGATAAAAAACGCACTGGATCCAAATCAATTAATGAATCCGGGTAAAGTTATATAAAATCCATATGAAAATCTCACTCATTCCATCTTCATTTACGCTGACTATCGCTATTTTTTTGAGCTTTTGCGCGCCAATTTCAATCGCATTTGCACAAACTTACAAATGCACAAAAAATGGCTCAACAACTTATAGTCAATTACCCTGCTCTGATGGCGCATCAATTCCAGCAAATACGCCGTCTGGCAGTATCCCGAATGCAGATTACCAAGAAGGCTTAAAAAGAAATAAGAAGGATGCACTTGCCCTGAAAAAACTGGAAGGTATGCGTCAAAAAGACGAGGCCAAGCAAGAAAAGGAAATGAAAGCGGTCGCTAGCAAAAATGAGAAGGCAGCTCAAAAATGCTTAGGTCTAAAAACGAATGAAAAATGGGCAAAAGAGGATATAGCAAACGCAGCGCCGAAAGCAGAAAAAAAAGCGCGCCTAAAATATAAAAGAGCCGCCGAAAAGACTGCTCTTTATTGCAAAACTTTGATCCAATAGATCTACATTGCGATATCGAAGGACGAATATTACGATGCTATAAAACAAAAGAGTTGCAAGCCAAAGCATGCAACTCTCTAATTTAAATCTGGTGCGTCGGGAGGGGCTCGAACCCCCGACCCATGCCTTAGAAGGGCATTGCTCTATCCAGCTGAGCTACCGACGCATAAATATGTTTTTCTTGTCGCGTAGCACAACAACAAGGCATTGTTACTCAACCCAAATGTATGAGTTTTTGTTACAAAAAACAGAAGGCTGAATAGTACATGGTATCTCGGGCATATTCAAGAATGAATGTGCCCGAGATCGTCAATTCAGGCAGATTTAGGTGTAATACAATCAGCCAGTCGCCGTGCAAGTGTGTTTGCTACTTCTGCATCAAAAGCTTCGACCATGACGCGAATGAGCGGCTCAGTACCGGAGGCACGTATCAACACTCTACCTTTATTTCCAAGTTCAGCATCAACTCTACTTTTTTCCAGCATCAGCATCTCATTATTTTGCCATTCAAAACCAGGGGAAACTTTTACGTTGATCAGTACTTGAGGAAACAACTCCAAATTCTCAAAACACTCATCCAGACTCTTTCCGTTGCGACGCAAGGCCGATAGTACTTGAAGTGCTGACACTATGCCGTCTCCTGTTGTGTGCTTATCCAGGCACAACAAATGACCTGAACCCTCCCCGCCTAACAGCCAACCTCTTTCACGCATTTGTTCAAGTACATAACGATCTCCAACCTTTGCTCTGGCAAAATCTACGTCTAGTTCTTTAAGCGCCAATTCCACCGCCATATTGGTCATCAATGTCCCGACTACGCCTGGTACGGTCCCAATGGCAAGTCGGTCAATCACCATTAGATAAAGTAATTGATCCCCATCATAGACTTTGCCATTTTTATCGACCATCATCAGCCGATCGGCATCTCCATCTAATGCAATTCCCAGATCCGCATGATTTGCCCGCACAGCGAGCGATAGCGCATCAGGAGCGGTTGCACCGACTTTGTCATTGATGTTGAAACCGTTTGGATGATTACCAATCGGAATAACCTCTGCGCCCAACTCATGAAAAACGTGCGGGGCAATGTCGTAAGCTGCACCATTTGCGCAATCCACCACAATTTTCAATCCACGCAAATCTAATTCAGCCGGAAAAGTACTTTTGCAAAATTCAATATACCGACCATTTGCATCACGCAAGCGATGCGCTTTACCCAGATGATCTGAACTGACACATTGCATTTCACGTTCCAGTTCAGCCTCAATCGCTAACTCAACCTCGTCGGGCAACTTGGTACCTTGCGCTGAAAAAAACTTAATCCCATTGTCTTCATACGGATTATGCGATGCAGAAATAACGACGCCTGCGGATAAGCGCAAGGCTCTCGTCAGGTAAGCAACAGCGGGGGTTGGCATAGGGCCAGAAAGCATGACATCGACACCCGCCGCCGCAAAACCAGCCTCTAATGAGGCCTCTAGCATATATCCAGAAACTCGGGTGTCTTTCCCTATCAATACCGTTGGCTTGCTGCCGCCTAGAACATCAGTTTGCGTTAATACTTTCCCTGCTGCGTAACCCAGACGCATTACAAAATCAGGAGTGATCGGACTGACACCGACTTTGCCACGGATGCCATCTGTTCCAAAATATTTTCTTGTCATTTATTATTCCTGTATCAATTAATTCGATACCGCTTGCCATACCTTGATGGCATCAACGGTTTCGGCCACATCATGAACGCGTACTATTTTAGCGCCTTGGGCTATCGCAGCAAGAGCTGCAGCCAGACTACCCGCCAAGCGTTGCTCAACTGGTTTACCTGTTATTTCACCAATCATGGATTTGCGGGACACTCCAGTCAACAATGGCAAACCAAATTCAAGCTGATACTCGCGAATATATCGCATCATCGAAATATTGTGCTTCAAAGTCTTACCGAATCCAAAACCGGGGTCAATGCAAATTCTATCTCTATGAATTCCCGCAAGTTCAAACTCTGCAATTCGTTGACGCAAAAAATCTACAACTTCAGCATTCACGTTTGCATAATGCGGTTTCATTTGCATGGTGGATGGTGAGCTTTGCATATGCATGACACATAATCCAAGGTTTCCATCCACAACTGCATTTTTAGATTCTTGCGAAACAAATCCTCGAATATCATTAATCATATCAACGCCGGCCAAAATAGCTTCTCGCATGACTTCTGGCTTATACGTATCAATTGACAAGGGTTTTCCGCAGTCGCGCAAAGCATAAATGACTGGCATGATACGCCGCAACTCTTCAGCCAACGGCAATGCCTGCGCTCCCGGTCGGCTTGATTCTGCACCGATATCAATGATATCGACTCCATCAAGGATCATTTGCTCAGCGTGGGAAATAGCTCCATCCAGAGACGTAAATTTTCCACCATCGGAAAATGAATCCGGCGTGATGTTAAGTATTCCCATCACTAATGGTTTAAATTGTTCACCACTTAATAGAAAGCGATATCGACCACATTCAAAATATTTATTCATGAATAAAAAATAAGGGCGAGGATCGCTCCTCACCCTATTTAACAGATCAAAAAAATCAACGAACCAAACTATCTAGGCAGGCGCGGTTGCATTCGGTGAGACGCCGCCTGGTGGGCTATCTGAAGAAGACTTGCGCGATGTATGCCCCTGTTTTGGTGGGTTCGGCTCCAGACCATTCATGATGTCATTAATCTGATCAGCATCGATCGTTTCCCATTCTAACAAAGCTTTAGTCATCGCCTCGACCTTGTCGCGGTTTTGCTCCAGCAGTTGACGTGAAATCGCGTATTGTGCATCCAAAATAAAACGAATTTCAGCGTCTACTTTTTGTTGTGTCGCTTCAGATATTGTTTTGGAAGAGCCACCGAAATACCCCTCTTGCTGACTATCTTCGTAAACCATCACGCCTAAACTATCTGACATTCCAAAACGCGTCACCATCGCACGCGCTAGTTTCGTCGCACGTGAAAAATCATTCGAAGCACCAGTAGACATTTGTCCAACAAACAACTCTTCTGCAATACGACCACCGAACAAAATAGCAATCTCTTCCAGCATTTTATCTTTATAACCGCTGATTTGATCATGCTCAGGCAATTGCCAAGTCAACCCTAAAGCATTACCACGCGGCATAATCGTCACTTTGTGAACAGGATCAGCCTTAGGCAATAATTTTGCGACTACCGCATGACCGGATTCGTGATACGCCGTATTACGTCGTTCGTCTTCGCGCATGACCATCGATTTACGCTCAGGTCCCATGTATATCTTATCTTTGGCATCTTCAAAATCTTGCATCTCAACCAAACGCTTATTACGACGAGCTGCAAAAAGCGCAGATTCATTAACCAAATTTGCCAAATCAGCGCCAGAGAAGCCCGGTGTACCGCGAGCAATAATATCTGCCCGTACATCAGGCGCGATAGGTACCTTACGCATGTGAACATTCAAAATTTGCTCACGGCCACGAATATCTGGCAAACTCACCGTCACTTGTCGATCAAAGCGACCTGGACGCAGTAACGCTTTATCTAGAACATCGGCACGGTTAGTTGCTGCAACTACGATCACGCCAGAGTTTGGTTCAAAACCATCCATTTCAACCAACATCTGATTGAGTGTCTGTTCACGCTCATCATTGCCGCCGCCCATTCCTGCACCACGATGACGACCAACAGCATCAATTTCATCGATAAAGATAATGCATGGAGAATGTTTCTTGGCGTTCTCAAACATATCACGTACGCGAGACGCACCTACACCGACAAACATTTCAACGAAATCAGAACCCGAAATAGTAAAAAATGGAACCTTAGCTTCACCCGCAATCGCACGAGCCAATAAAGTTTTACCTGTACCTGGAGGGCCGACCATTAGTACACCGCGTGGAATACGGCCACCAAGTTTTTGAAATTTCGTTGGATCGCGAAGAAAATCTACAATTTCACTTACTTCCTCTTTGGCTTCATCACATCCAGCCACGTCAGCAAATGTCACGTTATTGTTTGTATCATCAAGCATGCGCGCTTTTGATTTACCAAAAGAAAAAGCACCACCCTTGCCGCCACCCTGCATTTGACGCATGAAAAATACCCAAACGCCAATCAACAATAACATTGGGAACCAAGAGATAAACACTTGCGAAAGAAAAGATTGTTCTTCAGGTGGTTTATTATCAAATTTAATACCATTATTGACTAGGTCACCTACCAAGCCACGATCAAATATAGTTAATTGTGACTTTATTTTTTTGCCGTCAAGTGTGGTCGCAACGACTGTACGATTGACATCATCAATAGTCGCATCTTTGATATGTTTGGCTCTTACTTCATCCAAGAACTCTGAATAAGGCATGGAAGTAGCACCAGAGCCTATCCCTTTGCCATCGAATTGCTTAAAAACCATAAAGAGCACCAGGGCAATAACGACCCAAATGGCTGCTTTAGAAAACGTATTGTTCACGAGAACTCCTTGGACGTACATTAAACGTACGAAATGCCTTACATGTGTAAGTACTTATTCTACCCGCATTGGATAGAGCTTGCTAGAGAGGATATATTGACGACATTGATGAATATCAAGAGCAAAAAAACATATTTTTAATTTTTCAGGCCTTTTCCAAGCAAAAAAATCTCCGATGATTTATCTTTACTTGCTTTGGGTTTCTTATTTGCCACTGTTTTAAATTCAGTTTTAAATAGATCTACAATAGTATTGTATGCTGGGCCATGGAAGCACTTCACCAACAATGCGCCATTCGGTTTCAGATGTGCTTTAGCAAATTCTACCGCCAACTCAATGATATATTCAATTCTTGCTGCATCAACCGTCGGAATACCAGAAAGGTTAGGGGCCATGTCTGACAATACAAGATCTACCTTCCGCCCACGCAACTGCTCCTCCAGCAACTGAAGTACATCTTCCTCTTGGAAATCTCCTTGAATAAAATGCACATCTGCTATCGGCTCCATCATCAATAAATCCAATGCGAATATTTCACCTAGAATGCCGCCACCATCCTTTCCCGCCAGTTTATTTCTTACATATTGCGACCAACTGCCAGGCGTTGCACCAAGATCAACAATAATTTGTCCCGGTTTGATCAATTTTTCGGTTTCGTCTATTTCTTTTAGTTTATAAACAGCTCTGGCACGATAGCCTTCTTTTTGTGCCAATTTCACATATGGATCATTTATGTGATCATGGACCCAATTTTGATTGAATTTATTCTTTGCCATTAGCGTAAAATACTGCCTTTAAAGGAATTTATATGTTAAAACTTACGCCCGCCGAAAGAAGCGAATTACGCGCCGAAGCGCATGCGCTCAAACCCATCGTACTTATTGGTGAAGCTGGTCTATCTCCAGCAGTTCTAAAAGAAATTGATGCTGGACTCAATTCGCATGGCTTAATCAAAGTACGCGTCTTTGGTGATGATCGTGAAGCGCGCGTCGCCATGTACGATACCATTTGTAGCTCATTAGAAGCGGCTCCTGTTCAGCACATCGGCAAATTATTTGTCATCTACCGTCCAAAACTGGATGGAACCAAAGAAATCAAATTAGTAAAAAGAGGCAAAGGTTTACGCGAAGTGACTATTGTCAAACCAAGTGCAAGTGGGACCAAAAAACCTTCAGTATCAAAAGTAATGGTAAAAGGCAATGAACGTGTCACTCAAGGTGGCAATATCAAGCGAGCAAAACCACGTCAGAGCAGTGCAAAAAAGTCTGCTTTAGGAAATTCCTAGTCGGTCTAATGCATACTTGACTGGGGTGCATTTTCTGTGCACCCCGATTATTTATTTTAGATGTATAAAACATCAAGCACTTCATACTCGCGTACGCCTGCTGGCGCTTGCACACCAACTACATCGCCGGCATATTTTCCGATTAATGCACGCGCGATCGGTGAGGTAATAGACACCTTACGCTCCTTGATATCGGCTTCGTCTTCGCCCACTATCTGATAAGTGACTTTCTGACCTGTTTCAAGATCTTCCAGGTGAACTGTCGAAGCAAATACCACACGCCCTTCCGCATCGAGGGTGGTTGGATCAATAATTTGTGCAGCGCTTAGCTTGCCATCAATATCGGCAATGCGCCCTTCGATAAAACTCTGACGCTCTTTCGCTGCATCATAATCAGCATTCTCAGACAAATCTCCATGAGCTCTTGCTTCTGCAATAGCGCTGATCACTGCTGGACGCTCTTTTGTTTTAAGTTTGTGCAATTCTTGCTTGAGCAATTCTGCGCCGAACTTGGTTAAAGGTACTGAACTCATATCATTAACTTAAAAAATGGGGTTAACTAAAATCTCAAAGGCACAAATAGAAATTTTCGAGACAAAAATCGCCAATCACTGCCATGCCGTTTATATGATGTAACACATGCAAAGTTTTGCCATTTAAACTTTGTACATCGACGAAATTAAATAAAAATACAGAGGCCACATGAACATCAGCTGAGCTGCTGTTATCTGTGGCCTCTTCCTTAAAGCTTGTTTATATCTATTCAGTGTAAGGTTTTATGCAGACCTTGTAAATCATAGACATTCAATTCATTAAGGTGACGCATTCCTTCTACCGCAGCTTCTGCGCCAGCGATAGTAGTATATGTTACGGCTCCAGCTGCCAAAGAAGAGACACGGATCGCCCTAGAGTCATTGATCGCATTGCGCTTTTCTTCCACAGTATTGATAACCATCGCAATATCGCGATTTTTAATGATATCAACAACGTGCGGTCTGCCTTCTGCAACTTTATTAATCGTAGCGCAAGGAATACCGGCGGCAACAATTGCAGCCGAAGTTCCCTTCGTTGCGACCAGAGCAAAACCCATTCCCAATAAATCTTGTGCAATCTTAACGGCACGTGGTTTGTCCGCTGTTTTTACACTTAGGAAAACTTTGCCAGATTTCGGCAATTTTATACCTGCGCCGAGCTGTGATTTAACAAAAGCTTCACCAAAAGTCTTTCCAACTCCCATTACCTCACCAGTTGATTTCATTTCTGGTCCAAGGATAGTATCAACACCTGGAAATTTCACGAATGGAAAAACCGCTTCCTTAACGCTGAAGTAGGATGGAACAACTTCATTGAATACTCCTTGCGAATCCAATGATTGCCCGACCATGCAACGAGCAGCAATCTTCGCCAGTTGCAAACCAGTCACTTTAGAAACAAACGGAACAGTGCGAGATGCCCGTGGATTAACCTCAAGAACAAAAACAATATCTTTGCCATCTTGCTGCTGTATCGCGAACTGGACATTCATCAATCCAACTACGTTCAACCCCTTTGCCATTAAAGAAGTTTGGCGTTTTAACTCGTCAATGGTTTCCGACTTGAGTGAATATGGAGGCAATGAGCAGGCAGAATCACCGGAATGGACGCCTGCTTGCTCAATATGTTCCATTACACCACCGATGAAAGTACGTTGACCATCCGATAAACAATCCACATCCACTTCAATCGCATCATTCAAAAAACGATCAAGCAACACCGGAGAATCATGTGAAACTTTAACGGCCTCGCGCATGTATCGCTCAAGATCACGCTGTTCATGAACGATTTCCATCGCGCGACCGCCTAATACATAGGATGGACGTACAACCAGCGGGTAACCGATTTCCTGAGCCAACTCAAGGGCATCCGCTTCAGTGCGTGCCGTACGGTTTGGCGGTTGACGCAAGCCTAGCTCATGCAACATTTTCTGGAAACGCTCGCGGTCCTCAGCAGCATCAATCATGTCTGGTGAAGTACCTATGATAGGCACGCCATTGGCTTCTAACTCAAGAGCCAGTTTCAGCGGAGTTTGCCCGCCATATTGCACAATCACGCCAACTGGTTTTTCCAAGTCGACAATCTCAAGTACATCTTCCAGTGTCAACGGCTCAAAATACAAGCGGTCGGACGTATCATAGTCGGTCGATACTGTTTCAGGATTGCAGTTGACCATGATGGTTTCGTAGCCATCTTCGCGCATCGCGAAAGCGGCATGCACACAACAATAGTCAAACTCAATTCCCTGCCCGATACGATTTGGCCCGCCGCCCAAGACCATGATTTTTTTCTTGTCGGTAGGTGCTGATTCGCATTCTTCCTCGTACGTGGAGTACATGTAGGCGGTCTTGGTAGCAAACTCGCCAGCACAAGTATCAACGCGTTTATAGACTGGTCGAACATTCATCGCACGGCGCTGATTGCGTACCGCAGTATCGGTTGTTTTCAGTAGTTTTGCCAGGCGACGATCTGCGAATCCTTTTTGCTTCAACTTCAGCAAAACATCTTTATCTATCGTATCAAGCGTCTGCGTGTCCAACCAGAGTTCGATATCGATAAGGTCCTTAATCTGCGCGAGGAACCACGGATCAATATGCGTTAGTTGATGAACCTCTTCCAAGGTAAAACCATGTGCAAAAGCATCGCCGACATACCAGATACGATCAGGGCCAGGTTCGCCCAATTCTTTTTCCAAGATCTCGCGATCCTGAGTTTTTTCATTCATTCCATCAACGCCAACCTCCAAACCGCGCAACGCTTTTTGAAACGATTCCTGAAAGGTGCGACCAATCGCCATGACTTCACCAACAGACTTCATTTGCGTTGTCAGACGATTATCGGCTTGTGGAAATTTTTCAAAAGTAAACCGAGGAATTTTAGTCACAACATAATCGATCGACGGTTCAAATGATGCGGGTGTAGCACCACCGGTAATATCATTGCGCAATTCATCAAGAGTAAAACCGACTGCCAGTTTCGCCGCAATTTTTGCGATCGGAAAACCAGTCGCTTTGGATGCCAAGGCCGAAGAGCGAGACACGCGCGGATTCATCTCAATCACAATCATGCGACCATCGACTGGATTGATTGAAAACTGCACATTAGAACCACCGGTATCGACACCAATTTCACGCAATACTGCCAACGAGGCATTACGCATGATTTGATATTCTTTATCTGTCAATGTTTGTGCCGGCGCCACAGTGATCGAATCACCGGTATGCACACCCATAGGATCCAGGTTTTCGATAGAACAAACGATGATGCAGTTATCCGCTTTATCGCGCACCACTTCCATTTCGTACTCTTTCCAGCCGATCAATGATTCTTCAATCAGTAATTCACTGGTCGGTGATGCTTCTAATCCTCGCTTGCAAATCGTCTCAAACTCTTCTTCATTGTAGGCAATGCCGCCGCCGGTTCCACCCATGGTAAATGATGGACGGATGATAGTAGGAAACCCCAGTGTTTTTTGCACTGCCCAAGATTCGTCCATCGTGTGCGCCACGCCAGATCGAGCAGAACCGAGCCCTATCTTGGTCATCGCATCTTTAAATTTCGAACGATCTTCTGCCTTATCAATCGCCTCTGGAGACGCGCCGATCAATTCACAATTGTATTTTTCCAATACACCATGTTTATGCAAATCCAAAGCACAATTGAGCGCAGTTTGCCCACCCATGGTCGGCAAAATGGCATCAGGCCGCTCTTTGTCAATAATGCGTTCAACCACCTGCCAGGTAATAGGCTCGATGTATGTCACATCGGCCATCTCCGGATCAGTCATGATCGTGGCCGGATTACTATTCACCAAGATGACTTTATAGCCCTCTTCACGCAGTGCCTTACATGCCTGCGCGCCAGAATAATCAAATTCACATGCTTGGCCGATGATGATAGGACCAGCACCAATAATCAAAATACTTTTTATATCAATACGTTTAGGCATTTTTAATTTTTCTCCATCTTTGCCTGAGCCATCAATGTGGTAAAGCGATCAAATAGGTAGGCAATATCATGTGGTCCAGGCGAAGCTTCCGGATGCCCTTGAAAGCAAAACGCAGGTTTATCGATGCGGGCAAAACCTTGCAGTGAGCCGTCAAATAATGAAACATGCGTCACACGGCAATTGGCTGGCAACGATGCCGCGTCAACAGCAAACCCGTGGTTCTGAGAAGTGATTAACACTTGTTTGCTATCGAGATCTTGCACAGGATGGTTTGCACCGTGGTGGCCGAATTTCATTTTTAATGTTTTGGCACCAGAGGCTAAAGCCATGATTTGATGACCAAGACAAATACCAAATGTAGGGAGACCTTTTTCGATTAACTCTCTGGCTGCAGCGATCGCATAGTCACAAGGCTCAGGGTCGCCAGGACCGTTCGACAAAAATACACCATCAGGATTGAGAGCCAACACATCTGCTGCGCTAGATTGGGCAGGCAAAACAGTGACCTTGCAATCCCGTTGCGCCAGCATCCGCAAAATATTACGTTTGACGCCAAAATCAAATGCCACCACATGAAATTTTGGATCGGACAAAACGCCATACCCCTTACCCAAAGTCCACTCAGCTTCAGTCCAATCGTATGGCTTGCTTGCCGACACAACCTTTGCCAAGTCCATGCCAGACAAACCCGGAAATGATTTAGCCAGTTCGATTGCCTTTGCAGCATCAGCACCAACCAGAATAGCACCGCCTTGCGCACCTTTTTCGCGCAGGATACGCGTCAATTTTCGGGTATCAATTCCTGCGATCGCAACAATATTTTGCGACTTCAGATAATCAGACAAAGATTGTTCGGAGCGAAAATTGGACAACAGAAGAGGTAAATCTTTAATGATCAAACCAGCTGCATGAATTTTGTCCGACTCGACATCCTCGGCATTGACGCCCGTATTACCAATATGAGGATACGTTAAGGTAACGATTTGAGAACTATAACTTGGATCAGTAAGAATTTCCTGATATCCGGTCATTGAAGTATTGAACACGACCTCACCTATGGTGTGGCCAGCAGAACCAATAGAAATACCCGTAAATATTGTGCCATCAGCGAGGGCAAGAATAGCGGTGGTATCTTGATTGGAACGTAAAGACTGCGGAATGGGCAGCAAGGGCAACTCCTATAATGTTACCGTCGCTGCGCCGCACCAAAATGATCGTAGCAAAGTGCCACGCTAAGCAATCCAGGTGGCAAGAACGATCAAAGGAGAGTGAGAATTAGGTATGCGCTACGACGAGATTTGAATTAGCTAAACCCGCGAATTATAGCGCAAAACTGCCCTTCAAGCAAACGCGCTTGCGAATAAGGGCAACCCCGAAAAATTATTTACCTAACAAAATACCCCCTCAAGCAAGCAACGCGGCAATGCCTGCCTTTGCGACCTGAGCATCTTCCGACGACTTGACACCAGAAACACCCACCGCCCCTACACATTGCCCATGAACAATAATTGGCACTCCGCCTTCCAACATTCCCTCTAAAATAGGCGCGCTTAAAAAAGAATAACGCCCCGCATTAATAATATCTTCATATATTTTTGATTCGCGCCGACCTAACGCTGCAGTAACGGCCTTAGCAGGAGCAATATGCGCAGAGATCGGAGCAACACCATCAAGGCGCTGCAGCCACATCAGATGCCCACCGTCATCCACAATAGCAATTACTACCGCCCAACCATTGGCCAATGCCTCAGATTCTGCTGCAGCAGCAATGATTTTTACGTCGTCCAAAGTTAAAACAGATTTTGTTTGCATGTCAACTCCTCCTTAAGAGGGATGAATTGTACGGGACACACAACTTCCTTTGTATACAAAGTGTTTTGATCATTAATAAATAAAATTAATTATTTGCAACTTATCAAGCAAAGTTTACATTCTCAAATAGATCGCTTACATTAGGTCGGTTTTCAAATCAGACATCCCGATGCAAATAAAGGCTTCCAAGCTATCTAGAAATATCAAATTTGTCCTGACGCTGACATTGCTTCAGTGCGCCATTTCCAACCAATGCTTAGCCACAGAGAACCCATTTCCTGAATCATCAACAGCATTTATCAAACTACAAGAGTTGCGTGACCGAGCCTCTGATTTGACGGTTAAGGCAATGGACATGCTAGGAATCCGCTATAAACGCGGGGGTAACACTCCAGAAAATGGCTTAGATTGCAGCGGTTTTGTACGTTACGTGTTTAAAGATGCTGTAGGCGCTGAATTACCAAGAACGTCCCAGGAGATTAGCAAAGTAGGAGAGCAAATAGAGGCGAAGGACTTACAACCTGGAGATCTGGTTTTTTACAATACGCTGCGCCGAGGCTTTTCTCATGTTGGTATATATTTGGGCGACAACAAATTCATTCACTCCCCTTCTGCAGGAGGGCAGGTTCGAATTGAAAGCATGGACATCAGCTACTGGAAAAAACGCTTTAACGGCGCAAGAAGAATTAACGAAGAACCCAAAAAATAAAGCGGTCAATTCAGCATTAAAACAATCGGATTGACACTCTTTTTAGCGCTCTTGCAAAGTGCGAATTTTCTGTTTAATGTCCGGCATTATCGCCATCGCGGCTCGCTCACCAGCAAGAATCGCAAGATTACGGCCCGCAAAGTCACTCCCCTTCATTCCTGGCAACTCTGGCTTAATGACGATATCGGCGGTTTTCAATTCAAAATAATTTAAACTTTGCCCCATAATGGTAAAAGTTTGCATTAATACCTCAAGGGAACTGGTTGCCGCCTGCACATCTGGCTGAGTTGAAATATTCACCGCAATCACCAAATCCGCGCCCATTTCACGCACAAACCTTACAGGCACAGGAGAAACCAAGCCGCCATCAACATACTGATGATCATTAATTCTGACTGGTTGAAATACACCAGGGACAGCAGATGATGCCCTGACTGCGAGGCCGGTATTCCCACGTTGAAATAGAATTGGCAATCCTGTATTTAAATCAGTTGCAACTGCGCCAAATGGTTTTTTTAGCTTCTCAATAGGAACTTGCATCACCATCTTATTCACATAGGCTTGCAGCGCTTCACCTTTCAATACACCACTAGATTTAGCAAAAAAAGGTAATGACCAATCAGAAATGGTTGCCTCATCCATATCAAGCGCCATTTTCTGCAAAGCAAATCCATTATTGCCTGCTGCGTACATTGCCCCTACTACGCTCCCAGCACTTGTACCAACAACCATATCAACAACAATTCCCTGTGATTCCAATGCCTTAATCACACCGATATGCGCAAAACCACGTGCAGCGCCGCCACCCAAAGCAAGGCCAATTCGAACTGGCTTTAAAACTCTGGCAACCGGAAGAACACTTGCCTGCGCTGGCAAACTGGGCGATAAAACCGGCGGTGAAATACTCGAACATGCTGTCAGCAAAAAAATGCTGGGAAGTGCGAATTTCAAGGTATTTATCAACCTTGCTGCAAACAATTCAGGCATAAAGAACGCTTTGAAGAAAAAATAATGCACCGACTAACTCTTTTGCAGTTTTGCAAATAAGAAAGAACTTAGAGAAATAATGGGATTAATTGCAGAATTACTGATGACAGCCATTGTTGAGCAAGGGCAAATTTGGCGGAAGCGGTGAGATTCGAACTCACGAAGGACTCTCATCCTCGCTAGTTTTCAAGACTAGTGCCTTCAACCACTCGGCCACACTTCCGTTCAAGAAAAAACATATGATGGTTGGAAAAATCCAAATTACCGCCAACCTTTCAAGCCCGCAATTATACCCATAAATTTCACAAATAAAATGTTTTTATATGAAATTTTTTATAAAATAATTAAACTTACTTTCATGAAAGCGTAAAGTGAAAATCTTTTTTTAGCATCTCAGAAAATTTATCTGCGTCGATCGGCCTTGAGAAAAGATAGCCCTGCACTTCGTCGCAACCGGCCTGTTTTAAAAAATCAAATTGCTCGCGGCTCTCTACACCCTCAGCGATCACCTTATGCCTGAGCTGTTTTGCCATACTGATTATCGCGCTGGCGATTGCACAATCATTGGTATCTTGAGGAATACCTTGAATGAACGAACGATCAATTTTCAGAGTGGCAATTGGAAATCGCTTTAAATAGGAAAGGCTTGAATAGCCAGTACCAAAATCATCCAGCGCAAGCGTTACGCCAAATCCCGTAATTTCATCCATGATACCTATGACACCCTCCGCACTGTGCATGAGCATACTTTCAGTTATTTCTAACTCTAGCCAACAAGCGGGAATCTGATGAAAAGCCAGCGCTCGACGAATGCGCTCTGGCAGCGCGGAAGTAAATTCTTTAGCGGAGATATTTACGGCAATACGAAAAGCGGGAACGCCACTCTCTTGCCACATTCTAGCTTGCGCACAAGTCGTTTCCAACACCCAGTCATCGATATGCAAAATAAGGCCAGTCTCTTCAGCAACCGGAATAAATTCAGTGGGTGAAATAGTGCCTTTTTTCGGATGAGTCCATCGGATCAACGCTTCAGCACCAATTATCTTGCCAGATTTCATATCAATTTTGGGTTGATACTGCAGGAAAAATTCTTCGTGATGTAAGGCGCGACGTAAGCCAGACTCAAGATACAAGCGACCCGCAATCGTCCGATTCATTTCCTGATTGTAGAAGGCGTAGCTGCCGCTTGATCGCTCTACTTCGCGCTTGGCTTTGCACATGGCGATATCAGCTTTTTGCAGCAGTTGATCGGCGTCTATGCCATCTTGAGGATAGACACTGACGCCAATGCTTGCACCAATGCGCAATTCATGGCCGTCAATTGAAAAAGCGAGATCCAAGGTAGAAAGTAACTTTTGAGCCACTAATCCGGCATGAAAATCTTGATTGATTCCCAGTAAACCGATGGCAAACTCATCACTGCCCAGCCTGGCGATGACATCGTTATCTCTCAACGCAAGTCTAAATCGCTCTGCAACCTGCTTTAAGAGCTTGTCTCCGATCTGGTGGCCGAGTGTATCGTTGATGGGTTTGAAACGATTCAAATCGATAAATAATAAAGAACAAATCGTATTATCTCTTTGTGACTGCAGCAGCGCTTTATCGATCAATTTCTTAAATAAGGTCCGGTTTGGCAAGTCAGTCAATGGATCATAATAAGCTAGATGATTAATTCGCTCTTCGGCCAGCTTCCTATCGGTGATATCGCTTAAATAGCCGATCATGCCAATTTCTTGTGAACTTGCATCGCACAAAGGTGACAGGCTCAAACTTGCCCAAAATATCTCGCCCGATTTTTTCCGGCGACGCACTTCCATTTCACGCCCACCCTGCTCAAGGAAAAGATCAAATTGACGTAACTCGTCTACCGCATCGTTCTCATAAAGGAAAAGAATGTTTTGACCGATTGCCTCATTTGCAGTGTAACCAAACAAACTTTCAGCGCCTGCATTCCAACTCAGGATAAAACCTGCAAGATCCATGGTGATAACAGACTCGTGAATTTGATCCAGCACTTGCGATTGCAGTAGTTGCGCTTGTAGCGACTCATGCAGGCGATGATCAAGCTTAGCCCGGGAAGAAAATAATTTCTCGGTCATCTCGGCAAGAAAAGCCAATTTTGTCAAATCTTCATCTGTGTAAGCATTTTTCTTACCCGACAACATATAAAAGGTTTCAGGTGAAACAAACTGACGAACGGTATCGTGCTTTTCAGGCATGGATGCGTGTGCGAGAACGAAGGCGGCGTCTCCGGTACCCAAGACTGCTTTAGCGATACGGTTGAGTTCAGACTCCAAGGCGTCACCTTGCAAACGCAACACGGCGTCACCTAACTCGGCGCCCAATGCCAGATGATGCACATCCTTTTTCACGCCATTAATCATATCCGTTAGTTGCATTGTATTCACATTTCCTGACAGATCTGATTGACCCAGCTATACGCTTTTATCTGGCACCGGTAATAAATATCAGTTTCGATATTAAACGTGCATAGGCTTGCCTTTAGTTCGCCATTGTCTTTCCGGTCTGCAAGCTCTACGATGTGCAATTGTTTACCCAGTTGCCCATTCTTTCGCACCAAGGCATCGAGCACGTCGTCCATCAAATTTAAAGGAAGTAAAATTTCCTCCAAGGGACTGCCGAACAATTTATCCAATAGAGAAAACATGCCGACCATGAATGCGCAGTCCTGCTGATCTTTATTACCTCCTTGTTCTTTACAAATTGCCTCCATGAAGCTGGCACGAAAAGCGGCTCTCAACATCAATGGGTTAAGTGCGGGTCCGTTTTCTCGCTGCCTCGCATAAAGCAACAATTGCAACCAGCGCTGCAACTGCCGTCTCCCAAGTAGGTTAATTGCCTGTCCAAAACTGGAGACCTTGACGGTCTGGGCAAAGGCAGCGGAACTCACCAGCTTAAACAACATGAAAGTTAAAGTCGTGTCCTGCTTAAACAACTCTTCCAACTCACGTGATTCAGCATCGTGCGAGACCAGCGCTAATAATTTCAACAGTCGTGTGCGTATGGTGGCATCGCTGGTTCTGTTGCTTTCTACAGGAGAAAAGGGATAGTCGCCCGAAAATAGTGTAAACCCAGCATCAGCAGCCTGACCCAACTGAACCCGAGTAGATATGTTTTTAGCCAGGTGCATCCCACCCGCGTAATTCGCTAGGCAAGATTGAGCAAATGACGGAATACCGGTGCCGCAGTCAAGCGAAACTGACTCAGCCTGTCCCGACAATGACGACATTTCTGAAGAAATATCATCGATCAAGATACGGAATCCTTGCGAGGCAAAGCGCTTCAATATGATCTTCGCGGCATCGTCGACACAGCCGGCATGATTCACGCAAAGAACCACTTTTGAAGCATCGACTTTGACTTCAAGATCATCGGGCAACAAGTGAAGGTCAGGGATTTGAAGAAAAAAATCAACGGATGTCAGTTGATTAGCAAGTATATTTTCGTGAATGCATTGCAATAAGAGCGATGTTTCTTGAGGTGAAGCATGCTCTAGACTAAACATTAACCCAGCGAGGTGCTGCATATCATTGGCTACGGGCAGTAACGAACAAACTGGAATCATGTTCTCTCGGGAATTGGTCATCATCGTTTGTTGTTAATTCATGCTCAATAGTAATTTTCACAAGGATACTAAAATTAAAGTTTATCAATTGCAATCATATTTATTCAATTTCTTCAATTAAATTTTCTACTTTCTACTTATTGGCAAGATGAGGAACAAAATCTAAAAACCGATGCGCCTAACACGCAGTCCCCATGCGGCTTTCAAGCACATCATGCCTGCAAGGCGCATGGGGATTGCGTCTTGAGCCACCCATATAAAAATTTTCAATTCGAAATGACACCTTGGCAGTTACAGCAAAATAATTCGCTTAAATCAGATAGTAAAAATATTATTTACATCGTCTCGGCGATTACTCATGATCGAGAAATAACTGCTGCAAGTCATTTAAAAAGCGTCTCCCCAACAACGTCGGACGTATCATTTTATGATCTCTCTCAATCAATCCTTTTTGCTCTGCGATGAGCAGTGGTTTTTCTAAAGAATGAAGCAACAGACCGGTGCGGTCATGAAAAAGGTTCGTCTCAAAGCCATGAGTAAGCCGCAGGGTATTGAGCATGAATTCGAAACCAATCTCATTGCGTGGAATCTCGTTAGACTCTTGAACTGCAGCACCGCGCAAACTTTCCTCCATGTAGGTCTTGGGTTGCTTGTAACGCGCCTGGCGTACGATGCGGTGAGGAAAAGTGAGTTTTGAATGCGCTCCGGCACCGATACCTAAATAATCCCCGAAATTCCAGTAATTCAAATTATGCCTGGCCTCGCGACCCGGTTTGGCATACGCCGACACTTCATAGTTGACATATCCCGCTTGCAACATACGCGATTGAATCTCGTCCTGCATTTCTGCGCTCAGATCATCGTCGGGAATTACTGGTGGGTATTTCGCAAAATAGGTATTGGGTTCCAGCGTCAAATGATACAAAGACAGATGCTGCGGCGCTAGCTGTATCGCAGTATCGACGTCTGACTGAGCCTGGGCCAAAGTTTGCCCCGGCAAGGCAAACATCAAATCAAGATTAATATTGTCAAAATATTTCTGCGCAATATCAACCGCCCTCCGCGCCTCATCGCCATCATGAATTCGCCCCAGCGCTTGCAGATGGTGCGAATTGAAACTTTGAATACCGATGGATAGGCGATTGATACCGCTGGCACGATAAGAACGAAACTTCTCCGTTTCGAACGTGCCAGGATTAGCCTCCATGGTGATTTCGGCAGCACCGTCAATAGGCAACAAGGTTCTAACATCGGACATCAAACGATCAAGCCCCGCTGCCGACATCAAACTCGGTGTGCCACCGCCGATGAAAATAGTGTAAATTTTGCGCCCCCATACCATCGGCAGCGCCGCCTCAAGATCCGCGCGCAAGGCCGCCAGATAAAGGTCTTCATCAAAACTTGTCTTTACCTCATGCGAATTAAAATCGCAATACGGGCACTTCCTGACACACCATGGAAAATGAATATATAAAGATAAAGGTGGCAATACAGAAAAGTTCAGACTTCCCGGTCTCAGAAATTGCTCGGCAACTTGCTGCGGGATGGATGACAGCGATGACTTATCGCTGCGCTCATCAGAAGAAGTCACCGGCTTAATCGGAATGATCATAATTTTTCAAGCAAGGAACGCAAGGCCTGACCGCGGTGTGACAAACTGTTTTTCTGCTCGGGTGACAATTCTGCCACTGTCTTTTCGAGAGAAGGTATCCAGAAATGCGGGTCATATCCAAAGCCATGCTCACCGCGTGGGCTTGAGATAATCTCACCCGACCAGCGGCCATCTGCAATGATGGGCTGCGGGTCAAACTCCGAACGCACATACACCAGGACACAGTAATAATAGGCAGAACGATCCTGATACGCAGCCAGATTGGCAACTAATTCCTGATTGTTTCTGGCGTCCGATTTCGGTTCGCCCGCGTACCTGGCAGAAAGCACGCCAGGGGCGCCATTTAAGGCATTCACACACAATCCGGAATCGTCCGCCAGTGCGGGCAAACCCGTCAACCGCGCTGCATGACGCGCTTTGGTCAGTGCATTCTCGACAAATGTAAAATAAGGTTCCTCTGCCTCGGGAACATCGAATTCAGATTGCGCGTGCAAACTGATATTTAACGATGCCAATATCTGGCCAAACTCTTTAAGCTTCCCCTGATTATTGGATGCCAGTACGATCTTTTGCATCATGCTGTTGCCAAGCCTAGCACTTGTTTTTGTAAAGTAATAAGATCAGCGATGCCGGCTGAGGCCAGATCAAGCAAAGCGTTGAGCGTCACGCGATCGAAAGCAACACCCTCAGCAGTTCCCTGCACTTCGACGAAATGTCCCGCTTCAGTCATGACGACATTCATGTCGGTATCGCAGTTGGAATCTTCCAGATAATCCAAATCAAGCACCGGGACACCTTGATAGACACCAACGGAAATGGCGGCCACAAAATGCTTTACCGGAATCCGTGTAATGACACCTTGCTCCAGCAATTTTGAAAAAGCATCGTAGGCAGCGACCATCGCGCCCGTGATGGCGGCGGTACGGGTGCCGCCGTCTGCCTGAATCACGTCACAATCGATATGCAAAGTACGTTCGCCAAATGCGTCCAAATCAAAAGCGGCGCGCAGCGAACGACCAATCAGGCGCTGGATTTCTTGCGTGCGGCCAGATTGTTTACCCTTGGCGGCTTCTCTATCCATGCGCGTATGCGTTGAGCGAGGCAGCATGCCATATTCGGCAGTCATCCAGCCCTGCCCTTTACCCTTCAGAAAACCGGGTACCTTGTCTTCGATACTAGCGGTGCAGATGACTCGGGTATCGCCAAATTCGATTAACACCGATCCCTCAGCATGTTTGGTGAAATGACGATTGATGATGGTAGGACGCAAAGCTAGCGCAGCACGCCCGCTTGGACGGAGAAATTGGGACATAGTCAATTAGCTTCTAAATTAGTTTTTAGTGGTGATTCGGGATGAATTTTGGATGGCATTACGAATTTCATCAATGGCTTTTTCAATTTCGGCATCGTTGAAAACATCGTTTTCCAATGCGTCCGTGTCGGCGCAATAAGGCGCTTGTATCGTGGTCGTAATGGAACCTATCGGCAAGGTATTGGTAGAAATGATGGATGAATCCTCAAGCCTGTCTTCCCCTTCCCACATCATGGCCAATGCGGTGACATTGTCACTATGCTTACCCGCAATATCAACAGCAGAATGAATTAACTCAGGTATGGCACGCACAATGGTATGTTCGTGCAGGCTTTGCGCCAGCATGTGATCGGGCAAGACGCCCCACAAACCATCAGAACAGAGCAGGATCAAATCCCCCGCCTGAAGCGACACCCTGCGAGATAACTCGACAATGGGTGCATTGGGCGCACCAAGACAATTAAATAGCTTATTGCGATCAGGATGCGTGTGACGCTCTGACGGATCAACTTTGCCTTGCGCAATCAACGTCTCTAAGCGCGAGTGGTCTTTGGTGCGCAACAATATTTGCCCTTGCCGCATCCAGTACAACCGCGAATCACCGCAATGTGCCCAGTACGCATTACCGTTTTGGATCAGACAAGCGACAATGGTAGTGCGGGGAGTTTCCGGCAAATTATTCGTAATGCGATAACGGTGAATTTCGTTATGCGCCGCCAAGAAACTATCTTCCAAAAACCGCTCTGGCCGTCCTATCAACGGATGCGCTTGTTTTTGGAACAGATTACCGATGGTTTGCATGGCAATCGCTGCAGCCATATCGCCAAGAATATGTCCACCCATACCATCGGCAAGCAATAGCAAAATCGTGTCACGGGTAAAGCTGTACCCCATGCGATCTTGATTGACCTTGCGGCCGCCAATATGACTTTCTTGATAAACTGAGAAGCGCATTAAGTATAATAATTACAATTAAGTCAGTGGAATGCCGAAAACGGCCAGCTAAAAACCTGCCGCATTACATCAGCGTATTTTCCTGGATGGTTGTGTGATCTTTATCACCACGTTTCGTCTTGATACGCGCTAGTAAAGTGTTGAACTTAAGTTTCATTTTTTCAACAAAAGTTAATTCTTTTTGTGGCTGAACTTTTGTTGATAACGCCTTTTGCAAGGCAAACACGCTCTGCGGTCGCTCAAGTGGATCAATCTTTAGACACCATCGCACTACTTCGATCAAATCAGGCGAATACAAACCATCAAGTTTCCTATAATGATTTTCCATTTTATCCATGGTTTTACGCTGATCAGATGGCTGCGGCGGCGCGCCGACCATACAGGCAAAAATTGAGGCGCCAATACTATAAATATCGGTCCAGGGACCAAGGTTACCGTTTTTGGAATACAACTCAGGGGCGGCAAAACCTGGCGTGTACATAGGGTAAAGTTTTGGCAAATCGGTTTTGAGCGTTTGTCGTGCTGCGCCAAAATCGAGCAAAATCGGCGTTCC
This sequence comes from Undibacterium sp., assembly GCA_030645915.1. Classification (GTDB taxonomy): domain Bacteria; phylum Pseudomonadota; class Gammaproteobacteria; order Burkholderiales; family Burkholderiaceae_D; genus Undibacterium. The sequence goes on from JAUSNO010000005.1 coordinate 60,259, forward strand.
GTCCAAGCGCAAATAAATGTTGGCGGGTTTCAAATCAAGATGCAGCAATTTATTGGTATGCACCTCTCGCAAACCATTCATCACCTGGCTAAACATTCTTCGAATAAATCGCTCTGAAACCAAGGGCTTTTCGCCCTTATCGCGTCGGCGCAAAATATGTTCTTGCAATGAACGCCCGGACTCGTACGCCATGACCATATACACTGTTTCATTAGCGCGAAAAAAATTAATAACGCTCACGACATTAGGATGAGCGATGCGAGCCAACGCTCGTCCTTCTTCAAAGAAACACTTCAACCCGATTCGATAAACTGGAAGATTTTCAGCAGAAATGCTAGGCACCAATTCGCCCTGCTGTCGCAAGGCCAGCGAACTTGGCAAATATTCTTTAATGGCGACAGCATTCCCGTCTTCGTCAGACGCCAGATAAACAATACTAAACCCGCCGGATGCAATTTTCTTTACAATGCGGTATCCAGAAATTTCTAAGCCATCAGGCAAGGGAGCGTTATTTTGTGCGGCCATATCATCCTATATCCATCTATTTAGATAGATTGTGTTGATTATTTAAAGGTTTGTAAAGACTCGCACGATCGCGGTCAACAGCAGCGCAAGGTTTAGATAATTTTTTATCTTTACCCAAAACAATTTTACTATCGTAACAGCATACCAAGGAAAACAATTGAGCATTTACAGCATGACTGGTTACGCAACCAGCACAGTTGAAACTGACGCCGGAACAATAACGATAGAAATCAAGAGTGTCAATTCTCGTTTTCTGGATCTGCAATTTCGCATCAATGACGATTTTAGATCCATCGAGCCTTTGTTCAGAGATGCCATTGCACGCAAGCTAAATCGGGGCAAGGTCGAATGTCGCTTCAGCTTTGGCAAAAAAACCAGCAACGCCAATAGTAAAGCATTAAATTCAGAGGTATTAGGGCAAATTTTTGAATTCCAACACGCGATCAGCAAGCAATTTCCTTCAGCGTCCATGTTGACCAGCAATGAAATATTGCGCTGGCCAGGCGTCATTGAAGAATCCGAAATTAATGCGGACTCACTGCAGTCCACAATCGCCAGCACAATCAATGTGACGCTTGAAGCTTTTATCGTTAGTCGAGAACGGGAAGGCGCTGCATTGGAATTAGAATTAACCCGTCGTATAACTGAAATGGAAGCAATCGTTCAACGCATTACTCCCATGATGCCGCTTGTAGTGCAACAATTTCAACAAAAGGCAACCGCCCGACTGGAGGACGCACTTGGTTTGGCGATGCAAAAGGCCAGCGCGAATACCACACAAACAATCACCCGCGACGAAGCGCTTGATAGGATTAGACAAGAAGTCACAATGTACGGGATACGTATTGATGTCACCGAGGAACTTGCGCGCTTGTCAGCGCATCTAACCGAAACCCGCCATATATTAGCGAAAGGCGGCCAGGTAGGAAAACGACTCGATTTCATGATGCAAGAATTAAATCGTGAAGCAAACACCTTAGGATCGAAAGCTGCCATCAAGGAATTGGCCGATGCATCAATGGAGTTAAAATTGCTCATTGAACAAATGCGGGAGCAGGTGCAAAATCTTGAATAGATACCCGCTTTAAAATATACTACCGACAGTATATTTTTCAGCGCACGGAAACATTAGTTAATTCTGACGAAATTAGTGATACTCCCTTGATTTGATCATATGCATAACCGTTCCCAATAGAGAAAATGATGTCAACAACCACAACCACCTCAGGCAGCCTGTTTATGGTTGCGGCGCCTTCAGGCGCTGGCAAATCAACTCTGGTCAACGCACTGCTCCAGCAGGAACCGGCCATCAAATTGTCAGTTTCATTTACTACGCGAGCGCCACGCCCCGGGGAAGTCAATGGTCGCGAGTATCACTTTACGACCGTCGACGACTTCATGACACGAAAGACGCAAGGTGAATTTTTGGAATCGGCCGAAGTACATGGTAATTACTATGGAACGTCTCGCATTCTCATAGAACAACAAATGCAAGCTGGCACCGACATTTTGTTAGAAATTGACTGGCAAGGAACGCAACAAGTCAAAAAACGTTTTCCCAATGCGGTAGGAATATTTATTTTGCCTCCATCAATTCCTGCACTTGAGGATCGCTTAAAGAAGCGCGGGCAAGATGAGCCGCACGTCATTACCAGACGAATTCTAGCCGCCGGAGGTGAAATGGCGCACGCGCCAGAGTTCGAATATGTTATTATTAATCAAGAGTTTGCGATTGCATTATCAGAATTGAACGCTATCGTTAAAGCCACCCGCTGCCGTTTTGCGCAGCAAGCTACGCGCAATGCAGCGCTGTTTGCCCAATTGGGCATCCATGCTAACCCTACAACCTAAGGAAATAAAATGGCACGTATTACTATTGAAGATGCACTGAAACACATTCCTAACCGCTTTCAACTGACTTTGTGCGCCACTTACCGCGCACGCCAGTTATTGCAAGGTCATACCCCAAAGGTTGACGCCAAGGACAAGCCGACAGTTATCGCATTGCGTGAAATAGCTGAAGGTAAAATCGGCATTGAAATGCTGAAAAAAGTCCCATTTTAATTCTGCGCAGCGCGACCAAATGAAACCGTTGGGGATCAGACAGAGTGAATATTACCGACAACCATTCTGCCTTCCCCTCCAACACTGACAAATCAGTTATGCGGTCTTCTTCGCCTCAAATAAAGAAGTCCTCCGCTACGCACTCCCATAAAGACACACCATCGCCAGCATCGGTTGCTAGTGTCGCCTCTATCACGGCACTGGCCAATACCCTTTCTGAATACCTCTCGCCACATGATCTGAAATTAGTCAGGGAAGCGTATCGTTTTTCCGATGAAATGCATCTTGGCCAGATCAGAAAGTCTGGTGAGCCGTATATTTCACATCCGATTGCCGTTGCGGAAATCTGCGCAGAATGGAAACTCGATGTCCAAGCTATCATGGCGGCACTTTTGCATGATGTGATGGAAGATCAGGATGTCAAGAAAGAAGAACTCATAGAGCGTTTTGGCGCACCAGTGGCAGCACTGGTCGATGGACTGTCCAAACTAGAAAAAATTGAATTCCAAAGTCACATCGAAGCACAAGCGGAGAACTTCCGCAAAATGCTGCTGGCAATGGCGCGTGACGTGCGTGTTATTTTGGTCAAACTTGCAGATCGCTTGCACAACATGCGCACTTTGGGCGCAATGTCAGCAGAAAAACAGCGTCGTATCGCCCGCGAGACCATGGAAGTTTACGTGCCGATTGCGCACCGGCTTGGATTAAATAATATTTATCGGGAATTGCAAGATCTGGCGTTTGCGCACATCTACCCCATGCGCTACAGGACGCTTTCGAAAGCGGTAAAATCAGCCAGAGGTAATCGCCGCGAGGTCGTCAACAAGATCATGCAAAGTGTCACGATCGCACTCGCAGAAGCAGGACTAAATGCACAGGTCTATGGCAGAGAAAAAACGCTATACGGCATTTATTGCAAAATGCGCGACAAGCAATTAAGTTTTTCGCAAGTGCTAGATGTCTATGGTTTTCGGATAGTGGTTGATAACTTCCCCAACAGTTACTTCGCACTCGGCACTTTGCATGCACTCTACAAACCGATGCCAGGAAAATTCAAAGACTATATCGCCATTCCCAAATCGAACGGTTATCAATCTTTGCATACGACATTAATCGGTCCGTATGGCACACCTGTAGAATTTCAGATACGCACCCAAGACATGCACCATGTCGCAGAGTCTGGTGTAGCAGCACATTGGTTATACAAAAATGAAGAAGGCAGTTTGACTGATTTACAGCAACGCACGCATGCCTGGCTGCAATCCTTACTGGACATTCAAAAACAAACGGGCGACTCCGCCGAATTTCTTGAACATATCAAGATTGATCTATTCCCGGATTCTGTGTATGTATTTACGCCCAAATCAAAAATTATCGCGTTGCCACGTGGTGCGACAGCTTTGGATTTCGCGTATACCATTCATACCGACATCGGCGATCAGGCCATCGCGACGAGGATCAATAATGAACCGGTCCCACTTCGTTCGGAGTTAAAAAACGGCGATATTATTGAAATCATTACCTCATCCAATTCTCGCCCGACGCCCAACTGGCTAACCTACGTTCGGACCGGAAAAGCCCGCTCTGCAATACGCCATTATTTGCGCACCATTAATCTCAACGAATCAACTGAATTGGGCAAGCAGTTACTCGCACAAGCATTGGTTGCTGTCCATCTCAATCCAGAGTTACCCGAGTCATTAGTCGACAAACTGCTTAACGAATCGAGCGCCAACACGCTGGAAGAAATACATACCGACATTGGCATTGGCAAACGGATGGCCGCATTAGTGGCACGGCATATTCTTGATTTGGTTGAAGACGATTCACCATCCATTCCTTTCCAGCTATTTGACGGTGACAAGATCAGCAAACCAGAACCTGTCATCATCTACGGAAGTGAGGGCGTCTCTGTACAACTCGCACCATGCTGCTTGCCTATTCCTGGAGATGGCATCATCGGTCAGTTAAAGCGCGATCAAGGTCTGGTAGTGCATAAAGATGACTGCATTAACGCCATTCGCATGCAGGTAAAGGAGCCGGATCGCTGGATTGATGTCAGTTGGGGCGAAGACTTAAACCGCCGCTTTGATTGTCGCATTACCGTCATGGTCAACAACCAGCGCGGCGCGCTCGCACGTATTGCGGCAGAAATCGGCGAATCGGATGTCAACATCAGTCATGTCAGCATGGAAGACGGCCAAGCCAATGACATGACCAATATTCATTTCACAATACAGGTGGAAAGTCGCACTCATTTGGCTCGATTGATACGCAACGTCAAACATCTGACTGGCGTGAGCAAAATTTGGCGCGTACATTTGTAGTAAGCGGTTTGAATTGGCTTTGGCAAGGATGAGAACCGGTCTTCCTGCCGCAAGATTAGTTGCATCTCGTCATATCAAAAGCCCGCGAGGAATGAAGCAAAGCCCACACTCACTACCATGCGTTCCAATGTCAATCACAAGTTAAATCAACCTAGATTCCTCAGTTGGACGGGTTCGAGTGTGCATTTTTCGGCGTCTCTGGCAAGGCGTGACGACGACGCAACCTTCACGTTGATAGGAGGAACAACGCAGTCCAGAGACGTGGAAAAGTGTGCAATCGGACTCGTAGCGCTCTCACCCATTTGGTGAACTACAAAAACACCGTAACAGTTAATGTTCATGCGACTTTTCAGAAAATTTATAGCGGTCAACTGGGGAATCTAGGTTCAATGATGCAGTCGTTGATGTACCCGCCTCAATCCCATCCAGACTGCGCCTGCGATCACAGGAATCAACAAGCCGGTAACAAGATCAGGATTAATCTGAACGCCTACCGCCTTTAAACCCTTGCCTGCGTATTGAAATAGTCCAGCAACGTAATAAGTGATTGCGGCTACAGATAAGCCCTCTACCGCCTGTTGCAAGCGCAATTGTTGGGCTGCCCGAGCATTCATTGATTGTAAAATTTTACGATTTTGCTGCTCTTGTACGATACCAACTCTGGTACGTAACAAATCATTGGTATGTGCAATACGATCAGCCAACGCCTCTTGCCTGCGTACGATGGCTTCACAGGTATTCATTGCTGGCGCCAGACGCCTATCCATAAATTCGCCGATAGTCGGTACGCCTTCAATACGAAACTCCCGCAGCTCATCTATGCGGGCTTGAACCAAACTAAAATACGCCTTGGACGCAGAGAAACGATAACTATTTTCCATAGACAATTTTTCAATGCGGGCGGCAAGGTCAATAATTTGACGCAACAGAACTTGCTCTGAATCAGTATCACCATCTTCGCCTGCATCAATCGCAACGCTGCCATTCAATGTCATCGCCGCTGTCAACTTTACCAGCTCATTCTCTATCGCAGCCAATACCGGTGCTGCTTTTTGCGCATGAGGCAAACCGAGTAAAGCCATCATCCTGTATGTCTCGATCTCAAGCAAACGCTGAACGATACGTCCTGCCTGCTGGTCAAGAAAGTCCTGATCCTTGACCATAAAACGGCTAAAACCATCTGCCTGGATTAAAAAATCCGTCCATACTTCACCACGCTGCAAGACCTGACTACCAACCAATACGCCGCCCTCAAAGGTTTGTCGCAGAGCCGATGGGGTCTTGTCAGAACAGTCCAAATCTTTTATCAAGACAACGTGGGCCGCAACCATAATCTTTCCTCGCAAATCAAGTAGCCATTGCTGAGGAAGATGGCTGATAGGAACACGCGTGAATGCTTGTGCAACGCCGTGACCCGACACTCCTTCGTCGCTTTCATTTTCCACAAACGTATATGTTGCAAATTCAGTATGGCACTCCCATTTCAGGCGAAATCGGCCAAAATCATGGAAAAAATATTTAGCTTCTCCAGCGGGGGATGCCACGCCAAAATAAGTACAAAAAGAAGTTAAAATTTCCTGCTGAATTTGCAAGTTGTCACGCTCACTATTGCCATCACTTTTCGCATACACGGCTAGATGCGTGACTGCTTCAGGTGCACGAAGGCGTAATGATGGTCTGGAGTGAATTTCCGCGGCAAGCGGAATTCGCAATGGATGATTTAACTGCGCGTAAGAAATACTCATTGATGATGTACTAAAAGTTTAAAAAAATTTGCAAGGCAGCGTTCCGCTTACTCTGGATAATTGACGTCCAAGATAGTCAGCTCATCACTTCCGGAAGGCGTGTTAAGCACGACAGAATCACCGGTTCTCGCCTTAATCAACGCGCGTGCGACTGGCGATATCCAGCTAATTTTACCTTTCAGCGGATCAAACTCATCAACGCCGACTATCGTCACAGTTATCGTTACTCCCGCTTGGTTTTCATAAACAACCGTTGCGCCAAAAAAAATTTGATCGGACCCGTGATGAATGCGAGGATCAAAAACTTCAGCAATATCAAGTCGTTTAGTCAAAAAATAGATGCGCCTATCAATCTCTCTCAAACGGCGCTTGCCATAAATATAGTCCCCGTTCTCGGAACGATCGCCATTCGATGCCGCCCAATGGACGATATTAACCACCTCAGGCCTGTCAACATCGATCAAATGTAACAGCTCGGTCTTCATACGAAGATGGCCGGCTGGCGTCATATAATTTTTTACGCCAGCTGGGATATCAGGAATAACGGCATCCTGATCATCATCTTGCTCGGTTTCTTTGACAAATGCTTTATTCATCGTGCCATTGTAGCGGACTTGCATCATTTATTCGCATAAGGAGCAGCAATGCAAACAGAAAGCAAATTCTCAACAAATACGCCACCAAATGCTTATGTCAATCAGGATATTGTGTAAAAAATCAAAAGACGTAGGCTCAATAGGCAATATCCATGCGGGTTACAGGCCAGATAGGCTGAAGAAGCGCATGAACATTGCGTGGTAGGCACGCCCTTTTTTATTGTGCGCAAGCCATTCGTTTTAAGCATGTTATTGCCAGCAGAAAAATACGAAAACCTGCCTCAAAAGACAATTCACAAAAAGCATCCTATTTTCAGCTGAATTAGTAAATTTTAATCATAGGAAATAACCAAAAGCGTCGCTTCCCTTATAAAATACTACGCTATCACGCTAAGCAATTTTTCCCCTCTATGAATTCAAGGCAAATGCATGACCGAAAATGCAGCAATCAAAATACTCATCGTGGACGACCATGCCGTTGTGCGCGAAGGTCTAAAGCAAATCATCAATAACGCCCAAGACATGGCTGTTATTGGCGAAGCAGAAAACGGTCTGGAAGCCATTAGATTATCGCGCCAGCTTGATTATCAAATCATGCTGCTCGAGATCGCACTGCCTGATCGTAATGGGATAGATATCCTCAAGCAAATTAAAAAAGAGTCGCCCCACGTTTCAGTCATCATGTTCTCAGCTCATCGTGAAGATCAATACGCAGTCCGCGCGCTTAAATCCGGCGCCTCTGGCTACCTCGGCAAACAATGCTCGGCGACACAAATAATCACCGCCATCAAACAAGTGGCATCCGGCCTCAAATACATCAGCCCGGCACTGGCCCAAGAAATGGCAAACAATCTCAATCAAGAATACGAAGGTGAGCTGCACAAGACCTTGTCTGATCGAGAGTTTCAAACATTGACAATGATCGCGTCAGGAAAAAGCGTCAGTGATATCGCCAAAGAACTGTCGCTTTCCGTCAAGACCATCAGCGAGTACCGTGCTCGACTATTGCTAAAAATGAAATTACGACATAATGCTGAGCTCACGCATTACGCAATCAAGAACGAACTGGTGGAGTAATTTCTTCCCCCGTTATCCAACTAATGCAGAAATCAACACAAAAATCTGTCGTAAAAAGCCCTAAAATGCGTTAGCCCCAATGTCAGCCGAAAGAGCGCCATGTCAACCAAGCCAGCCAATACTCCACCAAAAAGCCCCACCGACATTGCGCGAGAAACTTTTCGGCGTTTAGCCATAGAGCGCGTTGCGCCGACACCGGAAGCCTATCGCAAGCTTTATGTCGAGATCTCAGGTGTGCCCGATGAAACCCCTGCAAAAAACCCAGAACAAACACCCCTAACAACTGAAGAAACCAGCCCTTCAGAAGCTGAAAAACTGCTCAATGGTTTTGCCGACAGTCTAAAACAGTCCACCGGGGAACTGGCAAATTTTGGACATCGATTTAGCCGTGCAATCAAGACGGCCAACTGGGAGGATTACAGCAAGGGACTAACCCAGCTAGCCGAAAAAATTTCGATTGCACCACCGGCAAACACGATCAGCCTGGTTGATCCAACCCCGGTTGTCGCAAAAATTTCACTGGTAGACGACCATGCGGGCCCGGATCCGCGCCAAAGCATACTTAAAGATTTACTCTACCGCACGTTAACATTGGCTCTAAGCTCCCTCTTGAAGCCCTCCCCTGAGCTGGCCAGCGAATCGGATGCCATTGGTGCAGAGGTTAAAAGAGCCGATACGGAAGCCTCGCTCAATCACATATCTACCCGTATCAAACAGCTGTGTTTTCAAATAGAGCTAAAAAGTGGTGATACTGCGGAACAGCAAGAACTACTGTTGCGCTTATTTTCCTTACTTTTAGAGAATGTGCGCGAATTATTGGATGACGACAACTGGCTACGCGGCCAGATCGAAGTTGTACAAAATCTCATCGCCGGCCCTATCGATCACCGGGCGCTGCAAGAAGCCACTCGCAGCCTTAAAGACGTCATCTACAAACAAGGCGTCTTGAAGCACAGCATTGATGAGTCAAAAACCTCAGTCAAAAAAATGATGGCCACCTTCATCGATCGCCTCGATGTAATGACCACAAGCACCAGTGCCTATCAAAACAAGATGGACGAATATTCGCAAAAAATCGGCCGTACAAAAGACAGTAACGAAGTCAATCAACTCATCGGCGCCATCTTAGAAGAAACACGCACAGTACAAAAAGAAACCATGCACTCGCACGACATCATGGTAACGGCACAAAAAGAAGTAAAAGAAGCAGAAGGTCGCATCAAAGAACTTGAAGAGAAACTCGCTCACATGAGCGAACTGGTCCGAGAAGATCAACTCACTGGCAGTCTCAACCGACGTGGTCTGGATGATATTTTTGAAAGAGAGGCCGATCGCGCGGATCGCAGGGGCACGCCACTGTGCGCAGCGATGCTCGATCTGGACAACTTCAAGAAACTCAACGATACCCACGGCCACGCAGCGGGTGACGTTGCCTTGATACATCTGGTGCGTATCGTCAAGCAAACCCTGCGTTCTATCGATGTTATCGCCCGCTATGGAGGCGAAGAATTTTTGATTGTGATGCCAGAAACCACTCTGGATGAAGCAGCATCAGCCATGGCCAGAGTTCAACGTGAATTAACAACGCATTTCTTTACCGCCAACGATCAACGTTTGTTCATTACCTTCAGCGCAGGCGTAGCGTTGCGCGCACCACGCGAGCCACAAGACGCTTTCGTTAAACGGGCGGATAAAGCGATGTACGAGGCTAAGAAGTCGGGTAAGAACCGGGTGGTTAAGGCTACATAGCACAATACCTAGCTATTTTAACAATCTCAATTTGAGAGAAATGGAATTTCATCAACCAATCCGTCTAGCAATCTCAGTTGTTATTGCAAGCATTTGATCTTGGATTAAAAAGTGCGCAAGTCTCAAAATAAGGTATAAAAGTCCATCTCTAGCCTGATTAAACTTGTGATTGGAAATGCTATTCTGACTCGTACAACTATATAAACCACCCTTGTCTGGCAACAAGTTCAACATATCCTCAATGACTTCGATCAATATCAAAACTACAGCACTTGATATTGCCTTGCAAAAGGCAATCGATCATCATCACGCAGGAAGATTCGAAGATGCTGAGGAGCTTTACAGATTCGTGCTCCAGGAAATACCGGATCAATCTGATGCAAATCACAACTTAGGCATTTTGGCTGGACAACTGGGAAAACATGACCAAGGCCTCCCCTATCTGCAAAGAGCTTTGGCCGTTAATCCAGATCACGAAATTTATATAACGTCCTATGCAGAGGCTTTGTTTGTAACCGGTCACAATGAAGAGGCGATCGAATTACTTCAGAACGCATTGAATCGAGGCATAAGCACCACGGCAATTCAAACACTTATTCAAAAAATTGAGCCCGCTATCAACATTACCCGTACAAAGCATGGACCTGATACAGCAAATCAAAGTAATCCCGCCTCCAAAAAATCGAAACACAAACTCCATGTATTGCCTCAAGCAGAAGTCGACAACCTCATCAACACCTTCCAGTCTGGGCGCTATACAGAATTAGAAAACAAAGCTCGCCTGCTTATTGAGCAGTTTCCCAACTCTGGTTTTGTATGGAAAGTACTAGGCACTTCACTTCAGGCGCAAGGAAAAGATGCCTTTTTTGCATTGCAAAAAGCGACGTTACTATTACCGAATGATGCTGAAGCACACAATAATCTCGGAGTCATACTGAAAGAATCAGGGCAGCCCGAGAAAGCGGTAATTAGTTGCAATTTGGCGATTAAACTTAAACCAAATTTTGCCGAAGCGCACAACAATTTAGGTAATGCTTTAAAGGATCTCGGCCAACACAATGCTGCACTGTTAAGTTACCGCCGTGCAATTGAAATAAAACCCGATCTTGCAGAAGCGCACTGTAACTTAGGAAATACGTTAAAAATTCTGGGGCACCCTGATAGTGCCATTGCTAGCTACCGACGCGCTCTAAAAATCAAATCCACGTATGCCGAGGCACACTGCAATTTAGGAGTTGTTCTTAAAGAATTGGGACAACTTGAAATGGCGAAGGCTAGTTATCTGCATGCGATAGAGATCAATCCCAATTACGCTGAAGCACACAGTAACCTTGGTGTTGTGCTTACAGAACTACGGCAATTTGATGCCGCCTTGGTCAGTTGCCTCGCGGCTCTGGCGATTAAACCCGATTATGCGGAAGCGCATTGCAATCTGGGAAATACGCAGAAGGAACTTGGCCAACTCGACAGCGCAATTACAAGTTACCTTCACGCTTTAGAAAGTAAGCCAAATCTCACTATTGCGCATATCAACCTCGGAAACGCACTTGCAGAATCAGGACAAGCAGAGAATGCGGCGAATTGCTACCTCAATGCATTGGCCATTGAACCAGAAAACGCGGAGGTATATAACAATCTCGGTGTCACTCTGGCAAATCTCGGTCAACTTGAAAACGCGATTGTAAGTTACCGGCGTGCGATAGAAATCAAACCGGATTTTGCCAATGCGTACAGCAATCTTGGAAATGCACTGAAAGACCTTGGACAACTTCATGATGCGGTAGATAGTTACCGCCAAGCCTTATCAATCAATCCGGATGACGCCAATGTACATAATAATTTGGGAAATGCGCAATGCGATCTCGGCTATCTCAGCGATGCGATAAGTAGTTATCATCGCGCATTAGAACTCCAACCAAACCTTGCGGATGCACACAATAATCTGGGAAATGCCTTCAAAGATCTAGGGCGATTGGAAGATGCTGTTAAAAGTTACCGTCACGCGATAACCCTCAATCCTTCATTCGCCGGCGCGCATTACAATCTGGGAAACGTTTTAACTGACTTAGGGCAACTTGATAGCGCAATAGAATGTTTCCGTCGCTCGTTGGAAATGAATCCGAATGCATTTGACGCACGTAGTGCATTACTATTCATCCAAAATTATTTATCAGATCAGCCTGCCGACCTACTGTTTAAAGAAGCTCTCTTTTTTGGTAATGATGCGTCAAAAAGAGCGCGACCATTTATCGAATGGTCAAACTCTGTCGACCCGCAACGGTGTTTGCGGATAGGTTTGGTGTCGGCAGATTTTCGCAATCACCCCGTTGGTTATTTTATCGAAAGTATATTGGCGGCGTTAGCATCCAACGCTGTAGGAAAAATAGAAATTTTTGCTTACTCCAATCATTTTCTCAGCGATGGGCTTACCGAACGAATAAAAACCAATTGTTCTCATTGGCGTTCTATAGTTGGACTTTCAGACGACATTGTCGCCCATCAGATTCGTGACGATGGCATCGATATTTTGATTGATCTATCGGGACACACAGCAAAAAATCGCCTCCCCATGTTTGCATGGAAACCCGCGCCCGTACAGGTAAGTTGGCTTGGTTATTTTGCGACAACGGGACTAGCAGCAATGGATTACATCATTGCTGATGGATGGATAGCGCCAGAGTCAGTAAAAACACATTTCGTTGAAAAAATTCAACGTATGCCAGAATCTTATTTGTGTTTTACGCCCCCAGATTTCGATATACAAATAACGCCACTACCCGCACTAAGTAACGGATTCGTTACTTTTGGCTGCTTCAATAATCTGACAAAAATGAATGACAAGGTTATCACTCTCTGGTCGAGAGTGTTGCACGCCGTACCCAATAGTCGTTTATTTCTCAAGACCAGGTCACTTAACAATCCAGAATCAAGACAAAAAGTAACAAACCGATTTTCCATGCATGGAATTGATACTGAAAGACTCATCCTGGAAGACGCAGCGCCCCGCGCTCAATTACTCGCTGCATATCAGCGTATCGATATCGCCTTGGACCCATTCCCATATCCGGGGGGTACGACCAGCGTTGAAGCATTATGGATGGGAATACCCGTTTTAAATTTGGCAGGCGATCGTTTTCTCTCGCACATGGGAGAAAGCATACTGCAAAATGCCGGCCTTCCTGACTGGATTGCAAGTAATCCTGATGACTATGTAGCGCTTGCTATTTCACATACCAACGACCTTCAAGATTTAAATCATTTACATCAGCAATTGCGACAACAAGTACTCGTATCACCATTATTTGACGCACCACGTTTCGCCGAAAATTTTGAAAACGCACTAAGAAAAATGTGGTCCGACTGGTGCCATCAACAAAAAAGGATAATGCCATGAACCCCAGCACTCTTATTACTGGCGGAGCCGGATTCATTGGATCTCACCTTTGTGATCGTTTGATCAAAGAGGGAGAAGATGTCTTATGCGTGGATAATTTCTATACCGGCACAAAAGACAATATCCGACACCTGCTCGACAACAAACGTTTTGAATTAATTCGTCATGATGTATGGCTGCCACTCTATGTGGAGGTCGACAGAATATTCAACCTAGCCTGCCCTGCCAGCCCCATCCACTATCAAAGAGATCCAGTTTCGACTGTAAAAACATCCGTGTTGGGTGCTGTCAATATGCTCGGATTAGCAAAACGGCGCCGGGCGAGAATTCTACAAGCCTCGACCTCTGAAGTATATGGAGATCCGCAAGAACACCCGCAACAGGAAGGCTACTGGGGGCACGTCAATCCCATCGGTCCACGTGCCTGCTACGATGAAGGGAAACGATGTGCAGAAACACTGTTTTTTGATTACCACAGACAATTTGGCGTCGACATTCGCGTAGTCCGTATTTTCAACACTTATGGTCCGCGCATGCACCCTCGTGACGGGCGAGTAGTATCGAATTTCATTGTCCAGGCATTATTCAATGAGCCGATCACGCTCTATGGCAGCGGCAACCAAAGCCGATCTTTTTGTTATGTCGATGATCTGGTTGAGGGCTTAGTGCGCATGATGAAGCAAGATGCAGAAACCGGCCCATTCAATATGGGCAATCCAGTTGAATTCACCATTCGTGAATTAGCAGAGATGGTGCTGCGCCTGACCGATTCAAAAAGTCAGATTGAGTATCGTCCCTTACCTCAAGACGATCCGGTACGCAGACAACCGGATATCAGCAAAGCTCGCGAAGTGTTGGATTGGGAACCGAAGGTAGCAATAGAAGATGGATTAAAAGAAACAATACAGTATTTCAAAAAAATCTTGAAGGATGCATGATGAAAGGCCTCACACCATACAACATGAAAATTGTGGCAGAAGTACTTTCTGGCAGCTCTTATCAGTTTTCTTTACTTGAATTACTAGGCAGTAAGCCAGTCATCGTCGACTGCGGCGCGAACATAGGGAGTTTTTCCCTTGCATGTAAAACACAAATAGCTGACTGTCAGATCATTGCTGTTGAGCCTGACAAGAACTTATTTGCTGCTCTGACTGACAATCTACGTGACTATGACTCTGTCACTCTGATTCAGGCAGCGCTAACTGATCGCAATGGAACAATCTCACTAATGAATGGCAAAAATGACGGTGTCGCCAATTCAATATTCAAAGGTGAAATGGTCTTAGAAAACTCAAGCACAATCGTTGAAAGCAAAGCGACTTTAGATTTTCTCACCAATATTAAACAAAGGTATCAGCGTATCGACGTATTAAAGATGGATACCGAAGGGGCAGAATGGTATCTACTCGATTTACCTGAAGACATTCTGGCGGACGTCGGTCTGATTTACATGGAATACCATTCTGCCGACTTCTTCCCGCTTTTCTGTCACAAACTACACACAACGCATGTCATTCACAACGCGAAAATTCGATTTCCACATCGAGGCGAAGTCGCCTGGATTCGCAAAGATTTAATCACTGCGGAACAAAAAACTTACGAAATCAGACCTCAACAATAGAAATATGATTTCATTTTTAATAACCAAAATATCCCTAAATCTTACTTCATCCGCTTCAGATACCCATCTGGAGCGACGCTGATTAATAACTTATTATTGATTTGGCGATCAATTTCAAATTCAGGATGTTCCTTAAGATAACTGCGTAATGCAGTTTTCGGATTATCACCAGGCCCCCACGGTCTATCTGGGAACATTTCTGCAGGCATATCCTCGATGACCGTATCAAATACAACACAGTAACTACCAACAGAAGTCAGTGATGCGTATGCTTGCAATTCCGCGAGGACATGGTCATGCGTATGATTACTATCCAAGCTGATCAGAATACGCTTCTTATCGGCCGCCCTCGCCTGCACTTGCGCAATGATCTCTGGCGCAATACTGGAGCCTTGAATCATAGAAATACGCCGAAACATCGGATGCGCCTCGATCGCCTCGCGATTGTGAGGGCGGATATCAATATCCACACCGAGTACCTCAGCGTCGTTAGGGCCTCCACATGCAGCATTGAGTTCCAACATTGATGCGAAAAAGATCAACGATCCACCATGTGCAATGCCAGTCTCAATAATCAAGTCTGGCTGCACTTGCCAGATCAATTCCTGCATCGCCATGATGTCCTGAGGATACTGAATGATAGGTCGCCCCATCCATTCAAAATGATACGAATATTTTTTTGCATTCGCTTTATTCATCCAATCTTTACTTGCGTCTTTAAGAGAATGATCATGACCTAAATCTAAAATCTCTTGTTCGCATTCACGCTTAAAAAGCTCATACTGGGACATGCTGCCTCCTTGATTTTTTTAAATATAGTCGCCATTTTTTTATAGCGGCTCATGAAACTTTACTTAATTCTGTTTAATCACTCGACCAGGATTGCCGATTACTGTCACACCAGCAGGAACATTTTTAGTAATTACAGCCCCCGCTCCAATCACGCTGTTATCTCCAATACTCAAGCGAGGCAGAACGACAGCACCTGCGCCTATCATGACGTTATCACCTATATTAATACACCCACAAAGAGTAGCACCCGGAGCGATGTGGACACCATTGCCAATTAAGCATTCATGATCGATTGAGGCGCGATGATTCAGAATACAAGCTTCTCCAATGCGAGCTTCGGCAGAGACAACTGCTTGCGCTAAAATTTGCGTACCCGCTCCAATCGTCGCACTAATACACACTGATGCATTGGGGTGAATTAAATTAATGTCGAGCAAACCCTGTTGTCGAAACAGTGCATGAATAGCCAAACGATCGCGCCCTCTTGCGCCACCAATTGCAGCCAAACCCACTACGTCAGTGACAGTTTTCATACTCTCGACCCAACGCTTAAAACCTGCCTCACCAACATAAAGAGGAACGCCCTCAATTGCGGG
Source organism: Undibacterium sp. (assembly GCA_030645915.1). Lineage (GTDB taxonomy): Bacteria > Pseudomonadota > Gammaproteobacteria > Burkholderiales > Burkholderiaceae_D > Undibacterium. The sequence continues at coordinate 76,745 of JAUSNO010000005.1, forward strand.
AGTCACGTTATCTCTATCAAACAGCGCAATGACTTTACCGCCAGTCAATGTAATCAGACTAGCCAGCACTTTCGCATGTCCGGCACTTCCCCATAATACATAGCACTGCCCTGCTTGTGGCATATCGGATCTCACCGATGACATGATGCCCGTCTTATCCATACAGCACACCGCGCACTAATTGCACTACCCGTTGCTGTTCTTCATCGTTCATATCGTGATAACTAGGCAAATTGATCGAGCGGGACATGATGTCAGTCGATGCTTTTGCACCACGCTGCGAGCCAAACATAGGCAAACTGGACAAGGGGTAAAAAAATACCCGGGCATCAATATTATCGGCCGCGAATGCTGCTTGCAGGCACTCGCTCGTCACCTTAGTTTCCGGATCGAATACAAGATTGGGCATCCAGGCGCCGATAACAGCTCCTGCTTGCTCGTCGTTCAGTTTGCATCCCTGGCAATCGTGCAAAAGTTCACGATAACGATGAAGAATCGCTTGCTTACGTGCGATTAGCTCATCAATGCGCGCCACTTGAGCGCACCCTATCGCAGCCTGAACATTGGACATTTTGTATTTATATCCCAGCATATCGGGCCAAAATTGTTTTTTCTGAGTCCGCGATCTTCCGTGGTTTGATAATGTTAATACTGTCTCATACAAGGCATCATCATTGGTCACGAACATACCGCCTTCACCAGTCGTGATGGTCTTGGTACCGTGAAATGAAAAACTGCCAAAAGCGCCCATGCTACCGGCACGCCTTCCGTGCCATACCGAGCCTATGGCTTCAGCAGCATCTTCAATCACTGGAATGCCGTGACGTTCACCTATTGCCAGCAGCGCATCCATATCGCATAGATTGCCGTACAGATGCACGGCAATAATTGCTTTGGTTCTTGGCGTGATCGCAGCCTCTACCTGTTGCGGATCAAGGCACCAAGTTTGCGCCAAGATATCAACAAAAACAGGAGTCGCACCTAAATGTACGATGGGTGCAGCAGAGGCTATCCAGTTAGTGTCCGCCAAAATGACCTCATCGCCAACACCGATGCCCAATGCAGCCAACCCCATGTGTAATGCACCAGTGCAACTTGAGGTGGCAATAGCATGTTTCACGCCCAAATGCGCTTTAAAAGCAGCTTCAAAACGATGAATATATTCATAGCAATGTTCACCCCAACCATTGGCAGTAGCATCGGTAGCGTAACGCACCTCCAATTCGGTGATTGAGGGTTTGGTATAGGGAATACGCGGCTTCATAAGTATCCTGTTATCGTCAATCGTGCGTGTTGCAAAATACCCCCTTAAAGAATCTGCAAGCTAGGAATAGCGACAACAAACCGCGCTCCCCAAGATTGAATCTCTGCAATGTCTCGCGTAATTTCGTCTTGCAAATTCCACGGCAGTATCAATATTCTGTCCGGTTTATCTGCCAACAAGTGCGCCAAACCAAAGACCGGAATGCGACTACCAGGTAAAAATTTTCCTTGCTTATGGACATTGATATCGACCACATAGGGCAATAAATCAGGACGGACACCCGCAAAGTTCAATAATGTGCTTCCCTTCGCTGCAGCACCATAAGCAGCAACGCGTAATCCTGTTCGTTTGCAATCCAGTAAAAATTGTAGCAGATCAAATTTTGCTTGCTCAGCACGGAACTGCACATCTTGATAAAACGCCAGTGTCGTCATGCCCGCAGTACGTTCTTTTTGTAACACTCCATTCACGCTGTCTTGTTCTGCATGACATCGCGTATCGGCGCGCTGCGCCAATACCCGCAAGCTGCCGCCATGCGTTGGCCACTCCTGCACATCAAAAATATGCAAACCATTGCGGGCAAAAATACCCTGAACTGCATGCAGCGACAGATAGGAATAATGTTCGTGATAGGCAGTATCAAATTGATTTTGTTGCACCATATTGAGCAGATGCGGAAACTCAAAACTGGCTACGCCATGCGGTTTCAATAAACGGGTAAATCCTGCGACAAAATCATTAATGTCTGGTACGTGCGCCAGCACATTGTTTGCCACTGACAAATCCACGGTCTTGCCTTGCGCCACCAACTCATTGGCTAATTGTGTACCAAAGAATCGCTCAACAATTGAGATGCCCTTGGCACGTGCTGCATTAGCTGTACTGGTGGTTGGCTCTATCCCAAAACAAGGAATACCCGCTGCCTGAACATACTGCAATAAATAACCATCATTGGCGGCAACTTCCATCACCAGGCTATCCGCATTCAACTTCAATTCTTCAAGCATGCTAATCACGAATCGTTGAGCATGTTGCAACCAACTGGAAGAACACGAGCTGAAATAGGCGTACTCGGCATCGAACAGGCTTTCGCGTCCGGTGAAATCAAGCGTCTGCACCAGCCAGCAGGCATCACATACCATCAACTTAAGCGGCAGCCAGGTCTCAGCCTGATGCAATGCGTCAGCACGAAGATAGGCGTTCGATGGTGGTGCTGTACCAAGATCGAGAAAAACCTGTGTCAGCGGATGCCCGCAATGCCTGCACTGGCAAGATGTCATAAGCCCACTCCGAAAAAATTTTTTGACAACAAAACACTGGCAAGATCTTTATCTGACATATCGGCAACTGTTAGCGGCCAAGTGATGCCTATTTGGGGATCGAAGGCGTTCACATTCAACTCGCTGTCAGGTGCGTAAGCTTGGCTATGACAATACATCATCTCGACCTCATCGGTCAGCGCTTGAAACCCATGGGCAAAACCTGCGGGGATAAGGTAGGAGCGTTTATTGTCAGCGGATAAAAGTTCGGCATGCCATTGTAAAAAGGTGGGGGAGTGAGTTCGCAAATCCACCGCCACGTCCCATACCTCACCGCGCAAACAAGTAATCAATTTCATCTCAGCATGGGGTGGCAATTGCAAATGCAAGCCGCGCACAGTCCCTTTACGTAACGTAAAAGTATGATTTATTTGCGCCACTGGCTGCGACCATCCAAAAGGCAGCAACTCATCCGCACAAAATAAACGCTGCAAGTAACCCCGCGCATCACCTAGTGGCTTGCGTTGCAACAAATACAATCCCGGTAGCGGAGATAGCAATAAATCAAAGCGTTGTATCATAACTAATGCTTATTCAGATCACCAGTAAATGGGAATGAAATTGAGGTGAACATCAATTCAAAAACAACATACTCCCTTATTTTCACAACAAATAACACCTCTTACGCCTATTAATCATGTGGTTTAAAAATATACTACGTGCAGTATATTTAAATTCACAAAAACCTCCGCATTTTCATACTGTGGAGTAGGCATCCAGATCCCGATCACATAATGTACGTGCCGAAACGCCTAGTCCAAAATCGCGATACCAATGCATGCTTCGAGAGACCGCATCCTGCAAATTCCAGCGCTGTGCAATCCCTAACTCACGCTTCGACTTGCTCACATCCAAGGCCAGCAATCCGGCTTCATGTGGTCCGTTTATCTCATTGGAAAACGCAATGTCACCGCGACCATAACCGGCACGCGCCAACTCCACAACGTCACGCACGCTGGCAGCACCCTCTGGTCCAAAATTCCATGCCGATCCCTTATGCGGAGATTGAAATGCGTGCTGGGCCAAACATAAGTAAGCAGACAAAGGCTCCAACACATGCTGCCATGGGCGTAATGCATCCGGGCGGCGGATTTGCAGCACATCACCTCGTTGCCATGCACGCACTGCATCTGGCAGCAAACGATCCTCGGACCAATCGCCACCACCAATGACATTTCCCGCCCTAGCCACCTCAACAGTCACGCCCTGCTCTGCCAGAAACGCGTCACGGTAACCAGCAATCACCAATTCAGAGGCTGCCTTACTCGCGCTATATGGATCATGTCCGCCCAGCTCGGCCGATTCGGCATACGGAGCGATTTGCTCATGATTGCGATACACCTTATCGGTCGTCACCATCAACGCAAACTTGACGGCAGAAACACCACGCAAAGACTCTAAAAGGTTGGCACTCCCCATCACATTGGTTTCAAAAGTCACCAAAGGTTCTCGGTAGCTAGACCGTACCAAGGCCTGTGCCGCCAGATGCAATACGATCTCAGGCTGACAACTCTGCACTACCTGTTTGATTCTATTAATATCCCTGATGTCGCCGATCTGGCTAGACAGCATGGTACTCACTCCCAGTGCATCATAAAGACTGGGTGACGACGTCGGCGCCAGCGCCAATCCGGTCACGTCAGCGCCCAAGCGGCTAAGCCACAGCGCAAGCCATGCGCCTTTAAAGCCAGTGTGACCAGTCAATAAAACACGTCGTCCACGCCAGAATGCAGGATCAGGCAAAGGGTTTTTCAATATTTTAAGCATACGCGCCTACCAGGTTCGCCAAGGTGCACGTCCGGACTGCCATAAATCTTCGAGCAGATTTTTTTCTCGCAAGGTATCCATCGCCTGCCAAAATCCCGAATGCTCAAACGCCATTAACTGCTGATCGTGTGCAAGTGAAGCAAGCGGTTCCGCCTCCCAGCTCACACTATCACCATTGATCAAATCCAGTACTTTTGGCGACAACACAAAAAAACCGCCATTAATCCAACCGCCCTCACCTTTCGGTTTTTCTGTAAAGCCAAAAACCTGATCTCCATTTCGCTCCAACGCACCATAACGTCCCGGCGGCAATACAGCCGTAATCGTCGCCAACTTGCCATGTGTACGGTGAAAAGCAATAGACGACGCAATATCGACATCAGAAACGCCATCGCCATAGGTGAAGCAAAACGCCTCTTCGTCTTGTACATATCGTGCAATGCGCTTCAATCGCCCGCCAGTCATCGTATCTTCGCCAGTATCGACCAAAGTTACCTTCCACGGTTCCGCATGATGCTCATGCACTTCCATACGGTTATTTTGCATGTCAAAGGTAACATCAGACATATGTAAAAAGTAATTTGCAAAATACTCTTTGATTAAGTAACCGCGATAACCGCAGCAAATCACGAACTCATTCACACCGTGCGCAGCATAACTTTTCATGATGTGCCACAAAATTGGTTTTCCGCCGATTTCTATCATCGGTTTCGGTTTTAAATGAGTTTCCTCACTAATACGAGTACCCAAACCACCTGCCAAAATCACCGCCTTCATGTCTTTTGCTCCTCGCAATAAATCTGCCACATTTGACGATACGTCTCTTCCAATGAGCGTGCAAATCCAACTTCATCCATCAATTTAGACGCTTGCATTTCACTTCTTAAATTAGCACGCAATTTTTTTAAACCGTTGATATCATGCGCAAGCATAATTGCTTTTTGGGCGTACTCCGCCTCGTTTGTCGCGATCCATTCGGGATGTCCAATGGCGTGCAGGACAGTTGATCCAATACGACCAACAGTAGGCCTGTCAGCCAATGATATAAAAGGCACCCCCATTAATATGGTTTCCAAAAGGGTAACGCCTGAATTATGGGGAAAACAATCCAGGCCAATATCAATTTCACTTAAGAGTCCCCACACGGGACTGGTAAATCCAATGTCCAAGCGTGATCGATCAATGCCAAACACCGCAAACTCTGCGGCCATATTCTCTTGCGCCTCTTTGTCCTTAAAATCACCACTATTAATAATCAGGCGAGAATTTGGCATGGCATCCAAGATAGCAGCCCACACTCTAACTACACGGTAATTAATACGAACAGCGCGCGAGAGGCATCCGAAAGTTATAAATCCTTTCTCTTCCGCAGGTAATGGGGATACTTCAGCCAGTGGCGTATTTGGACGAAAAGAAAAAGGTGGTCGATCCAAACACCACAATTTTTCAGCCATGAAATTTTGACAGTCATCGGTAACACCAGGCTTATCTGCCAGATAATAATCAATGGCAGTAAGACCAGTGGTATAGCCGTACTCAAGCCAGTGCATAGAGACAGGCGCAGGTTTTCTGGCGAATACCAGCAAACGATTTTCTGCGGTATGACCCGCAACATCGACAAGAATATCAATGCCGTCGGCTCTTATCCTCTCGACGAGTTGGTCATCCGTCATCTCATTCGTGCGTACCCAATGATCGACTACATTTTTATATTGCTCTGTAATCTCATCTTCAATGGATGGATTTGCATAGGCATAAATCTCGACAGCCTCTTTATCGTGATGCTCAAAAAGAGGAAGCATAAAAAATTTACATACCTGATTGCAAAATGATGCCGTAAGGTAGCCAACCTTTAAACGTTTATTAATCGCAGGGACATTATTATGTGGACGCCATAAATCTCTATATTGGGCAGCAAAGCGTCTTTCAAATTCCTGATATGCAGAAAAAATAGCTTCCGGTGTCATATCTGGGTGATAGTTCAAACAAAATAAGAGATTGGTAAACAATCGACGAGTAAAGGATGTATTTTGGTCATCTCTCATCGACAATGCATGCATATAAGCTTCCAAAGAGGCGTCAAGTCGCTTAAGATCGCGCAGCACATCACCATATCCCGCCCATATTTCTGGTATTTCTTGGTTCAAACTTAGCGCTAGCTCGCTCAATGTTAATGCATCGCTCAATTTACCATCCAACCTAAGTGCCTCAACCAAATTCGGATATACCTGAATTAAGTTCGGATCCAAGGTTAATGCCTTGTTGTAATTTGCAATACCATCTTTTCGATTACCCGCTGACACATATGCTTGTCCTAAATTGCTATACAAATAAGCTTGATCAGGTGCCAAGCTAATCGCTTCGGAAAGCGTGGCTATCGCCCCCCTAGAATCAGCGATATATTTCAATGCGTTACCAAGATTATTTAATGTTACTACTGATGATGGAGATAACTTATTCGCTTTACGCAACACCTCAATTGCCTCTACATAGCGCTCGAGGGAAATCAAGCTGTTGCCAAGGTTAATCAAAACATTGACATTATCAGGAAGTAACTCGAGCGCCTTTAACAAAGTAGCTTGCGCCTCCAAAAATCGTTCCTGTCCTATATAAGCAATCCCCAAATAATCCCAAGAGCGCCCATTTCCAGGACAAAATTGCGTCAGCCAAAGACTAGCCCTTTCCATCAATACATGCTGCTTCCTAGCAAAAAGCTGTTCAAGAACATTGTAATAAACAGTATATTGATCTTGCCGGGGTTTAGCCGCATTAAAACTTATCTGCAAATAAGTCAATGCGGATTCGTTCTCGCACATTTCATAACAATACCGACCAAGTAGAAAGTTCGCTTCTGCGTGCAGGGGAAATTTTTGCAAAATACCTTCACACAACTGCTTTGCTGAAGACAAATTCCCCTTTCCAAAATCTAATGTAGCATCACGCAACATTTTTTTGACATCAAAACTTGATTTTCTCATCACGGCTCACTTATTAACTACACGCAATATTAACAACATACACTTACGTACTTACTTTGTAAAAAGTGCAAATTAAGCTTTTTTCAACTTATAAGAGGACAAAACTGAAAAACAGCATTAGTAAAATCTAGTTTAATTGAAAAATCAGCTTAACTATTTAACAAAAAAAGCCCTAAAACTTATTTAGTTCTCGCTATAAAGTATTTTTTTTTTTGGTCGTTGAGCGGAACAAGATAAAAAACTTGAGAGCAATTTAAAGTATTTATTTACAGTAACTTATTAAATATTTTAAGACATCGGCCGTTACCAAATTCAACGGCGGTCCGATTGTCAAAGTAAGACAGACCAAAGTTTAAGGCGTATCGCCAAATTTGAATAACTTAGGGAGAATTAAAATGAGCTCAGTCGTCAATACCAATATCGCGTCGTTAAATGCACAACGTAACTTAACGACTTCCCAATCTGCACTCAATACATCGTTGCAACGTCTATCTTCAGGTTTGCGCATTAACAGCGCGAAAGACGATTCTGCCGGTTTGGCAATTTCGGAACGATTCACTTCACAGATCCGCGGTAGCAATCAAGCTGCACGTAACGCAAACGATGGTATCTCTTTAGCGCAAACTGCTGAGGGTGATTTGGCACAGATCGGCAATAACTTACAACGTATTCGCGAATTAGCAGTACAGTCAGCCAATGCGACCAACTCATCCTCTGACCGTGCGGCGCTGGATGCCGAGGTTCAAGCGTTATCTTCCGAGATAGACCGCGTTGCTGAGAACTCGTCATTCAACGGCGTAAAACTGTTAGATGGCTCATTTAATGCCCAAGCTTTTCAAGTTGGCGCCAATGCGACATCTAGCGATACAGTTACCATCACCGGCATCTCCAGTGCCAGAACTTCTTCACTTGGTGGTAGCGGATCATCAACCGTAACAACACTAACCGGCGGAGCGACTGCTGGTGCATTAACTGCTGGTGAGCTGACGCTTAATGGCGCTCAGGTTGGCGCATCTAGCGTGGGAGCAGCGCCTGGTCAAAGTGCGAGCAGCGCCTTCTCGATTGCCGCCGCGATCAATGCTGTGTCATCGTCATCAGGTGTTACTGCCACCGCCGTTGCTACGTCATACGTAGGCGCCACTGCAGCAACAAGTGCAATCACATCTAGTGCAAACTTGACAATTAATGGAGTTGTAGTTGGTGATATCGCAGCAGGCGGTAACGCAACAGGTCAAGGCGCCAATGTCGCGGCTGCGATTAATTTAGTCTCAAGCCAATCAGGCGTGACGGCATCGGCAGACAATACAGGGAAAGTAACTTTAACCGCTGCCGATGGCAGAGACATAATAACTGGTTCTGCCTTCACAGCTACCAATAGTGGACTGGCCGCCAGCACCACAACGCATGGAACAATAAAACTCGATACAAATAATTCAGCCGGAATAGTATTAAGTGGCACCACTCCAGGCGACGCGGGCTTTACATCAGGCACAACTGCGGCGACAACTACATTGACCACCACTGCTATTTCGGCAATCAATGTAAAAACCGCTGCCAGTGCGACCAGCGCCTTGGCAGCGATTGACGGTGCATTGGCTAACGTCAACTCCAGCCGTGCGGCACTTGGTGCGGTACAAAATCGCTTCTCGTCAGTGGTAACAAGTCTACAAACCACTTCAGAAAACTTGACTGCTTCACGCAGCCGAATTCAAGATGCGGATTTTGCACAAGAAACATCGTCTCTGACACGCGGTCAGGTATTGCAACAAGCGGGTACTGCGATTTTGGCTCAGGCAAATGCATTACCACAAGGTGTATTATCATTGCTCCGTGGCTAACCAATGATTTATCACTAAACTTCATTCATTGAAGCTACTCCCCTGGTCATTTTTTTGATCAGGGGAATTTTACTTAAAGGAAAAGATCATGGACATCCGCTCGATTGGCAGCAGCGCTCAATCAGGACAATTGATCGCAGATACGGTAGCCAACACTGGAAATAGCGCTTCCATTCAAAAACAAACCGCTACACCGACACAAACTGTCAACGCCGTTACAGCAACCAAAACACCGCCTACCGTTGAGCAATTAGCAAAAGCAGTTAAAGATATCAATTCTACGATACAGGCTCTATCTCAAAATCTTGAATTTACGATTGATAACGACTCTGAACGTGTAGTGGTAAAGATTGTCGATCAACAGACTAAAGAAGTATTGCGTCAAATCCCAACGGAAGAAGCATTGGAGATATCCAAATCTTTAGACCGTCTACAAGGCTTACTTATTAAACAGCAAGCCTAAAGTATTAAAAAACCATGAGATTTAAAATAGGCAGGTAAATCCCCTTCTAAAGTCTGGTTTGCTCCTGCCGTTAATCTAGTAAAGTGCAATCTTACTTAGGGGAACAAAGTGGGTATCCAATCAACCGGTATAGGGTCAAATCTAGACGTCAACAGCCTCATCACCAAATTGATGGCGGTAGAGTCGCAGCCTCTGACCAATTTGGCCAAAAAAGAGTCCAGCTATCAAGCAAAGCTCTCAGCCTATGGCTCGCTCAATAGTGCATTAAGTTCCTTTCAAAGCTCACTCTCTAGCCTCAGTGCTGCATCGACATTTCAATCGTTTTCAGCGACATCTAGCGATACTGCTATTGCTTCTGCAACAGCGACTAGCATCGCAGTTGCAGGAACATATAATCTTAATGTCACTAAACTAGCACAAGCGCAGTCTATTTCTACCCCCGGGCAAGTAAGCTCCACTGCGACGATTGGTTCTGGCACATCCACCGTAACTTTTCAATTTGGTACGATTAGCGGTGGCAGTGCGACCAATGGAATATATACCGGTTCAACATTCACCCAAGATGCGACACAGGCAACAGGCACCATCACCATTGATAGCAGTAACAATTCGCTGCAAGGGATTAGAGATGCGATCAATACGGCCAAAATGGGGGTAAGTGCATCGATTGTTGGCGATGGTAGTGCCACCCCCTATCATTTGGTGCTCACATCGGCAAAAACCGGTGCCACATCCAGCATGCAGATAAGTGTCACTGGTGATGCTGTGCTTGGATCCTTGCTTAATTACAATCCACAAGGAACACAAAACCTATCAGAAGCGACCACAGGACAAAGTGCAGCACTGACAATTAATGGGATAGCAATTAACAGTGTAACCAATAGTGTGAGCGCTGCTATCGGCGGGGTGTCTATTAATTTAAACAAGATCGGTACATCAACGCTCACGCTCGCAGCCAACACGACTGCGGTACAAGCCAGTGTCAACGCGTTCGTCAAGGCATACAACGATCTCAATACGTCCATTGCAGGATTGACGTCTTACAATCCGACGACGAAAAAAGGTGGATTACTATTAGGCGACCCGACGACTCAAAACATACAGAATCAAGTGCGAAAAACACTCGCTACCGCGGTCAATGGTCTTGGGGGAGATTTAACAACTTTATCCAGTATTGGGGTGGCTTTCCAAAAAGATGGATCACTTGCAGCAGACAACACAAAATTACAGACTGCGCTGACCTCCAAGTTTTCCGAAGTGGGAGGATTGTTTGCATCGATCGGTAAAGCGAGTGATAGTCTGATCAGTGTTGTTTCATCTACTCCAGCAACGCAAGCTGGCGCCTATGATGTAGAAATTACTTCATTAGCAACCCAGGGCAAATTAACAGGCGATACCAACCTGAACTTAGCTAATACAGTCATCGATCCGGCAACAACGCTAAATGTCATACTCGATGGCACTAGCTCGGCGGTTTCACTTCCTGCAGGGTCATATACCGCAACGCAACTTGCATCCATGATGCAATCGGCTATCAACGGCACATCTGCCTTTTCTGTACTTGGCGCTGCCGTCTCCGCGAGTATTGATGCTAATGGTTTTCTCGTACTGCAATCTAGCAAGTATGGTTCATCATCAAATATCGCTTTAGCGGATGCTACAGGCACGACTGCAGCGACTCTAGCCGGGACAAGTTTAGCAGGTACTGCAGGCGCCAATGTTGCAGGCACGTTTGGTGGAAATTCTGCCATTGGTGAAGGTCAGTTCTTGACTGGAGGTACCGGTACGGCTGCAGATGGCCTCAAAGTCTTAGTGTCAGGAGGCATCATTGGAGCTAGAGGAACAATCAATTTTTCTGTCGGCTACGCCTCTCAGCTAAGCAAAATGATCACGAATTTTCAGGGTACGGGTGGCACCTTAGTCGGTAGTACAAGCAACATTGATCGCAGCATTAAGGATATTGCGAAACAAAAAGAAATTCTTAATAGTAGATTATTTGATACCGAGGCGCGCTACAGAAAGCAATTTATTGCTCTGGACTCTACGCTCAGTAGTTTGACCAATACCAGTACTTTCCTAACGCAACAGCTTTCTGCGTTAACCGGCACTAAGAGTTATTAACCGTTTGCTGCCTTAATGGCGATATAAATTATTGAGAGGACTCACCTATGTTTGGATCATCACCATTTAACGGCGCAAGCGCTTATGCCAAGATCGGGATAGAGACAGGCGTTATATCTGCTAACCCGCACAAGCTTATCGTTATGTTATTTGAAGGAGCGATAACGGCACTTGCCAATGCACTCAAAAATATTGAAGCTAACAACGTGGCCGCAAAAGGGCAATCCATTTCAAAGGCAATTGCGATAATTGATAACGGTTTGCGAGCAAGTTTGGATAAAAATGTAGGCGGCGAGATCGCCTTGAGTCTGGACTCACTTTATGAATATATGAGCAGACAACTTATAGTAGCAAATCTAAAAAATGATACTAAATTGATAATTGAAATCTCCAATTTATTGAAAGACTTAAAAGCAACTTGGGATGCAATCGCTCCTATACCTAAAGCAATAACTGAAATGCCAAAACAAGCATTCGATGCTTTAGCACCTCGTCCAACCAAATTTCTTGAGGCATAATTCAAATGGATAGTATGGAATTAATTTCAATGTATGAGAGTGTTGCCGAGATTACCGATCGCATGCTCAATGCAGCGCGCGTTGCAGACTGGGATCTATTAGCCGAACTGGAGACAGACTGCTCATCCACGGTGGAAAATTTAAAGAGCAATGAATTTCCATCTGAATTGCCACCAGAAATAAGAGATAGAAAGATACAAATCATCAAAAAAATTCTTGCCGATGACAGGGAAATTCGTGATATCACGGAGCCTTGGATGATGCAGTTAGCGAATTTAATGAAAAGCTCTGAGTCTAATAGGCTACTTTCACAAACCTATGGTGCCAACCACACCAGCTAAAGAATAAATAACCATCATGCTGCCTAGGGTCGATACCAATATAAGGCCCATTGCCTCTATAGAAGCGCCGTCTGCAGTCGCCTCTATCGGGGTAACGAAACAAGAAGTAGCCCATCGTCTTGACCAACTTGTTATTGGCAAACAGATCCAAGGAGAGATACTCTCACGTTTAAATGATGGTACCTTTTTTGTGAGACTGGCAGGAGCTACCGCCAGAATGGCACTTCCGCAAAACAGCAAAGCGGGCGAGTCCATTCCTCTCACCTTAATTTCCCTGACGCCCCGCCCTACTTTTTTACTTGATGCTGGACAAGGTAATACGACAACAACAGCAACTTTTTCAAGACAAGACCTGATCAAGAATTTCCTGCAAGACCCAAAAACAACTCAGACAGTTTTGCTTGATAAGACGTTACCAAATGATGCGCCTACCTCTTATGTACTTGAAACCGAGCAAGCTCGAACAACCACGATTTTGCATGGTAAATTAACTCTCGATAACGCGACAACAAACATTGCTGAGCAATATGAGTCTTCAGCGAACAGTGCGCCAACAAATTTAAGCGATACCGGAAAGTTAATTAACAAAATTTTGCTTCAAGCGCAGCAAGAAGGCGCTACAAATGTATTGCTAGGTAAAACTCCTTTGCTACAAAGCGCAGAAGAATTGAAACATCCAGACAAAATCGCTAATCATCTGCAACAAACAATTGCATCAAGCGGTATTTTCTATGAATCGCATGTTGCTAATTGGGCGGAAGGCAAATTAACGCGCGCGGATTTAATGCGCGAACCTCAAGCCCAGATGGGAAATACGGCAATCAATAATGCCATTTCAAATAGTGTTATTGGTGACGATTATTCAAATTTAGCGAAAATTATTCACTTGCAGTTAGATGTCCTTGAACAACAGCGAATCACGTGGCAAGGTGCGTTGCTACCGGGCCTGCCTCTCAAGTGGGAAATTTTACAAGATAACCAACATGCACAGGCAAACTCTGCAGAACAAGAAGCAAACTGGCAAAGCATTGTAAGATTTGAGTTACCTCAATTAGGAGTGGTTGCTGCTACGATTAGTTTGCATAAGGGTCAGCTGCAATTATTTTTACGCAGTGATACCGAAGAAACTATTAATTTACTAAAAGAATATTCTTCTGATTTAGCAGAGGCTTTAAAACAGTGTGGTGCACCGCTAGCCTTTTTTAATGCAAAACATGATGAACGAGCCTAATCAACATCTGCAAAATGCTATTGCCCTTGCTTACCAAGCAGGTGATTCTGCGCCAAAGATTGTAGCTAAAGGCAAAGGATTAATTGCAGAAGAGATTATCGCTAGAGCAAAAGAACATGGAGTGTACATTCATCAATCAAAAGAACTCGTGTCTTTGTTAATGAAAGTAGAGTTAGATCAGGATATTCCACCAACCCTGTATCGCGTTGTTGCAGAACTGCTCGCTTGGCTATACCATATTGAGAGCGAAAAATCGGCGACTTTATAACGCACACGCCTAACTCAATACTTATTTCGAGACAAACCATTCATATGCAATCTTTACATCCTGCGCTAGGCACAGAAAATCAAAGTTCTTTCTTGGTTGAGTCTCGGCGTGAAGTAATTGCCCTGTTGCGCGGATTAAAAGAAAAAAATCAGTTAATTAGTATGATGATCAATGATGGCTCCGAGGTTTTCATCACGTCTGTACTCGATCTTGATGACATAAACAATACAATAACCATTGATAGCGCTCCCAGTCAGGCCGCCAATCAACGCATTATTGAAGCGTCCAGAGTTTTTTTTGAGGGTCTGTTAGACAGAATTAGTATTCAATTTTCTTCATCAAGCATGCAACGCATTATCTTTGATGGACGTCCAGCGCTGCAATGTGGCATCCCTATCAGCATGATCAGACTGCAGCGACGTGAAAACTATCGCATCAATACTCCCTTATCCAATCCAATTCGTTGCCAAATTCCATTAGAAATCAATTCCGAGTTTGAAACAATTAAATTGTCCTTAGTAGACATTAGTTGTGGCGGGGTAGCGATGCTGGACGAACGAAAGATATTGGATAATTCTATCGGCCGCATTTATGAAGATTGTCAGATTGAATTACCCGGAATAGGCAAAATTGATTTGCTCTTGCAAGTAAGGAATTCACAAGACTTAATACTACTGAATGGAAAAACAAATCGCCGAATTGGATGTCAATTCATCAATGTTTCGAATGGCGTTTTAGCTAGTGTACAGCGATATATTATGAAATTGGAAAGAGAACGTAACGCAAAGTTAACAGGGAAAGAGTAAGGCGCAGTTTTTACTCTTAAATTACATCCTATATTTGCATATTCATAATATCGTGGTACGCAGATACCAGTTTATTTCTAACTTGAACAGTGGTTTGAAATGAAATATTTGCCTTCTGCATAGAAATCATGACGTCCGAAAGACTCACTTTATCGTCACCTAGAGCGAATTTCTGCCCTAATTGTTGAGACGATAGTTGCACGGAGTTTACCTGATCCAGCGATGCTTTTAGTGCATCAGCAAAGTCAAGTTTTGCTGGTGCAACAGTTTGCGTGCCTACCGCATTGATAGCACTAGACTCCATCCGCGCACTAGCTGCCTTCAATTGTGCAACCATCGCCTCTATACGACTAGTATCAATTCCGCCCACTTTCATTTCTTACTCCATTTTTTATCCACCGAGATACCTTATCATTAATGTCAAATGACTTAGTGACGAAAAGAACCCAAAAATCCTCGTTTTTCCTTCAATTGATTTCATGAAATAACAGCACAATTTGTATTAAGGAAAAAACCAAGAACGGACAACAAAATGCATTACTCCAATGTCATAAAAATCAATCGAGAGGTACATTGTGGCCACAGCTAATGACGCAACCTTAATCAGGCCAACGCCAGAATTCCCTACTATTTTTGGTCTTGCGGATACACCAGGTCTGCGTACAATTCTTTTATCTGTGGGAGCCGCACTAACACTTGCGATCATGGCGGGGGTTTGGATGTGGAGCCAACAACCAGACTACAGAGTACTCTTTTCGAATTTCAATGATCGCGACGGAGGTGCCATCGTTGCCTCTCTTCAGCAAATGAATGTTCCTTACAAGTATTCTGAAGGTGGAAGTGCCATTCTTGTACCTTCAAATCAAGTACATGATGCCAGATTGAAACTTGCTTCACAGGGGCTACCTAAAGGTGGCAATGTCGGTTTCGAATTAATGGAAAACCAGAAACTGGGTATCTCACAATTTTTAGAACAAGTTAATTTTCAACGCGCATTAGAGGGAGAACTTGCTCGTTCGATTCAAGCAGTCTCAGCGGTACAAACAGCTCGCGTTCACCTTGCTATTCCGAAATCGAATGTATTTATTCGAGAACAACAAAAACCAACCGCGTCGGTACTACTCAATCTTTATCCTGGCCGCACAATGGATCAACAACAAGTCAGTGCAATCCTTCACTTAGTTGCGAGTAGCGTTCCAGAATTAGCGGTTAAAAATGTAACGATCGTTGATCAAAATGGTAATTTGTTATCCGACCCAAGCAAACAAACTGCAAACAACAATCTCGATCCATCACAATTGAAGTATGTAGAAGACTATCAACAAAACATCGTCAAGCGTATAGAGTCGATTATTTCTCCTATTGTCGGAGCGCAAAATGTGCGCGCGGAAGCAACCGCAGATATTGATTTTTCAAGAAGCGAACAGGCTGCTGAGAGCTACCGTCCAAACTCTCCTCCCGAATCATCAACCATACGCAGTCAGCAGTCGAGCGAATCATATAATAAGGGGGCGAATGCATCTGGCATTCCAGGCGCGCTATCAAATCAACCACCAGTTCCTTCTACTGCACCCATTATTGCACCTGGCACGGCAAATCAAGCTGCTTCTGCATCAAGTGCTGGTTTGATGCAAAAAGATTCTACCGTGAATTATGAAGTAGATAAAACCATTCGATATACACAACAACCAATGGGTGGAGTAAAACGGCTGTCAGTAGCAATTGTAGTTAATTACAAAAGCGAAACCGATAAATCTGGCAAGGTGACGAGCAAAGCATTGACAGATGCTGAGAAAGCACAAATCAGCGACCTGGCCAAAGAAGCAATGGGCTTTAATAAAGAGCGTGGGGATACCTTAAACCTTGTCAACAGCCCGTTTGCCATACCTGAAAAAGAAGCTATAGTAGAAGTACCAATCTGGAAGCAAGCAGATACAATACAAACGGCAAAAGAGATAGGCAGGTACCTTATCGCAGGTTTAATTCTGATGTATCTCTTCTTTGGATTCTTAAAACCCACACTTAAAAAAATTACGAATAGGCAAGCAGAACGAGAAATGCTCGAAGAGCAGAAGATCAAGAAGCAACTGGAGGAAGAAAGTGAAGATGATGACGCAGTGGTGAAATTATCTCAAACCACAGAAAAACAAGAATCGGATTATGAAATTAATATGAATATGGCAAAACAACTGGCCACAAGTGATCCTAAGATTGTCGCAAACGTGATTAAAACATGGGTAAGCAATGAGTGACGACGGCGTACAAAAAGCGGCAACATTGATGCTAGCACTTGGTGAAGATGGTGCTGCAGAGGTCATGAAATATCTTGGGCCGCGCGAAGTGCAAAAAATTGGTGCCGCTATGGCCTCAATCGGCGCGATACCACATGAAGCAATTGCCAAGGTGCTCGAAGAATTTAAGTCTGTGGCGGACCTGAGCTCTTCAGTTGGACTTGATTCTGACGAATATATACGTAATGTGTTAACAAGAGCTCTGGGAGATGATAAAGCATCTTCTTTAATCAACCGTATTTTGGGTGGTAAAGACGCTAGCGGAATTGAAAGCCTGAAATGGATGGATTCCGCTTCAGTTGCAGAACTGATCAAAAATGAACATCCTCAGATTATTGCGACTATCCTGGTTCACTTGGAAAGCGATCAGGCTAGCGAAATCCTCAATCATTTTACCGAACGATTGCGCAATGATGCAATTTTGCGCATTGCTACACTTGATGGCATCCAGCCGACAGCGTTAAAAGAACTCAATGATGTCCTGACAAAATTATTAACAGGAAATGAAAGTCTGAAGAAAAAATCGATTGGCGGCGTACGCGCTGCAGCCGAAATATTGAACTTCATGAGCGGAGACAATGAAGCATCCGTAATGGAAAATCTGCGTAAATATGATGGTGATATGGCAGAAAAAATCATGGATGAAATGTTCGTGTTCGATAATATTCTGGAAATTGATGATCGTGGTATCCAGCTATTATTACGGGAAGTTCAATCTGATTCGTTGATCATCGCACTTAAAGGTGCAAACCCAGATATGCGTGAGAAAATTTTTAAAAATATGTCACAACGCGCTGCCGAGATGATGCGAGAAGATCTTGAGTCAAAAGGTCCTGTGCGACTTTCTGAAGTAGAGGCGCAACAAAAACAAATTTTGATGATCGTACGCCGACTCGCCGACGAAGGACAAATCATGCTTGGTGCAAAAGGCGAAGATTCTTATGTCTAATGTCACTCCCAAAGGAGAAATGTCAGCCTTCCAGCGTTGGGAAATGGCTTCATTTGGTGATGACCGCCCTTCGCAGATAACAGAGCAGCTACTCCAAGCGAACGCGACTGCCAAAATAAATCAGCTAGAGATAGCTAATATTAGAGAAGTGGCACGTCGCGAAGGTAGTGCGTTAGGCTTCCGAGAAGGTCACGCAGCAGGGCTAATAGAAGGGCACGACGCTGGCAAAGAAAAAATGGAAGCGCAGATAGCACAACTTTATGCACTGGCAATACAGTTTTCCGAACAATTAGTTATCGCCAATCAATCATTAGGGCAAGATATTCTCAACCTTGCTATTGATCTGGCTCAGACAATGACAAGAAGTAAACTGGAATTGAACCCCGAAACTATCATTCCAATTTTACGAGAGGCCATAGATTTTTTGCCATCTGTCCAACAACCCGCGCAAATAAATTTGCACCCTGAAGATGCGCTAATCATCAAGAACAATATGAGCGATGAATTAAATGCTGTCGGCTGGCGTATTGTTAGTGATCCGCACATAGAACGTGGTGGTTGTACTTTGGAAACCGCGCAAAATTTGGTTGATGCTACATTGACTACTCGTTGGGAGCGGCTAACCGAAGCACTTAAAAATGGTATAACTACTTCAGGTACAGCATGATGCCGGACTCGCCAGTTACCTCATGGAAATCCATGCTGGCGGAAGGCAGAGAGCTCATCTCACATACACAAGCTATGCTGGTATCGGGCAGAGTTACCAAAGTAACGGGATTGGTAATGGAGGCTGTTGGTCTCAAACTTCCAGTTGGAAGCGCGTGCGTAGTTCATTTACAAAATGGTCTCAAAATCGATGCTGAAGTTGTTGGGTTTGATGGGGATCGCCTATTTTTGATGCCCCACAGCAGTTTGGATGGAGTCGTTCCTGGCGCTCCGGTTTTTCCCGCAGAACCAACCAATATTGACAATGCTAGACATCCACAAAGGCGGCCAAGTGATCGTACTCGACGTCTTCCAGTTGGCTATGAATTACTCGGACGGGTACTCGATGGTAACGGCAGACCACTCGATGCCCTAGGAGCGCTGCACACTAAAGAATCAGCTCCGCTCGGTGCACGTATTTACAACCCACTGTCCCGAGCCCCAATCAGAGAAACCTTAGATGTTGGGGTTCGCGCCATCAATAGCATGCTCAGTGTGGGTCGTGGTCAACGACTCGGATTGTTTGCCGGTTCTGGCGTTGGTAAAAGCATTCTGCTTGGAATGATGGCAAGGTATACCACTGCCGATGTGATTGTCGTTGGATTGATTGGCGAACGTGGTCGTGAGGTAAAGGAATTTATTGAAGATATTCTAGGGCAAGATGGTTTAGCGCGTTCGGTCGTTGTGGCGGCTCCGGCAGACGCCCCCCCTCTAATGCGTCTACAAGGTGCAGTATATGCAACCACTATTGCCGAATATTTTAGAGACCAAGGGAAAAATGTCCTTCTAATCATGGATTCACTCACTCGTTATGCGATGGCGCAAAGAGAAATAGCATTAGCTATCGGTGAACCACCGGCAACCAAAGGATATCCACCATCGGTATTTGCAAAGCTACCGATACTAGTGGAACGCGCCGGCAATGGTAAAGAAGGCGGCGGCTCTATAACGGCCTTCTATACAGTACTAACGGAAGGGGATGACCAGCAAGATCCAATTGCCGATGCTGCAAGAGCAATTTTGGACGGGCACATCGTCCTAAATCGGAGTCTTGCAGAAAGCGGACATTATCCCGCCATCGACATTGAACAATCGATCAGTCGTGCTATGCACAGCATCACCACGCCAGAACATCAGCAGCTATCACGTCGCTTAAAGCAACTCTATTCTCGTTATGAACGCAGCAGAGATCTGATCAGCGTAGGTGCATATTCCCCTGGGTCTGATCCTTTACTAGACGAAGCAATCAAACTTCACCCTCGTATCGTTTCTTTTCTTCAACAAGATATACTTGAAAAATCGTCCATTCCGGAGAGCTTGGCTGAACTTACCGCTCTATTCAATGGTTAAGAATTTATGCGACTCATTATAATCAGATCGAATAAGGTGAAGTGATGCAAAAATCTCCCATCAGTACATTGATCGAGATCGCAGTAAAGAATTCCGATGAGGCGGCTAAGCGCCTAGGCAAGGCGATTCTTGCGCATGAAGAAACTGAAAAACAATTATCCCTATTGTTGCAATACAAAGAGGATTACGTAATTAGATTTCAGGACGGGGCATCAAAAGGTATCAGCACAACGCAATATATCAATTTCCAATCGTTTATCAATAAACTTGATGGTGCAGTTGAGGGGCAAAAACAAGTAGTTGGCGATGCCGAATATAAGATTAAGCTCGCTCGAAATCATTGGCAGGAAAGTGAAAAAAAACGACTTTCTTACGACACATTGAACAACAGAGCGATCGCCTCCGTCCAAAAAAAAGAAGGAAAGCGTGATCAAAAGCAAATGGACGAACACGCAGCCAGGTCATTTTTCTATAAACGTTAACGCTTCTTGAAAAATAGCGAAAAACAGAATAATTAGCAGAACTTTAACTGGGTAGAATCATGCAAAATCCAATCGCTTTCATACCAACAGAACCAACTGGTAATTCTGCGAAAAAAATCAATTCCAGCATTAACACTAGTCAGTCAGTCAACACTTCTTTCAATCAACTGCTATCAAGGGAAATCTCCGCAAAAAAACCTATCAATAAAGATAATTCAGCAAGTAAGGTAGAAAATAAAGTCGTCAATAAAAATACTGAGACAAAGCAAAAAGTACCGGATGACGCTGCTAAAGTTAAAGTAAAGAAAGAAGATGAGACGAAGGATAAATTAGAATCCGATCAAACCTCGCTTGAAAGTACGCAAACTAATGGAGTCCAATTCATTGCCCTGGTTGAAAGCATGACGCAATTTTCCACCAAAACTGTTTCCCCGTTACCCGAAACTACTAGCACTGAAATTTCGTTAGTTGATACAAGCACAATGGCGACTACAAATGCCAGTCTCACTGACATTGAGGCACTCGAATCAGATAAAAAAAATGATTCCCTATTTTCATTTCAAGCTGAACAGGAAAATGTCTCTGATATAGGTAATGAAAACACCCTCGCTACCATCGCCGGTAATACATTCAAAAAACCAAATGATTCCCCAGTAACTCCCTTACCTGCGCCACTCAGTGACCCATCTCTGGTAAATAAAGGAGGGGAACAAGG
This sequence comes from Undibacterium sp., assembly GCA_030645915.1. GTDB lineage: Bacteria > Pseudomonadota > Gammaproteobacteria > Burkholderiales > Burkholderiaceae_D > Undibacterium. Next base: position 98,151 of record JAUSNO010000005.1, read on the forward strand.
CGCTACCCAGCAAATACTGGATAATTTACAGACTGATGTGAGACTGGATATAAAGGCTGACCTGAACGCCGATTCGAAGGCTGACATGAAGGTGGATCTAAGTATGGATCCGAAAACTGAAATAAAAATTGACCCTAAAGCCGAATTGAAGACGGATCCTAAAATCCAAATATCAGGAAGCGCTAATGAGTCAGGTCTCAAAGTGTCAGACGTTTCACCTTCTGCTCAAAATTTTGCTCAGCAGATAGCGATCAGTAGCGGACAGGTTCATGCTTCAACGGAACTCGAACACCTCACTCCGCGCGTGGGCACTTCTGCCTGGGATCAAGCCGTTGGACAAAAAATAATCTGGATGGTCGCGGGTGGAAAACAAACTGCAGAGCTCACGCTGAATCCTCCAGATCTAGGTCCTATGCAAGTGGTATTAAGTATAAATAATGATCAGGCAAATGCCACTTTTATCTCTGCACATTCAGACGTGAGGGAAGCCTTAGAATCCGCCATGCCAAAGTTGCGTCAAATGATGGATGACGCAGGTGTGCAATTATCAAGTTTCTCTGTCAAATCTGAAACATCAAATCAAGGAAATCAATCTGCGGAGGATCGCTCCTTTTCTCGTTCAAAAAGTAATGCGACAGAAACCATTGCAGGGATTGACTCTGTGGCGACACCAGATACGATAAGAAAATCTTCTGGTCTAGGTATAGTTGATACCTTTGCTTAATTTCGTTTCTTAACGTTCACGCCGTCATTACTTCATATTAAATATTACATATTCAATAATACGACCAAATTCTAGAGCAAAAAATACTTTAGGCGCCATCTTGTGCTGAAATTTGCATGAGCGCTTAAGAATAGAAACGCCACATCAACATCGCTCAATCGAATCATGTACTTCATAACAGATACCAACTATCAAACGGGAGAAATACATCCCTCATTCCCGAATCCAACAAAGCTTTCTAGGATAAACTCTTACTTGTGAGTAAGTGACTGCACGACTGAGATGAATGGATTTGTCTGTATAAGAAATGTAAATTGAATACAACTTTTAATCGGTCTTGAACGATTAAGTCTTAAACAGCAGATATGAACAGATATATGCCCTCTTTTTCAGGCATGTCACACACATACAAATGCGGATAATAATCAAAATATTGATACTTAGTGTCAAATAAGAGGAAATAAATGTCGAAAGCACCTGAAAAAGCAGCACTGGCAGCTGAAACAGCACCAGTTGTAAAATCCAAGAAAAAACTGATTATCATCATCGCTGCGGCAGTTCTATTGCTCGGAGTTATTGGCGGTGGAGCGGCTGTATTTTTATCCAAAAAAAATTCCTCAGCTAAAGATAAAGAACACAAAGCAGAACCTGCAAAAGCGCCGGTTTTTTTACCTCTTGAGGCATTCGTTGTCAACTTACAGTCCGAAACCGGTGATAAATATTTACAGGTAAGTATGACACTGCAGGTCGTAGATGAAGAACAGGCAAACTTGCTTAAATTAAATATGCCGCAAGTGCGTAGTCGTTTGTTAATGCTCCTATCCAGCAAGGAAACGTCGGAAATACTGTCATCAGAGGGCAAAGAAAAACTAATTGAAGAAATAGTCGAACAAGTAAAGCTTCCATTTGTTCCAAAAGGCCCGTCGCAAAAAGTAAGCGGCGTGTTTTTCACTTCGTTTGTAGTCCAATAAATTCATGTCCGATAATTTTCTTTCCCAGGAAGAAGTTGATGCCCTATTAAAAGGGGTGACCGGGGATCAGGACGACGCGCAATCCCAGGAAGATACTTCAGGGGTGAGGCCCTACAATCTTGCTACGCAAGAACGTATTGTTCGCGGTCGTATGCCGACCTTGGAAATTATCAATGAGCGCTTCGCGCGGCTTTTAAGAATTGGGCTGTTTAACTTTTTACGACGGAGTGCCGAAGTTTCTGTTGGTACAGTTAGAGTATCGAAATACAGCGAATTTATCCGGAATCTGGTTGTGCCGACCAATCTGAACCTGGCGCACATGAAACCCTTGCGCGGCACGTCGCTGTTTGTGCTTGATCCTGGTTTGGTATTTTTGCTCGTCGATAATCTTTTTGGCGGTGACGGACGCTTTCATACGCGCGTTGAAGGTCGCGACTTTACGCAAACAGAACAAAGGATCATTCAGCGTATTTTGGAAATTATTTTTGAAACCTATGAAAAATCATGGGAACCAGTATATCCGGTTAAATTTGAATATATTCGGTCAGAAATGAACACTCAGTTCGCCAATATCGCAACGCCAAATGAAGTTGTTGTCTCAACCACATTTACCATTGAATTGGGGCCTGTAAGCGGAGAAATGCATCTCTGTATGCCCTACTCGATGATAGAGCCGATCAGAGATATTCTGACCAGTAGCCTGCAAGGAGAAACGCTGGAAGTCGACAAACGCTGGGTGCGTTTAATGACGCAACAAATTCAAATCGCAGAAGTCGAGATTGTCGCAGATATAGGCACCACTAAGGTTACCTTGGGGGACATTCTGAACATGAAAGAAGGGGATATTATTCCACTTTCAATTCCGGATATTATTTCCGCAAAAGTAGATGGTACGCCGGTGATGGAATGTAAATATGGCGTATTTAATGGACAATATGCGTTACGCGTAGAAAAGCTGCTTAGTTCCAGCGTTAATGAAATAGTGCATGACTCAGCACAAGGAGAAAATCGTGGATGACAATAATGATACGCCTATCAGTGAAGATGATTGGGGCGCCGCCATCGCGGAACAAGAAAAAGCCGATGCTACCGCTGCAGCAAATGCGGCTGCAAATTTTGCGCCTGCCGCCAGCACCGCCAAATTTCAGGAATTTAGCGGGAAAAGTAGCCCGGTAGAGACGCATAACGATATCGATTTTATTCTTGATATTCCGGTTCAACTTACCGTTGAACTGGGTCGTACCAAGATAGCGATTAAAAATCTGTTGCAGCTCGCCCAAGGATCTGTCGTTGAACTTGACGGCTTAGCAGGTGAACCTATGGATGTTTTAGTCAATGGCTGCCTTATCGCGCAAGGTGAAGTCGTCGTGGTCAACGACAAGTTCGGTATTCGGCTGACAGATATTGTTACCCCTGCCGAACGCATTCGTAAGTTAAATAAATAATGAGCAGGAAATATTTCTTATCGCTGGCACTACTGACAGGCACAACATCCGCGGCTGAAACAGCAGTCATATCACCAACCACCGGCTTGTTGCAGATTTTTCTTGGTTTGATTGCGGTTTTGACGTTGATGGCGATTGCCGCTTGGCTTTTCAAAAAAATGGGGCCAGTGAGTGGTGGCAATAAATTACCAATAAAAATCATCGGCGGTGTAAGTGTCGGTAACCGGGAACGAATTATGGTAGTGGAGATTGCGGATCAATGGATCGTTCTCGGCGTTACTGCGAATCAAATCAACACTTTGTCTACCATGCCAAAACAAGAAAAACTGGTTGCAGAATCTGCTCCAATGCCACAGGAAAATCATTTTTCCTCATGGCTTAAGCGAACATTGGATAAGCGTAGTGAATCACCGTAGCAGATAAAAAAAACAATGAACACATCACGATTTTTCTCAGTCGGCTTATTTTTTCTGGTCTTTGCTACAGGGCTGGCGCTACCAGAATTAGCGCAGGCGCAGGTTCAAGCCGCAAACGGTGGTTTAGCAGCGATCACCAGTACGCCGGCTGCGGGTGGCGGTCAAAATTACTCTCTCAGCATTCAGACACTGTTGTTTCTGACGTCGCTGACGTTTATCCCAGCCGCGCTGCTAATGATGACGAGCTTCACGCGTATCATCATCGTGTTATCTCTGTTGAGACAGGCACTCGGTACCCAATCTGCACCACCAAATCAGGTCATGGTCGGGCTGGCACTATTCTTAACCTTGTTTGTCATGGGGCCGGCGTTTGATAAAATTTATGCCGATGCTTATCAGCCTTTTGCAGAGAATAAAATAAGCATGTCAGAGGCGATGGACAAAGGTGTTGAGCCTCTCAAAAAATTCATGTTAAAACAAACTCGACAAAACGATCTGGCTTTATATGTCAAACTTTCCAACAGTCCAGATTTGCAAGGTCCTGAAGACGTGACACTCCGCATATTAATTCCTGCCTTTATTACCAGTGAATTAAAAACGGCGTTTCAAATAAGTTTCGCGATTTTCATTCCCTTTCTCATCATTGACATGGTCGTTGCCAGCGTGTTGATGTCAATGGGAATGATGATGGTTTCGCCAGCAATTGTATCTTTGCCTTTTAAGTTAATGCTGTTTGTTCTGGTGGATGGATGGCAATTGCTGATAGGTTCACTGGCTCAAAGTTTTTATTAAGGCAAAAATTATGACCCCCGATAGTGTAATGACGCTTGGTCGCCAGGCAATGGAAGTCACGCTTCTGGTTTCTGCACCATTATTATTGGTTGCGCTTGCCATTGGTCTGATCGTCAGTATTTTCCAAGCAGCCACCCAGATTAATGAAACCACGCTATCTTTCATTCCAAAGCTGATAGGCATTTTTGTCACGCTCATTGTGGCTGGACCATGGATGCTCTCAATCCTGGGTGACTACATGCGCCAGATGTTCACCAGTATCGCGACAATGGCTGGTTAAGCACCGCCATGGTTTCTTTTTCCGGTAACGAGTTGATCGCCATGATCGCCTCGTTTTTATGGCCCTTGACGCGCATCCTGGGGCTGATCGCCATTGCGCCACCGTTCGGCAACAACAGTGTTCCAATGCAGGTCAAACTCATGCTAGGGGTAATGCTGGCGTTGATAGTCGCCCCCACGATCCAGCCTTTGACTCAGGCCGATCCCATGTCTTTAACCGGGATCATGATACTCATGCAGCAATTGGTCATTGGCATGGCAATGGGTTTTATGGTGCGTGTTGTGTTTGCAGGAATAGAGATGGCTGGTGAGGTAATCGGCTTAACAATGGGCTTGGGGTTTGCCACTTTTTTTGATCCGCAAACGAGAGGAAGATCCTCTGCTATCAGTCAAGTATTAGTCTTAGTCGCGACCTTACTTTTCTTGACGCTTAACGTACATTTGTCACTTTTTTCAGCCTTAATAGAAAGCTTCAACACCATCCCGATTTCTACCTCCCTGACGATGGGTTTCAGCTTTCAAAAACTAGCCATTTGGGGCGAGCAAATTTTTATTATCGGCATGCGTTTATCATTACCGATTGTTGCCGCATTACTCATCACCAATATTGCCTTAGGAATACTCACGCGAGCCGCGCCACAACTTAACCTGTTTGGTATTGGATTTCCAATCACCATAGGTGTCGGTTTTTTAATGTTGAGCATGACGATGCCATATATGCTTTTACCAATTGAAAATGCATTCCAGAGCGGTATGGAAGCGATACAATCGCTAGGAGTAACACCTCCGTTATCCATACCACCCAAATCATCGCCATGACTGGATCTTCTTACCTGCCGGGTGCCGCTTTATATCGAATAGAGGAGATTCGACAAATTGAGGCCGCCGCCAACGCAAATCTGCCGCCGGGTAATCTCATGCGCGCCGCCGGAAGCGCCGCGGCCAATTTGGCAAAAAGGCTCATTCTCAAACAAAATAAAAAAGTGTTAATTTTAGCCGGACCCGGCAACAATGGCGGTGACGCATTGGAAGTCGCCCATCTTCTATCAACCGCTGGTGTTGATGTCAGCGTGCTCTTATGCGGGAACGTCGACGAATATTCATTCGATGCCCAGCAGAGTTTGCAACGAGCAAAAGCGAGTAAAGCGGAATTTATCGACATCGAATGCCTTGCCGGATTCGACGGAGAGCGATGGGCGCTCGTGATAGATGGACTATTTGGAATAGGCTTAACTCGTGCGATAACAGGGCAGATGGCTTCCTTGATTCAACAAGTAAATCACCTATCGCAAACATATCGGTTACCTGTTCTTGCTCTCGATATGCCCAGCGGTTTGAATGCGGATACCGGGCAAATTATCGGTGATTCTGGAGTAGCGGTTCATGCGACACATACCATCACTTTTATTGGCAACAAACCCGGGCTGCACACCGCTGGAGGGAAAGATTTTTGTGGTCAGGTAGAACTCGCTGATTTAGGGATTTCACCAATTTTTTTTCCGCCACCCGATGCTTATTTAAGCCATCCACATCTTTTTTCGACGCTAGTCAAGCCTCGTCAGCATGACAGCAATAAAGGTAGTTATGGAGATGTCTGGATTATTGGCGGAGCAACAGGAATGGCAGGAGCGCCGCTACTCGCAGGAAGGTCTGCAATTCATTGTGGCGCAGGTCGAGTGTACGTTGGTTTTATTGGAAGCCCCCCGTTATTTGACAGCCAACACCCTGAATTAATGTGCCGCGATGCAAATGAATGCACCTTCAGTACGTCTGTTGTCGTGATCGGGCCTGGTCTTGGCGATACAGCAGAGGCAGAACAATTACTCTCAAGAGCATTGAGCGATGCGATGTCGTTAGTGATCGATGCCGATGCCTTAAATTTAATTGCAAAGAAATCCGCATTACAAACCTTAGTACAGGCCAGATGCGCAAGAAATGCAATAACGATCATGACACCCCACCCCTTGGAAGCCGCTCGCCTGATGGGCGTAAGCAGCAAACAAATTCAATCTGATCGATGGAAAAGTGCCCGGGATCTGGCTAAAAAATTCAACGCATGCATCATACTGAAGGGAGCGGGAACCATCACGGCAAACATGAACGAGCCTCTGTGCATAAATACTACCGGCAACCCCGCACTCGCTACAGCTGGCACAGGTGATGTACTAGCTGGTATCTGCGGCGCATTGCTGGCACAGCATGTGGGTCAAGCCGACGCCGCAAGATTCGCCGTGTGGCTGCATGGTGCCGCCGCAGACATGCTGGTCACACAAGGAGTGGGCCCGATAGGCCTGACAGCAAGCGAGTTGATACCCGCAATCAGATCCTGCATGAACGATTTTATTGCAGAGTCAAACAATGGTAAATAAATATACTCACCTAGAGTATAGGTGAAATTTAACCCCTTACGCACTATTGGCATAGATAAAAAATAATACTCCCCCAATTACTCATTCATTAGCATTAACTCTGGTCCAAGCGACCAGCAACAATACGCACAGTTCGTCCACATCGAGCCGCAATGGATAAGTCATGCGTCACCAACACCAAGGTTGAACCACGCTCACGATTAAGCGCAAACATTAATTGAATAACAGCTTCACCAGTCACAGCATCCAAACTCCCGGTAGGCTCATCAGCAAACAAAAGTGGCGGCTCTGTAACGAAAGCACGTGCGAGAGCCACCCGTTGCTGCTCTCCACCAGAGAGAAATTTGGGATAGTGCTGTAATCGACTGGCCAAACCAACATGCGCCAACATCGCTTCCGCCTTCGCACGCGCATTCTTATCGCCTCGCAACTCCAACGGAAGCATCACATTCTCCAGCGCATTGAGATGCATCAGCAACTGAAAAGACTGGAACACAAATCCAAGATTTTCTTTTCTGAATATCGCCCTGCCATCTTCATCCAACGCAAAAATATCAACGCCATCGAGCACAACCTTACCTTCAGACGGCACATCCAATCCTGCCAAAATACCTAGCAAGGTCGATTTACCAGAGCCGGAAGCGCCAACAATAGCAAGCGTCTCGCCCGCTTGCACGGTAAAATCTATCTCATGCAATATGGTGAGCTCACCAGTCGCATCAGAAACACGTTTGGACAAATTTGTTACTGTGATTGCTGGCGCTGTAATTTTTTTAGGAAGGCTCATGCTTTTATGATGGTTATGATGATTCGGAAAAATTTGATGTACTTGTACAAACTGCTGTTCATTACTGCGCTTGCATTGTCCAGCACTGTCGCTCATTCTGCATCAAAAGTTGTGCTCGTGCTTGGGGATAGTTTATCTGCTGAATATGGGCTCGCGCGTGGTACCGGATGGGTTGCCTTGCTTGATCAACGACTTCAGCAGAAAAAAATATCTGCCAGCATAATTAACGCGAGCATCAGCGGCGAAACAACTAGTGGCGGGAAGGCTCGCCTGGAAACCCTGCTCAAAAAGTATCAACCGGACATCGTCATCATTGAACTCGGGGGCAATGATGCATTACGTGGCTTGGCGCTTAGCGCCTCAGAGAAAAATTTTAGAGACATGATTGCCATGGCATATGCTGCCAAAGCCAAGGTTATCCTGATAGGCATGCAGATTCCGCCCAATTATGGACGAGACTATACCGAACAGTTTTTTTCCATCTATGCGCGCGTAGCGAAAGACACCCGGTCAAGCCTCGTACCATTTTTAATGGAAGGCGTTGCAGATAAGCCCGAGATGTTTCAGGCGGATCGCATCCACTTGATTGCTGCAGCCCACCCTGCTCTGCTAGATAACATCTGGCCACATTTACAGAACGCACTGACCAAAACCAATCAAAAAATAAAATGAAATATCCAGAACTCAGTAGTTTCTCTGACTTGCTCCCGCGTCTCGCAGAATTCGATGCGATTATTGACGTACGTAGTCCCTCCGAATTCGCAGAAGACCATATTCCCGGTGCCATCAACTGTCCAGTGCTGGATGACGAAGAACGCATTCGCGTTGGCACCATGTATAAGCAAATCAACTCCTTCGAAGCAAAGAAAACCGGCGCCGTTCTAGTCGCTAAAAATATTGCACGACATATCGAACAGCATTTTCTCGATAAGCCTAGAGAATGGAAACCTCTCATTTACTGCTGGCGTGGCGGCAATCGTAGTGGCTCAATGGCACATATCCTGGCGAAGATAGGCTGGCCGGTTGCGCAACTCGATGGCGGTTATAAAAATTATCGCCATCTCGTTAACGATGCCTTGCCTGGGATTGCCTCGCTCATCAAATGGCAGGTCATTTGTGGCACTACTGGCAGCGGCAAAACACGTTTATTGCAAACACTTGCTCTACATGGTGCACAAATACTGGATCTGGAAGAGTTGGCGGCGCATCGCGGCTCAGTGCTGGGCCATTTACCTAGTCAAAAACAGCCGAGTCAGAAAATGTTCGAGAGTAAAATCTGGCAAACCTTACGTAATATCGATTTCACGCGTCCGGTTTTTGTCGAATCGGAAAGCAAAAAGGTAGGCAATCTGCGCGTACCCGACGCCATCATAGAAGCAATGCGCGCCTCGCCTTGTATTGCACTGGAGCTTCCTGTTGCACAAAGAGTAGCGTTACTCATGGAGGATTACATCCACTTTGTGAGTGAACCTGAAGCGCTCAATAATAGACTAGATTGCTTGACCAGCTTGCATGGAAAAGACAAAATCCAGGAATGGAAAGAGTTGGCAAATCAAGGAAAAATGACTGAGTTAGTTGGTGAACTACTGAAAAAACACTACGATCCGGCTTACCTGAAATCGATCAAAAAAAATTTCCCCCAGTCAGCAAATGCGATGATTCTTACTCAGCATGACATCGCTTACGAACATTTTGAAGAAAGTGCTAAAGAAATACTAAAGCGGCTTTGCTAACTTTTTAACCATCTACATCGTCAATGATGCTTTGGCCGGCTTGATCAAGATCGTCAAATTGGCGCCGATTCAGTGCCCACCAAAACACCGCGCCAATTGCAAATACAAGCACGATACTAAGTGGGACCAGCAGATACAAAATATTCATAAATGGATTTATCGCTTCGATTGCATTTCAGTTACATAAATGGAACGTATTTCCTGATTCACTGCGAGAAGGCGCAAAGCATTGAAAACAACCATGAGTGAACTCAGCGACATTCCTAACGCTGCGTGCCAAGGCTCGAGCAAACCCGTCACCGCGGCGGGTATTGCTACCAGATTATACGCAATCGCCCAAGTCAGATTTTGTCGTATCAACTTTAATGCAAAGCTCGACAATTTGACACCATAAGCAAGATCCGTCAGTCGATTTGACATCAGCAACAGATCACTGCGTGATTGCGAAATGGGCGCGCCCTGTCCCATCACTATTGATACGTCGGCCAGAGACAAAGCAGGACCATCATTCATTCCATCGCCGACCATCACAACCACCGCTCCATCTGCCTGCATACGCTTGATGATGTCGTACTTATCGCCAGGACTAAGCTCACCCCGCGCATTTTCCAGTCCACAATCCACGGCAATTTTTTGCACCACATCAATTCTGTCACCAGATAAAAGTAAGGTTTTCAAACCTCTTTCTTGCAACGTCTTTATCGCTTCTGCGGCATCTTCCCGCAGACAATCAGCAAGCGCATATACCGCAATCCAACCTTGCTCATTGCCCAGTGCAGATAAGGTTTTACCAGAAAATTGTTCAGGTACCTGGTATGGAACGCCATGCAAATCCTGGACAAAATCAAGGCGGCCAAGTCGATAAATTTTCCCGTTCATTTTCGCCTCTATCCCGGCACCTGGAATCTCATGAAGATCAATCCATTCAAGCACTTTTTGCGAAAAAACTTCCTGACGTGGTTTGGCCGAAAGCGCATCGGCAATAGCTTTTGAAACCGGATGTTGCGAATTCAAGCTCAGCGATAAACTGATTGCATTAGCTTCGACATCCAACATGGCGTGATCCGTGTCATCCGTAGCAAGTAAAATTGAGTCGAGCAGTTTCAGCTTCCCATAAGTCAGCGTACCCGTTTTATCGAAAACAAAATGTGTCGCTCTCGCCAGCGACTCAATGGCGCGACCTCTGGCAACCAAGATGCCTTGTTTCGCAAGCTGACCAATTGCGGCCGACATGACCCCTGGCGTCGCCAACGACAAAGCACATGGACAAGTCACCACGATCACACTAATAGCAATCCAGATTGCACGACTGCTATCGATTTGCCACCAAACAACCGCTGTTAGCAAAGCAATGCAAAGAATAACAAGCAAGAATCGACTCGCATGCTTATCTGCCAACTGCACCAGCGGTGGCTTTTCAGTTGCGGCACGCTCCATCATTGCAACCAGTGCCGATAACTGCGTTGCATTACCTACGGCTGCCGCTCGCATCACCAAAACACCATTGAGATTAATTGACCCAGCGATTAGTTTTGCGTTCTTATCTTTGACAACGGCACGAGATTCACCAGTCATCAGCGATTCATCACATTCGCTATAGCCCTCAATGACAATGCCATCAGCAGGAATTTGTTCGCCTGCGGCCACCAGCAAATAATCGCCAGATTGCAGGGCTTGCGTTTCCACCAGCTCAGTCTGTCGACTGGAGGGAAAAGCAAGCATTCTTTGCGCCATCACTGGCGTTAATTGTGTCAATACCCTCAATGCTGCAGTAGTCTTGCGCTGTACTCTTGCCTCGATGTAGCGCGCACCAAGTAAAAGAAAAACAAACATGATAGCGGAGTCATAATAGACGGCTCCACCCTTGAAAGTAGCCCAAATACTGGCGAAAAAAGTCAATAATATACCGAGGGAAACTGGCACGTCCATCCCGACATATCGGTTTCTGATATCGCGGATTGCACCTCGAAAAAAAGGAAGTGAAGAAAAACAAATGACCGGAATGGTGATGAGGAGGCTCGCCAGTTTCAACAAGCGATCCAGATCCGGCGTCAAATCCCCGTCCACTTGCGGAACCGGCACCAGATATGCCGGAAATGCGTACATCATGATCTGCATCATCGCAAATCCGGCGATAAACAAGCGCCATAATTCCATCTTGCTTTCCTGTCGCTCATGCTCATCCGGAGACTGATTGGCTGGAAAAGCCGCATAACCAAGATCAACTATAGCGGCAATGATTTTTCGTAGAGATAGTTGGGAGGGTTCCCACAATAAATCTGCGCGATGGCTAGCGACGTTGATATTGAACGAAAGTACTCCAGGCAGCTGTCTGACTCGAAATTCGATCAACTGAACACATGCGGCACAATGCATTCCTGACAAACTTAGCTTCTCGCGTTGCGCTGGTTCCGTTTGCAAATGAGAGGCAGATAACGAACCATATTCATTGGCAACGTCTGAATTTATCTGGTTCATTGAGATGACTCTGTCATATTTCCCGGGGATTTGGCCTGTAAATATTGCATAGTTAGACCATTACGCTCTATCGTTTGCAATACCGCCAGACAACCATGACAACAAACTGGATGTGAGCCGCCATTAAATACGACAAGCAGCGCATTTTCTTTCCTCATTTTTTCGTCACAATGAAAACAATTAATTTTTTCACGAGTCTGAAAGCATATGGAAATCGCATCAAAGATAGACGAAAAATTTAAATCCATTGAGGTTTTACGTGCGCACAAGAGGAGAGTTTCAATAGTAACCAAAATAGTAGCGATCTTCTTGATCTGACACAAGAAAATATGGCTAAGGTTAATATTATTGCGAATCATGAAAAGAAAAAACGGCGGCATTGCACCACCGTTTTTGTCCTTGTGAAAACATCATAGTGAGGAGTCTTAGAAACCTCTCATCCGGGATCAAAACCCGGAAAATCACTTCACAAATTGTAGGACATTCCACTTCGTCACTACCCGGCAAGTCAAACAACACCGGAGCTCAAATTCAATCCGACCAGGATACAAAGATTTTTTTGTATATCGACCTCCTCTTTTGAACTAGCTACGTTACCAATATAGGCCAGAGAAAAACAATCACAAAGAAAATTAAAACTATCCAGTCTTGAAGCAAGATAAAAAAAATTAACTGCGATTTGTTCTCAATATTTCAAACGCTCTTTTCTGATCAATCTACCGCAATGCAGGAGCTCGGCTATTCCAGATAGAAGAGAAGGCGCCGCTACCTATTGATGCGCCAAATTTTTTCAGAACTCTCTCTGGCAACCCCTCTTTTTGAGTATAGTCAACAATGTTTGCTGTTTTCAACACATCCCGGGAAACCGAGTCAACGGTACCAAAATCATCTGCAAGCCCCATAGAAACTGCCTTGGAACCTATCCAAAAAAATCCAGAAAACGTGTCACTCGTCTCTTTTAGCCTCTGCCCACGCCCCTTGCGAACAACATCGATAAATTGCTGGTGAATTTCATTTAACATCGACTGAGAAAAAATCTTTTGCTTCTCTGTCTGAGGAGAAAATGGATCCATGAAACCCTTGTTTTCTCCAGCAGTCAACAAACGCCGCTCAACACCGAATTTATCCATCAAGGCAGTAAATCCAAAACCATCCATTAATACGCCGATAGAACCGACAATACTGGCCTTATTGACATAAATTTTATCTGCGGCAACAGCAATGTAATAACCGCCGGAAGCACACATTTCATCTACAACAACATAAATTGGTTTCTTTGGATATTCTTTACGTAAACGGCCAATTTCATCGTTAATCATTCCAGCCTGAACCGGACTGCCTCCAGGACTATTTATACGCATCACAACCCCAACAGAACCGGAATCTGCGAAGGCCCTGTTTAACGCCGGAATGATCGCCTGCGCGCTACCACTTCCTTCAGATTCTATAGCACCGTTTATTTCAATCAATGCCGCATGTTGTCCTAAATTTTCCATCTCGCCATTACCAAGATCACTAAACAAGTAAAAACCAAAAATGATCAATACTAAAAATATTAGCTTAAAGAAAATACCCCAACGACGACGCAAACGCTGTTCACGTAAAGCTTCCATCGCCAACGTTTCAATAAATGTTTTTTCCCAAGTGATTTTTGTTGCATCAACCGGAGAATTCAAATGGTTGTCGTTTATCATATTTTCAAACTAAAACGGGATTAACATAATCGTCTGAACACCAAAAAATCTGACCGTCTTTTTCGATGATGCCGATTTTCCTCAAGCGGCTGCCTCGACAAGGGCCGCCAGAACAGTACCCAGTGTCTGGTGTATAGATTGCGCCATGTGTGGCACACATAATGTAAAGTCCACTGGACTCAAAAAACTCTCCCGGAGCCCAGTCAAGTTCCACAGGAACGTGCGCGCAACGGTTAAGATAACCATGGGCGATTCCGTCAAAACGAACCACAAAGCCAGTAGCATCGTCTCTTCCGGCGACTAATGGGAAACGTATCCCCTTGCCGCCTTCGATGAGATCAGCAGAGGAGCAAATCAATGTCTCAAACGTCATTGGCAACTCGATTAAGCATATTGATTTAGCCATTCACGCAATTCATCCACAGTTTTTGCTGAAAATAGCGGATCTAGCTCTTGCAGGAAAGATGCCTCGTGCGCACCATACTCAACGGCAACGGACGCTGCGCCAGCATTCGCCGCCATCTGTAAATCATGTGTGGTGTCTCCTATCATCAGCGTGCGCTTCATGTCCTGTCCCAATTCACGAGTCAATTCTTGCAACATGGCGGGATGCGGTTTTGAAAAAGTCTCATCAGCGCATCGCGTCGCATCAAACGATGACAACAAATTGGCACTATGCATTGCTCGATTGAGCCCGACCCGGCTCTTGCCAGTTGCTACCGCCAGGAAATATCCATCTTGCGATAGCTCATTCAGCATCTCTCTCACGCCGGGGAACAATGGCAATTCATGATCCTTTGCCAGATAATGATAGCGGTAGCGCTCTACCATCCGTGGATGATACTTGGGATCGACATCTGGCAAGACTGCCTGCATCGCATCGCCAAGCGAAAGACCAATCACGTAAGATGCAGCACGCTCATCTGGAATAGGTAAACCAAGATCTTTAGCTGATGCCTGGATACATTTAACGATGGTCGCTGTGCTATCCATCAACGTACCATCCCAGTCAAATACAATAAAATCAAATTGCTTTTTTGCCATATTTCTTACGTAAGGCAAACTGCAAAAGCTTGCTTCTTACTACCCTATCCATGAAAGTTCGTATTTTACCTTTAATAAACAACCAGGTTTTTCTTCAGCTCAAGCTGACTAAAAATTTCTGGCACTCAGATGGCAATGCCGCATTAAGTGTCATTGGTATGTTTGTTTCCGGGTGAATGAATGTTATTTGATATGCATGTAAAAACATGCGTTTAAACGCTCCGCGACCAGGTGCGGGCTTTAGTAGCGCACGATTTAATGCGAAATCCCCATATTTATCATCGCCTGCGATAGCAAAACCACTAGCCGACAAATGCACGCGAATTTGATGGGTACGACCTGTCTTGAGTTCAGCTTCCAGCAGGGCAAATTCAGTGTATTTCTTTTTTAAGGAGAAAATAGTGTGCGATGGCATGCCATCTGCCTGCACACGCACACGGCGCTCGCCATCTGCAGTATTGTATTTATGCAAAGGTAATTTCACATGCTGACGAGCGTTTTTCCAATCACCATGCACTAATGTGAGGTAACGTTTATCTGTTACGCCATCCCGCATCTGTTCATGCAAATTGACCAAGGCTGAGCGTTTTTTCGCTAACAACAATACGCCAGAAGTTTCTCTGTCGAGACGATGGACCAGCTCCAAAAATTTGGCATCAGGCCGGGAGGCCCGCAACTGTTCGATCACGCCATAACTAATGCCCGAACCGCCATGCACAGCAACACCTGCTGGCTTATCAATTACCAGCAAATGACTATCTTCGAATAAGATGGCAAATTCAGCGCCTGGCACGTGGCTTTCTTGCTTTTCCGCCATGCGAATAGGAGGCACGCGTACGACGTCACCAATCTGAAGTCGATACAGTTGATCAATCCGCCCTTTATTAACTCTCACCTCACCGGAACGTAAAACCCGATAAATATGGCTCTTCGGGACGCCTTTGCAGATACGTAACAAATAATTATCAATTCTCTGACCTGCCTCCTCTTCCGAGATTGTTAATAGCTGGACCTTGGCAGGAACTTGTGAAGCCTGACGGAGAGCGTCATTTTCGGCTTGTTTTTGATGCACTCTCCCATTATTTATCTCTAAGTCCTTCATTTTGAATATATAATCGTTTTCGCTTAAGTATTTAGCTTAAGTAAGTGTATGGATAAACGCGTATTCTACACAGTGGCATGTCCATCGGCCTCGCCAATTTGCAAATTCGATGGAAAAGATGTGTATGCACATCACCTTGTGTGTCAAGGTTGCGACCAATTGTGGCAATCGGGCGGCACTTTGTGATTTGGATCTGATAGTTTGAATTATAAGGATAAGTCTGGTAAGAGATGTGTGTTGATACAAACAAACATGCTTACCGGTTGATGGTGTTGATGTAATGTGATCGATTTTGCCAGATACAATTAATCTAAGATGGTCTGGCGCTTAGTAAGTTGCTCATCGCCTGGCGTTGTATTTACATATTGACAAAATATGTAATTTGAACAACGCGGGGGACATGTGCACTCGATTCATGTTCAAGACCATCCGCGCCCAGCGCACAATAGAATATGAACCATGGCATCTAGATGCACTCAGCTTTACAGCTATTGTGTTTATCTGCAAAGCTTTTTATTTTATTGTACCCGTGGCATTTCCCGCCCCCTCAAACTCTCCGCTCTCGCATACATCCCATGTAAGCATGTTCGCCATTCTCACCTTACAGAGATGGCAACAAAAGATGACCGTCAGGTCACGGAGTAATTAAATGAAACGTATGTTATTTAATGCGACACAGCAAGAAGAGTTGCGCGTCGCGATCGTCAATGGGCAAAAGCTCATCGATATCGATATCGAAACCACCGGACGCGAACTGCGCAAATCCAACATCTACAAAGGTGTTATTACGCGTATAGAACCGTCGCTCGAAGCCTGCTTCGTCAACTACGGTGAAGAACGTCACGGCTTCTTGCCTTTTAAAGAAGTCGCTCGCGGCTACTTTAAAGAAGGCATCGATGTTCGTAACGCCTCAATCAAAGATGCCCTGCGCGAAGGCCAGGAAATCATGGTTCAAGTGGAGAAGGAAGAGCGCGGCAATAAAGGCGCGGCGCTGACCACCTTCATTTCATTGGCTGGCCGCTATCTGGTTCTTATGCCGAACAATCCACGTGGTGGTGGTGTATCCCGCCGCGTTGAAGGCGAAGAACGTCAAGAATTGCGTGAAACCATGGACAAACTGGATTTGCCTACTGGCATGTCCGTTATTGCCCGTACGGCCGGTATCGGTCGCAACGTCGACGAATTGCAATGGGATTTGAATTACCTCATGCAACTTTGGACAGCGATTGACGGCGCAGGTAAGTCTGCCGCCGGCGCCTTCTTGATTTATCAAGAGTCTTCATTGGTGATCCGTGCAATCCGCGATTATTTCCAGCCTGATATTGGCGAAATCCTCATCGACACCGATGATATCTACGAACAAGCTCAGCAATTCATGAGCCATGTGATGCCGGATATGGTCCATCGCGTGAAGCGTTACAGCGATGATGTACCGCTGTTCTCCCGCTTCCAGATCGAACATCAGATCGAAACAGCGTATTCCCGCACTGTACCCTTGCCTTCTGGCGGCGCTATTGTTATTGATCATACCGAAGCTCTGGTTTCGGTTGACGTCAACTCAGCGCGCTCCACGCGCGGTGCAGACATTGAAACAACGGCATTCAATACCAATTGCGAAGCGGCTGAAGAAGTTGCACGTCAATTGCGCCTGCGCGATCTGGGTGGTTTGATCGTGATCGATTTTATCGACATGGAAAACGCCAAGAACCAGCGTGAAGTTGAAACTCGTTTAAAAGATTCATTACGCTATGACCGCGCCCGCGTTCAAATGGGCAAGATTTCCCGCTTTGGCTTGATGGAGCTGTCGCGTCAGCGTCTGCGCCCTTCACTGTCTGAAGGCAGTCATGTGACTTGCCCGCGCTGCAATGGCACTGCGCACATCCGCGATACCGAATCATCCGCTTTGCAAGTCCTGCGCATCATTCAGGAAGAAGCGATGAAAGAAAATTCGGCAGCGATTCATGTACAGGTTCCTGTCGATGTCGCTGCTTTCTTGCTCAATGAAAAACGTGGTGAGATCCTGAAGATAGAGACACGTCACCGTGTCACTGTCATTCTGATCCCGAATACCCATCTGGAAACGCCGCATTACAAGCTGGATCGCCTGAAACATGACGATCCACGTCTGGAAGAAGTGCACGCAAGCTATGCCATGGCAGAGCAAGCGGATACCGACATCGGCTACAGCAAGAGTCAGAAAGAAGAAGTCAAGCCACGTCAGGAAGCCATGGTGAAGAGCATCACACCTGATACTGCGCCGCTTGTAGAACGCAAGGAAATCTCTGCAGCAGTGGCGGCACCGGCATTAACTACGTCGCAGCCAGCTTCAGAAGGATTTTTTGCAAAATTATTTAGCTTCTTCTTTTCAAAGCCTGCCGAGCCTGTAGTTGTAGCACCGGTAGTCGAAGAAAAACCGCGGCACTCTCGCGACAGGGCTGCTGGTGACCGCAACAACCGCAATCGTGGCCGCAATGGACGTGGACGCGATCGTGAAGAACGCGAAGATCGCCCGGCAAATGTACGCGCGGACAAAGATGATGCGAACAAAGTCGCGCCTGCAGAAGCGGCACAAGCACAACGTCAGTCAAAGCAAGCCCGACCACCGCGTGAAGAGCGCGAAGGTCAAGAGCCTAAACGTGAGCGCCAGCCGCGTCAACGTGGTGGCCGCAAGGACAACGCTAATCCTGAATCAAAAACAGAAGAAGCATTGCTCGCTGTCGCTCCTGTCAACGCTCCATTGCAAGGCGCTGCACTCGCTTCGGTTTCTGCTGAGGAGCCAAAGCTTGATTCTGCGATAGCAGGCGTTGTCCCTGCGGATAGTGAAACAGGAGAGCAAGCCGAAGAAAGTCGTCGTCGTCGTCGTCGTGGTGGTCGCAACCGCAATCGTCGTGATCGCGAAACGACAGATGGCAATGAAAATGGCGAAGCAACAGCAAAAAATGAAGGTTCAGAAAAAACCGGTAATGAGGCGCAACCCGTCTTTATTCCTGTCAGTGAACTTGTAGCTTTGGAACCTGTAGTAACGCCAATCGCCACTCCTTCAATTGAGCCTGTCGCCAATACGACTCCGGAAGTTGCCGTGCAGATGGATGCGATTGAACAGGCACCGGCTGCACCAACATTAGAGGTTGCACCTGCAATAACGGTCGCGGCTCCAGTTGTTGAGCTTGCCGCTCCAGCGCAGGCCAGCTTGGATTTAGTGCCGACACCAGCACCGGAAACTGTGATGGCAACGGCTGACGCAACGCCAGTTGCCGCTGCGGAACCCAAAATTGCTCCTGAAACTGTCAGCGCTCCGGTTGAGCTTATTGCACCGAAACCGGTCGTGACAACACCAGCAGCAGTTACGCCAGCACCGATGCCGGTAGAAGGTCTGAATGTCATGCTTAACGAGGCAGGTCTCGCGCTGGCAAGCACAGACCCTGAAAAATTGCGCGCCGCACAAGCAGCAGCGGAGTTGATCGTGAAACCGGCGCGCGTACCACGTGAACGCAAGCCTGTCACGCCGCAATCTTCAGAGCCGTTGCAGTTAATGGAAACCAAGAAATAAGATAGTTTCAGCTCACAAAACCCGACAGCAGCGATGTTGTCGGGTTTTTTTTACTCTATAAAAATACGAATTCGAACTCATGGTATCTTTGCTGTACCGAGCCAAAGCGTACAATCAACTTCTATGACCGAAAAATTTATCCCCATCGTCGATCACCGTCAACAGCAGGCAGTATTGCGCGTTCCTTCTCGCCTGGAAGAGCCGACAGGGCAAGTGATGGATGCCTTCGGGCGCCCTTTACACGATTTACGTATCTCAGTCACAGACAGGTGTAATTTTCGTTGCGTGTATTGCATGCCTAAAGACATTTTTGATAAAGATTATCTTTTTCTACCGCAAACATCCTTATTGAATTTTGAAGAAATCACGCGTATCGCCAGAATTTTTGTCGCTCATGGCGTAACAAAATTAAGGCTCACCGGAGGTGAGCCCTTATTGCGCAAAAATATCGAAAAATTGATCACAATGTTACGTGGTATATCCACGCCAGATGGACGAGAGCTAGACATCACATTGACGACCAACGGCTCGCTCCTGGCGCGTAAAGCGCAGAGTTTAAGAGATGCCGGATTGACCAGGGTGACGGTATCGCTTGATTCTTTAAATGATGCGACATTCAAGCAGATGAACGATGTGGATTTTTCTGTCTCGGATGTCCTGGATGGAATTGCTGCAGCACATGATGCAGGGCTTGGGCCCATCAAGATCAACATGGTGGTAAAGGCGGGCTTGAACGATCAGGAAATCGTTCCGATGGCGCGACACTTCCAGAACACGCCTCACATTTTGCGTTTTATCGAATATATGGATGTCGGTGCATCGAATGGCTGGAAACTCGATGATGTCATTCCTTCTGCAGAAGTCGCGCAGCGCATTAACGATGCCGGCATGACGTTACGGCCTGTCGACCCCAACTACAATGGCGAAACGGCCAAACGATGGCGTTATGCCGATGGCGATGGCGAAATCGGCCTCATCTCCAGCGTGACGCAAGCATTCTGTCACGACTGCAGTCGCGCCCGGCTATCGACCGAAGGCAAGCTCTACACCTGCCTGTTTGCCACTGAAGGGCATGATCTGCGCGCGCTCTTGCGCGATCCACTCGGCACGCACCCGGATCTCGCCATATCGAGCGTAGTAGCGCAATTATGGCGAGCCAGAAGTGATCGTTATTCCGAACAACGCAGTCAAAATACGCTAGAGTTATCAGCGCCAAAGAAAAAGATAGAAATGTCATATATCGGCGGATAGGCTCGCATGTATTTGCCAGTTGAGTCGGTAACAGCAAGAACAGATGTCCCATTTACATATTAGGCAAGGCCCAAGACGCAATCCCCATGCGGCTTGCAGAGCAGACCACCTGCAAAGGCGCATGGGGATTGCGTCTTGGGCAGGGTCACTTTTAGGTTTCTCAACAATTCAACAGCATTTCGCCGCCCATACAAAATGACAATGACCGTTATCGACAGACAACACATCACAGGACTCATACTCGCCGGAGGGCGTGGTACCAGAATGGGACAAGTCGACAAAGGCTTGCAAGCCTTCAACGGAATGGCGATGGCGATGCATGTCCTGCTTCGGCTGTCGCCCCAGGTAGGCGACATGATCATCAATGCCAACCAGCATTTGGCGGCATACGAAGCTTTTGGCGCGCAAGTCTGGCCTGATCAGATTGAAGGATTTGCCGGCCCTCTCGCGGGTCTGCAAACTGGCCTGGCACATTGCGAGACACCTTACCTGGTCAGTGCACCTTGCGACTCACCTTTTCTTCCACTCGATCTGGTTGCGCGATTGTCTGAAGCACTTTTACTTGATGATGCGGACCTTGCCGTCGCCACAACAATAGAGAACGATGAAGGCATCGAAAGAAAGCAGGCGCACCCGGTTTTCTCGTTGATGAAATCATCGCTGTTGCCGCACCTTAGCCAATTTCTGCAAGATGGCGGACGCAAGGTCGATGCCTGGTATGCCTCATTAAAAGTGGTTGAAGTCAACTTTGAGGACACTGCTGCATTCCGCAATATCAATACGCTCAATGAATTACGCGACCTGGAATCCTAATATGATGAACACCAACAAACCCCATCAGGCGAGCTTGCACGATGTCGTCAGCTGCCAGTCAGATTACGATCCCGCCGCCCTTCCCGTCCAGCAGGCGCAGCAAATTATCCAACAGTTTATTGCCCCTATCCATGCGATAGAAAAACTGGCGATACGTCAGGCACTTGGACGAGTGCTTGCAGCAGATATCGTTTCTGGCATCAACGTTCCCGCGCATGACAACTCCGCGATGGATGGTTACGCATTGCGCGGCGGCGACCTGGCTCCCGATGCGAATACCGAACTGAACATCATCGGGACTGCGTTTGCGGGGCGCGCGTTTGATGGCGAAGTCAGTCAGGGCGAATGTATTCGCATCATGACCGGTGGCGTAATGCCACGTCATTGCGATACGGTAATCCCGCAAGAATTCACGCTCCACGCCAGTGAACTCGCCGTCACCATTCCGGCAGGCAAAATCAAGCCTGGGGACAATCGTCGTCTCAAGGGTGAAGACTTAATGCAAGGAAAAACCGCCCTTCTTCAAGGAAAAATACTCCGTCCAGCCGATTTGGGACTATTGGCATCGCTAGGAATTGCAGAAGTACCGGTACAAAGGCGATTGCGCGTCGCTTTTTTTTCGACCGGCGATGAATTGCGCTCGCTGGGCGAAACGCTGGACGAAGGCTGCGTCTACGACAGCAACCGTTATACGCTTTACGGCATGCTGCAACGCTTAGGCTGCGATGTAATAGATATGGGTGTCATCAAGGATGAGCCTGCTGCATTAAAAGACGCCTTCCGCAGCGCCTGTGAAAACGCAGACGCCATCATCACGTCAGGCGGCGTGTCGGTTGGCGCGGCCGACTATACCAAACAGATCATGGCCGAATTAGGTGACGTGGCATTTTGGACCATCGGCATGCGCCCGGGTCGACCGATGGCTTTCGGCAAAATTCATTCTCACGGAAAACATGCCTACCTGTTTGGCTTGCCAGGCAATCCTGTAGCCGTCATGGTCACCTTCTACTTTCTTGTCCGCGATGCGCTGCTCCATATGATGGGAGCCAAATGCCCGGCATTGCCACTGGTTCGCGCCGCATCCAGGAGCATCATCCGCAAACGCCCTGGAAGGACGGAATATCAACGCGGCATTTTGTCTGTCGGTAGCGATGGCAATCTGCAGGTGGCAATTACCGGTTCACAAGGATCGGGCATATTGCGCTCCATGTCGGAAGCCAATTGCATGGTCGTGTTACAGCATGATCAAGCAAATGTCGCAGCAGGAGAAGCTGTGGATGTCATGCTGTTTGAAGGGCTACTATAAAATATCTCAACAATAACGTGTTGCATAAAGCATCGCATTTTAGATACATGCAAAAAGAAAGTTTCTTTCAATGATGTTAAAGCAAGATCTTTGCAGCGATCGACATACGCGCATTCTTGATGCGTTTTATGTCGTTCTGATGGCAATCATTGTGCTTGGATTGACGCTTGCTCCTGACAATTCAAATGCTCAGACACCAGTGCCACTGCTTTTTGGAGAAAATAAAAACAATAAGGGTGAACAGCTCCCCATGCCACCGGCAATCAGTCAGTTTTTGGGATATTTTGAAAAACAATTGTCCATCAAGTTTGAGATAAAAAACTACCCATGGAACAGAGCCGTCCTCATGGCAAATTATGATGGCGATTTAATTTTTGGTATCAGTGCCACGAGCGAAAGAGAAAAAACACTGCATTTCTCGGAACCCGTTTTTTACAATTATATTTGGTTGGTCACTCGTAGCGATGGCACCTTCCCGTTTTCAACACTACAGGATCTCAAAGGAAAAAAAATCGGCATCATTCGCGGATCGTATTACGGCGATGAATTTGACAGCCAAAAAAATAAACTGTTTACGGTGGAAGATGATGTCAATGCCTATGCGCCACGCCTGAAAAAATTACTGACAAAACGCATGGATGCGATGTTGTATCCGAGCACAGAGACCAATGTAAAAAATGTGGAGCAACAGATTAACCGCATTTTACAAAGTGAACTAACTGATAGTGGAAGCGCTAAGGAAAATAATTTCCGCGTACTGCCAGTCCCTTTATTGAAAGATGGAATACGATTTGCCATTCGTATTGACCGGGATAACGGCGTCATTGCAAAACTCAATAAGGCCATCGAAAAAGGCAAGCAAAGCGGCACATTCTCAAAAATCATTCAAGAGAAATGAACGTATTAGCAGGGTTAAGCCAACTGAATTACGCGATCATTATTGGAAGCAATTGCCGCTGTAGGGCTCGCACTCAAACCGCGATAGTGCTACTCCCTCGAAAGGCACACGCCATCAGCGTTTCTACGAAGCGATAGCTGTCTAATGGAAATCCAGATTTGAAATAGAACACGCAATACCCATGCGCCTTACAGGCTCTTTTTGGCCTGCGAGGCGCATGGATAGTGCGACAAGCTTTTCAATCAAGCGACATTTGACGCCTTGAACTTATTATCGACAATGCCATCCAACAGGCACCGATCATTTTGATAGAATCGACAAGAGCATGTTGACACTCAC
This sequence comes from Undibacterium sp., assembly GCA_030645915.1. Classification (GTDB taxonomy): domain Bacteria; phylum Pseudomonadota; class Gammaproteobacteria; order Burkholderiales; family Burkholderiaceae_D; genus Undibacterium. The sequence goes on from JAUSNO010000005.1 coordinate 122,142, forward strand.
GACACAAAGCGGATATCAACAGGCGTCATGGCAAGCGCATGACAACAGGCAGCGCTTGTTTGCCGCCCTCCTCGCCACCCTTATTACCCTGTGGCTAGCACTACAGTTCAATCACCGCTCAACCAGCCACTTAACAGGTGATGCGCCAACTAAGCCATTCACCTTACTCACCTTGAGGTTCGCACCGACGTTTCCCAACAAGGCCGCAGCACCAGGCCTGCTCGCCAAACCAACGAGCAGCCCATCTATCACCAAGCCTATGCGCGACAACCCAAGGCAGCGGGTAATAGAAACCAGCGCCATTGCCACTATCCAGCCCAAAAGCATTAGCGACGCACCTCAGGCGATTCAAGCATTCTCAGCTGCACTAGATTCGCCATTACAGATTGATCGAAAGGCGATCAGCAAGGCCTACAACGACAGCAAGAGTGAGATACAAAAAATGGCAGAAGCCAGCGGCAGGGAATTAAACAGCCCGGTCAAGACCAAGTACGAAAAATATCAAACCGCAGCCGCCGAAGCTGCCATTCCCGATTGTTTGGGCCCTCAGGGGCCGGGTGGACTAGGATTGTTAGCCATACCCGTGATCGCTTTTTCTGCAGCGACCGGTAAATGTAAATAAGCGCATTATCCGTTTTATGCAACACAAGTAAATTCCAACATGGTGCGCTACCGCACCGACCAAGCCTCGCCAACTGCATAAACTCTGCGCCAACACCAAAGCAAAATTTATTGATGATTCACATAAATAAGTCACTGTTTTGTGCAAAGTTAATATTGTCTTTTTTCATCGCCTGGCCATACAACAATACAGTCAGGCATGATGTTTTTCCGGACCAGAACACCTAAGCATGCGCAGCGATGAAACCTTATTTTTCATTGTGTGCTGTTTGCAAACGATGTCGCTGCACCTCACCTTTTAATATGCTTTTAGGAACCTGATCATGAACGTTAAGAATAAAATTGCCATTGCCATCGCAACACTTTGCTGTGCCAGCTCTGCCCTGGCGGCTGATTACTACCCATCATGGTATGTAGGCGCAAGTGCCATTGGCGCTCAACCAGATCCAGACTTTGGCGCAGGCAATCGTGGCTATGGTGCAAGCTTGCGCGTCGGTAAAGTGCTGAACGAGAACTGGGATATGCAATTGGGCACAAGCTATATGCTGGCCAAAGAAAACGATCGTCGCTACCGTCAAAACACACTGGGGGGCGAAATGCTGTACATGTTTTCGCGCAAATCAGTGCGTCCCTACATTGCGCTAGGCGCGGGTGCAGAGTTTGATAAAACACGCTCACGTTTTGGCTCCACTGACCGTCTCTCCCCTTATGCCAGCGCAGGTGTCGGAGTACAAATGGACTTGAATCAGCAATGGTCGGTGCAAGCCGATTTCCGCAAGGTGCATGGCTATTTGCGCAGTAACGAATTTGGCTTCAATCAAGCAAGCAATAGCTATGTAGGTCTTGGCTTGAACTACACTTTTGACAAGCCGGCACCAGCACCAGCGCCAGTTGTACGTGCACCAGAACCCATGCCAGAACCAGTCGTCGTCGTTGCACCCGCACCGCAGCCAGTGGTTGCCGTGCCTCCGCCACGTTTTGAAAAAATCACACTGTCGGCGACAGAACTATTTGCCTTTGACAGTGCAACACTAGCTCCGCAACAAGCAAAGCTGGATGAAATTGCCACTGCCTTAAATGCCAATACGCAGGTAGATAATGTGGTTATTACTGGCTATGCAGATCGCATCGGCGCCGCCAAATACAATCTCAAGCTGTCAGAGCAACGTGCTAACTCCGTCAAGAGCTATTTAACGGACAAGGGCGTGAATGCCGGCAGAATTTCCGCAATCGGCAAAGGCGAAGATAATCCAGTTGTTACCTGCAACGATAAGAAAAAAGCTGATCTGATTGTTTGCCTGGAGCCAAATCGCCGCGTAGAAATTGAACAGATCACGATTGAACGACGCGTTCGCTAATCTTCATCAGTTTGTAAAAATAAAAAAGGGGCAATGCCCCTTTTTTCTATCCAACAACACAAAATAGTTGCGTACTGCAAGATGACAATCAAGCTACCCAGTTTCATACAGAAGATGCGCTACATCGTGAATTGTGCGGTGACAGATTGGATCAATCACCGTGCGGCAAGCAAGGGCGCTGCGCTGGCTTTTTATACCTTGTTTTCGATGGCGCCGATACTGGTACTGGTGATTGCTGTTGCAGGATTTTTTTATGGAACTCAGACAGCACAAAATGAAATCGTTAGTCAACTGCGGGGTTTGCTTGGCTCTCAAGGTGCCGAGGCAATCCAACTCATACTTGCAGGGGCGCGCAACCAGAACCAGGGTTTACTGGCGACATTGATCGCTTCCGCTTTACTGTTATTCGGCGCTACCAGCGTCTTCGCTGAATTGAAAGCCAGCCTGGATGAAATATGGCAAATATCGAGCACGCGAGAGACAACTTTATGGGAACTTATCCGCACACGATTGCTGTCATTTGGTCTGGTGCTGGTGTTGGCATTTCTCATGATGGTATCGCTGGTACTGAGCGCAGCGCTTGCATTGCTTGAGCGTTACTGGGGAGGCATCTGGAAAGATGCGGCATTCTTTTTATCAAGCCTTGCCGGGCTGATTGGTTTTAGCGTCATTGCCACGCTATTTGCCGTCATCTATAAAATGTTACCGCGCGTACGCCTGTCATGGCACGATGTCTCAATCGGTTCCCTGGGCACCGCCGGCTTATTTACCTTAGGAAAATTTGCCATCGGTCTGTACATTGGCAATAGCGGCGTCGCCAATAGTTTTGGTGCCGCTGGCTCGATGGTGGCACTACTATTGTGGGTATATTATTCTGCCCAAATATTTTTCCTGGGTGCCGAATTCACTCGCCAGTACGCCCTGCATTTTGGCAGTCTATCCGAAGATCGCTCACATAAAACGATAACAGGTCAAAAATAAACAAACCGAAAATACTTTCCATTTGACATTGCCTATTCAGCCAGCAACTCCGCTACAAACTCCATGCCCTCGACTCGTTCACTGACCACTTTAAGAATGACGATGATAGGAACACCCAGCAACATCCCCCAAACGCCCCACAGCCATCCCCAAAACAAGAGACTGACAAACACCGCCGCCGGATTCATCTTGGCGATCCTGCCGGTCATCCAGGTAGTGACCACGGTACCCACCAGAGTGGCGATCCCCATAGAAACACCCGCTGTCAACAATACCATTTGCAAGGATTCAAACTGCATGAACGCTACCAGGCATAAAGCACCGGTGATCAGCAATGAACCAAAGTACGGCATGATATGAAGGAAACCGGCAGCCACAGCCCAAGCGCCCGCATTTTCTATACCTATCGCACGCAGTGCCAGCCACATTAGCAAAGACAGTAGTATGTTGGTCACCAACAGCATGAACATATAATTCTGAATTGAGGTATTGATTTCATCAAGAATGTGAACCGTAATTTTTTTCTGCCGCAACGAAGGGCCGGTCAATTTCACCAGCTTTCGTTTAAAAGTATCGCCTGCCAGAAGAAAAAAGAACACCAGAAATATCACCATTGTCGCTTGCCCGACGAAGCCAAGAACACCCATTGATCCGGCCCATACCCAATCAACCACTTTAAAACTTGGCGCATCAGCAGTGATCATTTTTTTAAGCGGGCGCGAAGCTTGAACCGGCACATTCGAACTGGTTGCCTGAACAATTTCTGTCGCAGCTGCCTGCATCTGCTGAATTGTCGTCGGTTGACCATCTTTTGCCTGACTCAACAGGCGCGACAATTTATGCGTCGCCGCTGGCATTTCCTCAACAATCGACAAAAATTCGCCCTGCAGCGTAAAGCATATTGCACCGACACCAAAAAAGATCATCAACGTCACCAAGGTAGCGCCAAAAACGCGAGCCACTTTTATGCGCTCCAGCCAAACCACCAATGGGTTTAAGGTGTAAGCGGCAAAAATGCCAAAAGTGAGGGGAATGAAAAATTTTTGTGCCCATTGCAAGGAAAACACCAGAGTAGCGGTAGCGATAATGGCAAGCGCCAGACCGCGTGCATTCACATGCAAAGGTAACTGGATAGGGCCATGCAAGGGGGGCAGTAAAGAATGCGGCAGGGGCGCTATCGGGACGGCAGTATCAACAGGACTGTCAACGTCAGAAATTACTTCAGATGGTGTGTCACTTGATTGCATGTCATTACCTATAGGGCGAAAACGTTCAGTTAATTATATTTTAGCCTGCCGCATCAACGCCGGCGGCATCGCCAGAAATATCGGCTAAGCGTAGCTAGCCAGACTTTAGCACTTATCGCCAACTATAAAAAAACAGAACCTAGCCACGCGTATCGCGTGGAACTAGGTTCTGCCCTGCCCGTTCCAAAAAACGGTGCAGTTAATACAAAAAACTATCTCGCTTATTTCAAGCGCATGTCGTTTTTAACTGATACAACACCTTTAACAGAGCGTGTAATGGTGACCGCTTTGTCAATGCTCGCATTTGAGGAGACGAAGCCGCTCAATTGAACAACACCTTTAAATGTTTCAACATTAATCTCTGATGACTTGAGTGTAGGCTCGTTAAAAATTTCTGCTTTTACTTTGGTTGTGATGACAGCGTCATCCACATATTCACCAGTACCTTCATGTTTAGCTGTCGACGCGCAACCAGCAATGACGACTAACGAAGCAGCGAATAAAAGAGTAGCGATACGTTGTGCGATTTTCATGATGAATTCCTTGAATGAGTTAAAAAATTAAAAAAATAGATATTGACCAATTGGCGTGGCCCATCACGCCAAATGAAACTAAAAGGCTAACTTACAAAGCTGCTTACTATTAATATTATTTATATTGTTTACTTACCAAACTGCTTTTTGGCAGCAGCAACACAAGCGTCTTTTGCCGCACCGGTTGAGGCATCGCATTTTTCCAATACCACTTTATACTCAGCCGTATTTTTGTCATCACGTGCATCGGTACGCGCTTCGATTACTTTTTTATCTGCTTTGGCATTTGATACGGCAGCTACTTTATTTGCCTTGGCATCCTTAATGCACACATCCTTGGCATTGCCTGTCTGACTACCGCACTTAGCCTTCGCTACATCATAGTTGGCATCTGCAATGTCCTTGGTCGCTGCAGCACGGGCACTTAATGTATCTTTATATTGCGCTTTCGCATTGGCCTCAACCAAAACGCGAGCTGCTTTTGCTTCAGCGATACAAACATCTTTCGGATTTCCAGTCATGCTGTCGCATTTAGCCCGCGCCACTTTATATTCAGCAGCCGCAGAATCATTGGCAGCCTTATAGGTTGCTTTCGCCTCAGGAGTTGCCGCTGTTGCCTGACCTGCAAAACCAATTGCTGCCGTGGCCATCAATATCATTACGAATGTTTTTTTCATTTTATTTCTCTCTTAGTTTTAAATAATTAATGACTAGTAAATCAACACTACCTAGTGCTATCCACTACCTGGTATTGTTTTCGAGCAAGCGTCGGAGAAATCCGATATCACCGTTTTACGTTGAATTGCCTGCTGCTTCTGTGCGGTATCGAACATAGATCAATATTTTTTAACGAATGATATTAAAAATCGTTTTTCCAACCAGTTCTGCTCAATAGTTCTGCTCAATATATAAAAAAATATGAAACACCGGTGCCATGCGCACCATCATCCTTCTCCGGAAGGTTGATGGATTTAAGTTTGATGTCTTGGTGCGGCAGCGTACAGACGGTGAAATATTTTTTGCTTACCTTGACTCCCACAGTGATTTATTTATCCAGGAGAAATGTATGAAGTCGATTACCACCATGAGCACACTACTGCTCCTTACCAGTCTCATCGGAGGCTGTGCAAGCAACAGTCCATATCAAACATCCACCCCTTACTCGACTCCTTATCCAGCGCCTCATTCAAGTTCAAGCCAGTCCAGATACAGCAACGTAGGTGTGATTGAATCAATTTACGTAACGCGCTCGGAAACACAGAACAGCGGTGCGGGTGCAGTCGTCGGTGGTTTGGTTGGTGGCCTGCTAGGCAATCAAATCGGTAGCGGGAATGGCAGAACCGCGGCAACTGTGGCCGGTGTTGTTGGCGGCGCGGTGGTGGGAAACAATGTCGAAAAAAATAGAACATCAGCATCGCCTGAGCTCTACGAAATTCGTGTGCGCATGGATAACGGTGACAGCACCAATATCGTCCAAGACAGCGTCGTCAATTTACGCATTGGCGACCGCGTACGGGTGGTGGATGGGCGCGTCTATTTATATTGACGAGCAGTCGCAAAAATTTCAGCTACTAAAAATCAACACGAACAATGCTTTGAACATCAGTTAACACATCGATTAACTTCATCAATATCCAGGAAAATGATCATGAACGCAGCGCAACTCAGCGGCATCACAAAAAATATCGTGGGAAGATTTCAAGAACGCACTGGAAAATTTATGGGTAATAAAGAACAACAAATGACAGGTATGCAAAAACAGCGCATGGGTAACGCAGAAAAAAACTTAGGCGATGCCAGAGAGCTCATTAAAAACGCGGTCAAACAAATGCAAAAATCAAAACGCGCAATGCATCTCCGCACCGCGACGACGTACTACTTGAAGACAGAAGCGCAAACTATTCATTCGCCTCATGCGGCGATTTGAAATTGAGATGTCATACGATTGTTCAAAAAATACAAACTAGACGCATCAATGATCTAGGAAAGCATTAAAAAAGCGCTAAGCCAACCGGCCTGGCAAAATCAAGTTACATGAACAAAAAATAGCGTTCAGTGACTCATACGAAAGGAAATTATCATGCTATATACCATCGCCGTTATCCTCTTGATTCTGTGGTTACTGGGCTTAGTGACATCTTTCACTATCGGGGGATTCATCCACATTTTATTGGTCATTGCCATCATTGTTATTCTACTGCGCGTCATCAGTGGCCGCAGGCCGCTATAACTTATCGGGCTCCATTCAAATAGAAAATAACTTCCCGGATTCATTTTTTCATCAGCAACACAAAAAATTTACAGACAATAAGGAAAATAATCATGTCGACCAGAGACATCTATATACAGAAAATGAAACTCCAGCTCGATGAGCTAGCGATCACGATGGATGAAATTGAAGTAAAGGCACACAAAGCCAGAAATGAAATTCATGAGAAATATCTTGCTGAGATGAGCGCGCTGCGTGAGCAATCACAAATAGCATTAGACAAACTCAATGAACTCAAAACCTCCGGGGAAGAATCCTGGAATGATATGGTTGCGAACACAGAGAAAGTACGCGATGCCTTTGCCAAGTCTTTTGAACACTTTAAGTCACAACTATAAACCCGCTGTTCGCAGACATCAGAACGCTTTTCATCTCAAATTAGGAGTCATATCATGGGTACCATATTATTAGTCATATTAATTCTTTTTCTTATTGGTGCCTTCCCGGCATGGCCGCACAGTCGCAACTGGGGCTATGGACCAAGTGGTTTCACTGGCCTGATCGTGGTCGTGCTGATCGTCTTGCTGCTGACAGGTCGAATTTAGGTATTCGTTAATGGGCGGATTAAACCATTAATCCACCAAAAATTCTTACGCATCGCTATTGATGCCTCTTAAATTTTAGTCATGGGATGTGGCAATGACATCCCTTACATGCAAGGAATAACGATGAAACAAGCTACTCACTACCGATTAAAGATAGCCGCCAGCGTCATTGCTTGCAGCTTGACGATCACTGCAAGCCTGGCGCAAGGCCAGCCAGCTGCAGGACTTGCCGATACAGCCGATCCAGTCCGCTGGTATCAGGAGGACCTAACACCCAACGCCAGGTTTCAGACATTAAAAAAAGAAGCGGATGCCGCCTACAAGGAAGCGCTGACTGAATGCAAAGCAGGCGAACGCGCTACTCGTGCCGCATGCATTGACGAAGCACGCGCGCAGCAGAAACAGGATATTGCTAGCGCAAGACAAAAAACGCAAGATTCCAGGCGGTGATTCAGAAGATCGGGCATGAGTTTACGCAGGATTACTCCCTTCGCTAGCGCCTATCCATTTGTACATATAAGCCAACCGGTTCATTCCACAATGTCCGTTTTCCTCATAAAATAAATGGCGGGGTGCAAAGCCTCTCATACTCCTTTTTGACGACGTGATAACACTCGCAGGTATTTTGCTCAAGCCCGTACCTGTCTAGTACCTTGATATGGCCGCGACAATAACTAATGAGGCCGTCATGCTGCAGTTTTAATGCAGTTTCTGTGACTCCTTCACGGCGGACTCCTAAAATTTTTGCAATTATTTCCTGAGTCAACATAATCTGATTTGACTCCTGCCGATCAAGTATCAAGAGCAATAATCGACACATTTGCTGATATAGATGATGATGCCGGTTGCAGACTACGTTCTGAGCGATCTGCGTCATCAGCGCTTCGGTATTCCTCAACAATACTTTCATCAGGAACCCGGCGCGATAAAACTCGTTTAATATAAATTTTCTATTGATCCGGTAACACTCTCCGGATCTCAAGACGAGTACCTGGCTGGCCGAACGTTCGCCTCCCATAAATGCGGCAAAGCCGATCACGCCATCCTTACCCACCATCGAAATTTCGTCGCAGGTACCGTCCGCCAATGAATATAAAATTGACATAATCGACGTAGTCGGAAAATAAACATAGCCAGAAGTATCCCCGAGATCACAAAGTATTTTGCGATGCGGCAAATGTATCAACTCGACATGTGGCTCAAGTCGCCACAACTCATCCTCCGGTAGCAGCGAGAGCAAATTATTGCGCCGTAACTTATCAATACCAGGCTTACAAGTATTCAACCGAGGCTGTAAACGCCGATCCAAGATCTCACTTACATTCGGCGTGGTTATGGCAAAGTCCATAAAGAATCTCTTGGCCGGAAAGCGTGACCATAAAAAATTGAAAAATCAAAATTTGTTAATCATCGACATCTCCAACCACATGCAACGATGCAGGACTGAAGAAACAAATTCTAGTGAATCAAAAGATTTCTTCTTTGACTTATATCAAAAATGCAAAAAACAAAATAAACCCGCTCGCAACAACAATTATTCGACAAATTAGCAAGCATGGCTAAGCCTAAGTTATGCGTGCATATACTTGCGCGGTAAACATGAGACCTTATAATTGTTTAGTCGAGCTCTATTTCAATCTTTCTTTTCATCAATATCAATAGCCTGGCTATTTTGATGATCGGTTTTAGCGTCGACCATTTCAGGCACCACTTCGATTCGTGTGATGCCAGAATTAACTGAGATGGGGTCACTGGATGGAAAACTCATCTCAAGTGCATCATCTAGCAAAATCTCTTCTACTTTCTCTTTTTCGATTTCCACTTCGTCAGCTAGTGTTGCGATGGCAGTCGCCCATTTCACAAATTTCAATTGAGAAAAATCCCGGATGGTACTCACATTAAAAATCTCCTTCAGCGCTGCGGCATTCTCTTTACTCAGGCCTTGCAATGCATCTAGTGGCGCATCTGCAAGCTCTTTAAAGCTTTTGTTTTCATAAGATTTATCGAGACAGATATTGATGTTCATCATTTTTCCTTTACTATTTTTTCACAGAAAGACTTCTTACAGAGTAGTGTTGAAAGTCATTTTTTACGAATATAATCATTCACCTCACAGTATAAAAATCAGGATACTTGTCCTGTATAAATTATTCTGTGCGCTAGCGAACCTATAAAAAATTGCAATCAATAAACCCGGTACATAAAAGATTCAATTAAAAAAAATTGATCATAAAAAAAGTTTAATTGATGTGTTGGTTAGCGCACAGAGAAGGAGTGAAAATTGATTTATCTTTTGCCTTAGGCGCTCGATAAAAAATATCGTTGCAGCTGAAGAACCATTTCCTGGTTTGTGTAATAAACAGTATTAATCGTCATCCGTTACCAATAGATACTCAACTTTAGAGGCACATCATGAACAAAGATCAAGCAACTGGCGCAGCAAAAAAACTCGGTGGAAAAATGCAAGAAGAAATGGGGAAATTAGTTGGCAGCAAACATCAACAAACCGAAGGAATTAAGCATCAAATCGAGGGTAACGTTCAAGAGACCGTAGGCGATATAAAAGCCGCCGTCAAAAAAGTAAAGAATGCCAAGTAGGACATTCGCATCATCTGACACGGTCCGCATTCTCAGTCTGTATCATATTTTACAATGTAAAAACAGCCGCAATTGCGGCTGTTTTACTATTCACACTTGCATTTAACGGGAACTGACATCGTAGTAGGTGCGAATTCCATCAACCCAAGTTTGATCTGCCATATTCGGCCATTTGTCTGAATCAAAACCAGGCGCACTTTCGAAACGGTCTTTGGCGATGTTCAACATAAAGCGCTTATTGGCAGTGTCAAGTTTAAGTGAACTCCAAGGAACCGCAAACAGTTTTTCACCCATTGAAAATACGCCACCAAACGACATTACCGCATAGGCGATTTTACCGGCTTGCACATCCAGCATGATCTCCTTGATATCGCCCAAATGTTCTTCCTGCTCGTTGTAAACATTGTCACCAATCAGCGTGTTGGCGCCCATCAATTGCGGGCCAGGTCCACTATCTGCATTATTTGTGTACATGCCATAAGTATCGCGGTCTAAGTAAGTCATTTTGAGTCCTTTAATAGGGTGAGTAAGAAGGTTTAGAATGAATTAAAAACCATGGGGAGTCTGTACGTTAGCGAACTAATGAAACTACTTTAATTGAAAAAATTTCTATTTATGCGGGTCCTTAGCACCTCCATTCTTAAACGCCTCACTGGAAGTATCGCCCGCCTGACCAGGCATTGGCGAGGGCGATTCGGCACCTTTTGGCACGACCGGATCGGGCAATGGCGGTGGCACTTCCGATGGCTTCGCTACGGATTTTTGTGCAGAAAAAGTTAGTTCACCTTCCGCTACCTGAGGTGGCTGCGCGGGCTTCTTGCATCCCGATATAAACATCGCGCTAGCTGTAATACATATAAACGTTGCAGTATCCAATTTCATTTTTATTCTCCAAAAATTAACGGGCGAGCCTATGCCAAAACTGTGGTGTCTGAAAAATACGCTCACTTAAAATCTAGTATTTATCAAGTGCCAGTTCGGTTCTGTTCGCTGCATCACATATCTTTTTTTCACATGGAGATGTCTGAGCATATTTTTTAGAGACAATCTAAAAGTCAGAGACATATGTTCGTTAGCGTACAGATTTGATGCAAGAAATAGGGCAACTTCAGTAAGTTAAATTTATCTATTTGAAAATGCCCATGCAAACCCTGCCCGTTTCTGCAGATATCAAATTGGCTGACAAGGGACAATTCAAATTGTCTGGCAACTGGACTGCTCGCGCGTTAGGTGACATCGAAAAAAAATTGGCGGTAATAAACAAGCTTGATGGCAATGAAGTTGCCGAGATAGTGTTAGACGGCTCGCAACTGAACGCCATAGATAGCGTAGGTGTCTGGGTCTTGCAGCGGCAATTGAAAAAGATGCGCGACAAAGGCCAGCGGATAAGGCTGATCGACTGGCCCAGCAACTATCAAAAATTAATGGCGGTCATAGAAAATGAAATCGCCACGCCATTGCTCGCAGTACCGCATCAATCCAGTCTGGAAAAAATAGGCAGGAAAGCAGAGACTGCGTGGATAGATGTTTTTTCATTCCTCAGTTTTCTTGGTGAAAGTGCGCTGGCCCTGGTGCGTATTACACCTTTCCCTCAACGCTGGCGCTGGCGCATGGTGTTTAGCAACATACAGATTGCCGGGTTCGATGCACTGCCCATTATAGGACTGACTTCATTCTTGCTTGGGATTGTCGTCGCTTATCAAGGCGCAGACCAGCTCAAACATTATGGCGCGAATATTTTTGTGGTCGAACTGGTCGGCTATTCCATGCTCAGAGAATTTTCTCCTTTGATCACAGCGATCATCATTGCCGGGCGGTCAGGTTCCGCCTTTGCAGCGCAGATAGGCACGATGGTTGTGACTGAAGAAATTGATGCCATGCGTACCATCGGCATTGCACCGATAGATCTGTTGGTACTGCCAAAAGTAATCGCTTTGGTCGTGGCATTGCCTCTGTTGACCGTTTTTTCTGACATCACTGGTGTGCTCGGCGGCATGATCATGGCGCGCTCTCAACTGGATATCAACTTCCACGAATTCATCCTTCGCTTTGGTACCGAAGTGCACCTTCCGACTTTCCTGGTGGGCATCGGGAAAGCAGCCGTATTTGCTTTTGTCATCGCCATGATTGGCTGTTACCAGGGATTTCAAACAAAAGCGAACGCCGACAGCGTCGGTCGTCAGACGACGCGCAGCGTGGTGCAGTCCATCTTTATCGTCATCGTTCTGGATGCCTTGTTTTCGGTAGTCTTGAGCATATTGGATCTTTGATATGGCTACACCCTTATCCCTGCCAGATGACAAAGTGAAAAATGTGATTGAAATGCGCAAGGTATGTACGCGTTTTGGCGATCATGTCGTACATGAAAATTTAGATCTTGAGGTGCGGCGTGGCGAGATTTTCGCTATCGTCGGCGGTAGCGGATCAGGCAAATCGACACTGCTGCGCGAGATGATCATGCTACACCGTCCCGACTCGGGTTCAATCAAGATACTGGGCACTGACATCGCAGCGCTCAGTGCAGAAGAAGAAATCAACTTGCGCCAGCGTTGGGGTGTCATGTTTCAGCATGGCGGCTTGTTTGGCACGCTCAATGTCCGCGACAACATCGCACTGCCGCTGCACGAGCACACGGATCTCGATGCGACACTCATCAATGAGGTGGCCGCCTGGAAGCTGACACTCAGTGGACTGGCGCCAGAAACAGGCTTGCAATTTCCAACTGAACTGAGCGGTGGAATGCTGAAACGTGCCTCGATGGCGCGCGCACTGGCGCTTGACCCTGAGCTACTGTTCCTCGATGAACCTACCGCTGGCCTGGACCCGAGTGGAGCCGCCGGCATTGACGCTCTGGTGCGCACGCTGCATGACCTATATCAATCCACCATCGTCATCATTACACATGACCTGGATTTTTTATGGCAAGTCACCGATAGGGTTGCGGTACTCGGCGAAGGTAAAGTAATCGGCGTTGGTTCCATGACAGAGCTGTCAACAATGGATCATCCCATCATTCGCGAATACTTCGACGGCCCGCGCGGCAGAGCTGCGCACGAACAGGCGCAAGAGAATATCCAGTCGCAAACTAGAACTCAAATACAAAACAAGGAGCCAACGTGGACTCAAAAGTAAACTATGCCGCAGTCGGTGTATTTGTGCTTGCCTTGGGCGCCTTGCTCATCGCTGGCATATTGTGGCTGGCAGCTGGCTCTGGCAACAAAAAAGATTATGCCCTATACGTGGCGATCGTCAATGAATCGGTAGCAGGTCTCAACGTAGACGCCCCGGTAAAATACTTGGGTGTGGATGTCGGCAAAGTGAAAAGCATCCACATCGACCCGTCCAAGCCTCAGGAAGTACGGCTGCTTTTCGCGATAGAAAAAGGCACGCCGATCAAGGAAGACACAGAAGCGGTATTGAAGACGCAGGGGCTAACAGGCATTGCCTATGTAGAATTAAGCGGAAGCACGCCAAACTCAGGCATTTTGCTTGCCACTGCAGGCAACCCCTACCCCATCATCCGCACCAAACCTTCTTTAAGTGCCCGTTTGGAAAATGTCTTAACGACAGTGCTTGCCAATCTTGACCGCACCGCCGCCAACGTTAACGCCATGTTTGATGATGACAATCGAATGGAAGTAAAAAAAATACTCGCCAGTACCTCGATAGTGATGAGTACTATCGCCGCGCAAAAAACAGAAATAAATAGCTTCATTGCCAATGCCGCAAAAACTGCGAATGCGACTTCCCAGGCAGCGCCAAATATAGACCCGATGTTAGCGCGTATCAGTCGCGCAGCTGATGCCGTCGAAAAAATGGCGAACGAGGCAAAACTTGCCAGCACAGGAGCAAAAAAGACGCTTGATGAAGTCGGTGGCGGGATGCGCCAACTCACCGGCGAGACACTGCCAGAGCTGGAACGCTTATTGGGCGAATTAAGCGCTTTATCAGTTTCACTCAAACGGCTAAGCGAGCAAACCGAACGCAACCCCAGCAGCCTGCTGCGCGGACGCCAACCATTACCCTTAGGCCCAGGAGAAAAGATAACGCCATGATCAACTCAACTCACTTGATGAAAACTGCCGGTTCTGGTTTTATTGTGACGATAGCGGCCCTGTTGTGCAGCTGTTCCATCCTGACTCCCGTCAATTCGCCTCCGCCAAACAGATATTCATTCGATAGTGCGGCTGTGACATTGGCAACACCGCAGAAAATTTCAGCCAAGTCAGCCGTAAGAACCAATGCGCCAACAATAGTGGTGAGTGCCCCCCGTGCCGCCGCCGGCTTTGACAGTCACCACATCGCGTATATACGCCAGCCGCACAAACTGGACTATTTCCAGCAAAGCGAATGGATAGAAGCGCCGGCCACCATGTTAACGCCGCTGGTCTCCACTGCGCTCGAACGCAGCGGTCGATTTAGCGCAGTGGTGCAGTCGCCCACCAGCGTGATTGGCCAACTGCGTCTGGACCTGGAAATTGTACGGTTGCAGCACGAATTCTATAGCGCGCCAAGTCGTGTTCATTTCACATTACGCGCGCACCTGATCGATACCACAACACGCCAGGTGATTGCCTGGCGCGAATTTGATGCTTCAGTTGCCTCATCTGGCGAAGATCCTTACGGGGGCGTATTGGCTGCCAACATTGCAGTACGAACAGTGATGGAAGAACTTGCTGTTTTTTGTGCACAGGCGGCTGACGAACAAATAACCAGAAAATAACGAGCGGAATACAGCAATGAAGGACAAACTTGGTGAAGTCTGCGTGCCAAACACATAGTTCCATTTTCCATAAAACATGCATCAGACTTCACAAGCTTAAAGCTTGTGTGCGAAAGCGCACATAAAAAACACGTCTGTTCTGATTTAATATAATTTCTCTGACGAATAGAAGCTAACAACAACTTCGTCAACTCATCACACTACTACTCTCCACAATGACTATTGAGCGTCGCACGAAACTAATTCTGACCGTGGCGATCATTTTCCTCAGCCTCCCGGTCATCGCCGTCACTATCTTGCTTAACGTTGACTGGAACCGGGTAAAGCCCGGCCTGAATATCCGGGTGAGTGAAGCGATTGGCCGTCCGTTTTCCATTACAGGCGACCTGAGCCTGACATGGAAAAAACAATCCGCCGACCTGCATCAAAATAAAGAGGGCTGGCGCAACATGATTCCCTGGCCGTATCTGGTGGCGCAAGATATTCGCATCGGCAATCCATCCGATCTGAACCTGAACGCTCCCGCCCACTCCGACATGGCAAGCGTCAAACAATTGACGTTTTCGTTAAACCCTTTGGCATTGCTGACAAAAAAAATTGAGATCCCTGTCTTGTATCTGCATGTCCCGGTCATTGACCTGATGCGTAATGCGCAGGGACAGAACAACTGGACATTGAACAGGCCAGACAAACCCTCTGCGTGGCAACTGGAATTGCAGCGTGTGGTATTGACCAAAGGCAGCATCCACCTGAGCGATGCGCTCAAGCATGCCGATGTGACGGCCGATATCGAAACAATTAACAATGACCCAGAGTACGGTGTGGAATGGCAATTGCGCGGCAAGTTAAACGGTGAGCCCATCAGCGGCACCGGTCGCGCCGGCGCGGTACTTGCCTTGCAAGAGCAAACGCTACCTTACCCGCTCATGGGTTTTTTGCGCCAGGGCCAAACCGTCATTTCTGTCGTTGGATCGCTGACCAGGCCGAGCGACCTCGCTGCCATCGACATGCGGCTGGCGGTCTCGGGTTTAAGCATGGGAAGACTTTATGCATTAACAGGGATTATCTTGCCGGAGACACCGCCGTTTTCTACCGAAGGTCATTTGCTAGGCACGCTTGGCCCTAAAGGCGGCAACTGGTCTTACGGCAATTTCAGAGGAAAAGTGGGTTCCAGTGATATCAATGGCGACGTCAATTTTCAATTAAAAAAGCCACGTCCGCTCTTGTCTGGCATCATCATCTCGGAGTCTTTACTCTTTTCCGATCTGGCACCCATCATAGGCACTGACTCAAACGCCAGCAAGGCCACACGCGGTGCGCCCGCCGTACAGCCCTCAAACAAAATTCTACCGGTAGAAAATTTCAAGACAGATCGTTGGACCAGTATTGACGCCGACATCAAATTCAGCGCCAACAACATCATCCGCAAGGAAGCATTACCCATTAACAAGCTGACGACCAACCTGCGTCTGCAGGACGGCGTGTTAACCTTACTCCCCCTCAATTTTGATTTGGCGGGAGGAAGCCTAAGCTCGGATATCAAACTTGATGGCAGCGGAAAAACGGGCAAGAACGCGATCCTGGCAGAAATGAAAGTAAAAGCACGTCATCTGAAACTAAAACAAGTATTCCCCACCTTGCAAGAACTCAATGCGAGTCTTGGTGAAATCAATGGCGATGTCTCCCTCACGGCGACCGGCAATTCCGTCGCCAGCTTACTGGGCGCATCCAACGGTGAAGTCAAGGCACTCATTAATCAGGGCACTGTCAGTAAACTCCTGTTGGAAGAAATCGGCCTCAATATCGGCAGCATCGTGTTCACCAGGATAGTGGGCGACAAACAGGTCAAGCTCAATTGCCTGGCAGCTGATTTTGATGTGCGCAATGGCTTGATGCAGGCAAATAGTTTTATCGTGGATACGGATGACGCTGCACTCGATATTAAAGGCAACATCAACCTGACACAGGAGCAACTGGATTTAAGTATCAAACCCAAAAGCAAGGGCGTGCGCGTCATTTCATTGAGAGCACCTTTATACGTGCGTGGCAGTTTCCAACATCCAAGCGTCAGTGTAGACAAAGGCGTGATGGCAATGCGCGCTGGCGGTGCAATAGCATTGGCCGCACTGACTCCCTTCGCTGCACTGATCCCCTTGATCAGCACCGGCCCCAGGGAAGACAGTGACTGCGCCAAATTATTGGCCGACGCATTGGTCAAGCCCGTTGCACCGGCGCCGGGAAAAACAAAAAAATAAATGCATTTATATCCCGAAAATTTTTCCGGTGCAGTCATCGCATCGCATCCACTCCCTGTCCTCACGCCCTGTCCGCTTGATCTTATGCGTCTATTTTCTTAATAGTCAACAACACCGTTCACGCGTCAAATAGCGGGCCTAGCTTGCAAGGCCGGGATCCATTTTCCGCATGCTGCGGCCCGCACTCTGTTGTAAAAATAAATTTAATTAAGTTGTGTCTGCTACCGCACGGAAGCGCTGCCACTTTGCGAGGATAACGGAGAACGGATACATCTTCGTAACAACTATCTGGTCACTGACAATATTGATAAACGGTATCAAGATAAAAAAAGTAGAGATAGAAACAGCGGCAATCCCGAAATTTCTCGGTACCGCATCAACAAAAAAATAGTCTAAGGGTGAGAAAATGAAAAATTTGAAAATCTGTCTGAAGCCGCTTATGTGGTTCTCAGCATTATTGATGACCGCACTGGTGGTCGGATGTGGCGGCGGCGATCAAGGTCGCGAGCCAATCTTGGGCGTACCCGCTGCAGCACTGGTGAGTTTGGCAGTGACGCCGGCTAGCGCCACCATACCTAACGGCGCCATGCAACAATTTGTGGCAACGGCAACCTACGCCGATGGGGCGTCTGTTAACGTTACGCCCACGTCCGTCTGGTCGTCCGGTACCGTTACTGCCGCTACCGTCAACAGCACAACCGGCGTTGCCAAGGGCGTTGCCATCGGCACATCCGTCATCACGGCTACCTTCGGCGGCAAAACTGCCAGCGCAAGCATCACCGTCACGCCTACCGCCCTGCTGTCGATTGCATTGCTGCCGGCAACTCCTTCCATATTCATCGGCAATCAACAACAATTCATTGCGATGGGCACTTACACAGATGGCAGCAGCAGCGACATCACAGCGATTTCGAGCTTTAGCTCTGCCTCGCCAGCAGTCGCCAGCGTCACGACCAGCGGTCTTGCTACGGGCATATCGCTTGGATCTTCGGCCATTTCCGCAGCATCAGGTACAGTCACAGGAACAACGACCCTGACCGTCGCGCCCGTCACCTTAACAAGCATCACCCTGACTCCAGCGAATCCAGGCTTGCATATCGGCGCCGCGCAGCAGCTCACCGTCATGGGAACCTACTCCAACGGAACAACCACGAACGTCACTAGCAGCACGGCATTTACCTCAGCCTCTGCAAGCATCGTCAGTGTTGGCGCATCGACTGGTCTGATCACAGGCGTTGCCGCTGGCTCTTCGGTCATTTCTGGTAGTTTCAATGGAAAAACAGCGACTACCACAGTCACCGTCAGTTCAGCCTCACTGTCATCTATCGCCATCACGCCAGTTAATCCTAGCGTGTTGTCAGGATCATCGCAGCAATTTTCCGCTACCGGGACCTATAGCGATGGCACCAGTGGCAATGTCACCAATTCCGTTACCTGGACTTCAAGCGTCACCAGCGTTGCGACCGTTTTGCAGACTGGCCACGCCTCTGCACTGGCGGCAGGACTTACCGTCATTTCAGCAGCGCAGGGAGCGATAACGGCATCCACCAACCTGACAGTCACTAGTCCGGTTGCGGGTGCCAGTATCAATCTCGGCGGGACAAGCAATTTTGGTGTGCTGGCGGGCACATCGATCACCAACAATTCGGGTGGCACTACGCTGGTGACAGGCGATGTCGGTTCACCATCGCAAACGGTTGATCCGGTTCAGGCAGCCGGTTTTACCAATTACAAATCAGGCGCGATACTCGCCACCGCATTAGCCGATCTGCAAACGGCGATTACTGATGCCAATAGCCGCACTTGCGACGTTAATTCTGCTGCCGGGATAGACCTTGGCGGCCAGACATTCGGACCAGGCGTGTATTGCTATGCAGGTGCCATCAGCATCACTGGCACCTTCACGATGAATGGCCCCGGCCTGTACGTCTTTCGCACCAGCTCTACCTTAAACAGCACGGCCAATTCGATTGTGGCCTTGAATGGTGGCGCGTCAGCGGGCAGTATATTTTGGGTGCCCGTTGGCCCAACCACGCTAGGTGCGAATAGCGTATTCAAAGGCACGATCATGGGTCAGTCTGCGGCGATCACTTTAGGCGACAACGCTGCGCTGCAAAATGGCCGGGTGTTAACTGCTAGCGCTGCAACGCTTAAAAACAACGTCATTTCACGTTAATCAGAGCAAGCAATTTATCGAAATAACTTCATGCGGCAGGGATAGAGCACTGCCGCACAATATTAATGCGACCCGCTTCCAGGTTATCCCGGCAAGTCGGTTCTCAAGGAGAAAAAAATGACACTAGCAAATAAAATCGGCACATTGAGTTTGATGAGCTGCGCCCTACTCGCCAGCCAGGTGACACACGCGGACAATACTTGGGGCGATCCAGAATGGGCCAACTCTGCCTGGTATATCGGTGGCGGAATCGGCCAATCAAAGGCAAATATCGATGACGAGCGTATCATCCGCAGCCTAATGGACAGCGGCGCGAGTAACGTCACCTTCAGTTCAGACCAACGCGACACAGCTTACAAGCTTTTCGTCGGCAAGCAATTAAACAAGAATTTTGCGCTGGAAGCAGGTTATTTTGATCTGGGAAAATTCGGCTTCAAAGCCGCAACGACACCACCCGGATCGCTTAACGGCGATGTTGGATTTCGTGGGATCAACCTCGATTTGCTCGCGCAGCTGCCGCTATCGGAACGATTTTCCGTCTATGGAAAACTTGGCATGAATTACGCCAGAGCTAACGCGCATTTCAACGGCAATCGGCTGTTCGCGTTGACTAACCCCAATCCGAGCGAAGACAAACTTAATGCAAAAGTGGGGCTGGGGCTGGAATACAAGATCACCCAAGCGCTGGCGATACGCGGTGAGGCAGAGCGCTATCGTCTCAACGATGCGGTCAATAATCGTGGCGATGTCGATCTGTACTCGATTAACCTGGTCTATAAACTAGGCAAGCCCGCTGCAAAAATGCCAGTAAAGTACATTCCACCGCCAGAACCAGTCGTCCAGCAAGCAGCGCCGGCACCAGTCGTTCAGGCGGCGCCACCACCAAAACCAATGCCGGTTTCGGAAAAAGTCACTTTTTCGGCAGAAGCCTTGTTTGATTTTGACAAATCAGCGGTCAAACCTGACGGTAAGAGAGCGCTGGACGAGCTGATGAAATCACTGCAGGGCATGAACACGGAAGTGATGATTACGGTCGGCCATACCGATTCAATCGGTTCTGAGGAGTACAACCAAAAACTGTCAGTGCGTCGCGCAGAGGCAGTCAAGGCTTATCTGGTATCAACAGGCGTAGACGCCACCCGTATCTACACTGAAGGCAAAGGAGAAGCACAAGCTGTCGCCGACAACAAGACGTCAGAAGGACGCGCCAAAAACCGTCGCGTGACGGTCGAGGTGGTCGGTTCTCGCCGTTGAAAAATTACCCGCTTTAGCATTTCAAACGAGCGAAGTAAAAAGCCGTTCAGCGACATGCTGAGCGGTTTTTTTATTGTTAAAGCTAACTATTGATCCAAATTTACAAAATGGCATACGCCCACCACGCAATACCCATGCGCCTTTCCAGCCTATCGTGCTCGAAAGGCGCATGGGTATTGCGTGGTGGGCTTGCCGTTTTTCAATCCTGAAAAATAAAAATAGCCCGATGACAGATCAGTCAGCGAGCTATTCAATGTAACTACCGCTCAGGCGGAAATCTATACGATGTTTAATACACTTTTCTTGTTCGGGTCAAAATGAAAAACGTTTTTTCCTATCGCCTGGTCGTTGAATAGTTCCAGCGTTTCGATGTAGGTCGAAAACTCCTGCCCTACCTCGGCATGTTTAAGTCCTAGTGCAACAGTGGCCTTCAAATAGCCTAACTTGGAGCCGCAATCATAGCGTGTCGCGGCGCAGCGGTAGGCATACACTGCCTCATCCTTGAGTAAGGCGGCAATACCGTCGGTTAGCTGAATTTCTCCGCCCGATCCTTTGCCTAATTTTTCGAGATAAGAAAAAATCTTATTCGACAGCACATAACGGCCAACCACCGCCAGCGTTGAAGGTGCGAGTTCAGGCGACGGCTTTTCGACAATGCCGTGCATTTTTTCCATTCTGTCTTTATACGGCGTACCGCTGACAATGCCATATTGCCTGGTGAATTCCCGCGCGACGTTTTGTACGGCAATGATGCTGGCGCCTTCCTGTTGATACAAGCGGGTCATTTGTGCGATGGCAGAGTGATAGCCTGGTGCCGCATCCATCAAATCATCGGCCAGCAACACGGCAAAAGGTTCGTCGCCAATCGCCGGCCGGGCGCATAACACGGCATGGCCAAGTCCGAGCGCTGCAGGCTGGCGTATATAAATACAGTTGATGTTTTTCGGAATAACGCTTTGCACCAGTTCCAGCAATTCATGCTTACCCGATCTTTCCAATTCGGATTCCAGCTCATAGGCGGTATCAAAATGATCTTCAATCGCCCGCTTGTTGCGTCCGGTGATGAACACCATTTCTGTAATGCCCGCCTCCACAGCTTCTTCAACCGCATATTGGATCAACGGTCTATCTACTATTGGCAACATTTCTTTCGGTTGCGCTTTGGTCGCGGGTAAAAAACGGGTGCCGAGACCAGCGACAGGAAATACGGCCTTTCTAATTCTTTTCATTTCATTTCCCCAAATTTTTTAGCTTGGATTGATCAACACAGCAGTAAAAATATTATTTTTTACTTTCACTATTCTTTGAATTCTTAAGCACTTCCTCGACGCCGCGCTGCCCGTGCAGATCAGTATCAACCAGGCAGCGTTGCAAATCCTGGTACGCCTGTTTCATTACTTCTCTTGGTACGCTGGCCTTCGTTTCTGGCATTTCGTCACGTTCATGCGGCAACAACGGCACGCTGCCGTCTACCAGATGATCGGTCTTGAGCTGAGGTTGAGGTATTACGGGCGCGGATTTCATGGCTGTTTTTCCTATACGGTTATCAAACTGGGCGCATCGCCGGATGGACATCTCTTGTCACAATAAACTGCACCGCAATTTATTCATCCCTCATCCCTACAAATGCGCCAGCACAAACTCAAGGTGATGGAATTAACCATCTTAATTTCAATATGGTGCTGGTATTTTTCCCGACCGCCAGCCCCGGTAGTTCGAGGATTACAGAACAACGACTTCGATGACACTAACGCTAAGCGAATACCATCTTTAAAAACAGCGACACATCAATAAATGCATGTCAGCTGGCTTTAACTAACTGCCCCCGAAGATCCAGTCAGTGAAGATGTTTGTACTTTATCGATATGTCGCACTTTGATCTGTGCGATAAGACACATAGAAAAAATTCAGGTCATTTTTATGACATTTTTAAAATAGATAATCAAGTTCAAAACATCCCCCGATATGCAAAGAGCCTGCTCTCAAGCAGGCTCTTTGCATATCGGCGACACCACTTTGCCCGTGATCGTCGGTCAGGATTGAAGAAATGACAGTAAATCGACGTTGAGTCTGTTGGCATGTGTATGTAGCAGACCATGCGGCGCACCCTGATATATTT
Organism: Undibacterium sp.; assembly: GCA_030645915.1. Lineage (GTDB taxonomy): Bacteria > Pseudomonadota > Gammaproteobacteria > Burkholderiales > Burkholderiaceae_D > Undibacterium. The sequence goes on from JAUSNO010000005.1 coordinate 144,821, forward strand.
CCAACCTCGCATTGCTGATGATCTTGGCTGACGCGAGCCCAGCAGCGGCAATAGGGACAATCTGGTCGTCGTCGCCGTGGACAATAAGGGTTGGCAGATCAAATTTTTTCAGATCTTCAGTGAAGTCTGTCTCTGAAAAAGCCTTTACGCAGTCAAAAGTGCTCTTGCTTGAAGACTGCATGCCGAACAGCCAAAATGCATCCTGCATCCCTTTTGTAGCGCTAGACCCAGCGCGGTTTGCGCCAAAAAATGGCACGCTGATATCTTGATAGGCCTGCGATCTGTCGAAACGGAGTTTTTCCCGCATATCGTCAAATACGGCTATCGGCAAACCAGCCGGATTAGACTCCGTCTTCAGCATCAGTGGTGGTACCGCGGATATCAATGCCGCTTTGCTTAAGCGACGGGTTCCGTGACGACCAATATAACGCGCCACTTCACCACCGCCCATAGAGAAACCAACCAGGCTGACCTCATGCAAATCCAACGTATCGATGAGTGCAGCGAGATCATCGGCAAATGTATCCATATTGTTGTCGCTCCATGAATCGCCGGAACGACCATGCCCACGACGGTCATAAGCAATGACGCGATACCCTTTGTATGCCAGATACTGCATCTGAATGTCCCAGCTATCGGCATTGAGCGGCCATCCATGCGATAGGATGACAGTCGGTCCGATTCCGCCCTCCTTGTAATAAATCCGGGTGCCGTCTTTGCTCGTGATCGTACTCATATATCCAGCCTTTCTTGTCGTGATTAAATGTCGCATTTAAATGACACGGAGATGCCCATGCATTGGATCTCACTCAATAGCATCAATCAATTTTGGTATCGCAATTGGATTAAAACCTGGCCAGTCGCCGTTCACAATTTTGCCTTCACTGCGTTCAATATGATTGGCACCAAACGAGCGAAGAACACGAATCGCGATTTGCTCTTCACCGGCATCAATCACATTAACGCCAACCATCATTCCCGATTGGCGTTGTTCAAATTTATTTTCGCCACCGCTCTCTGCTTCGCCCTTCTCCTTCATTTCGGCGACGCTTCCAATGAGCGAACCAACATGCGACCCCACCGCTGCGCCTAACGCAGGGCCAAGGAAACCGAGTACTGGCACACCCGCAAGGCCCACCACTGCACCCACGACGCCACCGCCAGCGATACCGATGGCACTACCTGTGCCAGACTCTTTCGCGCCCGGCGATTCCTCCCTGTCGCCTCCTAGTGGCAACAAGTCATGTTGTCCCGGTGGATTTAGATAAAAAGAGGTAATTGCACTTTCTGAGAATGCCATTCTCTTTAACTCATCAATGACATCCTGCACCTGCTCTTGTTGCTGTAATCCGCCCGCAATAATGTGTGTCATTTTGAGACTCCGGTAAGCTGAACTATGGGTAAATCGAGATAGTGAAATTTTCTAAAAATAATCAAGCACTGTGAATGGCTTGAAGCAATTTTTTTGCAACACGTTGACACGTCGTGAGAATCGGTCATTTGGCAGCGACATGCCAGATCACATTACCAACATCATCAGCCACCAGCAATGCGCCCCGCTTATCAATGGTGACGCCAACCGGGCGTCCGTAAGCAGTGCCAGCGTCACTGAGAAACCCTGTCAGCACGTCGATGGGCATGCCATCAGGCTTGCCGCCGCGAAAGGGGACGAAGATCACCTTGTAGCCGCTGTGCGGGCGCCGGTTCCACGATCCGTGCTGGCCAATGAACATCCCGCTGGCAAACATGGCGGGCAAGGAATTGCCCTTGGCGGATGCCAGGCCCAAGGAGGCGGTATGCGCACCAAGCGCATAGTCGGGTGCAATTGCCCGGCTCACCATCGCAGGTTGTTGTGGCTGCACACGTTGATCGACATGTTGACCGTAGTAGCTATAAGGCCAGCCGTAAAATGCACCCTGCTTGACCGAAGTCATATAGTCGGGAACCAGGTCGCTGCCTAGCTCATCACGTTCATTGACAACCGTCCATAATGCTTTGCTGTGCGGCTCCCACGCCAGACCAACCGGATTACGCAGACCTGAGGCAAAGACGCTATGCGCCCCCCTTTTAATATCCACTTCCCAGATGGCGGCACGTTCTGCTTCGACTTCCATACCGCGTTCGCCAACGTTACTGTTTGAGCCGACGGTCACATATAGCTTGCTGCCGTCCGGGCTGGCAATAAGATTTTTAGTCCAGTGATGATTAATCGGGCCCGCAGGCAAATCCAATAATTTAGTGCCCGCCGACTTGATCTGCAGGTCACCCGTTTGATACGGAAAGCGCAGCAAAGCATCAGAGTTGGCAATGTAGAGATCGCTCCACACCAGCGCCATGCCAAACGGTGAATTAAGTCCTGCCAATAAAGTCGAACGCAGATCCGCGATACCGTCACCATCGGTGTCGCGCAATAGCGTAATACGGTTAGCGCTAGGTACCCCTGCACCAGCGCGCTTCATCACCAGACGCATCACCCAACCCTTGATGCCTTTGGCGTCTTCTGGCTTGGGTGGCGCATTGGTTTCTGCTACCAGCACATCACCATTGGGCAAAACATGCAGCCAGCGCGGATGATCCAGATCACGGGCGAATGCAGCCACACGCAATCCCTCTGCAGGCTGCGGCATCACACCTTCCGGCCAGCCCTTGGCCGGTGCAATATTCACCGTAGGAATAAGAGTTGCCTGTGGTGCAGGCAAGACCGGTTGCGGCCCGGTACCAGCCGACACAGGCAAAGTCGCGACCTCGCCACAGGCAGTAAGTGCGGACGAGAGCGTCAACACAAACGCCAGCACCAGTGAACAAGGAAATGGAACACTGGCGCACTTTTTTTGCCGTAAAGATGGTGAGAGAAAATGCATACTCATAGCCAGTCATATAACAACAATGTGCCGATAATGGCGACACTTCCAGATGGCCCGTAGCCCCAGTCCAGGCTATGTGGCCACAGCGGTAAAGCGACCAGCAGCAAAAGCAGGAAAACCACAAAAATGACGCCAATTAAGCTCACGATTGAAGTCCTGCTGAGGCTTAATTCGAGCTTGAACTTGCCGGTGCTGCAGGCGGTACCACGATCACTGTCGTACCATCACCCGGTTTGCCATCTTTACCTTTATTGCCATCAACACCTTGCAGACCATCGTTACCTTGATTGCCCTGATTGCCTTGCATACCAGCGCTACCTTGGGCTCCGGTGGCGCCCTGAGGCCCCGCGGGTCCAGGCACGACAACGGTTTCTGCTGGCGGTGTGACCACGACAGGCCTGTTATCACAAGCGGCAAGCAACAGGACGGGAACTAAGGCAATAAGCGGAAGAAAGTTTTTCATGGGAAATCCTTGAGAAAATATAGAGTGGAGCGGTTGGCTAAACGTCATCCGCAATTAAACCGTTACGATATTTCTTGTTGTAGGCGGTATCGTCACACAGTAGACACATGTCAAGCTCAAGTCGGTGCGTTGGCGCACACAGAAACCAAGGGCGCGAATCGAAATGAAATGAATTGGCGCCGCGACGAATGTCGCGGGCGTTAGGCTATTTTTTTAAGCAATCTGAAAACATCCGGCACAGGCCAAGCGAACATTTTTCAGGTAATTCTCATTTCAAAACGTGAAGTTTATTTGCGACGTATTTTTTGTTTCTTTCGTGCTCTTTTTCGTGCTTTTCGTGTTCAAGATGTTGATTTGTTTGTCGGTATTTAAAAAAACAACAGCTTTTTGGGATACGAAAAGCACGAACAAAGCCGAAAAACACGAAAGAATGATGCGTTAATTTTTGAAATGAGAATTGCTGACATTTTTCAGGTAATTTCCTTGCTCTGTGCCTATGATATTGCTAGCCAGCAAGAGGCGGCAGTTCGTGTACCACCAAGCCAGTTTCTTCCGGTACTGTATTCAACCAGCCAGCATGGCCAATCGCACGCAGGGCGTCTTTATAGCCTTGCTCCCAACGCCATGTAATCGAACCCTTAGAAAAATTAATATCTTTCGATGCCATATGCCAATCCCGTCCCGCGTACGGCAGACGCACGACATGCATCGTACTATCTGCGCCAAGTGCGGCAAGTTCAGCCGCCACCGTTTCGGTTTTGGCGCGCGCCGGCAATAAGGCATACAGCTCACGCAGCTTGTGCTGCATATTATGGGTGCTCAAATAATCGTCGATATGCCGTTTGGAACGGGAGGCAAAAGTGACATCCTTGAGTCTGGTTTGCACTTCATCCAAGGTGTTGGGTTCTGGCCCATCGGCGCTCCACAAATCCACCATAAAACACAAGGTATCCACATGCGGCAAATCATCGAGCACGGTTGCCAGCGGTGTGTTGGAATACAAACCGCCATCCCAATACAGCTCGTCATCAATCCGCACAGCGGCAAAGCCCGGCGGCAAGGCGCCGCTGGCCAGCACATGCCTGGCATTCATGCGAAGATAGGCGTTATCAAAATTCACCAGCTCACCGGTCTTTACCTTGAGCGCATTGATGGTCAGGCGCATGCCGCCAGGCGCATTCAAATAATCAAAATCAACCAATTCATCGAGCGTTTCTGCCAGCGGTGCGGTGTCATAAAAACTGGCCTCCTCCGGCGCTACCTCTGCCCCCATGCCAAACCAGCTCAGCAAACGGGGCTTAAAGAAACCCGGCACCCCGCGCAAAACGGTATCGAAGGTTGACATCCAGACGCTGGAGCGCCGATGCGTATCCGTCAGATTGGCCAGATCTATTCCGTCACTGTGCGATACACGGTCCCAGAATTGCTTTAATTTTTGCAGTCGATCTGCCTTGTGATTGCCGGCGAGAAGTGCCGCATTGATGGCGCCAATTGAGGTGCCGACTATCCAGTCCGGGACCAGATCGTGTTCATGCAACGCCTGATACACGCCAGCCTGATAGGCGCCTAGAGCGCCGCCGCCTTGCAACACCAGGACGATGCGCAAACCATCCGGATTTAATGATTTAACTGGTTTCATCGGAAATTTCATATAAAAAAAGGGAGAAAAGCTGTCAGGCATTGAGGCAATTGTATCTCATCAAACACAGCGCAGCGGGCAATGAAAAAATAGCCGAAATAGCGGACACAAGAAGGTTCAGTATCGCCATGTGCGTTAGCGCACAGAATAAATTTCCATACCAGATTACATTCTCCCTGACATGTTGAGTATGGCGTTGCCTCGGTATGGCGCTCGACAGCAGCCGGCTTCGTTCAGCAAACCCAAGAAGGCGCATGGTCGCCGTCACAAACTTCATACTTCAGGGGATTTTTATGTATGCAGCATCTACTGCCATATCCGCAATGTCAGCAATATCGGCTGATACTTCAACAGATATCGCAATGAACACCGCGGTGCATTCTATGGCCAGGCAAGACAAACCGTATTCTGTAGTGACGAATTCAACAGAATGGCGTTCGCGCGGCAACCTGCAATCCAATTTACACGACGTATGTGCATTGCTCAATGTTGCCGCACCTGCCCATTCGGGTAAAGAAACGACTTTATTCCAGCACGTGCACTACAAGGCGGGCAAGAGAGTTCACACAACCGGCCAGCACTTTGACACGCTGTATATCGTCAATTCAGGGTTCCTGAAGACCATCCTGATTGATGAATGCGGTAGCGAGCAAGTGTTGGGATTTCCGATGAAAGGGGATTTGCTTGGCATCGATGCCATTTACACCAAGCACCATGCGTCTGAGGTAGTGGCATTGTCCGATTGCGATCTTATCTTAGTGCCATATCAAGTATTTTCGACCTTAGGGCGCAAGTACGCAGAATTAGAGCACGCGATGCTGAGCGTCATGAGCCGGGAACTTGTGCGTGAACAACTGATTATCAATATGCTCAGCGCTTTGGGTGCAGAAGCCAAAGTCGCGCGTTTTCTGACGATGCTTGGCGAACGGTTTAGCCAATTGGGTTACTCGGGCAAAGTCTACAACCTGAGAATGACCAGGCTTGAAATTGCCAGTTATCTGGGCCTAGCAATCGAAACGGTAAGTCGTACCTTATCGGCATTGAATGATCTTGGTCTGATTGCCGTTTATCAACGGCAGATTGCTATTATTGATGCGCAGTCTTTAGCCACCTTGCGCCGGCTTCCAGTGAACAAACTGCACACGGATGTCACCACCAGCAGCGAGCTAAAGATCAACGCGAAGAAGGGAAAAAAAAGTAAGGAAATGCCTGTGTTGATCACCGAAAAAAATTCGTCGCAATGGAAAAAAATGACTGCAGTCGCCGTCTGAAGACCATCGTTAAGATAATACGGATCATGCAATGAGCCACAATATTTCACTCAAGCGGATAATTTCAATTTGCCTCGTCATCGGGGCAAGCGTGTCCATTTCTGCCTGCGCCTCGCTGCCGGAAGTGGGCAGCCTGAACAGTGAGCTGAGTCAACCAGCGCACCCAACCGTCACCAACGCAAAGGGGACGCTCAGTGAAAAAAAATCGCGTTCGCTACTCAGTGCACGCTGGAAAAATTCACATGTCGACATCGCCACCATCGCCGCAATGGAAGAGGCCGCTACCGGCAAACCTCTGATTGCAGGCAACAAAGTCACCCTGCTTTATGATGGCCCGCAAACAATGGAAGCAATGATCGCTGCGATCAATGCGGCCAAGGATCACATTAATCTGGAAACCTATATCTTTGATCAGGATGAGCTTGGCATTCGCTTTGCAGACATGCTCATCGCCCGGCAGCGTGCCGGCATACAAGTCAACATCATTTACGACAGCGTAGGTACCATCGGCACACCGCAGGCTTTTTTCACCAAGATGCGCGATGCCGGAATTCGCCTGCTCGCCTTTAATCCAGTCAATCCATTAAAACTGAAGGGACCGTGGGAGCCGAACAACCGTGACCATCGCAAAATTCTGGTGGTTGACGGGATCGTCGCCTTTACCGGCGGTGTCAATATTAGTAGCACCTATGCCAATAGTTCGCTGTTTCGCTCAAAAACCCGGCGTGAAACCAAAGTTGGCTGGCGCGATACCCATATCAAAATCGAGGGCCCGGCGGTCGCCGCCTTGCAATGGATATTTTTAGATACGTGGATGGGAGAAAAATCGCCAGACTTATCCGACAGTAATTTTTTCCCGCCGCTCAAGGACGCTGGCGATAAGCTGGTGCGGGTGCTGGCGAGCGAGCCTGACGGTGATCATGATATTTATAAAGCATACATACTGGCAATACAGGAGGCAAAAAAAACCGTGCATATCACCTGTGCCTACTTCGTGCCGGACCAACAGATCTTGCAGGCATTAAGTGACGCGGTGCGCCGTGGCGTCGATGTCAAAATAATTTTACCAGGGGTGACCGACAGCGGCCTGGTATTTCACGCCACACAATCGTTCTATACCGAGATGCTGAACAACGGGATCAGAATTTATCAGTTGCAAATCGCCGTCCTGCACGCCAAAACCGCCGTCATCGATCAGGTATGGGCAACAGTGGGCTCTACCAATATTGATACCCGCAGTTTCCTGCATAACAATGAAATCAATGTAGTGGTATTTGGCGGAGAGTTTGGCACTGCCATGGAAAATGCATTTATGGAGGACTTACGCTATTCCGTCGAGATGACCATAGACAAGTGGAAACAGCGCCCTCTGTCCAACAAATTCAAGGAATGGCTTGCACGTCGATTTGAATATTGGCTCTGAATCAACGCCACCGCTACGCCACAAAAAAATAGCCATCAACATTGACAGATAAAACGCTATGAAATACTTACTTAGCATTGCGCTTGCCAGTATAAGTTTCGCGGTGAGCGCAGAACCAGATGCTGCCACCAGCACACGGATAAGCGAGCTGCACGCCAAGTTCGCTACACTGGAAGCACCCTTAAAACAAAATCAATTCAAGCGTCCGTTGGTTCTCGAATCAAGCGAAATTTCAAATAAATTGAAAGGGGACATCTACGCCGTTGTCGACTACCCGTTGAACAAAGTTGGCGTCGAATTGAGCAACCCCGATCACTGGTGCGACGTACTGCTCCTGCACATCAATACCAAATATTGTCGTGCGACGGCCAATGCAGCGGCCACAAGCTTAAGAGTCAACGTAGGAAAAAAAACACCTGAAGAACTCAGGCTGGTGGCACATATCGATTTCAACTACAAGGTCGTGACCAGTAGTCCTGAGTATTTCCAGATAAAGCTCGATGCAGCAGACGGCCCTCTGGGAACGAGCGACTATCTGATTTTGCTGGAAGCAGTGGCAACGCCCAACGCCAAGACCTTATTGCATTTAACGTATTCCTACGCCATGAATTTTGGTGCTCGCCTGGGGATGCGGACTTATCTCAAGACGATAGCCAGCGACAAAGTGGGATTCACCGTGACAGGCAAGCAGGCCAACGGTCAGGCAGTCTATATTGGTGGCGTGCGTGGTTTGGTTGAACGTAACACCATGCGCTATTACCTGGCGATCGATAGTTTCCTCGATGCCGCCACTACCGCATCGGCGGAAGCAGAGCAGACTGAAAAACGCCTGCAGACCTGGTTTACCTCGGTGGAGCGTTATCCACGCCAGTTGCATGAGATGGATAGAGAAGAATACATGAGCATGAAACGCGCTGAAAATATACGACAAAAAACGGTGCGCTGAGTGTATGCGCCCTTTCCGACTCGGGTGCATTCGAGATTCAACATAGAAAAAAGCCGCCCATTCTGACCAGATGGGCGGCTTTTTTTAATACGGAAAAGATAGCATTTAAGGTCAATCTCACAGCTTGGTTGTTGCCTTAAAATCTTCGCTTATTACTTCTTGACGCTCAGATTATTCACTACGCCAGTAACGCCTTGTATGCCTTTTGCAACTTCGGTGGCATGGTTCAATTGGACTTGACCATCGACAAATCCGCTCAGCTGCACTTCACCTTTTCTGGTGACGACGGATATTTCCATGCTCTTCATCAATGGGTCCTTTAACATTGCCGTCTTCACTGCGGCGGTGATGACGCTATCATCAATTTTATTGCCGACCGATTGTTTGCCTTCTTTCAGGCTCAATTTATTGTCCACATTCTTTACGCCTTCTATGCCCTTGGCGACCAGAATACTACGGTCAATTTGCCCCTGGTCATCGGCAAAACCGCTTAGCATGACTTCACCCTTGCGTGTCTCCACCTTGATATCGAGGCTTTTAATGCTGTCATCCGACATCAGCGCCGATTTAACCTTGGTAGTCACCACTGAATCATCAATTTCGTTACCGATAGTGGTCGGTGTTGCGGTGTTATTCACGTCAGCAACCCGGTTGCAGCCGACCAAAGGAACCAGCAGAACGCAGCCGGCAATAAGAGTCGCACAGGTCAAACGGCTTGAAAGCTTAATCATGATTTTTCCAATTGGGGGTGAATGAAGTAAACAGAGCCACATTGCTCCTCTTTCGTCTGCTTATCTGTACGCTAACGAACGTAGCACGGACTATGTTTCAAATCGAATGACACAATAAAAAGTAAAAAATCGATGGCCCAGCACGCACTATCCATGCGGGTTTCCAGCCTGCCTGGCCTGCAGACCGCATGGGTAGTGCGTGGTGGGCCTGCCTGTTGCAATGTTTTACCGGATGGCTTGAACGGTATCACTGACCGCCTATTTGACAATTGCCATTCGTCAGCAAGGTAACGAACTGTTCAGCCGTCAAGGGGCGGCTGAAAAAATTACCCTGGCCCTCAGCACAGTGCCGCGCCTTGAGAAAACTGAGCTGTGCCTGGCTCTCGACCCCTTCTGCAATCACCCTCAGCTTAAGACTGTTGCCCATGCCGATGACCGCACTGACGATGATTCCGCTATCGGTTTCATCAGCAATATCACGCACAAAGGATTGGTCAATTTTAAGCACGTCAATCGGAAACTGCTCCAGATAAGCCAAGCTGGAATAACCAGTACCGAAGTCGTCTACCGCCAGCTGCACGCCCATGTTCTTCAGTTCTTGAAGTATGACGGCACTGGCGTCTGCATCCCGCATCAATACGCTCTCTGTAATTTCCAGCTCCAGCCTGTCGGCGTCGATTCCGGTTTGGCTGAGAATGGACCTCACGCCGTCTGTGAAATTCTTCTGCCTGAATTCAATCGCAGAAATATTGACTGCAATCGAGACCGGTGCAAGCCCGGCGTCTATCCACTTCCTGGCTTGCAAGCACGCTTCATGCAGCACCCAGCGGCCAATAGGCACAATCAATCCACAATCTTCTGCCGTCGCCATGAAGCGATCAGGAAACACCATTCCCCATTCATGATGCTGCCAGCGCAATAAGGCCTCAGCACCGGTAATCATGCCCGTTTCCAGATTTATCTTCGGCTGATAATGCAGGACAAACTCTTTTCTCTCCAATGCGGTACGCAAGTTGACTTCGATGAGCTGTCGTTCCACCGCGCGAATATTCATCTCATCTCTAAAGAATTGATAGTTGTTCCGCCCTTTATCTTTGGCGTAATACATCGCCTTATCTGCATTTTTTATCAAGGTTTCAGCATCCCGGCCATCGGCTGGATAAATGCTGATACCAATGCTGGTGGTGACGAACATCTCGTCCTTCACCAGCACATGCGGCAAAGCCAATGCAGCAAGTATTTTATTCGCCGTCAAAGCGACATCTTCATCACTATCGTTATTGCTTTCGGCTAAAAGAACGACAAATTCATCTCCCCCCTGCCGGCTAACCGTATCAGACGCACGCACACAGTTGCTCAAGCGCGTAGAAACGGATTGCAACAGTTTGTCACCGAAAGCGTGGCCAAGAGAGTCATTGATATGCTTAAAATTGTCCAGGTCAAGAAAAAGTATCGCCAGTTGTGCGTGATTTCTTTTTGCTAAGGTGATGGCCTGATCGATGCGATCATTGAGCAATACCCGGTTTGGCAAGCTGGTCAAAAAATCATGCTGCGCCAGGTATGCCATTTTTTTTGTCATGGCATGCGCGGCACTGACATCATGGAACACAATCACGACACCTGTCGGTTGCCCATCCCAATCATTGATCGGTGCAGCAGAATCTTCTATGGCAGTTTCGCTGCCGTCACGGCAAATCAACAGCGTATCGGCGGGTAGATCAACCGACGTATCGGTTTGTAGTACCAATTCAACCGTGTTGCGCTCGCACTCACGTGTCACACCATTGATAATCTTAAATATCTCACCGAGAGGCCGTCCATACGCCTCTTCTCTGGACCATCCGGTAATTTCTTCTGCCGCGATATTGAGGTAATCAATGACGCCTTGCATGTCGGTGCAGATCACCGCGTCACCTATCGAATTGAGCGCAATTTCTGCACGTGTCTTCTCTTTGTATATCGTCTCTTCCACCGCTTTACGCTTGATAATATTGCGTATCGTTTGCGGCACCAGAACACTGACAAAATGTCCTTTTGCCAGATAGCCCTGGGCACCATGTTGCACCGCTTCAAGCGCCAGGTCTTCATCCTCCACCGTGCAAAGTGTCATGATCGGCGTATGCGGAGTCGCCGCAAACAGCATGTCAAAGCTGGCAATGCCAACACTGTCGGGCAGCATTAAATCGACCAATATGGCGTCGATACCCCCCATGCGTAAGCGCTTGATCCCGGTAGCGAGCTGCCTCACCCATTCGACCTCAAATGGACCATCTCTGGCACTCCCGAGAACGTCGGTCAAGACATCTGCATCAACAGCGCAGTCAGTAATAATCAGGATACGGTGTGCCATTTTTCTCCACGCCTATCTATAACCAAATATAACCAAATATAATCAAGAAAATTTAAGCAATTGGATGCGGTAAAACAGCAAATCAGAAGGGGCGGAATACACAGGCAACCCCACTTATCCATGTAACGGAACAAATGACTTAGCTATTTCTTCAACAATAAATGTATATCGCCATAAAAAAAGGCTGCAGCGCAGCCTTCGGCATTCATTACATCAACTCGTCATCCACTCGCCAAACTTATTTTCGGCCAAGAATAACGCCCAACAACAATCCAATGCTGGCAGCTGCGCTGATGGTTTTCCAAGGATTTTCTTTGACATAATGATCTGCTGATGCGGCCATCTCCTTGCCGGCAACCATGGCACTTGCGTGCGCATCATGCGCCGACACTAAAGCGGTATCAAGCAAACGCATGGCGCGCTGACGTGCCTCGGTTGCTTTTTCACCGGTCAATGCGGCAGCGTCATTAAACAGCGCCTGAGCATCCTTAATGATTGTGTTGACGTCTTTGTTCATCGCTCTGATATTTGATTCCAGCATGTTGTTCTCCTGAGTAAATAAAAAAATTCAAAATTAAAATTGGTCTTGCATGTCATGCTTTTTATGCGAGTAAATCGCGCATGTCATCTGCGTGCTCTTCTTCCATCGCCATAATGCCGACCAGCATATGCCGCGTAGTGGGATCGGTTTCGCCTATGCTCTCTATCATCTGACGGTAGGCTTCAATCGCAATGCGCTCGGCAATCAGGTTGGCTTTGATCATGCTCTGAATATCGTCAGAATCGTCGTATTCAGCATGACTGCGCTCAATCAGTGTGGCGGGATTAAAATCGGGCTTGCCGTTTAATTGCACAATGCGTTCTGCCAACAGATCCGCGTGCCCTTGCTCCTCTATTGCGTGCTGCAGGAACTCTGCTTTGATGGGGCCATTTTGCAGGCCGCTCGCTGTGTAGTAATGGCGTTTGTAGCGTAATACGCAGACCAGTTCGGTCGCCAGAGCACCATTCAACATCGCAATGACTTTTTTGCGGTCTGCCTGATAGCCGGCAGTGACTGCGCCATCGTCCATATTCTTGGCTGCGGCACGGATAGCTGCCGTATCAAGGGCAAATTTCTTTTCTTCATGCATGATTTACTTTCGGTAAAAATTTCAATTAGATTCAATGTCTATGTCTCTCGCGCCGTTAGCGTGGTGAGATTTTTCCGGTGGCATCAGAAAGAACGATTTCAACGCGTCGATTCAACTGACGATTTTGTGCCGTGTCGTTGGCAGCAACTGGATACGCCAAGCCATAACCACGTATAGCGATACGATCACGATTTACACCCGCCAGCTGCAAGGCACTGCGCACGGCAGAAGCGCGACGCTCTGATAAATCCTGATTGTGCTCAGCAGAACCTGTGCTGTCGGTAAAGCCTTCAATCAGCACGGTACGCTGCGGGTTTTGTTGCAGTACATCCGCCAATTTTTGGGTAGTACGCATGCCTTCCGGATTCAGACGGGCCTGGTCTGTGCCAAATAACACATCGCCGATGGTGATGACGATGCCGCGTTCCGTTTGTTTAGCGGCAAGATCAGACAATTGTCTTTCCAGCTGTGCGGCACGGGCCTGCGCTTCTTGCGCCTGACGTTGGGCGTCGACTGTCTCGCCTTGCGCAATCTGTGTGGCTAAGCGGGATTGATCGGCAATCGCAATTGCCTGATTCGCTTTGGCATTTGCCTGATTGGCTTCCATGGTGCGTTGATCCAGGCGAATTTGATTGCGTTCCTTACCGGCGTTGGCGATCTCTGCCTCGGCCGATCTTTGGTTCGCCACTTCTTGCGTCAAGGCGATTTTTTGCTTGGCGAGATAGGCCAATTTGTCGATTTTTTCTTCGCTTTCTTTTTTGCTGGCTGCATCATTGGCTTGTGCCAGCGCATCACCGGCTTGCTTCATTTCTGAAGGCGCGTAATTCGTCACTTTTGAATTATTTTGCGCCATCACATAATCACTCCGGGTTTGATCGAGCAAACTGGTGGTTTTTGGAATGGAGCTACACGCGCCCACCAGCACGGCGATCGCCAGCAATACGGGAGTCAATCTGGATGGCGTAAATTGCGTTGTTTTCATGATGATTTCCTTGGATTTTGATGAAGTTTTAAATGATTAAATTTTTGTATTATTTTTATTTGTTTGCGCGATTTAACTCTTCACGCAGGACACGGATATCATCCTGTAGAGCATCTGCTGCCGTTTGTGCCTTGGCAGAATTTGCCTTGCTTTGCGCCAGCTTCGCATCGGCTTGCGCCTGGTTGGCCAAATCGCTGGCCAGTTTGTAGTCTTTGGCCGCCATGGCTTTATTTGCCAGCGCCATTTTTTCGCGTGCCGAGGTCATTTCCATCGGTGCGAACTCTGCGCCACCCGCACCCGCTGCATTGTCAACAGCCGCTTTCGATACAGCAACATCAGCAGTCGCCGGTGTTTTCAAACTGCTGCAACCGACTGTCGTTATGGCGACAAGGCTGCAGATGGTGATGAACCCGATTCTTAGATTATTCGTCATTATTTTTCTCCAATGAACCGCAAAACCGAAAGTGTTTTTGCGAGTGATGACTGACGTTATAGGCTGAGAGAAAATGTTGGTCTGTACGCTGACGCACACAGAAACATTGCATCACGTATTTTTTTTACCGCACATCGCCTGCACAAAGTACACAGAAAAAAATGTGCCTCAAAAAGATGCCGCAACCGCCTTATGTGCGGAAACGCACTAATAAATTTTAAGCTCTCCGGTACCATCTATAAAAATCAAGAATCAGTTTTCAACCGATCGACATACCAGAAAGAAGCGTCACAAGTGAAACCAGACAACCACTCTTTCAGCGATATTTTTCTTTCATTGAAGAAAGCCCTATTCGCTGGCAGCAGCGACCATAGTGCCGCCTTAGATGATGCCTTACCGTTGCGCGCCGAATTATTCAGTGCCTTGCAGATGGAGCAGCATGGTCGCATTCTTGCCAACGCACACAAGCTCAGCACAGGCTGGGGGCGTGATCAATTATTGTCACGCCTGGCAGACAATGAGAACGTCATCATTGATGCATGCAATCAACTGACTGATGCCGTGAAGATAGGTCGACAAGTGACGCCGGCTGCAGAATGGTTGCTCGATAATTTCTATCTGATCGAAGAGCAGATACGCACCGCCAAACGGCACCTGCCGAAAAATTACAGCAAGGAATTGCCACGTCTTCTACGAGGCAATTCTGCGGGCAGGCCCAGGGTATATGACATCGCGCTGGAAACCATCTCGCATGGCGATGGCCGCGTTGATCCGGAAGGGCTCAGTAGCTTTGTCTCGGCTTACCAGCAGGTAACGACATTAAAGCTTGGCGAATTGTGGGCCATTCCGATTATGCTGCGCCTGGCCTTAATCGAGAACCTGCGGCGCGTTTCAGCCCGTTTAGCCGCCGCCCGCACCAACCGCGACCTGGCCTGCTCGTGGGCCGACAAGATGGCGGAAACTGCCGAAACCGACCCGAACAATTTAATCTTGCTGGTCGCCGATATGGCGCGCTCACAGCCGCCGATGGACAGTTCCTTTGTGGCTGAATTGGTGCGTCGCCTTCAGGGACAAAGCCCGGCGCTGATGCTGCCCCTCACCTGGCTGTCGCAACGGTTGACAGAGACGGGCCAGACGATAGAACAGCTGGTTCAGTTCGAATCTCAGCAGCAGGCGGCGGATCAGGTCTCGATCAGCAACAGCATCGGCAGTTTGCGCTTTCTCAGCTCAATGGACTGGCGCGAATTTGTCGAGAGCATGAGTCTGGTGGATCACATTTTGCGCAAAGATCCGGCACAGGTGTATGCCCAAATGGACTTTGCCACCCGCGATCACTATCGCCATGTAGTCGAAAACATTGCCAAGCACAGCAGCCTGTCTGAAATTGAAGTGGCCGATAACGCCATCCGTTTTGCCAGCACCAATAAGGCAAACAATAAAATGAACGGCCCAGACGATGATCGTACCGCGCATGTCGGGTATTACCTGATCGGCCGGGGGGTAAGAGAGTTGGAGCGTTCTGCCGCATTTCAATTGCCGATCGTCAAAGAATTAAAACGTGCTGGGGCAGTGGCGCCACTGAGCATTTATCTCAGCAGCATCTTGCTACTCACCCTGCTCGCTACCAGTGTCATCACTTTCAAGACTTACCGCGATGGGGTCAATGAATACGTCATCGCCCTCGTTACGGTGTTAGGCATACTAGCGACCAGTCAGCTCGCGCTGGCGATGGTCAACTGGATTACCACCCTGATCACTTTGCCGCGATTGCTCCCGCGCATGGATTTTTCCAAGGGAATACCGCTGGCATCAAGCACCCTGGTAGTCGTGCCTACACTGCTGTTTACCAAATCAAATATTGACGAATTGACGGAAGCGCTGGAAGTGCGATTTTTGGCCAACCGCGACAGACACCTGCGCTTTTGCCTGCTGACTGATTTTGCCGATGCCGCATCGGAAAGCATGCCGGCAGACGCACAGTTGCTCAAGTTTGCCAAAAATAATATCGATGAATTAAATGCCAAATATCGAAGTGCCGAAGTGCCGTTTGACTATTTTATTTTATTGCATAGACCAAGACGCTGGAACGGGCAAGAAAAGAGCTGGATGGGTTACGAGCGCAAACGCGGAAAATTGGCAGATTTAAACGCCTTTCTGCGTGGTGGTGCAACAGAGGCGTTTTCGCTGATTGTTGGCGATACCGAGGGCATGTCAAACATCCGTTATGTCATCACGCTCGATACCGATACAGAATTACCGCGCGACACCGCACGCAAATTTGTTGCCACCATGGCGCACCCATTAAATCGTGCGCGTTACGATGAAAAATTGCAGCGGGTTTGTGAAGGATATGGCATTTTGCAACCGCGGGTAGCCGTCAGTTTGCCTGGTGCCAATGCATCGCGCTACGAGATTATGTGCGGTGGTGAAATTGGTATCGATCCCTATACGCGTACCGTATCGGATGTGTATCAGGATGTCTTTGGCGAAGGCTCGTTCATCGGCAAAGGGATTTACGAAGTTGACGTATTTGAACATGCACTGAAAGGACGGATGCCAGAAAACCGCATCCTCAGCCATGATTTACTGGAAGGATGTTATGCGCGCGCTGGTCTGCTAAGCGATGTGCAACTGCATGAGCAACATCCGTCGAGCTACAGTGCAGATGTGAGCCGCCGTCATCGCTGGATACGCGGCGATTGGCAGATTGCTTCCTGGCTGCTGCCGAATGTACCCGGAACCTGTGATCCCGCTACCGGCAAGATAGCCCGCTGCCGCAACCCACTGTCAGCATTATCACGCTGGAAATTATTTGACAATCTGCGCCGCAGCATCGTGCCAGTCGCACTGACCGCGCTCTTGGTCATTGGCTGGACCTTGCTGCCGTCAAGCTGGTTCTGGACCCTGACTGTCCTGGCAATTCTGCTCATTCCTGCCTTGTCGTCATTAATATTCCACCTGCTGCGCAAACCGCATGACGTGCTGCTGCGCCAGCATGTATCCGGCGTATTACGATCGACCAATCAACATTCCATTCAGGCGGCACTGACGCTCAGTTTTCTTCCGTATGAAGCGTGGTTCAATCTTGATGCGATCGTACGCACCCAATGGCGTGTCATGTTCTCGCGCCGGCAGCTGCTGGAATGGAAACCTTCCAGCGAAACCAACCGGCAATCCGCCCAGGATCTGCGCTCGTATTTCCGATCAATGTGGATCGCGCCAGCCGTTGCGCTGGCCACCGCTGCCTATTTGCTGACCGACAGGCCGATGGCACTACCTGCTGCAGCGCCCGTTTTATTGCTTTGGCTGGCAGCCCCCTTTGTCGCCTTCTGGATCAGTCGTCCTATCGGCAGACCCCCTGCCCACCTGACCGATGAACAGACATTGTTCCTCACTTCGCTGGCACGCAAGACCTGGCTATTCTTTGACACCTACGTGACAGAAAAAGATAACTGGTTACCGCCTGATAATGTTCAGGAATACCCGGTAGCGGCCATTGCCCACCGCACCTCGCCAACCAACATAGGCATGTCCTTGCTGGCCAATCTGGCAGCACATGATTTTGGCTACATCACGGCGGGCCGCATGCTGGAGCGCACCAAAAACACCTTGCAGACGATGAGCAAGCTGGAGCGCTATCAGGGGCATTTTTACAACTGGTACGATACGCAACACCTCACTCCCCTCCACCCCATCTATGTCTCGGCGGTCGACAGCGGCAATCTTGCGGGGCATTTACTCACCTTGCGGCCAGGCCTGGTTGCGCTGGCAGATACCCCCATTATTGGGCCGCGCGTGTTTCTTGGCATTAAAGATACCTATGATGCCCTGATAGCCAATACGAGCGAAGAACACAGGAAAAAATTGCTTTCTTTCGGCAGTGATCTCACATCCGCCTGTTTATCCGCACCTGAAACACTGATCGTCGCGCATGATTTTTTGGTTCGCCTTAACAAGGGTGCATCACTCTTTATTGCAGGACTGGACCTGACATCTGAATCTGCGCCCAATGCGCTGCTCAATATCTGGGCGAATGCCCTGGCAAACCAATGCCGCGATGCCTTGAATGAATTGAGCGCTCTGGCACCGTGGACCCAAATACTGGCGCCTGCGGAATGGATTAACGATTTCCCCAGATTAGTGGCTATTCCAAGTTTGCGTCAGCTGGCGCAGCTGCATACCGGCATGAACGCCTTAGTTGAGAGGCAACGCAACGAAGATGGCACCACCAAAGATCATGAAACGCTGGCGCTACTGAATCAAATGGTGACGGAAGGCAGTATGCACGCTAACGAGCGATTGCATCTGATCGAAGAGCTGGCGCTGCAATGCACCGCCTCTGCCCAGAAGGAATACGATTTTCTGTATGACCCTGGTACGCATCTACTGGCCATCGGCTACAACGTGACCGAAAGACGCCGCGATGTCAGCCACTATGACCTGCTGGCATCTGAAGCGCGCCTGACTACGTTTGTGGCAATTGCACAGGGCCAATTGCCACAGGAGAGCTGGTTCGCACTCGGCCGCCAGCTCACCATCGCCGACGGCGAACCGATCTTGTTATCATGGAGTGGCTCCATGTTTGAATACTTGATGCCATTGTTAGTCATGCCGACGTTTGACAACACCTTGCTTGACCAGACCTACCGCTCGGCGGTGCAGCGCCAGATTGACTATGGTACCGAGCGCGGCGTGCCGTGGGGTATTTCAGAATCAGGTTACAACGGCTTTGATGCGAGTTTGAATTATCAGTACCGCGCCTTCGGCGTGCCCGGCCTGGGTTTTAAACGTGGCCTGGGCGATGATCTGGTGATCGCCCCCTATGCCAGCATGATGGCGTTGATGGTGGCACCGGAGCAGGCATGCAAGAATCTGCAAGAATTATCCACCCTCGGGTTTGAAGGAATTTTTGGTTTCTATGAGGCCATCGATTACACGCAGTCGCGTTTGCCACGCGGACAAAGCAATACCGTTATCCGCTCCTTCATGACGCATCATCAGGGCATGGGCTTTTTATCCCTGGCGTATCTGTTGCTCAATCGTCCTATGCAAAAACGCTTTGAGTCCGATCCCTTGTTCCAGGCCACCATGCAACTGTTGCATGAGCGTGTGCCCAAAGCCACCGCCACCTACTCCAACACTACCGAAATGGCCGACATCCGTACCACGGCTAACGAACAAGAGATGCCAATGCGGGTGCTCAATCGCCCTGACACTCGTACACCTGAAGTGCAACTGTTGTCCAATGGCCGCTATCACGTAATGATTACCGCCGCTGGCGGCAGCTATAGCCGCTGGAACAACATGGCGATCACGCGCTGGCGTGAAGACAGCACGCGCGATAACTGGGGCACGTTCTGCTATGTACGCGATATGGAAAACGGCCATTTCTGGTCCACCGCATTTCAGCCTACCTTGGCTCAGCCTAGCAGCTATGAAGTGATCTTTTCCGAAGGACGCGCAGAGTTCCGTCGCAGTGACAACAACTTCAATATGCATACCGAGATCGTGGTCTCGCCGGAAGATGATATTGAGTTACGCCGCACCCGCATTATCAATCGCTCACGCTATCGCAGAACTATCGAGATCACCAGCTATGCAGAAGTGGTGCTGGCACCAAGCGCAGCAGATGCGATGCATCCGGCATTTAGCAACCTGTTCGTGCAAACAGAAATCGTCGAGCCACGTCATGCCATCCTGTGTACGCGCCGCCCGCGCTCCGTGGAAGAAAAGAATCCATGGATGTTTCACCTCGTTGCCGTGCACGGTGCAGAGACTGATGCCGTATCTTACGAAACCGACCGCATGCAATTCATTGGCCGGGGCAATACCGTGGCGGCACCGCAAGCCATGCTAGAGCGTGGTGCACTGGCCAACACCCAGGGTTCGGTACTTGATCCGATTGTAGCGATTCGTTATCTGATCACTCTGGAGCCGGAACAATCCGCCAGCTTTGACATGGTGACCGGGATTGCCGAATCGCGTGATATTTGCCTTGAGCTGATAGAAAAATATCAGGACAGGCATCTGGCCGATCGGGTCGTTGAATTGTCCTGGACCCATAGCCAGGTGATGCTGCGCCAGCTCAACGCCAGCGAAGCCGATGCCCAGTTATATGGGCGCCTGGCCAACTCGGTGGTGTACGTCAACCCCATGCTACGGGCCGATGCCAGCTTGCTGATGCGCAATCAGCGCGGGCAATCCGGCTTATGGAGCCACGCCATTTCCGGCGACTTGCCTATCGTCCTGCTGCAGATCAAAAATCAGGAAAATATTGCACTGGTGCGGCAACTGGTGCAGGCGCACGCGTATTGGCGCTCCAAAGGACTGGCGGTCGATCTGGCGATCTGGAACGAAGAGCATAACGGCTACCGGCAAGAATTACAGGAGCAGATTATCGGTTTGATCTCCTCCGTAAGCGGGGCGCACGCGATTGAGAAACCGGGCGGTATTTTTGTACGCGTCATTGATCAGATCTCTAACGAAGACCGGATACTGTTCCAGTCTGTGGCACGGGCGATCTTATCTGACAGCCGTGGCACACTGGCAGAGCAGATCAACCGGCGCGATCTGGTGGAAGAGCGCAGGCACAACTTCCCTGCCAAGATCTCACCGCTGGCGGAACAGATCAACCGGCGCGAACAGCTCGAAGAGCGCAGGAGGTTTTTCCCCTTCTCCAATAGCGATTCTGACGGACAGGACAATAAATCCCATCTGACAGAGACCAAGGTGCCACGCCTGACCCCAAGCAGCATCGCCACATCCGCTTCGTCACCAGCGATGAGCACGTTACCGCAGCGAGAACTGTCGCTCGCCAACGACATCGGTGGCTTCAGCCCTGACGGACACGAATATGTCATCACTACCTCCAGCCAGCAAGTCACCCCGGCACCATGGGTCAATGTATTAGCCAATCCGCAGTTCGGCACGGTGATCTCGGAAAGTGGCCAGGCCTACACCTGGGGAGAGAACGCGCATGAATTCCGTCTGACCCCGTGGGCCAATGATCCCGTCAGCGATCTCGGTGGAGAAGTGTTTTATCTGCGCGATGAAGAGACTGGCCGTTACTGGTCGCCTACGCCGCTGCCCTGCCGCGGCCAGGGTGATTATGTGACCCGGCATGGCTTCGGTTATAGCGTGTTTGAGCATTGCGAAGACGGCCTAGTATCAGAATTAACGGTATATGTTGCGCTGGACGCCGCCATCAAATACTCGGTACTACGCATCCGCAACGACTCTGACAGAACGCGGCAATTGTCTGCCACCGGCTACGTCGAATGGGTACTGGGTGATCTGCGGCCAAAATCCGTGATGCACATTCACACTGAAACTGAGCCCGTCACCCATGCCCTGCTGGCGCGCAATCCCTACAATACGGAATTCACCCAGCGCACCGCCTTCTTTCATGTCGATAGCAATACACGCAGCATCAGCGGCGACCGCAATGAATTCATCGGCCGCAACCGCTCCCTGCACAACCCTGCCGCGATGGAGCAAATACGCCTGTCCGGCAAGATTGGCGCAGGCCTGGATCCATGTGCCGCGATGCAGGTGCAGTTTGAACTAGGCCAGGGACAACAAAAAGAAATCATCTTCATGCTGGGCATGGCCGACAGCCGCCACACCGATGTCAGCCAGTTGATACAACGCCACCGTGGCGCCAGCACCGCCGCAGCGGCGCTCAATGCCGTGCAGGCTTACTGGCAGCATACGCTGGGAGCGGTACAGGTAGAAACGCCAGATCCAGCCTTCAATGTACTGGCCAATGGCTGGCTGATGTACCAGACCATTGCCTGCCGTCTATGGGCGCGCAGTGGCTATTATCAATCCGGCGGGGCTTTCGGCTACCGCGATCAGCTGCAAGACAGCATGGCACTGGTGCACAGCGAACCCAAACTGGTACGTGAGCATCTGCTGCTGTGTGCAGCCCACCAATTCATTGAGGGCGATGCACAGCACTGGTGGCACCCGCCCACCGACCGCGGTGTGCGGACCCATTGTTCAGACGATTTCTTATGGTTGCCGCTGGCAGTGTATCGCTATGTCACCTGCACCGGAGACACCGGCGTGCTGGACGAAGTTGCCCATTTCATTGAAGGCCGGGCGCTCAATCAGGACGAAGACTCTTACTACGATCTACCCATCCGTTCACCCGAGACCGCCACCCTGTATGTGCATTGCGTCAGGGCGATTGAACGCGGCTTGAGATTTGGCGTACACGGTCTGTCGCTGATCGGCTCCTGCGATTGGAACGACGGCATGGATAAAGTCGGACAGCACGGCAAAGGCGAAAGTGTCTGGCTCAGCTTCTTCCTGTACGAAGTGCTGATGCGCTTTGCCGAAGTGGCGACCATCAAAGACGACCGCGCATTTTCCGAGCGCTGCCATCGCGAAGCCACCCAACTGCAGCAAAACATCGAGAGCAATGCCTGGGATGGAAAATGGTATCGCCGCGCCTATTTTGACGATGGTACGCCGCTCGGTTCCGCACAAAATGTGGAGTGCCAGATTGACTCCATTTCGCAAAGCTGGTCAGTGTTATCGGGGGCCGGTGACACCAACCGCTCGGCCATGGCCATGCAAGCGGTTGACCGCCGCCTGGTCAGGCGCGACGACGCGATCATCCAGCTGCTTGATCCGCCCTTCGACAAGTCAGACCAGAACCCCGGCTACATCCGCGGCTATGTACCGGGCGTGCGAGAAAACGGTGGGCAGTACACCCATGCCGCCATCTGGACTGCCATGGCGTTCGCCAAAATGGAGGGTGCCGAGAATAAGAAACGCGCCTGGGAATTAATGCAAATGATCAACCCGGTCAATCATGGCAAGAACGCCGCAACTATTGCCAGATACAAGGTCGAACCGTATGTCATCGCCGCCGATGTATATGCGGTAGCGCCGCACGTGGGCAGAGGTGGCTGGACCTGGTACACCGGATCATCTGGCTGGATGTACCGGCTGATGACCGAATCGCTGCTAGGCTTACATCTAATGGGTGACAAACTGATGATCACGCCATGCCTGCCGCCAGAGTGGGACAGCTACCGATTGCATTACCGCTATCGCGACACGATGTATCACCTCGTCATCACGCAAAGCCGCCATGCCGATGCAGTCGCCAGCGTGACCGTCGATGGCGTCAGGCAAGCGGACGGAATAATTATGCTGATGGATGACCGGCGCACGCATGCTGTCGAGATTGTAGTGAAGGCTTAATTTAGTTCATTTTTTGTCTCAAAAAAACTGAAACACGGCATGGCCCACCACGCACTAGGCGGAGCGCACTATTCATGCGACTTGCAGGCCAGATAGTCTGCAAACCCGCATGATTAGTGCGCGCCGGGCCATGCTGTTTTTAAAAAATCATGTGGGGATTTATCAGCAGTTCTCATTTCAAAACTTGAAGTGATTGACGACGTATTTTTTTGTTTCTTTCGTGCTCTTTTTCGTGCTTTTCGTGTTCAAGGTGTTGATTTGTTTGTCGGTGTTTTAAAAACAACAATTTTTGGGGCACGAAAGGCACGAACAAAAGCCGAAAAATGCGAAAGAATGATGCGTTAATTGTTGAAATGAGGATTGCTGGAGATTGATGGGTATGTATTCACTAATAAAAAATGGCTTTATGATACTCATTGAATACAAATAATAAAGACCAGCATCTAAACCATCTTGCGCAAATGTACCTCATGAGGTACATTACATTAAATGATCAAACAAAAATCAGTTCCAAAACTCAACGCGATTTTTTATAAGTCAGAAATGGGTTCAGAGCCAGTTAAAGAGTGGTTGTTGGACCTCACTAAAATTGACAGAAGACAGGTCGGCGGTGAAATCTCCTACGTACAATTTAAATGGCCTATCGGAAAACCACAGGTAGACCATTTGCGCGGTGCAATTTGGGAGGTTCGCACCACTCTTAAAACACGAATAGCACGTGTTTTGTTTGCTGTTGAAGGCAATGAAATGGTGTTATTACATGGTTTCATTAAAAAGACGCAAGCAACCGACAAGAGTGATATTGATTTAGCAGAAGTTAGATACAAAGATTGGAAACAGCATCATGAAAAAAAATAACCCTCGGACCGGCTCAAATTTTGATGACTTTCTCAAAGAGGAAGGCATTTATGATGAGGTCACTGCAAAGGCGCTGAAAAGAGCGATCGCTGAACAATTAAAAGAAGGTATGCAAGAGCTTCACATGACCAAGGTTGCGATGGCCGCGCGTATGGAAACAAGCCGCACACAAGTAGATCGTTTGCTTGATCCAGATAATTTGAAGATTCAGTTTGATAGTTTAGTTAAAGCCGCCACAGCAATTGGTAAGCACGTGGAAATTCGTTTAGTTGATGATCCTGCGGCTGCATAAAAGAAAAACACATGGCAAATTTATAATAGATAACGACTGTTGACGCGCACCGAAAAGTGACCCCAACACTATGTGTTCACAATGTTGTGTGCAAATCGATGCAGTGAAACGCACGCATTGGATATAAAAATAAAGCCGCTCAAGCGGCTCTATTTTTATGAGTGCCGTCCTTGCCTCACTACGCCACGCGAAAATTCGCGATCTCGTGTTGCAGGGTTTCAGCTTGTTGCGTAAGTGCGCCAGAGGCGGCCGAGGTTTCCTCTACCAATGCCGCGTTATGCTGGGTGCTTTCATCGAGTTCCTGAATCGTCCTGGCGGCTTGTCCTACGCCTTCCGCCTGCTCTTTTGCAGCGACTGAAATTTCATTGAGGTAGCCGTTGATTTGCTTGGCATTGTCTACCATGGTCGCCATGGTAGAACCTGCTTTTTCGACGATGATGGTACCGCTGGCGATTTGATCAACGCTGTTGGAGATCAGTTCCTTGATTTCTCGCGCGGCATCGGCACTGCGCTGCGCCAGGCCGCGTACTTCGCTGGCAACCACGGCAAAGCCACGCCCGGATTCACCGGCACGAGCGGCCTCCACTGCCGCGTTCAGCGCCAGGATATTGGTTTGAAAAGCAATGCCGTTAATCACGCCAATAATGTCGTTAATCTTTGACGACGAGGCATGAATGTTTTGCATGGTATGCACCACAGAACGGATGATTTCACCCCCCTTCTCAGCGACATCGGCATTCGTTGCGGCAAAGTTCGCTGCCAATTTCGCACGTTCAGCAGTGTTGCCAACGGTCGCCCCGATTTCTTCCATGGCAGCCGCCTGCTCCTCAAGAGACGCCGCGGCGGATTCGGTTCTGCCAGAAAGATCAAGGCTTGCTGCCGCAATTTCCTCACTGGTGGCATGCAAAGAGCGTGCCGAATGACGTACCGTACGAATCAATCCATGCAGTGCGTCGTAGGCTTTGCGCAAATCATGAATAACCTCGGCAGGCTCATCGCGGCCCCATGGTTTTGCCGGCATCTGACGCAGATCACCCTCGGCCATTTCCTGCAAATGCTTGCTGATGAGCAGCAAGCCACCACGTGTCACCATAAAAAATGAATAGAAAAAATACGCCGCCAACAACATGCCGAGCAACACCAGGCTGTCGATGGAATATAAGGTCGTTTTAGTGGAAGAGATGCGTTTGGCAAGCAAGATATCGAGTTCGCTCAACAGGCGCTGCGCAAGCAGATATTGCCCGTCAATGACTTTATTGGCAGAAGTTAAATAGACCGCTTGCGCTTCCGGCGAAAAATCCTGGCTGTCGATGACACTCTTGCGTGCCAAAGCGAAGAACGCCGTGGTGTCATCGAGGGTCTGCCCAGCATTGATTTTCTCTGCCAGGGATTTGTTGGAGGCAAACGATTTCGCTAATCCATCGCGCATGTTTTTACCTTGAAACTCAGCGATCGGGATCAGCTCGCTCAGGCTTCGTTGTTGTGCGGGCGTAATTGCCGCCGACTTCATGACACTCAGGCCAACACCTCTTAGCTTGCCGCTACTTTCAACGATGTCGGGCAATCTGAATAAGGCGGAATCCATCAAAAAATAACTATCAATATCCGGATCCAAAGTCAGGTTGGATGCGTCGGTAACTTCTGCCAATAACGCCATCAGCGCTTCAACATGCACGGTATGCGCCTTGAAAACTGACTCAACATCTTTACCCGCACCTGATTGCGCATACGCTGCCTGCACGGCGGCAAATTCTTTTGCGGTAGTTAACTCGCGGCCCAAGCGTTGATCTGTTTCAGCCAATTTAGCTTGTGCCGCCTGCAATTTTTCTTTGATTGCCGCCATGGTATCGGGCTCTTTTCCGAAAACTATCGCCGCTGTTGCATCACGGCGCAATTGCTGGGCCAGGTCGAGGACAGGAAAAATTTCACGGTTATATTCGACGCCGAGACGTTCCTTGGCAGAAAAATTGATCGCATCGAGCATGCTGGTATTATAAAACCAGGCCAATACGCTGAGCGGTATCAAAAACATGGCGCAAATCACCATGGCTTTTGAGGTGAAACGCATATTTCGCATCAGCACGACACCAAATGTCCAAAAGCCATGCGCATCAAATGCCGTGCCCGAGGCTACCTTACTTTCGGGCGCTGCAAGAAACTGCTGCAACTCCGGGCTTACTCTCGCTATTTTTGCCATATCGTTCTACTCCAGCGTGGATTTTTATTGAGATAAAAGTTGATATTCAGCTTGCTGTCACTTGGAAGCGTGGATGCGCGTGAAATGCATCATCAATACTTACTTGAGTGCTGCTACTCTGCATAATTCTGCCTGTAATCGCTCGATATCGATTGGTTTAGCGACATAACCGTCTGCCCCCGCCTGCGATAACCTGGCCATATCGTTTGGCTCGGCATGTCCGGTCGCCATGATAATGCGCTGGTGCTGGTCGGTGCCGCGCTCCTGTCGCCGAATGGCGGCAAGGACTTCAAGACCGTCCATCACCGGCATCATGACATCGAGCAGAACAACATCAAAGCGCCGCTGTGCCAGACATGCCAGCGCTTTTGCCCCGTCATCGACCATCGCACCGGAATGCCCCAGATTTTTCAGCATGATGACCGTTGCATGCTGGATAAATTCGTCATCATCCGCCACCAGGACACTTAACGAACGATGGGATTTGTTAACGCTGCTCAACGACATGGATTTGGCTACCTGATTGGATAAAACAGCATCAAATGGGTCACAAAATTACGCAATGCTTAACAATTGCTTAGGTTACCAGCGAGTATTTGACGGCGCCCAAACATTGTCAACAACATTGGTGCCGCGCAACAAAATTTAACAAAAATTAACATTAAATAGCCCTCGGCATTTCTCACTTTCATGCCATGTGTTGGACAACGCACAGAGTGTTCAAGCACTTTCCCTTAGTCTTGGTTTTGGCTGGCAAGCGTTGGACAAACATGCTCCAACCGTGCCAGTGCCGCCACTAAAGGAGTATTTCATGAGCAGCTTTTTAACCACACCTTTACCCGAACCCTCTGGTGCCGCAAAGACGGTATGGATACGCACAGGGCAGGCACACAATCAGCTCACGCGTGCTGAGTTTAGTCTGCGGTACCGTGCCAGCTTTACCGATCCTGCGTTCGGCGCTGAAGAATTATCAATTGCCAGACTGGAAGAAATAGCCTGGCAGGCCTACGATGAAGGGCGCAAGGCACCGTTCACCCAGAAAGCCGGCGAGGGATATGCCGACCCCGGCTACGATCTATCGAGCGAATGGATCGCCACCAGGCAGCGTCTGGCCGAGGCGCAATTGCATTGGTCTGAGCCTTCAACCCCATCCAAAGTCTTGCTCATTTGCGGATCGGCGCGCAATGACGGCACTTGCCCTGGCGAGATGTCCAAGAGTTTCCGGCTGCTGCAAATAACCAAAGAAACACTGGAAAAAGCCGGCATCGTGCCCGATGTGCTGGATCTGAGCTTACTCACCTCGGAATATGGCCGCCATATCCATCCCTGCAAAGGCTGCGCCTCGACCGCGATGCCCTTATGCCATTGGCCCTGCAGTTGCTACCCCAACCATGCGCTGAACCAGACCAATGACTGGATGGCAGAAATTTACGAACGCTGGACCGCCGCGCATGCGGTGATTATCGTCACGCCGGTGTATTGGTACCAAAGCCCCAGCCCTTTAAAGCTAATGATGGACCGGCTGGTATGCGCCGATGGCGGCAACCCCGATCCGACTTCTACCTCAGGCAAAAAGGCCGCCAAGGCCAAGGAATTGGAAATGGCCGGCTGGGCATATCCGCAGCATCTGGCCGGGCGCGCCTATGGCCTGATCGTGCACGGTGACGTCAGCGGTGTCGACGAGGCACGGCGGGCGCTGTCCGACTGGCTAGATTGGATGGGTTTGTTCGATGCAGGCGCCCTCGCCCGCCTCGGTCGCTATATCGGCTACTACGAAGCCTATGCCAGCAGCCATGACGCGCTGGATAAGGATAGTGCAATACAGGAAGAAGCGCGCAATGTGGCCCGCGCCGTCGCCAAGGCAGTGATCGAGTTACGTGCCGGACGCTTGCAGGCGGCACAAGCGCATTTGTCACGGCCACGTCCCAAGTAACACCAAGGCTTGCGCTGCCGTTTGAAATCATTAAATTTAACCGCCTTTGATCAATCAATCACATCAAAGACAATCTCCAGGAGAAAAACATGGACATCCATCGTCACCACGTATCTGGTTTCTTCGCACAGCGCGACGAAGCGGAAGCAACCTTCGCCACACTCGTCACAAGAGGGCTAGCCCGCGAGCAATTGCAAATATTCGACACCAAGCGAGGCGCAGCACCGTTACCCGCCTCAACGCCGCATCAGGCACCGCCCGAGGCAGGCAGTGATGCCGCATTAAAAGATATTCTGGTGGATGGCGCCATCGGCACTGCAGTTGGTACCGGCTTAGGCGCGCTGGCGCAAGTGGCACTGGTCGCGGCCAATGTCAGTCTGTTCATCGCCAGCCCCTTGATCGCGCCGTTAGTGATGATGGGCTGGGGTGCCAGCTTAGGCGGTTTGCTTGGCGCTGCGAATGGGGCGATAAAAAAAGAAACGGGCGGTACCGCAGCTTCAATCGAGGAAAAAACGGGCTGGCTATCGACGCTGATCGGGGACGCGATCGCCAGCGGACAATTTGTGCTGGTAGCGCAAACCAATACTGAGCAAGAAACAGCCATCGCGCAAGAGGTCATAGAAGCCTCGGTCGGTAGCTACAAGGACGACAGCATTGCGTGAACGAGATGCCGTTCAGCTGTGCCGGCGTACAGACAACACGCCTGCACAGCCATTTTCAGCATGAATAAAAACGAGAAGAGTGTCAAGCCCACCATGCAACGCCCATCTGCCTTACAGGCAGGGCACGGCTGAAACCCGCATGGGTATTGCGTGGTGGGCCTGCCAGTATTTGAGATCCAATCACCAGGCCTGCATTATTTACCTGTCGCCCCCCGCCAACCGCAGCAAGCTGCCCAGCTCCACGGCATTCATCGGCCGGCCAAAAAAATAACCCTGCCCTTCATCGCACTGCTGCGCCATCAGAAATGCGCACTGATCCGGGGTTTCTACGCCTTCGGCGATCACACGCTTCTTGAGGCTTTTACCCATATTGATGACGGCACTGACTATGGTCGCGTCATCGAGATTGCTACTCATGTGCTTGACGAAGGACTGGTCGATCTTGAGTGTATCGACCGGAAACCGCCTGAGATAACTCAGGCTGGAATAGCCGGTACCAAAATCATCCACGGCCAGCTTGATGCCCATGTCGGCAAGTGCATGCAATACCGCATCGGTCGAGCTGGCATCGCGCATTAAAACGCTTTCGGTCAGCTCAAGTTCCAGATGGCGGGGTTCCATGCCGGTGTCGTCCAGGGTGGCGCGGATATTGTCGATGAAATCCTTGGCACGAAATTCCAGCGCGGAAGTATTGACTGCAATGGTCAGGGGCGCCAGACCCAGTTCGCGCCAGATGCGCGCCTGAAGACAAGCTTCGCGCAAGACCCAGCGCCCCATCGGCAAGATCAAACCGCAGTCTTCCGCAATGGCGACGAACTGCGCCGGCATTAATAGTCCCCTTTCGGGGTGTTGCCAGCGTATGAGTGCTTCGACGCCGACTATCGCCTCTGTCTGAAGATCCACTTTGGGCTGATAATGCAAAATAAATTCAGCTCGTTCCAGCGCAAGACGCAGGCTCACTTCAACCGAGTGCCGCTGTACCGCACGCGCATTCATTTCGGCTTCAAAAAATCTAAAATTATTACGCCCGCTTTCCTTGGCGCAGTACATGGCGGTATCCGCATTTTTAATTAAACTTTCCGCATCCATACCATCATCGGGATAAATGCTGACCCCGACGCTCACGCTGACATGCAGAATGTGTCCGTCAACCTGGTGCGGCAAGGCCAATGCCAGCAGAATTTTTTGCACTGAGAGCGCTGCATCCGTGGCATGTTCTATCACTGGCAGCAACACGACAAACTCATCGCCACCCTGCCGGCTGATGGTATCGGACTGACGCACGCAACTGATGAGGCGATGCGCAACAGACTGCAGCAGTTGATCGCCGACAGCATGCCCCAGCGAATCATTGATATGCTTAAACCGGTCCAGATCAAGAAACATCACCGCCAATTGACTTCCATCGCGACGGGCGAATTCTATCGCCTGATTAATGCGGTCTTGCAGCAACATTCTGTTGGGTAGATCGGTCAGCACGTCGTGATGCGCCAGATAATCGAGCTCCACCTTAGCGGATTCGATTTGCTCGGTCATTTTGTGCGCTTCAATGCTGGAGATAACCAATTGCGCGTTGGCCTGTCGCAACATCGTGATGTGATCGGCAGAGGCGACTTGCGCCCTCTTTTCTTTTTCGCTGGTCAGTACGCGTGAGGCGTCAGTCAACTCGCGGAGTTCAACTGCACTTTCACGTAAATGCACCGCCGTCTCACGTGCAGTGACTAATTCTTCCCGAATGACGAGCGCCGCGACCCGATCATCTGCCATCACCAGCTCTTTTTTTCATTTCAACCCAATATCGTTTGACCGTTCCAGCGAAGGGACGCATGTTGATCTATTAACCGAAGACCTGAGCGAAGAATGCCGACGATCTTGCAGTGCGTCAGTTCGGTAACACACATGGTTTTTAGGATGTCATGATTGATTGAAGCGAACGATGGCTAAAATGCACAAGCCCACCACGCAATACCCATGCGGGTTGACAGCCTGTCTGGCCTGAAACCCGCATGGATAGTGCGCTCCGCCTAGTGCGCTCCGCCTAGTGCGTGGTGGGCTTGCCACCTTTTTGAATTGATACCAGCGCGGGTACCGGGCGCTGAGCACTCGGTACCGGGCTGATTAACCGCCGGTAGGCTGGCCGGACAAGATTCCGCGATACTGCGTCAATGCCTCGCCAATGACGATGTTGTCTTTCTCCACATCGAAAAAGCGGATATCTTTGCTGTGCGCGCTGGCACGCACTTTAACGACCGAGATCACGCGCTTAAATTGGCCGTCCAGTTCTACGTAGCGTTGCAGCAATATCGCATCGGCTAAAAAGGCATTGCCGTAAGAGCTAAAACGCAAAAAGTTATATTGGTCTTCCAGCTCGGAAGTCATCATGACTGTGACACCCATACCGGTCAGAACAGCCACTAAGCGGTACAGCGCCTCACGAAAATCTTCGCGAAACACCGATGCCAATGCCAGCTCCAGGCCAGACAAGGAATCAATCACCACCCGCTTTGCCTTCATGCTGTTAATCATGACGACCAGATCATGCAAGATCTCGTCTAGCGACAAATCCAGGGTACGTGTATTGATGACGCCGACCTGGCCACTAGTGACCAATTTATCCAGCCGGTGGCTGAGCAATTGATTCGGGCTTTTTTCAAACGCGGCGATCACGCCTGGCTCGCCAATACGCACACCCTCGGCCAAAAACTCGGTCGCCAGCACAGATTTACCCGACCCGGAAGGGCCGACCACCAGCAAAGAATAGCCGGCAGGCAAGCCACCGCCCATCATATCGTCCAGCACAGGGACGCCCATCGACAGACGTTTATCGCCGGATATCAGTACATCGTTCGCCTTATTGGTGGACAAAACTGCCCGCGGAAAAACCTCTACGCCATCATTGCTGATACGGAAAGTATGCACGCCGACGCTTTGCGCCTGGCCACGCATTTTTACCACCTGAATCTTGCGTATCATCGCATCGCGATGCACTACCTGCGACATCCAGATAATGCCATCGGCAACGGTAAACACCGGGCTCGATTCAGCCTCAGGTGCCAGATACTCACCGATCAAAAAGGTCGTTGCCTGCCAGCTGGTCATTTGCATGCCCAGGCGCTGTACAAAATTGGCCAAGCCAGATGCGCTAGGCTCAGACGCTTTTGCCGATTGCACCACCGAGCGAAACGAATCGACAAAGACCAGGCTAGGCGCAAAACTTTGCACTTCTTCAGCGATGCGTGCCAATACGCGGTCAAAATTGCCATCGAGCAGTTCGGCCGCAAGATTGACAAACTTAATCGATTGATTGACTTTATTAATATCAAAAAAAGGAAATTGCTGCTGATAGCGCAACATCTTCAACGGCGATTCACCCAGTACCGTAAAGAACAAGGCACGGCGATCAGGGCTCGCCAGGGAAAACATCATCTGGTGCGCCATCGTTGTCTTGCCACTACCCGGCGTACCCGCCAGCAGGTTAAAAGAAAACTCTGGCAGACCGCCGCCCAACAAATCATCCAAACCAGGTACGCCCGTTGCCAAGCGGCGTATGGTGACTTTATTACTCATTTTTGAATTCCCTTTACCACTATATGTAATGTGTCATCAATCCAGGCAGAACGTAGAATGCTGGCCGTTAAAAGATCGCCAATTAACAAGGCCAAAATATCGACAAACGTAATGAGCAAAGCTTTGCTAGCCTCACTGGCTTCAGCGGGCTCTCTGTTTTCAAGACTAATTTGTAAACCTGCGAAGCGGGAATCGGATGATTGTGTAATATGGTCAAGCAGCAACCATGGAAAAGTGACGCTATTGAGATGACCGCTTCTTGTATAGAGCGACTGAAAACCCTCTTCACCAATAAGCGAAATGAGTTCAACAGCCAGGCGCTCCCACAGCAAGATAGTCACGTCGACAACGGCGTCTGGCCGTTGCGTGACGGCCTTTTCGACTATGTCATGACGTTGATCGATGATTGATCCCATAAATAAAATTTTAATCGGAATACAAGGACAAGATGAAAAATCAAATTACCCGCCGATACCAGGCGATGGTAAACATAATTACGTTACGACCTGGAGAAAATGTAAAAACCTTAGAGATGATAAGCAAATGAAGTAGCTTGAAGGCTCAACATGACTACCAGCTTACGCCAACCAAGTATCATGACAAATACATACCAGCAGCAATTATATTCGCTAAGCATTGTAAAAAACTGTTAAATGTTTGCGCCAACTCAAAAAAACCATGTTCATCATGCCACGACCATTGACAATTTATGTCGAATTTTCTTCTCTGTTTGCCGAGCAATAAAAATACAAAAAACGCTACACGCTTCGCTATCAACATCGGGCGAGCGATTTAAAATCCAGCAATTCTCATTTCAAAATTTGAAAAATATTGACGACGTATTTTTTGTTTCTTTCGTGCTCTTTTTCGTGCTTTTCGTGTTCAAGGTTTTGATTTGTTTGTCGGAACTTTAAAAAACAACAGCTTTTGGAACACGAAGGCACGAACAAAGCCGAAAAGCACGAAAGAACGAAAGAACGAAGCGTTAATTTTTGAAATGAGAATTGCGATTAAAAACCTACCTGTTGCCCACACTCAACAGCGCCAGGCCGCACTGGCAGGAAATAAGCGAATGCGACGAAGATATATTACAAGGATATATTACGAGGCAGCACTCATGACAGCAATCATGACCCAATGATCCTGATCCGCCTCATGCATGGCGTGCCATGTGATGGTGCTGCGCATTGCGGAGCCATCCTGACGCATCAACTGTATGGTTTGTGCCGTTTGTGCAGGCGCTAACAATGTTGATTGTTCTGGATCAGCGGTAATCATTGCATCAAATTTTTTGGCCAGATCCACGCTACTGTCCAACCCCAGCTCAGCAACGTCCGCAGCTAACAACGCCGCCCTGTCATAACCGAGCAGTCGGCAAGCGGTGTCATTGACATCGAGCATGCGCATAGTGCTGCGATCTATCACGCACACGCCCTGATCAATGACATCGAGCACTTTACGCAATCGCAGTTGCTCGCTATCTGGCCGGCGGCGATCAGTCAACTCCATCCCGATGCCACGGTAGCCGGTAAACCGGCTGGAAGAATCAAACATCGGCTCGCCGCTAACTTGCAAATATTGGGTAGAGCCATCGGTATTGCTGCGGCTATAGACAAAATCAAGGAAAGGCCGGCGATCAGCAATATTGGCGTGCAACATGTCACGCTCGGCGGCGTTCCAGCGTCCGATCGCCGCTGGCTTGCCAGCCCCCATCAATTCATCAGCTTCCAAACCCAGCATTTCAAACACAGGGCCGGATACTTTAGTGAAGTTGCCTAAGGAATCTTGCTCCCAATACCAATCGGATGACAGCTCGGTAAAACTCTTGAATCGCGCTTCACTTTCGCGCAATTCTACCGTGCGCTCCAATACTGTTTGTTCCAGTACCTTATTGTAATTATCTAATTTCCGGTACAACAAGCGTACTTCCAGCATATTGTGGATGCGTGTTTGCACTTCGACGATATCAAATGGCTTGGCGACAAAATCTTTCGCGCCCATTTGCAATGCACGCAGCTTATGGTTGGGCTGGGCGGTAATCACCAATACCGGCATGTAGCCGTCCGGATCGATTTCCTTCAGACCTTCCATGACCTGAAAACCATCCATCTCGGGCATTTGCAAATCCAGCAAAATCAGGTCGTAACGGTGTTCTGCATACAGGGCACACACCGTATGCGGATCCATCGTTGACGTCACGCGCAAATAGCCTGCATTGCGCAGGATCTGTTCGAGCAGAGTGACATTCGCTTTTTGATCATCGACGATCAAAATTTTGGCATTTAAAATCTCGGCTATTTCTAACATAAAATTCTTTCAAAAATTCATTACGCTTAATGCAGGCTATGGCCTTATTGGCTTAAAAATAAGTGACAAAATCAAGCGATGTCATGCGGTTCGTCCGCATATTCCAGAGCCAAATCCAGCGCATCCATAAATTCGGCAACATTAATTGGTTTAGTCAGATAACGTAAAAATCCCGCTTCCATGCCTTTTTCAATATCACGGGGCATGGCGTTGGCCGACAAGGCCAATACCGGGATATGGGTAGTCGTTGGGTCTTTGCGCAATACTTTCAAGGCGGCAAAACCACTGATGCCGGGTAAATTGATATCCATTAAAATCACGTCTGGCAGATAGGCGCGTGCCATTTGTATACCCACATGCCCATCGATCGCCGATAACAACACCAGATCACTGCGGCGCGCGATCAGTTGCTGCACCAGGGCCATGTTGGCGGGGTTATCCTCAACATACAACACAGAGCGCTTGTTTTTCAATGCTAGTTGCCCAGCGGACGCCGAAGCATCCAAAACATCTTCATGTTTTTTGTCCAGATTTAACACCGGCACGCTAGACGCGGCCAACTCAACCCAAAACACACTGCCGACGCCGACGCTACTTTCTACACCGATAGAGCCATCCATCAATTCGATCAATTGCTTGGTCACGACCAAACCTATCCCCGTGCCTTCCTTGGAACTGCTCTCTTGACCCAGGCGATTAAATGGCTGGAATAACTGTGCCAGCTGGCCAGGCGAAAGACCATTGCCGGTATCGGTCACACTGACGCGTACGCGATGCTCGCCACTCTTGACACATTCGACAGTGACCTTGCCACCGTCGCGGTTGTATTTAATTGCATTGGACAACAAGTTGATCATCACTTGCTTGACTCTGGTGCGATCAGCGTGCACATAAAACAACGTATCGAGAGTAGGAAAGCGCATTTGTATGCCGAGCTTTTGCGCTTGCGGAGCGATCATGGCCTCGCAATCTTGCAGTACCTCGGTAAATGACATCGGCTCTTGCGACAAGGTGACCTTGCCTGATTCAATCATCGCCAGATCAAGGATCTCGTTAATCAAGCGCAACAAGTACCAGCCCGCCTGCAAAATCTGATCGATCGACATTTGTTGCGACGGCGTAGGCGGCGGCACATCGGACGCCATAAGTTGGGCAAAGCCCAGCACCGCATTCAATGGGGTACGTAATTCATGGCTCATGCTGGACAAGAATTCAGATTTCGCCAGATTGGCTTTATCCGCTTGCTCCATCGCCTTGATCAGCTCGATATTATTTTTTTCCATCAAACGTTCAAATTCTTTGCGATGCGTGATGTCACGCGCCGACGCAAACACACCGACCAGCTTGTCATTGCTGTCATGAAAAGTGGTGGCGTTATACGAGACGATGGTTAGTTTATCGTCCTTGGCTTTCACCGTTAATTCGTAATTAGCAATTTTTCCTTCACGCAGCACCCGTTTGATCGCGGCGTCAGCGCGCGTTGGGTCGGTAAAATAAATTTTTGACGGCGCGCCGATCAGCTCCTCACGAGAACATCCGGTCAGCGTTTCCATTTCATGATTCACGTCGCTGATGATGCCTAGCGGATCGGTGGTCATCATGGCGTCAGTATTCGATTCAATTAATGAGCGCGTGTAAAACTGCAAGTCACGCAAGCGCTGATCGATGATTTCTCGTTCTGCTTCTACCTGTTTGCGCGCGGTGTTATCGGTGCCTATCAGTAAATAACCAATAATATTGTCCTGCGCATCACGCAAGGCCGTCACCGACACCACTGCCGGGAAGCGGCTGCCATCTTTGCGAATATACGATAACTCGTAAATATCTTCGATACCGCGTGAGGCCTTAAATACCAGCGCCTCAAAACCTGGCGTAATCGGCGTATCGAGTTCAAGACTTAATGCGGCGGCGCGGGCGATGACTTCCTGCGGATCGGAAATGTCGGCAGGCGTAATCTTGTTCATCACCTCGGCTGCCGTATAACCGAGCATGCGTTCGGCGCCGACGTTGAAAATCTGGATCACGCCGTTGGCGTCGGTGGCGATGCTGGAGAAGTTGGCGCTGTTGAAAATGGCGCTTTGCAGGGCGCCGGCCTTGAGCAGCGCCTCTTCCGCAAGCTTGCGCGCAGTGTTGTCGGTGCCGATGAGCAGGTAGCCGATGATGGTGTTCTGCGCATCGCGCAGGGCGGTGACCGAGACCACGGCGGGGAAGCGGCTGCCGTCCTTGCGGATATAGGTCAGTTCATAGATGTCCTCGAGGCCGCGGGAGGCCTTGAACACCAGGGCTTCGAAGCCCGGCGTGATAGGGGTGCCGAGTTCGATGCTGAGCGCTGCGGCGCGCGCGATGACTTCCTGCGGATCGGAAATGTCGGCCGGGGTGATCTTGTTCATCACCTCGGCCGCCGTGTAGCCCAGCATGCGCTCGGCGCCGACGTTGAAAATCTGGATCAC
>JAUSNO010000010.1 GCA_030645915.1 Undibacterium sp.
ATAACGTTGTTTGGCATTGATATGGCTGAATTTCATTGCGATTTCCTTGGTTTGGGAACACTACAAAGGTACTTCCGTACCTCGAAAACCTTTGTAGTTTTGTTCCTTTTACCGTCGCAATTCGAACTTTAATTCGCAAGACAGGCTCAAGACCCGCATGAACAGTGCGTGTCTGACATGCTCATTATTGAATTTCAAGAACCCGTCGACGCCATATTCATAGCAACGCCTGCCTGGCTACCAGCACGCCGTCCATATCGGCATAGATCCAGTCACCGGGATTGATCGCAATGCCAGCGATGGCGATGCGCAGGCCACTCTCGCCGCCGCCTTTTTTTACGCTACGCAAAGGCATGCTTGCCAGCGCGCGTACACCAATGTTGCACTGGCTAATTTCTTCCACATCACGGATGCAGCCATTGACGACAATCCCGGCCCAGCCGTTGGTTTCGGCCAGCTTGGCCAGATTGCCGCCGACCAGCGCGCAACGAAAGCTGCCGCCACCGTCGATCACAAGCACATGGCCGTTGCCCGGCGTTTCCAACAATGTGCGGACCATGCCGTTGTCTTCAAACACCTTGAGCGTGGTAGCGGGGCCACAGAATTGCACATAACGGCCAAAGCGCATGAAAATCGGCGGGAAGACGGATAAATCGCCGGAAATCAGCTTGTCGTCGTTGCTGTCGCAGATATCGCAGGTAGAGAAAGTCATGCTGTGTCCTTTAAAAAAACAATACGCCATTCTACTTAGCAAATTTTACGCCGCCAATGCCCTGGCGCGCGTATTTGATCCGACGTTAACCGCTGTCATGATCGCCAGCACCTGAAATACGCCTACACAGACAAACACCCAGGACGGATGATGGGCATCCATCACTGCGCCAAATAGCAAAGGCGCAAAGGCAAGTCCGGTATCGAGACCGGAATACACCACGCCATACACACGGCCAGTGGCATTCTTGGGTGCCGCAGCGCGGATCAGCAAATCGCGCGATGGGCCGGCCACGCCGGAACCAAAGCCTATCGCGCCCATCAGGATGACTGCGATGAAAGCATTGACCCACCCCGTCGCCAGCAATAGAGACAAGGCGCCGGCAACCGAGAAAGCGATGGTGATGGTTCTGTCATGATGCGTAGTTTTCGATGCGAGATAACCGCCCCACAACATGCCTGCGGCAGAAGCGAGCATGTAAGCGGTATAAGCCGAGGTCGCCCACGCCAGCGACATGCCATACAGATCGCGCAAGCCGGCGGAAGAAAAGCTTTGTATGCCACCGAGCGCCATGGCGATCATGAAGAAGAAGCCAAAACACATCCAGACCGCCGGCAGTCGCATGAAATCGAGTGTGCCGCCACTCGCTTGCACGGATTGTGCATGCGCGGCGAGTGCCGGATGCGGCACATCTTCAGGCTGCAAGACATCCCGGTACATCAGCAATAGTGCCAATACGATCAAAGGCAGGAAGGCAGCCGCGAACAAGGCCGTACGCCAGTCGAACAAGCCCGCCAGGGTCACCAGAAAAACCGGGGCGGCAGCCCAACCGAGGTTGCCGCTGATACCGTGGATAGAGAACGCATACCCAAGTCGCGCGGTGGAAACACGCTTATTGAGAATGGTGAAGTCGGATGGATGAAATACGCTGTTGCCCAAGCCTGCGATCATCGAGCCAGCCAGTAACATGGCGTAATTCTGCGCATACGATAAGACCAATGCAGAAACGGCGAGGCAGCCAATGCCAAAAAATAATACCGCACGCGCACCGAGTTTATCCACCACAAAACCAGCCAGCGCCTGGCCGATGCCGGAGACGATAAAGAAGACACTCATCAGCAAACCCAACTCGGCGTAGGACAATGCAAAGGCTTCCTTCAGCCAGGGAAAAAGTGGCGCCAGTATCATGTGAAAAAAATGCGAAATACCGTGCGCCACGCCTACCAGAGTGATCACCAGGGCATCCTGTTTCAAATTCGTTTTTATTTCAGCAGTTGTCATCACAGACTCTTTTTGTTGAGGGTTAGACGGAGTGTAAGCAATAAAGCAGAGGCTGTTTTAAGATAAAATGACATTGTTTGTCGCAAAAACGTCATCACCTTCTTTTCTTTCACCTTTACTTTCACTGTTCCATCATGGGCCACGCACCGATCACCCACACGGGCAAACCGCCAGTCCGATTATTCCCGACCAAAGAACGCCCGGTCAGGGTGGTGGCGCGCAACCTGGCAGCCGACGAGTTATTGCTGGCGCACCGCCACCCGTGGGCGCAGGTCACTTATGCCCAGGATGGCGTGATTCAGGTATTGGCCAATCAGCAGACCTGGTTTGTACCGCCGCTGCGTGCCATCTGGATACCGGCCGGCGTCGAGCATGAGGTACGCACGCTGGAAAAAGCACAGCTGCGTGCCATCTATGTTGATGAGCATGTGGTACCGATTGCAGGCGATCAATGCGTGGTGCTGGAGGTATCGACGCTGATGCGAGAACTGGTGCGAACCCTGACAGCATTAGATCAGCCGGGATCGCGTGAGGAACATTTGGTCGCTACCTTGCTAGACGAGCTGGCGCTGGCAGAAAGCCTGCCGATGAGCGTGGCGATGCCCGGCGATAAGCGTTTGAGGGCCTTATGCGAAAGCCTGCTGGCCGACCCGGCATCCCATTTGACCCTGCATGATTTTTCCAGGCAAGTGGGCGCATCTGAACGTACGCTGGCACGCTTGTTTGAACGCGAGCTGGGCATGAGTTTTGGCATGTGGCGCCAGCAAATGCGTCTGGCACGCGCCGCGCCCTTGATCGCCAGTGGATTGCCCTTGTCTGCCGTGGCAGCAGAGCTGGGCTACGCCAGCCAATCGGCATTTTCTGCCATGTTCAAGAAAACCTTCGGCAAATCTCCATCAGAATTTTTCAGAACATCCTAAGGCACTTGTTGCAAGCGCTGTGCTTTAACCATATTTTCCAATGGAAATTCTGGGTTTAATGCGCATCGACCTCCGCCTTACGGCGTTTTTTCTCATCGAACATTCTTCCATCGGCTACCCGCAACAGGATATCAATTTCCTGGCCGTCAACAGGATAAATGGCGACACCGATAGAGGCGCTGATATAGCCGGCATGGCCGCTGCCAAGATCAATGGGCGCTTCCAGTTTTTCGCGTATCTTGTTGCACAGCTGCTTGATGAACGCGATGTCTTGCACGCCATGCAGATACACCACGAACTCGTCCCCGCCAAAGCGCGCGGCAGCATCGTCCTTACGAATGGTAGAACGCAGGCGTTTGGCGGCCTCAACCAGCACCATGTCGCCCGCTGCGTGCCCGAAGGCGTCATTAATCGCTTTGAAATGATCAAGATCCATATACAGCAGCGTGAATTGCCCATCTTGCTGATCCGTAGCACGTCGGCGTTTAAAATCAATTTGAGAAATAAACGTGTCACGGTTGAGCAATTGCGTTAACGCATCGGTGCGTAAATGTTTTTCCATGTCCTGCAAGCTTTCCGCCAAGACACCAATTTCATCCTGCCGATGAATATTCAAGCCTTGAAACGGCTCGCCAGTGCCGATGTTACGCGCAGCATCTGCCAGCTTATGAATATCGGCAACGGTCCAGCGCAAAATCGCATAGCCTATACCACACATTAACAAGATCACGCTCCAGCCCAGAAACATGCTGCGTGTGGTCATGCTGTTCGATTCAACCCGTAAGGATGCACGTGGCACCACGATCACACTGACCCACTGTAATCCTTCATCATTCTTCAGCAGCGTCGCCGCAAGTTGCAGTTGCTGTTGTTCACCCTCGATTATTTGCAACAGTGGTTTACCGGGCGTAAGCAGGTTCATCATGTTTTGCCGTACATGCCTGGCACCGGCGCGCATGATTGCAGAAACGCTTTCGGTGGCCGCTTGCCGCTTCAAGGTAGTGTCATTGACACGCGTGTAAGGAATTTCGCTCAGCGATGTCGCCACCAGTTCATCTGATTTTTCCATGATAAAAGCCACGCCGTTGATAGGAAGTGGCATTTTTTGTAAAAAAATGGTGAGCTGCTTAAGCGACAGATCGGTTGCCACCACTCCCGTCACTTCCACGGCACCAGACTGGGCGTTATCTGCCGGCGTATGTGCCGGCCTATACACCGGCTTACTGAGAGTCAATAAAGGGACCTGGCTGGTAAAATCAATATAAACCTGTGACCAGCAAGGTTTGCCTTGCTGGACCGCATTGACATACCAGGGACGCTGCTTTGCTTCGAATTGGTCGCTGCGTAACAGGGCAATTTTCTGGTGCGGCCCGGACATGCTGTAAACATGACTTTCGCTGGCGCCTGGCTGACGATAACGCACTTCAACCAGGCCGTGCGACAACATGCGTTTTACACTGACAAATCCGCCATCTTCAGCCCCAAAATAGGCAAGATGATTAATTTCCGGAAACAAGCCGGTTGCTATCCATAAGCGCTCTTCAATTTGCGACAGATCACCAGGGATCGTCAGCCGGATCCGGA
The DNA here is from genome assembly GCA_030645915.1 of Undibacterium sp. Taxonomy (GTDB): domain Bacteria; phylum Pseudomonadota; class Gammaproteobacteria; order Burkholderiales; family Burkholderiaceae_D; genus Undibacterium. The sequence continues at coordinate 4,498 of JAUSNO010000010.1, forward strand.
ACTGTTTATCAGCCATAGCAAGGCTTTCCGGTGCCACGGCATTGAGAATGACATGCGCACTAGAAAGATGACGCTCGACATTGCCCTGAATACGGTAACTGATCGCATCAAGGGTTTTTTGTGCAACGGCATCCGTTACGTCTTCTCCGGAACGGTACAACACCCAGCTGATCATCGCCGCCAGGCTCATCATCAGGATCAGAAAAGGAATAAAAAAAATGCGTAAAAGGGAAGTCTTCATTAATCGCAAAAATCAATTAAAAGTTATTAATAAGAGAACAACACAGCAATCTGTTCATTTTGCTATTTTCTATAGAAAATGTAGCCTCTACTTTCAGAATAGACGATCCAGCTGAGAAAGCGCTGCAATGTCGCTACATTGCCCTCACTTTTGTCTGAGTTTGCACAAACACAAAGCAAAAAAACATTACATCAGGAAATGCCGATCGCTAAACACGAGGCGCGTTGAGCAAGATGATTGACGGTAGGCGGCAGATCCATAGATACTTCGGATGCGCCGTTTTTATCGAGCGCATGCATTCCCTGACGAAGCGCTATTCACTCAGCAAATGAACGTCTATCCCGACAACAAATTGACGACATAAAATCAGCTCAATTTGATGAGTTACCAACTTAAATTGCAACCAGGTTCTCCCATGTTTCCACTCCCTAGTTCTCAGACCGCCCTCCCTCCGATAGGCAAAGGTGCGCCGACGCTGCCTTACGAACCGCTTGAGCATGGCAAGAATTATTGGGTCGTCGACAATGTGCTCGCTAATGCCGAGGAAATAGCGGAACGTTGTTTTACTTATCCACAATGGGAATATGGCGCGCCCTATCAGCCAGAATCCTGGCCGGGCATGCGCTTTCATGGGGCGTTGAACCAGGCCGAACTCGACCGTATTGAGACATTGGTCAAATCACTGGTAGGCAAAGATAAGTTATGGATGGAACAGCCGCCTGGCGGTTTGCGCCTTGATTGTAATGTGGCGCAACTGGTCGGTGAAAAAGAAAGTTCACCCCATCCGCATACCGACAGCCGCACACTTTGCCGCTATGCCTGCGTGATTTATTTGAGCCCCAATCCGCCCCCCGGTTCCGGCACCAGCTTTTGCCGCCTGCGTTATCCGAACGGTGCCATCGGCGGCAATATGGTGGGCGCCCCACACAACAATTTGGTCGATGCATTGAAAGTGCGCGGCTTGCCGATAGAAGCCTGGTACGAAGATATGCGGGTAGAAAACGTCTTTAACCGCATGATTTTGTACAAGGCTAATTTTGTCCACTGCGCTACGGGTTACTTCGGTAATGAAATGCGCGAAAAACGCCTGACTACGGTATTTTTCTGGATGACTGAAGATTGATGGCACGACAATATCCAGGAACGACAAACAACTTTACCTGAACCAAGATTAAAAAAGGGCAATGCCTCGGCATTGCCCTTTCTCATTGGTGATGCATTCAGCGATCACTCCGCTTTTTTAAAGACCAGATTACCGTTCTCGACATCGACCGCGATCACATCTTTCGGCCCAAACTTCCCTTGCAAGATCATTTTCGACAGGCTGTTCTCAATCTCCTGCTGAATCGCCCGCTTCAACGGTCTTGCACCATACACAGGATCAAATCCGGCCTCGGCAATCTTTTCTAATGCGGCGTCACTGACCTGCAAGCCCATCTCCATTTGCGCCAGACGCTTGCCAAGTACATCAAGCTGAATCTTGGCAATCGAAGCGATGTTCTTGGCATCGAGTGCGTGGAACACGACGATCTCATCAATACGGTTAATGAACTCAGGACGGAAGTGCGCTTTGACTTCGCCCATCACCGCCATCTTGATTACCGCAGGGTCACTGCCTTCCATGGCCTGTATCTGGTGCGAACCAAGATTGGACGTCATCACGATCACGGTATTTTTAAAATCTACCGTGCGCCCTTGCCCATCCGTCATGCGGCCATCATCGAGCACTTGCAACAAGACATTGAACACATCGTGATGCGCTTTCTCCACTTCATCGAGCAAGATCACGCTATACGGCTTGCGGCGCACCGCTTCGGTCAGATAGCCACCCTCTTCATAACCCACATAACCCGGTGGCGCACCAATCAATCTGGCGACCGAATGTTTCTCCATGAATTCGCTCATATCGATACGGATCAGCGATTCTTCGGTATCAAACATGAACCCTGCCAAGGCCTTGCACAGCTCGGTTTTACCGACGCCAGTTGGCCCCAGAAACAGGAACGAGCCATAAGGGCGGCCAGGGTCACCGAGACCGGCACGTGAACGGCGGATCGCATCAGACACCGCAACGATGGCTTCATGCTGACCGACCACTCGCTTATGTAGCGCATCTTCCATATGCAACAATTTTTCGCGCTCGCCCTGCATCATGCGCGAGACCGGAATGCCGGTAGCGCGCGAGACGATCTCGGCGATTTCTTCGGCCCCCACTTGTGTACGCAAAAGCTTGAGCTTGCCGGCACCGGCTTCCTGATTTTTATCTGCCTGCTTGAGCTGCGCTTCCAGTTCCGGCATACGGCCATACTGCAACTGCGACATGGTCTGCCAGTCGCCTTTGCGCTTGGCATCTTCCATCTGCAGACGAATTTTTTCTATCTCTTCCTTGATATGGGTGCTGCCCTGCACGGTAGCTTTTTCAGCCTTCCAGATTTCTTCCAGATCGGCATATTCACGCGATAATTTTCCGATTTCATCTTCGATCAGTACCAGACGTTTTTTCGAACCTTCATCTTTCTCGCGCTTGACCGCTTCCTTCTCAATTTTAAGTTGTATCAGGCGGCGGTCCAGCTTATCCATCACTTCGGGCTTGGAATCAATTTCTATCTTGATCTTGGCGGCCGCTTCGTCGATCAGGTCAATTGCCTTATCCGGCAAGAAACGATCGGTAATATAGCGATGCGACAATTCTGCCGCCGCGACTATCGCCGGATCGGTAATATCGACGCCGTGATGGACTTCGTATTTTTCCTGCAAACCACGCAGGATGGCGATGGTGGCCTCTACTGTTGGTTCATCGACGATGATCTTCTGGAAGCGACGTTCCAGCGCAGCATCTTTTTCTATGTATTTGCGGTATTCATCGAGCGTAGTCGCGCCCACGCAATGCAGCTCGCCACGCGCCAGGGCGGGCTTGAGCATATTGCCGGCATCCATTGCACCTTCTGCCTTGCCGGCGCCGACCATGGTGTGCAGCTCATCGATGAAGACGATGGTCTGGCCTTCGTCCATGGCGATTTCTTTAAGCACGGCCTTCAACCGCTCTTCAAACTCGCCGCGGACCTTGGCACCGGCCAGCAAGGCTGCCATATCGAGCGACAAGACACGTTTTGACTTCAGGCTATCAGGCACTTCGCCATTGACGATACGCTGCGCCAGACCTTCCACAATCGCGGTCTTGCCCACGCCAGGCTCACCAATTAACACAGGATTATTTTTGCTGCGGCGCTGCAGGATTTGAATCGCACGACGAATCTCGTCGTCACGCCCGATGACGGGATCGAGCTTGCCGAGACGTGCGCGCTCAGTGAGATCCATCGTGTATTTCTTGAGCGCTTCGCGCTGGCCTTCAGCTTCCTGGCTATCGACATTGCCACCGCCGCGCACCGCGCTGATGGCAGTTTCCAATGCCTTGCGCGTCAGGCCGTTTTCACGCACCTGTTTGCCGGCTTCCGATTTATCATCGACCAGCGCCAGCAGGATCATTTCGCTGGCGAGGAACTGGTCGCCGCGTTTCTGCGACTCTTTTTCTGCCAGATTGAGCAAACCCGTCAGCTCGCGCCCGATTTGCACCTGACCGTCGGTACCGGTGACTTTAGGCAGGCGATCAAGCGCACTCTTGAGGCCATTGGTGAGGCTGACAACGTTGACGCCGGCGCGCTGTAACAATGAGCGGGCACTGCCGTCATCCTGATTCAGTAAAGCGAGTAATAAATGTACCGGCTCTATATATTGGTTGTCATTGCCAACCGCCTGACTTTGCGCATCGGCCAGGGCTTCCTGCAATTTGGTCGTTAATTTATCAAGACGCATAACAGCTCCTTATGGATATTCTGATGTATTACCAGTCAGATTAGGATAATGGAACGTATTTCAAGAACAAATCAAACTAAAAACACAGAAACTTTGCGTTGCCGCAAAGATCCGCCAATATCATCCTAGATTACTTAGTTGGACAGGTTTAAGTGTGCATTTTTCCGGCTTTCTGGCAAGGCGCGACGACGAAGCAACCTTCACGTTGTTAGGAGGAGCAACGCAGTCCAGAGAGGCGGATGGCCGCCCCGCGGAAAAATGTGCAATCGAACCTGTAGCGCTCTCACCCAAATGGTGAAAGTGTTAAATGCCATTATTTTCAAATTAATTAAGCACTTATCGAAACTGATGAGCGGTCAACTGAGGAATCTAGGATCATTGGATAGCCCTAAATAAATTTAGCGTTGGCCTTGAACTGCTCGGTAGCCCTGACCAGTTCCGCCGCAATACCCGGCTCCATCGCCGCGTGACCGGCATCGCTAATCATGCGAAATTTCGCTTGCGGCCATGCCTGATGCAAACGGTAGGCCGAGACAGGCGGGCAAATAACGTCATAGCGGCCCTGCACAATGACCGCCGGCAAATGGCGAATCAGGCCAATATTATTGATCAGCTGATCTTCTTCCATGAAGGCGGCATGCAACATATAATGCGCCTCCAGCCGTCCCAATCCAAGGCAGACTGCGTCGGATTCAAATTGCTCTATCGCATCAGCTTGTGGCTCCAGGAACAGGCATGAGCCTTCATAGCGGCTCCAGTTACGCGCCGCTTCCAGGTAAATCGCCGGTTCATCGCAGAACAAGCGCTTGACATACGCTTGCAGCAAATCACCTCGCTCGTCTTCCGGCACGCCTTCGGCAAAACGCTGATGCACCTCGGGATAGAAGTTCTTCATGCCGTTGACAAACCATTCAACCTCGGCCTTGGTGCACAGAAATATCCCACGCAAGACAAACCCCAGACATTGCTCCGGATACGCTTCGCCATACGCCAATGCCAGAGTAGATCCCCACGATCCGCCGAACACCAGCCATTGAGAAATACCCAGCATGGCGCGGATTTTTTCGATATCGGCGATCAGTAGATCGGTGGTGTTTTGACGGTACTCGCCCAGCGGCGTAGATTTGCCGGCGCCGCGCTGATCGAACAGCACGATACGGTAATGCGCTGGATCAAAAAACCGGCGGTGCATAGGTGAAATGCCACCGCCCGGACCGCCATGCAAAAACAGCACGGGCTGACCATCGGGATTGCCACATTCTTCCCAGTAAAGGGTATGCAGATCATCCACCTCCAGCATACCGTGGCGATGGGGTTCGATCGGCGCAAACATCATGGTATTTTCGGACATTGTCATATACTGGAATAGAGTATTTATAGGAGCGCACGTTGATAATGCGTGTTTAGCCTGTTTTTGAGCATACTCCCTCAAAAACAAAAATTTGATTATTGCGTCAGGGCGCGCCAGGTAGCAAAACCGGCGAAACAAAACAGGATAGAGCCAAGCAAGTGCAGAAAGCTATGACCAACTGCCCAGGCGTAATCGCCCTTCTGCAACAAGTTCATCGCTTCCGCTGAAAAAGTCGAGAAAGTCGTCAAGCCCCCCAGAAAACCCGTCACCAGCAACAGACGCCATTCCGGCGACAAGTGCGGAAACGTTGAAAAAAATCCCATCGCCACACCGATGACATAGCCGCCGCCCAAATTGGCCGCCAGCGTTCCCAAGGGGAGCATGGTATGCAGCGAATTGAGCCACAAGCCCAGGCCCCAACGCAACCAGGCCCCAAAAGCGGCGCCCAGGCCGACGGCCAACGCCCCTAGCCAGGTCATGCATGAGCTCCGGAATTATCGGAAACCAGGCCCCATTTACCAACTGCCTGATCATCGGCTTCACGCGCATCCACCCAACGCTGCCCCTCGGGCGTTTGTTCTTTTTTCCAGAACGGCGCCTGAGTATTGAGGTAATCCATGATGAATTCGCATGCCGCAAAAGCCTCGCCGCGATGCGAGGTCGCCACCGCCACCAGCACGATTTGATCCATCGGCTTGAGCGCGCCTACGCGATGTATCACGAGGCAATCCATCAACTGCCAGCGCGTTGAGGCCTGCACGACAATCTCTTGCAAGGCTTTCTCTGTCATGCCGGGATAATGCTCAAGCTCCATCGCATGCACGTCTAGGCCTTCATTGAGGTCACGCACAACGCCGACAAAACTCACTACCGCACCGACCGCCGGATTATTCGCGCGCAGTTTTGCCACTTCCGTGGTGAGATCAAAATCTTCCGTCTGTACAAAAATCGCCATGGTCAACTATTCCCTATCCACCGGTAACAGGCGGAAAAAACGCCACTTCAGCGCCATCAACAATCGCGGTGTCGGCATTGGTCATTTGCAGATTGTAAGCCATGCGCAAAGCGCGCCCCTCAGCCAGCACTTCGGCCCAGATACCGCCACGGGCAATCAGCAAGGCCCTGACATCACCTACTGTTTTAACCGCATCAGGCAAATCGATCAACTCTTCCGAAGCGCCTAACTTCTCACGCACACTGGCAAAAAAACGTAATTGGATTTTCATAAAATACTTAGTTCATTCATTGAGTTCATTCACTTAATTCGCCAACTTAATTCGTCAACTTAATTCATTAAACTGGAAAAAGGAATAAATCTGACCGTATCGCCGGCAGAGATCGCCTGTCCCGGTGGCAAATCAATCAAGCCATCGCCCCATACTGTCGAGGTCAATACGGCAGAACTCTGATTGGCGAACAGATCGAGTCCGCCCTGTGCATTGATCTTGGCGCGCAAAAACTCATTGCGTCTGTCGGGCTTGACCCAATCAAAATCGGCGCGCATCGCGAAGGATTGCGGCGTCACTTCAGGCGCACCTTGCATGCGCAGAATAAACGGCCGCACAAACAACAAGAAGGTCACGAAGCTTGATACCGGATTACCTGGCAAACCGAGGAAGAAGGCGCTACCGCCCTCCTTATTGATTTCGCCAAAGGCCAGAGGCTTGCCAGGCTTAACCGCGATCTGCCACATGTTCAAACGCCCTTCGGCTTCGACTGCCGGCTTGATATGGTCTTCTTCACCGACCGAAACGCCGCCCGAGGTAATGATCAGGTCATGCTCCTTCGCCGCCATGCGTAAGGTCGCGCGGGTGGCGTCCAGACTATCTGGTACGATGCCATAATCGGTCACGGCGCAACCCAAATTCTGCAGCAAGCCAGTAAGCAAAAACCGGTTGGAGTTATAAATCGCGCCGGGTTTTAATTCTTCACCCGGCATCGCCAATTCATCGCCAGTAAAAAACACCGCCACGCGCAATTTGCGCAAGACCGGCAAATTGGCCAGACCGACTGACGCCGCCAAGCCCAATTCCTGCGCGCGCAAACGTGTGCCCGCCGCAAGAATCTGTGCACCGGCACGGATATCCTCACCCTGGCGACGTATCCACTCACCTGAAACCGGCGTATGCGATACCGTCACCACATCACCTTCCAGGGCACATTGCTCCTGCATCACGACGGCATCGGCACCATCAGGAATCATCGCACCGGTAAAAATTCTGGCGGCCGTACCCGCCTCCAAAGGCTGACCGATATGCCCTGCAGGAATGCGCTGCGACACACGCAAACGCGCCTGCCCGCCAGCGCAATCCGCCGCACGCACCGCATAGCCATCCATCTGGGTATTGTCCATCGGAGGTACATTGATCAGGGAGCCTTGCGCCTGTGCCAGCACGCGGCCGTTCGCTTCTAATGTCGGGATGGTTTCTGCATCGGCAATCGGCCGTACCGCAGCCAATAAAAAATCCAAGGCCTCGGCAACGCTTAACATGGGTTTCTTTGTGGTCATAAAAATCAAATAGAATGGTTTATGCCATATTGTATAACGGACATATGCTCATTTTCCGGCAGATTGATCACGCCATGCGCCGGCCGTTCGGTAACTTGGTAAGAAGTAAGCGCATCGATGAGAACTTATGTAGTTTCTTTCAGGTTTTTTAGTACCAGATCCGCCACCAAACGACTAGCCGGCAACAAGGTGTGCATCACAGGGACGCGAATTTCTTTCCCTATCCAATCGGCGGCAAGCTCCGATACGGCAACGACGCCATCATTGAGCTCATCAAAAAAAGGACTGTACTTTCCGTTGATTCCTTTAATGCCGACAATGCTGGTTGTGGGAATAGTCAATGCCGCAATCCTCGCCATTCTCTCATCTGACGCCAGCAGTTGCCCGCAATCCCCCGTCAACAAACGATACAGCCATTGTTGTTGAAGTTTTTTTGCCATGCGAGACGCTGCAATAGGTGAGCCCAGCAGAAACACATGCTTAGGTAAAGTGACCGTTGCAGACAGATCACTTATTACACTTCTGATCAATACTCCGCCCAATGAATGCCCCACCAGAACATAATCACCTTGGGATGCGATGTCAGCAACACGTTTGCTTAGCCTGTCGCTAATAGATGCAAAATCGTGTAGCGCTGTCGTGTATCCCAATGTGCTTGTGCTGATGCCATTTTTCCTGCATTGGAAAAGCAATGGCACGCCGGACAAGGGAGTTCGGCCCATTCCATGAACAAATAATATCCGCATAAATTGGCATCAACTTTCGGCATTGACAGTAGCCGCAGCAGGTGTGCCCAACGACGATGGTGTGGGGTAAGGCCTGGCAAAGCTAAAGACGTCTTGTGATGGCCCATCGTGTTGCAGTTTTTCCAGCATTGCTCTGGCAGATTCGGGCGTAGGTAGCTGGCCTACCGGCATCCACCATAAGGCTAAAATTGGCCCTTGCGTTTTTTCAAACCAATTTTTCCTCTCTTTTAAGACGTTTAAATGATCACCGGAGTAGACGTAATTCTTGAGCGCATCAAAGGATGTCCATACCGATAAATTCATGATAATCAAAGGATCATCGAATGGCTGCAAGGCGGTAGCGTCACCCTTCTCTGTTTGCAAGCGCCAGACAAAACCGGCACTGTTATCGGCCAAGCGGTTAATGTGATCCAACTGATCGACAAAGCCTTGCATGACGGGATCCGTAAGAGGAGCGATCGCTTTGCCGATGTTGACTTGTGCCAGATGGTATTGAGTTTGCATTTTTGGGTTCCGGACAATGGCTAGATAAATAAAAAAGGCGCAACGCGCCCTCATTAATCATTCTTATATGCGTGCGCGACATATTTTATCAAGAGCGCGGCCTTTGATCTGGTTTGCCATCCACCGAGAAAATTTAAATTTCCAGCGCGTTTTGTACGAAACTCTCTATCATCCCTGCCTGTGCAGCAATGCGGGTGGCGATCGCTTGACGACCCGGGGTCTCCAGACAGGCACCATAGCGGGCGCCTTCGCGAAACAACCAGGCTTCGAAGGAACCATCGAGCTGATTGAAAACAATGCCATCATGCACCGGGCAATGATCGACCAGGCCATCTTCGTGGCGTGGCAAATAGCGCTCCAAAGTCGCAACCAATGCCTGGCTACGTGCACTTGGCTGCGCTTGCGACTCCAGAGTGTAGACATAGGCGGCATCAGCAGCGATATCTTCGTGGCATGACAATACGCCATCGCGCGATGCCTCGCGCAACAAAGACGCATGCTGGATCAACAAGGCACCTTCGGCTGAAGGTCTGGTCGGATCAATGGCAAGATTAAAACCGCGATTGGGGTTCTCGCCCCTGTCGTTAAAACGCCGGCCCATTTGAAAGCCCGTCGCATTCACCAGTGGAATCAGGCGAATATCGGCACGTCCGGCAAAACGTTGTTGCCAATCGCCCCCCTGCGTTTGCAACCATTGCAGCAAGCCCCAGGGACCGGCAGGCTCTTCCCCATGGAAACCTGCCGTAATCAACAAACGCACACCCTTGCCTGCGCATTGCGGATGACCGAACAGTTCCAGGGCATGCCCATCGACTGTACCCAAATGGTCGCAGACCAATCCCGCTGCGCTGGCAGCGGCACTCCATCGCGACAAGAATATCTCGCGTGCATTGCTAGGAGTTCCATCAGGAAGAACCCAGCGGTGATGCATCATCTGATCTTTATCCATAGGCTTGCTTGATTAAATCCAGCGTCTTACTTTTTTACAATAATCAAGATAAGTATCGCCAAACAACTGGCTTAGTGCGCGTTCTTCAGCTTCGATTTGAAAGCGATTGATAAACCAGACAAACAGCGGCAGAAAAACGATATTGATTGCATTACCAAGCCAGATAAACAAGGCGATGAGTAACAACAGATCACCGAGGTAGATGGGGTTGCGGGAAAAACTAAACAAACCCGTCGTCACCAGACTGGACGCGCGTGCCGGGCGCATCGGGTTGATGGTCGTTTTAACGGTAAAGAATGATCCCGCAGCCAATACCATCAGCGCTGCGCCAAGCACTAGCAGGCCCAATGCAAGCCCTTTTTGCCAGACAAAGCCAAATGCGCCAAACGTCAGCAATTGGCTCATGCCCCACATCAAACCACCAATAATCACAACAACAACCGGCGGCGGAATCAGGTTTTGCATTTTTTATCTTTCCTGGAAACGATTAGCCCTGTTGTGCCTGATCTTGCGCTTGCATGAAGGCACGGCGAAACTCCATGGGATTGGAGATACCGACGATAGGCGCTTGCGGATCACCTGCGCCAGAGATGACCAGGGTGCCGTAGTTAAAAATGCGCCCCATGATATTTTGGTGGACTTGAATACTTTCCACTTTAGCGATGTTGATCTCGATTGTCTGCCGGCTGATGAAACCAGATTTTGCGATCACGCGCTTATTGGTAAACGCTAGCTCGGTCGTTTTGTAACGGATAAAGGCAATCAGCAAAAAAATAAGCCCAAGTCCATACGCGGCTAACAAAATAACGCCAAGCGAGATCAAGGGGGCCAAAGTCCATAGACTGATGTTGCCGATGTAAATGATTTTCTCATCGTTGATGAGTGTGCCTTCGATGTAACTTGCCATTGAATGACTTTCTTCGTATTCAAATAATCCTAAAAAACGCCCGCATCGGCTGACGTCGTCGGTATAAAACCCGCACATACGATACCAGAGGAAAACCCTAACGTCATCACTAGCAGCCTGTCGGACTTAGGTCGTCGAAGCTAAAAATCGGCTGAGCGAGGGCAGATTTTGCCGGATTTGCAGCGTCAATATCTAGATATTGACCAAAAAGTCGGTGAAATATGAACCGCCCAGGTGATTTTGCAGCCGATGAATCCTAAGTCCGACAGGCTGCTAGATCGGCTACAATCTGTTGCTGATGTGAAAAACCTTGAGGAGAAATACCGTGGCAAAGAAAAATGACGAACTCGATCCAGAAACACTGGCCGTGATCGAATGGTGTATCGAGGTAGAGGGTTTCCTGGTCGCGGGTGGCGCGACGGTAGCGCAAGCGCAAGAATATATTGAAGACCAGATCGAGTTTTTAACCGATCAATTTTATGATCAGGTCACGCCGGAAGAAGCCGCTAAAGAGGCATTGAGCTAATCCATCATTTCAAAATTGCAAATGGAAGGCGCACTATCCATGCGCCTTTCCAAGCCATTTCATGCCACAGACCGCACGGGTATTGCGTTATGGATTTCCAATTTAACTATTTTCACGCTATCAATGTGCACGCTGGCGATTGTATATATAGCCCGCAATCAAGGCTGTACCGGCTATCATCAGTTGCATTTGTACCGAACCCAGGTTCGCCACACCGTTAAATCCGACAACATCAATCACTGCCAATTTTGTCTCATTGAGCGCCACATACAGGCCGAATAAGAACAAGGCCAGGAAAGTGCGCGCGGTGCCTGAGCAACGGCCAAATAACGTCGCCAGTGCGCTCAGGCTCGCCACCCCGCTGAGCAATGCCGCCGCACGTACCGGGTCGCTAAAGCTCCATCGAAGAGCGATCACTCCCATCAACAGCAAACCCAACACAAACGTAATCAAAAACTGACGCAAATAGCGTTGTGCGATTCCGCCTGGCACAGCGCCAGTCAATTCCTCTGTATTGGCTTGAAAATCACGGGTACTGATTTCACTGATCAAGACGCCCCAAAATGCCACCGCGCCTATCAATACCCCGGAAAGATTTTGCACATGAGAAAATACGGAGGCCAGCAAGATAATGCCGAACACAACAATCGCCGAAGGTGCAGTCACAAACGTCAGGGCAATATCAGCCAGCACCCTTCCCGAGATGCCCGGCAAAATGACAGAAAGACGAAACAAGGGTTGCACCGAACCTGCCAGTGGACGCAACCAGGCATTGAGCACATCCAAAGGGCTGCGACGCTTGCGCGCACTTGACGATTTGACCCGATCCGGTGAGTAGCGATGGAAGAAAAAAATCGCTGGCAGCAAAGGCAAAAGGGCAACTGCGGCCGAGGCACACCGCATCCAGACTACATGCATAGTCCATAAGGATGTGGGTAAGATAATGGTTGGCAACGTGGCGTTAAAATCGGCCATACCAACGGAAATGTGCGTGGTGTGCAACACCTCTTTGAGACTGAGCATGCCGGTCGCCAGGCCGGTAAAATCGAGCAACATCTTAGGATCAAAAACAGGGATAGTTGACTCATCCATTTTCGACATCAGGGCCAATTGCGCCATCCAGACAAAGAAAAAAATCACATCGCCTGCCTTGCCCATCAAGACGGCAACACTGTCAAACAAAATGGCGCAACTCACACTAAAAAATATCAGTGGCAATAACAAGAGGCAATACGTTTGCAGATAAACCGTCAGCTCAATCGGGCCATCGCCGCGCAAGGCATGACAGACCAGCATTGTGCCCATTAAACCGGCTATCAACGTCAGCATATACAGCACACCACCCAGCCAGCGGCTAAATAGAAACATGGCATTGCCCATTTGCGTGGCCGCAATGACGCCACCGGTGCCGCTACGCAGGTCTTCAGCGATGCGCCCGCGCACCAGATAAAAACCGGCTAAACCGAATAGAAATGAAGCCAGACTGGCGCTGCCAAACGCCAGCGTAGAACTGGTATACAGAATGCGCGCATCCTTGATCGTCATCAACGTAGTGCCCGTGTGCGGATCTGGGATCATCGCCCAACTGATGGCGATCACCGCCATCAGCGCCACGAGAGTGCTGAGACGGCGTAGCCGCAAGCGCGCCTCATTCAACACCAATATCTTGACTATGTGCGGGCTCATGCTGCCAGCTCCTGACTTGAGTCAAGAGCCGCGTAGCGCCGCGACATCAAGGCCTCCTCCAGACTAGGTTCAGTCATTAGCGCGCCCTGACAGGGTGAATGCGGATGCGCCATACGTAAATTGACATTGCTGCCGCTGCGCTGCGCATGCAGGACCTGTACTTTATCCTTCAAAACATCATATTGTTCATTGCCAACCTGGGCTGACCAGATCTGGCCGCGGGCTTTATCCAATATCAATTCAGGTGTTTCAAATGCGATCAGTTTGCCATTGCGCATGATCGCCAGCTGGCTGGCGATGCTTTCTACATCAGAGACAATATGGGTGGACATAATCACTAATTTCTTGAATCCCAATTCTGATAACAGATTGCGAAACCGCAGGCGCTCTTCCGGGTCCAGACCGGCAGTGGGTTCATCGACAATGAGAATGTCAGGATCATTCAATAAGGCTTGCGCAATGCCGAGGCGACGCCGCATCCCGCCCGAGAATGTCGAAGCGGGCCGGTGCGCATGATCGTGCAGATTCACCAGCTCGAGTAAATGCCGGATCCGGGCGGCATCGCGTACGCCTTTGAGCGCGGCAAAATACTGCATGAACTCTAACGCGGTCAGGTTCGGATAAATGCCAAAATCCTGCGGCAAAAACCCCAGACTCCGGCGAATCTCGTTGGGGTTTTTGACGATGTCTACACCACGGAACAAGATCTGCCCGCTGCTGGGACGCGTCAGCGTCGCGATCATCTGCATCAGCGTGGTCTTGCCAGCACCGTTATGCCCGATCAAGCCGAGCACGCCAGGCATCAGATCAAGCGACACGTCATTCACCGCAGTCACGTTCTTGCCAAAAGTTTTCACCACATTGCGAATTTCAAGCATGTCATTTCCTTTAGGGGTACTGGCACGATGAAATAGTGCCGTCTTTGATTGATGGCGTCACATTATTAGCAATTTCCTGCGCGTGGCTTTGAAATGAGATGAAACGTGCATTCATCGGTGCAGATGGTCAATTGGAGGAATTAGCCGGAATGATTCATCTGCCTTGCTCTTCCATGAATGTGCGCTACAGCATTGGCAATCAGTTGCAATGATCTCCAATTTATCCGACACCACAAGGACTGATCGGCTTGATATTTATCAATCCAGACAGAGCTAAATTCCGGTGATGGAAAGACCGCAGAAAAGCGCGGAAATTATTGACCGCAGGGTAAATCAAGAAGCGTTGTTCAATGATGACAAATGCTGGTAACGGCAGCGTATTAAATGTTTAAATGCGTGCTGGGCCTTATTTCCCAGAGGTACAATATTGGTTTAGGAAATAACCATACGCTTGGCCCATGCAGACTTCAGACAAATCCATCTCGGCCACCGTAGCGCAGATCCAGCCAGCCGTCGCGGGATCGAATGCACAGTTATGGCGGATCATGGCGCGCATAGGCTGGGCGGCCCTGATACTTTTCATCCTGATTTTCATTGGCGCACTGGGCTTTTATATTATTGGTGCTGACAAGGCAAACTGGGAAGACGCCATTTACATGACGCTCATCACCATCTCTACTGTCGGCTATGGTGAGGTGGTGCCACTCACTACCTTTGGTGCCAAAATATTCGCCGGCGTGATCAGCATTTCCGGCTTAGGCGTGCTGACCTTTCTGTTTACCAGTTTGACTGTGTTCTTTCTTGAAAAGGACCTCGATTATTCCTTGCGGAGACGACGAATGGAAAAACGTATCAAAAAATTGCGACAACACTTTATCGTTTGTGGCTTCGGGCGCGTGGGTCGCAATGTGGCACAGGAGTTACAAAAAACAGGACGTCATTTTGTCGCGATCGATCCGGAACAATCCAATTTTGAAGAGCATCTGGACAAATTCCCGGGATTGCTTTATCTGCACGGTGATGCCTCGGACGATGATCTTTTGCTCGGAGCCGACATCATGGATGCGCGCGGCTTATTTGCCGTGACCGGCGACGATTCACGCAATTTGATGATCATCATTACGGCCAAGCAGATTAACCCTCGATTGCGGATAGTGGCGCGCGCCCACGAAATACGCAATGTTGAAAAAATGCGCAAGGCCGGCGCTGACGAAATCATCTGCCCTGACTTTACCGGTGGCATGCGCATGGCATCGGCCATGATACGTCCACACGTGGTGGGTTTTCTCGACGAAATGCTGAAGACGGAACAACACTTGCGCGTAGAAGAAGTCACAACACCGATCCGCTTTCAAGCTACCCAGATAGGCAACCTGCAATTACGCAGCGCCAATTACATCCTGCTGGCGGTGCGCGCCGAAACTGGCTGGACCTTCAATCCCAACGACGACTACCTGCTCTGCGCGGGGGATGTCATTGTCGCGATGGCCAGCCCTGAGGGGCGGACTGAAATTGAAACATATCTGATGCAAATGTCTACCAGATGAATCGCCACAAGTTATCGCAAACGGTTGAACTGAAAAATCATCTTGCGTCTATGACGGGATGATAGGCAATTCGATGTAAAACACGGTTCCGCCGCCGGGATTGGCATGAAAGCCAATGCTTCCATTCATTTTTTCAATCATCTCTTTCGCAATTGCCAGGCCAAGACCGGTGCCATCCTTGGATCGCGTATCGGAGGCATCCGCTTGCGAAAATTTCTGAAAAATCCGTTCACCGAAATTGACAGGAATACCTGGACCCCGGTCCGCCACCTCTATCCTGAGGCGCTGGCTCTCCAATCTGGCAATGCGTATCTTCACGGTCTCGCCTTTGGGCGAATACTTGCAGGCATTTGACATCAAATTGGCCATGATTTGGGCGAACCTATCGGGATCTACCCGCAAGACCAGATTTGGCGCGTCACCGTCCAATGCTATCGCCACACCCAGCCTCTGCGCAAAGGAGAGATGCGATTCAAGTGCATCGGCGATCAGAGCCGGAAGCGGCAAAGTCTGGAAGTTAAAATTCATCATGTTCGCCTCAATTTTTTGCATGTCGAGCAAGTCATCAATCAGACGCGCCAAACGCTCGGCATTATTCAAGGCAATTTGCCCCAGCTTGGCAGCTGGTGGCGGCAATACCCCAGTGACACCACCGACCATCAAGCCTAGCCCGCCACGAATCGCCGTCAGAGGCGTGCGCAGTTCATGACTGACCGTTGATACGAATTGGCTCTTCATTCGTTCCACCCGTTTTTGCTCTGTCACATCACGCACAATCACAATGAACTTGCGTTGTCCGGCATCGGGAAAGGCGCTAAGCGACAATTCTGCCGAAAATTCACTGCCGTCAGCGCGCACCTGCTGTATTTCAAGGTCAATTTGTCCTTTTTTCGCAAACGTCGTATCTACCAAAGCTTGTTGCAGTTTCTGCGCATCGTCACCAGCGCAAAGTACGGCAAATGGCATCCCCGCCATTTGCTGCATGCTCCAGCCGAATAAGGCTAGGCCGGCACGATTGCAAGATTCGATTTTCCAATCCTTGTCTGCCGTCAGAATCACATCCGCAGCATTTTGCAAAATAGCGTGCAAACGTTCTGCAGTATCGCGGTTGAGCTGTTGCTGCGCCAGGAGCTCCTGTAAGCGAACCGCGACTAAAGATTCCAGCCTGGTCTGATGACGCGTCAGACTGGCCACACGCCAGCGGTAAGCGCTGACAAGCATTCCTGCCACGAGCAGCACAATCAAGACACGAAACCAGGCGGTTTGCCAGTACGGTGGCGGAATGGAGATCGTCAGCGTGGCTGCCTGCTCACTCCAGACACCCCTGTCATTCGCCGCCTTGACCTGAAACACATAATCGCCTGGATTAAGATTGGTGTAGGTTGCATTGCGGTGATCGGCATCGACTTCGACCCAGTCACGGTCAAAACCTTGAAGCCTGTATGCATAACGATTTTTGGCGGGATCGGTAAAATGCAATGCAGCGAATTCAAGCGAGAATACAGACTCCTGCCGTAAGATACGGAGCGATTTTGGCGCTGTCACTGGCCCGACCAAGGTGACGTCGGAAGGCAACTGACCGTCTTTAAGTGAACGGTTAAAGACGCTGATGTCAGTAATCGCGATCTGTGGCGCGATGGAATTGCTGCGCACTGCATCGGGATAGACCGCAGTCATACCTTTGATGCCGCCGAAGTAAAGAACACCATCCCCCCCGCGGTAAGAGGCGCCGGCGAAACTATCCGACAAACCATCGCTGACAGAATAGCGCTCAACCGTGCCCCGCTCTGGATCAAAACGAATCAGGCCGGCAACTGTACTGAGCCATAACTTTCCGCTGAGATCACTTTCGATCGCCACAATTTTGGCCGCGCCGACGCTATCTTTTCCGGCGTAACCACGGATGCTGATACTGCCATCCTTTGCGGTGATAATTTCGTTCAATCCATTGTGCGTGCCGACCCACAAACGTCCGCTGGCATCCTGATGCAACGATGAGACATTGTCGTTGCTTAAACTGGCAGGATCGGCAGCGTCATGTCGGAAATGACGAAACGTACCCTTGCTGACATCGAGCAAATCAAGTCCACCACCCACCCATTCAGCACCAGCCCACAAGCGCCCGCTTTTGTCTTGCAGGATGGTGGTGGTGCCTTTCACGTTGCGGCTGCTGGGGTCGGACGGATTGGGAGTGTAAGCGGTATAGGTATCCAAATGACTGTCATAACGAATCAGGCTATCGCCTGTACCTAACCACAAAATACCGGCATCGCCAGGTGCGATGGTATTGATGTAGTCATTGGCAGCATTGCCAAAATGCGAAACCTTGAACGGACCATCCGTCGCATCAAGCCTGTTCAGGCCAACGGAGGTGCCCACCCACAACGGTCCTCCAGGTTGTTGATACAGGCTGTAGGCAATGTTATTACTCAACGCACCGGATCGCGTAGGGTCGGCGCGAAACTGTTTGATAATGGTATTGCTGACAGGATCAAACAACGTCACGCCAGTATTGCCGCTTAACCATAAGCGACCGCCCGGCGCGCCAGTGATGCGCTGCAGAGCGTTGTTAGGCCTTGGATTATCCCGATCGACATCGTAAGGAATAGTCCTGACGAAGCCCTTGCTATTGAGATTGGTCAACGCAATGCCGTCAGTAAACGACGCCGCCCACAGCATCCCGCCACGGTCATGCAAGACGGCACGGATATCGTCAGACGGCAGACTGTACGGGTCAGTTGCACGATTCACGAAATGGGTAAATTTACTCGCACCCTTATCCCATCGAAGCAAGCCTGCCGACAAGGTCGCCACCCAGATCGTCCCGTTTCTATCGGGATAAATGCTGGTAACACGGCTGACCGGAGAATCAATCCTGCGCCGCTCCGACCAATCGCTTCCTGCCTTCCATTGCACCACGCCGTTTTCGGTGCCCATCCACAAAATGTGCTGAGCATCGATGTGAAGTGAACGGACAATATTCAATTTTGGATCTGGCGCCTGCTCGGTATCCACCCTGTAATGGCGAAACTCGCTGGCACCGGGAGCCAGGTAATCAATTCCCGCCGGCCAGGTTCCAGCCCATACGCCACCTTGATCGTCAAGTGCAATTGCATTGAGATCGTTGGTTCCAAGACTGGTAGGGCGTGCCGGATCATGCGAATAAACGGTGAAGGTGCCAAGCGCCGGATCAAAATGCTGCAAACCACCCCAAGTCGCCAGCCACATTCCCGACTTTCCATCTGAAATAATCGCCTTGATGATGTGCTGGCTGTTTGAACCTGCAACCGGCAAAAAACGGGTAAAGTCCCCGCTCTCCGCATTAAAACGCGCCAGGCCATTTTGCGTACCAGCCCAGATGCGCCCTTCCTTATCCTCGAAAAGTGCGGACACCCGGTCATGCGGCAAACTACGCCCGTTCATCGGGGAATGCTGGAATTTTTCTGCCCGGTAGCCGTCGTAACGATAGAGGCCAGCGTTATTGGTGCCGATCCAGATAAAACCTTGGCGATCTTGTATCAGCGATAAGGTCGAGAGCTGATTCGCACCAAACGTCGCAAGATGTTGAAAGCGCAACTCAGAAGTCGGCGCAGCGCTGGCCAAAGAGCAGGCCAACAAAAAAAGCAATGCGCCAATATGCTTCACAACGTTTTTTAGGAAAATATTCAATGGACTGTCTGCAAAAAACCTAAAAATTGATCATTCTACTGTGCCTTTTGAGATGCAAGGTGTCAACAACTTTTAAGTTAAACGTCAAGTCAATCAAAAAAATGCGGCCATTGACTGATGGATTTTTGGCATGGCTTGATGTTACCGATGTTGTACATTCAGGAGAAAATGAACAATGGCGCCATGACGCCACTATTCGTTCCAAAGTCGCGCCGAATCTCATCCCGAATCTAATCCCAAATGTCGCCCTCTGGCATTGGCCTGCCATGTTAGCTGCTATGCTGTTGAACGTTCTAAACGATTAAGAAGGAATAGTGATGCTAGAGCTACGACCCAACTGTGAACAATGCGATTGTGATTTACCGCCTGCTTCTGACTATGCACGCATATGCACCTATGAATGCACGTTCTGCGCCGACTGCACAGAAAACATCCTGCATGGCGTTTGCCCCAATTGCGGCGGCAATTTAGTAGTACGCCCAATTCGCCCAGCGGCCAAATTGCTACAACATCCGGCATCCACAGTACGCATTCGCTCTAGCTAATCGAAATATCAGCGCCTATCATCCCATTTCATCATGCCAAAAACCATCCTCAGTGCGCGCCATATCATTACTGCGTTAATCGTCATATTTTTATGGGGAATGAATTTTGTCGTGATCAAAATCGGGCTAAAAGGGATACCGCCGTTCTTGCTGGGCGCCTTGCGCTTTATGCTGGTGGCCTTCCCTGCCATTTTATTTTTACCACGCCCCAAAGTGCCGCTAAAGTGGCTGCTTGCATATGCGCTGACGATCAGTCTGGGGCAATTTGCATTTTTGTTTTCTGCCATGGCGGTGGGTATGCCCGCGGGCCTCGCGTCTTTGGTTTTGCAGGCGCAGGCCTTTTTCACGGTCGGGTTTTCTGCACTGGTTTTTGGCGACAAATTACGTGCCGCCAATCTGCTTGGCATGCTGATCGCCAGTATTGGCCTGGCTTTGCTGGGAAGCGCGAGCCTCGCCAACTCTGCCAGCCACGTCACGTTGCTGGGTTTTGCATTAACGATTTGCGCCGCTATTTGCTGGGCAAGTGGTAACGTCATCAGCAAAAAAATCGGCCCGACTGCAGTACTCAGCCTGGTTGCCTGGAGCGCCCTGGTTCCTGTTCTGCCATTTTTCATGCTATCCGTATGGTTTGAAGGGCCAGATGTCATCACACATAGCTTGAGCAATTTATCGCTATCGTCCATCCTCACATTGGTCTATCTGGCGTTTGCTGCCACGCTGATCGGTTACACCTTATGGGGCAGATTATTGGCCAGCCTGCCGACGCATATGGTCGCACCGCTGACCTTGATGGTGCCGGTAGTCGGCCTGACCGCGGCCTGGGTATTACTTGATGAAGCCTTGCAGACGAGTCAAATTTTAGGCGCGGCAATCGTGATGTGCGGCTTGCTGATCAATGTCTTTGGCCAGCGTCTAAGTGAAGGCATGCGCAGGCTATTCGGCTAAATGAGCGCGCCGAGACTCACATCAGACCGATAGTCAATTGATAAAAGGGCACTTCCCGTCTGCCACTGCATAGAAATTTATTCTACTTATCTACTTATCTATTTATTGAGGCAGACGGGTTTTTAGAGATTCCCGTTAAAACGGTAGGAGCAGCGTCGAAGCTCGCGGCGCCACTCCCAGCCAAGGACGCTATTTCTTGAATGCAGTCACCGCTGCCCGCCCTACCGCCGGATCGTCGGTAAAGAAGCCGTCGATACCTGCCTTCAGATAGGCAGTAATTTCGGCAGCAGAATTGCCGCGTTGAGTCAGTGAAGCGACATCCGGCGCGCGCAGACTCACCGGCAGGAAAGGGTTTTCCGGGCGCAGGGTCCAGGTGTGTACTTTCAAGCCGGCCGCATGCGCGTCTACCACGAAGCTAGTCGTCGCGCCCAGTTCGTTATTGGTGTCACGCGGAATAATCACTTCCTTATATGGCGAAACGGCATCGGCATATTGCGCGATTTCTTTTAGACCGGCCGCTGTGACCAGATCAGCATAGCTGCGTGTGCTGCCGGCGGCGACGAAGTCATACGGGGCGTTACGCGGCACGCCATTCACCGGCGGGTTCTTGGGGTTATCAATTAATTGCACCAGACGCATGTCGGTCATGCCACGCAACTCTTTCAGATTGCCAACTTCAAAGGACTGGATGAAGACTGCGGCGTTTTTGCCTTTATAACCGTTAGCGACCAGCTGGTCGATCAGGCGTTTTTCCAAGGCCAAGCCAATTGATTTGAAATAGGTCGGGTGCTTGGTTTCGGGGTAAATGCCGATCACGCGGTCTTTTTCCCTGGCTTGCTGTTTTACCAGGTCGATCACCTCTTGCAAAGTCGGAACCTCGAATTGCCCGTCGAAACTGGCATTCGCAGGACGATTTGCAGGAATGCGCTCCTTGGCGCGCAATGTCTTGATCTCGGCCAGTGTGAAGTCTTCGGTAAACCAGCCCGTGACGGGAATCCCGTCTATGGTTTTGGTCGCCTTGCGCGCGGCAAACTGCGCCAGCGTGGAAACATTGGTGGTGCCAGAAATCTCATTTTCATGACGCGCGATCAGCACACCGTCCTTGGTGCTGACCAGATCGGGTTCGACGATATCGGCACCATCGTCAATCGCCTTCTGGTACGACGCTAATGTATGCTCGGGACGCAACGCAGAAGCGCCACGGTGGCCGGTCACGGTCGGCAGCGGCGGCCAGGATACGCCGGGATTTTGATAGTCGACAAGATCGTTGCTACCACAAGCGCTCAGGCATAACGCGGTCACGGCGCTGCACAGCAAACGTGCAGTATGAATTGATAGGTTTGACACATTGTTCATGAAACCATACTCCAATAAGGATAACGAACGGAAGGGTGGGCTACGCGCGACCTTGCTCCAAGGCGCAAGACGCATGGCATTGCGACTGCTGCAAATTTAACAAGCTTGAATTACCGGATGATGACGAGACAAGAAGACACGAGACCAGCGGGACTTGATGCTGATGCAGGCAATGGAGATAGAGCGTGTGTGACAATCAACTGAGGCAGTTAACTCCAGGCTAATCGTCTGATGCCAGTATTGATGAGATTGAACCGAGAATTTCCATTAGGATTTGAGATGATGAGGGATGCATTTTTCGCGTCAGTTTTGTCGTGAATGAGGCGCTCATGGCTAGCCATGAGCAACGAAAAATGGCAAAAGTGATCGAAAATGCGCCGTCAGCGCTCAAATAGCACCTTTGGTGCGTCTAATGGAAAATCTCGGTTTAATACGCAATCCTCGCGCGCCTCGTGGCACGATATTGGCCTGTAGGCCGCACAGGGATTGCGTGATTGATTTCGGAATTTTTAAAATCTATCTCCAGGGCGCATACCTTGCGCGTCCTTGCAATACCGAAACAGCGCCCCGGCATGCGGCGCGATCCGCATCGTTATCTATCGGTTTTTAGATGCGTGAAAAACAAAGACGCACTATCCATGCGGCTTAGCAGACAAAAACCTGCCAGAATGCCCATCGATAGTGCGTCTTGCTGTCCCACCCATTCAAACTTAAAGGCGAAAGCCCCTCTTCAGCAACTTACAGGCCCGTATGCTGCGCAATAAACGCCTTCATTTTGGTCACGTCGGCAGTCATCACTTCAAAACGCTGCTGCAAGGCTTCGATGTTTTCAAAACCGGCCGGACGTTCCGCATCGCGGCCTAAGGCTTCCTGAATTGTTTCGTTGAACTTGGCCGGCAATGCGGTTTCCAGCACGATCATAGGCACGCCTTGCGCTATATGTTCGAGCGCGACTTTGATGCCGTCAGCGGTGTGCGTGTCCACCGTGATGCCATAGTTTTTTTCTACCTGGCGGATGGTATTGAGGCGATCTGCATGAACTGATTTACCGGATTCAAAACCAAAGCGAGCGATATTCTTGAATTCGTCGCCATCACTGCCAGGCTTGCCGGACAAGTCAAAGCCACCTTCGGTTTCCACTTTTTTGAACAGTGCAACCAGGCGCGCGGTGTCGCCATCGAGCAAGTCAAAAATGAAACGTTCAAAATTGGACGCCTTGGAAATATCCATCGACGGGCTGGTGGTATGCCAGGTTTCCGCCGACTTGCGCACGCGGTACACCCCAGTGCGGAAAAATTCATCCAGCACATCGTTTTCGTTGGTCGCAACCACCAGTTTATCTATAGGCAAACCCATCATGCGCGCGATGTGGCCAGCGCAGATATTGCCAAAATTACCCGATGGTACGGTGAACGAGACTTTTTGTTCGTTGCTGGTCGTCGCACTCAGATAACCGCGGAAGTAATACACCACTTGCGCCACCACACGTGCCCAGTTGATGGAGTTGACCGTGCCGATTTTCTGATGGTTTTTAAACTCCAGATCATTCGAGACGGCCTTGACCATATCCTGACAATCATCGAACACGCCTTCAACGGCGATATTAAAAATATTCGGGTCTTGCAGGCTGAACATTTGCGCAGTCTGAAAAGCGCTCATCTTCTTGTGCGGCGACAGCATGAAGACGCGTATGCCCTTTTTGCCCCGCATCGCGTATTCTGCCGCGCTACCGGTATCGCCCGAGGTCGCGCCGAAGATGTTCAGCTCAGCATTGTTCTTGGCTAAGGTGTACTCAAACAGATTGCCCAGCAATTGCATCGCCATATCTTTGAAAGCCAGCGTCGGGCCATTCGACAAGGCTTGCAGAATCAGTTTGCGTCCGTTGGCGTCTTCCAGCACGCGCAACGGCGTGATCTCGGTTGCTTTTTCTTCCGCACGCACATTGCGGTACACGTCAGCCGTATAGGTTTTATCGACAATTGCCTTGAGATCCGCTTGAGGGATATCGGTGGCGAATTTTTTGAGCACCGCCAGCGCCAATTCAGCGTAAGACAAGGAGCGCCAGGCGCTCAGTTCGTCTTGTGTGACTTGGGGATATTGTTGCGGCAAATACAAGCCACCATCGGGAGCCAGGCCGCCTAGCAGGATTTCAGAAAAATTTTGCTCTGTGGCATGTCCGCGTGTTGATACGTATTGCATATTTTAGGATGGGATAAGTGAAAAATGGGATTTCCACATTATATCTTCCCAGCCGGGCAAAGTCTGGCTAGACCACCACTTTATGCCCAAGCGGGAGAATTTTATTTGATAAAATGAAGGTTTTACCGATGAATCACCACCATCAAGGCCTTGGCTTCGGCTTTGCCGATATTTCGTATGGCGTGATTCTTATCTGCTTCATAACGCGCGGTACCGCCCACCTTGAGTTTTTTCTTGATTCCATCGACTTCGACTTCTACACTTCCTTGCAACAAGGTCAGATGTTCGGTAGCGCCAGGGTCGTGCGAATTAGAAACCAATGCGCCATTGGGCGCCAGCGTTAATTCATACCATTCAAAGCGTCCAGCCAGCTCCATCGGCCCCAGGATTTTCAATACATAACCGGCGTGCTCGCCCGGCAAAGTGGGCGTTTCATGCGGTTCCAGCATGCGTATCGTATCCACTTTTGGCGTTTCGGCTGACAGCAGCTCGGCGATGCTCACGCCCAAAGCGTTGGCCAGACGCCATGCCACGGCGATGGTTGGATTGGCCTTTTCTCTTTCTATCTGCGACAGCATCGATTTGGAGACACCAGCGGTACGAGACAGATCTTCCAGCGTCAGCCCACGCTCCAGACGCATACGCTGCAGGGTGGCGCCGACTTCCGGCGGGGCGGGTGGAAGAGCTGCGGCAGTTTTTTTCATATTCTGTTCTGAAATGGTATTGCAATGTTGAATAAGTATAGATAATATTCGATATATCGAAATTTAGTTCTTTATATCGAATAAATTAAGAAACGGTAGAATTTCAATGATTCAACTCGAGATTCAAATATCTTAACAGCACGAACTAATAGTATCAACACAATAAATCAGGAGACCAGAATGAACCCATCCGCACAGAAAAACCACTTCTTTACCGAACTGTCAGGCAAATTAGACGCCCTGCGCGAGCAAGGTCTCTACAAGCCGGAACGCGTGATCGCCTCGCGTCAGGGGGCGGAAGTGACATGCGACGACGGCCGCCATCTGATTAATCTGTGTGCCAATAACTACCTGGGTTTATCCGGTGACGAATCGATGGTGCAGGCGTCTATCGCGGCGACCGAGAAATTTGGCTACGGCCTCTCCTCCGTGCGCTTTATCTGCGGTACACAGACCGTCCACAAACAACTCGAAAGCGCGATCTCGAATTTTCTCGGCATGGAAGACACGATACTGTACGCAGCGGCTTTCGATGCCAATGGCGGCGTGTTTGAACCTTTGTTCGACGAGCAGGATGCGATCATTTCCGATGCGTTAAATCATGCGTCCATCATCGATGGCATCCGTCTCTGCAAGGCGGCACGTTTCCGCTATGCGAATAACGACATGGCCGATCTGGAAGTGCAGTTGCAAGCGGCAGCGGATAAGCGTCATCGCATTATCGTCACCGATGGCGTGTTTTCGATGGATGGCACGATCGCCAAACTCAATGAGATTTGCGATCTGGCAGACAAGTACGATGCCTTGGTCATGATCGATGAATGCCATGCCTCCGGCTTTATGGGCGCGACCGGTCGCGGCACGCATGAGCATCATAATGTCATGGGCCGCATTGACATCATCACCGGCACCTTGGGCAAAGCCCTAGGCGGCGCAATGGGCGGCTTCACCGCTGCGCGCAAGGAAGTGATCGACACTTTACGCCAAAAATCGCGACCTTATTTATTCTCCAATACCCTGGCACCGTCGATTGCCGGCGCTTCTTTATCTGTATTGCAGCGTCTGTCGTCATCGACTGAGTTGCGCGATAAATTACACGTCAACACTGCCTTTTTCCGTCAGGAAATCGCCGCCCTGGGTTTCACGATTAAACCCGGTACTCACCCTGTTGTTCCCGTGATGTTATTCGATGCGCCGGTGGCACAAAAATTTGCCGCACGAATGTATGAGCTTGGCGTGTTGGTCACCGGTTTCTTTTATCCGGTGGTACCGATGGGTCAAGCGCGGGTCCGTGTGCAGCTGTCAGCCGCACACACAACAGAGCAATTGCAAACCGCCCTGGCCGCCTTTGCGCAAGCCGGTCGCGAACTTGGCTTGATTAAGTAAGCACGTCAAATAAGCAAAATAAATAAAGAAAGTAAAAACATGGAACGTATTTTAGTCATAGGCGCCAACGGGCAAATCGGTAGCGAACTGGTCGATGCGCTGGCCGCACAACACGGTGCAGACAATGTCATCGCGGCAGACATCAGCCCGCGTAGCCTGTATGCCGCCAAAGTGTATGAAGTGATCGACGTGCTCAGCGCTGACCGCTTAGCGGCAGTCGCAGAACAATATCAAATCACGCAGGTGTATCAATTGGCGGCATTACTCTCCGCTACAGGTGAACAGGCGCCATTAAAAGCCTGGACGCTGAACATGGATGGCCTGCTCAATATTCTGGAACTGGCACGCATCCGTGGTGAAGCGGGCAAACCGCTGAAGGTGTTCTGGCCTTCCTCTATCGCCGCCTTTGGCCCGAATACGCCGGCGCAAAACACGCCGCAATTTACCATCATGGACCCGACGACCATTTACGGCATCAGCAAACTAGCCGGTGAACGTCTGTGTGAATATTATTTCCAGAAATACGGCGTGGATGTCCGCAGCATTCGCTACCCCGGCATCATCAGTTACAAATCCCCTCCGGGCGGTGGCACGACGGATTACGCGATTGCGATTTTCCATGCGGCATTGCGTGGCGAAAGCTACTCTTGCTTCCTGGAAGCCGACACCACATTGCCGATGATCTACATGCCAGATGCCATCCGCGCCACCATCAGCTTAATGGATGCGCCGGCAGACAAACTTTCTATCCGTTCTTCCTACAATGTGGCTGGCTTAAGCTTTAATCCACGGCAATTGGCCCAAGTAATCGAACAAAATTTGCCCGACTTCGACATACACTACGCACCAGACAGCCGTCAGGCAATTGCAGCATCATGGCCACAAAGCCTCGATGACGAGATAGCCCGCAGGGACTGGGGATGGCAGGCACAAATCGACATTCAGCATTTGGTCAAAGACATGCTGAAAAACGTCAAGCTCAGCCAGACTCCAGAAAGCGCATTGACCAAGGCGGCATAACAATAAATTTCGAGACAACAAGGTAAACAGTATGGACATGCGTGTATTTGATTTATTTAAGATTGGCGTAGGTCCATCCAGTTCTCACACCGTCGGCCCCATGCTGGCGGCGAGGCGCTTTTTACTCGAATGCCCTGACCTGTTTAAGGTGCGCCAAGTGCAGGTCGCACTGTATGGATCGCTGGCATTAACTGGCTTGGGCCATGCCACTGATAAAGCCGTGCTGCTGGGCCTGATGGGCGAAACGCCGCAAGACATCGATCCGGCAAGTATCGACGACAAGCTCAGTACGCTCGCCAGCAGCGGCATCATGCATTTATTGGGCGAATACAGCGTTAAATTCGACATCCTCGATGACCTGCTCTGGCACAAGAAAGAAGTCTTGCCAGGGCACCCTAACGGCATGCGCTTTACCCTGACCCGAAATGACGGCAGCACCTTTGATCGCGTGTTTTACTCGACTGGCGGCGGCTTCATCTACTCCGAAGAAGAACTGCAACAAGGCAGCGGATCGACGACCAGACCCGCCGTCACCGTGCCCTACCCGTTTGCCACCATGGCAGAACTGCTGGCGCATGGCAAACGTAGCGGATTGAGCATCGCCACCATGTTGCGCGCCAATGAGCTGGTGCATTGCAGCGACGATGAACTCGATGCCGGCCTGGATAGACTCTGGAATGTGATGAGCCATTGCATAGAACGCGGCCTGCAGATCACCGGCGAATTACCCGGCGGCTTACACGTACAAAGGCGCGCCGCCAAATTATGGCTCACGGCAAATGATCTCACCAACGCCCTGCCACATGATGGCATGCACAAAGTCAGCCTGTACGCGATGGCGGTGAATGAAGAAAATGCCGCCGGCGGACGGGTCGTCACCGCGCCGACCAATGGCGCTGCCGGTATCATTCCAGCGATCTTGCGTTACTACTCGCAAGACTGCAAACCGAGTAATCCAGAGCTAGGCATACGCCAGTTTTTACTGGTCGCAGCAGCAATCGGCATGCTGTGCAAAAAGAATGCCTCGATCTCGGGCGCTGAAATCGGTTGCCAGGGCGAAGTCGGCGTGGCCTGCGCCATGGCCGCTGCCGGTCTGACTGCGGCATTGGGCGGCAGTAACGAACAGATAGAAACCGCCGCTGAAATCGGCATCGAACACCATCTGGGCATGACCTGCGACCCTATCGGCGGCCTGGTGCAAATTCCCTGCATCGAGCGCAATGGCATGGGCGCAGTCAAGGCAATTACCGCCGCCTCGCTGGCGCTAAAAAGTGATGGCATCCATCACGTCAGCCTCGATCAAGTCATCGAAACCATGCGCCAGACCGGCGCCGACATGCAGGCCAAGTACAAAGAGACCTCATTGGGTGGTTTGGCAGTGCACGTCATCACGGTCAATCACGCGGCTTGTTAACATAAAACAGCAGCACCGCCACCACGCACTATCCATGCGCCTTAGCGGGCAGTATGCTTGGAAAGCCGCATGGATAGTGCGTGGTGGCGGTGCCGTTATTGAGATTTTTGGTCATCGTGCGCGCATACACATACATATACATATATGCTAGCGCACCAAAGCCTTTATCACCGGCCACTGTCTTCTTGAAATCGGCAGGCGTTCATCCGCATCGCGCACGATAACTTGCCAGGATTCTGTGACTTTTTCATGCTCGCTGTCGGCGTCCACCACATGCAAGGCGCGCTCCACCCCCATGATGGCATTGCGCGCTACCAGGGCGTTTCTGTGTACGCGTACCAGCACGTTAACCATTTCATCTTCAATCGAGGTCAGGGATTCTTCCAGCAAATAGCTGCGTGTCTTGGTATGTAGCGTGACGTATTTTTGCTCGGCTTTCAGAAACAACACGTCGGCCACCGGAATGAGCAAGACGCGGTTTCTTTCCAAAATCGAAAAACACTGGCGTGGCGCCGGCATTTGATTGATCGATGCGGTGACGGCAGTTTGCTGTGCGCCGGCCTGCAACCGGCTGGTACGATTGATCGCTTCAGCCAACCTGCTGGCGCGCACCGGTTTCAACAGATAATCCATCGCATGCACTTCAAACGCCTTCAAGGCATAGTCGTCGTAGGCAGTGACGAAAATAATCGCCGGCATCTGCGCTTGCTTGTTGCGCGACAAGTGCTGCGCGAGCTCCATGCCTGTCATTCCCGGCATCTGCACATCGAGTAAAACGATATCCGGTTGCGCCAGTGCGATATGGTCTAACGCGGCTTGCGCATTGGATGCATCGCCAATTAAGTCACACGGACATTCTTGTTGAATATCAGCGATCAGCGTTGCCAGCCTTTGCCTTGCCGGCGCTTCATCATCGACGATGAGGATTTTTGGACGATTCATTTTTTGTACGGAAAATGCAATTTAACTTCAAAGCTGGCCCCAATGACGCCGTAACTCAACTGCGCTTCTATATCATAGAGCAAGGCCAGTCGCTGGCGGATGTTTTCCAACGCCATCTGATTGCCCTGCGGGTTACCTTGCGGGAGTCTGGGATCAGCATGAAATGGGTTGCTCACCGTGATCTCGATCTTATCCAGATGGCGGCGTATCGCCACCATGATCATTGCCGGCTTGATCGATGGCTCAACCCCATAGTGCACGGCATTTTCCAACAGGGGTTGTAATAACAAGGCGGCAATTTTTGCGTCTTGCATGTCTTGCTCAGTCAGATTTTCAGTATGCCAGCTCACTTGCAAACGCTCGCCCAGGCGTATCTTCTCTATCGCCAGATACTGCTCGCACAGACGTATCTCCTCCTGCAAGGTGGTCATGTCACGCGTGTCGCGCATCAGTACGCGGAATAGATCGGCCAGATCCTCCAGCGCAGTCTCGGCACGACGCGGCTCGGTACGGATCAGCGACAACACGGCATTCAAGCTATTAAATAAGAAATGGGGCCGTATTCTGGCCTGCAAAGCCTGCAGCCGCGCCTCGCCCAAAGCTGGCGAAAACGCCCGGCTACGCATTTCAAAATAATGCTGCAAGCTCATGCCGATCACGAAACATAAAAAAATAGCATATTCAATCTGCAAATGCGGGAAGCTAAATGCAAACCACTCCATGCCATCAAAATATGCCAGTAGTAAACTGCAGATTAAGGCAGGTACCACGCCACATGCGGCGCGCTGCACCCACTCTGGCACATACTGTTTATTGGTCATGCCGCGCACCCCGCACAAAAGGAACAAGGATGTTAAGCAGATCAGTTCAACCAACATCGAGGTTTCAACAAACTCCTGAAAATTGATCAAAAAACCCTGCCCTCTTGCTAGCAAACTGAGCAAAACCAAGGTATTAACAACAATCAGCACTCTAAATACAATACCGATATTGCAACAATCTGGTATCAGCGATATGTTGCCTGGCTGCGGTTTATGTTCAATTATTTGCTGTCGCATTTTCTCAATCTTTTGATCATTCTTGTCGTGGCTATGTTGCCCATCTATTCACTGGCGATAAAAGATCGTCCAGTCACACGGTATAATTATGCAATCTCAAGGAAACCACTATGACATCACAATTCTCAAAAAAAAGCGAGGCATGGTCTGCACGCTTCTCCGAACCTGTCTCTGACCTGGTCAAACGTTATACCGCTTCGGTCTTTTTTGACAAGCGCATGGCAGCCTTTGATATTCAGGGTTCTTTAGCGCATGCCGAGATGCTGGCAACGCAAAATATCATCACAGCGCAAGATCACGCCGACATCCAGCGCGGCATGGCACAGATACACGCAGAAATCGAAGCGGGCAAGTTTGAATGGCTGCTTGATCTGGAAGACGTGCATCTGAATATAGAAAAACGCCTGACAGAACTGGTTGGCGATGCCGGCAAACGCCTGCACACAGGCCGCTCGCGCAACGATCAGGTAGCGACCGATATTCGCCTGTATGTGCGTGCATCCATCGACACCATAGTCGGCTTGCTGGGTGATTTTCGCAGCGCCCTGCTCGACTTGGCCGAGCAACACAGCGACACCATCATGCCCGGCTTCACCCACATGCAGGTAGCGCAACCGATCACCTTCGGGCACCATATTCTGGCCTACGTAGAAATGT
The DNA here is from genome assembly GCA_030645915.1 of Undibacterium sp. Lineage (GTDB taxonomy): Bacteria > Pseudomonadota > Gammaproteobacteria > Burkholderiales > Burkholderiaceae_D > Undibacterium. The sequence continues at coordinate 36,050 of JAUSNO010000010.1, forward strand.
TTAGCCGCGATACCGAGCGCATGCTTGACTGCCGCAAACGCGTCAACCGCCTGCCTTTGGGCGCTGCCGCCCTGGCTGGCACCACGTTCCCGATTGACCGCGAAAGAGTCGCGCGTACCTTAGGTTTCGATGACGTCTGCCACAATTCACTTGATGCCGTCTCTGACCGTGATTTTGCGATTGAATTCTGCGCTGCCGGCGCCTTGATCATGACGCATATCTCACGCATGTCGGAAGAGCTGGTGATCTGGATGAGCCCGCGGGTTGGCTTCATCGATATCGCCGACCGCTTCTGCACCGGTTCATCGATCATGCCGCAAAAAAAGAATCCCGACGTGCCGGAACTGGCGCGTGGCAAGACCGGCCGCGTTAACGGTCACCTGATCGCACTGCTCACTTTAATGAAAGGCCAGCCACTGGCCTATAACAAGGACAATCAGGAAGATAAAGAGCCGCTGTTTGATACGGTAGACACGCTGGTAGATACGCTACGCATCTTTGCCGATATGGCCGGCGGCATAACAGTCAAGCCGGAAGCCATGCGCGCTGCCGCTTTGCAAGGCTACGCCACCGCGACTGATTTGGCGGATTACCTGGTCAAGAAGGGTTTGCCTTTCCGCGATGCGCATGAAGCCGTGGCACTGGCGGTACGCACGTGCGTCGACAAGGCTTGTGATTTGAGCGACATGAGCCTCGCTGATTTACAACAATTTTCGCCGCTGGTAGGTGCAGATGTGTTTGAAGTGCTGACCTTGGAAGGCTCAGTTGCGGCACGCGACCACATCGGCGGCACCGCGCCGCGCCAAGTCAAACTGGCGATCGCGCGCGCACGGCAACAATTGACGAATTAAGACCGAAGTCTCCCCTCCTCTGCGCGATTCTGCTCTTGGCGAATCGCGCAATTCCCCCTCCAGTCATCAGCCTCTGCTATTTACCCATACGTAGAAATACTGAGTTTGCCTGTTTCGCCTACAAAAACAACGTTCTAGCGCCTTCTAAGCACTTACTCTGCCAGAGAAATGTTTTATACTTTGCTCCAATAAAATTAAGTAGATTCCCAGGCTTTTTCACTGAGGAAAACACAAAATTCAATTCAATAGGGAGACAAACAATGAAATTTATCATCTCGATCTCGAGATTCATCGATACGCTCAATGAAAAAATTGGCCATGGCGTCAGTTGGGCGTTATTGGCAGCTGTCCTTATCTGTACCGGCAACGCCTTGATACGCTACACCTTCAATACCAGCTCAAATGCCTGGCTGGAAATTCAATGGTATTTGTTTTCCGCGATTTTTCTGCTTGGCAGCTCTTATACCTTGCGCAGAAACGAGCACGTCCGCATTGACGTGATCTCAGGACGTTTTTCAAAGCGCACTCAAGTCTGGATGGACATTTTCGGCTTCGTCTTCTTCCTGTTGCCGATGACTGGTCTTATCTTTTATTTTGCCGCCCCTTATGCGCTGGAATCGATCCGCAATCAGGAAATGTCGAACAATGCTGGCGGTTTGATCGTCTGGCCTGCAAAACTGCTTATTCCGATCGGATTTCTCATGCTCAGCTTGCAGGGAATATCAGAATTAATTAAGCGCATCGGCTACCTGCAAGGCTTGGTAGATGCCCGCGAGTTTGAAAAACACGCTGCTACACCAGAAGAAGAAATTGAGGCGATTAAATCCGCCAATAAATTACAATAAAATCAGCGGAGACTTAAAAAAATGACGGCATTTATCATCGCAAACATGGCTCCGATCATGTTCGCCACTCTCGTAATATTCTTGTTATCGGGCTTCCCGGTAGCATTTGCACTGGCTGCAAACGGTTTGTTCTTTGGTTTTTTAGGCATAGAGTTTGGCTTGCTAAAACCAGAGTTGTTGCAAGCCTTGCCAAATCGTATTTTCGGCATCATGTCAAACGATACCTTACTGGCCATTCCCTTCTTCACGTTCATGGGCTTGATTCTTGAAAGATCGGGGATGGCCGAGGATCTGCTCGATACCATAGGCCAGCTGTTCGGCCCTCTGCGTGGCGGTGTCGCTTACGCGGTCATTTTTGTCGGCGCCTTGCTGGCGGCGACTACCGGCGTTGTCGCTGCATCGGTGATCTCGATGGGCTTGATCTCCTTGCCTGTCATGCTGCGTTACGGTTACGATAAAAAAGTCGCCTCGGGTGTCATTGCAGCGTCGGGTACGTTGGCGCAAATCATTCCGCCTTCACTGGTGCTGATCGTCATGGCTGATCAGTTGGGACGTTCAGTTGGTGATATGTACCAGGCCGCTTTCATTCCTGGTTTGGTATTAACTGCCATGTATGCTGGCTATATTCTGCTCATCTCCATCTTAAAGCCAAAATGGGTCCCTGCATTACCGCCCGAAGCGCGTAACTTGCGTCAGACGAATGGTGACAGCGGTGCCGTTTCCTTATTGGTGTTACTGCTACTCAGTGTCGCGGCAAGCATAGGCTACGCAAAGTATTATGCTGCCGGCCATCCTGATGTCGCAAGTGATGAACTGGTCATCTATTCTGCCAGTGTCGGTATCGCATTTGCCTTTGTGCTGGCGCTAGTCAACCGCCAATTCAACATTGGATTGCTGTCCCGCATGGCAGAAAAAGTCGTGTTTGTACTGATACCGCCGCTAGCGCTGATCTTCCTGGTGCTGGGCACGATCTTTATCGGCGTCGCAACACCGACAGAAGGCGGCGGCATGGGCGCCTTCGGCGCGATGGTGCTGGCGATGATGAACCGCCGTTTATCCTGGGACTTGACCAAGCAGGCGATGAACTCGACTTCGCGCTTATCCTGTTTCGTGGTCTTCATCTTGATCGGCTCCACGGTCTTCTCGCTGGTGTTCCGCGGTGTGAATGGCGATTTATGGGTTGAGCATCTGCTGACTTCTTTACCTGGTGGACAAGTTGGTTTTCTCATCGTCGTCAACATCATGTTCTTCGTATTGGCCTTCTTCCTCGATTTCTTTGAACTGGCCTTTATTCTGGTACCACTGGTCGGTCCCGTGGCGGAAAAAATGGGTATTGACCTGATTTGGTTTGGTGTTTTGTTAGGCGTAAATATGCAGACCTCGTTCATGCACCCCCCCTTCGGTTTCGCACTGTTTTACCTGCGCTCGGTTGCTCCCAAGGAAGTCAAAACCAGCGATATCTATTGGGGTGCCATACCATTCGTGGTGGCGCAAATCATCATGGTAAGCCTGATCATTGCGTTCCCCAACATCGTCTCCGTTGAGAAAAAACGCAATATGACCGAAGATGTTCAACTCAACCTGACAATGCCGGTCGACGACGCCCCCTCTCTGAATCTACCCGATAACACCGATAAACCCCTCGATGACAAACAGGGCGATAAAAAGGACGATGGCGAGGAAGAACCTGTTACGCCTAAGTTCACCCAATGATGACGACTGTCGGCTAACCTAAAAACAATTGAAAAACCCGCTCCGGCGGGTTTTTTATTCACTTGAGATCTCATTGTATTTTTTCGATATTTTTTCAAAACTGGCAGGCCCACCACGCAATCCCCATGCGGGTTTGCGGAGATACTGGCTGGAAAGGCTTATGGGGATTGCGTATCAGGCATGCCCACTTTTAAGTTAGGGCTCGTTAGGAAATAAAATAGATTTTTTAGCGGACATTGCTGGATACAATGCAAGGCGTTCGACGCGCCGCAGTGCTAGCACTGCAAGCGGTGAACAACGCAGCAGTGCGCCAGTGATGGCTAGATAAAAAGTTCAGGTTATTTCCTAACGAGTCCTTACTACGCATGACAATGTTTTCGACGTAAAAAAACCGCACTGCTGTGCGGTTTTTTTATAGTACGTGCATGACTACTTCAAGGCACGTGACATGTTGAACTTTGCAAAAGATTGTTCGGCAACATTAAACCACTGACCTTGATTGTTTCTAAAAGCACGCCAGTCGTCGTACACTTTTTTAAACTTAGGGTTTTTCGCCGCTTCTTCAGAGAAAGTTTCTTGTGCTGCTTTAAAACAGGCGTCCAACACTGGTTGAGGGAAAGGCTTGAGTGAAATCTTGTTTTGCAAGAGTCGTCCCAAGGCAGCAGGATTTTTTGCATCGTACTTCGCCTGCATATCTGTGTGCGCTTCCATGGAGGCGACTTCAATTGCAGCCTGGTATAACTTTGGCAATTTATCCCACTCTTTTTTGCTGACGTAGAACGACAACTGCGCTCCACCTTCCCACCAGCCTGGATAGTGGTAAACCTTGGCCACTTTATAGAACCCCAGTTTTTCATCGTCGTAAGGCCCCACCCATTCAGCTGCATCTATCGTGCCTTTTTCCAGTGCAGTGTAAATATCGCTACCTGGAATTTGCTGTGGTACCGTGCCAAGCTTGGTCATGACCTTACCAGCAAAGCCACCGACACGGAACTTGAGACCTTTCAGATCTTCAACGGTCTTGATTTCTTTACGGAACCAGCCACCCATTTGGGTGCCAGTATTTCCACCCAAGAAGTTCACCACATTGTATTCAGCAAAAAACTCGCGCATCAACTTCATGCCATTTCCGTGCAACATCCATGCAGTTTGCTGACGCGACGTGAGTCCGAATGGAATCGCGGTATCAAAAGCAAAAGTTGGATCTTTTCCGAAAAAATAGTAAGAGGCGGTATGCCCCATTTCAACGGTACCGTCTTTGACCGCATCCAGTACGGCAGGTCCCGGTACAATTTCACCACCGGCAAATGCACGAATATTAAACTTGCCGTCAGTCAGTTCTTTCACACGGTTGCAAAATACCTCTGCTGCACCGAAGATGGTATCCAAGCTTTTGGGGAAACTAGATGCCAAACGCCAGTTGAGCGTTGGCGTTTCGGCGGCCATTGCCGGTGCTGCAGCAACAACGCTGACTGCTCCTGCAGATGCGCTTACTGCGGCTTTTTTTAGAAAGGAACGACGTTCCATGCTGTCTCCAATAGAATAATAATTCGGAAAAATTTGGGGTACTTGGTCAGTAAAATGAGCACTAATGAAACAAGCAAAAAACATTCTATGGGCAGTCTTGTTCACTCGCAATCATTGATTGCATTGCAATGCAGCAATATTCATTTCGTCATGGCGATGTATAAAAAAAACTGCCTTCCGTCAAAAATTTTTTTCATATTTATCAATGACTTAAAAATTTAGCATTACAAAAAAAATATCCCACTCCATTTTCATTACGTATTTATACGTATCGTAAAGTACAACACTCTACGAATAAAACGCATGGCTAACTTCCCGCCACGGTCATATTTTCTATCAGGATGGACCCAGTTTGCTTGGTGCCGCGAATCAAGGTGTCTGCACCGATTGCCACAATCTGCTTAAACATTTCACGCATATCGCCTGCGATCGTGATTTCTTCCACCGGGTATTGGATTACACCATTTTCGACCCAGAAACCCGAAGCTCCGCGCGAATAATCGCCCGTCACGTAATTAACGCCCTGCCCCATCAGTTCCGTCACCAACAGGCCCGTGCCCATTTTTTTCAGCATCGCACTAAAGTTATCGCTGCGCTTGGTTAACGTGGAACTCATTGTTAAATTATGCGAACCTCCAGCGTTTCCGGTTGTTTTCATGCCGAGTTTACGTGCCGAATAGCAGGACAAAAAGTAACCCTGCAAGATACCGTTTTTAACTACATCACGGCGCTGGGTTTTGACACCTTCATCATCAAAAGGAGAAGAGCCTACCGCGCCCATGATATGTGGGTCTTCCAATACCTGTATATGGTCAGGAAATACCTGGGTCCCTAGCGAATCCAATAAAAAACTTGATTTTCGATACAAGGCACCACCAGAAACCGCCTGTACGAACGATCCCAACAAACCGGCGGCCAACGGTGCTTCAAATAGCACAGGACACTTGCGGGTATCGAGCTTGCGTGCATTTAACCTCGCCAAAGCGCGCTCTGCTGCGTATTTGCCGACAGCTTCTGGCTGCGCCAGTTTTTTGGCATTACGTTGTGAGGTGTACCAGTCATCACGCTGCATGCGTGCGCCTTTACCGGCAATTGGTGAAACCGAAATCGTGTGGCGAGAAAAAGGGTAGCCGCCCATGAAGCCGCGTGAATTGGCGGCAACAAAGTGCGATTGCTGTGCATGTACGTTAGCACCTTCACAATTGGTGATGCGTTTATCCACGGCAAAAGCAGCAGCTTCTGTACGGCGGGCAAGTTCAATTGCTTCTTCTGCGGTGACCAGCCATGGATAAAATAATTTCAAGTCTTGCGGATGCATCTCAAGCAGCTCTTTTTCCGGCAAGTCGGCACAATTATCTTCCGCCGTAAAGCGCGCGATGTTATATGCCGCGTCTACCGTATCAAGCAAAGATTTCTGTGAAAAATCTGAAGTGCTGGCATTGCCGCGCTTTTGACCTACGTACACGGTCACGCCTATGCCTTTATCGCGGTTTTGTTCGATAGTCTCGACCTGACCTTTGCGCACGCTAATGGATAAACCGCCGCCTTCGCTAATTTCCACTGCGGCATCAGATGCGCCTTTTTCACGTGCAAAACGCAACATGTCTTGTGCAATTTGCTTTAATTGATCCTGAGTATGGGTAAAAACTGGCTTGCTCATGGTCTGGGTTTCTTTGGCTACGTGGATAAAAAGGGTATCATAGCAGCCGTTTCAATAAGTTTATAGAATAAAGGCGAGTCAATTATGCCAAATCCAAACCGAGGCTCTTGTGGCTTCAAGTCCACCGAGTTCGAGCAAGAGTACGAACGCCCATCAAAATCACAGCTAAAACGTGAAATGACTGCCCTGCAAAAACTAGGGCAAGAACTGATCGATCAGCCACGTGACCGTGTCAAGCGCGTACCTATGCCTGAAGATGTGCGTGACGCGATTCTGGAATGTCAGAAAATCAAGGATCATGAAGGTCGCCGTCGTCAGTTGCAGTTCGTCGGCAAAAAAATGCGTACGCTCGACGAAGCTGAAGTGGCGCTGATCCAAAAAACCATCGATAGCTGGAAAGGCGCATCCAAATCAGAAACTGCCGTCATGCATGCGCTGGAACGTCGTCGCGACAAACTGCTGGCCAATGATGAAGCAGTGACAGAATTGATGGCAGAGCATCCGCAGCTCGATGCACAACAATTGCGCACCATGATCCGCAATGCACGCAAAGAGCAAGCAGAGAGCAAACCGCCGAAAGCCTATCGCGAGATTTTCCAGCTTCTGAAGGAGCTATCCAAAGTAAACGCTGCCAATGATGCAGAAACGGAAGATGGCGACGAGGAAGAGGACGATGAGTGATCTTGGTAGCGACCGTGCACTGCGCATCGGTCTTATCTCCATTTCAGACCGCGCTTCAACTGGCGTTTACCAGGACCAAGGTTTGCCGGCGCTGCAAGAATGGTTTGGCGCAGCACTTTCCACGCCCTGGACGCTGGAAACACGCTTGATACCAGACGACCGGGCAGCTATTGAGCTTGCCTTGATCACGCTGGTTGACCGTTCGCGTTGTGATCTGGTCATTACCACCGGCGGTACTGGTCCGGCACGGCGTGATGTTACGCCGGAAGCAACGCTGGCGGTTGCCACCAAAGAAATGCCAGGTTTTGGCGAGCAAATGCGCCAGATCAGCCTGCAATTTGTCCCCACCGCGATCTTGTCAAGACAGGTCGCTGTCATTCGCGAAACCGCTGGTCATGCCGCGTTGATTCTTAACCTGCCAGGCCAGCCAAAATCGATCAAAGAGACTCTGGAAGGTCTGAAAGATACCGACGGCAAGCAACTGGTCGCGGGCATTTTCGCGGCGATACCTTATTGTATCGACCTGATCGGCGGCCCTTATGTTGAAACACATGACGCTGTGTGCAAAGTATTTCGCCCGAAATCGGCACTCAGAACTCGTTAGAACAAACTCAACCCAATAAAATCATGACCTCTGACCTGCTAGACACAATAGAACTTGAAAGCGCTCCTGAACCAACTATCGCCGTCATCTGGATGCATGGCTTAGGGGCGGATGGCAATGATTTTGTGCCTATAGTTAAAGAACTCAATCTCAAGGGATGTCCTGGTATACGCTTTGTCTTCCCGCATGCGGCGACCATGCCCGTAACAATCAACGGCGGTTACGTCATGCGTGCCTGGTACGACATTTTGGGTACCGACATTGCCAAGCGTGAAGACGAAGCAGGTTTGAGAGTCTCGCAGGCGCGTATTGAACAGTTGATCGAACGCGAAAAAGCACGCGGCATTCCGGCGCATCGCATCATCCTTGCCGGCTTTTCACAAGGTTGTGCGATGGCCTTGCAAGTGGGCTTGCGTCATCCGGAAAAATTGGCTGGCTTGCTTTGCTTATCGGGTTACGTGCCGCTACGTGATGTCATTGCCGAAGAGCGCCATGGCGCCAATCAACAGACCCCTATTTATATGGCACATGGCCGTGCAGACCCTGTAATTCCACTGCAACGGGCGGAACAATCACGCGATTTATTGCTGGAACTGGGCTACCATGTAGAGTGGCACGAATACATGATGCAACATTCTGTATGCGAAGAAGAAATCAATGATGTCAGTGCATGGTTGCAAGGCGTGCTGAAGGTTTAAAGGCTGTTTTATACGATGCTTGAGGGCACAACTCTGCTTGCCCTCAATATCATTCACAAATCTGATTTCGTCCACCAGTCTTGGCTTTATAGAGTGCCGCATCTGCCTGCAAGAACAAGGTATTTTCTGACTTGCAGTGCGGATAAAATGCAACACCGCCACTAATTGAGAACCGCTTGAACTGCCCCGGCGCGATCTCGAATTCTATTGCGTTAAACCCTTCCCGCATCTCATTGAGTTTCGCGATAACTTTATCGTGATCAACATCCCAAAATAGCATGACAAACTCCTCGCCGCCAAAACGGCTCAGCAAGGCTTTATCTTCCAGAAACTGTCCTAGGAACATCGATAAGCGCTTGATGACGATGTCACCAAAATGGTGACCCCAAGTGTCATTGATAGTTTTGAATTTATCGATATCAAAAATAACCACCGCCAAGGGAACCGCGGATTTTTCTGCTTCGTAGATTCTTTCCTGCGCACGTTTTTTATAGCCTATCTTATTCAACAGGCCTGTCGCCCGGTCTCTGGAAATTAAGTTTTTATTCGTGCGGATCTTATTAATTCTATTAATAATTTGCGAGGTCGTGATGTGGTTCGTCTGATGCATCATGATGACGTCAAAACCGGCATCAATCGCACTTTCCGAGAGCGCCGTATCGACTTCTGTCTGCAAAAAAATGATTTCCAGACTGGGGTCAGTCGCAATATTTTTTTGAACAATTTCCGCTATCGATTCGGCACCGGAAAACATGGTGCTTTCTACCACGACAACATCTGGCAACCAGCGCTTTACTTCCGTGTGCAAAGTCTGAAATGTGTCGTGGTGTTTGACAAAAATATTATGTTGAGAAAAGAGCGATTCATCGAATTGAATAGATTCGCCAAGAAATAATACTTTTCCCTGGTCATCACGCTTGCGTTGCGCGAATAGATTGAACAAGTTGTCGACCAGATCTTCACTACTAAAAGGCTTCTCGGCATACGCCAGGCAATTGGTATCTAACAGCATTTTTTGTAGTAAATACCGGCTACTCTGCTTTTCAGTTTCAAGGTAAATATATTGATGATTTTCGGGCAAGGGCTTGAGCAAATCACGCAGAAACATCGATCGATTTTGTTCCCCTGATTGATGATTATGTAATACATCCAGATCAACGACGAACAAATCACCGTCATTTGCGCCCAGCATCGCAAAAATAAAAGATTCCATCTTGGAATAAAACAAGATATCAAAATTATATTTATGGGCGTGGAGCTTTAAGGTTTCGGCCTCATCTTGAATGAAAAACCGTTCTGCGAGCATGTAAACATTATTCTGATACAAGCCGTTTTTTTGTGACATGGACATATTTCTCAGTTTGTTATTCTATGACTTTAGGTTAACACATTCGCCGATAATTTTGCAATAAAAGCGGACTTATCTCAGCCCCATCGTGGCTGTCGTTGAAAACATCACGTGCTCGAATTTTCTTCAGCGAGGTGGAACCTTAAACCATCTGATTTCATATATCGATATGCATTGAATTTCGTTGGATATTATCTTGATTTGGCTTATTCTCATGAAGACTATTTGTCAACGTAAGAAAGCTGTATCTTGATTTATCCTCACGCTGCATTTGGAATAATTCACCGAAGCAGCGTGGATTGCTATAGCAGCACCAGCGTTTCAAGAAAACAATATGGTGGTGCGCCTGTCACGCAATACCAGTGCGCCTCGCAGGCACGATAGCCTGAAGAAGCGCATGAATAGTGCGTGACAGGCATGCTTATTTTATGCTTTAAAGCCTTATATTTGTCTAGGCGTCGATAAAGTGACATTTTTAAGGCAACGCACCCACGGTTGACAGTAATAACACTGTTTCACTTTATTTGATTCATCACAAAAGGAAATATATGGCTCTCTATTTGAATAATGCAGACTCGATAGGCAGAACTCCCTTAGTTCGCCTTAACCGCATCACCGATGGTGCAGGCGCAACGGTGTTAGTTAAAATCGAGGGGCGCAATCCAGCCTATTCAGTAAAATGCCGGATCGGTGCGGCAATGGTGGCAGATGCCGAAGCGCGTGGCTTGTTAGGACCGGGCAAGGAAATCATCGAGCCGACCAGTGGCAATACAGGCATCGCACTGGCATTTGTGGCTGCGGCAAAAGGCATTCCACTCACTCTCACCATGCCCGACACCATGAGCATAGAAAGACGCAAGTTATTGGTGGCTTACGGTGCCAAGCTGATTTTGACCGAAGGGGCAAAAGGCATGAAAGGGGCGATTGCCAAAGCCGAAGAAATTCTGGCCAGCGCCCCAGAACGTTATGTTTTGCTGCAACAGTTTAAAAATCCTGCCAACCCGGCAATCCACGAAAAAACCACCGGACCAGAAATCTGGACAGATACCGATGGTGCGGTTGATATCTTTGTCGCTGGGGTAGGCACGGGCGGCACCATTACCGGCGTGTCGCGTTACATCAAACAAACCAAAGGCAAGAAGATATTGACCGTCGCCGTTGAGCCGACAGCCAGCCCGGTGCTGACGCAACAACGCGCCGGACAGCCTTTGCAACCGGGGCCGCACAAAATCCAGGGCATAGGCGCCGGCTTTATCCCTGATGTGCTCGATATGTCTCTCGTCGATCAGATCGAACTGGTTAGCAATGAGGATGCCGTTTTGTATGCGCAACGACTGGCGAAGGAAGAAGGCATCCTGGCAGGTATCTCATGCGGCGCGGCTACCGCTGCGGCAATACGGCTGGCAAAACTGCCAGAACACGCAGGGAAAACCATCGTGGTGATATTGCCCGATTCTGGCGAACGGTATCTGAGCTCAATCTTGTTCGAAGGTTTGTTCGATGCCACAGGAGTTGCGGTGTAATTGACGAACCTCGCCCTTTTTGTGCATCAAACAACAAGGGCGAACTACACAATCGCTATCCAAACTCTTTGAATGTTTCCAATTCCACCAGGATAGATTCATCTCCACCCGATAGCCAGATTTGTCCATCCTGTATCGTGCATTGCAATTGCATATTTCGTTGCGCCAATTTTGCTAAAGCCTGACTGGTCGAGGACGGGATGTTTTTAACCTGAAGATTTTTTGCCCGATCAAGGCGACTATTGATTTGTTTCCACCAGATGCTGCTGGCATGCGCAAAGCTATAAACCACAACCTGCTCGGCCCTACCGCATGCTTTAAGCAGGCGACGGTCTTCCGGCTGACCGACCTCACCCCAGAGTTGAATGGCATCGGTATAGTCCTTCAACCAAAAATCTGGTTCTTCCGTATCTGAAATGCCCTTACCAAAACTTAACCGTTCGCTGGCGTGTATCGCGAACGCCAACACACGGATCATCATGCGCTCGTCAGTCTCAGATGGATGACGTGCAATCGTCAGACTGTGGTCAGCGTAATAGCCTCGATCCATATCTGAAATATTCAGCTCGGCTTTATAGATGGTGGATTTGAGCGCCATTATTTGAACACCACAGTCTTGTGAGCGTTCAGCAAAATCCGATGTTCAACAAAACATTTCACTGCGCGTGCCAGTACGACACACTCCACATCACGGCCAATTGCGGTAAGGGTTTCCGGATCCATGGAATGATCAACCCGCTCCACATCTTGCTCGATGATAGGGCCTTCATCCAGATCGCCCGTCACGAAATGCGCCGTTGCACCGATCAATTTCACGCCACGTTCATGCGCTTGATAATACGGCTTGGCACCTTTAAAACTCGGCAGGAAAGAATGGTGGATATTGATCGCGCGACCAGTAAGCGCAGTACACATTTCTGGCGATAATATCTGCATATAGCGCGCCAGCACCACCAGTTCGACCTGATTGGTTTCGACAATATCCAATACCTTTTGCTCTTGCGCACGCTTGGCTTCAGCCGATGCGCCAATTGCCAACGGCAGATGATGGAACGGAATGTTGTAGCTGGCGGCCAGTTGATAAAAATCGGTGTGATTGGAGATAATCGCCTTGATTTCTACCGGCAACAAACCACTCTTGAAGCGGAACAGCAAGTCGTTAAGGCAATGACCTATCTTGGACACCATCAAAACGATACGCGGCTTGTGACGCGCGTCATGCAGTTGCCAGTCCATCTGCAATCCATCACCCAACGCGGCGAAATCTGCACGTAAGCTAACATCGCCAATGGCGGCATCTTCCAGCGCAAAATGTACGCGCATAAAAAACAATTGGGACTGCGCATCACCAAATTGCGCCGAATCAATGATGTTGCAACCGTGACTGGCCAAAAATCCTGATACGCTATGAACAATGCCGCGCTGATCGGGACAAGACAGGGTGAGAATATATTCTGGATGCATGATGTTGAAGGATAAAAAATTCAGCCCGCATTGTCTCACGACCAAGAGAATTAAATACAAAAAGCACGATCGTTCTAATTAATGTATAGTAATACACCATTCGTAATTTTAGACTTCACTTTTGGCTTAAGCCCTGACACCGACACCTACGGAGACCATCAAAATGACCACAACTTGCAATCAACTCAGCAATCAACAATACCGCCTCGCCGCTCGCCCGGTCGGCATGCCAAAACACAGCGACTGGTCTTTTACTACTGAAGCGGTGCGTGACATCGCCGAGGGTGAAATCGTCGTCCAGACAATCTACATTTCATTAGACCCTGCCATGCGCGGCTGGATGAATGACGGCAAATCGTATATCCGTCCAGTCGCCATCAATGAAGTCATGCGTGCTGGCGGTATCGGCAAAGTCATCATATCTAAATCAGCTAAGTTCGCCGTGGGTGACTACGTCTCAGGTGGGACTGGCGTTCAAAAATATTGGGTTGGTGCGGCAGACGATAAAACTGCCGGTTTCTACAAAGTAGATCCAGCATTGGCACCGCTGCCAAAATACCTGAATGCGCTGGGCATGCCTGGCATGACGGCGTACTTTGGACTGCTTGATGTCGGCCAACCAAAAGCTGGAGAAACCGTCGTGGTTTCAGGCGCAGCGGGCGCAGTGGGACAAACCGTAGGCCAGGTTGCCAAACAAAAGGGTTGCCGTGTCGTGGGCATTGCTGGCGGTAAGGATAAATGTGATTTTGTGGTCAATGAACTGGGTTTCGACGCCTGCATCGACTACAAGACCGGATCGGTTAAGGACGGACTGAAAGAACATTGCCCAAACGGTGTTGACATTTATTTCGACAACGTCGGTGGCGAGATTTTAGATACAGTGCTAACCCGCATCAACATGAAGGCGCGCATCATTATCTGCGGCGCGATCTCGCAATACAACAACACTACGCCGGTCAAGGGTCCGGCCAATTATCTGTCACTACTGGTCAATCGCGCGCGCATGGAGGGTATTGTGGTGTTCGACTACATGGCGCGCTATGGCGATGCCGTCAAGGAAATGGGCGCATGGATGGCACAAGGAAAATTTCACACCCGCGAAGATATCGTACAAGGGATAGAAACATTTCCGGATACCTTGATGATGCTGTTTGATGGCAAGAATTTTGGGAAATTGATTTTGCAGGTGAGTGAAGAGTAAATTCAGCCTGAACCTGTATCAAAAAAAAGCGCATTAAGAAATTTGATGCGCTTTTTTATATTTACTGATCGTCTCGTGCTGCATAGCGTTGCGCAACGACAGCACACACCATCAGTTGCAACTGATGGAATATCATCAAAGGCAACAACACCACACCCACGGCATGACTGGCAAACAACACTTTCGCCATCGGTACACCACTGGCAAGGCTTTTTTTAGAACCGCAAAATACCACGGTAATTTCATCTTCTTTACTAAAGCCAAACCGACGACTGGTATAGATCGTCAAACCCATAATGATGGCGAGCATGGCGGCGCTAATGAGTAACAGACTCAGCAGCATAGTCAGTGGCACTTGTTTCCATAGTCCCTGCACCACCGCTTCACTAAAAGCGACATACACCACCAACAATATCGAACTTTGATCGACCATTTTCAGTACATCTTTATGCCGCTCTATCCACAATGCGATCAAGGGCCGTGCGATTTGCCCGGCGATAAAGGGCAGTAACAGCTGATAAATTATTTTTAAAATCGCATCAAATGAAGAGTGGCCTGCAGTCGATGACGCCAGTAACAAGCCCACGAGAAAAGGAGTCAGAAAAATACCGATCAGGTTGCTGGCCGACGCGCTGCAGACAGCTGCCGCAACATTGCCACGCGCTACCGAAGTAAAAGCGATTGAAGATTGAACAGTGGAAGGCAAGACACACAAGAACAAAATACCCAGATATAACTCCGGGGTCACAAGCCATGTCAATACCGGCTTGAGAAAAATTCCGAGCAGTGGAAAAACTGCAAAAGTAAATAGCAACACCGTCAAATGCAAGCGCCAATGCGTAACACCGGCAATCACTGCAGCACGCGATAATTTTGCACCATGCATGAAAAACAGCAAGCCTATCATGCCAGTGGTGAGCATTTCAAAGCCAACCGCAACTTGCCCGGTACATGGAATAAAACTGGCCGCTAGCACTACAGCCGCCAGCAGCAATGTCATGTTGTCAGGTAAAAAACGTGGTCTGGTCATAGCATCTGAAAATACAAATAACCCGATGCACAGCTGTGCGCTGCATCGGGCTTGGCAATACATTCATTGATCAATAATCTTGGATTTTTATGACCAGGCAACACGAATCAAGCTGGGCTTGCGGGTTCACCTGTAGTCTCGTCGACAGCATCGTCGTCCTGCACACCGTCTTCTGCAGTGTCACCGACCTTACGCTCAGCTTTATTTCTGAGTTTTTCTTCTTTTTTCTTTTTCTTCGCAAGCTCTTTCTGACGCTTATCGAATCCGTAATTAGGTGTTGCCATAGTATGCTTTCAAGGATTTAGAAGGCACTTTACCACAGCTAGTGCATGCTACGCCGAGTAATTCGCGTTAACACCGGGGTAGCATGATTGCCTGGGTAATATTTTAGCAATGTCAGTTGATAACAACAGGCAAATACAAATCTTGGTTCAGCGCATACAAGAATTGAACTGATAGAATGTCGCACCAAGCATCTGGCCGCATATCTATGTTCAAGACCGCTGCTGAAAGAATCCCAAACACCTTACCATTAAACAAAGAGGAAAAAAATGAGCGTATTAAAAGCCATCATGCAGACGAATAAAGGCATCATCAATATCAATCTATTTGCCGACCAAACACCTGTTACTGTTGCCAACTTTGTTAATCTGGCAAAGCGCGGTTATTACGATGGCCTCACCTTCCATCGCGTCATCAGTGATTTTATGATTCAAGGTGGATGTCCTGACGGCACGGGCATGGGTGGCCCAGGATATCAATTTGAAGACGAATTCTCAAAAGATTTACGTCATGACAAGGCCGGTATTTTATCGATGGCGAACGCTGGTCCAGGTACGAATGGCAGCCAATTTTTCATTACTCACGGCCCGACTCCTCACCTTAATGGCAAACATACTGTATTTGGCGCAGTGGTCAGCGGTGAAGATCAAAAAGTTGTTAATAGCATTGCCAAAGGTGACGTGATCGAGAAATTGACGATTGAGGGCGATACGTCTGAACTATTGAAACAAGTCGAAGAAAAACTTGTGCGCTGGAACCAGACCATTGATAAGCGCTTCCCTAACTTGCCAGCAAATACGCTTTAATTTACAAAAATTAATTAAACAAATACAGGCCACTCAGGTAAGCAATGCAATATTGCCCCTCAGTCTGGCCTGAATCCGTACAAACTAACTTTTTCTGTCGTAATAATGACGTTGATACAGCAATTCAGAAGGATTGCGTCGATGTTTGCGCACCGTCAACACGACGATAAGCAGAAGCAACTTCAGTAGCACAAATGCTACAAACAAGGTCAGCATCAGAGGTATGATGGTGATCAGCAAAGCCAGAGCGATGCAGGCGATCAATATCCGCGGTAATGGGGTGCGCAACAAAATCTGAAAAAAATTTTTCCCCATGTATTTAAATTCGTGCACTGCTTGCCTAAGTACGGAATACAGGTACTGTGTAGTTGAATTTTTCATTTGAATTCTCTTGTATGTTCTCTTGTATGAAGAGGACCGCTAGTCGAAATACGTATCGTAACAAAACCAAATTTCATTCGCACCGAGATTGCGACTAACGCTTGTTATCTGGAGGCCACCGGCGATAGGGCCCGATAAACAGCATTATCCTTAGCATAGCCAATCCTTGCCACGGTAATATCTCGTTGAAATAGCCGTCAGAAAATCCCCTGAAAATCAGTCATATATCTGAATGAGCGTCATATTCGTCCGTACATCTCAAGAATGACCTGCATTGTGCATTTTGATGAATATTTTCTGCACCACTAAACGTAGAGCCGACACATCAATTCGAATATAAACGCTTACGCTATAAACGTGCCAGTGCCGATTTGAGTGCATTAAAACAATCTGCATCGATGGCAGTACCAACTGTTTCTGCCATGATTTCTAGTGAGCGCGGTACCGGAATCGCACCGCGATACGGGCGCTCTGCCGTAATCGCATCAAAAATATCGGCCGTAGTAATGATGCGGGTCTCCAGGCTGATTTCGTTACCCTTTAAGCCTCTAGGATAACCCGCCCCGTCAAGGCGCTCGTGATGTGCAGCGGACACACGTGCCAACTCAGAAAAAGCCCGGATACGCGACAGAATGGTTTCAGTATAAGTGGCATGCAGCTTGACAGCTTCCCATTCGCTGTCATCGAGTTTACCCGGTTTATCAAGGACGCTGTTACTGACACCCAATTTCCCCACGTCGTGCAATAGGGCACCTCGTTTTATCCAGCGGCGGCGCTCAGGCGATAAACCTAAAGCTTCGGCTATCATATCTGTATAGAATGCAACGCGCGCGCTGTGTCCACTTGTATAGGGGCTTTTTGAATCGACTACCTGACCGAAGGCTGCGGCGATGTCATCAAAATAGTCATCATCGAGCAGGACTTCATGGCCCGAAGGCTCCAATGTCAGCACTGCAAGATTGATATCATCAGCGGCCAATGTGTTCCAGAATGTCTTGTCTTGCGCTACCCGCTCAAACGCCTGAACCAGTTGCGGATCAAACCAGCGGCCAGCGCGCAACTTGACTTCGTTCAATGCTGCCTGGGCACCGTCGGCAGTATGAAAAACATCAATCACTTGCGCCAGCAAGGCGATACGTGCAAACACCGGAATGCTGTCACCAACCAGACCATCTGGCTTTCCTTGACCGTTGTAGTGCTCGTCAAGGCTATAAATACCGAGTGCGACTTCTTCCGAGAAGCGCAACAACCGTGCGATCTCTGCGCCTCGCTGACACCTGGTGGCGATCAGTTCGTGCGCGATTTCGCTGCCGTCACGCAAGATTGTAAGTACATGCTTAAATCGCTCGGCCAAGCCCGCCTTGAGACCTGTGTGCTTGAGCACAAAGTGCAGTACCTTTGGCAGGCTATCGCCGACCGTTTTAAAGTCACGTTTGAAATTAAGATCATCAGTGAGGTAGAGTTCGCAAATACGTGCGGCATTGCTGCTGCAGCCCAAATCTTTCAGCAACAAAGTGTAGTAAAGATCCCATAGCTGATCCTCTGGCAAGCCAATTTCACGGCCAATGTGCATGCCTATCCAGCAGCAGCGAATGCAATGCCCCTCGGGCTGCCCCTCCGTGATGTCCAGTGCATGGCTAAGGGCGCCGATCAGTTCGGAAAGTGTGATGCCTTTTTCGGTACCGTTTGGTTCGTGTTTATGTTGAGAACTTTGCATACAAAACCATTTCTCTACTGAAATTCATTTCATTTTACTTCAAGCCTTGAAAATTCAGTATGAATCAAAAAATGCTTTGGCGGTATCACCAAGACGCAACAGTAACAATGCTTATTCCGATTCCGATCAAAAGTATGTGCTCCGCTGTCTTTGCCAGTTGTGGCAGAGATATCGATTCGAGATGTTGGTCAAGCGCAAATGACAACAATTGCGACTGAGCGAGATGGTAGCAATTTCAATTATTAAAAATATTGATCAACGCCTACCCCAACACGCAATACCCATGCGCATTGCAGAGGTGACAGGCTGGAGAGGCGCATGGATATTGCGTGACAGGCTTGCTCATTTTTACTTTCTCCATCAGCGCTCTTCAAACATACGCCACATCCGCCACCAAACTTTCTGCCACATACAGAAGTAAAAAATCCCTAAAAACTACTTAGGGATTTGTAATTTCAATTGGCAACAAATGTTTAGAACATATGCCTTCCTAGCCACCAAGCAATTGCCGCAACAAAAGCCGATGCCGGAATGGTCAGAACCCATGCCCACATAATATTGCCGGCAACACCCCAGCGTACGGCGGACATTTTTTGTGCAGAACCAACACCGACGATTGCGCCGGTAACTGTATGCGTAGTAGACACTGGAATACCCAGAGCTGTTGCCAAAAACAAGGTAATGGCACCACCTGTTTCGGCACAAAAACCACCGACAGGTTTAAGCTTAGTAATTTTTTGACCCATTGTTTTGACGATACGCCATCCACCAAACAAGGTTCCTAGACCTATCGCCATATAGCAGGAAATCACCACCCAAAGCGGTGGCATCTTATCAGCCTGGCTGGAATAGCCCGCCGAAATCAGCAGCATCCAGATGATTCCCATGGTTTTTTGTGCGTCATTACCGCCATGACCCAAACTGAACATGGAAGCAGAGACCAATTGCAGGCGGCGAAACCATTTATCGACTTTCATCGGAGTGGATTTGACGAATAACCACGACACGATGAGCATCATCAAAGATCCTAGAAAAAAACCCAGTAAAGGAGAGACAACGATAAAAATAATCGTTTTATACAGGCCAGCGGAAATCAATGCACCAGTACCGGCTTTGGCGACTGCGGCACCGACCATCCCACCGATCAAGGCATGGGAAGAGGATGAAGGTATACCAAAATACCAGGTAACGAAATTCCAAAACGTCGCGCCAACCAAGGCACCGAAAATCACATAGTGATCAACAATGGCAGGGTCAATGGTCCCCTTGCCTATCGTCGTAGCAACCGTCAAAGGGAACACAACAATGGCCAGTACATTAAAAAATGCTGCCATTGCGACTGCTTGTTGCGGCTTAAGTACACCGGTAGAAACCACGGTGGCAATCGCATTTGCCGCATCGTGGAAGCCATTCATAAAATCAAATAACAAAGCCAATATCACCAAAAATATAATGACATACATGCTCATATGGAAGGTTTGCATAGGAATCACTTCTCTTTTAGATTCTCTCGACAGAGAGAATCAGGACTGATCAAAACTATCGCCTACACCGGCGCATGGGTAACTTCAAAGCGAAAATAACCCAAAATTTACGCATTTTCGACGATGATGCCTTCAATAATATTTGCAACATCTTCGCAGCGATCAGTGACCGTTTCCAATATTTCATAAATCGCTTTGAGCTTGATCAGATTACGAACATCGGGTTCATCCCTGAACAGCTTCGACATCGCCGCACGCATGACGTGATCAGCATCCGATTCCAGTCTGTCAATTTCTTCACAAATCGCCAGGATCTCATGTGAGTTATCCATGTTGTGCAAAAGGCCAACCGCCGCCTTTACCTTTTCAGAACAGGCCAGACAAAGCTCGGCGAGTCGTTTGGCTTCTGGCGTAATTTCACGAATATCGTACAGGGAGATCGTTTGTGCTGCATCTTCCAGCAAATCTAAAATATCATCCATACGCGTAATGAGCTTATGAATATCATCCCTATCTAATGGAGTGATGAATGTCTTATGAAGCAACTCGATCGTATTGTAGGTAACTTTATCGGCCTCTTTTTCTATCGCTTCAATCGCATGAACGCGGATATCCAGATCAACAAAATTGGTCATCAAAGCAACCATTTCTTTTGATCCCTTGACACACAGCTCAGCATGCTGGTTGAAAAGATCAAAAAATTTACCCTCAGTGGGCATGAATCGTCCAAACATTTTTTTCTCGCTCTAAATAGAAAATTTTCAAAATCGACTCTCAAATCGAGAAATCGTATAACTTTTCAGATACTGCTATAAAACCCACTTGTTTCGCCCAACTAAAACTATTCGCTATCACCATAAATCGACAAAGAACCGGTGTAATTGTCAAACTTGGTATATTCACCAAGGAAGGTAAGTCGCACGCTGCCGATAGGACCATTACGCTGCTTACCAATGATAATTTCAGCCGTCCCTTTGTCAGGAGAGTCGGGGTTGTAAACCTGATCACGATAGATAAAAAGAATCACGTCGGCATCTTGCTCAATTGCACCTGACTCACGCAAATCAGACATCACCGGACGTTTATTTGGTCTTTGCTCCAAGGCGCGATTTAACTGAGATAACGCAATTACCGGACACTGCAATTCTTTTGCCAAGCCCTTTAAGCTACGCGAGATTTCAGAAATTTCGGTGGCCCGATTCTCTCCCTGGGTATTACCTGACATGAGTTGCAAGTAATCGATGACGATCAAACCCAACTTGCCACACTGGCGCGAGAGACGACGCGCGCGCGCGCGCAATTCTATCGAGCTAAGCGCTGGTGTCTCATCAATAAATAATTGAGCATCATTCATTTTTTGTATCGCGTGAGTCAGCCTTGGCCAGTCTTCGTCAATCAAGCGACCAGTACGCAGGCGATGCTGATCCAGACGTCCAACAGAACCGAGCATACGCATGGCCAATTGTGCACCGCCCATTTCCATCGAAAACACGGCCACCGGCAAGCCACTCTCAATCGCCACGGTCTCGGCAATATTGATAGAAAATGCGGTCTTACCCATGGAAGGACGGCCCGCGACAATAATCAAATCGCCAGGCTGCAAACCGGAAGTCATTTTATCGAGATCGGTAAAACCGGTCGGTACACCCGTGATGTCACTGGTGTGGTCACGGTTATACAACTCGTCGATACGCTCAACAACCTGCGTCAATAAGGGCTGAATTGCATGAAAACCCTGTGCTCCACGCGAACCTTCTTCAGCAATCGCAAAAATTTTTGATTCGGCCTCATCAAGCATCTGCTTAACTTCTTTACCTTGCGGATTAAAAGCTTGGCCGGCTATTTCATCAGAGACAGTAATTAATTTTCGTAGCACACCACGATCACGCACGATTTCAGCGTATCGGCGAATATTCGCAGCCGATGGCGTATTTTGCGCGAGAGCGTTGAGATAGGTCAGGCCACCAGCATCTTCAGCCTTGTTGATGGCTGTGAGCGCGTCAAATACGGTAATGACATCGGCTGGCCTGGAACCGTTAATCAGCTTAACAATACATTGGAAAATAATGCGGTGATCGTAACGATAAAAATCGCCTTCGTTAATAAAGTCTGCAATTCGGTCCCAAGCAGCGTTATCCAGCAACAAGCCCCCCAAAACAGATTGTTCTGCTTCGATAGAGTGCGGTGGAACACGAATGGAATCTAATTGAGGATCGGAAGGAGCTTTCATGGCGCGCATTATACCTTTTTATTCACCCTCAAAATAACTGAAAATATGCCGCATCTAGCCTCTTTGCAGCTGACAAGCGAATGAAGAACAACGCCAATTAACTTAAAATCAAGTTAATACGCATTCACACTTAGATTGCCAGATTATTTTCTTCAAAGGCCAACGAAACACAAAAAAAGCCGGGAGAACCCGGCTTTTTAAATTGACATTACATCTCTGATATTAAGCGTGCTCGCCCAATACAGCAACAATGACATCAACAATAACTTCAGCATGCAAAGCAACAGAAACTGAATGATCGCCAGCAGTCTTCAAAGGACCTAGTGGCAAACGAACTTGTGCTTTTTCAACTGCGAAACCTTGTTTAGTCAAGGCTTCAGCGATATCTGCGTTAGTAACGGAACCGAACAAACGGCCATCAACACCAGATTTCTGTGAAATTTGAACAGTCAAACCACTCAACTTTTCGCCTTGAGCTTGCGCCGCTGCCAATTTTTGAGCAGCTGCTTTTTCCAACTCGGCACGTTTCGCTTCAAACTCTGCAATTGCAGCAGCAGTAGCACGACGAGCCAGACGTTGAGGAATCAAAAAGTTACGTGCATAACCATCTTTAACACGAACTACATCACCTAAATTGCCGAGATTAACGACTTTATCCATCAGAATAATTTGCATATTTTTCTCCTAATTACGCTGTATGCAGATCAGTGTACGGCAGCAACGCGAGGTAGCGTGCGCGCTTGATCGCTGTATCAACTTGACGTTGGTACAAGGCTACAGTGCCAGTCAAACGTGCTGGCATGATTTTGCCGTTTTCTTGCACGAAGTCTTTTAAAGTATCAATGTCTTTGTAATCAACTGCAGCAACGTGTCCTGCTGAAAAACGGCAGAATTTCTTGCGCTTGAACAAAGGGTTTTGTTGCTGACGCTTTTGCTTCAGTTTGCTTTTATCAAATTTTTTACCGAATGCCATTTTAGGCTCCTAATCTAGTAAAGGTGTCTCGAATTCATTGATCTGAAAATCAGTAACATGAAAAATGAGACTTTTGCTGTTGCGGTTCTTACGCGCTAAAAAACCTGTGAATACCAAAACAGTTCCCAATTCAATCTCCAGAAATCTTTTTGAAATATCGCCTGCAGCAATTGCAGAAATTTCAAATTCGACCTGGCGTTGAGTACCTGCTTGTACCTGCTGAGAGCTGTGCATCAATACTGCAGTTGCTATCGGAATTCCTGCTGGTGTATACCGCAGCGCCGATTTCTCTGTAATGCTGGCGACAACTTTAAGCTGATTCACAAATAATTACGCGTCCTCATCGAAAATATTAAGCTGCAGGCGCTTCAACGCGTTGCGTCTTAGCTGCATCTTCTTTCTGTACAGACTTCATCATTGGTGACGGAGTTGTTTCAGCTTTTTTCAGTTTAACTGTGAGGTGGCGCAGTACGGCATCATTGAATTTAAATGCTGTTTCCAACTCAAGCAAAGTTTCAGCATCGCACTCAATGTTCATACAAACATAATGAGCTTTAGCTAATTTTTGAATCATGTAAGCCAGTTGACGACGGCCCCAATCTTCAACGCGGTGAACCTGACCACCACGTGTTGTTACGCTAGCTTTGTAGCGCTCGATCATTGCAGGCACTTGCTCGCTTTGATCAGGGTGTACGATAAATACGATTTCATAATGACGCATATATTCTCCTTAGGGACAATAAAAAGATAAGCCCACCTTGGCGTCAAGACAAGTGTGGGAAGAGGAAAGCCGATTATAGTAACTCATTTCCCAACTTTATTCAATCCATTCAAAAACGTAACCATGATTCGCGATGAAACGGTATTTTTATATCAAAAAATGCATGCTCTTGACTATTTTTCTTGCGTTTACTACTTTACTGTATAAAAATACAGTCTGCTTATACATACAGCGAATTGAAAGTGCCGACATGCTGAAACTCACCGCTCGCCAAGAACAAATATTAAATCTGATTAAGGACGCTATTCAAAATACCGGATTTCCACCAACCAGAGCAGAAATCGCAACAGAACTTGGATTTCGTTCGACCAATGCTGCCGAAGAGCATTTACAAGCCCTTGCCCGCAAAGGTGTTATTGAGATTGCCGCCGGAACTTCACGCGGAATTCGCTTGCGCGAGTCCGCATTGTCTAGTCACATACCCGGCATACAAATGGCACTACCCCACCCTTCACTCATGCAGCTAAGTCTGCCTTTGGTCGGTCGGGTAGCTGCAGGCTCGCCTATTTTGGCAACAGAACATGTTGAAGCCACTTACAACGTTGATCCGTCACTATTTTCTGCCAAGCCAGATTTTTTGCTCAAGGTACGCGGCATGTCGATGCGAGATGCCGGCATTCTTGATGGAGATTTACTCGCTGTAAAAAAATCCGACTCGGCACGTAATGGTCAGATAGTGGTAGCGAGGATCGGGGATGATGTGACAGTAAAGCGTTACAAAAAAACTTCATCCGGTATCGAGTTGCTACCCGAAAATCCTGACTTTTCCGTAATTAAAATAAGCGAGACTGAATCTGATTTTTCACTTGAAGGTCTAGCTGTTGGATTAATGCGCACCTGGACTTAACACTTAAACGAACAAGTACAATCATTCCATTTTTTAGGAAAACAATAAAAGGCGCCCGTTTGAAAATCGGGCGTCTTTTATTAACAAGAGTTTTAATGCTTGATAGCAACGGAATCAACCGAAGTATCTGTTTTAGCAGCAGCAGTTACAGAAACCTCGTCTTCTACTAATGCAACAGGCTGACGCTCCAATGCAATTTCCAAGACTTTATCTATCCATCTCACCGGGATTATTTCCAGTTTATTTTTGACGTTATCTGGAATATCTGTCAAATCCTTCGCATTTTCTTCTGGAATTATCACCGTTTTAATTCCGCCGCGATGAGCCGCCAATAATTTTTCTTTTAATCCACCAATTGGCAATACCTCACCCCTCAAGGTAATCTCTCCTGTCATGGCGACATCAGCACGAACAGGAATACCTGTAAAAATAGAAACTAACGCAGTAGTCATTGCAATACCGGCGGAAGGACCATCTTTCGGTGTTGCACCTTCAGGTACGTGGATGTGAATATCACTCTTCTCGAACACGTCCGCCTTTATACCCAAGCGTTTTGCGCGACTTCTGACAACCGTACGAGCAGCTTCGATTGACTCTTTCATGACATCGCCAAGCGTACCCGTACGGATAACGCCGCCTTTTCCTGGCATTGCCACTGCCTCTATCGTTAACAGATCACCACCTACCTCAGTCCATGCCAAACCGACAACTTGCCCGACCTGATTATCTTTTACAGCGACACCAAAATCATAACGGCGAACACCTAAGTACTTATCGAGATTTTTTGAATTAACAACCGCTTTTTTTTCAGTTTTTTTCAACAACAACATTTTTACTACCTTGCGGCATATTTTCGATATTTCTCGCTCTAAAGAACGAACGCCCGCTTCACGTGTGTAGTACCGAATAATGTCTCGTATAGCAGTTTCAGCCAGACTAATCTCATCATCTTTCAAACCATTATTTTTGATTTGTTTTGGTAGCAAATAACGTTGTGCAATACTTGTTTTTTCATCCTCGGTGTAGCCGGAAAGACGAATGACTTCCATCCTATCTAACAAGGCCGCTGGAATATTATAGGAATTTGAAGTCGCTACAAACATGACATCCGACAAGTCAAAATCTACTTCAATGTAATGATCAGAGAAAGTATGGTTTTGCTCTGGGTCAAGAACTTCCAACAGCGCCGATGAAGGATCGCCACGGAAATCGGCCCCCATTTTATCGACTTCATCAAGCAAGAATAAGGGATTACGAACACCGACCTTTGCCAGGTTTTGCAATATCTTTCCTGGCATCGAACCGATATAAGTACGGCGATGTCCGCGTATCTCAGCCTCATCACGCACACCGCCTAAAGCCATACGCACAAATTTACGATTTGTGGCACGAGCAATCGACTGTCCGAGAGATGTCTTACCAACACCCGGAGGGCCCACGAAGCACAAAATTGGCGCTTTCAGCTTATCAACCCGCTGCTGTACGGCAAGATATTCCAGAATTCGTTCTTTGACTTTATCGAGACCGTAATGATCATCCTCTAAAACTTTTTCAGCATGAGTCAGATCATTATTAACTTTGGATTTTTTCTTCCAAGGTAAATTAACAACGGTATCAATATAATTTCTGACTACGGTCGCTTCTGCCGACATGGGCGACATCATTTTGAGTTTTTTCAACTCATTCATCGCCTTGTCACGCGCTTCTTTAGGCATTTTCGCCGCAACGATTTTTTTCTCGAGCTCGTCTATATCCGCACCTTCCTCGCCCTCGCCCAGCTCTTTCTGAATCGCCTTGACTTGCTCATTCAGATAATACTCGCGTTGAGATTTCTCCATTTGACGTTTGACGCGGCCACGGATACGCTTTTCGACTTGTAGAATATCCAGCTCACCCTCAAGCTGTCCAAGCAAATGTTCAAGGCGTTTTGCAACACTGAATATTTCCAGAATCACTTGTTTCTGCTCCAGCTTCAGTGGTAAATGCGCTGCGATGGTGTCACCCAAACGCCCCGCATCATCAATACCAGACAGCGATGCTAGAATTTCCGGAGGAATCTTCTTATTCAGTTTGACGTATTGATCAAATTGCTGAACGATCGCACGGCGCATTGCCTCGACCTCTGAGTCGTCACCCTCATCAATTGCGACAGGCGTCAAATCGGCGGTGAAATGGGATTCAGTTTCAGTAATTTTATGAATACGTGCGCGTTGTGCGCCCTCCACCAATACCTTTACGGTACCATCGGGCAATTTCAGCATTTGCAAAATATTGGCGATACAACCGATTTCGTATATATCATCGGCAGAAGGCTCATCCTTGGCTGCTGCTTTTTGTGCAGCAAGCATGATGCTCTTGCCCTGCTCCATCGCAGCTTCTAAAGCCTTAATAGATTTTGGGCGGCCGACAAATAGTGGAATCACCATGTGTGGAAACACTACGACATCGCGTAATGGTAACAAGGGCAATTCAGTTCGTTCTGTAATCATGGGAGTTGTCATGGCGCACCTTTTTCAAAATTTCTAATGGGTAGATTGGCGCACTAGGCTGAAACACAAGCCCGTCATCCGAAAAAACAATAAAAAAAAGCCACTCAGAGATAAGTCCGGGTAGCTTTCCGATTGAAGCTAATATTTTATTGTTTGAGTAAATTGTACTGCGATTTCATTTTAGTCGCGAACAAAATAAATTTCAATCAATGGAAAAAATCAAATCAAGACTTTGCACCCGAAACCTTTGGTTGCTCGTTGTAAATCAACAATGGCTTAGCTCCATTGGCAATAGTATTTTCATCAATAACCACTTTTGACACATTTTGCTCACTCGGAAGATCATACATAATATCGAGAAGTGCATGCTCAAGAATGGAGCGCAATCCGCGAGCACCTGTCTTGCGAGCAACTGCTTTTTTTGCGATGGCATGCAATGCAGCAGGTCTAATTTCAAGCTCGGTTCCTTCCATCTCCAACAATTTAGAGTACTGTTTTATTAGAGCATTTTTTGGTTCGACCAAAATCTGAATTAATGCATCCTCATCTAACTCATTGAGTGTCGCAATCACGGGTAAGCGGCCGACCAATTCCGGAATCAAACCAAACTTAATTAGATCCTGCGGCTCTGCATCTTGCATAATCTGGCTCGCCGTGCGTTCAGATTGGCTCTTGACACTTGCAGAAAATCCAATGCTACTACGTTCCGATCGCTCTGAAATAATCTTGGACAAACCATCAAATGCTCCACCACAAATGAACATAATGTTAGTCGTATCAATCTGAATGAAATCCTGATTTGGATGTTTGCGACCGCCTTGTGGAGGTACTGATGCCATCGTCCCCTCAATCAATTTGAGTAGAGCTTGCTGCACTCCTTCACCCGACACATCGCGGGTAATCGAGGGATTATCAGATTTACGCGAAATCTTATCAATCTCATCGATATAAACGATACCCTTTTGAGCGCGCTCAACTTCGTAATTGCAATTTTGCAATAATTTTTGGATGATGTTTTCAACGTCTTCACCAACATATCCAGCTTCAGTTAATGTAGTCGCATCGGCAATCACAAATGGCACATTCAACATACGCGCTAAAGTTTGCGCGAGCAAGGTCTTACCAGAACCTGTCGGACCAACAAGCAAAATGTTGCTCTTGGAAAGCTCAACATCATCCTTCTTACCCAGATGCTTAAGGCGTTTGTAATGATTGTAAACAGCAACTGCCAAAATTCTTTTTGCTGTTTGCTGACCAATCACATACTGATCTAACAATCCCGTAATTTCTATGGGCGTAGGGAGTTCAGTTTTAGCACTAGAAATTGTATCAAGACTACTAATTTCATCACGGATGATGTCATTACAAAGATCAATGCATTCATCACAAATGAACACAGATGGCCCAGCAATTAGCTTCTTAACCTCATGTTGGCTCTTGCCACAAAATGAGCAATAAAGCAGCTTTTCGCCAGTGGAAGATTTTTTATCGGGCATAGTGCAAATAGTATTTAACGTAAATTGAGGGCAATATTACTTACAAATCATCTTTCAGCAGAATGAGATGCAAGCTTTAAACAGGATCACAAAGTGATTATAGAGCACAATAGAAAAAACGCCCGCTGTAGTTAGGTGCGGGCGTTTTTATTTTTCAAAAAATCAGGAGCGATGCGTCAAAACTTTATCTACTAAACCATATTCTGCAGCGATATCAGCAGACATGAAATTATCACGTTCAGTATCTTTAGCAATTTGTTCAATTGTCTGACCAGTCTTTTCTGCCAAAATTCCATTCAGTCGTTCGCGCAAATACAATATCTCGCGTGCTTGAATTTCAATATCGGTAGCTTGCCCTTGAGCACCGCCTGAAGGCTGATGAATCATGATACGGGAGTTAGGTAACGAAAACCGCTTACCTTTAGCACCAGCCGCCAATAAAAAAGCACCCATGGACGCGGCCATTCCTGTACACAGCGTCGATACGTCAGGTTTAATAAACTGCATGGTATCGTAGATCGCCATACCAGCTGAAACCGAACCTCCAGGAGAGTTAATGTACAGTGAGATATCCTTCTCAGGATTCTCACTTTCCAAAAACAACATCTGCGCAACAATCACGTTAGCCGCCTGATCATTGACCGGACCAACCAGGAAAATCACCCGCTCTTTAAGCAACCGAGAATAGATATCGTAAGCTCTTTCGCCACGACCACTTTGCTCAATCACCATCGGCACCATGCCAAGCATGTTGGTTTCCAGCGCAGAATTACGAACAATACCTGTCATGTGTTTTCCTAATGATTATGCTTGTTGATTGCTGCCCATCAACTCATCGAAAGGCAGAATTTTTTCTGTCACTTTTGATTTACCCAATACATAAGTGACGACGTTTTCTTCCAATACAAGTGCTTCAACTTCAGCCAAGCGATTGCGATCACTAAAATAGTATTTAACAACTTGCTGCGGGTCTTCGTAGCTCTGAGCAAAGTCTTCAACTTGCGCTTTAATTTGCTCGATAGTTGCTTGCAACTTATTCGCTTTAACAAGTTCTGCCAAAATCAAACCAAGACGAACGCGACGTTCTGCCTGTGCATTGAACAATTCAATCGGGAAAGGCACGTCTTTTACATTCATGCCACGTTGCGCCATATCCTGACGTGTCATTTCAGCCAGTCGTTCCGCATCCTGAGCAACCAAAGCCTGAGGAACATCAAATTCAATGGCCTTTACCAACGCATCCATTACGCTGTCTTTAGTTTTCGCTTTAACGCGTCCCTTGACTTCACGCTCCAAATTATCTTTGATGTCGTTACGCATTTTAACCAGATCGCCGTCTTCTACACCGAGCATCTTGGCAAATTCAGCATCAACTTCTGGCAAATGCGCCCATTCCAAATTTTTTAACGTGATGGTGAATTCTGCAGTTTTACCCGCTACATCTTTACCATGATAATCGTCAGGAAAAGACAAAGGGAAAGTCTTGCTTTCGCCAACTTTCATGCCGATTGTTGCAGCTTCAAACTCAGGCAGCATGCGTCCTTCGCCGAGAACAAAAGAAAAGTCATCCGCTTTACCGCCTGGAAATTCGACACCGTCAATCTTGCCAACGAAATCCAAGGTAGCACGGTCATTGAGCTGAGCCGATTGATCAGCACCGCCGTCACCATGAACGCCCTGCTCGCCTTTTACATGGTAATGAACACGTTGCTTGCGAAGAATATCGATAGTCTTATCGATTTCGGCATCAGTGACATCGGTTTTTACCTGATCAACTTCTGCTAAAGACAGGTCACCGACGACGAAATCAGGATAGACTTCAAAAGTGGCGTTAAAAGCCAAACTGCCTTCAACTACATCATCACCAGATTTTGGTTCAATCTTAGGATAACCGGCAACACGCAGATTATTATCATTCGCGGCAGTGCTAAATGCTTGACCTACTTTATCGTTCAGCACTTCGTTTTCAACTTGATAGCCATATTGCGCAGCGACCATCTTCATTGGCACTTTACCTGGACGGAAGCCGGGTGCTTTTGCTGTGCGAGCGCGCACTTTTAAACGTTTCTCAACTTCGGATTGCATCTCTGCTATCGGGAAGGAGATCGTGATACGGCGCTCTAATTTATCTAAAGTTTCGACTGCAGTTGCCATGAAAATGTCCAAATATAAAAAATTCTGTGGTGCGAGAAGGGGGACTCGAACCCCCACACCATTACTGGCGCCAGGACCTAAACCTGGTGCGTCTACCAATTCCGCCATCCTCGCAGGATGAAAATACGTTCTAACATCAAACCAGCACAAAAGCAAAAGGCGACCCCAAATTCAAGTGTCGCCCGTTACTACTACGTGTGGCATTTCAACTTCAGTCGCGTATTCTACTGGATTTTAATGCAGTTGGTGTCGTTTTTTTCGTATTGCTTTACCAATAGGACTTGCTTGCTCCATCTCGGTTTGAAATGGGCAAGAAATCTACTTTATATCGGCTTTTTCACCCTAAACCAAGCTGCATATAAGGCTGGTAGAAACAACAAAGTCAAGGCAGTGGCAATAATTAATCCACCCATGATCGCGACCGCCATGGGGCCCCAAAATACCGATCTTGATAACGGGATCATCGCCAACACCGCTGCCGCAGCGGTCAAAATGATAGGGCGAAAACGTCTGACCGCGGCCTCTACAATCGCCTCCCAAGCAGGAACACCGGCCTCTCTATCCTGTTCAATTTGATCAATCAAAATAACAGAGTTTCGAATAATCATGCCGAACAAGGCAATCACGCCCAACTGTGCAACGAAACCGAACGGTCTTTGCAATAACAGCAATGCCATTGCCGCTCCCGCTATGCCCAAAGGACCGGTCAGGAAGACCAATAAAGATCGCGAAAAGCTATGCAGTTGCAACATGAGTAAAGTGAAAATAATAAAAATCACTAGAGGTACGTTTGCAGCAATAGATGCCTGCGCTTTTCCGCTATCGGCGGCTGCACCTGCCAACTCGATCTTGTAGCCCGGCAAAAGACTGGCACGTATCTCATCGAGTTGAGGAGAAATCTGCGACGAAACAGTCGGCCCCTGAATGCCATCGGCCACATCAGATTGCACCGTAACAGCCCATTCACGCCCTTCCCGCCAGACCACACCTGGCTCCCACACCATGGAAATATGCGCCAACTGTGAAAGCGGAACCGATTTGCCGCTCGCGGTCGGAATGTTTGCACCGCCCAAGGCATTTATGGTGGAACGCTCGTCAACCGGTTGGCGCACAACGATATCGATCAATTTATTGGCATCTCTAAATTGACCGACTGTCGTGCCGGTCAAAATAGTATTGGCGGCTCGCATCACATTTTGCGAAGTCACACCCAGAGCGCGCAACTTATCCTGATCCATATCGATACGAACGACCTTGACAGACTCATTCCAGTTGTCATTGACCCCGACAGTATTGGGATTCGCGCGCATCACATTCTTGACCCGGTCTGCGATTTCACGAACTTTACCCACTTCCTGCCCCGTCACTCTAAATTGCACTGGATAAGGTACTGGCGGTCCATTTGGCAACAATTTCACGCGACCGCGTACTTCAGGAAAATCCGTCTTGAATATCTGTATTATTTTCAAACGCAATGCGGCACGCGCTTTCAAATTTTTTGGCAAGACAACAATTTGCGCGACATTCGTTTGCGGAAAAATCTGATCCAGCGGCAAGTAAAAACGTGGACTTCCGGTGCCAACATAACTGGTGACGCTCTCAACATCCTCTTGCTTCTGGATAAACGCTTCAAATTTCTTAGCCTGTGCCTCAGTCGCAGCAAACGCAGAACCCTCTGGCAACCATAATTCGACCATCAGCTCTGTCCGACTCGAATCGGGGAAGAACTGTTGCTCAATAAACTTAAAGCCATACACACCAAGGCCAAATACCGACAAAGTTATGATGATGGTCGTTTTTCTCCATTCGACACACCAGTTAACCAAGGAACGGAAACGACTGTAAAACGGCGTATCAAATAATTCGTGATGCCCGTCAGCAGAGGACGATGGCTTCACTTTTAACAAGAGATATCCCAGGTAAGGCGTAAATAGCACCGCGACCAACCAGGAGATGATCAATGCCAGTGCGTTCACTGAAAACATTGAAAAGGTATATTCGCCCGCGGCAGACTTCGCCAGACCAATCGGCAGGAAACCCGCTGCAGTAATCAGGGTACCAGTCAACATCGGCATTGCCGTTGACGTATAGGCAAAGGTCGCTGCGTCAAATCGTGAGAAGCCCTCTTCCATCTTGCGTACCATCATTTCAACCGCAATGATGGCATCATCAACCAGCAAACCCAGAGCGATGATCAATGCGCCGAGCGAAATTTTATGCAAATCGATATCCAGCATCCGCATAAACAAAAAAGTCACCGCCAACACCAAAGGTATGGTCAGACCGACCACCAGTCCTGGCCTGAAATCAAGACGAAATGGTTTCGTATGCAAACCAAGCGCCAGAAAACTGACCGCCAGCACAATGATGACCGCCTCAATCAAGGTATTGACAAATTCACCGACCGAAGAAGCCACCATTTTGGGCTGATCGGAAACCCGCTCAATCTGTATCCCGACCGGCAACTTGCTCTTGAGGGAACTCATCTCAACCTCAAGATGTTTCCCCAGGTCGATAATATTGCCCCCCTTCTCCATGGAGATGCCCAAGCCGATCACTTCCTTACCATTGAAGCGCATCTTGTCTTGCGGCGGATTTTTATATTCGCGTTTGATGGTCGCAAAATCTCCCAGACGGAAAGTCGTGCCATTGGCACGCAACTGCAGATTTTCCAAATCTTTGACGCTCATTAAAGCGCCTGAAATTCGCACTTGCAAGTTATCGCTGGAAGTCGTCAGGACGCCTGTCGCTTCAATCGTGTTTTGCGAGTTGATTTGCCCTACGATGACATCGAAAGGAACACCCAATTGCGAGAATTTTTTTTGCGAAAATTCAATATTGATTTTTTCATCCTGCACACCGAACAATTCAACCTTGGAGACAGCTGGAATATGCAAGAATTGTTGACGGACAAAATCCGCATATTCTTTCACTTGTTCATAGGTAAAACCGTCACCAGAGAGTGCAAATATGGAGCCGTAGGTATCACCAAATTCATCATTAAAAAATGGACCCATTACACCAGCAGGCAGCGTTCCCTTAATATCTCCAATTTTTTTGCGCACCTGATACCAGGACTGCGTGGTTTCTTTAGGTGGAGTCGATTCGCGCAATTGAAGGATGATTAAAGTTTCACCCGGCTTGGAATAACTGCGGATTTTGTCGATATACGGCACTTCTTGCAATTTCTTTTCTAACTTATCGGTGACTTGATCAGCCATTTGCAGCGCTGTCGCTCCTGGCCATACTGCACGCACCACCATCGCCCGGAAAGTAAATGGCGGATCTTCATCCTGACCGAGTCGCGCATAACTAAAAATACCGCCCAACAATAAGGCGACAATCAGGTAGCGCGTAAGCGGAATATGCTCTAACGCCCATCGCGAAAGATTAAAACCTCGGGACGAGTCGCTCATTTGGCGGCTCCCGCATCAGCACTTTTATTAGCCTCTGGATTTGTCTTCTGGCTAATAACAGGTTCCACACCCAAGATGGTGACTTTCTGGCCTGGCTTGAGCAAATTAACTCCCGCTGTCACGATAGTCTGGCCGACCGACACACCTGAAGACACCAACACATCCTGACCGCTAGACCCCGCCAATTGCACTGGCACTAATTTAACGACGCCACCATCAACGATCCAGACTGAAGTCACATTTTTGTCCTGAAACAAAGCGGTCATTGGCAATTTAATCATCGCAGTGGGATTTTTTGCTACGAAAGAAACCACTGCGGTCATGCCGAGCTGGATATTTTTGCTTGAATCCGGGAGTGCCAGCTTGGCGGCATAAGTACGGGTAACAGGATCTGCAATCGGTGACAATTCGCGCAGTCGCGCGGAAATAAGCTCGGAAGGATTCACCCACAAGCGAACCCGAATATCTTTAATCAGCCTGATGGTATTGACTTTGTCTTCGGGGATACCAATGACCACATCCATTTCTCCAGATTGCGCCACGCGCATTACCGGTGTACCTGCCGCAACCACCTGCCCCGCTTCCGCCTCGATTGCGGTTACTACCCCATCCACATCGGAAATCAGGGTCGTGTATGTGGTTTGGTTTGATTGATTCTTAAATGCTGCCAGCGCTTGTTCATAGCTAGATTGTGCTGCTTTATAGGCTGTTTCTTTTCCATCCAGCACTGCTGCAGCGACAAAGTTTTTATCACGCAACTCTTGGTATCGCTTGAATTCAGCTTTCGTCAAGTCACGACTACTTTCAGCTGCACTTAAGCCGGCTTTAGCCTGCGCCTGAGCCAAAGCCACGTCCTGAGGATCGAGCTGCATCAGCACCTGGCCACGTTTCACCTGCGTGCCGACGTCTACCTTGCGCGCAATGATTTTTCCACCGACACGAAAACCTAATTTGGATTCAACGCGCGGCCGCACTTCTCCAGAAAACTCAGCAACAATATCTGCATTATCCGCCACGACTTTAATTGCTCGTACCGGCCGGATGTCTTCTGTTTTTTCGACATTTTTTGAGCATGCGGCAAGCATGAGCAGTCCTGCCATAGCAATGAGTGACAAGTGTGCGCTCCCGCTTCGATGCTGCCCGGATGAGCGTGAAATCTTGGGAAGAATGACCTTTAATGATGTAGGCACGAGAGTTTTCCTTTACTATTCCGGCACAAGGGTAAGTCGCAACATTGTCGTCATTCTATACGCAGTGCGAAACTTAATATCTTCCTAAAACCGAACCTGTTCGTTGATTAAATGGGATGAAATTACCAGTTACTTGTTGATTTTCTGCCAAAAAATCAAATTACTGACTCATCGGTTAGTAATTATAATGGGGCTTCTTTTTTTTGCCAATGACTTTCGAGTCATTAATTTTTCTATTCGAAACATGTCAGTTGATCATTACGAAAATTTCCCGGTAGCATCGATCCTCCTGCCCGCTCGGCTCAAGCCTGCGGTAACGGCTATCTACGCGTTCGCCAGGACCGCTGACGATATTGCAGATGAAGGAAACGCCAGCTCTGAACAGCGCTTTTCAGCACTAGACCAATATGACGATGAACTCATTAACATTCAAAAAAATATTCCCAGCCAACACCATTTATTTCAAACCCTGGCATCGATCATCAGCGAGCATCAGCTCCCCCTTCCCGCTTTCCATCATCTGATTTCTGCCTTTAAGCAGGACGTCGTGACGAAACGCTATCAAAATTATGCTGATTTACTCAATTATTGCGGGCGCTCTGCCAATCCGGTGGGGACCTTGATGCTTCACCTCTATCAGGCAGCGACACCTCAAAACATCAAGGATTCTGATGCGATTTGTTCAGCGCTCCAGCTCACCAATTTCTGGCAAGACATTGCCATCGACTGGCATAAGCAGCGTGTTTATATACCGCAGAAAGATTTGCTTCATTTCAATATTGGCGAAGAACAAATTGATGCCGGGAATGTCGATGCGAATTGGACAGAGATGATGCGCTTTCAAACGCAAAGGACACGCGACTTAATGCTCAGTGGTAGCCAACTTTGCAATCGGTTGCCCGGCAGAATTGGTTGGGAACTTCGGCTGGTGGTACAAGGCGGTCTGCGCATATTAGAACGTCTGGACAAGGTTGACGGTGACATTTTTCAACAACGGCCACAATTAGGAAAACCAGATTGGATCATCGTGCTATGGCGCGCTTTATGGATGTAGCATCCTTTGATCTTGTGTGATCACAAACACTTTCATCGTAGCATCTCTTGTGACACATTGAAATCAAAAAAACGAGCACCGCCACCACGCACAGTACATGCGCCTTTGCGGGCAATCACGTCGGCAACCCGCATGGATGCTGCGTGATAGCGGTGCCACTATTTAAAAAAACTTTATGTTTTCAATGTAGATGCATTCACGTCCATCAGATTTCGCCACATCGCCCTTACCAAACAAAGCAACACGCCCACCATCAAGACATTACAAATTTCTATTGTATTAATGCGGTAAAGCGCCTTACCATTCGGCCTAGAGATTTATGTTTTTTAAAAGTACAAAATATGCGAACCTGGCTCATCCATCCTTTGCTCCTGCTATGCGTCTTTATCCTTAATGGATGTACCGTCTTGGCAGTTGCCGATGCGGTTGTTTCTACCACGGTAAAAGTGGGGAGTGCCGTAGTTGGCACCGCAATTGATGTCACCAGAGCGGGCGTCCACGCAGTGACCAGTAGTGACAGCGATACGGACAAGAGCGGCGACAAAAACAATGGCAAAAAATAGCGTCATGCAGGACAAGTATTTTCAGCATTCCCAATCAAGATAAGCTCAGCCTGACATGCCCACCGAATTGCAAATCGCCACACATCGCAAGGCGCAAAGCGCCGCGAAATCGGTCCTTGACAGGCTTCTTGAAGCCATCACGCCCAATGACACGGAACGAAGCATCGCGACCAAAGCGCATGAAATGCTGAGCGAGCTAGGCTACCCCGAAACATGGTATTACCATTGTCCCGCCTTAGTCTTACTGGGCTCGCGTAGCTGTCTCTCGGTTTCGGGTAAAGACTACCAGGCCAGCAACGAAAGAGTTGGTTCCGTCAACCTGGTGACGATAGATCTCAGCCCGACGGATGAGCAGATCTGGGGCGACTGCGCGCGCTCTTTTGCGATAGAAAATGGCAAAGTCACGACAACACCGAGATCATTGGAATTCAAGAATGGCATGCTTTTCCTGCAACAGCTGCAGCAACAAATGCTGCGCATAGCGCGTCCGGAACTCAGCTTTGGCCAATTATTCGACTGGGCCAATGTGCGCATACGCGAGAGTGGCTTTGTCAATCTTGACTATAGAAATAATGTGGGACACAGCATCGCCATTTCTCGTGAAGAGCGGCAATTCATTCAAACCAACAACGCGATCGCCCTCGGCGATGCGCCGTTCTTCAGCTTTGAACCATTTGTGCGTCTAAAAGGCGGGAACTGGGGCTTCAAGCATGAAGATATATTTTTCTTCAATCAAGCTGGCTTGCTTGAAAAGCTATAGTCGCTTTTGTCGGGCTACTTTCCGTTGAATAGTGGACTAAGAAATTAAGCAAATAGCCATAATCTCTTAGCCATATAACATAAAGCAGCGATAAAAAGTTATACGCAAGTGATCGCCACGTTAATTGCGGTGACTGGCGTATTCAATACCGCCGTGCCAGTACCATTCGTAACGGTGCATGTCTGGCCAACGGGTTGCGTTGCAATGGTAATCGCGTATGGCGCGCCATTCAACAGACTTTTATTGAACGTTCCGGCACCGATCGCCGTCATTGACAACAGATCATCGCCATTGTTCGCCAAAGTGACGAAAAGTCCTGTTTTAAGACCTGCCAGGGTAACGCCAACCGGCACACCGGGAACACAATTCACAGCGACATTTTTAGCAGCTGCCAAGTTTGTGTTATCAGCAGTACCTTCGCCATTTAAAACGGAACAAACTTGCGCCGCAGGTTGGGAGTAAATATTGACCGAGTATTTATATCCGCTAACAATATAATTTGGCAGGGTAAAAGCGCCATTTGCTACGAGCAACGGAGGCTGCGATATGGACACCGTATTAGAATCTATGCTAACGCCACTTTTAGTACTGATACCGAGACTGGTGCCAGTGACCAAACTGCTCAAAGTACCGCTCAGTTGCACATTTGGAACGCAATTAACAGCAACATTAGTCACGGGCGTTTCGCCGGCCATTTTCCCGGTTCCATTGGTTATGCTGCAATGGACAGGATTAGGCTGAGTGGCAACACGGATACTATAAGTACCGTTACTGGCGACTCTAAATGAAAAAGGGCCGTCAGCGTTGAGTACCGAAGTAAAATTTGCTTCATTGCCCAAAGTCAAAACGCTAAGCGAATCAGTGGTCAATCCTTTGACATTTCCTCCCACAGAGGTATAGACAAAACCACCACATCCAACCAATGCCAATGTCAGAGCGGCTCCAGCGATAATTGCTTTATTTTTTACATTAACCAAGATAAATTCTGCCTATAAAATTCGATGAAAACAAGGCGAGCCAGCATAGCGGCTCAAAATAATATTGATGATCTATTTTGATCTTTTACTTCAGCCTGGCGCGTCCATCTTTGCGACTGTAACTGCAAACCCAAGCTAAAAAAATATCCCAATCACGCCAATATAAAGCGACTTGCCATTGTACAGCATGGATATGTAATTTTTATCCATGCCAATGTGTGACGAACAGGCAGCTATCGCCTACCGATTACACTTTCTACTTTGTGATCTCGGGCGCAGTCGGATACCATACCAACTTTGCGGCAACTCATTTTGGGTCGCCAAGCGCCTCAAACCACACTAGCCTGTATGTCCCCAGACGAATATTGCCAACAAAAAGCCGCCCAGAGTGGTTCCAGTTTTTACTACAGTTTTCTGTTCCTTCCGACAGAAAGGCGGCGCGCTATCACTGCCTTGTATGCATTTTGCAGGGAAGTCGACGATGTCGTCGATGAAACGATGGACGATGCCATCGCGCGCACCAAGCTAAGCTGGTGGCGCCAGGAAATCAAAGCGATGCTCGCGGGTGAACCGACGCATCCGGTGACCAAGGCCTTGCAGCCGCATATGGCCACCTATGCACTGGAGGGTGCCCATTTACTTGCCATCATCGACGGTATGGAAATGGATTTGAATCAAAACCGCTACCTGGACTTTATCGCCCTGCAAAAATATTGCTGGCACGTGGCGGGTGTGGTCGGCGTACTGTCTGCGAGCATTTTTGGCATCAGCAATCCGCGCACCAAAGAATTTGCAGAAAAATTAGGGCTGGCGTTTCAGATGACCAATATCATTCGCGATGTGGGTGAAGACGCCCGCAAGGGACGCATCTATTTGCCCGTCAACGAATTGCAGCAATTTAATGTCACCGCCGCAGACCTGCTGAACGCGCGTCACAGCGCCCAGTTTGAAGCGCTGATGCAATTTCAGTTTGAACGCACGCAAAAA
Organism: Undibacterium sp.; assembly: GCA_030645915.1. GTDB lineage: Bacteria > Pseudomonadota > Gammaproteobacteria > Burkholderiales > Burkholderiaceae_D > Undibacterium. The sequence continues at coordinate 75,782 of JAUSNO010000010.1, forward strand.
CTCTATGACGAGGCCTTTGCCCTATTGCCGGCGGAAGACCGCAAATCCCAACGTACCGGACTTATCATGGCCGTTATCTACCGTGCGCTGCTGGTAGAGATACAGCGCGATGGTTTCCACGTGCTGACTCAGCGCATCTCGCTGACACCCATCCGCAAACTGTGGCTGGCGTGGAAGACCTATATTCGTGGTTAAGTTGGTCAATAAGATGGTCAACAAGCCGGTCAAGAAAATTGCGGTAATTGGTGCGGGCTGGGCTGGCTGTAGCGCCGCGGTCGCGCTAGCCGAACAAGGCCATCAAGTCAGCCTGATCGAAGCCACCCGTAGCTTGGGCGGGCGAGCCAGAAAGGTGGAAATAAATGGCTATGCGCTGGACAATGGCCAGCATATCCTGCTAGGCGCCTATACCGCTACGCTTGCCATCTTGCGCAAAATCGGCATAGACACAGAGACGGCTCTGTTACGCCTTCCCTTGCAGATGTGTTACCCGGAACACAGTCAGGGCATGCAGTTTGTGGCGCCAACACTGCCAGCGCCCTTGCACTTGTTAATCGCATTGTTACGCGCCAAAGGCCTAAGCCGTGAAGATAAATTATCGCTGGCGAGATTCTCCACCACGGCGCGCTGGATGGGCTGGCAACTGCATCAAGACTGCAGCGTAAGCGAACTGCTCCGGCGTTTCGATCAGACCGAGCGTCTGTGCAAGCTGATGTGGGTACCGCTTTGCATTGCGGCGCTAAACACGCCCCCAGAACGCGCTTCCGCAAAAATATTTCTCAATGTATTGCGTGATAGCCTTGGCGCTCATCGTGCTGCATCCGACATGCTGCTGCCTCGCGTAGACTTATCCGCGCTGCTACCGGAAGCTGCCGCCGCTTTTATTACACAGCACGGAGGCGAAATCGTCACTGGCCTGTCCGTTAAAAAACTCACGCAGTATTTCGACCAAAGCTGGGAGCTGGAAACCAACGCAAGCAATCAGGCAACAAATGTGAAATGGGATGCGGTCATCATTGCGACCGATCTCGATCATGCCAGGCGCCTGCTCGATAACACCAGCGTGACAGACAAAACATCAGCACCCAACCTCAATACCGATTTCAGCTACGAGCCGATTACCACCTGCTACTTGCAGTATCCCAAAGATACATCGCTGCCTCGCCCTTTTTTTGCCTTGATCGATGACGCGGCATCAAAGCAATGGGGACAGTTTGTCTTTGACCGTGGCCAATTGCATCAGGATCAAAAAGGCTTAATGGCGGTGGTAGTCAGTGCATCCACTCACGCTATCGAACTAAGCCATACAGAGCTGGCAGCTGATATCGCGCAGCAACTGGCAAAAGACTTCCAGTCTGCCGCATTGGCAACGCCAATCTGGCACCAGATCATCTCAGAAAAACGCGCTACTTTTTCCTGCACAGCGGGATTAAAACGCCCGGTCAATCAAACCGGGATGGCGGGTTTACTGATCGCCGGAGACTATACCGACTGCGATTATCCCGCCACCCTGGAAGCCGCCGTTCGCAGCGGCGAAAAAGCGGCGCAGGAGCTGAGTGCAAGCCTAGGAATCGTTAGGAAATAATTCAAAAAGCACCATGCCACCACGCACTATCCATGCGCCTCTTCAGGTCATCAGGCTTGAAACCCGCATGGATAGTGCGTGCCGGGCTTGCCGTTTTTTAATTTTCAACCAAAAGCAACGCCTACATTCCTTTAAAGCGCCAGGCGTGACTTTGGCTCACTTTAAGCTGCTCCTGATGGCCGCGCAGCTCGATTTTAATCAGGCCGACTTCATCACGCCTCGCCCGCAAAATGGCGTTGGCGTTGACCAGAATCCCGCGATGAATTTGCCAGAATTGTTCCGGGTCCAACCCGCGCTGCAACTCTTTAATGGGCGTACGCACCAGCGCTTCCTCTGTTGCACTCACCACTCTGGTATAACGCGTATCCGCTTCAAAAAAAAGAACGTCCGCAACGGGAATAATTTGTATCGTCTTACCTGAATTTGCGCTGATCCAGCGTATCCGTTCTGTTTGCCCGGTATCGCGTATGCGCCTATCCAATTCGCTCATCACGCGCAGCAGATCCGGCGCCGACATTACCGTATCGATCTGTGAACGCAGACGCGTTACCGTCTGACTCAAACGGTCTTGCTGTATGGGTTTAAGCAAATAATCAACCGCGCCTAAACTGAATGCCTCTATCGCATGTTTGTCATACGCCGTGATGAAAACAATGCGGCATCTGCCGTTAGTGGCGCGGGCAACATCCAGACCGCTCAAATCAGGCATGCGAATATCCAAAAAAGCGATATCCGGCTGATACTCGACAATCGCCTCTAGCGCGTCGCTACCATCCTCACACTCTGCGACGATGCGCAATTCTGGCCAAACGATGGAGAGCATGCGTCGCAGATCGCTGCGTTGCAGATCCTCGTCATCGGCAATTACGGCTGTGGGCATTTTTTCTCCTGTCCGTGTGGATGGTTTATGCGGCTTAGATGGCTGAAATGGCGAGCGAAACCGGCAAGAAAATACGCGCCAGAACCCCGCCATCTTCATTGGTTTCCAGTAGCAATGAAGCACGATTGCCATATAGCTGCTTCAGGCGCTCGCGAATGTTGGTGAGGCCAATACCGCTGCCTGAACCAGTGGCGCCAAAACCAACGCCATTATCGCTCACGCACAATGCCAGCACTTCAGCACCATTCTCCAGCGCGCGTTTTGCCGTCACCGCGATATGCACCGGCCCCTTCTTGAGCTCAATGCCATGCTTGACCGCATTTTCAACCAGGGAAATGAGCATCAACGGCGGTATCGTTAACTCTGCCAGCGCGGGATCAGAATCAACGCTAAAGCTAAGGCGGGGAATGCGGAAATGAATCACGCCCAGGTAAGCGCGGATAGCGTTGAGCTGCGCGTCCAGCGTGACCAGTGCGTTGGCGCCGTCATCGCGCATTTGCGGTATGGTGGAGCGTAAATAATCGACCAGGTGATCGATGATCGCCACCCCTCGTGCCGGATCGCTGAGAATGGCAGAACGGACACCCGACAAGGTATTGAATAAAAAATGCGGTTCTATCTGGCTCGCCAAGACCGACAAACGCAGTTCCGCCTCATTGCGTTCTTTCTTGTAGCGATCGATTTCTTGCTGCTGCAGCGCCTCTTGCAGGGCATGACGTTGTTTGAAGTAGTCGATCAGATCCAGGCTGCCGCCCCACCAGATAAACAACACCAATATCAGCAGCTGATTGATGACTGCATTTCTAACAAAATCCTTGTCGGTTTTCTTCTCCACTGGCACGCCGGCTTCTGTGTCAATTTTTTTCGTTGCCTTTAGCGCCTCGATACGCTCCATTTCCGCCTGAACAGTGGGAATATGTTGAGGCTGGCTAAACCAGAAAAAACCTTGTGCAACAATGATGCCGAGACACAAGGCCAGGGTGATACCGAGCGCTTCTTTTCTTCCTGGCCAGCCACGCAGACGAATCCGCACCGCCAGCCATCGCCCTAGCAACAAGGAAGCCGTCACCGACAACCATGCGCTCAATTCCGCGAGGTAGTAAAACCACCGCCTTAGTCCATCGTGACCAAAAATACTCGCGACAATCAAGATTAAAGCAAGAAATACCATGGGCACAGAATACGACAAGGCACGATACTTAAACCATGTCTGACTAAACACCGGATACTGTTGCGCACGACTTCCCCAGCTGCCAAATTTTCCGGCGATGGCATTTGGAATAGCTTGCTCGGTCGCGACGACATGATCAAAACGCTGAGCCATATTTTTCTCACATGTTAGGCATTAATGTACGCACCAAGGCGTTGAAAAACCGATGTTTTGACAGGATGTGTATCCTGTCAAAACATCGGGCAAACCCACTTCCTTAAGCCCAGAGTCGAATACCGACGACACCCCAATACGTCAGGTATGCGGTTGCGATCAGTAAGGGGATCGTCACAAATACTGAAAACGCGACCACATATCGGCCAATCCCATTCTGGCGTGCGCGCCACAAAGACAGCGCACCGGCAATCGATGCCATGGCGAAGACCAGAGTGGCGGCATTAATTGCAGCAGAATATAGCGTTAAATGACCGAGATGAGCGATTAAATTTTCGCTCGCCAAATGGAATAAACCAGGTACGGCGACAAAGCTTAGTACGGCAATGAACGGCCACACTTTGATCCAAAGCTCTTGTGGGCGTCGCCACTTCCTGCTCAATCCGGCAATGATCCAGCAGGGTGAATACAGGATGATGAGCGCCGAAGCTAATGCCAGCCAGGCAACCAGCGCGATCTCTCCGTAGGCTTGCCAGGTCGGAATACGTTTCATTGTAGTGCCGGCCTCAATAAATACACCTTCGCTATTTGGCGTGATCAAGGCGACGGTCGCGATGGGATCTGCCATTAATCGAAATAGATTGCCAGAGACAGCAACGAACATGGTTTCCCGCTGTGTGATTGCCCTGGACATTAACTTGCCATTGTCAAAAGAAAAACGCGTGAGTCCGAAAAGTCGATCGAAGAAATGCATATTCTCATTGCGCGGCGAGGCTGGCTCGTACCAACCGACATGGGTTTCTGTGTCGTTCGGTAATGCGGCGATTGCCGGCAGCACAGGCTTTGTTAAACCGCGTGCAATATACGCCTGGATCGCATTCCGGATGTTTCTGAATGCCTCGCCATTTCCCGTGTTAATACTGAAAAAAAATCCTACGCCATGTTCAGGCAAATATGCCAGTGTAGTCAGCCCGCCTTCGACACCCCCGTTATGCCCATGAAAAACCAGGCCGTCATTGATGGACGTATAGTTGTACAAGCCGTATCCGGCCTTCAAACCCGCTTGCGCGGCCCAATTTCTGCTCGGCGTTTCTATCCTGTCCAACGCAGTTGCTGGCAGCACGGGCAAGCCATTGACTTCACCCCGATGCAAAAAGAATGCCAGATAGCTAGCCATGTCATTGGCCGAGGCATTGATGGAACCGGCTGGTCGGAACAGGATGTTCCAGTAAGGATAAGGGGTTTTACCGTCGGCATGATAGAGCGTCGTTGCGCGCTCTGCGCCAGGCTGAAAGTAGGTCGCCGTCTTCATACCTATCGGTGCGAAAAAATGCCGCTGCACATAGTCTTCAAAACGCTGGCCGGTGATTTTTTCCACGATCATGGCGGCAACCGCCGGCCCTGAATTACAGTAGGACATCCTGGTCCCGGGCTTCCAGCGCGAGATGCGGGATTGATGACTAAAGTCCAGCGCGTCGCGTAAACCTATGTTTGGCGCGTCCTTCGCATATTCACTAAAATGCATATCGTCCCATCCCGTGGTGTGCTCAAGCAAATCCACGACACGAACCGGATCGGTGTCTTCCCAGCGATTGTCGAACCAGACTTCAGGCACCAACTGACGCACCGGATCTTGCATTGAGAGCTTACCTTGGTTGACCAATTGTAGAATTGCCAGCGCGGTAAAGTTTTTGGAGGTAGAGCCTATGCGAAACAAGGTATCGGCAGTGGAAGCGCGGTTGGTAGCGACATCGGCTTTGCCCAATCCGGCGGCCCACTCAACGCCGTCCTTGCGCACAATTGCCAATGACATACCTGGCGTATGTGTGTCAGCCAATATTTTTTCCAGCTCTTTTTTCAGTTCCGCTATCGTGAGTGCGACGAAATGCCATGCTTGCACAGTATCGGTGTAGCTAGCCGCACCGGAGGCCGGGATGTCAAATTCCCGATTGGCGACTTTCCCCCCTGCTGCCTGTGTTTCAACGGTATCCCAGGAACCGAGAGTAAATTTAAATTTGACCTGACCACGCACACTCGCCGGCAAAGTTATCGCGTACTTGCCTTGCCCTTGCGCCGCAAGGCGATACGCCTGCGCACCAGGTTGCCAGCCATTGAATGAGCCAGCCACGTAAATAATGGCATCTTTAGGAGTATTGGCCGGAACATCAGTAAGAATAATCGTCAGGCCATTTTTTTCCTCTTTAGCTCGCAACGTATTGTCTGCTTGTGCATGCGAGACAAATAGTGCGAAAAATAGAGCGGCGAAAACCAGCGGTAATCGCTGTGCCTTATAAAAAATTGCCGTTATTGTCGAATTGAAAGTCATGAATCTGTATCCGATCTAAAAATTTGGAAGAGCGCATGCAAACGGCTCTCTCAATGGAATAAGGTAAGAAACACAGAAAACAGGCAAATCAAACCGAGAACAATATGCCTGTTTTTTGCGTCAAACCACACCTTAAACAATCAGATTAAATAAAACAGGGAATTGGGATGAACAGCGTTTTGATTGACATGAAGAGGGGCTTTTATGCCATGACAACTTTATTCTCAGTTACCAAAACATAAGGACGGAATCGAATCAAAAAAATTTAACCGAGAATTTCCATTTGGATTTGAGATGATGACGGATGCACTTTTCAAGGCAGTTTTGGCGTGAATGAGGCGCTCATGGCTAGCCATGAGCAACGAAGAACGGCAAAAATGACTGAAAATGCGCCGTCAGCGCTCAAATAGCACCTCTGGTGCGTCTAATGGAAAATCTCGGTTTAATGACCCCTGCCACCACGCACTGTTCATGCGGGTTTCCAGCCACTCTGCCCTGCAACCCGCATGGGCATTGCGTGGTGGGCATGCCTGCATTTCAAAATTGCTGGCTCGGCATGCACATGCAAGGTATCAATCCACCAGCCCATCGACATCGCGAATCTTGTTTAAGGCTTCGTCGATTCTGTCCACGCCAATAATCTGCAAACCCTCGATCTTCTGCTTTGGAGCGTTGGATTTAGGGATCAAGGCGATGGAAAAACCCAGTTTGGCCGCTTCGCGCAAACGCTCCTGACCTCGCGGTGCAGGGCGAATTTCGCCTGCCAGACCAACCTCGCCAAACACGACCAGGCCGCGCGGCAGAGGTTTATTACGCATCGATGAATTGATTGCCAGCAGCACCGCCAGATCGGCAGCCGGTTCGGTAATTTTTACGCCACCTACCGCATTGATGAAAACATCCTGATCAAAAGCGGCGACACCGGCATGGCGATGCAATACGGCCAGCAGCATCGCGAGACGATTCTGATCCAGACCAACTGACAGCCGCTTGGCATTCGGTGCATGTGAGGTATCAACTAGCGCCTGTATCTCAACAAGCAGCGGTCGAGTGCCTTCCTGGGTCACCATGACGCACGAGCCTGCCACCTGGGTGTCGTGCTGCGACAAAAAAAGTGCAGAAGGATTTGAGACACCCTTGAGGCCACGTTCTGTCATCGCGAAAACGCCAAGTTCGTTGACGGCACCAAAGCGATTCTTGATGGCACGCACCAGGCGAAAACTGGAATGCGTATCGCCCTCAAAATACAATACCGTATCCACAATATGCTCCAAGACGCGCGGTCCGGCCAGAGCGCCCTCTTTCGTCACGTGCCCAACCAGGATCATCGTGATGTTCATGGTCTTGGCAACACGCGTCAGCTGCGCGGCGCATTCGCGCACTTGCGCAACAGAACCCGGGGCAGAACTGAGGGCGTCGGAATACATGGTCTGAATCGAATCAATCACGACGACCTGAGGCTTATAATCAACCAGCGTATTGAGAATTTTCTCCAGCTGGATTTCTGCCTGCAAATGCAAATCTTTAGCGTCCACGGCCAATCTTTTTGCTCTTAGCGCTATTTGCGCACCGGATTCCTCACCGCTGACGTACAACACTTTTTTTATGCGCGACAAACTCGACAGGGCCTGCAACAGCAAGGTTGACTTGCCGATACCGGGATCACCACCAATCAAAACCACGCCACCAGGTACCAGGCCGCCGCCAAGAACGCGATCAAATTCTTCGATACCAGTACCGAAACGCGGGATATCTTCGGTTTCAATATCGGCCAGATTCAACACAGGCGCGGTTTGCGCCAAACTTTGATGGGTGCCGGAATAACGATTGCCACCGGTCTCGACAATGGTTTCAACCAAAGTGTTCCACTGTTGGCAAGACGGACATTGCCCCGCCCATTTGTTGATTACGCCACCGCATTCGGTGCAGGTGTAGTTGGTTTTCGGTTTGGCCATTTTTGAAGAAGAGAGATAATCGTTTGAATCGCAAAGTACTGATATTTTAACCAGTATTCAATATTTTGCTTATCCTATTTCAAGAAATTCGCCGGCTTTTCATGGTATAAAGCAAGTCGGTGACATTTTGTAACAGGCTAATAAAAAGAATGAAACGCGGTTTTTATACGATCATGGCAGCGCAGTTTTTTTCGTCGCTTGCTGATAACGCGCTACTGATCACAGCGATGGTACTGCTCGCGACCATGGAAGCCCCAGCATGGATGACGCCACTGCTCAAGTTATTTTTTGTGCTGTCGTACGTTCTATTGGCCGCTTTCGTCGGCGCGTTTGCAGATTCACTCCCCAAGGGAAAGGTGATGTTCATCACCAACATGATCAAGGTGAGCGGGTGCGCCTTGATGTTTTTTGACGTGCATCCATTAATTGCCTACGCGGTCGTTGGATTTGGTGCGGCCGCGTATTCACCTGCCAAATACGGCATTCTGACTGAATTACTCCCGCCAGAAAAACTGGTCGCGGCCAATGGCTGGATTGAAGGCCTGACCGTTACGTCAATCATCCTGGGTACGGTTCTGGGTGGCGCGCTAAGTAACCCTGAAATATCGACGATGCTTTTGCAGTTTGATTTTCCTGTTTTTGATTTTGGGATTGATACGCCTGCCGAAGCCGCACTGTTTGTAGTGACAGTCTCTTATGCACTAGCTGCCCTCTTCAATTTGCAAATTCCTGACACCGGCGCCCGATATGATCATCAGCAACGTAATCCCATTAAACTCGTAGTTGATTTTGGCAACTGTTTTGTCATTCTTTGGAAAGACAAGTTGGGACAAATTTCACTCGCTGTGACTACCCTATTCTGGGGCGCTGCCGCCACCTTACAATTTATCGTGCTCGACTGGGCAAAACAATCACTACATATGCCACTCAATAAAGCCGCTATTTTGCAAGGTGTTGTTGCATTAGGCGTTGCATTGGGTGCAGTCGGTGCCGCTCGATTTGTTCCATTAAAGCGATCACTTTGCGTCATGCCTTTGGGAATTGCCATGGGTCTGGTCGTGATTACCATGACAATGATCAAGGATGTTCGCCTTGCTTACCCCCTATTGATACTGGTTGGTGCACTGGGTGGTTATTTTATGGTTCCTATGAACGCATTGTTGCAGCATCGCGGCCATGTATTGATGAGCGCAGGGCATTCCATTGCGGTACAAAACTTCAATGAAAACCTGTCAATATTGGTGATGCTGGCGCTGTATGCATTGATGGTGTCGTTCAACCTGAACATTTATGTCGTCATCGTGCTGTTTGGATTATTTGTTGCCGGAACCATGTATCTGGTGATGCGCAAGCATGCCGCAAATCAGTTGGAGTTTGACTCTATCGCACTCATTGGCGAGCACAAGCATTAGTAAATACGGTGTTAAGTCCCGACTTTACGCGGTAAGCGCTGTTGACGTTTTTCTTGTGCGCGTACAGGCCAATCGTTTGGCACAACCATGCCACGACAAAATTCTTGCATCACATCCCCATTTTTTCGCATGATAGCCAGCATTACCGGAGCGCTATCTCGTTGAAAATGTCGATGCAAGGCATCGTGCAACATCGCTTTCTCCATCACTGCAGATAAACTCGTTTGCGCAGGGGCCAGCCATTGCAGTCGCTCCAAAATCAAAAAATAGGAGATGGCTAGCCGACTGACGTCATCTACCGTCCACCAATAACCACGACAATGGTTGTCTGCAATACATTCAACCAAGGTCCGCGGTATTGTCGATTCGCGATAAAATAGCCACCCCTTGATCAGCGCTTTTGCTGCAATCACTTTTTCAGGAAGTAGCTTCTGCGCGGCTGCATGGTGCGACAAGGCCAATTGCTGGCGAAATATCTTATCCATTTTAGCGCCTAGCGTATCGGCCAAATTAGGACCTAGATAATCAAATAAATCCGCTTGATAGGTCGCATCTTCGTCTTCTTCAAATAAATAAAATTTAGTGGCGATCTCCCAATGAAGCAGCCCTTCTGGCAGACGCAACAAAAAGTCAAATTCGCCTAGCGTTGCAAATCCATCCACATGCACTTGTAATCCATGTGCGTAAAGCATGCCTTGATGCTTGAGATAGAACGCCAGGAGATTTTCAGCATAATGTCCTAGACGCCGATGTTTATGAAGCGCCAAAGCCTCGTGCAATTCGGTAGGATGTTGATCAAGGTCCGCTAACCACGCTTGAAGTACCGCATAGTCGGGCAGAAAAAGATTGGCAATTTGGTGCTTCCAGACCGGAGATTCTTTCGCTAGCATGCTAGGCGACGTCAGTATCCATGCCAGTGAGCGCACATGCGGATCATGTAGCGTCTGCCACTGAGTGTGGAATAAGTCCTGGAAAGTTTCCATCATGCTTGGTAGATATTCAGTGAACTTCTATCGAGTTCAATGCAAGACATAGATCTGACCAAACGCTGCTTTTTTCCATTGGATGACTGAGTAAATACATAGGGTCAAAAGTGACTGTCATTGGTTTCCCGCCATATTGATGCAAGCGGCCACGCAAATCATTGATAGCCGTGTTGCTATCCAACCCAAGCAAAGAGATAGCAGCCGTCTTACCAAGCGAAACAATGATGGAAGGGTCGATTAGGTCGATTTGCGTCTTGAGACAATCGACACATACCAATATCTCATCCTTATTTTCCTGGCTGTCGTTAACTTTGTGTGGGTTTCCAGTGACGATATTGACAATACAGGCATTGACCCCTCGTTGCATATTTAGGGCGCGCAATATGTTGGTAAGCAATATGTCACTTGCAGCAATCAAGGATTCTGCCTGAGCATTTTCACTATCAAACACACTTTCGTAAATGAACAGGCATTTCATGCCAGCAGCTTGCGACCAGAATACGGCATTCGACTGGGCATGGGACGCGTGAAATCTGCCACACACAAGGCAACTGGAGGTATTGTCGGCGTTAACAATGACGTTTTTCGTCGTTGCCTGGCTTATCACACTCGCTTTATCGTCTAGATGTGATGTAGTCTGCTGCGGCACCAATGCACGCACCGGAAGCGTATTTACTGATTCATTTTCGCGCAGCTTCCAAATTGGGCCAATACCCATTTCTGCGAGCATATTTTCTTGTTGATGATTCATATTAGGGACAACACAGTTCTTTCCTCATCACAATCGCGTCTTCTCGTGCGCCATCCAAGGCTGGGTAATACGCTTTTCTACGTCCAATTTCAACAAAGCCGTATCGTTGGTAAACATCAATCGCCCTTTGATTGCTCAAGCGAACTTCCAGCAATATGGAGGAAACATTTTGTTCGACTGCGTATGCATTCATTTTATCAAGCAAGCAGCGCGCAATTCCTTGTCGCTGGAAGTCTGCAGCCACCGCCAAATTTAGTAAATGCATCTCATCGACCACCGGCATTAAAATAAAATAGCCCGATAAATTCTGTAACTTGCTACGTAATCCATACACAGCGTGCCCACTATACATAGAGTCAAGAAAATTGCCCCTTGTCCATGGGTGTGAATACACCTGCTCTTCAACCGCTAACATTTCATCAACGTCTGCAAAACCTAACTGGCAAAAAGTGTAGTCGCTCATCCGATGATGCGATCCGTCAATTATTTTTTACAAGTGCACGCTCAGCCGTCGTCAGCGCAATTTTATTTCGCAGATACAAAGGCTGCGCATCCGCTGCCGCCAATTGTTTTTCCATTGAAAAATCAATCAAAGCAAGTCTCGCAATCTGTTCTGCATGCGGCATTTTGTTGATTATTTTTTCTGTAGTCCCATCTTTAAGCGCAATACCATTGCCGAGTACCAAAGTAAGCTTGTTTAAATTCGCGTAAGCAAATACTTGCTCGCCTGTGGACAATGCAGGTTCACTGACTTGCGTCCAAACTTTATTCTGATAATGATAGTGCGCCCAATAAACTTCACCCATGCGCGCATCTAGAACACAGACGACATCATCCGCCAGCTGGGACTCATACGCCGCTTGCGCCATCGCTAACAAACTCACTATGGGTAAAATCGGCAAATCAGCTCCAAATGCCAAACCCTGCACTATACCGCAAGCGGTTCTGACGCCAGTAAATGCACCAGGCCCACAGCCATAAGCAATAGCGGTACATTGTTTAAGTGTGACGCCAGCCTCTTTTAATATGTCCTGTATCGCCGGCAAAACGCCTTGCGAATGCGTTTGTACACCGGTGAGCTCACGACAAATCAAACCACTCTTGCTGAGCAAGGCGATCGATGCCATTTCGGTAGAAGTTTCAATTGCGAGGAGTGTTGTCATGCACGTATTTTACAGTGTCCTGCCTAAATTCGACCAAATGCACCCGGCATTTATCTCGTCAGTTTCATAGGTTAAAATATAGTATGAGTACATTAGCTGACAATACTGACAATCTTGATTCGATCAAGATTAAATTACAATCCAAACCATGGTTGGTCGCCTGCCTATGCGCCGCGTGGTGCGATACGTGCCAGGTCTACCGCAAACAATTTGATGCACTCGCCGCCAAACATCCCGACAAATGTTTTGCCTGGATAGACATAGAGGATCAGGCTGAACTTGTCGATGCATTAGATATCGAGAATTTTCCAACAATTTTAATTGAGTACCAGGACGATGTTTTATTTTTTGGCACTATGCTTCCTGATGCCACGCAAGTAGACCGATTATTGCATTCATTTATTGCGTCACTGGCAGATAATGGCAGCCAACAAGCAATTGCAAAAAGCAATTCACTCATTCGGGATATCCCACAGGGTTGGAACTTGCGACGCCTTATTTTAGAAAATAAGCATTCCTGATAAAAAATGCACTGACAAGAGTTTTAGAAAAATTCGCAAGAAAAAAGGGACTAGATTTGCATCTAGTCCCTTGAATCTGGTGCGGCTGGCAGGAATCGAACCCACGACCCCTTGGTTCGTAGCCAAGTACTCTATCCAGCTGAGCTACAGCCGCGAAAAACAAAATTATAGCACAGAGACAATGGAATAAAAAGCCTAGCCTCTAAAAATTCGCGCATGACTAAAAAATTAAACGACAGCCATTTAAAATCGAAACCGCACAATTAACAAGATCGCAAATTCAATTTTTAGCATCAGAAAAAGAAAAAAGGGACTAGATTTGCATCTAGTCCCTTGAATCTGGTGCGGCTGGCAGGAATCGAACCCACGACCCCTTGGTTCGTAGCCAAGTACTCTATCCAGCTGAGCTACAGCCGCGAAGATCGACACTATAGCATAACTATCCGTATTTTATAAGCCCTATGCAGTCAATTTTACTCAACCGGATACGTTTTCTAAATTTCAACCTGAGCACCAACCTCGATCACACGATTGCTTGGTATTTGATAGTAATCGGCTGCGTCGCGTGCATTACGCGACATCGTCACAAATAAGCCTTCACGCCATCTTGCCATTCCACTACCGGGAGTTGAAACAATAGTCTGGCGGGAAATAAAGTACGAGGTTTCCATAGGTTCAAAACTCAGTCCATAGGGTTCACACAAAGCCAAAGCATTTGGAATATCCGGCTCATTCTTAAAACCGTAATAAACGTCGATTTGATAGCAAGCATTACCCAGATCCGTCACCTTAATTCTTTCAGAAAATGGCACCCAAGGAACCTCTCGATTATGCAAAGTCAAAAAAATCACTCGCTCATGCAAAATTTTATTATGAGATAAATTGTGCAACAAGGCATGCGGCACTCCATCCGCCTCTCCACGCAAAAATACCGCCGTACCTGCCACCCGGATCGGCGCTGACACGAAAAGGGACTCAAGGAATTCCTCGAGAGGAATTGCATGTTTTTTCAAATTACCAAACACCAGTTCGCGGCCGCGTTTCCAAGTCAACATCACGGTAAAAATAACCAGGCCAAGGGCAATCGGAAACCAGCCACCATGGAAAAATTTAAGCGCATTAGCAGAAAACAAAGAGATATCAATGATCAAAAAGAAACCGGTAGCTGCAATACACAATAGAAGATTGTATTTCCAACCGTAACGAATAACGAAAAAGGTCAGCAAAGACGTGACCAGCATCGTTCCTGTATTAGCGATACCGTACGCAGAAGCCAGGTGGGTGGAAGATCCGAAACCAATCACCGCGCCAGCCACGACAATGAGTTGCAGCCAATTTGCCATCGGAATATAGATCTGGCCGATTTCCATGGACGAAGTATGAATAATTTTCATTCTAGGTAAAAAGCCCAAGGAAATTGCCTGCTTGGTCATCGAAAAAGTGCCAGAAATCGTCGATTGGGAGGCAATCACAGCAGCCATCGTTGACAGGATCACAAGTGGATAAATGCTCCACGCCCCAAGTTGGTTATAAAAGGGATTAGTCACAGCAGTAGGATTAAGCATCAGCAACGCGCCCTGCCCCAGATAATTCAAACCGAGTGCAGGAAACACCACCAAGAACCATGCCATACGTATCGGCTTTGCGCCGAAATGCCCCATATCTGCATACAAGGCTTCTGAACCTGTAAATGCCAAAACCACTGCACCCAATGCAAAGAACGCCACCCACCTATTTTCAAGCAAAAACTGCAATGCATACCATGGGTTAAATGCCATCAAAATTGACGGCTCACGCGCGATGTTGTAAGTACCCATACCTGCCAGTACGACAAACCACAATATCGTAATAGGACCGAATAGCTTTCCGATTCCCGCAGTCCCCTTACGTTGCACTGCATACAAACCGATCAAGATGATCAGGGTAATCGGAACGACAAATTCCTTTAGCGTTGGCGTGGCAACCTCAATCCCCTCAATGGCAGAGAGCACAGTCATGGCTGGCGTAATCACGCCATCACCATAAAATAAAGATGCGCCCATTAATCCTAAAACCGTTAAGGGAAAATACAACCGCGAATTCTTGCTGACAGACTCAAGAGCGAGTGCCGTCAAGGCCATAATGCCGCCTTCACCTCTATTTGCCGCACGAAGCACCAAAGTCACATACTTTAATGACACAATGAAGATTAAACCCCATAAAATCAATGACACGATGCCAAAAATATTGGCATGGTTTAACGGTAATCCATGTTCTTTAGAAAATACTTCCTTCATCGTATAAAGTGGGCTGGTGCCGATATCACCATAGACAATACCGATCGCAGCAACGGTGAGCGCGGTTAAGCTACTTTTAGTGGTTTGGGTAGACAAGTGAAACCCTTAGTAATAAATGGTGCATTGCACAATAGATGATCGCAACGTGAATTTCAAGAAGGAAATTTTAAATATTTCAGAAATATGTATAAGAACAACAGTTGTCGACACTCTGCAAAGTTTTCAGTTGCCTGTCAATTGAAAAATATAATCGTCGAGAAAGATGTACGCATCTTATTATTTTGAGCATATTGAAAAGAAAAATGCCCGCTTAATTTGCATTAAGCGGGCACCAATTCTTTGGAGGAGATGGTGAGATTCGAACTCACGATTCAGGTTTAAGCCCAAATGCTTCCTTAGCAGGGAAGTGCCTTCGGCCACTCGGCCACATCTCCACACTTTCACAACCAACTATTGTTGGCCGTAATCAAGACCGAAATAATAGCTGTTAGTTCTGATTTGGTCAACAACTACTGAATAATCAACCTATTTTTTTAAGCTGATTCGAGACCAAATGCTTTATGCAGAGAACGCACTGCCAGCTCCATATATTTCTCATCGATAAGCACAGAAATCTTAATTTCTGATGTGGAGATCATCTGTATATTGATGCCCTCTTCCGATAAGGTGCGGAACATTTGCGATGCGATACCAACGTGACTACGCATGCCAACACCAACTACAGAAACCTTGGATACTTTAGGATCTCCGATAATGCTACCAGTAGAAATATGCTCTTTAACGCTAGCATTCAAGACGTCCATCGCTTTATTGTATTCGCCACGCGGCACGGTGAACGTGAAATCGGTCTTACCTTCGACAGATTGATTCTGAATAATCATGTCGACTTCGATATTAGCGTCAGCAATCGGACCAAGTATCTGGTAGGCGATGCCTGGCTTATCAGGCACACCAAAAACGGTGATTTTTGCTTCATCACGGTTAAACGCGATGCCAGTGATGGTAGCTTGTTCCATGTGTGTATCTTCCTCAAACGAAATCAGGGTGCCGGACTTAGCTTCTTCTTCCAGCGGCATTAATGGATCTGTCAGCGATGACAGTACGCGGGTTGGCATGCGATAGTTACCTGCAAATTCCACCGAACGAATTTGAAGAACTTTTGAACCCAATGATGCCATCTCCAGCATCTCTTCAAATGTCACAGTGTTGAGCCGGCGCGCGTCAGACACCACACGTGGATCAGTAGTATAGACGCCATCTACGTCCGTATAGATCATGCACTCCTGCGCTTTCAATGCGGCAGCAACCGCTACCGCAGAAGTATCAGAACCGCCACGACCTAGGGTTGTAATATTGCCTTTGTCATCCACCCCCTGAAAGCCGGTAATAATGACAATCTTGCCAGCATCAAGATCAGCGCGGACTTTAGTATCATCGATAGATCCAATGCGTGCTTTGGTGTGGGATGAATCCGTTTTGATCGGGACTTGCCAACCAGCGTAAGAAACCGCCTGCTTACCAATTGCCAGCAAGGCCATCGCCAAGAGGCCGACAGAAACTTGTTCACCAGTTGATGTGATCATGTCAAGTTCACGAGGGTCAGGCTCGGCCATAATCTCTCTGGCTAAACCGATAATACGATTGGTTTCGCCCGACATTGCTGACGGCACAACGACAATCTGGTGACCGGCGTCATGCCATTTGGCGACGCGTTTGGCGACGTTCTTGATGCGGTCTGTTGACCCCATCGAAGTGCCGCCGTATTTGTGGACAATTAAAGCCATAGAATTTGAGGAAAAATAGAAGAATAACGGGTGAAAAATGCATTAAAAGAGCCGCGTACTGTACATGTTGCTACGCAAAATAACAAGGCACAACTGCTCAAATTTTAAGCAACAAAGATGCGAACACCCGAGGAATTAACTCGATAAGATTGAATAATGATGACGGCGAAGAAAAAAACTGAAAGAAATTTTTCTTTTTGGAAAATAACAGCCGTTACTTCAAATCAGGTATCAAGTAGATATTTGAGTAAAAAATGGGAGTATGTTCAATTATTGCCCAGCAAGGCACTAAAAATAAGCGTTAAAAAATATACTGCCTACCAGTATAAAATAAAATTAGCTGATCAGAATGAAATGAGGTCTCACTCCGCTGATCTTCTTAAATGACTTAATCGCATAAGGATATGAAAAATAAATTGCAAATTTCAGTCAGATAAATTTACCTGCTCATTAAGCAATTTTATTTTTTATTTGTAGCCGGAAACAATTTACGCCAGCCATCCAAGCCCAAATCACGCAGCGTTTGCATATTTTTCTCGTAAATTGCATCGGCTTCAGGGAACGCGAGCACTGCCTTATCGATGCTCTCTTCACGCAGCAAATGCAGCGTAGGGTAAGGTGAGCGGTTCGTAAAATTTTCAATATCATCGAATTTTGTATCGGCAAACTGATAATCGGGATGAAAGCTCGCTATTTGTAAAATCCCATCCAGATCGGCATCTTCCAATGCCGCATCAGCCACATCCAAAAACTCGTTGTAATCCAAAAAATCATTCAGCGCATAAGGATGAATTAACAATGTTGTTTCCAGCTTTTCTGTATTTGCCTCAGCAAGAACCTCTAACTCACGAATTAAGTCCTGCAGCAAATCCTCTGGTGTTTGTGCCTCACTGACAACATAGCGAATTTGCTCCTTGATCTGCACTGCCTTGGCAAAAGGGCATAAATTCAAGCCAATCACGGCTTTTTCCAGCCAGTCCTGAGTTGAGGCGATGATTTCTGCTGGAGGAATGATAGGTGCTGTCATATTGATTTGAAAATTGAATGATTGAATAATTAAATGAATGTAAAACGGATACTCCTTACCCGTCAAATTAAAAAATCAAGGTCTTGACGCCTTCGGCCGTACCTAATAAACAAACGTTTGCACCATGTCTGGCGAATAAGCCGACAGTGACGACACCAACGATATTATTAATTTCCGCCTCAAGCGTCGATGGGTCCTTGATTTGCAGCCCGTGCACGTCAATAATCACATTGCCATTGTCAGTCAGCATTGGCACGCCATCCTTTACACGCACGCGGGCATCGCCGCCGATTGCATTAAGTTGGCGAGCCACCACAGCTTGTCCCATGGGAATAACCTCTACCGGCAGCGGAAATTTTCCTAACGTAGCGACCAGTTTAGAACCATCCGCAATGCAAATAAATTTCCCGGCAACGGACGCGACAATTTTTTCGCGCGTCAGTGCTGCACCACCACCTTTAATCATTGCGCCTTGCGCTGTAATTTCATCTGCGCCGTCGATATAAACAGGCATAGAAGTGATCTCATTTAAATCAAAAACCTTTATGCCATGTCCACGCAAACGTTCAGCCGTGGCATCTGACGATGCCACGGCACCTTTAATTTTATGCTTGATTTTGGCAAGTTCATCGATGAAAAAATTAGCAGTAGAACCAGTGCCTACGCCGACAATTTCATTCTCAACCACATATTGAATAGCAGCTTGCGCAACGGCTTGTTTGAGTTCGTCTTGAGTCATCATATAAAAGAAGAAAGAAATAAAAAATTAAATATTGGAATAATTCGATGCTAAACAACCAGTGGCGGCTCGTCCATCAGCGCAATCTGTTCACGCAATTCGAGTATGCGGTCTTGCCAGTAACGCTGGGTATTAAACCAGGGAAAAGCCTGTTTAAATGCCGGATCATCCCAGCGCTGCGCGAGCCATGCAGCGTAATGCAGCAAGCGCAAACTCCGCAACGCCTCAATCAAGTGCAATTGGCGCGGCTCAAAATTATAAAAATCCTCGTATCCTGCCAAAATATCGCACAATTGCGCTGTCATTTCCGCTCGCGAGCCTGACAGCAGCATCCACAAATCCTGAATCGCCGGCCCCATGCGGCTATCATCAAAATCGACAAAATGGGGCCCCGGATGCGCGCCGGATTCTGTCCACAAGACGTTCCCCATATGACAGTCCCCGTGCAAACGTATCGGCGCAATCACTCCGGCACGATCAAAACAACGTGCAACGCCTTCCAGCAACAATTTTGTCGCGCTTTGATAAGCAGCCAATAAGTCAGGAGGAATAAAATCATGTGCCAGCAAAAATTTGACCGGTTCATCACCAAAAGTATGCATATTAAGCGAAGGACGATGCTGGTAGGCCCGCAGAGCACCAACCGCGTGAATCCGGCCAATGAAACGCCCCAACCATTCTAATGTTTCTGGCGTATCCAGTTCTGGTGCACGGCCACCTTGCCTGGGAAACACAGAAAATCGATAGCCCTGGTAATGATGTAAACTTTGACCATGCGCATTGATTAAAGCCGGCACCACTGGTATCTCAAGCGCACTGAGTTCGTTGACAAAGGCATGCTCTTCCAGTATCGCCGCATCACTCCAGCGTTTTGGCCTATAGAATTTGGCCACAACCGGCGCGCCATCCTCTATCCCCAACTGATAAACGCGATTTTCGTAACTATTGAGCGCCAGCAGGCGGCCATCACATGGAAACCCGGCGCTACACATCGCGTCGAGCACACAATCTGGATTGAGTCCGGCGAATGAATCGACATCATTAACTGTCGCTGGCGAGGGAATAAAAAGTTCAGTCATAGCCGTCATTGTACGTGCATTCTCCCCCACGAATGAGATACAAAGCGCTACACTTCCGGTATTCCCATTTCCGCCTTATTTTTATTATAAGAAGATCATCATGCATCTCGACGAACCGCTCAGCGACAAAGAATTCAACGAATTGGACAAATTTCTCATGTCAGATCGCGTCGGTGACGACGGCATGACAATGGACGCGCTTCATGGCTACCTGACGGCAATTGCCTTAGGGCCAGAATCGATTCCCATGGTCGAATGGTTGCCTCTGGTATGGGGCTTACCAGATCAGGCAGAGCCACAATTCAAAAATGAAAAAGAATTACAAAAAATCTCAAATCTGATCGCTCGATTCATGAATGAGATCCAGATTACCTTTGAAGTTGCTCCGCAAGAGTTTGAACCTCTGTTTTGCGTCATGGAACAAGACGGCAAAGAACTGATCGATGGTGAAACTTGGGCATGGGGATTCTGGGAAGGCATGCAATTGCGTGAAGAAGCGTGGGAAGCCGCATGGGAATCCGATATTGGGCCGCTGTTACACCCGATCTATCTGTTAGGCGCTGAAGAAATCAAAGAAGAAGAAATGAAACTGGTCGACACGCCTGAAAAATGCCATAAACTTGCGCTTGCGCTGGAGGCATCAATACCAGAAATTCGGCGCTTCTGGGCACCGTTACGAAAGTCTGGCGTCACAACAATTAAACGCGATGCGCCGAAAGTCGGACGCAATGATCCATGCCCTTGCGGCAGCGGCAAAAAATTTAAAGTTTGCTGCGGGGCTGAGCCGACGATTCATTAGTTTTTATCGGCGGGGCCTGAGTGAACCCTCTAGCGTTTTGCTTTCTAGGCCCAATCTTGTGTGCTACTTTAACCGCTTTCAATCCTTATTCACGGAGTAGCACATGAGCCTGCAAGACCAATTCAATCAAGCCCTCACAGATTCCAAGAATTTGCCAGAACGTCCTGACAACATGACGCTGCTCAAGATTTATGCACTATTCAAACAAGGCAGTACCGGCGATGCAACAGGCGACAGGCCAGGCATGACAGACTTCGTCGCAAGGGCTAAATTTGATGCATGGGCAGCATTGGCAGGAACCACGCAAGAAGCTGCAATGCAACAGTACGTTGACTTGATCAACAGCCTTAAAGACTAACAAATAAAGGGGAGTATATTTCGATACGCTTGTCATTCGTGCGCAAACGTCGAAAATATCAATGTACTCCCCACCAGTATCTAGTTTAATTTATATCAACGCTGCAGGATTGAGCAAATTGGGCGGACGCCTATTTTGTAAGGCGGCAATCAAATTATCCGCCGCACAATTCGCCATCGCGCGCCGCGTAGGTTCGGTGGCACTGGCAATATGCGGCGTTAAGACTACATTGTTGAGCGTTAAAAAATCAGAATGAAATTTCGGCTCGTTTTCGAACACATCCAATCCTGCTGCGGCAATCGTTTTATGTCTTAACGCATCGATCAACGCGACGTCATTCACAATGCCGCCACGCGCCAGGTTCACCAGCGTAGCGGTCGGCTTCATCATCGCCAGCTCATCCTCAGATATCGTATGGTGAGTGCCTGAAGAATAGGGCAATACCAGCATCACGTGATCTGCTCGCGCCAACAATTCCTCTTTAGTTACATACTGCGCATTATTTGCGTGCGCCTCCTGCTCAGGCGTAAGTCGGGTGCGATTATGGTAGATGACGTGCATATCAAAGCCCATGGAACGACGCGCAATAGCCTGACCAATCCGCCCCATACCGATAATGCCCAGTGTTGAACCGTGAATATCACTCCCCAGAAAATAATCGTAACGCCATTTATCCCATTTGCCGGCGCGCAACCAATGCTCCGACTCGGTGACTCTACGTGCCGTTGCCATCAGTAAGGCCCAACCAAAATCAGCAGTGGTTTCATTCAACACGTCAGGCGTGTTACTCGCCAGAATACGGCGGGCAGTACAGGCCGGCAAATCGAGGTTGTCGTAACCAACAGCCATGTTTGCAATCGCCTTAAGCTCAGGGAGTTGCTCCAGCACTTCTGCATTAAAGCGGGCGCTGGCAGTACACAAGACGCCACTCTTCCCCTGCATTTTTTGCACTAGCTCTTGCGGTGTAAAAACGCGGTCATCCTGATTCGACTCAACTTCAAAATGGGAAGATAAGCGACTAATAACTTCAGGGAAAATCGCTCGTGCAATTAAGATAGACGGTTTCATGTTGTCACTCAAAAAAAGATTAAGGTCATCAGGGCAAATAACGGCAGCAAAATGCAGCACGACCACGCCATATAGCCAAAGAAGGAAGGCATCAAGATACCGCGCTGTTCTGCAATGGCTTTGACCATCATGTTCGGTGCATTGCCGATATAGCTCATCGCACCCATAAAAACAGCACCGCAAGAAATCGCCGCCAAAGTGCCTGGTAATTGATTCATCAATGCCATCGGATCACCGCCGGCGGTATTAAAAAAAACCAGATACGTTGGCGCATTATCCAAGAATGAAGACAACAGGCCACTGGCCCAGAAATACATGCCATTGATAGGCTGTCCCTGCGCATCTGAAACGCCACGAATAACGGCTGAAAACGCCCCCATCTCACCTGCTTTAAGTATGGAAATCACAGGCACAATAGTAATGAAAATCGCGGCAAAAAGTTTTGCTACCTCAATAATAGGCCCCCAAGTAAACTCATTACCTTCACGCGCAATCGCGGGAGTAATTTTGAGCGACAACATCAACAAAGCAAGCAATCCGATATCACGCAAAACGTTTTGCAACTCCTGCTCCATTCCCAGAAATACAAACTTGATGCCAGGCTTCCACAGACCGCTCATCAATACCAACAATATCACCCCGAGCAAAAGGATAAAATTAATTCTCCCTTCAATTTTGACCGCAGAATCAGGCGTAGGATCAAGTCTTGCTGGACGTTGCTCTTCACGGCGATGAAAATAAAATCGGTCCAGCAAATAGAACATCAGCAATAAACTTGCGCAAAGAAACAATGTCTGGCCATAGAGATTTTTCAGCGTCCATAAAAAATCTACACCCTGCAAGAAGCCAAGAAACAAAGGGGGATCACCCAATGGCGTCAATGCGCCACCGGCGTTTGCCACCAGAAAAATGAAAAATACCATGACATGTTTTACATGCTGACGATTATCGTTAGCGCGAATCAGTGGACGAACCAACAACATCGCTGCGCCGGTTGTCCCCATCACACTGGCCAAAAATGTTCCCAGCGCTAATAGCCCGGTATTTAATTCCGGAGAACCATGCAAATTGCCACGCACACAAATCCCGCCTGCAACCACAAATAAAGTCGACAAGAGAATAATGAACGGAATATATTCAGCAAATAAGGTATGCGCTGTACTTGTCAAGGCCTGAGCAACGCCAAACTGCGCCGCACAAGGCAACAAAAAAAACATACTCCAGCCGAAAGCGATTTTGCCGAAATGATGATGCCATAGCCTTGGCATCATCATAGGCATGATTGCGATACTCAATAACAAACCAATAAAAGGAATTGACCATGCAACGGAAAGTTGCACGCCATTCAAGTCGGCAGCAAACACATACCCTGGCAGGAAAATAAGCAAACATCCAAACGCAGCGATCATGACAAGAGATTTTGAATTCATGTTTTTATTTTTAACAATGATGAACGTAAACAGACGATGCAAAGGCAAATAATAGAGCGTAATGAGCCACAATAGCTTGAATTCTATCCATAGAAAAATCGAATAACTTTCAATCTAAGCACGTAAATTCGATGTACATCAAATGCCTATTGTGAGAAATCGGTTAAATTACACCTCGTATTTTATTTATGTGTTGAATATGCTCTGCCAAATCCATCGCATTTGCTTATTCGTAATTTATCTAAGTCTAATTTGTGAGTTACGTCAAATTACCTTAAAATACAAGGCTTTGCAGTTATAGGCGTATTTATAACTGTGCCGAACACCCCGAATTCTTGAAGATAGGACTGTTATGACCCACGTTGTGACCGAATCCTGCATCCGTTGCCGCTATACCGATTGCGTGGATGTATGCCCGGTGGACTGCTTTCGCGCAGGCCCAAATTTCTTGGTAATTGATCCCGATGAATGCATTGATTGCGCTGTATGCGTAGCCGAATGCCCGGTCAATGCAATTTATGCGGAGGAAGATGTGCCTGCTGATCAACAGCAATTCATCAAGATCAATGTTGAATTGACGCGCAACTGGCCATCCATCACCAAAACCACGACCCCGCTACCGGATGCTGATGACTGGAAAGATGTCAAAGACAAATTGCAACACTTGGTGCGTTAATTAAAACCGAAACCAAAAATATTAATTGCCCTCGCATTTTTATCAGGAAACACGAAGTCGTATGGAAAACAAACAAATAAACCCATCGCAAGTTATTGAAGCCGATGCGGTTATCGTTGGTGCTGGGCCGGTAGGCCTGTTTCAGGTATTTGAGCTTGGCCTTTTGGAAATCAAGGCACATGTCATCGACTCTCTGCCTGTAGTTGGTGGTCAATGCGTAGAACTTTATCCTGATAAACCTATTTATGATATCCCTGCGGTACCTGTATGCACTGGTCAAGAATTGACTGACAATTTGCTTAAACAGATAGAACCGTTTGAACCAACCTTTCACTTGAATCAGGAAGTGACACTGGTACAACGTCGTGAAGACGGTCGCTTTGATTTGGAAACATCCATAGGCACCCGCTTCATCACCAAAACTATTTTCATCGCTGCCGGTGTTGGCTCGTTCCAGCCACGCACGTTGAAGGTTGAAGGAATAGAAGCATTTGAAGGTTCGCAATTGTTTTACCGAGTAAAAGATCCGAGTCAATTTGAAGGCAAGAATCTAGTCATCTGTGGCGGCGGTGATTCTGCATTGGACTGGGCATTGGCGCTGGCAGGTAAAGCAGAATCAGTCGTTGTCTTGCATCGTCGAGAAGATTTTCGTGCAGCTCCTTCGTCAGTCGCAAAGATGAAAGAAATGTGCGACAACTACGAAATGCAATTTATCATTGGTCAAGTCACGGGAATTGAGACCAAAGAAGATAAATTATCGGAAATAAAAGTGACTGGTGCCGACGGAGTCACTCGTCGTTTGCCATTGGATACCTTATTGGTATTTTTTGGTCTCTCGCCAAAACTGGGACCGATTGCGGAATGGGGTCTGGATATCGAACGCAAACAACTCAAAGTAGTTAACACTGAGAAGTTTGAAACTAATATTCCAGGTATTTTTGCAGTAGGAGATATTAATACCTACCCTGGTAAGAAAAAACTCATTCTGTCAGGATTCCATGAGGCGGCTCTGGCGGCTTTTGGCGCTGCACCGTATATTTTCCCGGATAAAAAAATCCATATGCAATACACAACTACGTCACCAAAACTGCATAAGATTTTAGGCGTAGAAACACCGGTATTCGATTAATTTACGGAATGACGAAATACAAAAAAGGCATCACAACTCTTGTGATGCCTTTTTTTATTTATCAAAAAAATATTTTTCATTACATAAAAGTAAGGATTTAACGCTTATTTACAATGTGGAAGCGTGCAATCGCACAGTCGTGCCACAATTAATCAAAAGTGGTTTATGATGCATTGCAACAAGCGAGAATTATTCTATTGCTCGGTTTAAATATTTTCCGGAAAGACTTGATCATGCTTTATCAATTTCATGAACTAAATCGCGCTTTCCTCACCCCATTAACTCAATGGGCAGAAGCAACATCAAAAATGTTTGCGAGTCCAGTCTCGCCTCTGGCGCACACGCCCTATGCACAACGCATTTCTGCTGGGTACGAATTATTGTTCCGTCTTGGCAAAAATTACGAAAAGCCTGAGTTTGAGATTACCTCAACTGAAATTGCAAAGCAGTCAGTCAACATATTACAAGGCAATGCGCTTATCAAACCTTTTTGTAAATTGGTGCATTTCAAAAAAGATTTGTCGGACAAAGAATTAACTAAACTAAAGCAGCCTAAAGTTTTGCTGGTTGCGCCGTTATCCGGTCATCATGCGACTCTTTTGCGTGACACTGTGCGTAGTTTACTGCCGGAACACGATGTCTACATTACTGACTGGATTGATGCTCGTTTGGTGCCACTTTCTGAAGGTGCGTTTCATTTAAACGACTACATTTTTTATGTGCAGGAGTTCATCCGCTTGCTCGGCCCAGATGTTCATGTCATCGCGGTCTGTCAACCTACCGTTCCTGTGCTGGCAGCCATCTCATTGATGGCCAGTGCTAACGACCCAAAACTTCCAAAATCAATGACGATGATGGGCGGCCCTATTGATCCGCGCAAATCACCTACTCAAGTAAACAATCTGGCCACAGAGAAAAAATTCTCATGGTTCGAGAACACCGTGATTTACAACGTACCAGCAAATTATCCTGGATATGGTCGTAAAGTGTATCCAGGCTTTCTTCAACACACAGGTTTTGTGGCGATGAATCCCGATCACCATGCGCAAAGTCATTGGGATTTTTATCAACATCTGGTTAAAGGTGATGACGAATCTGCAGAACAGCATCGTAAGTTCTACGATGAGTACAATGCAGTCCTAGATATGCCCTGCGAATATTATCTTGACACAATTAAGACAGTGTTTCAGGAATTCCGCCTACCAGCAGGAACGTGGGAAGTTGATGGTCATTTGGTGCGTCCGCATGACATTAAAACAGTTGCATTATTTACCGTCGAAGGTGAACTCGACGATATATCTGGACCAGGACAAACTCAGGCAGCTCACGATTTGTGTAGCGGCATTCCGTCCAACATGAAACAAGATTTTGTTGCGCCTGGATGCGGTCATTACGGTATATTTTCAGGCCGTCGCTGGCGCGAAATAATTTGTCCAAAAGTTGGCGCATTCATTAAAGAACACTCTTGATCATGCAACATTGCTAAAGAAAGCCGCCTTTGTATTGGCGGTTTTTTTATGCATGGTATATTTCTCACATATATTAATATGATTACCTTTCAAATAATCGAAACGGGAGATATCGTATGCGAATTTCACTTTGCATTATCGTTATTGGTCTTCTATCAGCATGTGGAAAATCCGACGATCCATCGCCTGTAAAAATCATTGAATCACAACGGCGACAATTACAAAACGCAAAAGACGTGGGGAAGTCATTGGAAAAAGCAGCAGAAACTCAACGCCAGGAAATCGACGCACAAACTGCAAGTCAAACGGATAAATAATAGGAACTGTTTTTCTGATCATCGCTAAATTTTAGCGATTCTGGAATCAAGCCAAATCAAATTATAAAAACAATGCCATTCGTTTTGAAGCGATTTGCATTAAGAGGGATAATAGTCACTATCATTAATGTCGAATTGAAACGAAATACCTGTGTCTCAAAAAATAGCTGATCAAATAGAAAACATCCTGCCGCAAACCCAGTGCACAAAGTGTGGTTATCCTACATGTCGCCAATATGCAGAAGCAATTGCCGAAGGTGCAAACTTCAATCAATGCCCCCCGGGAGGACAGAAAGGCATCAACAGACTTGCTATATTGCTGGACAGACCATCAGTTCCTCTAAACATTGGTCACGGGCTAGAACGACGACGGCCGGTCGCAGTCATTGAAGAGGCACACTGCATTGGCTGCACCTTATGTATTCAAGCATGCCCGGTTGATGCCATCATTGGTGCTGCCAAACAGATGCACACAGTTATATCGCATCTATGCACCGGCTGTGATTTATGTGTCGCACCCTGTCCCGTAGATTGCATCAGCATGGTCGAAGTGACCGTCAATACCGGTTGGGACGCATGGTCACAAAATGAAGCGGATCAGGCGCGTCGCCATTTTGACTTGCGTAAAAAAAGATTATTACGTGAACAATCTGAAACCGAAGATAGGCTACTCGTCAAGGCAGCTGCGAAATTTCTTACGGTATCAGAAGAAATTGCATTGACTGATGAAGAAATTAAAGAAAAAGAACGAAAAAAAACTACCATTTCTGCTGCGATAGAACGCATTCGGCTCAAAAAATCAAAAGAAAAAAATACCCAACCTTAATTCTTACTCAAAAATACGATATCCATGAACGCAGCAAAAAGATATGCCATATTCAGTCGGTTCCGATCACAAAATCCGCATCCAACTACTGAATTAGAATACACCACACCGTTTGAATTACTTATTTCAGTTTTGCTTTCTGCACAGGCAACGGATGTATCTGTGAACAAGGCAACAAAAAAACTTTACCCCATCGCCAATACACCTGAGACCATCTATGCACTTGGAGTGGATGGCTTAATACCATACATACAAACCATAGGCCTATTCCGAACCAAGGCCAAGAACATCATCAAAACCTGCAGCATTCTTATAAATAATCACCAAAGCACAGTACCGCGCTCACGCGAAGCGCTAGAAGCTTTGCCAGGAGTTGGCCGGAAGACTGCCAATGTCGTGCTCAATACCGCATTCGGAGAGCCTACTATTGCGGTAGACACCCATATCTTCCGTGTATCCAACCGTACCGGTCTCGCACCAGGAAAAACCGTTGAAGCTGTTGAGGAAAAATTACTAAAATTTACGCCCACAGAATTTAGAATGGATGCACATCACTGGCTGATACTGCATGGCCGTTACACCTGCATGGCACGCACACCTAAATGCTGGAACTGCATGATCGCCGATTTATGCGAATTCAAACAAAAAACGCCCTTACCAAAAACCGTATAGGGGCGCTAACGTGTCGAAAGTGATCCGCAATTATGCCCGATGAGTCACGATTACTTATCAAACAATTTTACAGGCCTCATCAAATGTCAAGCGAGGCGAGCGCGGGAAAAGTTTTTCCGAAACGCCATAGCCAAGATTACAGATAAAATTCACTTTTACTTCAGTTCCGGCGAAGAAGGTAGCATTCACTTTATCTGCATCAAACCCGGACATTGGGCCACAATCTAGTCCAATCGCCCGTGCCGCCAGCATCAGATAAGCGCCTTGCAATGAAGAGTTACGAAACGCGGTGGCATCTATTAATGCTTGGTTACCAGCAAACCATGAACGTGCATCCGCATGTGGAAACAATTGTGGCAATTTTTCGTAAAATGCCATGTCCATGCCAATAATCGCAGTCACAGGTGCCGTCCTCGTCTTGTCTTGGTTGCCGGGCGCCATACATGTCAGCAGTTTGGTTTTCTCCCCTTCCGATCTAACAAACACGAGACGTGCAGGTGAACAATTAGCAGAAGTGGCACCCCACTTCATTAAGTCGTAAATTTGTTGCAATTGTGCATTTGTCACTGGTTTGTTATGCCATTCATTATGTGTACGTGCACCGGTAAATAAAGTCACGAGATTTTCTTGCGATAGCATGATTTTCCTTTTTATGTAATTTGAGTCATTGGATAATAGCTGAAATTAAAAATCCTACAGAGCATGGCATATCGATTGCCAGTAAAATACAATATATTCAGTCTTTTTAATCAATATGTTTACACCTAGCCAACAAGATGTCCGTCGTTTTTTTTGCGAGGCATTCAGAAAACGTCAAGCCGGTGAAATCCTTACTCCATTAGAAGCAATTGCCTCCGATTGGATTAACCAGCATGAAGAATACGATATAGTATTGCGCGATCTAGATACTGCATTATCTGCCGATTACAGTGTTGAGAAAGGGAACAGCAACCCCTTTCTTCATCTTTCAATGCACCTATCCATTTCAGAACAAATTGCTGTTGACCAACCGAGGGGAGTGCGTGCCGCATTCGATGTCCTAACAACTAAATTTAATTCACAGCATGAGGCTCATCACGAAATCATGGAATGTTTAGGCGAAATGATTTGGCATTCACAACGTAGCGGATTACCACCAGACGGAGATGCCTACATAGAAGCTTTACGCAAACGCATCAGCCGTTAGATTCAATCACTATAAAAAAAGCCACGAAATTCGTGGCTTTTTTTATTTATAAATTAAATAATTATTTTTGTAAAATCAGACTGCCGGGCAAACTGTTTAAGTAAGCTGCAATATTTTGAATGTCAATATTGGACAAAGCCTTAGCCTGAGCTCCCATAATTGCATTGCCACGACCATAAGCACCATCTGCACCACGCTGATAGGCTTTCAGGGCTTGCGCGAGATAGTCTTTATGTTGGCCAGCAAGCTTTGGATAACTTGGGTCGATTGGAATACTATAATTTGCACCATGACACGAAGCGCAATTAAACTTCTCTGCTGCAAGCTTCCCAGCTTCTATATTTCCTGCCGCAATAGCAGCAAATGAAGAGAGTGAAAGTATAGTAAGCAAAAGTATATATTTTTTCATTATCTGCTCCTGTTTTTATTTTTGTTGTGAGTAATAAGCAGCCAAATCGGCAATATCTTGATCAGACAAACTAGCGGCAATACCACGCATCGATGGATGTTTACGATCACCTTTACGATATGCCTTCAAAGCGCTATCAATATAACCAGCAGATTGACCACCGATCATTGGAACTTGATAAACTTCAGGAAAAACCGCTTTATATCCTGGGATAGCATGGCAACCAATGCACATAGCAACCTTATTTTCAGCAGCCTTCGCATTACCGATCACATCTGCCGCAACAGCAACCTGTATGGTGCTCATGAGGCAAACAATAGCAAACATTTTTTTCATATTAGCAGAGATAGAATTATCTAATTAACGGTTTGATGTAAGTCAGCATTCTAGCTGATTACGATCAAATTTGCGCAAAAATTGCACCATTTATGATTTCACTGCAGCATTTTTGTATTTTTTAATATTCGATTGCGTGATTTTGAAATAGAACAGACGTTCGCAAAAATCAATTTTCTCGCTTATACTAAACGACAAAGCCTCAAAATTTCTCGATAGATCCATTGAACTCAAATACACGACAACAAGCTATGAAACAAACTACCCGATTTGACGGTGCGCAAAATTATGTCGCAACTGATGATTTGAAATTAGCGGTCAATGCAGCCCTCACTCTACAGCGCCCTTTGCTTATCAAAGGTGAGCCTGGAACCGGTAAAACTATGCTGGCAGAGGAAGTAGCAGCGGCTCTGAACATGCCCTTATTGCAATGGCATATTAAATCCACGACTAAAGCCCAACAAGGATTATATGAATATGATGCAGTGTCCCGGTTAAGGGATTCTCAATTAGGCGATGAGCGCGTCAGAGACATACATAATTATATTGTCAAAGGAGTTTTATGGCAGGCATTTACTGCTGACGAGCCTGTCGTTTTACTCATTGATGAGATCGACAAAGCAGACATAGAATTTCCTAACGACTTACTACGTGAGCTCGATCGGATGGAATTTTATGTTTATGAAACCAGAGAGATGGTATGTGCCAAACACAGGCCACTCGTCATCATCACATCGAATAATGAAAAAGAATTGCCGGATGCATTCTTACGTCGCTGTTTCTTTCATTACATAAAATTTCCAGATAAAGACACGATGAAAAAAATTGTCGATGTCCACTTCCCAAAATTAAAAAATGATTTGCTCGCACAAGCATTACAAACTTTTTACGAAGTTCGCGAAGTTGCAGGCTTAAAGAAAAAACCTTCAACTTCAGAATTAATTGACTGGTTAAAGTTACTTTTGGCAGAAGACATTCCGGCGGATGTATTGCGTAGCAAAGATAACAAAATGACTGTTCCTCCATTGCACGGCGCATTGCTAAAAAATGAACAAGACGTTCATCTTTTTGAACGTCTTGTGTTTATGTCACGAACAAATCGTTGAAATAAAATCCAAAACCTAACCATTAATATGGACGAGATCCAAATTACGATGTGAAATTTTCGCTAGCTAGCCCCGCCTAGTTTAAAATTTTCTTAATATGAAAATAATTTCGAAAAAATATAGCGTTGGCTAAAATAATATTTTTTTAAATAATTAAAAATATTTTGTATGAATTTCAAGAAATTTTATTTTAAATTTGGCATAAGTAAATAAAGAATAGAAGATAACTCTTCTTTAATCTCAAACAAATTTAAGGGTAATTTTTTCATGTCATCTTGCCCATCAGAGATGCTACCGGGCGCACTCAATTTATTTCTGGCTCCATTAATTGTAAAGCCCTGCAAATACAATAATTCTCGAATACGACGAATTAGTAGGACTTCATGATGCTGATAATATCGGCGATTACCGCGTCGTTTAACCGGTTTTAATTGAGTAAATTCTTGTTCCCAATAACGCAATACATGTGGTTTAACACCACATAAATCACCGACCTCTCCAATAGTAAAATATCGTTTCGCCGGGATCGGCGGCAATACAAATGCTTCCATTTTGAGTTCGCTCATAAAGGAATTCAGGCTGCGTGGGCGAGAGGTTGACTATTCAGATCGTCAACCATACCTTTTAATTTTTGACTGGCATGAAAAGTAACGACGCGACGCGCGGTAATAGGAATTTCTTCACCGGTTTTTGGATTGCGACCAGGACGCTGTGGCTTGTCGCGTAATTGAAAATTACCGAAGCCAGACAACTTTACTGCCTCGCCTCTTTCGAGAGCATCACGAATTTCACCAAAGAAGGTTTCAACCATATCCTTAGCCTCGCGCTTGTTCAAGCCTACTTGTTCAAACAACAGTTCAGCTAACTCCGCCTTCGTAAGTGTTGGCAATTCTTTTTCTGCTTGTGAACGCGCTTTAGCTTCACGCATCGCACGGTTCAAATCTGCATCAAGAACCGATTGAAGTTCAGCGGTAGTCACGTCATTCATTATCTAGACCCTACTTGTTATTATTTTATATGATGAAATTCACTTATCTGATTGGTTTTTACACCAATCATTATAAGGACTCAACGCAGCCTTGCACCAAAACCAACCATCACTGCATCAACGAGAATGGTCGTTGCGGCATCCACTTTTTCATCCTGAAGCGTGCTAAGAGTATCTTGCAAGCTAAAGCGAAAAGCAAGACTTTTTTCGTCAGACTCCAACCCTTTTCCACGATATTCATCAAACAAAACAATGGCTTGCACAATTTTACATGCCTCATTTTTTCTCGCAGCATCATGAAAAGTATCAAGTAAATCTTGCACAGAAACCGAGTGTTTGACAACAAATGCAATATCACGAATAACCGCCTGAAACTTCGATATCTCTTGATACATTGGCAAAATACGTGACTGCAAGTTGGCGACATTTACTTCAAATAAAACCGGTGCGAAGGGCATATCATATTTCTGTTGCAATCTGGGATGTAGCTCTCCAATCACACCAATAATTTGATTATCACATTCAATTTGTGCTGAACGTCCCGGGTGTAATGCAGGGTGATTTGCTTTAACAAAACGTAAAAGCTGCGGTGCAAATAATGCCTCCAGATCAGCTTTAAGATCGAAAAAATCAACGTTCCTTGTAACCTGCCCCCATTGTTCATCCGCAACAGGTCCATATGCCAAACTGGCGAGCCGCTTAGGCTGATCATATCCCGCGATACTCAAAGGACCATCTAACGTATGAGCGTTTCGTAAGTATACCGCAGCAATTTCAAATATTCGGACACGTCCTATTTTTCGATTTAGGTTATAACGCGTATTTGCTACCAAACTTCCAAGCAAACTTGATCTCATCACACTCATCTGACTTGCGATGGGATTTTGCAATTTAATTGGCGCATCGTTATCAGAAAAATCCTTTTCCCATGCTTCGTCCACAAAACTGTAATTCACAACCTCTTGATAATCGAGATCGGCAACTTGTCGGCGAAGAGTAAACAAGGACCGCTGGCTTTCAGGTGTGATTCGCATGGCGTTCGCTGCAATAGGCGGCAATGCTGGAATATTTTCAAAACCATAAACACGCACCACTTCCTCGATAAGATCTTCTTCAATCTCTATATCGAAACGATAGGAAGGAGGTGTCACAAAAAACAAACCTGGCTCATGATCAAAAGTAAGCCCCAAACGTGTAAAAATATCGGCAATTTGCTCATCAGACAGCATCACACCAATGACCTTGACTGCTCGGGCAGTTCTCATTTTCACTGGGCTACGCTTCGGGAGATTAACGATGTGATCATCGACCGGGCCAACTTTGACTTGAGTAGATCCGCCGCAAATCTCAACGATCAAGGTGGTGATTCGCTCAATATGCTCAACTGTTGTTGCATAGTCGACGCCTCGTTCAAAACGATGCGCTGCATCGGTTGAAAAATTAAATTTGCGTGCTCTTCCTTGTATCGCTTGTGGCCACCAGAAAGCCGCTTCCAGATAAATATTTTCAGTGTCAAGCGTGACTGCAGTAGCGTCTCCGCCCATGATGCCAGCCAAGGATTCGATTTCTTTATCATCCGAGATAACACCAACCCACTCATCCACGGTAACAGTAGTACCGTTGAGTAATTTCAACGACTCGCCATTCCTGCCCCATCGCACATGCAAACCTCCATGGATCTTATCAAGATCAAACACGTGGCTCGGACGCCCCATCTCAAGCATAACGTAATTTGAAATATCAACCAGTGCAGAAATCGGCCGCTGACCGCTACGTTCCAACCGTTGTTTCATCCATTCTGGCGTCAGGGCTTTCGCATTCACACCACGAATAATTCGTCCGGTAAAACGACCACACAAATCTGGTGCAGAAACTTTGACTGGCAGCTTATCTTGTAATGTAACGGTTGTAATGTGTAATTCCGGCAAAATCAGTGCGGTTCCGGTCAATGCAGAAACTTCTCTCGCAACACCAAGCACAGAAAGACAGTCGGCTTTATTAGGAGTCAACTTAATGGTAAATTTAAGATCATTTAATTGATAATAATCGCGGAAATTTTGCCCAACCTGAGCATCAACCGGGAGATCCAACAAACCTCCATGTTCATCCGATAATTTCAGTTCTCGCGCAGAGCACAACATACCTTGCGACTCTATGCCACGCAATTTCCCCACCTTAATTTCGAATGGCTTACCATCTGCACCTGGCGGCAATATAGCGCCAGGCATTGCACAAGGCACTTTCATGCCAACACGAACATTCGGTGCACCACACACAATATTCAACAACGTACCTGTGCCTACATTCACCTGACAGATATTGAGTCGATCAGCATCTGGGTGTTTGACGATCTCAAGAATTTCAGAGACCACCACATTATTAAATGGAGGAGCAACTTCTTCCACCTCCTCCACTTCTAATCCCGACATAGTCAACAAATGTGCTAATTCATCCGAAGTCATCTTCGGATCAACCATGGTGCGTAACCAGTTTTCAGAAAATTGCATAATTCAGCCGTGAGTATGTACTTTAGGTACGAGGTAATCGTTAAATAAGTAAGTAAAAACTTACCTTGAAATTATTTTTGGTCTAGTTAAATGACATCAATTAAATTGTTTGAGAAAACGTAAATCACCTTCATAGAACAGACGTAAATCGTTAATTCCGTAACGCAACATAGCAAGGCGTTCTAAGCCTGAACCAAAAGCAAATCCTATATATTTTTCCGGATCCAGCCCCATGTTGCGAATCACGGAAGGATGTACCTGCCCAGAGCCTGAAACCTCTAACCAGCGCCCCTTTAGCGGGCCACTTCCAAACGCAATATCGATTTCGGCAGAAGGTTCAGTAAAAGGAAAATAAGACGGGCGAAAACGCACCTGCAAGTCATCTGTTTCAAAAAAGGCTTTGACGAAATTGAGATAGACGCCTTTCAAATCAGCAAAGCTGATATTTTCATCAATCCACAGTCCTTCAACCTGGTGAAACATCGGGGAATGAGTCGCATCGCTGTCAACCCGATAAGTACGCCCTGGAGCAATCACCTTAATAGGAGGTTGATGCATACGTGCATACCGTACTTGCATCGGGCTTGTATGGGTCCGCAACAACAATGGCTTACCAGTGCTATCGTTCCCCTCAATATAAAAAGTATCCTGCATCGAACGTGCAGGATGATTTTCCGGGCTATTCAATGCAGTGAAATTAGTCCAGTCATTTTCGATTTCTGGTCCATCGGCCACCTCAAAACCGATAGAGCGAAAAATTTCCTCTACTCGCTGCCAAGTCCGCATAACGGGATGAATGCCCCCAATTCCACGACCACGTCCAGGCAAAGTAACGTCTATGGCTTCAGCATTAAGTCGAGTTTGCATTTGTGCATTTGCCAAAGCATCGCGGCGCTCGGTAAGTGCACTTTCAATCTGCTCTTTAACGACGTTAATGATGGCACCCTGCGCCTTACGGTCTTCTGGCGTCAGCTTACCTAAGCCCTTCATTTGTTCGGTAATTTGCCCTGTTTTTCCAAGGTAAAGTGCTTTGGCATTTTCTAAAGCAGCGGCGTCTTGTGCCGCGGAAAAGTCTGTTCGGGCTTGAGTTACAAGATGATCTAAGGGATTCATGCGATTTTTCCCAACTAAGGGTAGCGGATAAGGTAACTGATTGCGAAAAACAAAAATATAATACTCAAAACAAAACGGGGCACAGGAATCAACCTCTGCCCCGCTTATCATACAAATTCGCAGGTAGCGAATCTGCACTTATCTACATACTCAAGCAGCCAATGTCGCTTTAACTTGATTAACAATAGCAGTAAATGCTGGCTTATCCATTACAGCCATATCAGCCAAGACCTTACGATCAAGTTCGATACAAGCTTTTTTCAGGCCATTCATGAACACGCTGTATGTCATTCCATGCTGACGCGACGCTGCATTGATACGAGTAATCCACAAAGCGCGGAATACACGTTTTTTGTTGCGACGATCACGATATGCATATTGACCAGCACGCATAACTGCTTGCTTAGCAATACGATATACCTTGCTACGACGACCGCGATAGCCTTTGGCTAAATCGAGAACTTTTTTATGACGGGCACGAGCTGTAACCCCACGTTTTACTCTAGGCATAGTAACTCCTTAATAGATGAGTATGAGGTTAAGCGTTTGGCATCATACGCATGACTGATACTGTGTCATGAGCATTAACGTTCGTGATACCGCGCAATTGGCGTTTATTCTTAGTGGTCTTTTTTGTCAAAATGTGACGCTTGAAAGCGTGACCACATTTGATCGTTCCACCTGGACGTACACGAAAGCGCTTTTTAGCAGAGCTCTTTGTTTTCATTTTTGGCATAGCACATCTGTCTTTACGACAGCTCCAATTTTATATGATGGTAGGTGGCAACAATAACGATGCACTTGGATGCCTACTTCTCACTTAGTTAGGGAGTGAAATCGAGTTCACTACCCTTTTACAAAAAAACCTTCCATAAAAAGCAAGGCCATTTGCAAATTTCTCATTCAAAATAAAATTTGAATTTAATAAAATTACTTTTTCTTCTTAGGTGACAAAATCATAACCATCTGTCTACCTTCCATCTTAGGAAACTGTTCGACTTGGCCATACGGCTCAAGATCAAGTTTCAAGCGCTCCAGCATACGCATACCAATTTCCTGATGCGCCATTTCACGACCGCGGAAACGCAATGTGATTTTAGTCTTATCACCATCATCCAAAAACTTAGTCAGATTACGCAACTTAATGTTGTAATCGCCATCATCAGTACCGGGACGGAATTTAACTTCCTTGACCAAAATTACTTTTTGCTTCAACTTGGCTTCGTGAGCTTTTTTCTGCTCTTGGTACTTAAACTTGCCATAATCCATCAAACGGCAAACTGGCGGTTGCGCAGTCGGTGCGATTTCCACCAAATCGACGTTAGCTTCTTCCGATAAACGAAGAGCTTCACTCAGTTTAACGATGCCCAAAGGCTCATTTTCAACGCCGGATAAGCGCACTTCTAGCGCTGTAATTTCACCGTTGATGCGATGTGACTTGTCGGTAGCTATTGTAGTTTCCTTCGAAAAATAAATAAATTGGCCATGCTCTTTCGCTCTGACTTATCTGGTTATACTTTGTTTGCCACGTCATTAACGAGACGTTCCAACAAAGCTTCTTGAGTCATTACACCCAAGTCCAGATTACCACGCGTACGCACAGCCACAGTGTTTGCATCCCGCTCCTTATCGCCAACAACAACGATATAAGGTAACTTTTGCATAGAATGCTCGCGTATTTTATAGGTTATTTTCTCATTACGCAAATCTGTATGCACCCTAAACCCTTGTTTCTTCAGGTTTTCCGCTACTGACTTAACATAATCTGCTTGTGATTCTGAGATATTGAGCACGACAATCTGTACCGGAGCAAGCCATAATGGCAATGCACCAGCGTGATTTTCTATCAAAATGCCGATAAACCGCTCCATGGAACCGACGATCGCCCGGTGTAACATAACGGGCACTTTACGTGAATTATCGTCAGAGACGTATTCAGCAGAAAGACGACCGGGCATCGAGAAATCTACCTGCATGGTTCCCACCTGCCATGGACGTCCCAAGCTGTCTTTAAGATGATACTCAATCTTCGGACCATAAAAAGCCCCTTCGCCTGGCAACTCGTCCCACGCCATTCCACACTCACGTAGAGCCGAGCGTAAAGTTTCTTCAGCCCTATCCCAAGTGTCGTCAGAACCGATACGGTTATCTGGTCGCAACGCAACCTTAATTGCAATATTTTCGAATCCAAAATCAGCATATACCTTCATCGCCTGAGAGTGAAATGCAGCGACCTCTCCTTGAATCTGCTCCTCAGTACAAAAAATATGTCCATCATCCTGAGTAAATCCACGTACGCGCATAATGCCGTGCAAAGCACCTGACGGCTCATTGCGATGGCACTGACCAAATTCACCATAGCGCAAAGGTAATTCGCGATAGCTGCGCATATTGGCATTAAAAATCTGGACGTGCCCAGGACAGTTCATCGGCTTCAACGCATAATTGCGATTTTCCGATTCAGTGCTGAACATGTTTTCACGATAGTTTTCCCAATGCCCTGTCTTCTCCCACAAGGTGCGGTCCAAAATTTGCGGAGCCTTAACTTCCTGATAACCGCAATCCTGATAAACCCGTCGCATATATTGTTCAATTTGCTGCCAAATCGTCCAACCTTTAGGATGCCAAAAAACCAGACCCGGCGCTTCGTCTTGAAAATGGAATAGATCCAGTGCCTTACCGAGTTTGCGGTGATCTCGCTTCTCAGCTTCTTCCAACATATGCAAGTACGTTTCCTGATCTTCTTTTTTTGCAAACGCCGTACCATAAATACGTTGCAGCATTTCGTTTTTTGAGTCTCCTCGCCAGTAAGCGCCGGCCAATTTCATCAATTTAAAAACTTTCAACTTGCCAGTCGATGGCACGTGCGGACCACGGCACAAATCAGTGAATGCACCCTCAGTGTATAAGGAGACATCCTGATCAGCGGGAATTGACTCTATGATCTCAGCCTTATATGCCTCACCGATTGATTTAAAGTAGGCAACAGCCTCATCACGCGGTAAAACTTTGCGAGTAATCAGCTCATCCTTCTTAGCCAGCTCGGTCATTTTTTTTTCAATTACCACCAGATCGTCTGGGGTAAATGGGCGCTTATATGAAAAATCATAGAAAAAGCCGTTTTCAATCACCGGGCCGATAGTCACTTGCGCCTCCGGGAATAATTCTTTTACTGCATACGCCAACAAGTGCGCAGTCGAGTGACGAATGACTTCGAGGCCATCAACGTCTTTATCGGTGATGATGGACAAATCCACATCAGACTCGATTAAGTACGAAGTATCAACTAATTTGCCATTGACCTTACCTGCCAGTGCAGCCTTAGCCAAGCCGGCACCGATACTCGACGCCACACCTGCCACAGTAACGGCAGAATCAAATTGACGCTGCGATCCATCTGGAAGTCGAACTGAAATCATTTTAGTCTCCATGCCGGCAAGGCTTACCGGAAGTTGTTCATTGAATTTTAAAAAAATAGACGAAAAAAAACGCGGACTAGCCGCGTTTATTTTCAATACCAACAGACGAAAAATAACACCGACTAGCGTCGCTCACAAATGCTTGTGCTCGTAGTTCGCGGTGTCATAACCATGATGCCTTTCTCGCTCTTACTCAGTATTGCTTTGTTTAGTACTATAAATTCTGGTGGGCGGTGCAGAATTCGAATCTGCGACCCCTTGGATGTCGACCAAGTATTCTAACCAGCTGAACTAACCGCCCGAAGAGCCGAAACTATAGCAAATATCAAGCGTAGCGTAAAGGTTTTTTCAGCATTTTTTATTGAGTATTCGCTACAACAGAAAATTCCCAACTCAAATTTTACGAATAGGCCACATATGGCACGGGGCTTTGTGATGGTAAATTAATTAAGCAGTTACACTATCGAAATTCTCAATGTAGCTAGTCATATTAAACAACATCAACTCGGCTAAACCGAAACAAAGTCATGACAGAAAAATCCAATTTCGATAAAGGCACTCATTTGCACGAACACAGGCATGGCGATGCCGTGCATGTGCATTTTTTTGAAAATCGCAGTCAAAAAATCCTTGCCTGGGCACTTGGCCTTACGCTCAGCTTTGCAGGCGTGGAGGTTGCCTTTGGCTTCTTATCTAACTCACTGGCGCTGATTTCTGACGCTGGGCACATGGTCACCGATGCCGCCGCCCTCGGTTTGGCATTGCTCGCGCAATTGATCGCAAAACGCCCTCCCACGGCAAAAAATTCTTTTGGTTTTGGTCGAGCTGAAGCCCTAGCTGCATTTGTCAATGGCCTAATCATGTTAGCGGTAGTTGGCTGGATTGTGTTTGAAGCGATACAACGCCTATCACATCCTGAATCCGTTCAAGGTGCTGCAGTGATGATGGTGGCCAGCATTGGTTTGACGATAAATATTATCGTCGCCTGGGTTTTGTCGCATGACAAAGAAAGCCTCAACACTAAAGCTGCGCTGGTGCATGTCATGGGAGACTTGCTAGGCTCGGTTGCTGCGATTATTTCTGGCGCCGTGATTTACTACACCGGATGGATGAAAATTGATCCCATCCTGTCCATTTTTGTTTCGCTTTTAATTCTAAAATCAACGATAGGCGTACTTACGTCGTCCTATCATTTTTTGATGGAAGGTGTACCGCACCATATCGATTATCTACAAATTGGTGATGATTTGGAAGCGACGGAAGGCGTACAGTCGGTTCACGATTTACACGTTTGGGAAATGTCGCCCGGCCATCCTGCACTCATTGGCCATTTGGAAATCGACGATCTATCCGCATGGCCGCGCATCCTGGAAAACGTCAAAATCATGCTACTCACCAAGCATAAAATTGATCACATCACCTTGCAACCCGAAGCCTCAGGGATGGATCTGCGTGAAGAATCGACACACATTATTTCATTAAAATAAAAATACGCAACACAACATCCATGCGCCTTTGCCGAGCAAAACAGGCTGCAGACCGCATGGATGCTGCAGATTCAATTTGAAATTATTGCCTGCGAACTTCCTGTACCCCATTTACCTCTCGTATGACAGCCAAGGCTTTTTGCAATTGAGCTGTACCACCAATCTCGGCAGTAAATGACATACGTGCCTGAGATTTGGCGCTTTGCGTATTGACTCCAATAACATTAATTTTTTCGCGAGAAAAGACTTCAGAAATATCACGCAGCAATCCTTGTCTGTCTTGCGCCAATACAAAAATATCCACCGGATATACGGTCTCTTTGCCGTGCTCACCCCAAGTGGTTTGAATTACACGTTCGGGGGCTTTGTTGCGCATTTCGGCAAAATTTTTACAATTCAACCGATGAATCGATACGCCCTTCCCACGCGTGACGAAACCGACGATTTCATCTGGCGGCGCAGGCTTGCAGCAACGCGCCAATTGCGTCATCAAACCATCCGTCCCAACCACCAACACGCCTGATTTGGCGCCTTGCGTGACACTGGAAGCACGGCTCTTGTTAGTGATGCTGATCTCGTCAGGCGCTACAGGTTCTGGG
The DNA here is from genome assembly GCA_030645915.1 of Undibacterium sp. Taxonomy (GTDB): domain Bacteria; phylum Pseudomonadota; class Gammaproteobacteria; order Burkholderiales; family Burkholderiaceae_D; genus Undibacterium. The sequence continues at coordinate 117,481 of JAUSNO010000010.1, forward strand.
TTATCACGCAAGACATTTTCAATCTGACGCAAACTAAACTCTTCCTTACCAACCGACAAAAACAAATCATCGACATTGGCAAAACTCAGCTTACGCGCCAAATCTTCTAAATTGACGGCAGTTTTCCCTTCACGCTGCAGGGTTCTCTCAACTAGTGCTCGACCGTTTGAGAGTGTTTCCTGCTGATCAATCACATTAAACCACGCGCGAATTTTGCTACGAGTACGCGAACTGGCTGAATAATCTGCACCTAACCAATCGCGTGAAGGTCCGGTCTGACTGGAGCCGCTCTTGAGTGTGATAATTTCTACTGTTTGGCCATTTTTCAACGGCGTATTCAACGGCACCATCACGTTATCAACACGTGCGCCACGGCATCGATGTCCCACATCCGTATGCAACTGGTAAGCAAAATCAACCGGCGTAGAACCACTAGGTAATTCGATCACCCTCGCCTGCGGCGTCAACACATAGATTCGATCATCAAGTGATGCCGCCTTGATCTTTTCGACCCATTCACGTTGCAATTCTTCCTGACCGACAACGACATCAGCGACTTCGGTTTTCCATGCCAGCAATTGTCTCAGCCAGGCAATCTTCTCGTCATATTCTTGTGCCAGAAAATTAGACCCACCGGCTTCCTTGTAACGCCAGTGTGCCGCGACGCCATATTCAGAAAATTGATGCATTTCACGCGTGCGGATTTGCACCTCTAGCGGTCTACCATCCTCTACCACCACAACAGTATGCAAAGACTTATAACCGTTAGGTTTGGGCCGTGAAATATAGTCGTCAAATTCTTCAGGGATCGACGTCCAGATATTGTTCAAAATGCTCAGTACGGTGTAACAATCCTTGATGTCATCGACAATAACTCTAAATGCGCGAACATCATAAAGGTCATCAAAATTGACATCTTTACCTTTCATTTTTTTCCAGATACTGTAGATGTGCTTAGGGCGACCGGATACGTCCGCCTGTACACCAACCGCCGTCAGTTCGGCTTTGAGTCGCGCGATCGCAGAGACGACGAAGCTTTCTCGCTCCATGCGTTTTTCTTCCAGCATTTTGGCAATACGCTTGTACTGAACCGGCTCCAGAAAACGGAAAGATAAATCTTCAAGCTCCCACTTCAACTGCCACACGCCAAGTCGATTGGCAAGTGGCGCATACAGATCCATGGTCTCACTGGCGTATTGCTGAGCGGCGCCATCTTCGCGCTTGCAATCGGCGAAATAGCGCAATGTCGTCAAACGAGAGGCTAACCTGACCAATACGACACGCATGTCGGTGGCCATGGCCAGCACCATCTTGCGCAAGGTCTCCATCTGACTGGCTGTTTTTTCTGCTTCGTCCTTGCCGCGCCCGATATCATGCTGCGTCAGCATTGCCTCGCGTAACCGCATCAGGCGACGAATACCCGTGACCAGGATTCCGATTTCCTGGCCAAAACGCGTCTCTATTTGTTCTGCAGCGAGTGGATTGAGTTCGGGCAATTCAAATAACAAACCCGCAATACGCGTATCCACATCCGATTTCAACATTGCCAAGGTTGATACCACGCCCAGAACAAATTGCAGTGCATTTTGTTCTGTGACGACGTTACGATTAATATAGAAAGGAGTAACGAATTCCAGCGCGACCATTACGCGCTCTGACTCTGCCGCGGTCAACCCCTCCAGCAATGGAGACTCCGAGACACCCGCTGATATGGATACCATAATTTATTCTTGCGCCGCAATGACCACGATTTCAATCAACCATGCCGGGTTGGCCAGCTGAGCCTGCACCGTGGCGCGTGGCGGAGAATTGCCCTTTGCCACCCATGCATCCCACGCCTGATTCATGCCTGAAATATGATGAATATCCGACAGAAAAATCTGACATGCAAGGATGCGAGACTTATGACTGCCCGCCTCCGCCAGCAATCGATCAACATGGCCCAACACTTCTGTAGTTTGGCCAACAATATCGGCAGTAATATCATCCGGAATTTGTCCAGCCAGGTAAATAGTCTTGTTGAAAATTGCGGTTTCTGACAAACGTTGACCGACATGAAATCGTTGAATGCTCATTTTGTTCCAAATAAAATTAGATGATGTCTCTAGCAGACTATCGGACTTAGGAGTTGACGGCTGCAAAATCACCTGGACGGTGCATATTTCACCGGAGTGCCGGCCACCGGCTTTTTGGTCAATATCTAGATATTGACCAAAAAGCCGATGAAATCTGCCCTCGCCCAGCCGATTTTTCGCTTCGACACCCTAAGTCCGACAGGCTGCTGGCTCGATTACAGCGCAGTCTTAGCTCAACAAGAAATTTCTAGCGATGGCAATTTGCTCAGGCTGCACAAAAGTGGGGGCATGACCCACGCCTGCAATTTCAATCAATTGCGCATGTGGCCCGCGTTGCGTCATTTCTTGCGCCGCTGATATGCTCAATAAATCGGAATCGCCACCGCGCACCAACAGCGTTTGGCATGTAATGGCATCATAAGCTTTCCAAAGCATAGCTTGTGCCGCCACCGCCAGCTCCGGAGTAATCGCCTTAACAGGAACGGACAGGTTCAAATCATAATGCCGTATCCACTTTCCATCCTGGTTTTTCTTTAATACGTCGGCCGCCAACTTATGCCATTGCGCCTCAGTATGCGCCCCAAACGAGATGGACACTTCACGTATATACGCTGCAGCTTCGTCGAACGTATCAAAACGTACATCCTGACCGATATAGTCACCAATACGCGCAATCGCCTCTAAATTCAAGGATGGCCCTACATCATTTAATATCAACTTCCTGATGGGGTTATTTGGCATTGATGCCAATCCCATGCCGATTAAACCGCCCATGGAGGTACCAAACCAATCAACCGTTTCCACGTCCAATCGCGCCAGCAAAGTCACCATATCACTCACATACTGGGGAACTTGATAAAACTGAGGATTAGGCAGGCTATCAGACTGGCCACGCCCAACTATATCGGGGCAAATCACCCGATAATGATCAGATAGCGCTTGAGCCAAGACGTCAAAATCATCTGAAACACGAGTAATGCCGTGCACGCACACCAGAACATTGGGATTATCGAAATCGCCCCACTCTTTGTAAGAGATTCGATGTAATCCAGCAGGAGAAAGACACTGCACTGACTTGCGTTTGACTTGCATCATTACTACCTTTCGAACTGATATTCAACATTCCCCAGTATTTTTACTAGGGTGGATAGTCTGACATTTTACTGTTCGTTGGGATTAAAATCATCGAAGAATTGATCAATCATAATTTCTTTACATAAATAACAATTTTACAGGAGTCATCATGCAAGCTCACCCACTCAAAGACAAGACCGCACTGGTCACCGGCTCCACCTCGGGAATTGGCTTAGGCATCGCCAGATCATTAGCGGCGGCGGGCGCCAATATTGTATTCAACGGCTTTGGCGACCTCAATGAAATCAGCGCACTAAGAGCCGCAGTTGAGCAGGAATTCGGCGTCACCACAGCCTACCATGGTGCAGATATGGGTAAGCCAGAACAAATCACGGCGATGATGGTGGAAGCATCCAAACAATTTGGCGGTATTGACATCCTCGTTAACAATGCCGGCATACAGCACGTGGCAAATATTGAAGATTTTCCGGTTGACAAATGGGATGCCATCATTGCCATCAACTTGAGCTCCGCCTTCCACACGACACGTCTGGCATTGCCAGGCATGAAAGCAAAAAACTGGGGGCGAATTATTAACCTCGCTTCGGTGCATGGCCTGGTTGCCTCAGCGCAAAAATCAGCTTACGTTGCTGCAAAACATGGCTTGGTTGGCTTTACCAAATCGACCGCGCTTGAAACCGCGCAGACCGGCATTACGTGCAACGCCATTTGTCCGGGCTGGGTATTGACGCCACTGGTACAAAAACAGGTGGATGCACGTGCAGAGAAAGATGGTGTCAGCAACGAAGTTGCCAAAAAATTGCTTTTGGCCGAGAAACAGCCGTCGGGCGAATTTGTCACTCCGGAACAACTTGGTGCATTGGCAGTGTTCTTTTGTAGTGATGCTGCAAATCAGATACGCGGCGTGGCATGGAATATGGATGGCGGCTGGGTGGCACAATAGATTAAATAGGCAAAAAGGGCGGAAAACCTTTCCATTTCGCCCTTCTGGTTCTATATTTAGTCACCATCAATTTCATTTTCTTATCAAGGAGATTGCCATGTCTCAAATGACCAAAATACTTATGCTGTCTGTGCTGTCAGGATCACTTTTTAATGGCAGCGCCCATGCCGCAGGAAAAATGAAGCCTGGGTTATGGGAAATGAGCATGCAATCAGACGCCATCAAGGCCATGCCCAAAATGCCGCCAGCGCAAATGGAACAAATGAAGAAGATGGGTATCAAAATGCCAATGATGCAGGACGGGGCAATGAAGACCTCCGTTTGCATCAGCAAAGAAATGGCAGAACAGAATCATCCGTCGGCGATGCAAAAAAATCAGGCTGGTTGCAAGCCACAAAATATTGCGCAGAGCGGCAATGATTTTTCGATGGAGCTCATCTGTGATAGCCCTGAACTCAAAGGCATAGGAACCATCAGGGGAAGCTATAACGGCAGCGACAGTGTGAGGTCGACCTATGATTTCAAGGGCACATCGCACAATAATCCCGTCACTCAACACATGGAAACTACGGGGAAATGGCTGTCTCCCGACTGCGGCGACATCAAGCCCGCCAGTGACTATCAGAAGAAAAAATAGAGGGAGTATCTGAAAAATACGTTAAATACGCACGTCAATATTGCGTTAAAAAGCAATATGACCATATACTCATCTCCAGTATATAGATGCAAGCGACTAAATTACCATTAAAAAAAGCGCATGACAGCTAAGCTGTCATGCGCTTTTTACCGAACAGCACCAATATTAAGCGATAGCGCTCACATCCAATGCCGCTTCAGTCTTGGCGATAATTTCTTCTTTAGTGACACCACTGGCCAACTCAATCAATTTCAGACCTTGTGGCGTCACATCAATGACTCCAAGATCAGTAATGATGCGATTGACTACGCCCACCCCGGTCAGCGGCAAATCGCAAGCCTTAAGTATCTTGTGCGCATCACCCTTGGCGACATGCTCCATCAAGACCACGACACGCCCGACACCAGCCACCAGATCCATGGCGCCGCCCATGCCTTTAACCATCTTGCCCGGGATCATCCAATTGGCCAGATCACCGGTCTGACTCACTTGCATCGCGCCTAAAATAGCCAGATTGATTTTGCCACCGCGAATCATGGCAAACGAATCTGCGGAACTAAATATCGACGATCCCGGTAAAGTTGTGACAGTTTGCTTGCCGGCATTAATCATATCGGCATCCACTTCCGCTTCTGTCGGAAAAGGGCCAATGCCAAGTAAGCCGTTTTCGGATTGCAGCCAAACATCCATTCCCTTTGGCACATGATTAGCAACCATCGTCGGCAATCCGATGCCAAGGTTCACGTAAAAGCCATCCTGCAATTCTTGTGCCGCACGCGCAGCCATTTCATCACGATTCCATGCCATGTTAATTTTCCTGTCTATATGTTCTGAGAATAATACGGCGTTCTTATGAAGGGCGAACAGTACGCTGCTCTATGCGTTTTTCTGGATTCGCATTGACAACGATACGCTGCACATAAATACCCGGCGTGTGGATCTCATCAGGATCAAGGTCTCCGATTTCAACCAGCACTTCAACTTCTGCCACGGTAATTTTCCCCGCCATTGCGACGTTAGGATTGAAATTGCGGGCAGTTTTACGGTAAACCAAATTACCGGCCTTATCCGCCTTGTAGGCTTTCACCAAAGACACGTCAGACACCAGCGAGCGCTCCATGACATATTGCTGGCCATCAAACTCACGGATCTCTTTACCCTCTGCCACGATCGTACCAACACCTGTCTTGGTAAAGAAGGCTGGAATCCCGGCTCCGCCAGCGCGCAATTTCTCGGCTAACGTCCCTTGCGGCGTAAATTCCAGCTGCAACTCGCCCGCCAGATATTGGCGTTCAAATTCCTTGTTCTCCCCTACATAAGATGAGATCATTTTTTTTATCTGTCTTGTTGTAAGCAATTGCCCCAAACCAAATCCATCAACACCCGCATTATTTGAGATTGCAGTCAGATTTTGTACGCCGGAGTCACGCAAGGCCGCAATTAAGGCCTCAGGTATACCGCATAAGCCAAAACCCCCGACGGCTATCGTTTGTCCGTCTTTAACAATACCTGCCAATGCCGATGCCGCGTCAGGATATACCTTGTCCATAACCGTCCTTTTTTCTGTGTAAATTTTTATCTGGAGTCAAGCTGAAAAAGTGCAACAATTTCAGTTCTGGCGCACAGCATAGGATGCTATGCTGATGCGCGCAATACCGTAAAACTACCTGATTATATTCACTCTTTAACACCGTGTGTTGATGAGTAAAGCATGATATAAATCGTGGCGTCATGAAAACCCAGGCAGCCGTAAAAACAGTCGCAAAAATAATCACAATGATAGCCACATAAAAAAAGAGACTCCAAGAACATCATGAACGCAGCGCATGCCATTAACTTTGAATCTATTTTCCAACATGCTCCTGTCGGCATGTGCGTCTCGCAAAACCGCATCATTCGCGCATGCAACGATGATCTGGCACGCATGTTCGGCTATGAAAAAGAAGGCTTGCTGGGGCAATCCTTTCTGGTTCTTTATCCTACTCCGGATGAGTTTGAACGAACCGGTGCCAGAATTACGCCCATCATGAATACCAAAGGCTGCTATTCCGATGAGCGAATCATGAAACGCGCAAATCAGGAGCTCTTTTGGTGTCATGTCTCAGGGCGCGGTCTACATAAAGAAGATCCGCATGCGGCGGGCATCTGGACCTTTGAAGACTTAAGCTCCAAGCGCGCAGTGTCGGCAGAACTAACCCCGCGCGAGCGAGAAATTGCGGCTTTGCTAGTCGAAGGAAAAACCAGCAAAATCATTGCCCGACAAATCAATTTAAGTCCAAGAACAGTTGAAATGCACAGGGCCAAACTGATGCGTAAGTTTAGCGCCTCAACCTCAAGTGAACTCGTCCATAAGTTATTAAGAATTGCCAATTGATTGCGGCAACTTAATCACAAAAATCCCCTTGAAAAATGATGCTTCAGGTGACTTTACATGCCATCAACGATGATCTTCTGCCGGCATGCAAATTTTTCGTCAACTGTATTTACTTAATCACTGGGCGCTCATTCCGTCATCGGCAGTGACGATCGTGCCGTTTAAAAAACGCGACTCTTCTGCTGCCAGCAACAACAAAAGCCCGTCAAGATCCTCTGGAACACCGACACGTTTTCTAGGTAACATCTCAATCAACTTCTTACCCTGATCACTGTTGAAATGTTCTGCATTGATTTCAGTAGAAATATAGCCAGGGCAAATGGCATTGACATTGATTCCGAACTTACCCCATTCAACCGCCATCGACTTCGTCATATGAACGACAGCCGCCTTGCTGATGCAATAAATTCCAATTTGAGGCAGCACACGCAGACCAGCAACCGACGCAATATTAATGATGCGATGTTGTTTTTTATGGTCACCTTTATAGCGGGCGATCATTCTTTTCGCAGTCTCTTGCGCCACAAAAAAAGCGCCGCGTTGGTTGGTATCCATCACGTAAGCATAATCTTCCGGGGTGACATCGACCAGTCTTTGCGTGGTCGACACTCCAGAATTATTGATCAGAATATCGATAGGCCCCGCTTCTGTTTCAGCGTGTGCAATTGCAGACTTGATGCTGGCATAATCGGTGACATCTAAAGCAACAACGTGCGCAGCGCCACCTTCAGCTTCGATTTCAGCACGCAATTCTTTGAGTCTGTCTATGCGACGTGAAGCCAACACAACCTGCGCCCCAGCCTGCGCCAGAATTTTTGCAAAACGAGCGCCGAGACCGCTGGAGGCACCAGTAACAAGTGCGATTTTTCCTTCAAAATTAACTTCGATTCCCATCTGTTTCTCCCACAATATTTTTTGAATAATCGTACTACTCTAAATGACCAGCTATGATGACATAGCCGCTATGAATCCGTTTCATATATTGCAAATATCCTTCGTTTCTAAGCGCTGCCAGAGCTAACAAGCATGAAAATACTGCATCTTGTGCACCTCTCTGCGATAATTCTTCTATTTACTTGTTCGCCAACAAAAATGCTATTAAAAAACACCCTACTTGCAGATTGCAGTCACAGCATATACCATGCTCATTATAAATAAGCACGTTCGTTCGTAAATTTTAAAAAAGAGATTTAAGCCATGACAGCTACGACACAAAGCCTCATAGAACAATACGGTCCGCGCGATGCGATGGAATACGATGTAGTCATTGTCGGCGGCGGTCCTGCCGGCCTATCAGCCGCCATTAAGCTAAAACAGCTGGCAGCAGAAACCGGCCGCGAGGTCTCGGTCTGTGTACTTGAAAAAGGCGGCGAACCTGGTGCACACATACTCTCTGGGGCAGTTATGGATCCCAAGGCGTTGACAGAGCTGTTCCCGAACTGGAAAGAAATGGGGGCGCCACTCAACACTGAAGTCACCGAAGATCGCGTCTTGGTATTAACTGAGAAAAAAGCTTACAAGACACCAAACTGGATGTTGCCAGCGTGTTTTGAAAACCATGGTAACTATATTGTCTCGCTTGCCAACTTCACGCGCTGGCTTGGTCAGCAGGCCGAAGCACTCGGCGTCGAAGTTTTCCCAGGCTTTGCCGCAGCAGAAATTCTATATAACGACGATGGTTCAGTAAAAGGTGTTGCGACCGGAAACATGGGTGTCGATCGTCACGGACAAGCGTCCTCCGCTTTTCAGCTTGGCATGGAGTTACATGCGAAGTACACGTTGTTTGCTGAAGGTGCTCGCGGCCATTTGGGCAAACAGGTCATGGCTAAATATGATCTGAATAAAGACAAAGACCCGCAGTCATATGGTATTGGTATCAAGGAATTATGGGAGATTGATCCCAAACAGCATAAGCCGGGCTTGGTAATACACACCACTGGGTGGCCGCTGATGGACCAATACAGTGGCTCATTCCTGTATCACCTGGAAAACAATCAGGTCGCAGTTGGTTACGTCGTTGGACTGGCTTACGAAAATCCTTATCTGTCTCCGTATGAGGAATTTCAGCGCTTCAAAACCCATCCGGCAATTCGCAGTTTTTTTGAAGGCGGCAAGCGTATTTCGTATGGTGCCCGTGCAATCACTGCCGGTGGCTTGCAATCACTGCCTAAATTGGTTTTCCCTGGCGGTGCGTTAATCGGCTGTGATGCAGGTTTTCTTAATATGAGCCGCATTAAAGGTAGCCATGCAGCGATCAAAACCGGCATGTTAGCTGCGAATGCAGCATTTGAAGCGCTTGGAGCAGAACGCCAGCATGATGAACTGACTGCCTACTCGACGGCCTTTGAACAGTCATGGCTGCATGAAGAGCTATATACAGCGCGCAACGTGAAGCCTTTGCTTAAAAAGGGAACCTACGGCTCACCATTAGTCTGGATTGACCAGATGATATTGCGCGGCAAAGCACCTTGGACCCTGCATCATTCCAAAGCTGACCACGAAAGTCTGCGCCCTGCTTCTGAATTTGTACCGATTGTGTATCCGAAACCAGATGGAAAATTAACGTTTGATCGCCTATCTTCAGTCTTTATTTCAAATACCAATCATGCAGAAGACCAGCCAATACATTTGACTTTGAAAGATCCTAGCGTACCAGTAGGAATTAATTTGGCGAAATATGCAGGTCCTGAAGCACGCTATTGCCCAGCGGGTGTTTATGAATTTGTAAAAACAGATGAAGGTGCCGATCGATTGCAAATCAACGCGCAAAATTGCGTACATTGCAAGACCTGTGACATTAAAGACCCGACCCAGAACATCGTCTGGGTAACCCCTGAAGGCGGTGGTGGCCCAAATTATCCAAGTATGTAGAAAATAAAAAAGCCGCTGATGCTACAGCGGCTTTTTTATATGAAATTAGTAATATCAAAATATCACCGACAAATCACCACTGCTTACTTATTATTTTATCTAACCAGAAAGCGCCGATGACTGTCTTAACATCAGTTATCGTTCCAGACTTTACCCAATCCATTACATCAGAAACAGTGGCGACAAAGGTCTCTAAAAATTCCTCATCATCAAGCTTTGCCTCACCTGCAATTAATCCGCGTGCCAGAAAAATATCCAAGTGTTCATCCGAATAGGCAATGGCATTGTGTATCGTGCACAGATAACGCCAATCCGTTGCGGTATAGCCTGTTTCTTCACGCAACTCGCGTTGAGCGCAAAGCAGAGGATCTTCATTCAGATCAATTTTACCAGCAGGGAATTCAAAAAATACTTGATTCAGCGGATAGCGAAACTGGCGCTCTAGTAATACCGTACCATCATCAAATAAAGGCAAGATAACTACAGCACCAGGATGCTTGATGTACTCACGGCTAACGTGTTTTCCATCTGGAAGAGACACCGTATCTTTTTCTACCGTCAAAAAACTGCCTTGATAGACAAGTTTTTTTTCTACTTGTATCTCAGCCAAATGCGGGTTGCTTGCGGCATCAAGCTGAAACTTATCCATATTATTCTTTAGTTACTTTTTCAGATAACGAAAAACAAAACCAGGAAATGCAAGCACAATAAAAAGACATGCCGTAATCGCATAAAATTCCCAAGTTTGCATAAAGCGATTGCCGGCTAGGGATTCCAATGAAAATGCAAATGCTCCCAGCGCAAAATAAAAAATGATCAACTCTACCAGGCGCCACCAAAATGGTTTGAAAGGGAACCGTCGAAGCGGAACGCAAGCAAAACAGCGCTCATTTAAAAATGGAAGATTGGCGACGAGTATCGCCAATAAGATAATAAGCCAACTGCTAGCTGAAACATTCAAAACAAAGCCCTCACTTATTAATCACGAAGCGAGAGTTTTAACGATCGCGTTTGCACAAGCAGACATCAGGGAACCTGGCATCAATCCAAGAGCCAAAACCGCCAAACCATTTACGCTCAAGACGATACGCATATCAGCACTTGCTGAAATAACGCTTTGATCCGCTGGCTCGTCAAAATACATCAATTTAACTATGCGCAAATAATAAAAAGCACCGATCAACGAGAATAAAACAGCGATGACAGCCAGCCAGATTTGCCCTGTAGACAAAACTGCTTGCAACACAGAGAGCTTTGCATAAAACCCCATCAAAGGAGGAATACCCGCCAGTGAAAACATCAGTAATAACATGACAAATGCAAACCATGGACTGCGCTTATTCAAGCCTTTTAAATCATCAAGATTCTCTGCCTCAAAACCAGAGCGAGCCAATAACAAAATAATTCCGAAGGTCCCTAAAGTGGTCATCACATAAGTAATGCTGTAAAACATCGATGCAGCATAAGCATCAGCCGCCATACTGACGTTGCCATTCGAAACACCTGACAAGAGGCCCAGTAGCATAAAACCCATTTGTGAAATGGTGGAATACGCCAACATACGCTTCAGATTTGTTTGTGCAATTGCCGTAATATTGCCGATAGCCATCGACAGAACAGCCAGAACTACCAGCATTTGCTGCCAATCGACCGCTTGCGGAAACAACCCCTCAACCAACATGCGGAAACAAATTGCAAATGCAGCCAGTTTTGGTGCGCCGCCAAGCAAGAGCGTCACCACCGTAGGAGCACCTTGATAAACATCGGGTACCCACATATGAAAAGGTACGACACCAAGCTTAAATGCCAAACCGGCGACTAAGAACACAATACCGAATACCAATATGGTTTTGTTTGCTGAAGGAGACGCTGCTGCTTTGGCCATTTCATTGAGATTCAGTGTGCCTGTTGCTCCATATAGCATTGATATGCCATAAAGTAAAAAACCAGAAGCAAGCGCACCCAAAACAAAATACTTCATCGCCGCTTCAGTTGAGACTGTATGGTCACGGCGCAAAGCAACTAAGGCATATAGCGATAGGGACATCAATTCCAGTCCCAAATAAATAATGAGAAAATTATTCCCTGAAATCATTATCATCTGACCTAACAGCGCGAACAAGGCCAAAACATAGAACTCACCACCAAGCTTACCGTTCGTCATTCCACGGTCTGAAGCATATTGACGCCCATATATAAACGTGACACCAACCGCAATGTAAGAAAACAGTTTTAGCAAATTCGACATCGCATCTGAAACAAACATGTTGTAACTAACATAAACCGAAGCGGTATTACTTTCTGCGTTTAGAAATGTCAACACTCCACAGATGGCAAGAGTCAGGATACTCAATGCATATGTCACATTGCGCTTTTCATCTGGAAGGAACATGTCGATCAGAAGAATCGCGCAAATGGCCAACAGCAAAAATATTTCAGGATAAAGTGGTATCAGGTTCATATTATTCATTTGTACTAGCAATCATCTTCATTCGTGTGTCGAAGACACTTGGTAAGCCTGCCTCTATTTTCAATAACCCCGCCTTGAACCCTATCTCGGTTCAACTAATTCAAGTGTCAGGGCACTATTTTTGAAGCAGCTACATGTTTTAGCAGATCGGTAACAGACACCTGCATTGCATCTGTAAATGGCGCCGGATAAATTCCCATCGCAATTACAGCAATCGCCAGCATGCCCAACATAAAAAATTCACGCTTATTCAAATCTTTCAGTTGAGCGACATGTTCGTGAACAACTGCACCAAACACAACACGTTTGACCATCCACAATGAATAGGCTGCACCAAAAATCAATGCTGTAGCTGCCAACATTCCGATCCAAAAATTGTACTGAACCGCACCCAGGATCACCATAAATTCGCCAACAAAACCAGACGTCGCTGGCAAACCGCAATTAGCCATCGAGAACAAAACAAACAAGGCCGCAAACTTCGGCATGGTATTCACCACTCCACCATAATCAACAATGTTACGGGAATGAACGCGATCATACAAAACGCCTATACAAAGGAACATCGCACCAGCAATAAAACCATGCGAAATCATCTGAACAATCGCGCCCTGCATCGACATATCGTTAAACATGAAAAAGCCGAGAGTGACGAAACCCATATGCGCAATGGAAGAATAAGCCACCAATTTTTTCATATCAGTCTGAACCAATGCAACGAGTCCGATATAGATCACTGCAATCAATGACAAGGTGATCATGAAGCCAGACAAATAGTGACTAGCATCAGGTGCAATCGGCAGTGAAAAACGCAGGAAACCATAAGCACCCAGTTTCAACATGATGGCGGCCAACACAACCGATCCACCAGTAGGGGCTTCTACGTGCGCATCTGGCAACCACGTATGCACAGGCCACATTGGAACCTTGACTGCAAATGCCATAAGAAAAGCCAGGAAGAGCATGATCTGCGTCGAAAGAGACAAAGGCAGATTGTGCCAAGCCATGATATCGAAGGAATTTCCAGCCTTAATGTAAAGGTAAATGATGGCAACTAAGGTCAATAGAGAACCAAGCAAGGTATAGAGGAAAAATTTAAATGCGGCATAAACGCGATTCGGACCACCCCATACCCCAACAATGATGTACATCGGAATAAGTGTCGCCTCAAAAAATACATAGAACAACAATCCATCCGTAGCACAAAAAACTCCAACCATTAAGCCAGATAGTATCAAGAAGGCGCCCATGTATTGAGCCACCTGTTTTTCGATGACCTCCCATGCCGCGATAACAACGATTACCGTAATAAATGCAGTGAGCGGTACCAACCACAAAGAAATGCCGTCTATACCCAATGCATAAAAGGCATTAAAACGTTCTATCCAAGCACTTTTTTCTACGAATTGCATTCCATGAGCAGCATTATCAAAACGTAAGATCAGTGGAATAGTTACTATAAAGCTAGCGATTGCGCCAATCAGCGATACGCTACGTACGAGCCCGGCATTTTGGTCCCGTCCAAAAGTGAGAACAAATATTCCGAAGACGATCGGACACCAGATTGCCAGGCTTAACAAAGAAGAAGTTGACTGCATCATGATTTCTTATTTTATAAATTTCTTATTTGGCTAAAGGGAACATGAAAGGAAACATGAAATACGTCAAGAAACCTAATACCCCAAGAATCATTACAAAAGCATAGTGGTACAAATAACCGGTTTGCAGCAAACGAGCGGCTTTAGACAACAACCCTACAAGTTTGGCACTTCCATTGACAACCAAGCCATCAATCAAACCTTTATCACCAACATTCCACAAGCCGCCACCAAGCAAACGAGCGCCGCCTGAAAACACTACTTCGTTGAAACGATCCATGTAATATTTATTATCTAACAGGGTATAAATTACACCAGCATTTCTCTTGATTGCAGCTGGAATCGCAGGTTTCACCATATAGAAATAATACGATGTCGCCACACCAGCCAATGCTAACCAAAATGGTAGCGTACTCAATGCATGCATTGCCATAGCAACAGGACCATGAAATTCATGCTTGAGCTCTTCCATTGCATGATGCGCCTCATCAACAATAATTACACCGTGGAAGAAATTGCCAAACAACATTGGCTCTATCGTCAAGAAACCAATTATCACTGACGGAATCGCTAGCAACACCAATGGCAACCAAACCACAAATGAGGACTCGTGTGGCTTTTGTCCATGAGCCAATCCGTGATGATGCGCATCATGATCGTCATGAGCGTCTGCACGATGATCGTGGTGTTGAGTTTTACCAAAACGCTCTTCACCATGAAAAACTAGGAAATACATACGGAAAGAATAAAACGCTGTGACAAATACACCAGCTAAAACAGAGAATTGAGCAAAACCAGCGCCAGCAAGATGACTGACCTGTACCGCTTCAATGATACTGTCCTTAGAATAAAAACCAGAGAAAAATGGTGTTCCAATCAATGCCAATGAACCAAGTAATGAAGTTATCCAGGTAATCGGCATGTATTTGCGCAACCCACCCATATTACGAATATCCTGGTCATGATGCATACCAATAATGACAGAACCTGCCGCAAGGAACAACAATGCTTTAAAGAATGCGTGCGTCATCAAATGAAAAACCGCAACCGAGTATGCAGACGCACCCAGTGCAACTGTCATATAACCGAGTTGGGACAAAGTTGAGTACGCAACAACACGTTTAATGTCATTCTGAATAATTCCAAGAAATCCCATAAATAGAGCCGTAATCGAACCTATCACCAAAATAAACGACAAAGCGGTATCAGACAACTCAAATAACGGTGACATACGCGCCACCATAAAAATACCCGCCGTAACCATAGTCGCAGCATGAATCAGTGCGGATATCGGCGTAGGGCCTTCCATGGAATCAGGCAACCACACATGCAGGGGAAATTGTGCTGATTTACCCATAGCGCCAATGAATAGGCAAATGCACGCAACAGTAATCAATAACCAGTCTGTGCCTGGCAAAGTCAATTTGATTAGTTCTTCTTTTTTAGCAAAAACCTCTGCATAATTCATTGAGCCGGCGTAAGCTACCAACAGACCTATACCAAGAATAAACCCAAAATCTCCGACGCGATTAACCAGGAATGCTTTCATATTCGCGTAAATAGCCGTAGGTTTGGTATACCAAAATCCAATCAAAAGATAGGAAACCAAGCCCACTGCTTCCCACCCAAAGAAGAGCTGCAAGAAGTTATTGCTCATTACCAACATCAACATCGAGAATGTAAATAGAGAAATGTACGAGAAAAACCGATTGTAGCCATCGTCATCTTTCATATATCCTATGGTGTAAATATGCACCATCAATGACACGAAAGTTACAACGCACATCATCATTGCTGTAAGACTATCCACTAGAAAACCGACTTCCAATTTCAGACCGCCAACATTCATCCATTGATAAAGCGTGGCATTATAAGTCGCGCCATCAATCACTGCGGAGAGTGTCATGCAAGAAATGACAAACGCGACTAACACCCCAAGTATGGTGACACTGTGAGATACGGTACGACCGACCAAATTACCGAAAAATTTGGTGCCAAAGAGACCCGCGATCACCGAACCTGCCAGAGGTGCGAGAGGTACAGCCAGTAGTAGATGTGGGTTAAGTTGCCCCGCCATGATGACCCTTTGTTAGCTTATTGCTTTTGATAAAATTGCTAATGAATACTATGTATTTCGACGAATTAAAATTCACATCAAATTTGAAAAGTTTTACCCTTTGAGAGCATCAAGATCTTCAACATTGATGGTATCCATACTGCGAAACATCACAACGAGAATCGCCAGGCCAATTGCTGATTCTGCCGCAGCTACGGTCAAAATAAAAAATACAAAAACCTGGCCAGCAGCGTCGCCAAGATAATACGAAAAGGCAATGAAATTCATGTTAACGGCAAGGAGCATCAACTCAATTGCCATCAACAAAACGATAATATTCTTGCGATTCAGGAAAATCCCTACGACCGAAATAGCGAACAGTATCGCGCCCAAAATTAAAAAATGAGTCAGTGTCAAAGTCATTTAGATCTCCGTCTTTGCGACAACATTTACACGATCAGACTCTGCCTTCATGCTGACTAACCGAACACGGTCACTGCGTTTGACTTTTACTGCTTTAGCCGGATCAAAATACTTAGTGTCTTTGCGACGACGCAGAGTCAGCGCTACCGCTGCAACGATCGCCAACAATAAAATCGCAGCCGCAACTTCAAATGCCAAGGCATATCGGGTAAAGATAGCGATCCCAAGTGCCTTGGTATCGCCGATATGCGCAGAGGCAGTTGGAATGTGATTATCAGGCCGTAAAAAACCACGCCACAACACAGCCGACATCTCTAGCACTATAACGACTCCTACCATTGCCGCCAAAGGAAACTGCCCCCAAAACCCCTCGCGTAACTTATCAAGATTAATATCAAGCATCATCACAACAAATAAGAACAGCACCATAACAGCACCGACATATACCAAGACCAAGACGATGGCCAGAAACTCAGCTTTCAACAGCAACCAAAGTCCGGCGGCCGTAAAAAAACAAAGTACTAAAAACAAAGCGGCATGCACTGGATTACGTGCAGAAATAACTTGCGTAGCGGCAAATATCAAAATTGCCGAAAATACATAAAATAGAGCGTTTATAAAGTCCATATCTAGCCAAATCCAGATTAACGGTATGCTGCATCAGCGGCACGCGCTGCAGCAATTTCGGGTTCGTAACGGTCACCAACTGCCAGCAACATTTCCTTGGTGAAATAAAGGTCACCACGTTTTTCACCGTGATATTCAAGTATATGCGTCTCAACAATCGAGTCGACAGGACAAGATTCTTCACAAAAGCCGCAAAAAATGCATTTAGTCAGATCAATGTCATAGCGTGTCGTACGACGACTGCCATCTTCACGCTGCTCTGACTCAATTGTAATTGCCATTGCCGGACATACAGCCTCGCATAATTTACAAGCGATGCAACGCTCCTCTCCATTTGGATAACGGCGTAACGCATGTAAGCCACGAAAACGCGGTGACTGAGGTGTTTTTTCTTCAGGAAATTGCACTGTAATTTTACGTGCAAACACATACCGTCCTGTCAAAGCCAAACCCTTGATCAATTCTCGCAGCATCAGGCTGCTAAAAAAATCTTTAATTGCTTCCATTTTTTAGCCTTTTACTTCCAAATATTCCAAGAGGTCTGCATCCATGCTGCAACGATGACTAAATAGACCAATGTGAGTGGAATAAACACTTTCCAACCCAAACGCATAATTTGATCATAACGATATCGAGGGAAGGAAGCACGCGCCCAAATAAACATAGATACGACTATAAAGGTTTTGATACCCAACCAGATCCAGCCAGGTACCCAATTAAACACGATTGAATCAATCGGAGACGCCCATCCACCAAGGAACATGAGCGACGCCATTGCTGAAATCAGGATCATGTTGACATATTCTGCCAAGTAGAACATCGCAAAAGACATACCAGAGTATTCGACCATATGGCCAGCAACAATTTCGGACTCGCCCTCTACTACGTCGAATGGATGACGATTAGTCTCCGCGATACCAGAAATAATATAAACGACAAACATTGGTAACAAAGGTAACCAGTTCCAAGACAAGAAATTGACGCCCATGTCCGCAAACTTTCCATGCGTTTGTGCATTGACAATGTCTGTCATATTTAAACTACCAGAAACCATCAAAACGATCACAAGTACGAAACCCATAGCGATCTCGTAAGACACCATCTGTGCCGATGCGCGCATCGCACCGAGAAAAGAATATTTAGAATTTGATGCCCATCCAGCAATAATCACTCCATACACCTCCATCGAAGTGATTGCCATGATCAAAAGCAAACCTGCGTTGACGTTTGCTAGCACGGTTTCGGGGCCGAATGGAATGACGGCCCATGCCGCTAATGCAGGCATGATAGTCATAATTGGAGCCAGCAAGAACAACACCTTATTCGCGCGCGCAGGAATAATGATTTCTTTCAGCAACAACTTTAGAGCATCGGCGATAGGCTGCAGCAAACCAGCGGGACCAACCCGATTAGGACCTAAACGAATATGCATCCAAGCGATTAGTTTACGTTCCCACAAAGTAAGGTAGGCAACTGCACCCATCAGCGGGGCAGTGACGCAAACAATTTTTGTTAAGGTCCAGACCAGTGGCCATAAAGAACCAAAAATGTTCAAGCCATATGTCTCTATAGTGGGCAAAAAATTCATATGGCACGCTCCACTTTAATCGGTCCAAACATTGCCCCCAAAGCCTGAGTAGCTGCTAATCCGGCAGCTACACGAACTACAGTACCTGGCAAACTGGAATCAAGCATAGCAGGCAAGATAATACTGCCATTATCTTGCGTCAATTTAACATAATCACCATCTTTAATCGCAAGCTTGGCAAATTCTGCGGTGCTAAGCCATGCATTGGGCGCTTTCGCGTCCATAGTTTTTTGCAGTGATTCTGCTCTTCGTACGATAGCGTCAGTGCTATAGATAGGCACATCAGAAACACGCTCTAATCCAGAAACATCACTGGTTAAAATTAGTTCCATCGAAGCAAAATTATTCAAATTCGATGACAAGTCAGTCACATCTTTACCTAGCACTTCATCGCGCACAGCTTCGGCTGTTTCATAGTCAAAATTTTCCAGTCCGAGTAAATTACCCAAAACACGCAGTACTTTCCACGCAGGACGCGTATCACCCAAAGGCTTAACCACACCGTGAAAACTTTGCGCGCGCCCTTCACAATTAACAAAAGTACCAGCGGTTTCGGTAAATGGTGAAACTGGCAGCAAGACATCTGCATAATCAGCACCATGTTTAAATGGAGACATGACGATGACCATTTCAGCCTGTGTCAATGCAGCCTTGGCTTGTTGTGGATTTTCACAATCAAACTCAGGCTCGGCATGAAGTACCAAATAAGCTTTTTTAGCTTGTGCAAATACCGCTTGTGCATTTAAATCTATAACTGGATTAGCTTTTGCCAAATACGCACCTACAGTATTCGCCGCTTCAGTCAAATAGCCGAAACCAGTTCCCGCATTTTTCGCTATCCATTCAGCAATTGCATGAATTTTTGCAGCATCCGGATGCTGTGCTGCCGCATTACCAATAAACACTGCAGCACGCGCAACGTCAGTTCCAGAAAGCAAACTTACCGCAATTGCCTCAGCTTGCGCAGAAACCTGAACATCTCGCAAGCCAGCCGGCTTCGCAATCTCTTTTTTATTTGCTACGGCTACGGCAATTTCCGCCAGAAAAGACACCCATGTCGATGGCGCCAATACCACCTTATTAGCCAATTTAATCAATAAATCATCATCAGTAGCGTGAAGAACGCTTAACTTCGCGCCTGACTTCACAGCCTGACGCAAACGCGCCGCAAGCAAAGGATGATCCTTCCGTAAGAACGATCCAATGATGAAGACCTGACTTAACAGCCCCACCTGCGTAATCGACATCCCCAGCCAAGGTTTAATCTTGCCATTGAGAGAAAAATCTGTTTGACGCAGGCGAAAGTCAATGTGATCTGAACCTATGCCACGCACCACACGCTGCAATAAAGACAACTCTTCCAGAGTGGAATTTGGTGCAGCTATCGCGGCAATCGCATCCGATCCATGCTCATGTTTTATGTTTTTCAAACCATGTGCTACATATTCCAAAGCTGTCTGCCAATCAGTTTCCTGCCATTGGCCACCTTGCTTAATCATTGGTTTAGTCAGCCGATCTGGACTATTTAAACCTTCATAGGCAAAACGGTCTTTATCGGAAATCCAGCATTCATTGATTGCTTCATTTTCCAGAGGAACAATACGCATTACCTTATTGTTCTTGACTTGCACAGTCAAATTGGAACCCAAGGCATCATGTGCACTTACCGACTTGCGACGCGACAACTCCCAAGTACGGGCGGAATAACGGAAAGGTTTAGAAGTAAGAGCACCGACAGGACACAGATCGATCATGTTTCCTGACAGTTCGGAATCAACGGTCTTGCCCACAAAAGAAGTAATTTCAGCGTGTTCGCCACGACCCAACATACCGAGTTCCATTACACCGGCTATCTCCTGGCCAAAACGAACGCAACGTGTGCAGTGTATGCAACGGCTCATTTCTTCCATCGATATCAGTGGCCCTACACTTTTATGGAAAACTACACGTTTTTCTTCTTGATAACGCGATGTAGTTCCGCCATAACCAACCGCAAGATCTTGCAATTGGCATTCACCACCTTGGTCGCAAATAGGACAATCCAATGGGTGATTGATGAGTAAAAACTCCATCACGCCTTTTTGCGCAGTGACGGCTTTATCACTATTGGAACGAACGATCATGCCTTGCGTTACCGGCGTAGCACAAGCAGGCAAAGGCTTAGGCGCCTTTTCCACTTCGACCAAACACATGCGACAGTTCGCCGCAATGGATAATTTTTTGTGATAACAAAAATGAGGAATGTAAGTGCCAAGTTTATTGGCAGCATCCATTATCATGCTACCTGCTGGCACTTCAACTTTCTTGCCGTCTATTTCGATTTCAACCATGGTTATACTCTGGGTGCGCTAAGCGAATAAAAATTCAAGCTGGCTTACATGTAAGTAGGGACCAAGCAATGCTTATGCTCGATATGATATTCAAATTCTTCTCGGAAATTTTTGATAAACGCCCGAACCGGCATTGCCGCTGCATCACCCAAGGCACATATTGTGCGCCCTTGGATATTGTCAGCAATCGAGTTGAGCATATCTAAATCATCCGCCCTGCCCTGACCGTGCTCAATGCGATGCACCATGCGATACAACCATCCGGTACCTTCACGACAAGGTGTGCATTGACCGCATGACTCCTCGAAATAGAAGTAGGACAAACGCAATAATGATTTCACCATACACCGCGTTTCATCCATGACAATAACTGCACCAGAACCCAACATGGACCCTGCCTTAGCAATCGAATCATAATCCATGTCGGTGGCCATCATGACATCGGCAGTCAACACTGGCATAGACGAGCCGCCAGGAATTACCGCCTTGAGTTTCTTGCCATCCCGCATACCACCAGCAAGCTCCAGCAAAGTTGCAAATGGCGTTCCCATTGGCACTTCGTAATTGCCCGGTTTGGCAACGTCACCCGACATGGAAAAAATCTTGGTACCGCCGTTATTTGGCTTACCCAAGGCAGCGTATTTTTCACCACCCATCGCAAAGACAAAGGGTACCGCGGCAAACGTCTCGGTGTTATTGATCGTGGTCGGTTTTCCATACAAACCAAAACTAGCTGGGAAAGGAGGCTTAAAACGCGGCTGACCTTTTTTACCCTCGAGGGATTCCAGCAAGGCAGTTTCTTCGCCACAGATATAAGCACCATAGCCATGAAACGCGTGCAACTGAAAATTAAATTCAGAGCCATGAATCTTGTCACCTAACATGCCCGCAGCACGCGCCTCTTCGAGAGCTTCTTCGAAGCGATCATAATCGGCAAAAATTTCGCCATGGATATAGTTATAGCCTATGGTAATTCCCATCGCATAGGCACCAATCGCCATACCTTCGATCAAGGCATGCGGGTTATATCGGATAATATCTCTATCTTTAAATGTGCCTGGCTCGCCTTCGTCGGTATTGCAGACTAAATATTTTTGACCAGGATATTGACGTGGCATAAAGCTCCACTTCAATCCGGTAGGAAAGCCTGCACCACCGCGACCGCGCAGTGAAGATGCCTTTAATTCTGCAATGACTTGTTCTGGCGTGATTTTCTCATCCAGGATACGTTTCAGCGACTGGTAGCCGCCACGTGCTACGTAATCTTGTAGATGCCAATTTTTTCCGTCTAGGCCAGCCAATATGAGTGGATTGATATGGCGATTATGCAGGCTCGTCATTATTTACCCGCCTCTTTCAATTCAGACACCAAGAAATCAATTTTCTCATTCGACATGAAGCTGCACATACGCTTATTATTCACCAACATCACAGGCGCATCGCCACAAGCGCCCATACACTCCCCCTCAACCAAGGTAAACATGCCATCAACGCTAGTCTCTTTAAAATTCAGACCTAATTTGGTTTTTAAATGATGCGCCGCACGTTCGCCACCTGACAAGGCACAAGGCAAGTTAGTGCAAACGGAAATCTTAAATTTTCCGACTGGCTGAGTGTTGTACATATTGTAAAAAGTAGCTACCTCCTGTACAGCCACCGCAGGCATGCCGATATAGTCAGCCACAGCCTGCATTACTTCCGCCGGCAACCATCCAGCTTCATCCTGCGCAATTGCAAGCGCAGCCATGACAGCGGACTGTCTTTGGTCGGCAGGAAACTTCGCCAACTCACGATCAATTTTTTTTATTACTTGTTCTGATAAGACCATCGCTTTTTGCCTCAAATATCAACACGCTCAGAGCGCGTGATCATCTATCAATTTCACCAAACACAATATCCTGAGTACCAATAATGGTCACTGCATCGGCGAGCATATGCCCTTTGACCATTTCATTCAAACCCTGCAGATGCGCATAGCCTGGCGCACGTATTTTCATGCGATATGGTTTATTTGCGCCATCAGAAAGCAGATATATCCCGAACTCACCTTTAGGATGCTCAACCGCCGAATACGCCTCACCCACGGGCACATGGAATCCCTCAGAGAATAATTTGAAGTGATGGATTAACTCTTCCATGTTCGACTTCATATTCACGCGACTTGGCGGTGCGATTTTATGATTACTGGTAATGACCGGACCTGGATTATTTCGCAACCACTCCACGCACTGCTTGATGATGCGATTCGACTGGCGCATTTCTTCAATACGTACCAGGTAACGATCATAACTATCACCGTTGACACCAACAGGAATATCAAAATCTAACAAGTCATAAACTTCATACGGTTGCTTTTTGCGTAGATCCCATTCGACACCTGAACCGCGCAACATAGGACCGGTAAAACCCATCGCTTTAGCCCGCTCTGGCGACACTACGCCAATACCAACCAAACGCTGCTTCCAAATACGGTTATCCGTCAGTAGAGTTTCATACTCATCGACGTACGTAGGAAAACGATTAGTAAAGTCTTCAATAAAATCTAACAGGGAGCCCTGACGGTTTTCATTAAGTTGGCGTATTGCTTTTTCGTTCTTCAGCTTTGATGCCTTATGCTTAGGCATTTCATCTGGCAAATCGCGATATACCCCGCCCGGACGATAATAGGCCGCATGCATACGCGCACCAGATACCGCTTCATAACAGTCGAGCAAATCTTCACGCTCACGGAACGCATAAAGTATCACCGCCATGGCACCAACGTCCAAGGCATGTGCACCTATCCACATCAAGTGATTCAACAAGCGCGTAATTTCATCGAACATGACGCGAATGTACTGGGCCCGCAGTGGCACTTCAAGTCCGAGCATTTTTTCGATCGCCATGACATAAGCATGCTCATTACTCATCATCGAGACGTAATCGAGCCTATCCATGTAAGGAACAGATTGCAAATATGTCTTTTGCTCAGCAAGTTTTTCGGTAGCGCGATGCAACAAACCAATATGAGGATCAGCGCGTTGAATAACCTCGCCATCAAGCTCCAATACCAAACGCAAAACACCGTGCGCTGCTGGATGTTGCGGACCAAAATTTAACGTGTAATTTTTGATTTCGGCCATTATTTCGCCCCGTAACTTTCTTCACGAATTACGCGCGGAGTATTCTCACGCGATTCGATCGTTACAGGTTGATATACGACGCGCTTTTGCTCAGCATCGTAACGCATCTCAACATAACCAGTCATAGGGAAATCTTTACGGAACGGGTGACCAATAAAACCATAATCAGTCAGAATACGACGCAAATCATTGTGACCATCAAACAAGATACCAAATAGATCAAAAGCTTCGCGTTCATACCAATTCGCTGATGTCCAGACATCCATTAAAGAAGGAACGACAGGCATTTCATCATCAGCAGCAAAAGTACGGACACGCAAGCGCCAATTAAGCGTCACTGACAATAGATGCGAGACCACAGCAAAACGGACACCATCCCAAGCGCCATCGCCATAAGTGGAATAATCCACTCCGCACAAATCAATTAACTCTTCGAAACACGTAGATGCGCTATCACGCAAATCACGCATGGCCTGCAGATAATCAGCAGGAGCAAGCACCACAGTCACTTCGCCAAGCGCTACCGATATTTGCAGTGCGCG
Organism: Undibacterium sp.; assembly: GCA_030645915.1. Lineage (GTDB taxonomy): Bacteria > Pseudomonadota > Gammaproteobacteria > Burkholderiales > Burkholderiaceae_D > Undibacterium. The sequence goes on from JAUSNO010000010.1 coordinate 142,232, forward strand.
ATCGCCCAAGACATCTCTTACAGCCGCCTCAAGCTTTTCTAATTTTGTCGTCATATTCAAAGTCGCCCTAATTCGCTTAATCAGCGAGCAATCGTATTGGTACGTTTGATTTTGTTTTGCAACTGAATAATGCCGTATATCAGCGCTTCCGCAGTCGGCGGACAACCCGGCACATATATATCGACCGGAACTATGCGATCACATCCACGCACGACCGAATAAGAATAATGGTAGTAACCGCCGCCATTGGCACAAGAACCCATGGATATCACCGAACGAGGCTCTGCCATTTGATCGTAAACTTTACGTAGCGCTGGGGCCATTTTATTGCACAAGGTACCGGCAACAATCATGACATCAGAATGTCGCGGCGACGGGCGAAAAACACCAGCACCAAAGCGATCCAGATCATAGCGCGAACAACCAGCATGAATCATCTCAACCGCACAGCACGCCAAACCAAAACTCATCGGCCACAAGGAACCAGTACGAGCCCAGTTAATCAGCTGATCGGCTGTAGTAGTGACGAAGCCTTCATTTAGTACACCATCAATTGCCATAATCTATCACTCCCAATCCAGGGCGCCCTTTTTCCAGATATACCAAAACCCGACCGCGAATTCAAGAATAAAACCTAGCATGATCAAAAACCCTGACCAGCCCAAATCCCTCATGGACACGGCCCAAGGGAAGAAAAACGCAGTTTCAAGATCAAACAAGATAAACAAAATGGCGACGAGATAGTAACGCACGTCAAACTTCATACGCGCATCTTCAAACGCTTCGAAACCACATTCATAGGGAGATGTTTTTTGACTGTCAGGCTTAAAAGGACCGAGAATACGACCCAATATTTGCGGCAGGATACCCACCACAATTCCAACCAAAATAAAAAGAAGAACAGGGAAATAATTTTCGAGATTCACGATAGACCCCCTGCATTTAAACGTCACATTGAAGTAATTCGCACATGATATCCGTTAGTGCAACCAAGAAACTTAAAATAAACATTTTCTTGATTAAGCTCAACAAAAAAAACCATGCATTTTTATTGGTGCCGACGACGAGACTCGAACTCGTACAGCTTTCGCCACTACCCCCTCAAGATAGCGTGTCTACCAATTTCACCACGTCGGCATAAGCGCTGCATTTTACTCCTATCACGTCAATTGTTCAACGCACAATTGCGGAAATTCAATATTTTTTTGCAGCGCAAAAGACTTACTTAGGAATTTGACTTGCCTGACCTGTCGCACTAGCTGGCACAGCGGCAGGAACGACAGAAGAAGCACTCGCTGGCGCCACTTTCATCACAGACAAATTATCCATGACTCCAACTGAAACGGCACGATTACTGCCTATGTAAGCCAGCGCCAATGTTGCCGCAAAAAAAATTGAAGCAGCAACACCAGTTGACTTTGAGAGAAAATTCGACGAGCCAGTTGCGCCAAACAGACTGCCAGAAGCCCCCGAACCAAAAGAAGCACCCATATCAGCCCCCTTACCATGCTGCAATAGAACCAAGCCAATAATCACCAACGCCGACAAAACCTGGACCACCACTACCGCCGTAAAAAAATTTTGCATTCAAAACACCTATTTAAATTAGTCACTAAAAATCATCAAAACAAATCACTCTTAAACCGCATTAATTATTGCCAAAAAATCCGCCGATTTCAAGGCAGCCCCACCAATTAACCCTCCATCTATATCGTCCATTGCAAGCAGCTCTTTTGCATTTTCCGGCTTCATACTTCCGCCATACAAAATTTGAACCTTCCGCGCTGCAATTTCACTTCTTTGCATTAATTGCTGACGCAATACAGCATGCACATCTTGCGCCATTTGCGGTGTTGCAGTCTTACCCGTTCCAATTGCCCACACTGGCTCGTATGCAATTACAATTTGACCCAACTCCGAATCATCAAGAAGATCCATTACTGCCTGGAGCTGAGCAAGTACAACAACACTAGTTAATCCTAACTCGCGCTGCTCCAATGTCTCACCCACGCAAACAATAGGAATAATTCCATTCCTTAATGCCTGAACGGCTTTTTGTGCCACCAGCTCATCTTGCTCATGATGATATGCACGCCGCTCCGAATGACCAACGATTACATATTGACAGCCGACATCAGCTAACATTGCAGCTGAAACCTCCCCCGTGTACGCACCGGAAACATGTACAGAGGCATCCTGCGCACCCAATAGAAGCGCAGCAGGACGGATTTCGGCGCATTGCGGCAAATAAATGACGGGCGGACAAATGAGGACATCACACTTCTGAGTATTCAATCCAGCAATAATCTCATCGAGTAACATGCTATTTGCAGCCAAGCTACCATTCATTTTCCAGTTACCAGCTATTAGTATACGTCGCATAGCAATCTAAAATTTAATTAACCGTCTATTGTATCGCGCAGAGGCTAAGGGGGTCAAATTACGTAAAAAAATAACGTCAAAACAACATCTAAAGAAATCCACTGACAACAGTGCATACACCCTTAAGTATGGATCAGCCTTAGCAAGAATTCCAAATGTCCAAGATGTTCATCAATGCTGTCAACTGCACAAGAAATAAGCCTTAATCCATATTTAATTTACGATGTTTTGCATACTCACTCGACATCATATCTGCAGCATTATTTTCCCTACATGCTGACTAGATTCCATTAATGTATGCGCCAGTGCAGCTTGCTCCAATGGGAAAGTTTTATAAATTACAGGCTTAATTTGTTTTGTCTCCAATAGAGGCCAGACGTGCGAATACAACTGCTGAGCGATAGCTGCTTTAAATGCAATTGGACGCGGCCTTAAAGTAGACCCGGTAATAGTTAATCGTCTACGTAACACTTGAGACAAATCAAGATCAGCGCGAGAGCCGCCAAGTAATGCAATTATCACCAAACGACCATCATCAGCCAGGCAATTAACCTCACGCGACAAATAGTCCCCTGCAACCATATCGAGAATAACGTCGACACCCCTTCCATCAGTAACGGATTTAATTACATCCATAAAATCTTCGGTACGATAATTTATACTTCGCTCAGAACCAAGAAGTTCTGCAGTTCGACACTTATCATCCGATCCCGCCGTGGAGAACACACGATGACCAAGAGCTGCCGCAATTTGAATTGCTGCGACCCCTATCCCTGAAGTCCCACCTTGCACCAACAAAGTTTCTCCAGGTAACATTTTTGCTCGATCAAAAATATTCGCCCACACAGTGAAGTAAGTTTCTGGCAACGACGCGGCCTCGAGCAAAGACAAGCCCAAAGGCACAGGCAAACATTGCTGAACGGGGGCCACGCAATATTCTGCATATCCGCCCCCCTGAACCAGCGAGCAAACCATATCGCCTAACTTAAATGCGCTTCCACTTACATCACCACTAACAATTTCACCCGCAATCTCAAGACCAGGTAAATCAGATGCCCCAACAGGAACAGGGTAATGTCCCATACGCTGAAACACGTCCGGCCGATTTACACCGGCAGCATGAACCTTAATCAAAACCTCGCCAGTTCCCGCTTGTGGAATTGCTCTATTACATATCTGCAATACCTCAGGCTTACCGTATTGCGTAATTTCAATTGCTCGCATTCCACTCTCTCCTATGGAAGATATGTCAGATACCAGGCATAAAAAAGGCTGCCCGTATTTTCATAAGGACAGCCTTTTTCCATCAACGCCATGACCCAAAGTGACGAATAGCGTGCCATTCGTCACTTACTTCGATTACTGTTGCTGCTCTTGTTGCGTGCCTTCAGATTCAGCCGCTGCGGCCTTCATTGATAGCTTGAAGCGACCGCGATCATCTGTTTCCAATACTTTTACACGCACTTGCTGGCCTTCTTTGAGATAGTCTGCAACAGCATTGACGCGCTCATTTGCGATCTGGCTGATATGCAACAAACCATCCTTACCAGGCATGATTTGTACAATCGCACCGAAGTCCAGCAATTTCAGAACTGTGCCGTCATACACCTTGCCGACTTCGACTTCTGCAGTCAACTCTTGAATACGACGCTTGGCTTCTTGACCAGCAGCTGCATCAACGGAAGCGATGGTCACAACACCCTCATCGCTGATGTCAATTTGCGTGCCAGTCTCTTCAGTTAAAGCACGAATCACCGCACCGCCCTTACCGATAACATCGCGAATTTTTTCTGGGTTGATCTTAACTGTAATCAAGCGAGGAGCAAAATCAGACAGCTCGGTTTTTCCATGAGGAACAGCTTTTTGCATCTCAGCCAAAATATGCACACGGCCTTCTTTAGCTTGCGCCAAAGCGACTTGCATAATTTCTTTGGTAATGCCCTGGATTTTGATATCCATTTGCAAAGCAGTGATGCCTTCAGCTGTACCGGCAACTTTAAAGTCCATATCGCCGAGGTGATCTTCATCGCCCAGGATATCGGTCAACACAGCAAATTTATTACCATCCTTGATCAAGCCCATCGCGATACCGGCAACGTGCGCTTTCATCGGCACACCAGCATCCATCAAAGCCAGGCAACCGCCGCAGACTGACGCCATCGAAGATGAACCATTGGACTCAGTAATTTCAGACACCAGGCGCACTGAGTAGCTAAAATCTTCCGGTGCAGGCAATGCAGCCAGCAAAGCACGTTTAGCCAGACGGCCATGGCCAATTTCACGACGCTTAGGCGTACCGACACGACCCGTTTCGCCAGTGGCAAACGGAGGCATATTGTAATGCAACATAAAGCGATCGGTGAACTCACCCATCAAAGCATCAATTTTCTGCTCATCACGCGCAGTACCCAAGGTAGCGATGACCAAAGCCTGAGTTTCGCCGCGAGTGAACAGTGCCGTACCATGCGTACGTGGCAATACGCCAGTACGGATGGAAATCGGGCGTACTGTGCGTGTGTCACGACCGTCAATACGTGGCTCACCGTCAAGAACCTGTGAACGCACAATTTTGGCTTCCAGATCAAACATGATGTTATTCACATCAGCTGAATTTGGCGCATCGACACCGCTTGCAGCAGATTGCTCTGCCAAAGCGGCAGAAATTGCCGCAGTAGCGGATTTCAATTGCTCAGTACGTGCTTGTTTTTCTTTGATCTGATATGCCGCGCGCAACAACGGTTCTGCAACGGCAGACACTTGTGCGATTAACGCTTCATTTTTTGGAGCCGGAGCCCATTGCACTTCAGGCTTGCCACCGTCGCGCACCAAATCATGAATCGCGTCGATTACCGCCTTCATTTGCTCGTGACCGTAGACGACTGCGCCAAGCATGATCTCTTCAGACAATACTTTAGCTTCAGACTCCACCATCATCACTGCTTGCTCTGTGCCAGCAACAACCAGGTCCATGTCAGACAATTTCAGCTGACTGGCAGTAGGGTTCAATACATATTGACCGTCGATATAACCAACGCGGGCAGCACCGATCGGACCATTAAACGGAATACCGGAGATGCAAATCGCAGCAGACGCGCCGATCATGGCAGCGATGTCCGGATCGATCTCAGGATTAACTGACAGCACATGAATAATTACCTGAACTTCATTCAAGTAACCTTCCGGGAACAGTGGGCGGAGCGGGCGATCGATCAGACGCGATGTCAGTGTCTCTTTTTCAGATGGACGACCTTCACGCTTGAAGAAACCACCAGGAATACGGCCAGCCGCATAAGTTTTCTCCATGTAATCAACTGTCAAAGGAAAAAAATCTTGACCAGGCTTGGCGTCTTTTTTGGCAACAACAGTCGCCAATACAACCGTGTCTTCTATGGAGACCAATACGGCTCCAGACGCTTGACGAGCGATTTCGCCAGTTTCCAGAGTCACTTGATGTTGACCGTACTGGAATGTTTTCGTAACTTTATTAAACACAATATATCCTTTCGAATTTTCCAACAGATTTTCAGGCGCTGTCGTTCACCTCACCACAAGCAGCTAAATAGCCGCCCTCTTACCAACTTACAAACAACTACTTCACTTCAAACCAATGATGCATTTTTACCGCAACGACCAAAACACCAGATAAGTAAAAAGCCTGCGTCAGCTAAACTGAGGCAGGCTTTTTACTATAAATTTTTTGCTAACATCAGCAAGAATTACTTACGCAAACCGAGTTTTTCGATCAGTGAACGATAGCGATTCAAGTCTTTACCCTTCAGGTAAGACAACAAGCTTTTACGACGGTTAACCATCATAATCAAACCACGACGTGAGTGGTGATCTTTAGCGTGTGCTTTGAAGTGACCGTTCAAATCGTTGATACGCGCTGTCAACAAAGATACTTGGACTTCAGGTGATCCTGTGTCATTCAGACCACGGGCATTGTCCGCAACGATGGCGGCTTTTGCAGTTTTAATAAGAGTCATAATTTTCCTTAACATGCGATAACAAGAGTAAAAAATTTAATTTCAACCCTCACTACCGTGAGATAACAATCTCGCCGGAATGACGAGAGGCGTGACTATAGCACAAAAGGTTTGTGTATTCAATTACGCAATTCCTAACCTCACGATGACAGACCCGGAATTGCTATAAAAATTCACGAAATCCATACTTAAATAAGTAAATTTTATTAATTATTTATAGTTGCGGATTCAACTTCTCTATTTTTGAATGCAATTTATTCAATGCAGACAAATATGCTTTCGCTGAAGCAACAACAATATCAGGATCAGCGCCAACGCCATTGACGATACGACCCGCTTTTGACAGCCGCATCGTCACTTCGCCTTGCGATTGCGTGCCTGTTGTAATGGCATTGACCGAAAATAAAAGCAATTCCGATCCACTCTGTGTTTTGGATTCAATCGCATTCACAATCGCATCAACCGGGCCGTTTCCATTGCCTTGGCATGTAGCTTCCACGCCATCGATTGCGAAAACAACTTTGGCGGAAGGACGCTCGCCAGTTTCGGAATGCTGCGCTAAGGAAACGTAACGATAGTACTCATTGTCGTGGGAGTGCGCTTCGTCAGAAACCAGGGACATGATGTCTTCATCAAAAATTTCTGATTTTTTATCCGCCAACTCCTTGAATCGGGTAAATGCAGCATTCACTTCCGCCTCAGATTCCAAAGCAATGCCCAACTCCTGCAAGCGCTGTTTGAATGCATTGCGGCCAGACAGTTTGCCCAAGACGATTTTATTGGCAGCCCAACCTACATCTTCAGCGCGCATGATCTCGTAGGTATCCCGCGCCTTCAGTATGCCATCTTGATGAATACCGGAAGCGTGGGCAAAAGCATTCGCACCCACCACTGCCTTATTCGGCTGCACTGCGAAACCCGTAATTTGAGAGACCAATTTTGAAGTCGCCACAATCTGCGTCGTATCAATGCCGAAATCGAGATTGAAATAATCCTTACGTGTACGCACCGCCATGACAATCTCTTCCAACGCGGTATTGCCAGCACGTTCGCCCAGGCCATTGATCGTGCATTCGACCTGACGTGCGCCGCCTATCATTACACCAGCCAAGGAATTAGCGACAGCCATACCCAGATCGTTATGACAGTGCACCGACCAAACCACCTTATCCGAATTAGGGATACGCTCACGCAAAGTCTTCAATGTATTGCCATACAATTCAGGCACACCATAACCAACGGTATCAGCGAAATTGATCGTGGTTGCGCCTTCTTTGATCACCGCTTCGATCACGCGGCACAGAAAATCTATATCGGAACGACTTGCGTCTTCCGGGCTAAATTCAACATCATCGGTAAAACTACGCGCAAAACGCACTGCCTGTATCGCCTGCTCCAAGACCTGATCAGGACTCATGCGCAGTTTCATTTCCATGTGCAAAGGAGACGTCGCAATGAAGGTATGAATACGCTTGCGTTCGGCACCGGCCAAAGCTTCCGCGGCACGTGAAATATCTCGGTCATTAGCGCGCGAAAGTGAGCAAATAATTGGCTCTCGGACTGCCAAGGAGATCGCTTTGATTGATTCAAAGTCGCCTTGTGAGGCTGCTGCAAATCCAGCTTCAATCACATCGACTTTCAGGCGCTCCAGCTGACGCGCGATGCGGACTTTTTCATCCTTGGTCATAGATGCGCCGGGCGATTGTTCGCCATCACGCAAAGTGGTATCGAATATGATGAGTTTGTCTGCCATGTCTGCTCTCCAGAAGAATAAATGCAAAAATTAGTGAATGAATTTGAAACTTGATTGGTCCGAGTATTCTTTCGCCTACCCTTGCAAAACGCACATGGGTGGAAAACTACTCAGATTGTGGGGATATGGGATTTAGCGCGTTACCGCACTAGTAGATTTAGTGCGAATAGCGATAGCAGACCTGATAGGTCTGCTTTGGCTGGTGTAACGAGGAAATAGAGTGCAAAATTCATTGAATGACTATAAACGCGATCACAAAAAAGTGCAAGAATTTATGGCAGCACTCGTCATAAATTCAGAAAAAAAACAATTTTGTGCCATACGCTGCCAATACTTTAGCAAAGATGAAATCACTCTTTATCGTGATGATCAACAGTAGTTTGCAGGATGCTAATAGGCCGACCACTGCGCCAACGCCACAACAACACAATGTATCCAGACAATCCGTATAAAACGAATAAACCGAACAAAACTCTAGGTGGATCGCTGACGATCGCCACGTACCCGAGCACAATCAAAAACGGCGCGATGAATGGCACGGATCTGCGCAGGTTCACATCTTTGAAACTATAGAAGGGAACATTGGTCACCATCGTCAAACCAGCAAACAAGGTGATGCTCCAGGCACTCCAGCTCAACTCTGCGCCCTTGTAGTGCAAATCATCCATCAGCAAAATAAAGCCCGCTACCAGCGCTGCCGCTGCAGGGCTAGGCAAGCCCTGAAAATACCGCTTATCAACTATCGCGATATTGGTGTTAAAACGCGCCAGACGCAATGCCCCGCAGGCGCAATAGACAAATGCTGCCAGCCAGCCCCATTTGCCCATACCTTTAAGAGACCACTCAAAAACAACTAGTGCCGGTGCAGCGCCGAAGGAAATCATATCTGACAGGCTATCGTATTGGGCACCAAATTCGCTCTGCGTGTTGGTCATCCTTGCCACACGCCCATCCAGACTATCCAGCACCATTGCAGCAAAAATTGCCAGGGCAGCATGTTCAAAACGTTGAGTCATCGCCATCACAATCGCATAAAATCCGCAAAACAAGGCTGCAGTTGTAAATGCATTGGGCAGCAGATAAATTCCGCGTCTGGGCTTGGTGCGCGGTCTGTTTTCATCCTGAGGAATAACAGATTGCGACGGTTTTCTAGCGCCACGAGGAAATAACTTAAAGCTTCCTTTGGGCTGACGTTTCTTTAATGAGGGCATGCGTCTATTCTATGAAAATGAGGATGAATTTGATTGACCGCTGCAGCAACAAAAAAATTCACTGAACGATATGTTGCAAAATGGCGAACTGCATTACGACCAAGATGCGGGAGTATAACCGCGATTTCAATGAAGTAAAACCTGAGAGGCGAATCCGAATTAGGCAACTAATTGAAAATGGCGCATCCGTCGAAAGCAGCTTAAGGCGCACAATTTGAAACGCCAGCGTCAATTTCTGAGCATGGATTTAACCTGAAAGTCACGCAACTTCAGTAGCATATTCCATTTTAAACACATAATGTGGATGCGGCCTGCAAGCCAAAAAGGTGAATTAGCGTTCGAATTGACGCATTCAGGTTGAGAAAGTAAGGGTGAAATGAAGAAATAGCGGTACCCTTTTAAGTGACTAAGCTTTCAAGGAGAACGTTAATGACCCATCTCACCACGAACGAACGATACCAGATTGAACATGATTTGCGTTTAGGATTGTCCACGGCGCAGATAGCCCAAGCGATGGGGCGATCGATACGTACGATACAAAGAGAACTATCGAACAATGGCGGTCGTCATGCTTATGACGCCAGGCAAGCGATTGACAAACGCAGGGAGCGAGCAAGAATCAGCTCGAAAAACCATCCCAGCATTGAAGACGCTGTTTGGGAAAAAGTGCTGAGTCGAGTCAAATGCAAACTCTCTCCTGATCAAGCTATTGTTGTGGAGAGCCTGTCGATCAGCATATCGGCAGTCTACCGTCATCTGCACCGGACCAAAAAAATCAAACTATTACGGCACCTGCGGCACTACAGCAGCACGCCAAGGCGCGGAACGACGGGCTGGGTCAAGCATGCCAAGCCAATCAAACAAAGGCCAAGGGAGGTGTTGACACGCGATTGCGTCGGGCATATGGAAACCGATAGCATCGTAGGCAAACGTAATGAGCACCACAAGATACTCGTCACAATCGACAGGGCAACACGCTATGTGCGTCTGGGCTGGGTTCGGGACGGATCATCCAAAACTGTGGCATGTCATTTTGAGAGATGGATGAAAGATGAACGTTTGCCGATCCTTAGCATCACCACCGACCAAGGTTCTGAATTTGCAGGCTTGCCAAGGTTATTTACCGACAACCTATACGCCTGTGACCCAGGAAAGCCCTATCAAAAAGGTGCCGTTGAAAACATGAATGGCCTGATCCGGCAATACATTACCAAAGGAAAAAGCTTGCGTCACGTGACGCAAGCACAACTCAATTACATTGCAAATGAATTAAACAATCGGCCTCGAAAAAGACTGGGTTATAGAACTCCCGCTCAGCTATTATCAGAGATGACCGCCGCACGTCAGTTCGAACGCTAATTCACCTTTT
>JAUSNO010000014.1 GCA_030645915.1 Undibacterium sp.
CGACAAATTCAACACATTGAAGATCGTCTTAACCATCGGCCAAGAAAGACATTAAGTTACAAAACTCCACATGAAGTACTATTTAATCTACAACCCAATTCCGTCGCAATTCGAACTTGAATTCGCATGTCTGGCCTGCGAGGCGCGCGGGTATTGCGTGCTGGCAGGGCATGTTTTTGATATTTTCTATCAAACTGAGGTATCCATCCATCGCTCACGAGTCTTTCGCGCAATGCCAGAAAATGTGCATTGAAAAAGCGCAAAGCAGGCTCTTCACTAATGGTTTAAAATCGCCTGTGCTAGTCGTTGGCGAAGATTTCCGTCATGCAATGCATGACATCGCAAACAGTGTACCGTGCCATATTGTTGGTGCCGTAATACATGCCGTAATACATGCCGTAATACGGCGCAATATTACCTCCCGTATCACCTCATTTCATCCAGTTGTGTTCACCCAGACTTATCAAAAGAAGGAGCAATGAATGATCACTCTTAACGTCAATGGCCGCGACATGCAGGTCGATGCCGACCCTTCCACCCCTATCCTGTGGGCGCTGCGCGATAACCTGAATCTGACCGGCACCAAGTTTGGCTGCGGCGCCGCGCTGTGCGGTGCCTGTACCGTGCACATGAATGGCGCGCCGGTGCGCTCTTGCGTAACGCCGATCGCTGCTGCTGTCGGGCAAAAAATCACCACCATCGAGGCGATGGAAAACGATGTGGTCGGCAAGGCCTTGCAAGACGCCTGGGTGCGTCACGACGTGCCGCAATGCGGCTATTGCCAGAGCGGTCAGGTGATGAGCGCAGCGGTGTTATTGCGCACCAATAAACACCCGACCGATGCCGATATCGATGGCGCGATGAATGGCAACATTTGCCGCTGTGGTACCTATCAACGTATCCGCGCAGCCATCAAGGACGCGGCCAAAACCCTGGCTTAAGGAGAACGGCATGCGTACAGAATGGATCAATCAGGATGCGCTGGCTCGGCCAGCGCAAGGCGGCTTGTCACGTCGCAGTTTTATCAAGGCCGGCGCGCTCGCTGGCGGCGGTCTGGTGCTGGGTTTCTTTGTGCCGGGGGCGAATAAGTTTGCCCGCGCGGCAGATGCTAAACCGACCTATGCGCCGAATGCCTTTCTGCGCATTGCGCCGGACAATACCGTGACGGTGGCGGTCAACCGGCTGGAATTCGGCCAGGGTGTGCAGACCAGCTTACCTATGCTGATCGCCGAAGAGCTCGATGCCGACTGGTCTCAGATGCGCGGTGAGCTTGCGCCCGCCGCCGACGTCTTCAAGGACCCGGCGTTTGGCATGCAGATGACCGGTGGTTCTGGCTCTATCGCGCACTCGTTCATGCAGTACCGCGAGATCGGTGCCAAGGCACGCGCGATGCTGATCGCCGCTGCCGCCGAGCAGTGGAAAGTCAAGCCAGAGCAATGCAAGACCAGCAAGGGAATGGTGATGGGTCCTGCCGGCCAGAAAGCGAGCTATGGTTCACTCGCCGACAGTGCGATGAAGCAGCCCATGCCGGCTACGGTAGTGCTCAAGGATGCGAAGAATTTCCGTTTCATCGGCAAACCGACCAAGCGCCTCGATGCGCTGGCAAAATCCAATGGCAAGCAGCAATTCGGCATCGATTTTAGCTTGCCCGATATGCTGGTTGCGGTGGTGCTGCATCCACCGGTATTCGGTTCCAAAATTGTTCGTCTCGATGCCAGCCGCGCCAAGGCGATCAAGGGGGTGGTCGAGGTGCTGGAAGTGCCGCTCGACAGGGGCGCACGCGGTGTCGCGGTGATTGCCAATGGTTATTGGGCAGCCAAGCAGGGGCGCGATGCTATCGTCGCCGAATGGGATAGCGGCGCGCTAGAAAAAGTCAGCAGCGTGCAGCAAATGGCCGATTTTAAGGCAATGGCAATGACACCCGGGCTGTCTGCCAAAAAGGCCGATGTATCCAGGCTGGCCGATGCACCGAAAAAAATCTCCGCCGTGTATGAATTCCCTTACCTGGCGCATGCGCCGATGGAGCCGCTGAATTGCGTGATCGAGCTGAAAGCCGACAGCTGCACGGTCTGGGCGGGGTCGCAGTTCCAGACCTTCGATCATGGCGCCATCGCCGCCACCGCTGGCCTGAAACCAGATAGCGTCACGCTCAACACGATGACCGCAGGCGGTGGTTTCGGTCGCCGTGCCGTGCCTACTTCTGACTATATCGTCGAGGCGGTCAACGTCGCCAAGGCCTACCGGGCGGCAGGCAAGAGCGGCCCGCTCAAAGTGATCTGGAGCCGTGAGGATGACATCAAGGGCGGTTATTACCGGCCGTCGCATGTGCACCGAGCAGAGCTGGGGCTCGATGCCAAGGGCAATATCATCGCCTGGGATCACGCCATCGTCGGTCAATCGATCGTCACCGGCACGCCGCTGGAATCCTTCATGGTCAAAGGCGGCATTGACTCCACCCTCACCGAGGGCATGGGCGAACCGTATGACGTGCCGCTTAATCTCAGCGTACATCATCCTAAGGTGAATGTACCTGTATTGTGGTGGCGTTCGGTCGGCTCCACCCATACCGCCTTCGTGATGGAAACCCTGATCGACGAAGCCGCGCACGTCGCCAACATAGACCCGGTTGTCTATCGCAAAAAACTCATGGGCGACAAGCACCAGCGTCATCTGGCGGCGCTTGATCTTGCAGTGGCCAAATCGGGTTATGGCAAGAAGGCCCTGCCAAAAGGGCGCGCATGGGGCGTTGCCTTGCACGAATCCTTCAATTCAGTCGTCGCCTATGTCGTGCAGGCGTCGGTGGAGAAGGGCGTGCCCAGACTGCATAAGGTCACCGCCGGGGTACATTGCAATCTGGCCGTGAATCCTTTGACAATCGAAGCGCAAGTGCAGGGCGCAGTATTGATGGCGCTAGGCACCACCTTGCCAGGCGCGGCCATCACCTTGAAAGACGGCGTGGTAGAACAGCAAAATTTCAGCGACTACACGGTGGCGCGGATGACCGATATGCCGGAAGTTGATGTGCACATCGTAGCTTCTGGCGAGGCGCCAACCGGCATGGGTGAGCCGGGCTTGCCGCCGCTGGCGCCGGCTTTTGCCAATGCGATTTTCAAGCTGACCGGCAAGCGCCTGCGTAAGTTGCCGTTTGATCTGGCCAACGCTTAAATGTAACTTGGTAATAATTACTCGTTGAGTCAAAGCCGCGTCGTATCGCGGCTTTTTTATGCCGAAAATATAACTACAGGCAAGCCTGACACGCATATCCCATGAGGGTTGCAGGCCAGGCAGGCTGAAGAAGCGCATGAATGGTGCGTGCTGGGCCGGTGCGTTTTTAAAACCGCTAGCAGCCTGTCGGACTTAGGAGTTGTCGGCTGCAAAATCATCTGGCCGGTGCATATTTCATCAGCTTTTTGGCCAATATCTAGATATTGACGCTGCAAATCCGACAAAATCTGCCCTCGCCCAGCCGATTATTCGCTTCGACACCCTAAGTCCGACAGGCTGCTAGTGTTTCTGATGGAATCTAGGTGTATCGCGCTAGACTGGCGCAACAAGAGGCAAGTCGAGGATGAAGGTGGTGCCAGAGCCAAGTTGGCTTTGTGCAGATATGTGGCCATTGAGAATCGAGGTAACGATGTTGTAGCTGATGCTTAGCCCCAGACCGCTGCCGCCTTGTCCCAGTGTCGTCGTGAAGAAAGGGTTGAAAATCTTCAACAGATTTTCTTGCGATATGCCACATCCATTGTCAGAAAAAAGAATCTGTATTTGTGCTTCATTCGTCCGTTTTGCCGATAGAGTGATTTGGCCGCCGTCTCTGCCGTCAAACGCGTGTCGCAGGGTGTTATTGATGAGGTTCATGATCACTTGCCCCAATGGTCCCGGGTAACTGTCCATCTTGAGGTTTTCTGCGACATCGAGCGTGATCGCCAGGCCTAATTTTTGCAGCTGATTCATCATCGTTGCCAGAATGTCGTGCGTGAGTTGCCTCACGTCGAAAACGCGCCGGTGCGCTGCCGTGCGATCGACCGCGATTTGCTTGAAACTATCCACCAGTTCCGCAGCGCTTTGCAGTGAACGCAGGTTCAGGGCAAATGCTTCGTTTGACTCTTTGATATAGCTGAGTAAATCGGAGCGGCGCATTTGATTTTCGCTTAATCTTGCACCGAGTAATTCGGTTTTGTGGCTCATCGTACTGGTGAGCAAAATACTGTTGCTGATGGGGGTGTTCAGTTCGTGCGCGACACCTGCCACGAGCGAGCCTAATGCCGCCATTTTTTCCTGGGAAACTAATTTCCTCTGCGTTTCTTGCAGCTCCTGATAGGTCAGGGCGTTACTGATGGCGATGGCGGCGTAGGCGCTCAGTGTGCCAAAGGTTAAGCGGTCACGGTCGGTATAGGCATGACGTTTGAGCGACTGTATCGTGATCACGCCAATTTGCCGCTCACCTACGGTCAACGGTGAGAACAGTGCAGTTAAAGTGCAAAATGTATCAGGAATAATCGAGAGTTCATTTTCATCTGCCAGATCGCATAGCAGTTCGCGTTTTTCACGAATGCAGCGTGCCGAATTCGATACCGGGTCAGAAAGTTCGACATAGTCTATCGGTAGTGGTTTCCCGCCTTCAATGCTGTAAGCCATGACCAGTCGCCTGGCTTCTGGCTCAAGCAGATAAATGGCAAATGAGTTGACATCGAGTAAGCCGTGCATGTGCCGATTGAGTACGTTGAAAATCGCGGCGGCATCGAGATGTGCCGTTATTTCACGGCCAATAGTGCTCAGCTGCTTTAAGGTCGAGCTCGCTTGCATCAATACTTCAGAGCGCTGTGCTTCAGAGGCGGCTAGTTGTTGATGGTATTCACTCATGGTGCGGGCACGTTCTGTCTGATGCGTTACCTGCATCGCGATGGCACGGTTGGTGGCATCATGGCTATGGGTCTTTTCTCTGGCCGTGATCGCCTGCATTGCCACGGCGTAGGCTTGTTCGTAGTGGCCAAGTGTGGCGTACTCTCGACTCAGATTTTCTAATATTTTGTTCGATATGGTATAGCCGGAAATGGTGTTCGCAACTTCCAATACCTGAAGTAGGTAATGCAGTGGGGCACTGCATGCCATTGATGCCGGTGGTTCCAACTGCGGATGGCGGGAATGAATGTCGGCCAGCACGGCGAGCGCTTCAATCTGGCGCGAACCATCGCCTTTGTTTTTTGCCGCTGCCAGTGCGGCCTGCGCCGCCAGCAATGCATTTTCTGGTTTGCCCAAGTACGATAGGGCATGGGCTTGACCGCGTTGTGCATCGATATAGAAATCGTTTTGCTGCAATTCCTGTGCCTTTTTTTCCAGATGCAAAAAGGCATCCAGGGCGACTGCGTAATCGCTGCGATCAAGTGCGAGATTGCCCTGGTATTGCAGGGCGATGGCGTAAGGGCGCGAATTGGCAACCGGGCGCAGCACTTCAATTGCTTCACATAGTATTTCCTGCGCTGCGTCCAAGTTTCCGATGTGGCGCTGATTTTCTCCCATGTGCATCAGGCAGGCGCCGATGCTGCGCGGCCAGTTGGTGGGACGGGCAAGGTCGAGAGCACGTTGCGTCCATTCAAGCGCTAGCTGATGGTCGTTCAGCCTATCGAAATCTTCAGAAATATTGGTCGCGCAGATGATGGCAGCGCGAATCTGCCCCGTTGTCAGCGCAAGATCATGCGCTTGCATGGTATGGGTTACCGATAGGCCTATATTGCCCGTGAAATGGGTGAGCATGCCAAAAAAATCTTCGCGCCATGAAAGAACGGCAGGATGCAATTTCTCGGTATCGGCTAAAAAACCTGCGTTCCAGCGGTCTTTCGCAGCCTGCGGATTGCGCAAGACCGCCCAGCGCGCCAGAGCAGCTTCGGCGACCTTGGCGCGTAACGTATCTTGCGCTCGTTCGGCCATTGTTGCGCTTGCTTCAAACTGGGCGTCGCTTTCGCTCAGATTGCCCGAATCGATGGCGATCCAGGCAAGTAGCCAATGTGCATCCGCACATCCTTCCCAGTCTTGCAAGACGGTAAACACATTGAGCGCATGGAGTGCCATTGTTTGCGCGTTCGCCAGATCGGCAAAGAGCCACTTTGCCTCGCCATAAACGAGTTGTAATCGGGCATGGATCCTTTTTTGTTCATTCTCAGACAGTTGCGAATGCGCGAGCAGGTCCTGGGCACGATCAGCCAGACTGATGGCTCGTTGCGTATCGCGTTGGCGCAGGTGCCAGGAGAGTTGCGTCAAACCTTCAATGCAGGCGTCGCCAGACAATAACGGTAACTCCGTCTCTCGTCGTGTGATTTCATCATTGAGAATGAACATGTCCATTGAACCATCCCTGCCGGCTACCCGATTTTTCTTGCAGTATGGCAGATGCATGCAGAAAATGACTACAAGAATATAGCCTTCAAGCATCGGATTTGAAGGGCGTGGCGGCGTCATTCGTCGCGCGGATGAAATCTTAGGCCGCTTTCGTTAGTTTGATTTGTAAAATAAGATACATTTGGCCGTTACGCATTGACCAGAATGCCCATATGTTAATGGGCTGGTTGACTGGGTAAAATTCCTCTGCGCATAATTCCTCCATGTCCCCGATAAAAAAACTTGTCAAGTTCACGGTCTAGCCCAACTATGTGGATCGATACCCATTGTCATCTGGACGCAGCAGAGTTTGCCGGAGCATCGTTTGCTGTGGCGGAAGATGCCGCCAGCGCTGGCGTGTCGGCGATTGTCATTCCTGCAGTGCATTCCAGTAATTTTGCGACGGTCGCCGCATTGGCGCACCAGCGAACAGATTGTTTTTACGCACTTGGCATCCATCCCATGTATGTGCCGACCTCACAAGAAAATGATTTGTCGACCCTGCGCTGTGAGGTTGAACGCCTGATGTCGCTGGCTGACGGCAAGACGAAATTGGTGGCGATCGGTGAAATCGGCCTGGATTTCTTTGTGCCGGCACTGACGCAAAGTCCCTTGAAGGAAAAGCAGGAATTTTTCTATATTGAGCAGCTCAAGATCGCCCGTGACTTCGCGCTTCCGGTGTTGTTACATGTCAGGCGATCGCAAGACATTATTCTTAAGCATCTGCGCCGCATTCAGGTGATTGGCGGTATTGCCCACGCCTTTAATGGCAGCGAGCAACAGGCACAAGTTTTTATTGATCTGGGTTTCAAATTGGGTTTTGGTGGCGCGATGACGTATACCCGCGCCTTGCAGATACGAAGGCTTGCGACGCATTTGCCGTTCGATAGTATCGTGCTGGAAACCGATGCGCCCGATATGGCACCGAGCTGGTTGCACCCAGCGTTCAATCGCCCCGCAGAGTTGCCACAGATTGGCCGTGTACTTGCCGAGCTGCGTGGTTTGTCAGTCGAACAGGTAGCGGCACAGACCAGTGCCAATGCACAGGCGGTGATGCCGCGATTGTTATTTGACCGGCGCTAGCGGATGCGTTCTGCCATCATCGCTTTTGTTTTAGGCGTTACCTGTTTGCAGCAACAGGCTGTCCTGTGGGATGTGTGGTTTCTGGTAGCGATGTTGCCGCTTTTATTTTTGCTACTGCTTGGATTAACCCGATATTGGGCCTTAAGCCAGATGCTGCGTTTGCGTCAATTGCTTTTCGTCAGCGTATTTTTTTTGCTGGGGTTTATCTGGGCCAGCTTGTTCGCACAATGGTATTTGCATGAAACGCTGGCGGCTGATCTGGAAGGGCAGGACATCACGGTAGTTGGCATCGTTGACAACCTGCCTAGTGTTTTTCCACAGGGCATGCGTTTCAATTTCAAGATAGAAAAAACTTTGCCGGATGCCACCCTTGTGACACGCCTTCCGTCCAGGGTTGCACTCTCGTGGTATGCCGTTGCACAGAACGGCGACACCTCGATGATCGATATCAAACCGGGTGAGCGCTGGCAATTTACGGTAAGAATGAAGCGCCCGCACGGCAATGCTAATCGCATGGGGTTTGATTATGAAGTCTGGTTGCTCGAGCAGCGTGTACGCGCGACCGGAACGGTGCGCCCCGATGGTGTTTTTAAAAATCAGCGGCTCGACACTTTTGTCTGGAGCATCGCCAATGTCGTGGAGCGCAGCCGCGCGCTGTTGCGCGACCGTATTCACGCCGCCTTACCCGGACATCCGTATGCAGGCGTCATCGTGGCGCTGGTGCTGGGAGACCAGCGTGAAGTGGCGCAGTCGGATTGGCGGATCTTCAACCGAACTGGGATCGGGCATCTGGTCTCAATCTCAGGTTTGCACATTACGATGGTGGCGGGCTTATTTGCCAGTTTGATGTTTTTTTTGTGGCGTCATTCTTTTTTTACCGATGCACAATTACCCCTGCATTTGCCCGCACAGAAAGCGGCGGCCATCGCAGGCGCGCTGATGGCCCTGGTGTATGTAGCGTTGGCAGGATTTGGCGTGCCAGCCCAGCGCACACTATATATGCTGATGGTGGTGGCATCGGCACTATGGTTCGGGCGCATGGCCAGTATTTCTCATATCTTGTCCCTGGCCTTGGGCGTGGTGGTGCTACTGGATCCTTGGGCGGTATTGTGGCCCGGATTCTGGTTGTCATTTGCTGCAGTGGCTATTTTATTATTCGCCACTAGCGGACGAATCAGGCTGGCTCCGGCAGTGTCCAGACGCGAATCCCTGCATAGAATCTGGCAGCTCGCCAGTACCACGCAATATGCAGTAACGATGGGCATGGTCCCCTTGACCTTATTACTGTTTGCTCAGGTCTCTCTACTTAGCCCGCTGGCAAATGCGATCGCTATTCCGCTCATTAGTTTTGTGGTGACACCTATGTCGTTGCTTGGCAGCGTGATGCCAGCACCACTGTCTACCTGGCTGCTGCAATCTGCGCATGCCTGCATCGTTCTATTGACGGAGTGGTTAACTTTTTTGAGCCGGCAAAATTTTTCAGTCTGGTCTGCACCGGTGCCGACATTCTGGACCTTTGCGATCGCCATGCTAGGCAGCCTGTGGCTGCTTGCGCCGCGTGGCTGGCCTTTGCGCTGGCTGGGCTTATTGTGCTGGCTACCCCTGTTTTTTAACCGGCCGGACGCGCCTAAACAAGGTGAGATGACGGTCACTGTTTTCGATGTCGGACAAGGTATGGCCTTGTTGATAGAAACGGCGCAGCATAGGCTGCTGTACGATACCGGACCAAGCTATTCGCCTGAGTCAGATGGTGGCAGCAGGGTGTTGCTGCCGTATCTGAACGCGCGAGGAATTCATCATCTCGATACCATGATCGTTTCGCATAATGACAATGATCATTCTGGAGGCGCGTTGAGCATGTTGCAAAATATGCCAATCGATATTGTGATGAGCTCGTTAAAACTGGACAGTGCCATCGTTACAGCATCGCCATTGCATCAACGGTGTGCGGCTGGGCAGCACTGGATTTGGGATGGCATACGTTTCGATGTCTTGCAGCCGGTAGCGCCTAGTTACGATAGCGATAAATGGAAACCGAACGCACGCAGCTGCATGCTGAAAGTGTCGACGGCACATCTGTCGATCCTTTTGCCAGGTGACATCGAGGCGATTCAAGAGGATGAGCTGGTCAATAGCATTCCAGCCCAACTGGCCGCCACGGTGTTGTTAGCACCCCATCACGGTAGCGGCACTTCGTCAACGCCCGCTTTTTTGCGTGCAGTACATCCCGAGCTGGCTTTGTTTCAGGTGGGCTATAGAAACCGTTATCGTCATCCTAAGCCAGAAGTGTTCGAGCGTTATGATGAATTTGGAGTAAACCGTCTAAGGACAGACGAATCTGGTGCAATCACATTACAATTCGGAACTACCCTTACCGTTTCCGAATATCGCACTGCACATGCACGTTACTGGTATCAACGTTAATTTTGCCGCTAATCTGCTGCTTCACCATTTGATGCAAATCTCTCTATGACCACCCAAATTAGTAAGCCCATTCTTCATTTTGTCCATGGCAATAGCTTTCCCGCGGGGACTTACGGTGTTTTTTTAAAGCACTTGCGCGCCCACTATGAAGCGCATTCGCTTGAAATGCATGGCCATAATCCTTTGTATCCCGTGACGGATGGCTGGCCTTTCCTGGTGCAAGAGCTGATAGACACATTGACTAA
Organism: Undibacterium sp.; assembly: GCA_030645915.1. Lineage (GTDB taxonomy): Bacteria > Pseudomonadota > Gammaproteobacteria > Burkholderiales > Burkholderiaceae_D > Undibacterium. Next base: position 10,128 of record JAUSNO010000014.1, read on the forward strand.
AGATTATCAGCAGCCGGTGATCATGGTCGGACATTCTTTAGGCGGCATTTTGGCTTTTATGGTGGCAAGTCTGCGGCCCGATCTGGTGCGCTGTGTGGTGGTGCTCGATTCTCCTTTGGTGGCAGGTTGGCGCGCACTCATGCTCAGAGGCTCAAAGAAAATTGGCCTGGATAAAAAATTCTCGCCAGCGCGTTTTTCTGAAAAACGCAGAACGCTCTGGAAAGATACGGAAGAGGCGTATCAACACTTCGCGTCGAAAGAGATGTTTGCCATCTGGCCACCGGAGGTTTTGCGTGACTATATGCAGTTCGGTTTGCAACCGCATCCGGAAGGGGTGACTTTGCGCTTTACGCGCGAGATAGAAAGCCAGATATATTTGACCTTGCCGCATCATTTAGGCAACATTGCACGCCGTGGTCTGAAAGTGCCGGTTGGTTTTGTTGGTGGTACCGAATCGGTTGAGTGCAGGCAGGCAGGATTGGAGGCGACCAAAAAATTGGTGGGTAAGCATTTTATAAAAATCCCGGGCGGCCATTTAATCCCTATGGAAGTGCCTATGCAGACTGCCACCGCGGTACATGAAATGATTTGTTCATTTAATCTGAAAGATTTGCCATGATTCAACTAATTCGTCGTCTCACATTCATCCACTTAGTTTGTATGATGGCGGGCAACGTACTGGCACAAAATGCTCTCCCGTCGATAGAAGAATTTAGGCAAGTGGATGCAAGTGGTGTATCGGTTCTGCATCTGACGATAGATAACGATAGCTTGCTGATGAATAAAGATGACGGTTTTTACACCAGCGGCGTCCAGGTTTCTTCACGTAGAGTATTAAACACGGCACAACACTCACGTATTTACGGCTGGCAGTTCGGACAGGATATTTACACTGCATCGGACATTAAATTGCGCCCTGAGCGGATTTTACCTATCGACCATCCGTATGCCGGATGGATATATGCTGGCGTATTCAGGGAGTTTTCTGATGCGACCGGGTCGGGTAGCCGGCTTGGACTCGATATCGGATGTTTGGGTCCATGTGCCGGCGGCGAATGGACCCAGACGCAGTTGCACCGCGTGCTGAAACAGCCTTTGCCACAGGGCTGGAGTACCCAGTTGCATCAAGAGTGGGGCGCTGTCTTGTCGGGTGAGTGGAGTCATTCACGCTGGAACCTTGGGCACAATATTGATCTGCAGCCGCGCCTGAAGGGGCGTTTCGGGAATATTTTTACCGATGTCAGCGTTGATGCTGTTCTACGTTTTGGTCGCCTGAGCAGTTTGCCAGAGCAAGCCGCACATTTTGGTTTTTTACGCGGTGAGTTGAAAGCGATAGGCTATGACGCCACTTTGCAGGGCGGCTACTTCAATAACCAGCCCCTGTTCGTTCATCCGCAAGGTTCTGTTGGTGAACTGGAGTTCGGTTATCAGTGGCGATCGACAAAATATGGCCTGAATGCCTCTGTCATAAGGCGCAGTACTGGCATTAAGGAATTGTCGAACACCTTGGGTGCACAAAATTTTGTCAGATTGCAATTTAATTACGCGATGTAAAAGCAAAGTAAAACCTCGATAAAATTGGGAAAAAACCGCTTGAAATTAGCTAGGCGGGTTCTTCGTGAGGTATAATTCGAATTTCCCGCTTGTGCCGTCTGGCACCTTCTGCAATGACCAAGTTTGTATTCGTTACCGGGGGCGTAGTCTCCTCATTAGGCAAAGGCATTGCTGCTGCCTCTCTCGCTGCGATTCTTGAATCGCGCGGCCTCAAAGTCACCATGCTCAAGCTCGATCCGTACATCAATGTCGATCCGGGTACCATGAGTCCATTTCAGCACGGCGAAGTATTCGTCACTGATGACGGTGCCGAAACTGATCTGGATTTAGGTCACTACGAGCGCTTCATTACCGCCAAGATGAAAAAAGTGAATAACTTCACGACAGGCCAGATTTATGAATCAGTGATTCGTAAAGAGCGCCGCGGTGAATATCTTGGGAAGACTGTGCAAGTCATTCCGCATATCACCAACGAAATCCAGGATTATATTTATCGCGGCGCCAATGGCTACGACGTGGCCCTGGTCGAGATCGGTGGTACGGTCGGTGATATTGAATCGCTGCCTTTCCTGGAAGCTGCGCGTCAATTGAGTCTGCGTGCCGGTCGTAATTCAGCTGCCTTTGTACATCTGACCCTGGTGCCTTTCCTGGCCTCTGCCGGTGAATTGAAAACCAAGCCTACTCAGCATAGCGTACAAAAATTGCGTGAAATCGGCATCTTTCCAGACGCATTGTTATGCCGCGCCGATCGTCCTATTCCTGATGATGAACGTGCCAAAATATCGCTATTTTCCAATGTTCCCGAAGAAGCGGTCATTTCGGTCTGGGATGCCGACACGATCTATAAAATTCCTCAGATGTTGCATGATCAGGGGCTCGATAGAATCGTTTGCGATAAGCTATCCCTTTCCCCTCCGCCTGCCAATCTGGAAATGTGGGACAAGCTGATTTACGCTTTGGAAAATCCAAAAGAAGAAGTCACCATCGGCATGGTCGGCAAGTATGTCGACCTGACCGAGTCATACAAATCCTTGACAGAGGCATTGCGTCACGCCGGTATCCATACCGAAAGTCGCGTCAATATCGAGTACGTTGATTCTGAAGAAATCGAAGCGCACGGCACCAAGGCATTGGAGAAATTCGATGCGATCCTGGTGCCCGGCGGTTTCGGCAAGCGCGGCGTCGAAGGCAAGATTATGGCGGCGCGTTATGCACGTGAAAACAAGATCCCTTACCTCGGTATTTGCCTGGGTATGCAGGTCGCACTGATCGAATATGCGCGCAATATGGCGGGTTTGACGATGGCAAATTCCACCGAATTTGACATGGAAACCGAACAACCCGTGGTCGCCCTGATTAATGAGTGGCAAAATCACGACGGCAAAGTAGAAACGCGTGACGAGAATTCTGACCTGGGCGGCACCATGCGTTTGGGTGCACAAACTTGCGCCGTTAATCCGGGTACCTTGGCCGCAGAAATTTACGGCAATGTCGTCACTGAACGTCACCGTCATCGTTATGAAGCCAATAACCATTACCTTGCCCGGGTAGAAAAAGCTGGCTTGATCGTGTCGGCACGTACACCAGCCGAAGATTTATGCGAAATCATGGAATTGCCGCGCGATGTACATCCTTGGTATCTGGGCGTGCAATATCATCCGGAATTCAAATCGACGCCACGCGATGGTCATCCGCTGTTTATCTCTTTCGCCAAAGCGGCGATAGCGCACAAAAAAGCGAACGGAAAATAATATGAAACTTTGCGGTTTTGATGTCGGTCTCGACCATCCTTTCTTTCTGATTGCCGGACCTTGCGTGATTGAATCACATCAGATGGCGCTTGATACGGCTGGTGCCTTGAAAGAAATGACTGCGTCGCTAGGGATTCCCTTTATCTACAAGTCGTCTTTCGATAAGGCCAATCGTTCCTCCGGCACTTCGTTCCGTGGTTTGGGGATGGAGAAAGGCCTGGAGATTTTGGCTGACGTCAAGAAGCAATTGAATGTGCCAGTGCTGACCGATATTCATGCCATCGAAGAAATCAAGCCGGTAGCGGCAGTGGTCGATGTCTTGCAGACGCCGGCTTTCTTGTGTCGCCAGACCGATTTCATTCAGGCTTGCGCGCAATCGGGCATTCCGGTCAATATCAAAAAAGGCCAGTTCCTTGCGCCGCATGACATGATTCACGTCATTGCCAAGGCACGCGCTGCAGCCAAAGAAGCGGGCTTGTCTGAAGATCTTTTCATGGCATGTGAACGCGGTGTTTCTTTTGGCTACAATAATCTTGTCTCCGATATGCGTTCGCTGGCGATCATGCGCGAAACCAATTGCCCGGTTGTTTTTGACGCCACGCATTCAGTGCAATTGCCAGGCGGGCAGGGCGCATCGTCAGGAGGTCAACGTGAATTCGTTCCTGTACTGGCGCGCGCTGCAGTTGCGGTTGGTATTTCAGGCTTGTTCATGGAAACGCATCCGAATCCGGCTGTCGCCATGTCAGACGGTCCGAACGCCGTACCTTTGGGTCGCATGAAGGAATTACTGGCCACCCTGATCGATCTCGATCGTGTGGTTAAAAAGAATGGATTTCTAGAATCCAGTTTTGTTTGATTTGACGCGTGATGAAAGTCGCTTCCTTCTGTCGCACCGGACGAAGGAAGCAGCAGGTAAAAGCTTTTGAGTTCACCAAACCAGAGAGAAGAGCTGATTGACTCTCTGCCATTATAAAAAATCAAATGCAGCTTTATCTGGCGGCCTGACATTATCCGACAGGCAGACCAAAACATAGTCCTTAGATACAGACGTAAGTTTAAGTGTACGTAAATTAATTTGTTCGCTATTTTGATCGTTTAGGAGAATTGAATGAGTGCCATCGTTGATATTATTGGTCGTGAAATTATGGATTCTCGCGGCAATCCAACCGTTGAGTGTGATGTATTGCTAGAGTCTGGTGTCATGGGGCGCGCTTCTGTACCGTCCGGTGCCTCAACCGGTTCGCGCGAAGCGATGGAGTTGCGTGATGGTGACAAGAGCCGTTTTCTAGGTAAAGGCGTACTCAAGGCCTGCGAAAATATCAACACTGAAATCGCCGAAGCGATTATGGGTCTGGATGCCAACGAACAAGCTTTTCTCGATCGCACACTGATCGACCTGGATGGTACAGAAAACAAATCCCGCTTAGGCGCCAACGCTATGCTGGCAGTCTCCATGGCAGTTGCCAAGGCAGCCGCTGAAGAAGCTGGTTTACCTTTGTATCGCTATTTCGGTGGCTCTGGCGCGATGCAAATGCCGGTGCCAATGATGAACGTGATTAACGGCGGCGCACACGCTGACAATAACCTCGATATTCAAGAATTCATGATCATTCCGGTGGGCGCTCCAAGCTTCCGCGAAGCGATTCGTTATGGTGCAGAAGTATTCCATGCATTGAAAAAAATTCTGCATGATAAAGGCCTGACGACAGCTGTTGGTGATGAAGGCGGTTTTGCACCTTCCGTAGAAAATCACGAATCAGCGATCAAGCTGATTATTCAGGCGATTGAAGCGGCAGGTTACGAGCCAGGCACACAGATCGCATTGGGTCTGGATTGTGCAGCGAGCGAATTCTATAAAGACGGTAAATACCATCTGGAAGGTGAGGGCCTGACCTTGTCAGCGACAGACTTTACTAATCTGCTGGCTACCTGGGTGGATAAATATCCTATCATCTCCATCGAAGACGGCATGGCCGAAGGCGATTGGGACGGTTGGGCAATCCTGACTGAAAAACTCGGTAAAACAGTGCAGATCGTCGGTGATGATTTGTTTGTGACCAATACCAAGATATTCAAAGAAGGTATACAAAAAGGTATTGCCAATTCCATCCTGATCAAGATCAATCAGATTGGTACATTGACCGAAACTTTTGCCGCGATTGAAATGGCAAAACGCGCTGGCTACACTGCAGTGATCTCGCATCGCTCAGGCGAAACAGAAGACAGCACCATCGCCGATATCGCAGTCGGCATGAACGCGCTGCAAATCAAGACGGGCTCTATGTCACGTTCTGATCGTATGGCAAAATACAATCAATTGCTGCGTATAGAAGAGGATTTGGGTGAAGTCGCCAGCTATCCAGGACGCGATGCATTTTATAACTTGAAGTAATTTTATTGATGTAAAAAGGGGAACTAGGGTTCCCCTTTTTTTAAATTATTTTTATTGCCATTCCATGCGTTTAATTGCCTTGGCTCTTGCCACGCTACTGCTGCTCATACAATACCCGCTATGGTTGGGTAAAGGTGGCTGGCTGCGCGTCTGGGATCTCGATAAACAGGTCGAGCAAGCACAAGTCAAAAACGATGCACTCAAAGAACGCAATAGCAAACTTGATTCTGAAGTGCAGGATCTGAAGACCGGTACTGGTGCAGTCGAAGAGCGTGCCCGCTTTGAACTTGGCATGATCAAAAAAGATGAAATTTTTGTGCAGATTCTGGATGCAGGAACCGCAATTCAGTCAACGCCGGCAAGCACAGTCGCCGTACCCAAAGTAGTCACGGATAAGCACTGATGATGTGTAGGTGCCGATGGTGTGCGATTGGATTTGTAAAAGGCAATTTCATCGTTCTGAATGACGCCTAAGTACACTTCTCTATTCTCTATTCTCTATCGCTTTCATGGAATTCTCTTCCACTAAATCGAGGCGCCGCGCCTGTCTTAAATCAATGACCACCGTGTGCGCTATCTTGTCCTGAATTGCTTGCCGATTAACATCCCAGAGTACCTGCACAAAACCTATCATGCCGGTGGCCATGCCTGCGGCGTAACCACCATAACGGCCCAGGCAATTCATGATGTTTAACGGTTTACCTGTGAGTTCCACTACACGCAGACCGAATACTTTTTTCCCCAGAGTTTGTCCTTTCCACCAATACGGCAAAAACGTGAAATAGGCGATGGCCCAGCCAAAGCTAAGTCCTAAGGATTTGCTCCAGTTTTCGATTTCATCACGCCACTGAAATGTCTTTGGCAGTTGTGCCAGTTTCAATTCGCGCTCCAGTGTAGCAATGCGTTCCGCATCAGTCTCGTTAGTTTCGTCGGTTTCAGGTGATGCTGTCGATGCCGATGCGGCGGTTGATGCGGTTAAATCCGATATGCTGGTATTTTGGATGACCTTGTTTTCCACTACGGAAGTTGGCGTGTCCGGTTCAGCAAAAAAACTGATCGTATGCTGGCTCGCTAACCCTAACAGAAGTATCAATGCCAGCCATAGCCAGGCATTGCGTGCAGTTGATTGTGCCCGCATTTTCTTAAGCTGGAATAGCACCACGGCTATGCCGGCCAGCAGCCAGAATGCACCGGAACTTGACAGCAAGCCGATCACCATTGCATCTAAGCCAATCGCTAGTGCGCGTTTGCTGGGGCGTGCCAGCGGCATGCCTAGCAGATTTGGCGTGACATTGAGTGCTTCCGGCGTTACCCATTCAGAGGCGTTGAATTTTTTAACTCTAGTTACATTTAGCATGGTCAGACATTATTTTAAGAAATAGTCACAATGAGTTTTATTTTTTCTATCGAATTTTACTTTAGCCGACACTGCTGCACGAGTAGCTTATTTATTAAAGTGGCATGCCCACCACGCAAGCCCCATGCGCCTTGCAGGCACGACAGGCCAGAGAGGCGCATGGGGCTTGCGTGGTGGACACGGTCATTTTTTAATTCAAATGCCAATTGAGCGTTGCCAGAGTTAATCCGCTGCTGTTTCGGGTGATTGGCGGCTAAAAGAGCGCAAGTACCTGATCAAGAGGCATCGGGTGGCCCACGGCATAACCCTGCGCGTAATGGACGCCTATTTCACGCAATTTATCGACAATCGCCTGGCTCTCGACAAATTCCGCGACGGTCTGTTTGCCCATCAGGCACCCGATCTCATGAATGGATTTGACCATGGCAAAACTGACCGGATCGTGCGCAATATCCTTTACAAACTGACCGTCGATTTTGAGGATGTCGACCGGAAGATTTCGCAGGTAAGCAAATGAGGAAAGACCGCTGCCAAAATCATCCAGCGAAAACTTGCAGCCTCGTCTTCTCAGGGTGTCGATGAAATGATGCGCCGTCTGCAGATTGCCAATAGCGGCTGTTTCGGTAATTTCAAAACATACTTTGTCGCAATTTAATGTGGAGTGGCTGAGGCTTTGCAACACGAATTCCATAAAAACCGGATCGCCCAGTGACTGCCCGGAGAGATTGATCGAGCATTGCTCAATGCGACCCTGGTGTTTGGCCATCCATTGCAGTGCATGTGTCACGACCCAGCGATCTACGCGTGCGGCGAGGTGATAACGTTCAGCCGCAGGCATGAAGCGGGCGGGTGATATCAAGCCCGGCTGCTCACCTTGCATACGCAGCAAGAACTCGCAGTGCAGTCCATGCACAGGCTTGCCGTCGATACGCACGATGGGCTGCGCGAATAGCACAAAACGGTCATGTAGCAGGGCGTCTTCAATGCGACTGACCCATTCCATGACACCATAGCGCTGGGCCAGTGCCGGGTCATCCAAGGCATAAATGTGGATGCGCCCGCGTCCTGAATCTTTTGCCACGTAGCAGGCGCTGTCTGCCGCTTGCAACAATGCGCCGACGCTTTCGCTGTTGGCATCAAGCACTACCATGCCAATGCTGACACCGACGCTAAAACTTTGTTCGCGCCACTGAAAGCGGTAACCGGCGAGGGTTTGCTGTACGCGCTCGGCAATGCTGACAGCCTGGGCTACGCTCTGGTTGTCCAGGATGATGCCGAATTCATCGCCACCGATGCGGCAAAGGTGATCATTCTCGCGCAATAAACTGGAAAATAGATCGGCAATCTGACGCAACAGTTCATCACCGGCCGTATGGCCACAGGTGTCATTGACGACTTTGAATTCATCCAGATCGAGATAGCACACTACATGTTGTAGCGTGTCAGTGCGCGTTTCTTCAAAGGCGACGGTCAGGGCCAGTTCGAATGCCCGACGGTTTCCCAGTCCTGTTAATTCGTCATGCGTCGCCTGGAATTTGATCTCATTGCTCAGACGGCGTTGCTCGGTCACGTCGCGAAATACCAATACGGCACCACGCACCTCCCCATCGGCGTCGTGTGTTGGGGAGATCGCAGCCTCTGCCAGAAAATCGCTACCTTGTCGATGGCATACACTCAGAGTGGGATAGCGATGGGTTTCTGCTGAAGAAATGGACTCCGCAACCACGTCAAGGTTTGCGTCGTTGTTGAGCGTGTCATTTAAGCGGAAAATTTGCTGATAGGGTAGCCCCACTGCCGCGGTCAGTGTCCAGCCCGTCAGTTTTTCTGCCGCAGGATTAATATAAATCAGTTCACCTCTGGCATTGGTCGAGATGACCGCATCGCTGATCGAGTGCAGAGTGACTTGCAGACGCTCTTTTTCTTCATAAAGTGCATCTTCGGCTTTCTTGCGCGCTAGCATGAAGCGCACGCGGTCCAAGGCAACTGCCACATGGCTTGCCATCGTCTGCATGAATTCTATTTGCCATGCCGATGGTGGGCGTACACCTTCCTCGTCGCCATAGGTGCCCATCCCAATGGCGCCCAATCGTTGCTCAGCCAAGATGAGCGGGACGTTGATGATGGTGCGATTGTGCAGTTGCGCGACAATTTTTTTGTTTGTGCGCGGATCAATGCGGGCATCCAGCACCACGACCACATGATCGACGGTCATGATCTCTTCAATCATGGGATCGCCTGCAATCGGTATATCCATTGATTGTGCCTGGCGCGATACAGTCGATTCACTTCCAGAACTCAAATGGCTGATGATAGAAACAATTCCAGGCTTTTCTCCAATTACCGCTAGCCAGGAGTGGGGGTAACCCAGTACCTGTTCAGCGACGGGCGACATGGCATCGAGAATGTCGGGCAAATTCCAGGCACGTTCCAGCCTCTTGCATAGTTGTAGCAAGGCTTTGGTGGGCAAATGCGTTTCAGTTGCTGTGTCGGTGCCGGTCATGGGTTCAACCTGATGCGAATACGGGGGGCGGTGTTTGATGATGCCGAGGAAGTATTCACGACTCGCCTGCAGTAGTCAAGCGTGAGCTTAACCATAAGGCGTGCGGACAGAAACCGCGATTGATTTACATACTGGCTTACCACGCTCTATTCATGCGGGTTTCAGCCTGTCATGCCGGCAGAGCGCATCGGGACTGCGTGCTGGGCCTGCCTGTTTTTGTTTTTTTACGATACACGACTGTCATTTTTGACAGAAAACTTTCCCCGCAACCAGCGCACCAGCATGCCGATGATCGGCAGTTTTTGCCACAACTCTTCCGCTGCGTCCCAGTAATCCCTATGCTCCGTAATCAATCCTGCATCATCAAAGCGCAGATGGCTCCCGCCCTTGACCGTGTACTCCTTGCCGTGCAATCCAAAGATGAAATGCCAGGTAACGAAGGCCTGGCTGTTTTGTTCGATGGTATCGATGAATTCAAATCTGGGATTGTCAGTGGTGTCGAACATATGCACAAAAATCTTCTGTATTGCAGGGATGCCGGTCACCTCATTAAACGGATCCTTGAACGTGGCCATGGGCGCATAAAAAAGATGAAGATCAGGCAGCGTGTCGATGGTGAGTGTGGCATACCATGTTGTGAGTTTAGCTAGTGGTGTCATGTTTACCCTTGCTGGTTCAGGAAGCGCTCAAATAGGGAGAAACGCCAGCGGTAAGGCATGATTTGCAGGAGTTTAAGAAAATACGTGAAACGGCGCGGGAAGTGAATCTCAAATTGCCCCTTCTGCATGCCTTGAATAATGGCCGCGGCGGCTTGCTCGGGTGTTTGCAGCGCCGGCATCAGGAAATCATTTTTTTTTGTCAGTTCGGTCTTGACGAAACCGGGGTTGATTAAATACACGCTAATTTTTTTGCCATGCAAATCGCAATAGAGCAGTTCAGCCAGATTAATCAACGCCGCTTTACTGGGGCCATATACGCTGGCGTTAGGCAAACCAACATAGCCCGCCACGCTGGCGATGATGGCAATGCCGCCGCTGCCTTGCTTCAGCATGTCTGGCAAAGTGGCGCAGATGCCTTCATAGACGCTGTTGAGGTTGATTTTCAAGGTCTGCGCAATATCTGCCCGTTCCATTTCCCAGCTGCGCTCAGGCTGGTATTTGGCGGCACAGAACATGATCAGATCGAGTCCGCCCAAGTGCTTCCTGATGTGCAATTGTGCTGCTGCCCATGCCTGCTCATCGAGCACGTCAAACGGAAGCACGATGGCATTGGCGTGTTGTGCCGCGACCAGTTCGAGTCGTTCGGTACGCCGTGCCGACAGCACGACGTTTGCTCCAAGTGCAAGGAAAGCTTGTGCCAAAGCGGCGCCGATGCCGCTAGAGGCGCCTATCAGCCAGATGCGCTTGCCCTGCCAGTCATTGACGGGTGCATTGAGTGGTGCAAACCATCGGGAAGACATCATGCTCTCCGGCGGAAAAATAAGGTCACCTGACCAAACTCGACGCCAAACTTGCGCATGCTGGCGCGGTTGATCATGCTGTCATCATCCATCAGATACATCCAGTCATCCATCTGCATTTCATAGATGGTGCCACTGACTGGCAAGAGTAAAGTGTAATTCCAGTGCAGCGTGTTTCCTGCGATCTGCCCGATAGCTTCACCCTTGACATCATCTGCCGCGCCACGCCAGCTGCCGTCCGCTTGTTTTTTTAGCCGCCAGATTCGTTGCTGGGTACTGCCATCATCGTAGTTGAAACGCTCATCGAGTATCAGTTCATCAGCGGTTTTTTTTCCTTCAATGACAACATGAAAGCGTTTCAGAACAGCGCCATCGCGTTGCTGAAACATGCCCCACGCGTCTGTCGTGCCGACAAAGTATTTTTCCAGATCCAGCATGGGCTTGACGCTTTTGTAGTGGCTGACGTCGGTCATGGCGCACGAGCTTAATAAGGGCATCAGCAACAGCGCGCAGATAACAAGCAATATTTTTTTCATGATGGATACCTGTGAAGTGAGCGCATTGCCCATAGTTTTAAGATGCAAGGGAAGACGGCATAAATGATGACCAGACCACCGGTATTGGCAAACTGACCCGGTTGATAGGCGAGCATGCTTAGTACCGGTAATGCCAGGCCGGAGAGCGCCAGTGCCAGCTTGCCTAGTAAAGTCCATACGCCGTAGTAGCCAGCGGGCGCCTGATCCTTGGGGATGATTTCTGCCAGTAACACTGGTGGCAACGCCAGATCCGCACCCAAGGCCAGACCAGACGTCGCACATATCAGCATGTACAGGGCAATATCTCCGCCGGAAAGAAAAGCTGCACCTACAAAGCTGATCACGGCCAGCAGCATGCCCAGCTTCCATGCGGCAATAGTGCCGATGCGCCTGGCGAGCATGATCCAGCCGGGCAAACCGGCAGCGCCGGCAATGAAGTAGATCGCTAAAAAGTATCCGGTCATTTGCGGTGCCTGAATCCGGTCATTAATAAAGAACAACGCTAGCGTTGCCGGTATCGAGACAGAGACGGAATTCAAGAAGTAAATCGGCAGCAACCGGCGAAATTGATGATTGGCCAATGCCTCACGCAGGCTGACCGCGGTGTCGCCATGATGCTGTTGCCACTTGGGTGCCGCGGTTAATAGACTGCTGATCCCGATCCCCAGCAAGACGGAAAAGCCCAAGGCATAGAGCGTAAGACGGCCGTGAATTTGTTCTGGCAAGCCTAGCATAATCACGCTGGGAACCAGGCTGGCGAGTATCACCCCAATGAGCCCCAGGCCTTCACGCCATGCTGCTGCACCCAGTAGCGTCGAGGTGTTTGAGGGGGAGGCAGAATCAGTCAGTCGCGCTCCCCATGACAGGTAGGCGATATTGATCATGCTGTGCGCGGTGTAGGCAAGAATGAGCATGACAGCAAGCCAGGTCAGCAGCGCATTGGCATTTGCTCCACCAGCGCCGATCTCGATTGGCGGCAGCCATAGAGCATAAAATGACAGCGCCAATAAAATAGCCGCGAATACCAGCCAGGTGCCGATGTTTTTCTGACGCTGGTCTATCATTCGCCCCAATAACGGGTCCTGCACGGTATCTATTAAGCGTGCAAAAAATAACACCAGACCGGTACTGGCCAAAGGCAGGCCCAGTTGCGTCGTATAGTAGGCGGGGATCTGTACATATACCGGCAAAGCCGCCATGGCGAGTGGCAAACCCAAAAAACCGTAGCAGGCCTGCGGCGATAGGTAGCGTGATAATGTCATGGTTTCGCGCCGGTCAATTGCTTGCGCAATCCGCTATCTTTGCTGCGCGGGTCAAACCAGATAGCGAAGAAGGCATCGGCAAAATCTGTGTCTTTAATCTCTGCCAATAATTTGTCCCGACTATAAAAACGGCAACCAATTTTGGGCAGATGTACGCCGATGAGCTGATCTCCGGACTTCACATCGGTAAACGCTTTCTCCATGTGCGAACGCCAGCGTTGCAGTACCTCATTGCTGATGCCGTTGCCATACAGTCGCTTGATTTCGTCAACGCTGGTATCGACAAAACGTTCTCGTGTGATATTGCGCTGATAAGTCAGCTCTAAAGCGAAGCTGCTTTTAGGATCGAACGTCGCTGATTCTGTCCAGAGCCTGGCCGAATAAATATGCAGGCCAAACCAGCGCAGATCACCACTTCCGATTAGCTTTGCCTGCGGCAAATCCTGACGCCATCGATCAGCGTACGCATGGACATGCGACATGCCAATCGTCAGCGCCAAGATGATATAAATGAATGATTTACGCATTTTTTTTCAACGTAAATTGAATGACGTTGGTACTTCCTTCGTCAAATCCCGCTTCGCAATAGGCAAAATAAAGTTGCCATATACGCTGGAATGCAGCACCAAAACCTTGCGCCGAGATGTGTTCACGCTGTTCTTCAAAAGCGCGATTCCAGCGGCGTAAAGTCTCCGCGTAATCTTTGCCAAAGGCGTATTGATCCTGCACCTCAAATCCTTGTTTTTCTGCTTGATGGCAAAAGCGTACCGGGCTGGGCAGCATGCCGCCCGGGAAGATGTATTGCTGGATAAAATCGGTGCTGCTGCGATAACGTTCGAAGCGCGATTCTTCGATCGTGATGGTCTGCACCAGCGCGCGGCCGCCAGCCTTCAATCGCTGATTCAAGGCAGAGAAATAACCGGGCCAGAATTTTTCGCCTACCGCTTCAAACATCTCGATCGAGACGATGGCGTCGTAAGTGCCGCTCATGTCGCGATAGTCGCAAATCTCCAGCTTAACTAGGTGCTCGAGTTGCGCGTGCCTGATGCGTTGCTGCGCAATGGCAAGCTGTGATGGCGAGATCGTCACACCGTGCACCGCAATCCCAAGCAAGCCAGCGTGTTCGGCAAAACCACCCCAGCCGCAACCTATTTCCAGTACCGAGTCCCCTGCCTTTAACTCCAATACGTCGATGATGCGCTGATATTTTCTGGTCTGGGCCTGTTGCAAGGAGATATTGTAGTCGCCGTCAAATATCGCGCTGGAGTAGGTCCAGCTTGGGTCTAGCCATCGCTGATAAAAGTCATTGCCGATGTCGTAATGCGCAAAGATATTGCGGCTGCTGCCACTGCGTGTATTCGGACGCAACCAGTGTTTGATTTTGTACCACAAGCCGCTGAGCTTGCCGCCGAACAGCGCGCGGTCCAGCGCATTTTCGTTACGGATCGCCAGGCGCAGCAGTGCCACCATATCAGGTGTATCAATCCAGCCGGCTTGTACGCATTCTGCAAAGCCTATGTCACCCGCACGCAGAATTTTTCCACAGGCGCGCCAGTCAAGTATCTGCAAACTAGCCGAAGGAGGCTGATGGGTATCGCCAAACAAAACGTGTTCATGATCCGGCGTGATGACTTGCAGATGGCCGGTGCTCATGTTTTTCAGCATCTTGAAAAACAGCCGCGCCGCAGCCGGTATGGTCTTTGACCGCCCTTGCGTTGATGTTGAAGTCATTTCATTCATTTTTGCTCCTCTCTAGCGTCTTTGCTGAGTTTTTTATTCAGTTCGTGGCTCAGTGTGATGGTGGATGTCGCCGCTGCGGGCTGGTGGAAATAGGGCACCCGCTTAAGCCACAACAGCAGGGCGTGCCAGTGAATGCGCCACATCACGCCCAGTGTGAGGAAGGGTTGCCTGAGCAATGCCTTGACGAGATTGCTGCGGGTAAATGGGATTTTTTTTGCGCTGATCGCGGTATTGATTAAGACTGCCTCTGCATCGATGTAATCAATTTTCACCAGACAGCTATCGAGCCGTTCAGTAAAGCGAAATTGATACCTGCCCTTGACCTCGCAAAAGGGCGAGACATGCATCATTTTTTTGCTGACGAGTACGCTGTTCTTGTGTATTGGCGAGCCATCTGCCGTTTGCAGCAAATACAGATGGTGCTCGCCAAAAGTATTGTTGACTTCCGTCAGTACCGCCGCCAGTTGCCCTTGCGTGTCGTGACAATACCAAATGCTGATGGGGTTGAACGCATAGCCAAATATTCTGGGCATGGTCTGTAGAAAAATGTCACCGTCCGCCGCAATGGCGTGCTGTGCCAATAATTGGCGTATCCAGCCCAGCAAATCACCGCCATCTCTGGCGCCATAATCTTTGTAATACAGCGACATCGGACGAAACCGGTTGATGCCAAATAGCGCGCTGTTCAAGCTGTCGGTGTCGGCCAGATTGATGCGGACAAAAAAGATCGGGTAAATAAAACGGTGCAGCACCGGCCGCAGACGCTGATGCATGACATTGCCGACAATCAGGCTAGAGGCGGCGTGCATGTTACAGGCTCGCCCATGCTGGTGCCGCGCCAAAATCAGCGGCCACGCGCAGCGCCGATTTCAAGCCATCTTCATGAAAACCATAGCCCGTCCAGGCACCGGCAAACCAGACTTTGTTCTTGCCTTGAATAGCAGGTAGCTGCTGTTGCGCGCGAATTGCGGCGTTATCAAATACCGGATGATCATAGTCAAATTGCGCCAGGATGGTTTCTGATGCCGGAGGCGTAAATGGGTTGAGCGTGACGATCACCGCTTGCTGTAACGGAAGGTCCTGCAGCTGATTGAGTAAGTAGCTGACGCAGACGGGGCGCATAGCGTTTCCTTTGCCATTTGCTGCCGGGCCGCCGATGTAATTCCACGCTGACCAGACTTTTTTCAGACGCGGTAATTGTGCCTGATCGGTATGTAGTACGGCGGTATTGGCCTGATAGCGCACCGATGACAATATCGTTTTTTCCTCTTCGCTGGCATCGGTCAGCAGC
This sequence comes from Undibacterium sp., assembly GCA_030645915.1. Classification (GTDB taxonomy): domain Bacteria; phylum Pseudomonadota; class Gammaproteobacteria; order Burkholderiales; family Burkholderiaceae_D; genus Undibacterium. Next base: position 25,970 of record JAUSNO010000014.1, read on the forward strand.
CACAAGGTGTCAGGCGCGTGGGTGGCAAAAATCACAGCGTCAAAATTTTCTGTACCTTGATTCGTTTTTACCTGCACACCAGTTTCGGTTCTGCACACGGCATTGACCGGAGTATGCAGGCGGATGTCTGGCAAACATGCAGCGATCTTGCGCACATATTCGCGTCCGCCACCTTTGACGGTGCGCCATTTAGGCCGGTCATTGACTTGCAACAGCGCGTGATTCATACAAAACTGCAGGAAACTGCTGGCAGGAAATTCTAGAATATCGTCTGGCGAGCTTGACCATATCGCCGCAGCCATTGGCAACAAATAACTATGGCGGAAAGTGTCGCTGTAGCCATCTTGCTCCAGCAATTCCCCGAGCGTGATCTTCGATTGCAGGCAGCGTTGCAGGTTCTCCTGCGCTGCCGCGTTGAACTTCAAGATGTCGCGCAACATGCGAAGAAACGACAGCGAGAAGAGGTTTTTGCGTTGGGCGAAGACGCTATCGAGATTGGTGCCGGCCCATTCCAGATTGCCGTTATCCAAAGAAACGCCAAACGACATGTCGGTCGCATAGCTGCCAACCTCCAGTTCCTTGAGTAAGGCAATCAGGTTGGGATAGGTCTGTTCATTAAAGACCAAAAAGCCGGTGTCTACCGCCACCGTCTTGCCTTCGAGTTCAATATCTACCGTATTGGTGTGACCACCCAGATATGCATTGGCTTCGAACAGCACCACGTCATGATCGCGATGCAAGAAGTAAGCGCTGGCAAGTCCGGATATGCCGGAACCGATGATGGCGATACGCTGGCGTTGTGGTGTCATGGATGAACTCGGTATTGATGTCGTAAAAAGGGTTTTTAAAGTGTTCTAAAACGTTGCGCCACGCGCTATTTATTTGAATCAAATCTACTTCGGTGCTAATATTAATACTGTTTCGAAATAAATGCTACCGATTGGTAGCAATAAATACTAATGAGTATATTTGGTAAATTAAGCTTTAAAGATCAGGCATTCAAATTGCGTGAGGATTCCATCCTGGACGCCACCACCGGCATTCTGGCGACCAAGGGGTTTGACCTGATGACGATGGATGATGTGGCCAATTTGATCGGCATTTCCAAACCCAGCTTGTATAAACACTTCAAATCCAAAGAAGACCTGGTAGGCTCGACGATGGTGCGTCTGCTCGACGGCGCGTCTGCGCAATTGGAACAACTGCCGGAAGCGTTCAGCGCGAAAGAGAAGTTGTCTGCCTTGCTTGAGTGGGCCTTGCGGGTGCGGCTTGAAGGCGGCATGCCATTCTTGCCGTCGACCAGCGCGCACGTGCGCGAGATGCTGATGCGCAATTTGAAATATGTAGGCAAGGTGCTCAAGCTCAACGCGCAACTGGAAAAGTTGGTACAGCAGGCGCAGAAAAAAGGTGAGTTAAACCCCGGCATGCCGACCGACGTAATTCTTTACAGCTACTACGCAAGAACTTGCGATCCTGCGGTGGAATACCTGCAGCGGTTTAGCAAGATGAGCAAGGACGATATCGTCAAACACATGTTGCAGGTGTGTTTTGAAGGTATGAAGCCCTAACGGGCCCTAAGCGCCAGGCTCACATCTTTTTTCGTTTATGACAACACCAGACCCGATAGCACAAAACCGTCCAGCATCAAAATACCTTTCCGGTAGCCTTTGGTGGCATGTCGTGCAAAGCGCGGTGGCCGGCAGCGTCGGCTTGCTGGCCTTGTTTGCCTCTGACTTCGTCGATATCTATTTCATCGGCATGCTAGGCGGTAAGTATCTGGTGGCAGCGGTGGGCTATGCGGCAACAGTCACGTTTTTTAGTACATCCTTAGTGATCGGTTTGGCGATCGGCACCGGTGTCTTGGTGGGCAAGAATCTGGGGGCTGGCAATGTGGCGGAGGCCAGTCGTGTCGCCACTTCTTCAGTGGTGATCGCCTTTGTAGTTTGCACTGTGCTTGCCGTAGGCATTGCGTGGTGGGCACCACATTTAATGACGGCCTTGGGCGCACAGGGCGAGACAGCCATGTTGGCGGTGTATTTCTTGCGCATCTTGTTAATTAGCTTGCCGATGATGGCGGTGGCGGTAGTTGGCAGTGCGATTTTGCGGGCGCAGGGTGCGCCAAGCCAGGCGGCAATGGTGACGCTGACCGGCGCGATCATCAATACCATCATGGATCCTTTGCTGATGTTTGGCTTTGGAATGGGATTTGCCGGTGCGGCGGTGGCGACGGTACTGTCGCAAGTGGGCATGATGATCATCGCCTTACGCACCATCAGTCGCAGCGAGCTGCGCTTAACGCTGCCAAATGCGCCTCATCGATGGGTCGCTTTGCGTGGGCAGCTGTCGCGACACATCAGGCCGCTGTCGGCATTTGCCTTGCCTGCGATCCTGGCCAACCTGGCCACGCCGGTGGGTAATGCCTATTTAACCCGCACCATGTCTGAATTCGGCAATGACGCGGTGGCGGGTTTTGCCATCATCGGTCGCCTGACGCCAATTGCCTTCGCTTTCGTGTTTGCCATGTCGGGGGCGATAGGCCCCATCGTGGCGCACAATGTCGGTGGAAAACGCTATGACCGGGTGTATAAAACCATGCTGGCGAGCTACCAGCTGTCGGCGATTTACACCGTATTTGTTTCCATTTTGCTGTGGTTGCTGTTGCCGGTGATTTTGCGCATGTTTCCTGTCAGCGCGAGCGGCAACGCTTTGATTCGTTTATTTTGTGGACCGCTGGCCTTGTTCTGGATGTTTAATGCCTGGTTATTTTGCGCCAATGCAGGTTTCAATAATTTATCCAAACCCCTGTACAGCACCATCCTCAATTGGGTACGCCAGACCGTATTCGTCATTCCATTTACCATGGTCGCCACGCATTATTGGCAGGCAGCCGGGGTGCTGATAGGCCCGGCGCTAGGCGGTGCAATACTGGGAACGTTTGCCATGCTCCTTTCCCTGCGTTTATCGCGCAGGCAAGGCGCAATATCTGCGCAGGCAACACCGGATTAAAAAGTGACCACCGCCAGCACGCACTATCCATGCGCCTTCTGGCGGTGTATGCCTGCAAACCCGCATGGGTAGTGCGTGCTGGGCTGCCTTGTTTTTAAAAAATAAGGCCTAGTGCTTGCTGATGCTCGGCGTTTCTATGCCTTCAACCACAGTGCTGGCAACAAATAACTGGGCGCAATCGACCTGGTCAAAAGTGTAGAGTTTGCCGCAAAAATCACAGTTGATATCGAGCTTACCCAGTTCTGCGGTGGCAGTTTTGATTTCAGCTTCACCTAACATCTTGAGCATATTGCCGACTTTTTCGCGTGAGCAGTTGCATAGAAATCTTGGGTGCTGCAAGTCAAAAACACGGATGGTTTCTTCCCAAAACAGGCGGTGCAACAGGGTCTCGATATCGGTAGTCAGCAGCTCGCTTTGCTTGAGGGTGCCACCCAGCGCCATGGCACGGTTCCAGGCTTCTGTCTCGTGTTCTGCCTTGGCTTCCGGCGTGCTTTCCGGGTCGGATTCATAACCGCCGGTCATCGGCAATTTTTGCAATAACATGCCGCGCGCCACATGATCATCTGCCGCCAGCCAGATCTTGGTGTCGAGCTGCTCAGAGCGCATCATGTAGTTTTCAATCACCGTGGCGACGGAATCACCATCGAGCGGGACGATGCCCTGGTAAGCGTGTTGCCCCGGCATTTTGTCGTTCGGGTCCAGCGTAATGATGAAACGGCCTTGTCCGTGCGCGTGGATTAGATCCGCCAGGCCAGCGTCGTCGGCAATCACCGCGCCTTCGCGTAGTTTGGCCGTGGCGCGCATATTCATGTCGGCATCGCATTCCACTACCATCAATTTAACCGGGCCGTCACCATGAATCTGCATGACCATGGTGCCGTTGAATTTGAGATTGGAACTAAGCAAAGCCGACGCCGCAAGCAATTCGCCCAGGATGGTTTTGACCGCAGGCGGGTAAGCCTGGTTGGACAAGATTTGTTGCCAGGTGTTTGGCAGCTCTACCAGTTCGCCGCGTACGCCGGCATTTTCAAACATGAATTTTTGTAAATTGTCGCTCATCGCCGCTCCCCTTATCCTATCCGCTTCAATTGCGTCTTGTACTCCTGGGCGCGCTCTACATAATTCTGCGTGTTGCCGTGCATCGCCGTAATCGCCTCGTCCGTTAAGGTACGTATGACCTTGGCTGGCGAGCCGACGATCAGCGAGTTATCGGGAAACTCCTTACCCTCGGTGACCAGGGCACCAGCGCCCACCAGGCAATTCTTGCCGATCTTGGCCCCATTCAAAATCACCGCCTGTATGCCGATCAGCGATCCTTCGCCTATCGTGCAACCGTGCAGCATCGCCTGATGGCCGATGGTGACATTCTTACCTATCGTTAGCGGGCAGCCTGGGTCGGTATGCAGGATGCAGCCTTCCTGTATGTTGCTGTTCTCGCCCACGGTAATCAATTCATTATCGCCACGTATCGTCACATCAAACCAGATGCTGGCCATGGCCTCGATCCTGACTTTGCCGATGATATTGGCGTTATCTGTGATGTAGGCGCTAGCGTCGATTTCGGGTGAAATATCACCTAATTGGTAAATGGCCATGATTCTTCCGTAAAATGGAGGGATTAACCCGCCATTTTAGCGCTTTAGCGCGCCCCACATGAATTCAGTTACTGCCATTTTTTTTTCCACCTCGGACAATACTATTCAAGATCAGACGGATCTGCGCCAATTGGCTTTGCATTGGCTGGTAGAGCCACAGCCAACAGTCAAGGTAGAAGGCGTGCGCCAGCTGCGCGAAGCTTGGCAGCAAGGCAGTTTAACGCTCAATGCGCAGGCCGACCTGAGCACGGCCCAAGAGATACCCGGACGGCCACAGCGCCCAGAGTTAGTGCCACCCTTGGGTGTCAAGCGCAGGGCGATGAACACGGTAGAGGGCAGGGCGGTGCTGATTCATGCATTAACGCACATAGAATTTAATGCCATCAATTTAGCGCTCGACGCCATCTGGCGCTTTGCCGGCATGCCACAAAAATACTACACAGACTGGCTACAAGTCGCGCAAGAAGAGGCCTATCACTTCACCCTGTTGTCCGAACATCTGATCACGCTGGGCTTTGCCTATGGAGATTTTCCCGCCCACAATAGCTTATGGGAAATGGTAGAGCGCACCCAGAGCGATGTGCTGGCGCGCATGGCGCTAGTGCCGCGCACCATGGAAGCACGCGGCCTCGACGCCACCCCCGCCATCCGCGCCAAGCTGGCACAGGCAGGCGACAATGCCGCCGCCCAGATCCTGGACATCATCCTGCGCGATGAAATCGGCCACGTAGGCATAGGCAATCACTGGTTCGCCCAGCTCTGCCAGCAGCGCAAGCTCGATCCGGTCACTTGCTACGCTGAGCTAGCAGCGCAATACAGGGCACCAAAAATGCGCGGCCCGTTCAACCTGGACGCGCGCCGCGCAGCGGGCTTCAGTGAAGATGAATTGGCGGCTTTGCAGAGCTGATTGTTAACGAAATTTAAAAATAGGCATGCCCTGACACGCACTATCCATGCGGGTTTCAAGCCTGATGCTGCCAGAAGGCGCATGAATGGTGCGCTGTGGCGTTGCCTATGGTAGAAATCAAAAGTTTCACTAATACTCAGCTATTCAAAAGATAGTGAAATTTGGGCCAGTTTTATCTTGAGTTCCCAATTCTCTCGACGAAATGGAGAGAATTGCGCTGGTCAAATTACAAAGTCTTATTTTTCGGAAAATGAAAAAATATTTGACACAACAGGTGTTAAGTGATTTTTGTACATTCGGATTTAGCAGGCCGTCAAAATCAAGAAACAGAATCAATAATAATAAATTCGATACCAGGAAGTTTCTTCGCCATCAATGCTTTCATATTTCTACTTCCGGCAATATCTATCAAAACAATTTGAATGATCAATGGGGCTGGAATTTTTTTTGGGGCGCTGATTCGATGGTCTATACCATTCATCTCCATTTTCACGATCAAACGCTGCATATCGGAATAACCTAGTCGTAAGTGCTGCTGCAAATAGGAACAGCTTAGATGCCTGCTGTTAAGCACCAAAGCAACCGCCTCATCATACAAAGCATCGATATTTTTCGGTTCTATTTGATCAGTATCTTTTATCATTTTAATTTTTCGCCTTTATATTTCAGAGGGTCTGAAGCATGCTTTGTTTTACTATTGACTTCGCAGACTAAATCCGCTCGTCGGCGTGCCCGGGAGATGATTTCTTCGGTAGATGAATCGCTGTAGTTGAGATGAAATCGAAGAGTGCCAAATTTGCTTTTTACTTGCATGAGTTCCAGGTCAAGAAAGGGATGCAACAACATGTGGCCGGTCAATTCTTGACTCAAATCATAAAGAATCTGATACCAGCCATCACCACATTCAAAGCCATAGCACATCGCACTTTCGTCCTGCGGTTTCGTGCGTCCACGATAAAGATAGGGGAATGCGCGGTACATTTTTTCTGTGAGTGCTGCGTTCATCAATTCAACCAGAGAGAGTTCGTCTAGCTAAGATCTTTGCACTGATGAACGCCAATATATGGCGTAAGTAGGCGCATCCTTTATTTTGTCAAATGATTATCTCTCGTGACATTTATTCGGATGGCCAGAACTACTGGTGCTGCCGGTATTTGTCGACCTGCAATAGATACAATGTTTGCCGTCGCTGGCATGTTTGTGGCATCCATCTGGATGACCAGATGCACTGGTGGCACCATAGTTAGTTGAGCTGCAAAATACACAGTGTTTCGGATCGACACCAGTATGTTCATGACATCCGTGCGGATGACCGGGAGTGCTCGTTGCTCCAAAATTCGATGAGCCGCAATACTTACATTTTGTCGCCATTTAAAAACTCCTTAAGGTTGAGTATTCATATGTTCGCATTACGGTGCGACGAAATATGGCGCAATGAATATTTCGGTGTTGTTAGGAGCATTTTTGTGTGCGCCACGATTTGTCGCATGGGTTGAGCATAATGAAATCTCATTAACCCACCAATGCGAAACATGATTAAACTTCAGAATGACCAGATTATCTTGTTAGACAATTTCAACAAACGACTGATAAAAATTGGTCAATTTTTATCCAATGAAACGCTTGAAATTGACCGGCAGCTCACGTTGCGTGTAGCCGATGTCAACGATTCTATGATGGATTTTGAAATAGACGTGGAGCTCAAATATATTCTCCATGAAGACGATCCAGCTTACGTGGCTGACGATGACAATATATTGACGGCGCGCGAGTTTGTTGGAGTGTTCAATTTGATGGAAACGTTTGATGACTGGTCAGATGCAATAGGAAATTTTGGTATGAAAAACCATTGCTGGCTGTTCCACGATTTATACCATCATGAATACGGCGAAGGTCAGGTTGCGCTTCCCTTTGAAGACATCTTGCGCATTGGTGAAATCTGGGTTGAGATTAAGCCACGGCACCAATATTTTTGTCAAAGACCATAAAACAGTGTATTAATCTGTAATACACAATCCGAAAATGGAAACATCAATGAAATATCAAAATGCGATAGATAAAGTCAACAGCGGAACTATGTCGCGTGAAGATCTCGTTAGTTTGAAACTCAATGCCGAAAAAATGCTGGAAGATGGTGACATGAGCGCAGCCGACGTTATATCTGCCATAAATAGCGCGACACCAGCTGATTCTTACATTTTGTTTATGGGGTTTTGTCCAGATGCTGACATTAACAATCGATTAGATACTGAGTGGAAAGAAAGTGGAATTTGCAGATTCGACTATCGAGAAAGTGAATCTCAAGCCGCACGGTTTGATACAGTATGCGCGGGCGATTTAGTCGTTCTCAAGAAACGAGAAATATTTGGAAAGACGATGAAATTATTTGGTCATGGTCGCGTTAAATCAGTCGCCTATGACGAGAAAAATACTCGTTTTCTCGTCATGAATTGGTCAGATCAATCTGCAACTATTGAGGTTCCCCTAATGGGTGCTAATTCCACCGTGGATATTAAGTCCATAGAAGTGGTAAAAAATGAAATGCCCGATGAATTTTGGCAGTGGCTAAAGGTTGAATCTTGATCGATCAAATTGACAGAGATATGATGAATAAACTCGAACGACAAACTGTCAGTGAAAATTTTTTTACCAATGGTGTACGGATAGTAAAATTAACAGATTGGCTTGAATGGACGATTGGTGGCGAAACGATAATCGGGAAGTGGACTATTGTTCTTCCAATGATACAGCGTGGATCTGTATGGAAGCCACATCAGGTCATTGATTTATGGGACACAGTTTTGCGTGGAATGCCCTTTGGGGGACTGATGGCTAGTCATATTCCCGTTTCTGCTGATGGACCTAAAATTTCGTTCTTCCAGCCATTGGATAGAAAACTAGTGACTTTGAAGGCTCCTGGCGGACTTTCCTTGATTGATGGTCAACAGCGAACACTGGCAATGCTAATAGGATGGCCTGGGATCGCTCAACAAATGTCGCGGCGTCTCTGGGTAGACTTCGGCGACGATGATAAATTTGATCACCTTCTGCGCCTTCATATCACAACAGAAACTCACCCCTTCGGATATAAAACCGGAAGTAATAGCGGGGAAACTATTTCGAGACTTACATTGAGTGAACGCCGCCATGCAGCAGCGACTTATGCAGATCGAATTGGATCTGTTCAAGAGAAACAAAGTGATTCTCAACAAAAGCATGGCTTGTTACACGATGAAGATATCGCACCCTGGCAAAGTAGGTTTGCGCTGGATCTGTATAAACTGATTGAATGTTTTCGTGCTGATAAGCTGCCACTCGGTGAGTATGTGCGAAATGAACTATCTACAGCAAAGCAAAAGCTTCTCGAACGAATTGAGCGAGTCCGCATCAAAACGCAAGAGCCATTTTCCACTTATGACGATGCTTTATCTAAGGCGATCATTAACCACCTAACTAAACGTTTAGATGTAATTACGAATATAGCGCCAGACCATCTGCAACAACGAATAGATACCTTGATAAAGGGGTTAAAGCGCATGGATCGGCATTGCTTTCCGATTATCGAGGTCCCGGCGGAAATATTGAATGCTGAATCAGAAAATGAGTCCATGGATCCTCCATTAGCCGTTTTATTCAAACGTATTGGCACTGGCGGGAGCGATTTAAAAACTGCAGACTATGTGTTTTCTGTTATTAAACACCATAATCCCGATTGCCATAGTCTGGTAGAGCAGCAAACCTCGTACGAACGTATTGCCGCTATTTTTATGCCAACCACATTAGTGATGACAGCGGTTCGTTTAACTGCTGCCAAGCTTGGGAGGGACGATTATGCAGTATTGGATAAGCGGCAGTTCACGCGTCTTATGCGGGGTGATCGAAGTTCTAAAGCAAGTGACTTTAGCAGACGATTTTTTTTAACTGAGTTTAATGCGCAAATTGCAGCTGACGGCGAGTTCGTCCAAAACCTGCGTGGCGTGCTGAATGTGCTCACCTACAACCCACAAGGTGGGTATGGCGCGGAAGACGTGGGTTTGCCTAAGCATGCGCTGGCACTCATACAAGTTCCAGCGCTTGAGGTAATTCTTTTTTGGCTGCAAAAGAACCGAGACCAAAGGGAACTTGTGCTCCAGAAAAACCGCCATCAATTGGTGCGATTCCTGCTTTGCTGGCATCTGTCAGTATTAGATTCGGCTAAAGCAAGTGCATTGTGTTTCCAAGAATTGGCTGGAAAAAGTACTGAAACACTCGATCACTTTCCTGAGAAATTGTTGTTCGAAAATATGATCACGAAGAAGCTGGCGTTACCACTACGCAGCCCTGCAGAACTAAAAGAGATTGGTGGCCTCACTCACTCAAACTCCGATGTGGCAGGATTACGTGGCTGGCGACGTTTCTCCATCTCCACTGATAAGTGTGAAGACATTGAGCGTGATCGCCGATTAAAAGCAAGCGAATTATATAAACGATGGTGGAATCTACGTGGAAACTACAGTCATGCATTCTTACTATGGTTGCAGCGCGCTTATGTCTCTCGCAATTTTGAAGCGATGCCAGCCCAACCTGGATTAGACGATGACACTCCCTATGACTTCGACCATATTTGTCCACAAAGCCATTGGAACTATTGGACGGGAAAGGTTGGGAAAAACAGATTGATAGACTTTCATGCGGAAAAAGGAGCTGATGCTGATGACCAAGGGCACTGGCGATTGGGCAATGCGATAGGAAACGTACGTGTTTGGGATAGCAGCAATAACCGTAGTGATGGAGATGCATCTCCACATATTAAATTAAAATTGCAGTCGTTGACTGACTCGATTGAAATGAATACATCATCAAGCGCAAGTGAAGGATCAAGTGCGATCTTACGCGATAGCGCTATCTCAGACGGCACGGATAATTTTATTGATGAAAGGCAGGCGTGGATGGCATGCGCCCCGATTGCCAATGAGGATGTTATGTACTGGACCAAAGAGAGAGCAATTGCATTTCAAAAGGCGATTGAGGGGAGGACGTTTAATTTGTATCAGCAATTTCATACGGCGCTGCGGATAAATGAACTTACAGAAATTTAGCTTGTCTGGTAATGGAAAGTGAATCACCTTAAAAAACTGATTCACACTCTTCAGTTCTATCATTGTGAAACAGAAATATCATTCATATTTCTTGGCAGCATTAAGCAACTCTAAACGAATATCGTCACGCACATTCTGCGGCGCACATACTTCAAGTCCAGCTCCTTGCCCCATCAACCACCAGCGCAGTTGCCAGGTGTCATTCACCGTTGCGGTCACTCGCATCCAACCGTTTTCTTCAGGCGTCATTGTCTGATCATCTGATAGTTTGGTTTCATTGAGATAAATCGCCACCCATTCGGAGCAGCGAATTTCTAACTGAATCGGCGCCCCTTGAATCGCAAAGTGAGCGATGCCATTCTCAATTGCCTTGTCCAGGTTAAACCCTTTGGGTGCCTTAACAGGTGCATCAATGATTTGTACTTCAGCGAAACGATGTAACGCATACAGACGAATATCTGGATAATTCCATGCGGTGGCGACCAGATATGTGACTGCGCCGCGCATGATGATGCCTAAGGGGTGTAATACATATTCCTTTGATTCTTCGCTGCCCATGTTGCTGTATCTGGCTGTGATTTGGACGTTCTCCAGCAAGGCCTTATATATTTCAGATTGAATTAGTTCATCGAGTTTGGGCGGTAGCAATGCTTGCGTTGGCTGGACCACGCGTATTTTATTTAACCATCCTTTGGCCTTATTGTTGTTTTGCATTTCCAAGTCATCTAGTCTTTTTCTTGCAAGATTAAATACGCCTTGTAACGCTTCTAACATGGCACCAGGCAATTGCTGCTGTAATTGCATTTCGACCAGGCGCATGGCAAGCGCTTCGGAGGCGCTCATTCCTTGGATGTTGAGGTTCTCTCCTTTTTTCCAGCGCCAGCCATAGTCGCGCTGATTTTTATCATTGAGCTCTATTGGAAAAATCGTACTTAATTCCTTGAGATCGCGCTGTACTGTGCGAACAGACACTTCGTAGCCACGCTCTTTAAGTTTAGAGGCAATTTCACTCGCTTTGTCCCAGCGGCCTTCATCCTTGGTATCTGACCGACTAACGGAAAGCATGCGCATCATTTCCCACTGGCGAAGTAGGGTGAAGTTGATTTTATTTTGTGGCATGAGGCTTCCTTCGGTTAATTTTTTTGTGTTATTTCGTTGCTTGTATCGCTACCGTTTTTGTTGATGGGGATGCCTTGTAAAAACCAGGCCAAACGCACCATCGCTAAAGTATCTAAGGTGCAATACTCACGCAATCCTAATGTTAATTCTTGTTTTCGATCTTCTGGTGTTTGGGGGTGCAAGATTTCACGGTAGGCAACTTGCGCATCACCGCCATTGCCAACGGTTAGCAGGTCGTAACGCAAATCTGCAGCGATGGTAGGTAGTACCGCTTTGATCGACCAAGAGCCTTTCATTTCTGGGTGATAATAATTTGCTCTGGTAATTGGTAACAAGTCGACGATGCGACCATTAATCGCCAGTAGTGCAGGGGCCAGGTCTGGGTATAGATCAGCCAACTCAGCTATGCGACTTTTTTCAAATGATTGGAAATATACAAAAATCGGACCAGCATAACCAAGCGCTTTGATCATTTGCTCTGCACATCGACGACGCGGATCATTGCCCGATACATCCAGAAACATGGCGTGTTTTAAATGATGATTAGCCTCTTCGGTATGGCAAGACCATTGAAAAGGTACCTGGCTTGCATAGGGGCGCGTTTGCTCCCAACGTGGTACGGCAAGATTAATAGTTTCAAAATCCAGATAGTAGCGAGGGTAGCTCATTGCGGCCAATAGGTTTTTGGCCGCCGGAAAAAGTTCAGGCACGCCAGCGTGACTGACTCGCTGTATCCATTGCTGCGTTTCGTTGAGCAATTCGCTTGGCACTAGCAGCGCATCTTGTATGCCATTTGCATGAAACGCGTCCTTTGTAGCGGCGTGCATCCGATACAAGATATCGAGTGTGTAGCTTGGTTCAAGTACTTGAATAATGTGCCGATTGCAATGGCGTTTAAAAGGGCATTCATACGGATCTTCGCATTGCAAACCAGGTTGAATATTTGGTTCTTCTCCGGCTAAAGTGGCCCGAGCCTCTTTGATCCATTCTGGTACCAATTTCAGCAACGGAAAAACGGCATCGTCTACATTCACGTTGGTGAACATGCCGTGATAATCCCCCTTGCCCTGATAGACAAACGCCGTATTGATATGCATGACTTCTATCATACCCAGCGAGAGTTTGTTTTGTTGCAGAACCCAGGCCTGTATTGCGCAATCGTCTATGTGATAAGGCTTAACGCTAGCACTTGCCTTCACCTCTGCCATGCGATAGCCAGAAGCACCAGGCAATAACAGATCGGCGCGCACCAAGACGCCATCATGTTGAAAGGTGGCTTCAAAAATTGGCAGCTCGGGATGTGTTATCAAAGCAGCTCTAGTGGAGTTGAGCGCCGCGGACAAATCATCGTCGTCTTCGATCAATATGCCGGAAGGGTAAAGCGTTCTCGCTACTTCGCCAACTTCAAAACCAATTTCAAAGGTCTGCGCGATATGGTCAGATATTTCAAGTAAATCTCGACGGTGAATTTGCAGCCAAAGTCGCTTGGGGCATTGCTTCCAGGCGATGAGGCGAGATTTTGAGAGGCCGTGACCTGACATGTTGTTTGCCCATTTGAAGTGTTAACATTTACAGGATAATAATAATGTACGTCATAATGTGTCGCACTAAAATTTTTAATTCCGGTGTCACTCACAGAATTTGGATGATTGACTTAGACTTCAGTGTTGCAGCGTTACTGTTCACCCCCCTATAAGCGGAGAGTACATAGTATTTTCGGAATAAGATGCCGTTTTTGACGTTTGCAGGCAACAGATCGCTTGTAAACGTCATCGGGTATCTGCAAAATGGAGGGCATGACTGAGCCACTTTCGCCCATAAACAACCTGGAAACCATGAGCCACGCGGAGGCGATCGCCTGCGTGCAGATGTTGCTCAAGAGGCTAGAGTCGTGGGATGCCCTGGAAAAAATTATCTTTCAACAGCAAGAAGAGATTGCGCAACTCAAGGCCAGGCTGAGTAAAGATAGTCACAACTCGAGTAAGCCGCCGTCCTCGGATGGATTGGCGCGACGCGCCAAATCTTTACGCACAAAGACGGGCGCAAAGGCAGGCGGACAAGTGGGTCATGTCGGCAGCACGCTTAAAAAAAGCACCCGGATTGACCACGTTATCGTGCACCAATTGCCTGGCCAGTGCGGGATCTGTGGCCACAGTTTTAACGGCATGAGCAGCAGCGAGGAAGCAGAGACGCGCCAGGTCATTGATCTGCCCGCGCTGCGTTTTGAAATCACGGAACACCGCGTACTACGCGTCCAGTGCCGCTGCGGTGCCCAGACCTGCAGCAGTTTCCCAGACGATGTGATCAGTGCTGTGCAATATGGCCCTACGATTCGCGCCGCGGCCGTCTATCTGAATCAATATCAACAAGTGCCCTATCAACGATGTGCCGCTGCGCTACAGGACTTATTTGGTCTGCGTATTGCGGCCAGTTCGGTGGTCAATTATGTCCGGCAAGTAGCCAATGCGCTCCGTCCTGAGGTGGACAAAATCAAAGAGATATTGCTCACGCAAGCAGCCGTCCATTTCGACGAAACCGGCTTGCGCCAAGGTAAAACATTGGTCTGGACGCATAGCGCTTCCACCGCCTGCTTCACCTGGTATGGCGTCCATCAAAAACGTGGGTGTGATGCCATCAATGACTTCAATATCCTGCCGCGTTTCAAGGGTGTTGCCATTCATGATGGCATGAAATCGTATCGCCAATATAGCTGTTCACACGGCTTATGCAACGCCCATCATTTACGCGAATTATTGTTTATCTTTGAGAGCACCGGAGAACCCTGGGCCAGAGCGATGATGCACTTGCTATGCGAAGCCAAAGAGTTAAAGAGCGCCTTGCAAAGCGATGGCAAAGAACTCAATCGCACGCAGATGAAAGACATTGAGCAACGCTATATCCGTTTGCTTGGAGAAGGGATGAAAGCCCATCCTGAAAGGAAACGCAAAGCGAGCGCCCCGCACCAACGTGGGCAAGTCAAACAATCCGACGCGACCAATTTATTGCGACGTCTGTTTGACTACTCTGATGATGTCCTGCGTTTCACCAGCGAGCCCGACGTGCCGTTCGATAATAATCAAGCCGAACGCGATTTACGGATGATTAAACTGAAACAAAAAATCTCTGGCTGTTTCCGCAGTTGGGAGGGCGTCGACTATTTTTGCACCATCCGCTCCTATCTTTCAACTTTACATAAAAACAAGCAAAATCTCTACGAAGCGCTCACGCAAACCTTTAACGGGCGTGCCCCTGCGGCTGTTTAGCCGGGGGCTGAATAGTAACGTTGCAGCATTCATTGCTAATAGTGCATGCCCCAACACGCACTATCCATGCGGGTTTCAAGCCTGATGCTGCCAGAAGGCGCATGAATGGTG
Source organism: Undibacterium sp. (assembly GCA_030645915.1). Taxonomy (GTDB): domain Bacteria; phylum Pseudomonadota; class Gammaproteobacteria; order Burkholderiales; family Burkholderiaceae_D; genus Undibacterium. The sequence continues at coordinate 41,049 of JAUSNO010000014.1, forward strand.
CGCTGTGGGCTATGCCTTGGTTTGGCGTGTACCAGCCCACCGGTACGCATGGCTGTTTTTCTTTTTTTGCTTTGATTTTACGCACGGAAACGCGTTGTTTTTAGCGCCACGGTATTACTTAAACTATTAACAATTTTGCGCTATGATGAACTGGTCAGCACGTTGCTAGCGAGTCCTTAACTATGAGGAGTTCATGATGAAGACCTTTGTTGTTCGTACGCGTATCAAGCCATTGTTGCACGCCATGTTCGCTGTTTGCTCAATGTTAACTATTCCCTTGCTCGCTTCTGCGCAGTCCAAGGCGGTAAAGCAAGTCGTCAAGCCACCTGTTGCACTCGCTTACATCGATGTTGCCACTAGCGCCAGTGATATGCCGGGAGCGAACATGATGGGGGCGGCAGCCCAGGGCGCACAATCCGGCGGCGGTTTTTTCGGCGCATTGAGTGGCCTGGCAAAAGGGGCGGTCAGTGGCGCGAGTGATCGAGGTAACGTGTTTGGCAATACCCGGGCGATGGGATTTGGCATGGGGCGATTTGTCGACGTCTCTGTCTACACCAACAAAAACAGCAGCCTTGCCGAGGCGACACAGATGATACCGGTAGCGATGAATCTGGGTGAGTCGCTCAAGCTGATGGCACCTGTTCCGGATAAACCGGTGCCAACGACTGTCGATGAGAGCCCCATCGAGCCGAGTTACGAAAAACCAAAGGGGAAAATTTCGATTTATTGGGGCTGCGGCGAGAAAATTCGTCCCGGCCAGCCGCGCACTTTAGATGTTGCCAAGGCGTCGATGGATGACTATGCAAAGTTTTTTGTCATGCGTGGCAAGACCACCAAGGGCGCGCGTTCGCAGCCTGGGCATCCGGCCTGGCCAAATAAAATGGATGACCGCAAAGTGCCCGAGAGCGCGTCTCTGGTCGGGCAGCATAGTTTTATCGGCAATGGTATCCCCGATAATTTTAAGGTGGCGCTGGGCGCCCCGCAAGATCTGATGCCTTCGATCGCGCTACATCAAAGCAAGAATGATGGTGCAGTCCATCTTGAGTGGAAATCCATTCCTTATGCGCGCGGCTACTTCATCAGCGTGATGGGTGGCCAGTCGGGCGGTGGTGATTCTGGTGAAGTCATCGTCTGGACATCAAGCGAGCTGGCTGATTTTGGCTTTGGACTGGTCGATTATCAGTCCAATGCCGATATCGATAAGTGGATAGGTGAAAAAGTGATCTTGCCCGCAAACACGATCAAGTGCGATGTGCCTAAAGGCATTTTCAGTGACAATGGCGGTGGCATGTTGCGTATGATTGCGTATGGTTCCGATGCATTTTTTGCTTATCCGCCTCGCCCCAATGATCCTAAGGTCGCATGGGAACCCGATTGGCAAACCAAGGTGCGCGTTAAATCGACCTTTAGTTCGATGCTAGGCGGCTTCGGTGATGCAGAAGAGCGCAAGCAGCAACAAGCGCCAAAAGAAGAAAAGAAATTGAAACCTGCAGATCTCCTCAAAGGTCTGTTTGGTAAGTAAAAGACGTGCCGCCTGGATCTGCCCGGATTGAATGGTCGGGCGTCCAGATTGTGGACTTGATCCGATTGATAATGACGGGAAGAAAAATTGATGATGCGATCTCACTTGGTTTCATGTTTGGCAGGATGCACTTGCTTTTTCTTTTTGTCGGCAACTAGCTGTCTGGCGCAACAAACCACCGCGGCACCGCCAGTGACGCCGCTGACTGTCAGTACGCTGGATGTAACGGCTTCCGCAACGTCCTCAAACTGGGAGCCTGTAGCGCAGAGCCAGTCTGCTGCGCGACATGTCAAGAAAAAAATACTCGCCACCGCCTTCGCCATCAATAAGCCTGCACAGGTGGCAGATATTGATCACATCGAGCAGGGTTTTCCGCGTGAATTGTTGCGCAATCTGGAACAGTCACGCCATTTTCTGGTTCGCAGTTCTCCCGATTTACTTTCTTTTACGGCGCAGACAGAAGCGCCTGGTCAAAAGCTGGTCAAGCAGGTTGCGGCAGAAAATGATAGCCAGTTTGTCATTTCTGGCGAGATCCGCAATGCCGGTGTCCAGATTGAGAAGAAGTACTGGGGCATGTGGAGTATCAGCAAACGGCATATTGAAATCGAATTGGCCGTTTATGACGGTGTTAGCGGGGCACTGCTTGCACGGCACCTTCTGCATCAACAGGCCCAAGGCGAGGCGAAGGTCGGGCGTGATAAACCGTTTGGCAGTGCGGTTTTTTATGCGACCGGCTACGGCAAGGCAATTGCTGCCTTGCTTGATGAGTCAGCAAGCTTAATCGCCAGCGATCTTGAGTCGCATGCAGCCTTGGCCAAGATTATAAAAATAGGCAACGGCCAGATCGTGATTGATGCGGGGAAGTCATCGGAGATAGCAGCGGGCGATCTGGCGAGTGTGGCGGTGGCAAACAATGAGTTGCCAACGCTGGGCTTGAAATCCTCGCAAACGATGCCGCTGGTATATGGAGTGCCACATACCATCGTCGGTAAGGTGGCGATTATCCAGGCGCAGCAGTTATTTTCAGTCGGCGAGTTATCTGCTGAAGTGAAGGCTGACGATGTCAAAGTGGGCGATTTTGTGCGTTTTGACAACGTCATGGCGAACTGAATCAATGGTGTTTAGCTCTTTCTTCTTCCTGTAACCGCAATACGCGTCTTTGCACTTTGCCGGTGGTAGTCATCGGCAGGGCGTCGATAAATTCAATTTCTTTCGGGTACTCATAGGGCGCGAGTTTACCGCGCACATGGGTTTGCAATTCTGCGATGAGTGCATCGCTAGCTGTTACGCCGCTACATAAGACCACGTAGGCTTTGACCAGGTTGCCGCGCTCCTTGTCGGGTTTTGGTACGACGACGGCATTGCTTACTGCCGGGTGCTTGACCAGGCAATTTTCTATTTCTGAAGGCCCGATGCGGTAACCCGCCGCTTTAAACATATCGTCTGCGCGCCCCTGGTACCAGAGATAGCCGTCAGCATCGCGCAAGGCCAGATCGCCGGTGCGGCACCAGTCGCCGGTAAACTTGCTGCGGGTGGCATCGGGATTCTTCCAGTAACCTAAAAAGAACACCGGGTCGGCATGTCCGTGGATATCGCAGCGGTGCACCGCCACTTCGCCGATCTCGCCATCGGCAACGGTCTTGCCAGCATCGTCAATCACCGCAACGCGATGACCCGGGTAAGCGCGCCCCATGCTGCCTGGTTTGGCGGGCCATTGGTGATTGCTATTGCCGACGATATAGTTCATCTCGGTCTGGCCAAACATTTCATTCGGTGTCACACCCAGGGCCGATTGGCACCACGTAAAGACGGCATCCCCTACGGCCTCGCCGGCGCTCATGATGGCGCGCAGTTTCAGATTATATTTTTCTCGCGGTGCCAGGCTCGCTTTCATCATTAACTTCAATGCAGTCGGAAACAGAAAGGTATTGGTCACCGCATATTTTTCCATCAGATAGTAGGCGGTCTCGGCAGAGAATCTGCCCTGATAGCCGACAATGGGTTTGCCAAAATACAGCGTAGGCAGCAAGGCATCCATCAGGCCGCCGGTCCAGGCCCAGTCTGCGGGCGACCAGAACACATCGTTTTTTTGCGGAAACCAGTTTTGCGAAGCCACAAAGCCAGTCAGATTGCCGATCAATGCCGAATGCGGAATCAGCGCGCCCTTTGGTGCACCGGTGGTGCCACTGGTGTAAATCAGGATGGCCGGATCGTGCGCCAGCGTCGCTACGGCATCAAAATGATCTGCCAATTGACTGACGGCGCTGTGCCAATCGAGTGCACCGTCTGCGCTGCAATCAAGGGTAATGACGGTTTGCAAAGCCGGGCAGTTGTGACGGATTTCCTGATAGGCATCGACGCCACTTTGATCGATGATCAGTGCCACCGCTTCGCTATGCTGCAGGCGGTATTCCAGCGCTTCCGGCCCGAACAGGAACGACAGAGGCATGGCGATCGCCCCCATCTGCAAGCAGGCAATCATGGTGATGGCGGTCTCTGGCCTTTGCGGCAAGATACAGGCAACTACATCGCCTCGCCGAACCCCTTGTGCTGCTAATAATTGGGATAGCAGGTTCGCTCTGCGTTGCAGGTCCTGATAGCTGAGTGTTTCGGTATTGCCTTCTGCATCTTCGTAATAGATGGCGATTTTCGATCGACGTTCAGCATCGTCTGCCCAGCGCTGGCTGCACACCTGCGCAATATTGAATTGTGTCGGTACTTCCCATTGAAACTGCTGGTACAGCGCATCATAGTGACTGTCTTGAGGTGGGTTTTTCTTGCTTTGCAACTTCGCCATGACATCTCCGGTATAATTATAGAACGGTCGTTCTTTTCTATCGTTCTTTGATTCAGCATTCCTCATTTCACATCGAATTTATCATGAAACCATCACGCTCAGAATTTATCAGTATCCGCGGTTTGCAAACCCATGTACGTCATTGGGGAGACGAAACAGCGCCAATACTGGTGATGGTGCACGGCTGGATGGACGTTTCCGCCTCGTTCCAGTTTGTCGTCGATTGCCTGCAAAAAGAATGGCACGTCATCGCTCCAGACTGGCGCGGTTTTGGCCTGACTGAAACACCGAAGACTGACACTTACTGGTTTCCTGAATATCTGGCCGATCTCGATGCTATTCTTGAGCATTACCAGCCAGATGTACCGGTCAATTTATTAGGCCATAGCATGGGCGGCAACGTCGCCTCGATTTACGCCGGCGTACGGCCGGAACGGATCAGTAAGTTGATCAATCTGGAAGGCTTTGGCATGCCGCTGACTCATCCAAAACAAGCGCCAGGCCGGTATCGCAAATGGCTGGACGAATTGCGCACCACGCCGACCATGCGCATCTATGCCAGCCAGACAGAAGTGGCGGGGCGCTTGCAAAAGACCAATCCGCGTTTGTCTGACGAACGTGCTGCCTTCCTGTCTCAGCATTGGGCCAGGGAGAATGCACAGGGCCAATGGGAGATACTGGGTGACCCGGCGCACAAAAATTCAAGCCCGTTGCTGTATCGGGTAGAAGAAATTATGGCGTGTTGGCAAAAAATTACCGCGCCTGTGCTATGGGTAGAAGCGAATGACACCGATGTCTGGCGCTGGATGGGGCCAAAAGAAGAGGCGCGGGTGGAGATCAACAAACGGATCGCTTTTATTCCTGTCGTGCAAACCGAGATGATCATGGACGCCGGCCACATGCTGCATCACGATCAGCCTGAGATTTTGGCAAAACTGGTGGAAGATTTCCTACTAAATTGAATTTCCCCGCGGTATTGTCTGCGCTAATTGGTGTACGCTGAGCGCCGATCTCAACCTATGCACTTGCAGGCCTTTTCAATTTGATGACTCCTCCTCAAAAATATCAACGCTGTATGGTGATGGCCGGTGGCGGCTTTCGCTTCGGCTATTACCTGGGCATTTACGCCGCTTTGCGTAATGCCAACAAGACCCCCGATCTGCTGTTGGCCAGCTGTGGCGGCGCGATCGCGGCAGCGCTGATCCAGTCACTGCCTGATGACACCCGGCGCAAGGATTGGATTAGCTCGCCGGAGATGTTTCAATTCTGGTGCGGCTTAAGGTCAAGTCGGCAGGCAACTATCTTGCGCGCATTTTTGTCGGCCATGAAACGCCGTATTTTTATCAAAAATGCGGTCGTGATACCTGACCTGTTCAATGATTTCATGTTCGATGTTCCAGCCAGCTTGCCGCTGCCAGATGCATTTTCTGCCAATACTGAGACCGCAGTGGCAATCATCGCCGGTCAATTATTATTTGCCGAAAACGAAGTTGGACAGGCGCGGGGTAACCGCAAGTTGTTCGCAGAGACTGTTTTTTGCGCGCCGCGTGCGGCCGAGCTTTTGCGAGATATGCGTTCGCCTTTAAGTTTGGAAAGCTTCGGTAATAATGCGATCGCATCTGACCTGCTTACCGATGTGAATACGCCGATCGCCGAGGCGGTGCGCGCCTCTATTTCGGATATGTTTTATTTTCGTTGTCACACCTATCAGGCGAATCACTACATAGGTGGGGTGATCGATTTATTTCCTATCGAGGTGGCAAGGCAATTGGCCGACCAGGTGGTGATGGAATTGAAAGGACCTTACGATCAAATGTATTCCATACCTGCGCTGCACGCAGTGCTGGGCATCGATGGCAATCACCGCCTGGAACACGTGTTGCAGCAATACGCGGAACATTGGATAGATACCTCAGACATGGAGCAGGTATTGCTGGAAAATCAGATCGATAAAAAAATTGTCTGGCGGCGCAATAAGCTTGAATTGTCCATGCCCAAAAATTATGAAGCCTATCTCAAAATGATAGACGCGCAATGGCAATACGGCTACCAGCGTGGCGTAGCAGGGCTTGCGCATTCGGGATAATCCGTTACGAAGCTACTCTCTCTCAGAGAGGAGGCGGTTTCTGGGTTAAACTTCATGGATTGTCTAATTCTAAAATGCACCTTTTTCTATCATGAGCGAACAAACTTCCTACGGCTTTACCACCACCATTCTCCATAGCGACCGTCAAAAAGACATCGAGCACGGTTCGCCGCATAAGCCTGTTCATACTTCAGTCACTTTTGGCTACAAAGATTCACGCGATCTTGCTGCCGTGTTTCAAGGTAAGCAATCCGGCTATCGCTATGGTCGTCAGGGCAACCCGACCGTCTCTGCGCTGGAAGATAAGATCACCAAGATGGAAGGCGGTGCATCGAGCATTTGCTTCGCTACCGGCATGGCCGCCATTGGCGCCTTGTTCCAGGCCTTGTTGCGTGAAGGCGATCAGGTTGTTTCATCCTCATTTTTATTCGGTAACACGAGTAGCCTGTGGCAAACGGTGGATGGGCAGGGCGTGGATGTGGCGTTTGTTGACGCCACTGACGCAGCTCACGTTGTCGCTGCCATCACGCCGTCTACCCGCATGGTATTTGTCGAAACGATCGCCAATCCGCGTACCCAGATTGCCGACCTCAAGCGCATCGGCGATCGGTGTCGCGAGCGCGGTATTTTGTTTGTGGTGGATAACACCATGACCTCGCCATATCTGTTTCAGCCTAAGAGTGTTGGTGCTGGCCTGGTGGTGAATTCACTGACCAAATCGATAGCAGGGCATGGCAATGTGCTGGGCGGTGCCGTGACTGATACCGGCCTTTTTGATTGGAGCGCGTTTCCGAATATCGCCGCCAATTTCAGAAAACAGCCACCTGCACAGCAAGGCATGGCGCAACTGCGTGCCAAGGCGCTGCGCGATTTTGGCGCTACGCTGTCGCCCGATGCTGCGCATCAGATTGCGGTCGGTGCCGAGACTATAGCCCTGCGCATGGAGCGTGAGTGCGCCAATGCCATGGCGCTGGCAACCATGCTGGAAGCCGATCCGCGTGTCGCGGTGGTGCATTACCCCGGCTTGCCTTCACACCCGCAACACGCACTGGCGAGTGAATTGTTCCGCGCGTATGGCACCTTGTTCAGCTTTGAATTGAAGGCAGAGATTGATTGCTTTGATTATCTCAATCGTCTCAAGCTGGCGATCAACGCCACGCATCTGGGCGATACCCGCACCCTTGTGATTCCGGTGGCGCACACCATCTTCTTCGAGATGGGCGCAGAGCGTCGCGCCGCGATGGGGATTGCCGATTCCCTGATTCGCGTCTCGGTAGGGATAGAAGACACGCAGGATTTGCTGAATGATTTCAGCGCAGCCCTTGGATCTTGAAGACTCTGTTAGAGACCCTGTTGAAAACGATATACTAGGCTGGAGTATCACTGTAAGTATTGTCATTACGCACGATTTCATTGCGTAATGCCGATATTTTTTTACATACTCCCCTATTTTTAATAAATTAAAAGGTAAGCATGCTAGCACTATCACTGAAGATGACCCGGCGTGATTGGCGAGCTGGCGAGTTGCGCTTCCTGCTCGTGGCCTTGATGATTGCCGTGGCGTCCTTGTCGTCGGTTGGTTTTTTTGTTGACCGCATGCGCAACGGACTCAACCGTGATGCGCACCAGTTGCTGGGGGCAGATTTATTGGTCAGCGGCGATCAGCCCATCAACTCCACCTGGCGTGAAGATGCTCAAAAACGCGGTTTCAAGATGGCAGAAACGGTGGTTTTCCCCAGCATGCTGATCGCCGGCGAGGGCGAGAATGCGGTATCGCGTCTGGTCTCTCTCAAGGCGGTGACGGATGACTATCCATTGCGTGGCAATCTCAAGCTGATGCAGGATGAAACCGAAGTCGTCACCAGAGATGTTCCGGCACCTGGCACGGTCTGGGTTGACCCGAGTTTATTGCTCAGCTTGAATCTCAACGTCGGTGCGCACATCAAGTTGGGTGACCAGTCCTTTTCGATTGCGCAAATTATTGCGGCAGAACCAGACCGCGGTGCGTCGTTCATGAATTTTGCGCCGCGCGTGATGATCTCCATGCGTAATCTGGCGGCGACCAATCTGATACAAAACGGTTCGCGCGTCACTTATCGCTTACTGCTGTCGGGCGAGCCACAAATGATCGCCACGTTTGAATCCAAGTTGAAAAAAGAAATCGAGTCCAAAAAACTCAAAGGTGTGCGACTAGAATCCCTGGAGAATGGCCGGCCAGAAATGCGCGCCACGCTCGACCGGGCTGAACAGTTTTTATCCTTGGTCAGCTTGTTATCTGCGATGCTCGCTGCGGTGGCGGTAGCGATGGCGGCGCGTCGTTTCATGCTGCGCCATGTTGATGCCTGCGCGATGCTGCGTTGCCTTGGCTTGACGCAAAACCAGGTCACGGCGATGTACCTCATTGAGTTTTTGATGATCGGTTTGCTGGGCAGCATTGCGGGTGTTTTTTTGGGCTTTGCCGGTCATTATGTCTTGCTGGAATGGCTGGGCAAACTGGTCACAAATGATTTGCCCGCCCCCAGTTTTATTCCGGCGGCGCAAGGTGTTGCCACGGGTTTGCTGTTGCTCATAGGTTTTGCGCTGCCGCCAATACTGCAATTGCGCAATGTGCCGCACAACCGGGTGATACGTCGCGAGCAAGACGCGCCGCAGGCACTGACTTTGGCTACCTACGGATTGGGCCTGGGCATGTTTATCGGCTTGCTGCTCTGGCAGGCGGGCGATGTCAAACTTGGTTTATTGACGGCCTCTGGTTTTTTGATCGGTCTGCTTGGGTTTGCACTGATTGCATGGCTGGGCGTGGCTTCTTTAAAACGTTTACGTGGCGCTATTCCTCACTCGGCCTGGCGCTTTGCCATCACCGCTTTGCAGCGCAGGCCGGGTGCAACGGTAATACAGGTAGTGTCGCTGGCATTGGGTTTGATGGCCTTGCTGCTGCTCACCGTGGTGCGGGGAGATTTGATCACCGCATGGAAAAAATCGACGCCTGCTGATGCACCCAATCAGTTTGTGATCAATATCCAACCTGACCAAAAAGTGGAAATCGCAGCGCGCCTGAGCAAGTTCACCCAGCCTGCGCTGTATCCGATGATACGCGGCAGATTAATCGAGATAAATGACAAGGTTCTTGGCGCAGACAGCTTTCTCGATGGCCGGGCAAAGCAGCTGGTGGATAGAGAATTCAACCTTTCCACCATGAGCGATCTGCCGGCATTGAATAAAATTACCGCCGGCAAATGGTATGACGATGCACGTGCTACTCAGGGGGAAGCCTCGGTCGAAGAGGGCATTGCCAAGACGCTCAATCTCAAGCTGGGCGACACCCTGACTTTTGATATCGCCGGCCAGCAAGTCAGCGCCGCCGTCACCAGTTTTCGCAAGCTCGATTGGGGTTCGATGCGGGTGAATTTCTTTGTGGTCATCAATCCAAAGGCGATGGCCGATATGCCGCAGACCTGGATCACTGCTTTTCGCGTACCGGAGGCGGACAAGAAGTTCGTCAATCAGCTGACGCAGGATTACCCCAATCTGACTGTCGTCGACGTCGGTGCCATGGTCAAGCAGGTGCAAGGCGTGCTGGATCAGGTCATCACCGCAGTGGAATTTTTATTTTTATTCACCCTCGCGTCCGGCGTGCTGGTGCTGTATGCCGCGCTCGCTGGTTCACAAGACATACGCATGCGTGAGGCAGCTTTGCTGCGTGCGCTGGGCGCAACGCGCAAGCAATTGTCGCAGGCGCAGTGGATAGAGTTCTTGCTGATAGGCGGCTTGGCTGGCTTGTTGGCGGCAAGCGGCGCATCCGCCATAGGCTGGGCGTTGGCACGATTCAGCTTTAACTTCGAATGGACGTTTTCCCCCTTGGTATGGCTGGCCGGTTTGTTGGTCGGCGCGATCTGTGCCGTGATAGGCGGCTGGCTGGGTTTGCGCAATGTGTTGAATCAACCGCCTTTGCTGAGTTTGCGCGAAGGCTAAGTTTGCGTATTTTATAAATTTTTTGCAGTGAAGAAGTGCTCAGCATGACTATTGAAAAAGTAAAAGTGGTAGAAGCGGAAGCAGAAGAGAAATCCAATCTCTACGAGTTGATCGGCGGCGCAGACAAGTTGCGCGAGATGGTCGATCGTTTCTATGATCTGATGGAACTGGAACCTGAGTTTGCGGGTATCCGGGTCATGCATCCAAAACCCATCGACAGCTCGCGCGATAAGTTGTTTTGGTTTCTGTCCGGCTGGATGGGCGGCCCCAATCTGTATATAGAACAGTTCGGCCACCCGCGCCTGCGCGCACGGCATTTGCCTTTTTCTATCGGCGTCAGCGAGCGCGATCAGTGGCTGCGTTGCATGGCCTGGGCGATGCAGGATGTCGGTATAGAAGAAGGGTTGCAGCAGCATCTGATGAGCTCGTTTTATCAGACGGCTGACTGGATGCGCAATAAGGCGGAGTAGGTTGACTTCCTTTTTTTGGGGAGTGTTTTTAGAGCTAATTAAATGAAATTTTTTCCCAACTTATGAGCCAGATAGAAATGATCATTCTCGTCGCGCTTGCATTGCTTGTGCTGCTTAACATCGTTCTGTTGCTACGCAGCCGCAACGAAAATGGCAGTGCGCAATGGAGAGAGTTGCAAACCTTCCTGCAACAAAATCAGCAGCAGCAACAGCAAACCCAGGAACGCACTGAGCGTTCGTTGCGTGAGCAAGTGCAATCGACAGCGCAGGCAACCCGGCAGGAACTGGGTGGCAATTTCGTCCAGTTTCAGCAAAGCTTGGCGGCGCAGCTGACCAGTGTTGCAACGCTGCAAAATAATCAGATCGATGCCTTCTCGCAGCAGCTGGTCAAGCTCAATCAAGTCAATGCGCAGCAGCTGGAGCAAATGCGTCAGGTGCTGATCCAGCAAGGGCAAACCGCGCGCGATGAACAGGCCGCCAGCCTGAAGCGCTTTGGCGACACGCTTAATCAGACACTGGCAACCCTGACCGAATCAAATGCCCTGCGCATGGGAGAAATCCGCGCGACGCTGGAGCAGAAGATCCAGCAACTGCAAGCCGATAATGCCAGTAAGCTCGAAGAAATGCGCAAGACCGTGGATGAGAAACTGCACGCCACGCTGGAGCAAAGACTGGGCGAATCCTTCAAACAGGTTTCTGAACGGCTGGAAAAAGTGCATCAGGGTTTGGGAGAAATGCAACAGCTGGCAATTGGTGTCGGCGATCTTAAACGCGTGTTGACCAACGTCAAAACCCGTGGCACCTGGGGCGAAGTTCAGCTGGAGATGGTACTGGAACAAATGCTCACGCCGGATCAATATGCCAAAAACGTAGAGACCGTACCCGGTACCGGTGAACGTGTTGAGTTTGCGATCAAGCTGCCCGGCAAAGAGGACGACAGAGCGCCAGTCTGGATGCCGATAGACGCCAAGTTCCCCAAAGAACAATACGAGCGCCTGCTGGAAGCAGCTGAGCGTGCCGATGCCGATGGCGTGGCGCAGGCGGGCAAGGAGCTGGAGCGCGCGATACGCAGCGAAGCCAAAACCATCGCAGAGAAATATCTGTCACCGCCACTGACGACCGATTTTGCGATACTGTTTTTGCCGACTGAAGGCTTGTATGCTGAAGTCATGCGCCGCCCGGGTCTGGCCGATGAATTGCAGCGCACTTGCCGGGTTTCTATTTCCGGTCCATCGACGTTGTCCGCTTTGCTCAATAGCTTGCAGATGGGGTTCCGCACCCTGGTATTGGAAAAACGTTCATCTGAAGTCTGGCAAGTGCTGGGGGCGGTTAAGACAGAGTTTGGCAAATTTGGCGACGTACTCGCTGCCACGAAGACTGCACTTGAGCGCGCCGCCAAGAATATCGATCATGCCGAAGTGCGCACGCGTCAGATGACTAAAAAATTGAAGCAAGTTGAGGCATTGCCACATGAAGCCGCACAAAGCCTGCTGGGTATTGATGACGATATCGCCAGTGATGCGGATTTGTGATTCTTTTAACTTTGGATCAATTGATTGAATGAACATGCAGCGCATAAAAACTTATCTTTTTTCACGGATTTTCTTGCTGTCGTTTGGTGGCGGTATCGGCCTGCACCAAATGCTGCAGGCCATTCAACTCCAGCAGTGGGGGGCATTCTTATGTGGCGCTGGCATACTGGGTTTCGGTGTGCACTGGTTTCTTCAGCCGCTGGTGTTAGGCAAACGCGAGGGCGCCGCAAGGCTTGAGTATGAAAACGCCAGGCTTGGTTCTGCCGGTGTGCGTAAGGCGGTTGAGCTTGGCTCTAGCATGGTTTTGTTAGCGGGTATGTTGCTGCGTTATGGCTTCCATGTTTAACCCAGATTTTCCATTAGGCGCACCTGCGGTGCTATTGGCATGCTGACGGCGCATTTTCGGTCATTTTTGCTGCTCTTCGTTGCCAATAGCTCGCTATTGGCGCCTCATTCGCAGCAAAACTGCCTTGAAAAGTGCATCCATCATCATTGCCAATCCTAATGGAAATTCTGGGTTTAACTTTGTCAGCGTAAATATTTTTCTGGCTGCCGGAACGTTCGCCTCAGACTGACAATCTTAAAAGTAGTTCCAATTGAATTCAATTTGCCCGCACCTTTTTTAAATCGGTGTGGGTATTTTTGTTTTCAGCATGATGCTTCTTGACACAGGCCATTTGCCCCCACGATACTTGTTACCGTTTTGCAATATCACTACAAGTGACCCAGCAAGTGACTAAAAAATGCCCACGAATTAATTGCCGTTTTGATTCGTCACTTTTAAATAGCATTCACAATCTGAATGGAGACAAGATGCGCCATTTTTATTCGATTTTCTCTGGCTTGCTGATCACCCTGATCAGCACTGCAGCTTTTGCTGCTGATCCAGCTAAAGACAGTGCCGACAAGAAGAAATGGGATGTCAATCATCCTCCCGGTGAGGCGCTAACGGTCGCGCTGGATACGACGTCCGGCACCTGGATGAGTGTAGACGTTAGCCCTGACGGCAAGCAGATCGTGTTTGATATGCTGGGTGATTTATATGTCATGCCGGTAGCCGGTGGCGAAGCCAAGGCGATAACACATACCGTCGCGTGGGAAATGCAGGCGCGCTTCTCGCCGGATGGCAAACAACTGACTTATATGTCCGACGCCGGCGGAGGCGACAATGTGTGGGTGATGAATGTGGATGGCAGCGAAGCGCATGCCGTCACCAAAGAAGATTTTCGCTTGCTGAATAATCCGGTCTGGCACCCGAACGGGCAATATATTGCGGCTCGCAAGCATTACACCGGCACCCGTTCCTTGGGTTCGGGCGAAATTTGGCTGTATCACACCAGTGGCGGTGCCGGCGTGCAGCTGAACGAAAAAGCCACTTGGCAAAAAGATTTGGGCGAACCTGCGTTTTCTCCTGATGGCCGTTATGTGTATTACTCGCAAGATACGACGGCGGGTAAATCATTTGAATATAATAAAAATTCCAATGGACAGATTTATCAGATTTTCCGAAAAGATTTACGCGACGGCAAGACCATTGCTATCGTCAGTGGTGCAGGCGGTGCAGTGCGGCCGACGCCATCGCCGGATGGCAAATACCTTGCCTTTGTGCGACGCCTTCGGATTAAGGATAAATCGGAAAGCACGCTGTTTTTGAAAAATCTCAGCACCGGTGAAGAAGTGCCGGCCTGGGGGCAGTTAGAGCGCGACATGCAAGAAGCCTGGGCAGTTCATGGTGTGTATCCGGCCTTTAGCTGGCTACCAGACAGCAAGCAGATTGTGGTTTGGGCCAAGGGTAAGATTTGGCGTGTTGATCCGTTTGCGAAGACAGCTGCCGAGATTTCTTTTCATATCAAAGATAGCCGTGAAGTGCGTGCTGCCGTGCGCTATGCAACCGAGGTTGCGCCTGATCAATTTGATGTGCGCCAATTGCGCTGGGTAAATGTCTCACCGCAAGGCGATAAAGTCATTTACTCGGCATTGGGCTATTTGTATGTGCGTGATTTACCTGAAGGTAAACCTCGCCGCTTAAGCAAGCAGGAGGAACATTTTGAGTATTTTCCAAAATTTTCTCGTGATGGCAATAGCGTCGTTTTCAGCACATGGAACGACGACAAATCTGGCTCGGTACGTAGCATTAATTTGCGCACTGGCCAGGAAACGATATTAACCAAAGAGGCAGGTAAATATCAGGAACCGGTATTTTCACCAGACGGCAAGCAGGTAGTGTTTGTTAAAGTGCGCGGTGGCTATTTGACTACGCCATGGCATGGTTTGAACACCGGCGTCTATGTAGTCAATGCCGATGGAAAGAGTGAACCTCGGTTGCTGACAGACGAGGGTTCTGCGCCGCAATTTGGTAAAGAGAGTGACCATGTTTATCTGACGCGCACGGAACATACGGGCGAGGTAGATTGGAGCACGTCATTAGTGCGTTTCAGGCTGGACAAGAGCGAGCAAATCGCAGTGGCTAAAGGCGAATTCGTCGAAGACTTTGCCATCTCGCCCGATGGTGCCTGGCTGGCCTTCAGCGAACGTTTTCATGCCTATGTCGCCCCGATGCCTTTAGCCGGCAAGGCAGTGACTGTCGGTTCCAAAATGGATGGTCTGCCTGTACGGCAGTTAGATGTGAATGCTGGCGAGTATCTGCATTGGGCCGGTGACAGCAAGAAACTGCATTTTTCATTGGGGGACGAATTGTTCAGCAGCCCGTTAAGCGGAGCCTTTACTTTTGTTCCCGGTGCGCCGAAAGAATTGGCCAAACCAGCTGAGGCTGGTATGAAAATAGGGTTTCGCGAAGTCGCCGATAAACCCGATGGCGTTACCGTCATTTCTGGTGCGCGGGTGGTCACCATGAAAGGTGATGAAATTATCGAGAATGCCCGCATCGTCATCAAAGGGAATCGAATTGCCGAAATTGGCGCGGCAGATAAAGTCGCGATTCCAACTGGAGCAAAACAGATCGCTGCCAACGGCAAAACCATTATTCCGGGCATAGTTGATGTGCATTGGCATGGCGGCATGGGCGAGGGGCAAGTGATTCCTCAGCAAAGCTGGATTAACTATGCGTCGCTGGCGTTTGGCGTCACTACGATTCATGATCCATCCAATGACACTGCGGAAATTTTCACGCATAGCGAAATGCAGCGTGCCGGTAAAGTGGTGGGCCCAAGAATTTTTTCTACCGGAACAATTCTCTATGGTGCAAAAGCGAACATGAGTGCCATCGTTAATAATGTGGATGACGCATTGACGCATCTGAAGCGGCTGAAGGCTGCAGGTGCCATCTCGGTCAAGAGCTATAACCAGCCGCGCCGTGAGCAGCGTCAGCAAGTGCTGGAGGCAGCCCGTCAGACTGGCATGATGGTGGTGCCAGAAGGCGGTTCGTTGTTTCAGCACAATATGAATATGGTGATCGATGGTCATACTGGTATTGAGCACGCTTTACCTGTTGCTAATGTATATGACGATGTTAAACAACTCTGGTCGCAAACCAAGGTCGGTTATACGCCGACACTGATCGTTGGTTATGGTGGTCTGGACGGCGAGCATTATTGGTATGCCCGTACGGATGTCTGGAAGCATCCTTTGTTGAGTAAATATGTTCCTCGTTCAGTGCTGGAGGCGCGCAGCATCAGGCGCGAAACTGCCCCTGAAGAAGATTTCAACGTATTTAATATTGCCCGAGCTGCCACTGAGTTGCAGCGCGCCGGCGTGCCAGTGAATCTCGGTGCACATGGTCAACGCGAAGGCTTGGGTGCACATTGGGAAATGTGGACACTGGCGCGTGGCGGCATGACGTCGCTGGAGATCATCCGTGTGGCAACCCTCAATGGGGCAAAATATCTGGGTATGGATAAAGACATAGGTTCGTTGGAAGTGGGCAAACTCGCTGATTTGCTTATCATCGATGGTGATCTGCTTAAAGATATACGGCAATCTGATACAGTCTCGCAAGTGATGATCAACGGACGTCTATACGATACCGCCAGCATGAATGAAGTTGGCGCGCGTCCAAAGAGCAGAAAACCTTTGTTCTTTGAAGGTAAGAGCGCTGCCGGTATGTCGGTAGAGGTCATTAGTCATGGAGAAGGGCACGGCGATTAAATTTGCTGAAGTGGCCTGGAGATGAAAATAAAAGCCGCTGTTGAGCGGCTTTTGTCATGTATCCGACCTCGCTTTATCGGGTGTTGACAATTGTAAACAGGCAGGGCTGTAGCGCACTATCCATCAGTGTTTCCAGCCTGTCTGCTCTGCAAGGCACGTCCAGCTTGCGTGCTGGAGGGTATCCTTATTTTTTATGTATTCATCTGAGTGCCAATACGATGAGCGGTGCTCAAATTATTTTGTGGTATCGGCATGCTTCCTGCTTTACATTTTTTTGGTGGGCCTGATAGTGCCGTATTTGATAACTGGCCGGCAGCCGAGATTATCCTTGTGTTCAGGTGCGTCAAAAGGGAAATTCGGTGCTATCGTAATGGTTTCTGCCTGGAACTAATTTGTACGCGCCATTCATCAAGCAAACGCTGATTCATGCTTCAACATGAATTGGACGCTGCGGGATGCACTATTGTCGTGCGGCACTGTGCTTTGAAGGTGCGCAGTGTGAAAAATTTAATGAAAAACAATTTAAATAGGAGTGGATATGGTTGCGGTAGTGCGTCAAGTAACTGAAAAAGAATTGAAACCGATGTTAACTTTCTTAGTTTGCATAGGTTTCGCTGTCTTTATTTCTGGCTGTCAGAAAAACGAACAGCCAGAAACAACGGCAGCCCCCGCAGCCACGACTGCAGCGACAAATGAGCCGGCGCCAGAAGCGGCTTCGTCCGCACCAACGGGATTGGTAAAAAGTGCAACGCGTCATACTGAAGAAACAGCGAATGTCACCAAATGGTGGGATATCGCTGAAAAAAAGACCGCAGCCCAGATTGCCCGTGACGAAAAATTGGCCAAGGAGGCAAAGGAGCTCAAGCTAGCACAGGAGGCTAAACAGGCACAGGAAGCAAAGATTTTGGCAGCAAAAGCAGCAGTCAATGTGCGTGAGCCAGCTAAGGTGGCAGTGATCACACCTACACCAGTCGTTGCGAAAACAGTCGAGGCGCCAACACCCGTGGCCGTGGCAAAAATTGCTCCTCCACCTGTTCAGGCGGCACCAGTATTCGAGACGCTGAAATTTCTGTCTGGTGCCCAGCCAGGGTTTCCTAGTGTTGCTGTTAGGGCTGGATATACTCAGGGATTTTTAAGTGTCCGTCTTTTCATTGAGAAAAATGGCAGCGTATCAAAAGTGGAAATCATAGAGGCTAAGCCAAAAAAATATTTTGACAAGGAGGTAGTTGCAACCGTATTGGGCTGGAAATACGCGCCAATTTCCAATCCTCAGACTAAGATAGTTGAGTTCAATTTTAAAGCGGATAATTTTTAGTTAATTTATTGGACTGGATTTGATGTTGCTCGCCAGGTGTTATCATCGTTAATTTTTTGGCAATTCCAGGCGAATGATATCCATGAATATAGTATTGAAACTGTTGCAACTGGGAAGCTTGTTTGTATATTTGCAACTTCCCCTGTTTGCCCACGCCCAGCAACATCCTGCAGACTCTTGGGAAATCGGCATAGACCTTGGTTATTTAACCAAAATCAGGCATAACTCACCTCTTGACTACGTCATCGTTCCCACGCAGTTGCTCTGGCGTACCCCGGCAGCTTTTGATCTTTGGCGGGGCGAAGGCGGAGCGCGATTGGCTGTGCGGCAACGATTGGCGATAGTGGCCGAGACATATTTGAAGGGCGCTGAAGATTATTACTTTGGTTTTTCCGGTTCCCCGAGCATTGAACTTTGGACCGCCGATCAAAAAACCGCACTGTTCTATGAAATAGGCGGTGGTGCTGGTTTGATAAACGCAAAGAAAATAGCCGGCGCACAAGGACAAAATTTCACACTCAATTGGTTTACCCAAGTGGGTGTACGCCACCAATTAAGCAAAAAAATGGCAATCACTGGTGGCGCTTACTTTACGCATCACTCCAATTTAGGCATGACTAAACCCAATCCAGGTATTGATGTCTTAGGTTTAAATTTTGGCATCGTATGGCAACTAGAGTAGAGTCGCCATACGATGAAAGTTGAGTGAATGATCATAAAATTGCAGTTGCCGCGTCAAAGCGCTAACGCTTGTCGTCTACCAATCCAATATGGATTGGCCAAAAAATGTAATAAACCCTGATTGCCAAGCCTGTAAGGCGCGCTAAATCCTTTACAATGTAGGGCAAATATCAAATTAGTCGTGCAATTGCAATTGACGCAAACAGCACACTTCAGGAAACCCTCATGAGCATGTCAAATACCCAAGAAATTGTTGAAGAATTACGCGCAGGCCGTATGGTCATTTTAGTCGATGAAGAAGATAGGGAAAACGAAGGCGATCTTGTTTTAGCTGCTGACTTTGTAACGCCTGAAGCGATTAATTTTATGGCCAAATTTGGCCGCGGTTTAATTTGCCTGACGCTCACGGAAGAGCGTTGCGAGCAATTGAATCTGGCAATGATGACCAGTCGTAACGGTACCGCATACGGGACTAATTTTACAGTGTCGATTGAAGCGGCGGAGGGTGTTACTACCGGTATTTCTGCTGCAGATCGTTCAAAAACTGTGCAAGTGGCGGTGGCAAAAAATACGACGGCCAATGACATTGTCCAGCCTGGGCATGTGTTTCCCTTAAAGGCACAAAAAGGTGGCGTGTTGATGCGCGCTGGCCATACTGAAGCTGGGTGTGATTTGGCTGAACTGGCAGGGTTAACGCCTGCAGCGGTGATTTGCGAGATCATGAAGGATGACGGCACCATGGCTCGCTTGCCTGATTTGCTGGAATTTGCCCGAGAACATGGCTTGAAGATAGGCACGATTGCCGATCTAATTCATTATCGCAGTCAGACCGAAAGCCTGATCGAACGAGTGGCTGAACGCGAGATGCATACTGTGCATGGCAGCTTTAGAGCAATCGTATTTCGCGACAAGCCAAGCGGCTCTGCACATTTGGCTTTAATTCATGGAAACGTGAGTGTCGACAAAGAGGCTTTGGTACGTGTGCATCAGCCCGTGTCAATTCTTGATTTGCTGGAGAGTCGGATCTCTACCCACTCGTGGAACGTGGCTTCGGCTTTGGCTGCCATTAAAGCATCCGATAGCGGTGTGATGGTATTGCTCAATTGCGAGGAAACGGCCGAACAAATGTTTGATCAATTCAAAGCCTTGAATACACCTGATGCGCGCCCGCAGGCGCGTGCAGCAAGAATGGATTTGCGCAATTATGGTATTGGTGCTCAGATATTGAAAGACGTTGGGGTAGGCCGCATGAAATTGTTGGCTAACCCAAGAAAAATGCCTTCAATGACAGGTTTTAATTTGGAAGTCGTCGGGTATTTGGATAAACCAAACGTCACAAACTAAGAAATAACACTATACAGATCGTTATATTTGCATAGCTTAATAAGTAATGCGCACAGGCGCAAGAAAGTACATCATGACAGTCGGACATTTTGAATCAAGCCTGGATGGCGCAGGCGTAAGAATTGGTATCGTGCAAGCACGTTTCAACGAGACCGTTGGTAATGGTTTGCTATCAGCCTGCCTTGCTGAGTTGAGTACTCTCGGTGTACTCAACGAAGATATTCTTCACGTGACAGTACCAGGGGCATTAGAAGTGCCACTGGCACTGCAAAAACTGGCAGAAACGAATCAATTTGATGCGTTGATTGCACTGGGTGCTGTCATTCGTGGCGAGACTTATCACTTTGAGTTGGTGTCAAACGAATCTGGTGCAGGCATTACTCGCGTTGGTCTGGATGCTGGCATTCCTATCGCAAATGCCATTCTCACGACTGAAAACGACGCGCAGGCAGAAGTACGGATGATAGAGAAGGGCATAGATGCTGCACGCGTCGCGGTAGAGATGGCAAACCTGACTTTGGCTCTTGAAGAACTGGCGGAAGCGACAGAAGATATTAGCTACGATGCTTGATCAGAAATTAATTTGTAAGAGAACACAATGACAATCAAAACCCAACACGCCAACCCTTCCAAGAGTCGTTCTCCACGCCATCGCGCTCGTGAGTTCGCTCTACAGGGATTGTATCAATGGCTGCTAAATAATGAAGATGCAGGCTCTATCGACGCACATATTCGTGAAGCGCATGGTTTCGATAAGGCGGATAGAGAGCATTTTGATTCTTTGTTGCACGGAGCCATCAGGCAATCGATTCAATTAAGAGAAGAAATCGCGCCATTAATTGATCGCACTATTGCTGAACTCTCGCCGATCGAACATGCTGCATTGTTGATTGGTGCTTTCGAGTTACAAAATCATATCGAAATTCCATATCGCGTAGTAATCAATGAAGCAGTGGAATTGACTAAATCATTTGGTGGACAGGACGGACATAAGTACGTGAATGGTGTGCTTGATAAGTTAGCTGCAAGATTGCGCGCGACTGAAATCAGCGCCAGTAAATAGGGCCGCCAATCGGCCTCTCATTAGCGATGTCACACCTAACGAGACCTTAGTTAGTTTTGTTTAAATATTTGTTGAACGCCTTATTTTCGAATGCGAAGTAAGGCGTTTTTTTTGGGATGAATTGTGGAAAATAACCTGGCTTCGCGTCTCGCAAATATTGCTCCGTTTCATGTGATGGAACTGGCCAAGATGGCTGCAGAGCTTGAAAAACAAGGGCGGCATATTGTTCATATGGGAATCGGTGAGCCCGATTTCACTGCGCCGCAGGTCGTGATTGATGCCGCAATCAAGGCGATGAGTGAAGGACGCCTGCAATATACTTCATCGCTTGGGCTCCCTGAGTTGCGACAGGCGATTGCGCAGCATTATTTAAATAAGTATCAGTTAATGATTCCGGCCAGTCGTATTATTGTGACAGCAGGGGCGTCTGCGGCACTGATGCTGGCGTGCGCCGCGTTGGTCGATTCAGGGACCGAGGTGCTTATGCCTGATCCGAGTTATCCCTGTAATCGCCATTTCGTAGCTGCATTTGAGGGTGTTGCGAAGTTGATCAGCTGCGGCCCGCTTGAGCGTTTTCAGCTATCAGATAAGTTGGTTCGCCAGTATTGGAGCGAGAATTGCAAAGGAGTGTTGTTAGCATCCCCATCCAATCCAACAGGAACATCAATTGATCCGGATGAGCTTGCGAAAATTATTGCTACGGTAAAAGAGAAAAATGGATTCACCATCGTTGATGAAATTTATCAAGGTTTAAGCTATGACGCAGCGCCATTTTCTGCTTTGCTCTTGGATGATGACGTTATCGTCATCAACAGTTTTAGCAAGTATTTCAATATGACCGGATGGCGTTTGGGTTGGCTGGTGGTGCCAGAACGGATTGTCCCGCAGATAGAAAAACTTGCGCAAAATCTGTTTATTTGCCCCTCTTCGGTAGCTCAATATGCGGCGCTAGCCTGTTTTTCTGAAGAGGCAATCCAGATATTTGAACAGCGCAAGGACGAGTTTAAGCGACGTCGCGACTACCTTGTTCCTGCATTGCGTGATTTAGGGTTTATTGTGCCTGCAACACCAGACGGTGCTTTTTATGTTTATGCTGACTGTTCCCGGTTTTCTGACGATGCAGATCGATTTTCCAAGGAAATACTGAATGAGGCGGGAGTGGTAATTGTTCCTGGCCTTGATTTTGGCCCTTCTACGGCGCGTCAATATGTGCGTATTTCGTATGCGACTTCAATGGCAAATCTGGAGGAAGCTGTGAAGCGGATTGGTAATTATTTGCAAAAACGGTCAAATGCGAGTTGAACGGTGTTGGTTTGGCTCACTCAAAGCTATATTCAAGCAAGACTTGTGAGGGATTGTCGGTGCCGCTAGTCCAGGTTGTTCGACCGTGCCCTTTTATTCCGATCAAATCGCCGGTTCCAGAGCCATACAGTACATTTAACATGCTTTCAGTACGACCGGATTTGACTGATCCTATGTGTTGAAGAATAAATCCACCGTTGCGATCACCGATGCGACCTGTAATGTGCTCAAGTCCGACAAAATTGGCCGCACCTGTATCACTGGCAAACGTGAGACATTCAAAACGGGCTTCAGCTTCAATATCTCCGGCATACCGATGGTTCACTTTTGAACGGGTTAAGCCTGTCAGCTGATCGAACTTTTCGTCGATACCTTTTAATTTTACTGTTCCGAATGCAAGCATATAATTCAACCTCAGCCATAAAAAATTTAACAGCGTACAAGTCAGCGCGAATCAGTCTACTTGTGGGTGACACAATTCGCGTTGAGGCTTCACCTTTTGGGTATTGCCACACATTTTTCTTTGTGTTTTTGCCGAATATTTTGGCTATTCGCCATAAACAACAGAAAAGCTGTGTCCGAGTCGCTTGTCGATATGTAATGGTTATTTTTCATTCAAATGCAATTCGGTAGCATAGTATTTCAAAGATGACCTATCATGTCCACTCACAATTTTGCATACTTTATGTGAATTCATTATGTTGTTTTTGTATTGGAGAGTTAAAAAGCGCTAATCTTGAGATGAAAGGTGGGAAATGATGTTGCAGTTCAGGCAAATTGAGGCGTTTCGATGCCTCATGGTAGCAGGTACCAGTGTAGGAGCCGCACGTAAAATGAATATCACGCAACCTGCGATTAGTCGGCTAATTGCAGATCTTGAGGATTCTTTAGGCTTTCGTCTTTTTAATCGTACTAAAGGACGTTTGGAACCAACTACCGCTGGCGTGCGTTTTTACCGCTCGGTAGAGGAAAATTTTTTGGGCTTGGAGCGTTTGGTTCAGGTCGCAAATAATATTCGTGACGAAGCACCTGAGGGAATATCTATCGCGTGTTTGCCAGTATTGGCCACTAGTATCATGCCTTTGATATTACGTGAATTTTTTAAATATCACCCGCATGTACCCGTGACCGTCGATAGTTGCAGTACACCTGAAATTCTTGTGCGTTTACAAGACATGAAGGTTGATATGGCGATTTGCCTGGCATTTCCCAGCATGGCGGGGATAGAGGTTGAGGCGATCATGCAAATGAATGTGATGTGTGCTGTGCCTGTTGGTCATCGATTGGCTGACAAAGCGGTTGTGACACCACAGGATCTCGATGGTGAGAATATGATCGGTTGGGTTCCAATCATTTCACAGGGCTATAAAGAAGAATTGAGTAGCTTAGATAATGCGGGAAGTCACCCTCGCCATGTGATAAAGACACACACATCGCATACACGTTACGCAATGGTGGCAAACGGACTAGGTGTGTCGATAGTCGAGCCTTTCGCCGCAAAAATATGGCGAAATAATGGAGTGGTCGTAAGACCTTTTGCTAGCGATATCAGTTACCAATATGTATTAGCTTATCCCGGTGGTGGAATTAGATCGGAGTTAATGCATGACTTTCGCGAAGCTGCCCTTAAAGTGGCCGCCGCATATGATTTCGGTTTTGATGGCTAAATTTAATAATGTAAACTTTAAAATGGAAAAATCTCCGCGCGGAGAGGACTTCCAATCATTCGAATATAAAAGCCGCCTTGAGTATTTCTCTCAGGCGGCTCTGATATGATAATTCGTTTTATAGTCGCGCGAGTTGATCCGGCAGTTTGCTTTCAATCGCTATATTCTTATTTTGAGTGACTGCATCCAATTTTATTTCAGGTATTACCTCTTGAGGTCTGGCAAGTATGGGGCTGGGAGGTGTTGTGACGAAAATTGATACGTTTTTGCCCGTGGCAACATCTTTCAGCCTTTTATATTCTGCCATTACTCTCGAACCATATCCACCGTCATTGTCAAAAGCGGCAGCGCCAACATACAGCTTTAAACCCGCTTCAACAGAGCCGCCGCGTGTAACGTAATCTTTCAAAATTAAAGCGCCTACCTTAATATTTGCCACAGGGTTTAACGCAGCTTTGATGCCCCCCATTTCTTCAAATTTCTCATGATGAATTTTCGACATTACTTGCATTAACCCTTGTGCTCCGACTGGGCTTTCTGCGAAAGGATTTAAGCCAGATTCAATTGCCATCACAGAGAGAATGAGCAACGGATCGAGTTTGATTTCCTTGGCTGTAAGGTAAGCGGCAGAAACCAGCATATTGCTCGCATCGCTGGCAACACGATAGCGTTTGGCGAGCCACGTCGTTACCCATTGTTGCTGGCGTTCACTGACGAGTGTCTTATTTTCTACTGCAATTGCAGCTGCATCAGCTTCGTCCCGTGTTGATTCTGCGACCTGCTGGGGGGTTGCCATTAGCATTGCCAAGCTTGGCGGCAATGGGTATTCTGCACTAGCTGTTTGCTCATTGACCGAGAAGGGGGATAGATCGATAAACTTTTCTGCTAAGTCCGGTTTAATAAACATGACTGTGAGTATGGTGATTGCACTTAAACCCAGAATCATCGATAGATGATGTAATGCAGTAAAAAAACCGTTTTTAATGCTGCGTGCAAAATCGGATATGCTAAAACTATCATTATTGGCGACATGCTTTTGGCCGCCTTGTTGTACTGCTAAAAGAAATTGTTGAAACATAGAACCTCCTGAATCTTGGCAAATCTATCCTCGTCTATCCAAAATAAATGTAGATAAAGAAAGGTCTGCAAATCAGAAATATCGTCTTTGTCGTTTGGTTCGATCAGAAGACGCCGGAGTTATTTGCCGCTGCACAGTCTTCAATGGAGGCTGCGCAGCGGCAAATAACTTTAGTCGGGTTAAGGCGAGGGCCTTATTAAAGCAATCCTTAAAATGTATGTGGGACCCGATCCCTTTAAATGACGTTTGAATGTGCTTTTCTGTTTAAGAATGAAGCAATCATTGAAGAGCGTTACATCAAGTTGGCCGAATTGTAGGGGCGGTTTTATATCGAGTCAATACTATAAATCGCATTCATAATTACTTTTATGTCTTATTAAGTCTGCTGCAACGCAACAAAGTTCAATAAAATCAAGTACTTGCTGAGCTTATCTATCTTGTTAAGTTCACATTCTAATAAAGCTAAATATTATGAAATATTCTGATTTGAGGGACTTCATTTCCCAGTTACAACAAAAAAATGAATTAAAACAAATAGTTACGCCAGTTTCACCTTATCTGGAAATGACTGAAATCTGTGATCGTACCTTGCGCTCAGAAGGCCCCGCCTTACTTTTTACTAACCCGTTGGGGCATTCCATACCAGTATTGGGAAATTTGTTTGGTACGACTCAGCGAGTTGCGATGGGAATGGGGGCGAATGATATTAGCGAGTTACGCAAGATCGGACATGTTCTGTCTGCGCTCAAAGAGCCGGAGCCACCGAAGGGATTGAAAGATATTCTCGGTCTGGGTTCATTGGTTAAGGCGGTATGGGATATGTCGCCAAAAGAGTTGCGAGGTGCCCCTTGTCAAGAGATCGTCTGGGAGGGCAATGATGTTGATTTGGCTCGCTTGCCGATTCAGCATTGCTGGCCTGGTGATGTTGCCCCTTTAATTACCTGGGGCTTGGTAATTACTAAAGGTCCACACAAAAAACGGCAGAACTTGGGAATTTATAGGCAGCAGGTTTTGGGGCGCAATAAAGTTATCATGCGCTGGCTGGCACATCGAGGCGGCGCATTAGATTTTCGTGAGCACGCCATTGTGAATAAAGGTCGACCTTATCCGATTGCGGTTGCGTTGGGAGCGGATCCTGCGACCATTTTGGGGGCAGTGACGCCCGTTCCAGATAGCTTGTCCGAATATCAGTTTGCAGGATTATTGCGTGGAAGCCGAACTGAATTGGTTAAAGCGATAGGCAGCGAGTTGCGCGTACCTGCTTCAGCTGAAATCGTATTGGAGGGGCATATTTATCCTGATGAATCTCACCCCAGCGGTTATGAACATGCGCTTGAGGGACCATATGGTGACCATACTGGTTATTATAATGAACAGGATTATTTTCCCGTATTTACCATTGATCGTATTACGATGCGACGCGACCCAATTTATCACTCTACATATACAGGGAAACCGCCGGATGAGCCAGCGGTGCTCGGCGTGGCGCTAAATGAAGTTTTTATTCCGTTGTTGCAAAAACAATTTTCAGAAATTTTAGATTTTTATCTTCCTCCCGAGGGGTGTAGTTATCGAATGGCGATTGTGCAAATCAAGAAAGCCTACGCCGGCCATGCAAAGCGAGTGATGTTTGGCGTTTGGAGTTTCTTGCGTCAGTTTATGTATACCAAATTTATTATTGTCGTCGATGAGGATGTCAATATCCGGGATTGGAAAGAAGTAATATGGGCAATTACGACCAGAGTAGACCCTTTGCGTGATACGACATTAATCGACAATACGCCAATTGACTATTTAGATTTTGCTTCACCGATAAGCGGCTTAGGAAGCAAGATGGGATTGGATGCGACCAATAAGTGGCCCGGTGAGACTACGCGGGAGTGGGGGCGAACAATCGCGATGACTCCGGAAGTGAAGTCAAGAGTAGACAAAATTTGGCAAGAGTTAGGATTATGATGAAACTAAATAAAGAGTCTTATATTGCCCGGTTCTGGCAATGAAATTCAATGCACGAATCGACAGCAATGCGCTATAATCTGGGCTGGCGGGCCCCTGCGCATTGCGGCATGGCCAATCTGGTCAGGTCGGGAACGAAGCAGCCACAGTCATTTCCCGTAAGTGCCGCAGATCAGGCTCGCCCCTTTTTTCTTTCTGACTATTCTGTCATTTTTATTTCCCTCGCATCCATTGATGTTCGTCATTTGAATAGTATTTCTTCTTGTAAAAGAGAAATTGCGTCATTCTTGATGAGGCTCAATGTTATTTATGTCACTTGTTGTAATCATCCTCCTGTAGGTGAGCAAATTTAGGGCGATAAAAGTGAAAAGTAAAAAAATCGGATTGGATGGGGCAATGTTAAAAAAATATGCTGTCACCCAGTATTTTATTGATTGGTTATCTCGACCGGTTTTGTTAATAGGCTTGATGCTTTCTATTCCAGCATTTTACTTATTGCTTGGTGGGGAAAGTGATAGTGCTCGACTATCTGGCCATACACTCTATGGTTTTGTTGCCGTATTATTGATTCTTGATACCGTATGGCAATGGCAACTGCACAAGCATGGTAAACGGCGCAGCGGCAAGATGATTCTCGATACGATCATCATTATAGGATGTGTTGCAAGTGCGTTCCCCAGTGCGGTGCATTGGGGCGGGTTTGAGTGGATACTTCGTTTAGCATTGAGCGCGATTATTTTTCTGCGGATCGCCATGATCGTGTTGTTACACATACGCCCCAGTCATCTGGTGCAGGTAATTGCACTTGCCTTGCTAATGTTAACCACTGCGGGTGCTGGTTTTTATTGGTTGGAGCCAAATGTCCAAAATTACTCTGATGGTGTCTGGCTGGCATTTACTACAATAGCTACAGTGGGTTATGGAGATATTGTTCCTTCCACAGCTGCATCTAAAGTATTTGCTGTGTTTATCGTGTTGCTCGGTTACGCAATGTTTTCTATCGTAACCGCAAACATAGCTGCCTTGTTTGTTGGCGAAGATGAGGCCAAGTTAGAGCGGGAATTGCATGGCGATATTCGTGCGTTACATCAAGAGGTAACCGCCTTGCGCGAGTTGTTGCTTAATCAAGCACCGCAAGCCGTGAGTGGCGCTAATAAGCTTGCGCCCAAAAATGGCGACCATTAAAGCAGCAATTTGATCCTGCCGGAAAGAGGAGCGGGTCGCTAAATTTCTAAACGTGTATACTCCTATCTCGCTATTCTTGGTTGATTGCGGCACTTCTCCTGGTGGCGTGTCCAATGTCTGTTCTATGAGATGTTTTTAAACTCAAGAATGGGGCTGAGAAACTGGGAAGCAAAGGGTGTATTTTAATTATCAGCGATTTTTTTACTTCTGAAGATAAGGTAAAATTGCAGGATGTCATATCAAGTTCTCGCCCGAAAATATCGCCCGAAAAGCTTTGAAACGCTAGTCGGTCAAGAGCATGTGGTTCGTGCACTATCGCATGCCTTAGATCAGCAGCGGCTCCACCACGCGTACTTATTTACAGGAACACGGGGGGTCGGCAAAACGACTTTGTCGCGTATCTTGGCCAAGGCGTTTAATTGTGAAAAGGGGATTACTTCACAGCCTTGTGGCGTGTGTGGCGCATGTACTGCGATTGATGCTGGACGTTTTGTTGATTATATTGAAATGGATGCCGCGTCTAATCGTGGCGTCGATGAAATGGCGTCTTTGCTAGAGCAAGCGGTTTATGCCCCTTCGAATGCACGCTTCAAAGTGTATATGATTGATGAAGTTCATATGCTGACCAATCATGCCTTTAACTCAATGTTGAAGACGCTTGAAGAGCCGCCGGAGCATGTGAAATTTATTCTGGCGACGACCGACCCGCAAAAAATTCCTGTGACCGTTTTATCTCGGTGCTTGCAGTTTAATCTGAAGCAAATGCCGCCCGGGCATATTGTCAGTCATCTGGATAATATTTTAGGGCAAGAGAACATAGATTTCGATGTGCCAGCCCTGCGACTGTTGGCACAAGGTGCACATGGCTCCATGCGCGATGCACTGTCGCTGACTGATCAGGCGATCGCCTATGCAGCAGGTCGGGTGACGCTTGATGCTGTGCAAAGTATGCTGGGTTCACTGGATCAATCGTATTTGATTCGCCTGCTAGATGCGTTGGTTGCGCATGATGGCAAGGGTTTACTCGATGTCGCGGACGAAATGGCGGCACGCAGCTTGTCTTATAAAGCCGCACTACAAGATTTGGGAACCCTATTGCATCAAATCGCGGTTACACAAATGGTGCCGACCGCGCTTCCTGACGATTTGCCTGAGCTACCTGATTTAGTACGATTAGCGAAGTTATTTGGCAAAGAAGAAATTCAGTTGTATTACCAAATCGTCGTGCACGGCCGCAATGAATTGGGATTGGCACCCGATGAATACGCGGGATTTAGCATGACCTTATTGCGTATGTTGGCGTTCCGCCCATCCGATAGTGCGGATGCGCAAAGCCAAGGTCACTCTGGTATTGCACCTGTAAGCAGAGTTGCCTCTCCAAGATCTGCAAATGAACAGATTAGAGAATCGGCCTCA
>JAUSNO010000018.1 GCA_030645915.1 Undibacterium sp.
AGAACCTTTCCAATCGACAAATTCAACACATTGAAGATCGTCTTAACCATCGGCCAAGAAAGACATTAAGTTACAAAACTCCACATGAAGTACTATTTAATCTACAACCCAATTCCGTCGCAATTCGAACTTGAATTCGCAAGGCAGGCTGGAAAGGCGCATGGATAGTGCGTGTCGGGCCTGCCACTTTTTAATTTTTTACTCACATCACGCACAATTTCACCCGCCAGGCACCGCTATGCCGATTTAGCCAGAAAATCGCCTTAAAATATCAAGCCTCTCGGCAGAAATTTTTATAAGCTAGGCCCATGAAAAAAATATCCATCATTGATTCCCATACCGGCGGCGAGCCTACGCGTTTAATTGTGGGCGGCGGGCCGGATCTTGGGCTTGGGCCGCTGGCTGAGCGTTTAAAACTATTCAAGGAAAAATTTGACCATTACCGCAGCGCGGTGGTGTGCGAGCCGCGGGGTTCGGATGTGATTGTCGGCGCGCTAGCGTGTGCGCCACATGATGCGTCTTGCACTGCTGGCGTGATTTTTTTTAATAACGTCGCTTACCTGGGCATGTGCGGTCACGGCATGATAGGTTTTATCGCTACGCTGGCTTACCAGAACAAGATCGCGCTCGGACGCCATCGCATCGAGACGCCGGTCGGCATCGTCGAGACTGAACTGCATGCGGATCTGAGTGTCACTGTGCATAATATTCCGGCGTATCGGCACCGCAAGGATGTGGCGATAGCGGTGGAAGGATTCGGCCGCATTACTGGTGACGTGGCCTGGGGCGGCAACTGGTTTTTTCTGATCGCCGATCATGGGCAGGATTTGCGTCTGGCGAATGTCGATGCCCTGGCGGATTTTTGCTGGCGCGTGCGGCAGGCGCTGGAAGCGCAGGGCGTGACCGGCAAAAACGGAGCGTTGATTGATCACATAGAATTATTCAACGCGCCGATTGCGCCGGAAAATCATAGTCAGAATTTTGTACTCTGCCCCGGCAAGGCATACGACCGCTCGCCTTGCGGCACCGGCACCAGCGCCAAACTGGCTTGCCTTGCGGCCGATGGCAAGCTGGCGGAGGGCGACATCTGGCGACAGGAGAGCATTATCGGCAGCGTGTTTGAGGGCAGCTATCGATGCAATCCCAATGCGCAAGACGGCTCGATTCTGCCCAGCATCAAAGGCGCTGCCTTCATCAACGCCGAGGCTAGCTTACTGCTTGATGAGCGCGATCCTTTTGTCTGGGGCATACGCTAGTGGTTGACGTCATCATCGTCGGTGCTGGCATCATAGGCTGCGCCTGTGCGGCGACGCTGGCCAGGCAAGGCTTGCGCGTGACGCTGATTGAATCTGGCGTCATCGGTGGCGGCGCAACTGCCGCCGGCATGGGGCATCTGGTGGTGATGGATGACAACCCGGCCGAGCTGGCGCTGACTAGTTACTCACTCGATTTGTGGCGTGAGCAGGTCGCAGCCCAGCCGCTCGCGCATGAGTACCATCGCTGCGGCACCTTGTGGGTCGCCAGCGATGAAGAAGAGATGGCGGCGGCACAGGACAAACATAGCTTGATGCGCGCACATGGCATCGCTTGCAGCATGCTCGATGCAACAGCGCTGCACAAGGCCGAGCCAGTCTTGCGGCCAGGCTTGGCAGGCGGCTTGCTGGTGCCGGATGACGGTCTGGTATATCCGCCCAAGAGCGCCCAGATATTACTTGATCAGGCGCTGCAGCACGGCGCGACATTGCTACGCGCTGAAGTGGCGGCCTTGATACCAGGCGGCGTGCGTCTTGCCGAAGGACGTGAAATTTTCGCCAATGAAGTAGTGATTGCGAATGGACTTGCGGCGCTTAAGCTCTTGCCCGAAATCCCTTTGCGCCACAAGAAAGGGCATGTGTTAATTACCGACCGCTACCCGGATTTTGCACGCCATCAGTTGGTCGAATTGGGTTACATCAAGAGCGCGCATGCCTCGACTGGCGATTCGGTCGCCTTCAATTTACAACCGCGCCCTACAGGGCAAATCATGCTCGGTTCGTCGCGCCAGTTTGATGTGACAGATAAAGCCGTCGAGCCAGCCATCCTGGCCAGGATGCTGCAACAGGCAATCAGCTTTATCCCTGCGCTGGCCGGTCTCAAGGCCTTGCGTAGCTGGACCGGATTCAGGGCCGCCAGCCCCGATGGTTTGCCTCTCATCGGCCCGCACCCTTCGCGTGCGCATGTGTGGCTGGCCAGTGGACATGAAGGTCTGGGTATCACGACCTCACTGGCGACTGCCGAAATATTGAAAGACCAGATCACGCAGCAACGCAGCAAGATTGATATCATGCCCTATTTGCCGTCGCGCTTTGATTTGAGTGGGCAAATGGCATCATGAGCGCCTTCGTTTCGATCAAAATCAACGATCAACTGATTGACGTCAACGCGGGTATCAGCGTTGACGCCGCCATTGCCCTAAGCGGCAACCCGGTCACCCGAACATCCGTCACTGGCCAGCCGCGCGCGCCCTTGTGCGGCATGGGCATTTGCATGGAGTGCCGCGTGACCATTGACGGGCAGGCACATCAACTGGCTTGCCAGACCCTATGCCTCGACGGCATGCAGATTAGCACCGTAGCATCATCATGAAGACAGATATTCTTATCGTAGGCGCTGGCCCCGCAGGCTTGGCCGCGGCAGACAGCGCATCGGCGTCGGGCGCGATGATCGACATCATTGATGATAACTTCACCTCGGGCGGACAGATCTGGCGTGGCGGTGCGGCGGTCCAACAAGATCCGCGCGCCAGAGAGTTATGGCAAAAACTCAGCGCAAAAAACAATGTGCGTTTTCATTTTAAAACCCGCGTGGTGCATGCGGTTTCGCCCCGGCAGGTATTGATCGAGAGCGCAGGTACATCAAGCATCATTGAAACCGAAAAAATGATACTGGCAACCGGTGCCAGAGAACTGTTGCTGCCCTTCCCTGGCTGGACTTTGCCCGGCGTAATGGGCGCGGGTGGTTTGCAGGCGCTATCAAAAAATGGCTTTCCGGTTGAAGGCAAGCGCGTCATCGTGGCCGGGTCTGGGCCTTTATTGCTAGCAGTGGCGGCCAGCCTGATTGCACGCGGCGCGATCGTCACGCATATCCTGGAACAGGCCAAGCTACCGCAGATGGCGCGCTTTGCACTGTCATTGCTGGCGACACCGGGCAAACTGAAACAGGCCTGGCAATTACAGAAAATTTTGCGAGAGGTAAAGTACTTCAGCGACAGCTATATCCGTGCCGCACTTGGCGTTAATCAAGTCACCGGCGTGCGTGCGCAAATCAATGGGCGAGAACAGTTACTGGAATGCGATTATCTGGCTTGTGGCTATGGCTTAATTCCCAATATTGATTTGGCATCGTCCATCGCCTGCACATTGGATGAGGCAGGCGGCTATGCCAAAGTGCGGGTAGATCAATGGCAGCACAGCAGCGTGGCGCAGGTGTATTCGGCGGGCGAAAGCACCGGCATAGGCGGCGTCGATCTGGCGCTGGCCGAAGGCGCAATAGCCGGCTGGGCAGCGACAGAACGTCACGACATGGCAGAAAAATTATTTGCCGAGCGCAGGCGCTGGCAGGCATTTGGCCGAAGGCTGGCAACTGCCTTTGTACTGCGCCCGGAGCTACAATTATTATGCGCACCCGATACGCTGGTATGCCGCTGTGAAGACGTGAGCTTTGCACAGTTGCAGGCGCATGACAATTGGCGCAGCGCCAAGCTGCATACGCGTTGCGGTATGGGCGCATGCCAGGGCCGCATCTGCGGCGCGGCAAGTCATGTCTTATTCAACTGGGAAAAAGATGCTGGACGGCTGCCGTTTTCCAATGCCAGCATCGCTAGTCTTTGCAGCTTGAGTGCGGCAGAAGACACTGCAAACCATTAAATCTCATTTTTCTTTTTTGGGCATCTCATCCATGCTCAGGCTAGGTGCATCGGCCGTGCTATGGTGCGCCGACAAGCGTATCTTCAAGGATAAATCCGTGACGGAATCTGCATTGCCTATCGCCTCTTCCGCCGTGATTTTTCCAGCCTGATACAGTGCGAACAGCGATTGATCGAAGGTGACGATACCCTCCTCCTTGCCCTTGACCATGGCGTCTTTGATTTCATTCAGACGGCCGCGCTGCATCAGTTCAGAAATGAATGATGTCTGCAATAGGATCTCTACCGCCAGCACGCGTTTTTTCCTGATCGCCGGGATCAGGCGCTGAGAAACCACGGCTTTCAGGTTCATCGATAAATCCATCAGAATTTGCTTGTGCGCTTCTTCCGGGAAAAAATTGATCAACCTGTCTATCGCCTGATTGGCGTTATTGGCGTGCATGGTAGAAATGCACAGATGTCCGGTTTCTGCATAGGCGATTGCATGCTGCGCGGTTTCTCTGTCGCGGATCTCGCCTAGCATGATGACGTCGGGCGCTTCGCGCAAGGCGTTATGCAAGGCCTCGGCAAAGCTCAGGGTGTCGATACCCACTTCGCGCTGATCGACGATCGACCTGCCATGCGCGAACAAGAACTCAATCGGATCTTCTATCGTCAGTATATGTCCGTCGGCATTGGCGGCGCGATGCCGGATCATGGCGGCCAAGGTGGTACTTTTACCCGAGCCGGCGGCACCTACTACCAGTACCAAGCCACGCTTCATCATGGACAATTCGGCGACCCTGGCCGGCAAACCCAGCGAGGCGAAATCGGGCACCTGAGAATTAATCATGCGCATCACCATGGCGACTTCACCGCGCTGGCGGTATACGTTAATGCGGTAGCGCCCCAGATCCTTGCAGGCCCAGGAAAAATTGCTTTCCAGCGTAGTTTCAAACTGCTTTCTTTGTTGCTCGGTCATGATGCGCTCGGCCATTTCCTTGACTTCGCCCACCATCAATTTGGGCACATCCAGCGCATGCACGACGCCATCAACCTTAATGCTGGGCGGCGCGCCCGTGGTGAGGAACAGATCTGAGGCAGATTTATCTAGCATCAGCCTAAGATAGGCATTCATGTCGGTCATGATGATTCCTTTCGATCTGGACAAGCCTTTTTTTGCAGTTTTTGAACAACAACTTAAAATTTTTTACAATTTTTAACAAACTGAATCCTGAATATCCTAGCCGAGATTTTTCATTCGCGCTTGTTCCAGATCAAACTAATATCTCTACGGCAGCCATTGAAAACCCCGCGCTAAAAATGTTTCAAAACCACACATACCGTCTT
Organism: Undibacterium sp.; assembly: GCA_030645915.1. GTDB lineage: Bacteria > Pseudomonadota > Gammaproteobacteria > Burkholderiales > Burkholderiaceae_D > Undibacterium. Next base: position 5,234 of record JAUSNO010000018.1, read on the forward strand.
GCGAAGCAGATTCAAGCGGAGTAGATTAGATAAAGCAAGATGGATTTATTGATTATCTCGTAAAAAGGAAAGCAATCATGATGGATGTCGGTCTTCCCCTCCCCAAGCGCATTTTCCAGCTCGTCACAATTAGTCTCCTCCTCATCCCTGCTTCGTTTTGCTGGGCGCAAGACACCAGTAGCAGTTCAGATTTAAAAATGACAGGATTTATCTCTGTCACAGGAGGGAAAATTCTAAATGGCAGCCTGGACGCCAATTACGCAGGGCCAGCGCAAATCGATGGAAACAATTGCCCTTGCTATACCGCCGACTGGAGCAATGCTGGTGTCTACACGAAGAGTTTTTCGCTTAAGCCAGAATCACGTATTGGCATACAGGCCACCTACAAACCGAATGCAAACACCAGCTTCGTAGGTCAGTTGGTCAGTCGCGGAACCGATGGGACGCCCAATTTGCAATGGGCATACGGTGGCTACAAATTAGATAAGCACTGGGAGATTCAGGTCGGGCGCAAGCGTGTTCCGCTTTATTACTACTCTGACTTTCAGGATATCGGACTCTCGTATCCGTGGGTCAGCACGCCGCCGGAATTATATGGATGGGAGGTCACCAATTACAACGGTGCCAGCCTGCGTTACAACAACAATTTTGGCGACAACAATCTGACAGCAAGCCTGTTTACCGGATCTGAAAAAGTCAAAGATTCTCTGTATCAAAGGCTCTATTACACCGGTAAAACAGAAGTTTCCTGGAAGAGTCTGATAGGGGGTGATATCGAGATCAACAATGGGTCACTGACAGCACGTGCAGTCTATATGCAGGCCGATGCAAGGGCGCAAATTTTTGATTTGTCGATTGATGATACGGCGGCTTTAAAAGCCTACGGATTCGCATTTAATTTTGATGTTGATCAATGGTTCATTCTGTCAGAGTTGACTCAACTCAGCAGAAACTTCAAGCAAAATCAATACACGGTAACGGCACCGGCGATGACCTTGGGCGCGGGATGGCGTTTAGGAGCATGGACGCCATTTATCAACTTTGCAAAATATACCGAAAAGTCTAACGATCATAGTCAATACCTGCCGCAGTCCTATAAACGCACCTCGTTCACTGTGCGCTACGATATGGGGTCAAGCAGCGCCATCAAGGCACAGCTGGATAGAAATACCGATGTTACCAATAACTTTGGTGGTAACAACACCTTGTTTCGCATCAGTTATGACCGCGTATTTTGATTAGGAGCGAAATAAAATGAAAACCATTTTTACATTCTTGTTACTCGCCACCAGCATCTTATTTGTACAAAAGAGCCAGGCTCAGGTGGTTGTCGTGGCGGGTGCCAAAAGTCCGGCAAGCGTGCTAACGCGTGATCAGGCTGCGGCTTTGTTTCTCGGCAAATCGACACAGTTACCTGGTGCCGGCATACCCGTTCTTATCGATCAGGTTGAATCAGTGGATGCCCGGCAAATTTTTTATACCAAGGTCACAGAGAAGACCCCTGCACAGGTGAAGGCGGTGTGGTCGCGTCTGGTTTTTTCAGGTAAAGGGGCTCCGCCAAAAGAGGTAGCGAATAGCGCCGAGGTAAAAAAATTGGTCAATGCCAATCCAGACGCCATTGGTTACATCGAAAAAAATGCTGTCGATAGCACGGTCAAAGTACTGTTCAGCATTGAGTAATTGATCCGACCACTGGCAATAAGAGAACGATGATTGTAGCGAGGCGCCTTGTCAAGCACATCGCGCTTTGTTTGCCTGCCATATTAAAACTGGGCGACAACTAAGAACGTACCTAATTTTGCACCCATGCCCAACACGCAGGCGCCAAGCGGCTTGCAGGCAAGACCTGCCGCAAAGGCGCATGGGTGTTGCGTGTTGCGTGTTGGGCATCTGTTTTGCCGATAGTTTACATATCTAACCCACAAAAAAATAGAGCGCTCTCTTTTTGATGCTAAGCAAAGCACGGCACTATGTCTGGTGACAAAATGCGCTAGCCCTCATTACCTCATTCAAAGAGATGCAAAGAAAATAGTCATGAACACCGCATTAAAAAGTAATTCCTGGAACCGTATGCAACAAGGCCGAAATTCCACCGAACTCGGTAACTTGCTTAGCACGCAAAAAATTCATCATTTAAAGCTAGGGCAGTTTTTACTGAATGAGCAATTACTCACCAGCGATACCTTACGCGTCGCGCTTAATCAGCAAAGCGTCTCACCGAGCAAGAAACTCGGTGAAATTTTGATCGAGATGCACGCGATCTCGAAGGACGAACTGGACCGTTCTATTCTGGAAACGCTAGATCTTCCAAAGGCAGTGCTGGAAGATTTTGATTTCGATACCAAAATCACTTCATTAGTGCCAGTTGATCTTGCGCGCAACTTGAATGTCATGCCGCTTATGCTGCACGACGACACGTTGATTCTGGCGACCGCCGCCTTGCAAAACGTACAATCTTTAGAGCTGCTGCGATTCACGGTGGAGCATCCGGTTCAATTTGTCATGTCTTCGCACGAAGAGATTGCACGAGCGATCAAAGCCAACTACCAAGAGTTTCAGAGAGTTCAGGAGCTCGATATTCCCGCGCCAGAACTCATTGACGAACAGCGCATCTGGCGTGATGCGGAACAGATGGCCAAGCAGGCGCCACTGGTACAGCTGGTTAACTCCATTATTCTCGATGCGATCAACCAACGCGCCTCGGATATTCATATTCGTCCAAGTGAAAAATCGTTTGAGCTGCTGTACCGCGTTGATGGCAGCTTGCTCTCAATACGCCAGTTCAATCATAGCTTATTGCCTGCCGTAGTCAGCCGCATCAAGATTTTATCAAGTTTAAATATTGCGGAACACAGGTTGGCACAAGACGGCCGCATTCGCATCAAGGATAAATTGCAGTCGGTCGATTTGCGCATTTCAATTATTCCGGTGCAATACGGCGAGAGCATTGTGATTCGTATTTTGAATAAAAATCAGGGCCTGCGCTCGATCAATGAAATTGGTTTCAAGCCTCGCGACAAAGAGCGCTTTATCGATTTGATCAAGCGCAGTTACGGCATCATTTTAGTCACGGGGCCCACCGGTTCAGGAAAATCAACCACCTTGTATGCAGCGCTTCAAGAGGTTAAAAAGGACAACGTTAACGTGATCACGGTGGAAGACCCGATCGAATATGAGCTATCCGACACGAGGCAAATTCAGATCAATCCGGCGATCAATTTTGGTTTTCCGCAAGCCTTAAGACACATCCTGAGGCATGACCCCGATGTCATCATGATCGGTGAAATGCGCGATGTGGAGACTTGCAAGATAGCGGTAGAAAGTGCCCTGACCGGCCATCTTGTTTTCAGTACTTTGCATACCAACGATGCTTCCAGCGCACTGGTGCGCTTGATGGAGATTGGCATTGCGCCGTACTTGATTCGCTCTGCCGTCATCGGTGTGTTGGCGCAGCGGCTGGTACGCCGCAATTGCCCCGATTGCCTGGAAGAAGAAACCGTTGCGCCTTTGATGCGAAAAAACCTGTTACTTGACGCAGATGAAAAATTTTATCGCGGCACCGGATGCAAGAGCTGCCGCCAGACCGGATTCAAGGGCCGGCTGGCCATCTATGAATTGCTGATCATGGATGACGAATTGCGTGCACAAATCGATGCAGGCGTTGCCAGCGATGATTACCGCAAGCTGGCATTGAAAAATGGCATGGTCAGCTTGCCCGTCAATGGCATTGAACAGGCGCGGACAAAACAGGTATCGATTGCCGAGGTATACAGGGCCTGTATGTAAACCGACAACGGCAAAATTGATTGATTAAATTAATCGAGCTTGCTGAGCAAAACTACACGGTATTCGCTAGGCGTGACACCGACTGTCGCCTTGAATACCCGAGAGAAAGCGCTATGATCCTGATAACCACAGGCCACGGCAATATCAGTGATCGTCTTGCCAGGATCTGCCAGCATTGACGATGCGGCATCAAGTCTGATCTTGATGATCATCTGGCGTGGCGTGAGAGAAAATATTTTTTGAAAATAACGCTCAATTTGCGCAATCGACAAATTGGTGATTTGTGCAAGATCCGCCATTTGTATCGGCTCTGCATAATGCGTATGCAGATGACGTACGGCCGCGGCAATGCGGTGATACACAGGATGCCGCTGGTCAGGCATGGCCAGATCACGCGAGATACCGGACAAGCCGATGATATTTTTTTGCGCATCACGCACAGGAATCTTGTGCGTAAGACACCAGCCTGGGTCGCGATCGGGATACAGATGCAACTCCAGCTGATCGTGCACTTCTGCTTCGCCACTGAGCACTAGCTGATCTTGCTCTTCGTAGCTCACGGCAAGCGATGCGGGGAAAACTTCGCCCGCAGTGTGCCCCAGCAGAGCTTGTTTATTTTTCATCCCGCACCGCTCTGCCAAAGTCTGGTTCACCACCACGTAGCGACCTTGCATGTCCTTCACAAAAAACACCACATCTGGCATGGCATCGAACAAAGGTTCGGTAAAAAATACGTCACCAATTTCGCGCGCTAATTGATCACGTGTTTTAGGTTGCTGGTCGGTTAGCAGTGTTGACATGCGCATGGCTTCTATAGGTGAGACTTGCAATCAAAGTGTCGATGATCGAGATTAAAAAAACAACATCGATTTTACATGCAACGATGACTATTTACCAAATATTTACATGTACATCAAATGTGCCACTTAAATATATTGTAAATATATTTAAATTATTCTACCATCTGGCATAGCAACAAATGCAAGCTCAACCAAGGAGAAAATAATGGCAAAATGGCGCGGCGTATTTCCTGCAGTAACGACCAAATTCAAAGAGAACGAGGATCTCGATCCGGCTGCGATGGAAAAGCATTTTGACTTTCAGATCAGCGGCGGTGTGCACGGCCTGGTCACTTGCGGCTCTCTTGGCGAAGCCAGTACCTTGTCGTTTGACGAGAAACTGGAAGTCACAAAAATCGCCCTCAATGTGGCAAATAAACGCGTGCCGGTGTTGGTCAATGTATCTGAAACCCGAACCACCAACGCCATCCGCTTTGTCGAGCAGGCGGCAAACATGGGCGTGCAAGGTTTTATGGTGATGCCGTCTGTGTTGTATGCAGCCGATGCGCGCGAGGCGAAAGACAATTTGCGTATCATTGCCAAGGCGGCACAATTGCCTATCATGGTCTACAACAATCCGGTCACTTATAAAGTCGATCTGACACCGGATGACTTCGTCGATCTGGCAGACTGCGAGTGGATCGTTGCGATCAAGGAATCGACTGATAACATCCGCCGCATCACCGACTTGCGCAATACGGTCGGCACGCGTTACCAGCTATTCATGGGCGTGGATGACCTCTCGTTTGAAGGTCTGGCAGTAGGTGCGGACGGCTTGCTGGCGGGCTTGGTGGTGGCATTCCCGCAAGAGACTGTGGCGCTGTACAACTTGATGCAAGCCAAACGCTATGACGAAGCGCTCAAGCTGTATCAATGGTTCATGCCACTGATGCATCTGGATGTCTCCAACAAGCTGGTGCAAAACCTGAAGCTGGTCGAAACCATGGCGGGTGTCGGCAATGAATTCGTGCGTCGTCCACGCCAGCCTTTGGTGGGAGCAGAACGTGAACGGGTTAGCGCCATCGTTCGCAAGGCGTTGGATACCCGACCTGACGTGTCAGCTTACCGATAAGTTTTTCTTCCGGGTTTTTCTGCTACCGGCCAGCTAAGGATTTGCCCTAAGGATTTGCACCAGCATCACCCCAAACGCCATCAAGGGCAGCCCTGGCACGCACTGTTCATGCGCTTCTCCGGCGTGCCTGCCCTGCAAGCCGCATGGGGATTGCGTGTTGGGCAGGGGGCATTTGTACCATTACTTACCATTACGCACGATTACATACCTGCAGCACACATCGCGACCTGGCGGCTGGCCGTTTTAGGCCAGGCTAACGGCTAAATCCGGGGCTGATAAGGGCCTGCAGTTATTTTCATGTTGCCGACTTCGTAGCAAAATAAACAAGAATATGAGAAACCCAAACGATATCAAGGTAAAATTCTAGCGACAGACGCACCATCCATACAAAATACCGTCATCGCACCATAGAAAAATCCCATGCTCGCTCAAACCATCAAATCCGCCCTACCCAAACTGCGTGCCGCGGACCTAGCCTACGATGCCATCGAGAGCATGATCGTGACCTTGCAGCTCAAGCCGGGCATGCCTATCGTTGAATCTGAGCTAATTGAACTCACTGGACTGGGCCGCACACCATTGCGTGAAGCCTTGATGCGCATGTCATCCAATGGCCTGATCGTGCAGCTGCCCAGACGCGGCCTGATCATCAGCGATATTGAAGCTGCCGGACACATGACCCTGATAGAAACGCGTCGTGTGATCGAGCGCCTGATCGCCACCAGTGCAGCCAGACGGGCCACGCCACAGCACAGGGCAGACATACTGGAATGTGCGGACCTCATGGTGCTGGCAGCCAAACGTGCCGATCTGACTGAATATATGGCCGCCGATCAGGCGCTTGATCACGTGGTCCACGAAGCGTGCCGCAACCCCTCTGCGGTGGCGGCTGTGATCCCGCTGATCATCAAGTGCCGACGCTTTTGGTACGCGTTTCAACATGAAGGCGACATAGAAGAAGGCGCGCGCTGCCACTTTCTGCTGGCGACAGCCATCGCCAAAGGCGATGAAGAGCAAGCAGAAAAAGCGGCAAATGCGCTGATGGACTATCTAGAATCATTCGCCCGCAAAATCATCAACGGATGAGCGTAAGTTTTAGGGCATTGAACCTGAATTGAGCGCCGGGTTAGCGCTCACCTGGTACTCACTTAGCGCTTAAGCGCACCAAACGGATCGCCTTTTTTCCAGCTTGGCAACGATCGCGCATTGGCGACGGCATAGCCAAGATTGAGGGTAAATTGCGCCTGCTGCACCATGCCGGATAAATCCCAGGCAGGGCTGTATTGATCTCGCACGGTGTGGTAGTCATTCTTAAATCCCCGCATCTTTGACGTCGATGCAGTTTCTTCCGCCGCAAAATCGAAATGCCCGTCGCCGGAAAACACCGCCGACCCCACATTAAATGCGGGCACACCCGCGCGCGCAAAATTAAAATGGTCCGCTCTAAAATACGCGCCGCCCAGATCAGGTACCGATGGCGCCAGCCGCAGCCCCATTTTTTTCGCCACCTGTGCAGCACTTGCATACAGACTGCTGCGCTCGCTGCCGGCAACCCCGATATCAAGCGTGGCACCGACAAAATTCATGCTGTCGAGATTGAGATCTGCGGCGGTTTTAGCCAGTGGCCACAATGGATCTCTGACATACGCTGCACTGCCCAGCAAATACTGTTCCTCCGCGCACGGCCATAAAAACAATTGACTGCGCTTGGCTGGATGCGAGACCGCAGCCTGTGCCATCGCCAGCAAGGCGGCAGCACCCGATGCATTGTCGACTGCACCGTTCCAGATCTGCGCAGGCTTGCCGTCTTCATTCACGATACCCAAATGGTCCCAATGTGCCGAGTAAATAACGGCCTCTTGCTTCAATTTGGCATCGCTACCCGGCACCATCCCGATCACGTTAAATTGTTCTACATGGCGTATCGCGCTATGCAACATCCCTTGCGCCTTTGCGTTCAATACCACGGGTTTAAAATCAGCCTGCTCGGCGCTCGCTCTTAATCGGTCTAGATCCTGACCCGCCGCGGCAAACACGGCTTTAGCGCTACTCTCTTGCCACCAGCCTTCCAATGCATTGCCGGCGTTGGGCAGATTGAAGCGTTCATGGCTAAACGAGGTCTGCGGCACATTCCATCCATACGTGGCCGAGGCCGTGGTGTGGATCAGCAAAACCCCGGCCGCGCCCTGGCGAGCGGCTTCTTCAAACTTATACGTCCAGCGGCCATAATAGGTAAGTGCCTTGCCGCCAAAACGATCCGGTTCGCTCTTCGTTGGCTGCGGATCATTGGCCATCATCACCAGCATCTTTCCTTTAAGATCAACGCCTTTGTAATCATCCCAACGCTCGTCTGCCGCTCTGATGCCATAACCCACAAACACAAGCGGAGCGTCCAGCACTATCTCTGTCTTGCCGCTGGAAGTGCCAAAGACCATGTCACTCCCCAGCGCAGGAGACAACACGTTTCCATTCACAGAAAAATGCAGACTGCTGGTCGGCAGCGTCTGGCTTCCGACTATCTTCACCGACTGGCGAAAGCTGTTGCCCTTAACGGGTTTTAAGCCGATCAACGCCGCCTGCGTTTCCAGATAACGCACCGCCAGATCACCGCCACGCTGGCCGGTGCCGCGCCCTTCCAGTAAATCATCCGCCAGAAAGGCAAGATGCGCACGCAAGGGGTGCTCATTGACTTTGGCCGGCTGCGCCGAGACATTATTTATCATCAGGCCGATAGCAAACATAAGATAGAAAAAAGATCGCATGAACACTCCAAAAATACAATGGCCACCCTACGCTTGCGCATTAAAAGGCTGGCCGATTGGTTTAGTTGACAACTTATCGATAATTTGCGGCTGACTCCGGCAAACGCCGGACATTGGGTAAGGCATTTTGCAGCAACCAGTTTCTGAACATGATCATCTTATTGCTGGCACGACGATGTTCGGTACGGCTGGCCAATAAACGTAAAAGACCCGCCTCGGACACACCACATTCCTGATGTTCGGGAATTTTCCCATACGCGTCGCCAAGCAGGCGAAGTTCTCGTTCATTCAATGCCGGTTGCATCACGTGTCGCAAATCATTGACCGGTATCCAAATCGTTTCATCAACGATATAGAAACGGATCTGGCGATTGTCGAACGTATAAAACCGGCCCTGCCAGCGCAGGAGCACCGATCGTTCGGCCCAATATTTAATGGTGGGGATGAGTTCGACAAGGTAACGCGCAAACGTAATGCCCCAGACCACGGAGGCCACAACCAGGCCAATCGCGCCATATCGGCTATCAAATGCGCTGGCGATTTTCCAGGACAGAACCGTGATGCCGGAACAAAGCGCCAATTTAAATATAAATATCCACATCGTGCGATCTCTATCATTAGGCTACCCTCGCCCGTTTTCAAGAACAAGATTTGTTCAAGCGAGGCCAAAAAAACGCGCAGGGCGAAGCGATAGAGTCCGGCTACCCTTGCAAGCTCGCGTTCGCCCTCAAGCGTTCATGATGCCGCTGAGATTTCTGCCGAAGGCTGACATCGGGTAGAGAAATACCAGATCACTCCTCATCAGGCTCAGGCGCTTCTTCTGCAACAATGCCCGTATCGACGCTCTTGCCGAGCCCCAGCAACACTGGCGCCACATAGGTGGCGAGTAAATGCTCGCGGCTTTGTGGCGTCTCCAAACTGACACGACCGAGCGCCCCGCTGCGATAATCGAGCAAGAGCGTATGGGCGGCTTTTTCATAATCCCAATCGCCACCCTTGAGGCGATAACCGCGCTTCTTTGCCACGCCTTCAATCACGCTGACGGCATCAATGCCATCGGTCACCATGCCGTAACGCTCAGTCAAATATTGGGGATAGCGCTGCAGAACGATTTCTGCCAAAAAGGTCGCCACCTCTTCCTCGATCAATGCATTGACACCGACCGCATGGCTGGCAGCCAGCATCAGCCCATCCGTTGGGTGTGCTATTTTTGGCCACAACATACCTGGCGTATCGGTCAGGATCATGTTCTTGCCGAGATACAAACGTTGCTGCACTTTGGTAACCGCAGGCTCATCGCCAACGTTTGCCACACGCTTTTTCAGCAAGGCATTCATCAGGGTCGATTTACCTACGTTGGGAATTCCCATGATCATGATGCGCAGCGGCTTGGTCGGCACGCCACGATGCGGCGCCTGTTCCAGCGCAAAGGTCGGTATTTTGGCGACATCGGAAGGTTTCTTGCAACTGAGTGCAACCGCGCGCACGCCTTTTTGACTATTGTAAAAATCCAGCCAGGCCTTGGTGGCGTGCGGATCGGCCAGATCGCTTTTATTCAGGATTTTAAGACAGGGGCGCTGACGGAAATTACGTAGACTTTCCACCATCGGGTTAGTACTCGCTTGCGGGATGCGCGCATCAAGCACTTCTATCACCAGATCGGTGTTTTCCATGGTTTCCGCTGCTTTTTTGCGGGCGGCATTCATGTGGCCTGGGAACCATTGTATCGACATGCTTATTCTTCTTTTTACACAATTCAAACCGCTATTTTACGGACTTGCGCGCAACTATTCCCGATTTGTTTTGCCAGCACGCCATGAAGAGCACATACATAAGCGCAAATTAAAGGGAGTATAGGTTAAAAATGGCAATTTACGCTTTATCCACGGGCGCATTTTAAAATACCCTACCCCAGTATTACATCTATTCAGACGTCATATTAGCGCTGGAGCTGGGTAATTTTTTGCTCTACGAACGCCAACAGGTCCGGGCTAAGACCGTTTCCGGATTTGGCGTGACCAAAGGCATCGAGCGCCTCCTGGTTGCGCCCATCGGCTTGCAGAGAGATGCCCAGGCCCATCCACCATACTGCATTTTGTGGCATTTTCTTGAGTGCCTGCTGATACAGATCTACGGCCTCCTTATGATGCGATGCGCGCTGCTGCAATGCCGCCAGAAACGCCAAAAAATCAGCCCTATCCTGTGCATGCGGCAATGTACGTTGCAGGGTTTCAATCGCACCTGGCAACTTTCCTTTTTCAACTTGCAGACGCGCCAGGATCATCGCCATGCCCGGTTGATTTTTATCAGCACTCAAGCCTTGCTGCAACCAGCGAATGGCATCTTCATGCCGCTTATTGTCCAGCAGCAGCGTGATCAATGACTGGCGGGCTGCGGCATGCTGCGGATCGGACTTGAGTGCTGCTTCAAACATAAGGACGGCATCGTTGATGCGACCCTGCTGCTGCAATAAAGTGGCTTGCCTATAGTCGCTTTCAGCCTGCTGTGCAGGAGTGGTCTCCTTGATAAATTTACTCGCCAATGTAGCTTGCTCAGCCGACTTTGCGGTTGCCGGCCGCTGTACAGAATCAATTTTTTTTATTTTTTCGCCACTGTCAGGCAGCACTCTTTCGATTTTCGCGATGATAGGCGGCGATGCATTTTTTTCTGATGCAGACGTCTCCACAATCAGTGTTTTATCCAAACCAGACGAAAGTTTTAACAGCAAAGGCAATTCAGCCATCGCTGGCAAATTCATCGCTGCCGGCGCTGCCGCCACCTGCGACGTAGCAGCCAGTGCCACGGGCGGCGCAACCGGAACAGATGCCGGAACAGCCGAAGCGACTAGTATCACGGGGACGGTTTTTTGCTGTCCGTTAACACTGGGGAAAAACTGCTTCCATAGCTGCCACGTCACGATTGCACCGAGCAAAGCAAGCGAAAGCAGCACCCACAGTGTCTTGCGCGTCTGCGGCAGGTTGACTGGCCGAATCTGCGCATGCAAAGGCCCGGCAGCACTGGCATCTGCGCCACGCTTATCCAGATCCTGCAGCATTTGATTGATCAGGCTCATATTTACTTTTTACTCATTCAAGTATGCGCACATTGTTTATTTAATGAACACCCATCCTGCCATCACCGACACGACTACCAGCGCGCTCACCACTAACTTCAGTTGATTCGCATAAGAATGTATCTGCCCCACAGCAAGCGTATCTTTGGCAGCCAGAATCACATGCCTGACGCTGACGTGTTGCCGGCCTTCGCCAAAACTTAACATCAGCGCTTTGTGCGCCAGCACATTCACCACGCGCGGAATACCGCCGCTAGCCATTCTCAACATCGTCAATGCAGCAGAACCAAACAAGGCCGGGCCGCTATATCCCGCCACTTTCAGGCGATGTGCGACATAAATTTCAATTTCGTTTGCCGTCAAGGCTTGCAGCTGGTAATGAAAACTGATGCGTTGCGTCAGTTGACGGATCTCGTTACGCGCCAGCTTACGATCAAGTTCCGGCTGCCCGAACAAGACAATTTGCAGGAGCTTTCTTTTTTCTGTTTCCAGGTTACTCAATAAACGCAAGGCTTCAAGCGTCTCAAGAGGCAAAGCCTGCGCTTCATCTATACACAGAAGCACACGCTTGCCTTCGCGCGCCAATTCAAGCAACTTGAAATTAATCGCCTTGATCAATTGATGCTGTTCAATGCCGCGCTCGACCGGACACGCCAATTCGTCAGCCAATGCCAGCATCAAACTACGCGGTTCGAGCAGTGGGTTCGGGATGTATGCCGTCACAAAGTCTGCATCGAGCATTGCCATGAACTTTCGGCACAACAGAGTTTTACCGGTGCCCACCTCGCCAGTAATTTTAATAAACCCTTCGCCATTTTTGGCGGCAATCAGCAGCGTATTTAACGCTTCCTGATAACTATTGAAGGAAAAAAAATAACTGGTGTCCGGCGTGAGACTGAAGGGAACTTCAGATAAGCCGAAATGTGCCGTGTACATGGTTATTGTTTTTCGAAACGACTCCTGGGAGCCAAATTCTGAATCCGATTCTGGCTATCCAGCACATCTTGCTCCCAAGCTCCCTCACCTTGCACGATGGTCGGCTTGATCAAGATCACCAGCTCTCGTTTTTGCGAGATCTGCTTGGTATTACGGAACAAACCACCGAACAATGGAACATCGCCCGCGCCGGGAATCTGTGACCGGTCGCTCGTATTGGACTGACGCATCAAACCACCGATGGCAACAATGCGGCCATCTTGCCCGCGCACCACGCTATCTGTTTCAGAAACCACGCTGGACGCGAGTGGCAGACTAATGGTACCGGCACTTCCTGCATTGACGGTTTTATCGATCGTCGTCACATTATTCACCGAGGGATGCACGTGCAAAATGATATTGCCGCTATCGTCAATCTGCGGCGTCACGTCTAAAGCAACGCCAGAAAAGAAAGGCTGCACATCGACGCTGACGGTAGGTGCCGTATTGCCGGACGTACTGGTCGTGCCTGGCGTAGTGCTCAGCTTAGTCACGAAAAATTCATCCTTACCGACTTTAAGCACTGCCTTTTGGTTATTCAGGGTTGCAATGCGCGGGCTGGACAAGACATGCACATTGCCCTGTGATTCGAGAAAGGACAATAGCGCTGAAAAATTCGCGGTCTGAAAAGCCAATCCGAACAAAGACCCAGCCGCATTTGCGGTAGCACCTAATGCAGTGCCCGCTGTCGCAGTAATGCCGGTGTCGGTCGCGGTAACCGTGGTGGTGCTCAAATTGGTTCCTGGCGACACAAAGCCTAACGACGTACGGCTATTTGGCGAAGATTTAAGTGACGCGAACGAAGCCCAGTTAATCCCGGATTGGAATTCATCATTTAACTCGACTTCAAGTATCTTCGCCTCCAGGATCACTTGCCTGTCCACTGACAGTTGCGTCGCCTTCAGGTAGGCGGCGATGTTGCGCATTTCATCCGACATGGCACGCACCACCACCACACCAGACTGCGGGCTAATCACCACTTGGCGACCATCCTTGCCAGCGCCCGCCAGTAACTCAAGTGACATCTTTAACTCTGACCAAAAATCATTGTTGGAGACCGTACTGATCTTGCTCGATGTCGTTGCATGAGCAGAATTACTGCCGGACGACGTATTCCCTTGTGAATTGTTCTGGCCAGTTTGATTAGCTGACGCGTTAGATGTCCCGACAGAATCAGAAATAGAACCCGACGTCACCCGGATATCCGATGTCCCTTTACGCGATGCCGCCAAATAATTAATCTGAAACACACGCGTTTGCAGGCTTAAGGGTTTGATATAAATGCGGCTTCCCTCCACCTTATAGTCATAACCGTATAGCTCGCGAATGGCGTCAAGCGCTTCAAACAATGTCACGTCTTTCAGATTGGCAGAAATACTGCCGGTGACATCCGGATGCACCAGCATGTTATAGCGGGTACCGGATACAATGCCCATAAAAAATTGCGCGGCGGGAGCGTTGCTGAAATTGAGGTTAAAGCGCTCCTCCATCGGTTTGCGTGCCGGCGGCATGTCAACTGATAATGCCGGCAACAATGAGGCTGAGACCACTTCCGCGTCAGCTGGTTTTACTTTCGGCCCTGCAGCGGCCTTGCTCATCTCGCTTTTGATCAGATCATAGGTCTCTTGCCGTGATACCGGCATGGCGCAACCGGCGAAGACCGTCGATATCAGTAACGAAGATAATATTTTTTTCATGCTGTTCTTGCCTTTATGGGCGCTTCTATCGGTACGCATTTTCAGTACACGCTATCGGTATTCATTTACTATGCACCCGACTCAACTTCTTATCAAAATCGGGAAAGAGCTTGAGTGTCAAAAGTTCTTTCCCGTTACGTAAAACTGCTTCAGTTTCTGTCAGTTTAATCAGAGTCTGATCGCCATATTTACCGTTCAAGGCTACCGTCTGGCCGCTGATGATCGCAACGTGTCTGTTCGGCGCGATCAAAATCGATTGCAATACCGGCCCGGAAACCACTGCAGGGTTTGCCGCCGTTTGCATCATCTTCGCAGGCGGTCGAGTCGGGTCTGGCAAATTTTGCGCCAGCGTCATTTGACAAAACATAAGACTAAGGGATGCGAACACTACGCAATGAAGCATGATGTGTTTTATGTGTGAATAAACCGACATTACATGTTGAGCCATTTTTTTTCCAAGCTCAATGTGAACAGCGTTAAGGTTAGATTCGCTTTGGGATATTCAGTCACCGTCAATTGGCCTTTATTCCAATACAGCTGCTCAGGCAACGATTCGAGTTCATGCATGTAACTCAACATGTCGAGATAATTGCCCTGCAAGACAATTTCCACTTCGTGCTTATAGATCGCATCATTGATATTGACATCGGCCTTGTTGAGGTTCAGGTCAGAAACCGAAATCGTCGGCTTGCCCGCCACTACACTGCCGCGCTCCATTTCATCAATCACATTGATGGCTGGCAGACTTTTTAGAGAAACCAATTGCAGTTTGTGATTCCGCTTCAGGATACTTTCCAGCAATGAGGTCATCTTTTCAGGTCGGACCAAATTCTTTTGCAACGCTTGCAGATCGCTATCGATTTGCCCCAATTGCTGCTGCGCACTGGCTACACGTCGCTTCATCTCCACATCGGGATCAGTCATCACGTTCGCTACGCGTTGTGCCATCTCCAGCTGTAGCGCACTCACCTGCGACTGCTCTTGCTTGATCTTACTGGACAATATTTTTTGTTTAGCAAACTGAGGTTCAATCACCAAGCTATTGAATAAAAAAATGATCCCGAACGAGATGACAATGAGCATAATGCCTCGCTCACGCAAGCTAAGCGCATCAATCTTGTTCCTGAGTTGCTCCCATTGCTGCTTCATTGTCCCTTCACTCCTGTAGAGCTATTTTTTTCAGGCAGATCGGATGACCGTAAATTAAACTCGATGTAAGGTGCAGTATCGAACTGTTTGGCAACGTCAGACTTCCCCTGAACGCTGGCACCTGTCATTTCAGGCAGTTGCATTTGCAGTGCAGCAAAACTTTTTCCTTGCATGGCAGGCTCGCGCTTGAGCTGGCTGACATAGGCTGGTACCAATTCAGGTTTTAAGGTGCGTCCTTGCAAGCTGATTTCATTTCCGCCACCGCTAATAGTGAAACCTGTTAACCATAATCCGGTTGGAATCTGACGTGCAAACGCAACAAGATAAGCCGAGTATCCTTGTGTGTTTCCAAAATCGCTTTTCTGCAAAACAGCGCTTATTTTTTGTCTATTTTGAATATCGGCCTCAAGCTTCGCCAGCGACGCTTCAAGCGCCTTATTGGCAACCGGCACAACCGCTTGCGCGCGCAGTTTTGCGATCTGCGCCTCGGCGTTGCGTAGCTGTGCGGTAACGATGTCGGCACTTCTCATCAACCCGGCGGACTGATAAATGACATACATCACCATACATATGGCGCCCAGCAACACCAGGCCAAATGTCTGAAGCAAAGAAATCGCAGAAAAAACCTTCTGCGTTTTTAAAAAAATGGGATTAAAAAGATTGATCTGCTGACTCATAGAGCAGTCTCTTCATGTCTGAGCGCAGCGCCTATCGTCAAAAAATAGGCTTGTTGGCGCGTCACATCCTTTAATTCAGGAATTTTGGATAAATCCAATATATTTTCCAGATTAAGTACCTCTACTGGCATATACATATTTGACGCCAGATAGGCTTGCAATTCTGCCGCAACCGAACCCAAAGGCGCCAGTATGAGTTTTGCGGTAGTGATGAAATTATGTTGCCGGTCGAAATTATCCAGGGAACGCTGAAGCTCCAAAGTAATACGTTCGAAAATCATGGTTTGCTTATCCGCATCACTTGTCTGCAACTGGGACAATTTAATATCAAGCCGACGCGATAGGTACAGCTCACCGCCAAAAGTAAGTGTCAACAAACCACCATTTTCATCAAAAGAGAGCAAGGCGATACCTCGCCCCTCTGGTTCCAGTAAGCTGGAAATATTGCGTTGCGCCAAATCTGGAATATCAATGATACTTAAAGGGAGTTTGGCATCCGAAAATAACGCCTGACGCTCTGCAATGAGTTTATTGCGCGCGGCCACGGCATACATCGAATGAATGCGCCCACCTGCATTTTTATCGCCCGGCACACCAAAGACATCAAAAGTGGCATCGTCGATATGGTAATCAAGCATCTCCTTCAAACGCCAGCGCATTGCACTCTTAAGCTCTTCTGCAGGAACATTCAGGGGTTCCACCGAAAAGAGTTGATACTCATCAGGTGACAGAAGCAAACCACATCGATAATTTTTGGCTGGCGACTCTTTCGCAAATCGCTCCAACATCTCGGGCCAGGACTTAGTCGCCTTTGGGTAGAATGAAACAAACTCTAAGGTTGGCACAGATACATGTACTCGCGTCAGTCTGGCAGAGTAAATGCCGTCTGGACACAAACTGATTGCCATCAGTCCAGCCTCTTTCTTTTTTTTCGAGAAAAATCCCATGCACAAAGCCCAAATGTATATCTTGCTTGACGTTAAGTTAATATTGGAGTGCTGTCAATGAATGATCGCTAATTGTCCGGCAAATTGTTGTCTGTCTGGCGTATTTCATAGATACATTAACGGTGTAACTCTATTTTTCTTAGTGTAATTCACGCATATAAATGAACTCATTGGCGTTTTTATAGATGCCGAAAGTGGCTCTTACCGAGGGATTTTGCAAGGCAGATCCTGCACCAGTCCAGTGATATTGCAACCAGGTCATAGTGGGTACAGGACTCACCGCAGCAGGTCCCGCAGCGCCAATGGCCACACACTGAGTGCCGCTTGGGCTAGCAAGATTAAGCACGACATCTGTCCAGCCGTTGTTTCCCGTACCAGGCGCTTTCAATAACATAGTCTGCGCTGGTGCGACACCGCCCAAAGCAGGGAGATAGGTTTCGCATGCGGCCAGATTATTCGGTTTTGCTGCTGTCCCGGTGGGGAACGACAATGAAAAATTGTTTGCAGAAAAATTACTACAGGTATCCAGCGCATTGATTGCCCAGCCTTTAGTTACGCCGGCCCAATATTCCAAACGAAGTGGAACAGGCAGATCAAGCCGCTCACTACCGTGTGCATTGCCCAATTTAAGACGGCCATGTCGCAGCTTAGTCGTCACTGCAGTTTTTGCCGTACAAGTACCGCTTGAAGTACCTGAGGGATCAGGCACGCAACTGGCATTGCTCGCATCCATATCTCGATTCGCCAGCAATACTGCACCGGACTCATCAGTTGCAGCAAGACCGATGGCAAGGCTATCGTAAGGGCCATCCGCCGGCGTCTGGCGACTGAAATTAGTAGCCACAAAGGGGTAATTGCCGCCCGTCCAGAATGGTGTGCCAAGGCCACTGAGCCTTGCAGTCAAACTGACTCCACTATTTGCGTTTTCCACCTGCGGAGTTACCACCCCCCTGGCAAAAAGTGGTCCAGCGTAATTGAAAGTTTTGGTATCCGCCAAGCTGCGGGCTTCAATGCTGGCACTCATAGTAAATGGCTGATCCATATAGGTAAAACCACCTGTAACACAACCTGCAGGCATACCTGATGATGCTAATGTGAAATGGTGAGGAATGAAACGCCCGAACGTTGACGAAATCTTGTTACCGATACTGCAGCCATATTTACCACCGCTTAAGGCATCGGACAAATTGGCATTGAGGTCGGTGTCGGTAATGCAGTCGCCAGTAGTGCCGTCAACAGCGGTAAAAAGATCATCGCGATACGCACCCGGAGCGAGGTAAAGATATCCCACCTCATTATAAGTTGCGCTGATGGCAGCAGCATTTGCTACCAACGACGGCGTGAGCGTACCAACCACACCACCACTTTCCGGGATCGTATCCTGGGTAGTGACTTGCGCTGAAAGCTTGCTGGCATCTAGGGCCAATGAACCAGAATAACTGGCAACCGGACTAGTCGTTCC
This sequence comes from Undibacterium sp., assembly GCA_030645915.1. Lineage (GTDB taxonomy): Bacteria > Pseudomonadota > Gammaproteobacteria > Burkholderiales > Burkholderiaceae_D > Undibacterium. The sequence goes on from JAUSNO010000018.1 coordinate 23,673, forward strand.
ACTCAACATAAAACCAGTCCCGGCCTTTATAGTAGGTGTAGAAATGGACGATGGCGCTGTCGCCATAGGGAGATTAGTCAGCGTGGTAGCGGCTAGGGCGATGGCAGAAGGGCGCACAGCGAACGAGTCCGATGAACAACCAGACACTGCGGTTGGAACAGTTTGCCTCACCTGACAACGCAGATTTGGATACGCTGCAGAAAGATTCACAGGGATGGCTAGAGTTTTACGCCCATTATCACCCGCCAAATATGTCAGCGTCTGGCTTGCCAGCGCCGTTCCGGTAAAGGCGCAAAACGGTGCAGGTTTAGCCGTTGCATCAAATAATTCTACGGTGACAGCGCCGGTATAGCCGGTTGCAATCGCGCCGCTAGATTGCAGTGCCAGCACGTCAAAGGTAAAGGCGGTGCCGACCAGTTTGGTATAGAGCGGGTTACGCGCAGTGGTTGTTACGGGAGTGTTATATGGCTGACCAGTTTCCATACACTCAAAATCCGCAACGCACGGCGTATTAGCGATCGTCATGATACAGCTGGTGGCAATACTGCCGTTTGAACACTTGACCCCATTTAAAGGCACTGTTCCACTAATCCCGTTAATACTCAGGGTGTAGGTGCCGGCGCCCGTCCCTTGCAATACGACAGTGGGATTATAAACAGCGGGACCGATCGAAAAGGTGGCAGGCGTAATCGACACGGCAGGCAATGCAGGCGTCACCTTCAGGTTGCCGGTGAGCGTACCGGTATTTACCGAAGCGCCCGCGGGGCAAGGAACCGTAGAAGAAGTGCATGCAAGAATTATTACATTCTCAGGGCACAAGGTTGCTGTGCCATCATGGACAATTTCTAAATGATCGTAAGCGGGAACCACAGTCGATCCGATCACAAAATCATAACTAAAGGTATATGTTCCTGGCGCAGTAAAATCAAATTCAACGCCAATACCAGTATCTTGATAGCTTGTGACAATCGTATTGCTAAGAGGCGCAGTTTGCAGGACCGAACAATTTACTCCCCCGTTGGTAAAAAAAGTAGACCACCCTGCTGCACAATATTTAGAAAAAGCTAAGCCGCTGCGCTCGCGAAAAGACTCAACAATCGTGACGCCAGCCGGTATGGACGTACTCGATGGGCAAGTGGTGCCGCTAGGTGGCGGATAAGTTCCGACCACAGCCTTCCCATTCGAGTCAGTAAATTTGACACCGCATCCAGAATCGCTCCCGCCCAAATATGTATCAAACACATGATAGTAGCGTACTGGCTTGGCCACGCTGACAGTATAAGTAGGGGGAATAACAATGGTTACATCGGCAGTCAGAAAATCCAGTGGAGTGGTGTATTTCCAATTGATAGTGACCTGCGGCCCAGCGGTAATGCCAAGATTATTCGTCGCAATTTGTTGCACGCCTGCAGAAGAGGGATTGGCTGGAATGGGCGCGGTGATGGAATACGTGTTGTACATGCCGCCGGTAGGATTAAAACCACTCACCGTATGCGATGGCCCGTACACTTTGGTATTGGCAAGTAAAAAAACACCGTTATCTAAATTGACGCTTGGAGGAATTGCGCCGGGACTATAAACCTGGCCTGTATTATTGAGCCGCCTGACTTGCATGTGCGTCGTATCTTCAATAAAAAAATGCAGGCCGTTAGTCGCTGTGGTACCGCCCGTACTATTCAACTCGACGACTGCGGCCATAGATACTCGTTCACCTGCCAGCAGTAACAAGACAAGCAATACTCCGGCAAAAAATGCTCGCAACAACCGTGTGGATTGATGCGTATGTTGAGATTGAGCGTAAATCATATGTGTTTTCCACTTCATCGATAAGTCACGCCTACCCAATTTTATGTGCGATCTTAACCAGAGCATGGTGCGCCCCAAGCAACGACACCAAGACGGCAGATATTGATGGATGCCCTGATGCTTCTTTCAACAAAATTTGTCGCTGGCGATGTGCCAAATCTTGCCGTGGAGGTGAGCTGATACACCCTCACCGTATTTCCCCCTTCAATGAAATCAGGTGACTGTACGCATTCAACTGTCACTACAAAATCATTTAATGCACCGCCAAACACTGGCATAGGCAATGGAATTGGACAAGCGTAGGGGGCAACGCCAACACTATTCTCAGGCGTCATGATCTGATAGGCGCCCCACTCCAGGCCAGCCTTCGCCGCCTGATAAGCTTTACTACCCTGTAAATCTTGCGTAGATGTAGTTTGCTGCATAGTGGAGATAGACAACATAAACACCCCCAAAGCGGACAAAATCACCAGCAGAAAAATTGCCGATACGAGCGAAAAACCGCACTCACGCAGAGTCGGGGTAATTCTACAAACTGAACGTTTATGGCACATTGTTGACATGCACGTCTTGATAAAGGTTGACTGTCTCATTGTTTTTGGTAATACCAAGGCGAATAGAAACCAAACCACTACGTTCTGTCACACCACTGGAATAGGTAAACTGGCATTGGCTAATATTTTGCGCCAATATCGGGGTGCCCACCGGTGTCGCCGGACAGGGACTTGGTTCTGCTGCATTAATGCCGTATGCCGATGCACGAAACAAGGTACCAGTGCCATTCCCATTCACTATACCCGCGGTACAGACATACGCCACGGCTTGCTCAACACCTGACAGAACATGAAAGCGGTTGCCCGGAGAGGCGAGAGGAAACTGTTTGAGCGATGAAAACACGATCGAATTAACAGTAGTTCCCCCACCTACGGTCGCCCGATTATCGCCCGCATAAGCATTGGCACCTGTTATACCAAGGTTGTAGATGACAATGAAATCACCATTGGCCGGAGCCGCACTCAGGTCTCCCAGCACATCAAGTGCAGCCAGAGAAGTCGCTGTACTAAACACGTTTCCGCCGCCGGCACCATCCACATCAGCGCGATAGCGACCACCATTAATCGTGGGTAAAAATTCCATGCATTGATTACTCGGCATTCTCACGCTATTTGGCAAAGCCAAATGTAAATCACGTGTAATCCGGCGGGCCGTCGTGTCGGCAATATCGCTTAATTCAGTACGTCGGGCCAAATCCATATAACCATCTATCGGTTTGCGCAAAAATACCGCCACACCCGCTGCCAAGACGGCAGTGATAGTCATCACCATGATCGCTTCGATCAGGGTAAAACCAGATTGGTATTTTTTAGAAAAACGCATCTTATGGTACCGCCCTTGGCGCGTAGCGGAAACGATAACCCGTCAAGGAAACAATCGGCGGATTAGGCGGAAGTGGCGACACAGGTACGGGCCCCAATGTAACTGCAATATTTATCTGCAAAACAGCATTGTCGTCTGGAAGTCCGAATGCGCCACCAACTGCCGCCATATTGACGTCCGCTGTAAAATTGGTGAGATCGGCAATCGGATTATTCTCGATATCACGTATTCCAGTAATATTAAGCAGGTGGTAATCCCCCACATTATCGAAACGCGGATCAGTGTAGCGCGTCTCGCCAGGAGTTTTACCCAACCCTTGAACAGTTGCACAATCTGCCGTAGTAAGCGCAGTGCGGGCATTGTCATCATCAGGATCACACAAGGTAAATGGCTGCAGCTCAATTTCTTCCAAAAGAGATTCTGCAATTGCCAAGGCCTGCTTGCGCAGCATTGGGTCTGCGCTGGCTTTTGTCGTGACATTCATCACCGATAAAATACCAACAATGCCAAGACCGACGATCACGATAAACATGATTAGCTCAACCAGCGAAATCCCGGCCTGAATGCTCCTGCGCGGGAAACGAGGCTCAATGCACATAACCAGTCTCGCGCTCCACCGTGATGGATTGTGTAGTGCCAGATCCATTCAGATTAATGATCGTTGTATTGGCAAAACTTGGTTTCCCCAATGCAGAGAAAGAAAAAGAAATGATTGTCCCGAATACCATATCGGCAGGAGTATTTCCTTGCATCCAGCTTTGATCGCCGATCAAGGGCATGGGGGACAAGGCAAGTACTTTTTCGCTCGCTGTAGTGCTTGCACAATTTGGATCTGCCACGTAAGTCAGGCAGATGGTACCCGGCGTCACATTCACAAACACATTGGTATGTTGCGCTATCGCGACTTTTTGCGCATAGCGCACCATGCTGATGCTTTGATCAAAGAATCCACGCTCGTCAAACGCATTTTTATTGGCGAAACGAGGAATGATCGCCACCGAAAGTATGCCGACCAAGATCATTACCATGATCAATTCGATCAAGGTAAATCCTTTAGATGATTGGCAATAATCGAGACTTTTATTCAGCATCGAATCTGTCCTGGGTGCCAAAAAAGAGGCTTGTTGCGAAATAGAAAAAGACAATAAAAATACAAAAGGTGCGAATAGAAAATATTCGCACCTTTTTATTGAGCCTACTAAATTTTAGGTTCCTATAGCAGTATAAGTGAATGGAACTCCAGCATTGGTATCATCACCATACACAGCACTGCAGGTTGCGGTAGTCCCGGCAGGTGCGGCAGCCGTATCTGCAACGATATAAAATTTCTTGGCAACAGTAGGGGTCGGCAAAACGCCTGGAATAATTACAATGCCAGGATTAAGCAAAGGCCCCATGTCGGAACACTTGGCGACTTTGACGCAAACGTTAGCTGTCACAGCAAAATTCTTGGCAGCACAGCCCGCATAATTGATCGAAGCGGCAGAACTCAATGCCCCCCCAAAGCCATCGGCTACTGACTTATTCGCATCCCCACGCAAATCAACAAACTTGGGTAAGGCGGTAGCCGCCAGAATTCCCAAAATAACGATCACCATGACCAGTTCAATCAGGGTAAAACCAGATTGCTGTTTATTCATTTGTTTCATTTTCATCTCCGATAAATTCAAAAACTTGTTCTACATTTAAAATGTATTGATTAGCAATTAGTCGCGTTGACGTTGCCGTTGCTATAAATTGGCGAACCGTTGACTGCCGGCTCGGTGTAAGTAATGGTACAAGCTGGGTAACCTGCATCTGGTGCCACGGTGAACACGCCGGCTGCTCCGTTTAATATGTACTCTGGGAAAGCCACGCCTGCAAGTGTTGACAATCCTGCTGCATGTCCGATGGACGCATTGGTTGCCAATGGATAGCCGTTACCCATTGTAATGACCGAACCTTCCATCGTTACCGAGGTATTGACGCCCAAATTTTGTGTCAATTGTATTGAATGTGCTAACACGGCTGCGGCCTTGATTGAACCCAGAGCGCCATTCATTTTTGCCATGCGGGCATCGGTTTGCAAAGCCGCAAATCGTGGGAGCGCAAATGCAGAGAGGATACCCAGAATAGTAATCACAACAATCAACTCAATTAAGGTAAAACCAGATTGCTCTTTTTTCATGGCAGGCTCCAAATTAAATTTAAAAAACGTAACGCAGTATGGGTGACAAAACATTGATCAAGAAAATGCGCTATAGCAACACCTCTGTATCATACTAGCAAACATCTAGCGCTGATGCTATTGAGCAAGCATTCGGATTAATAAGCAACAATTATTAACACATTTAAGAGACAACTTAAAACGCATCGAATTACTTTCGCAACGCCACCCTGCCGAGATCCCAGATCGGAAGAAAGATACCTAGCGCCAAAATAAGCACCAGAACGCCCAGGCCGGCGATCAGAATGGGTTCAATATTGGCAGATAATGTCTTTAGTTCATATTCGACTTCGTGCTCATACATGCCAGCGATTTCATCCATCAAATCGTCGATTGCGCCAGTCTCCTCACCAACAGCAATCATCTGCAAAACCACGGGGGTGAACACGCCAGCGGCGGCAGCTGTACGCAAAATACTTTCACCACGCTCAACCCCATCGCGCATTTGATCGATTCTGCTGGCGATGTAGGCATTATCGACAGTTTGTCCCACAACATTAAGTGCTTGTACGATGGGCACGCCACTTTTACTGGAAAGCGCAAAACTGCGTGCAAATCGCGCTAAGGTGCCTTTGAGGATGATACGGCCCACAATAGGAAAGCGTAATTTGGCTCTATCCCAGACAAACCTGCCATGTTCTGTGCCGATGAACATGTTAAATCCGACAATTACCGCAATCATGCCGACGACAATCAGCAGCCAGTATTCGACCGCAAAATTCGACGTACCGATCAAGATTCTGGTCATCAGTGGTAACTGTGCATTGAAGCCGGCAAACACTTTGGCGAAGGCGGGGATAACAAAAATATTAATGACAGCCATGGCAATGACCATGGCAATCATGACAAACATCGGATAACGCAAGGCGGTTTTTACCCTCTCATGCATATCCCTTTCAAATTCCAGATGGGCATACAGGCGCAGAAATATATGTTCCAGTTGCCCGGTCATTTCACCAACCCGCACCATGCTAATATAAAAAGACGAGAAGGCCTTGGGATGACGTCGCATGGCGGCAGACAGCTCACGACCGGAATCGAGCGACTCGCGCAGATCTTGAATCAATTTGCCAAATGCCTTATTGACCGCCGACTCTTGCAAGCCAGCCAAGCCTCGCATGATGGGCACTCCAGATTTCAAGAGTGTATATAGCTGGCGACTAAACAGTTGCACATCGATGGGCTGCACTTTCTGTTCCATCAGGCTACGCCACCAGGAAGGCAAGGCATCGCCTCCAGGTTTGCCGGTAACGTTAATTTGTACGGGGGTGATGCCAGTATTGAAAAGTTGACTCGCTACCGCGCTGCTATCGACGCTTTCAATCACACCTTCGACCAGTTCGCCTTTTGCATTTCTGGCTTTGTAGGCAAAAAAGGGCATGCTTAGTCCTCTTGTTGATTACTAATGCGCATCGCCTCACCAACCGTGGTGATACCCGACAACACCAGATCCACGGCATATTTTCTTAACGTAAGGCCAGCCATTTGTTGTCGTGCCACCCGAATGAAATCGGCAGGATCATCTTGATGCGCAGCTGCCACCACCGGCCCGGTCATTTCCAATAGTTCATAAACGCCGATACGCCCGCGAAAACCTGTGCCATTGCAGTGTCCACAACCCCGGCCACAATGGTATTGGTGCTGTTCTACGGTATCACCCAACTCTGTCGCCAGCCATTCTTTTTCAGTCGCGAGTATTGGCTCTGGCTGACAACAACTTTCACAAATCACGCGCACCAGCCTTTGCGCCAGCACCGCCTGCAGGGAGCTGCCGACCATATAACGCGGTACGCCCATATCGAGCAAACGTATCGGCGTACTGACTGCATCATTGGTATGCAAGGTCGACAGCACCAGATGTCCGGTCATCGCGGCACGCATGCCGATCTGGGCGGTTTCCTGATCGCGCATTTCACCTACCAGCAAGACATCCGGATCTTGCCGCAAGGACGAACGCAGGACTTTGGCAAAACTAAGATCGATTTTCTCGTTGACCTGCACCTGATTGATCCCGGCAAGACGGTATTCCACCGGATCTTCCACGGTGATGAGCTTCTTTTCCTGCGTATTTAATTCTGCCAGCGCCCCATACAGCGTGGTAGTTTTTCCGCTACCGGTTGGCCCCGTGACCAACACCAGACCATTTGGCCGTTTGATGATTTTACGGAAACGCTCCAGCATGGCTTTGGGCATGCCGAGGCGATCAAGATTGAGTGTGCCGCCGCCCTGATTCAGCAGGCGCATCACGACAGATTCGCCATATTGTGTCGGCATGGTCGAAATACGCACGTCGATCTGCTGTTGCCTGACCTTGATGGCAAAGCGGCCGTCTTGCGGCAGGCGTTTTTCTGAAATATCCATATCCGACATCAGCTTTAAACGCAACGCCAAAGAACTGGCGATCTTGATATCGGCTTCGGTTTGCAGATGCAACACCCCATCGATCCGGAAGCGAATTTGCAGACGTTTCTCTTGCGGCTCGATATGAATATCAGAAGCCCTTGCCTGCGTCGCATCATCAAACACCGATTGCAGCAACTTCACCACAGGGGCGTCTTCCATGCCTGGCGTGACACCGAGTGCGCCAAAATCAATATTGGAATCGCCCAGCTCCTGCTCCAGCTCACGCGCCAGCCCGGTAATCTCATCAGTACGCCGATAGACGTTATCGATGGTCGCCAGCAATTCTGATTCGTTGACTACCGCAAGAACAATATTGTTTTTGACTAGCCGGCTGATCTCATCGTAGGCGAACAGATCGGTAGGATCTGCCATGCCAACTAAGAGCGCATTGTCCTTTTCTTCCAGAACAATCGCCCTGAAGCGCCTGGCCTGCATCTCGGGCAACAGACGTACTGCCTTCGAGCTGATGTTGAATTGCTTGAGGTTGACGTACGCAATATTAAGCTGTTTGGCCAAGGCTCCCGAAATTTGCTCTTCCGTCACATAGCCGTTTTCAACAAACAAACGTCCCAGCTTGCGACCGGTACGTTTTTGTTCTGTTAAAGCGAATTGCAGCTGCTCTTCCGACATCAGCTTTTGTTGCAATAAAATCTCGCCCAGGCGAATTTTTTCTGGCCTTGCCATGGTCTTACCCTTTAATTGGCCAAGCGCTGGCCCTATTCGATCTTGTTTGATTCGCTATCATCTGCGCCAGATTATTGTCTGATACCAACATCAAAGCAAGGCTTACTGTTGTTACTATTCAAGCTCTGCCAACACCTTGAGATGCGCAACAACACTTCTGGCCAATGCGGAAAGGCTGTACCCACCTTCCAGACAACTGACGATGCGCCCCTGTGAATATTGCTTTGCCACGGCCATGATTTGTTGCGTGATCCAGGCGTAATCCGCTTCAACCAGCCCCATCTGCGCCATCTCGTCTTCACGATGGGCATCAAATCCAGCCGAAATGAAGATCATTTCCGGACGTTGCTCATGCAAGGCAGGAAGCCAGTTATCCAGAACTATTTCACGTACCACATCGCCCCTGCTATGCGCGGGCAACGGGACATTAATCATGTTGGATGCAGGATGCCCGGTACCGGTATACGGATAAAACGGATGTTGAAAAAAACTTACCATCAGCACACGCGGATCATCTCGAAATGCATCCTCAGTACCGTTGCCATGATGCACATCGAAATCAACAATGGCCACTCTCTGTAAACCGTGCACCTCCAACGCATGCTTGGCGGCGATAGCCACGTTATTAAACATGCAGAAGCCCATCGCTTCGGTAGGTGTGGCGTGATGGCCCGGTGGACGAATCGAGCAAAAGGCGTTTGCAATCTCTCCATTGATCACCGCATCAGTTGCCGCTATCGCCGCGCCGGCAGCACGCAACGCGGCGCGCCAGGTATAGGCATTGAGCGTGGTGTCAGCGTCCAATGGAAAATAACGCACTTCGGCATCGGGATCAGGGCAGTTGTCCCGGATACGCGCGATCGCATCAAGGCTATGCACTCGCGCCAGATCGCGCTCTTGCGCAACAGGCGCCTCGCGGCGATCCAGCAGATCATGAAGACGACTGGCGATCAACTGATCATCAATTGCCTGTAATCGCGCCGGAGATTCGGGATGCCATGTGCCCATTTCATGGCGTTTGCAATCCGCATGGGTATAAAACGCAGTAGTCATCTGTCTTCGTGTTAACGGCTTAAAAAGCATCAGTGCCTAGTGTCAACCTATTTAGTATATTTTGCAAATGTGCTGCCATTTCCATCCAAACAAAAACATCCGTGAAGGATTCGGTTTACACTCCTAGCATTCATTTCATAAGGTATGCCTATGTTTTCGAAAGTGCATGAAGTCGCCAGGCAAGTTGGTCAAATTATTATCGGTAAGGATACCCAGATCAGGCAAGCTTTAGTCTGCTTGCTGGCTGGCGGTCATCTGCTGATCGAGGACGTGCCGGGTGTTGGCAAGACCACACTGGCGCATGCACTGGCAATTTCGCTGGGGCTTAACTTTAATCGCCTGCAATTTACCAGCGATCTATTGCCAGCCGACGTGATTGGCGTTTCTATCTTTGAGCGAGAAAAGAGCCAATTTGTGTTTCACCCGGGGCCGATATTTACGCAAGTACTGCTGGCCGATGAAATTAACCGCGCCACGCCAAAAACCCAGTCTGCCTTGCTAGAAGCAATGGAAGAGCATCAGGTAACGGCAGAAGGACAAACCCGCCAACTGCCGGAACCCTTTTTTGTGATCGCCACGCAAAACCCTACCCACCAGGTAGGTACTTTTGCACTGCCTGAATCGCAACTCGATCGCTTTCTGATGTGTTTATCGCTTGGCTATCCCGATGCGGCGGCAGAACGCGCATTATTGCTAGGTGAAGACAGGCGCAGCCTGCTCAAGGCGATGACGCCCGTCATGCAGCCACAGCAATTGATGCAGGCACAGCAAGCACTCAGGCAAATACACACCTCATCCTCATTGGTGGATTACGTACAATCGCTGGCGCATGCCACCCGTCAGGGTGATATTTTTGCTGAAGGCATGAGTCCACGGGCCGCCATCGCCCTGTTGCAAGCCGCTCGCGCCTGGGCCGCGCTGGAGGGGCGCGATCATGTGTTGCCGGAAGACGTGCAGGCGGTACTGATTCCTGTCATCGCACATCGTCTGCGTCCATTAAGGTCGGTCAGTGGAAAAGTCAATGCCAGCAGCGAACTTCTGGCGCAACTCATGCTAAAAGTAAGCGTATAAAAAATGTAAAACAGGCAGGCCCAGCACGCACTATCCATGCGGGCTGCAGAGGCGACAAGCCTGAAACCCGCATGGATAGTGCGTGTCAGGCTTACTTACTTTTAATTATTTTTTAGTTACTTTCACAAATCTATCCCTCTTCAGTCCAACCAATGCGCGCACTCACCTCCCTGCAACAAAAATTTCGCCGGCTCGTTTTCCTTGAGCACCGGCCAGAAAGCGGTGAGGTGTTTCTTAAGCAAAGGCGAGTGTTTACCGTGCCGAGCAAAGCGGGCTGGATGTTTATCGTCTTGTTGCTGGTACTGTTTATCGCTTCAACCAATTACAATTTAAATCTAGGTTTTGCCCTGACTTTTGTGCTTGGTGGCTGCGCCTGCGTTAACGCATTGATGGGGTTTCGCAATCTCGCTTACCTGCATTTATCGGCAGGCACGGCTGCAGCAGTTTTTGCCGGAGAAGAAGCGCGCTTCACCTTGCACCTGATCAACCGCCGCAAGCATTATCGTTACGCGCTGCATGTCGGATTTACTGAAAAAGGCCACTCTGAACAATCGGTCGACATCGCGCCGCATAGCCGCAGCACGGTACAGCTGAGCTACCCGACCGTGCGCCGGGGCTGGTTGCCCATTCCAAGAGTACGCATACAAACCTGGTTCCCGCTAGGCTTGCTGCGCGCCTGGAGCACCTGGATGCCAGATACGCAGGCGTTGGTTTTCCCGCAACCGGAGCCGTTTTCACCACCACTGCCCATCATCGGCGCGGCCAGCAAGAATGGCCATGGCATGGCGGGGGACGAAGACTTTTCTGGCGTGCGGGTGTATCAAGCCGGAGATGCATTGAAGCATCTGGCATGGAAGCACATCGCCAGAGTCGATCTGGATGCCGGCGGCAGTTTGATTACCAAACAGTTTTCCGGCGGATCGGCGAGCGATATCCTGTTGGATTTCTCTGGCTTGTCCACCAGTCTGGATCTGGAACTGCGCTTATCCCGCATGACCAGCTGGGTGCTGGAAGCTGATGCCAGCGGCCTGGCATACGCGTTCCGCCTCGGTGCGACGGAGTATCCTGCCGCCATCGGCGAATCACACCGGATGGATTGCCTTAGTGCGCTGGCACTCTTTGAAAAATAAGCCATGCTGAAACTCGCCCCTCAGAAATCTGGCCTCAATGCCGCCATCGCGGGTGTCCATGCCAGCTGGAAAAAACAGCCCCTGTCACGCGACAAGGCCGATACCTTACTCCTGTTGACGGCGTGTTTGCTCGTGCTCATCCCTCACGTGCAGGCAATGCCCGGTTGGGTAAGTGCCTGCTGCGCAATGTTGATGCTGTGGCGTGGCTGGTTGACATTAACAGGGCGTCGCCTGCCTCCCTCCTGGATATTAATACCAATCTCCTTGCTGATGATGGCAGGCGTGTTTCTCACGTTCCGAACATTTTTTGGGCGAGAAGCCGGTGTCACCATGGTGGCCTTGTTACTGGCATGTAAATTACTGGAAATGCATGCAAAGCGCGATTTATTCGTCGTGATTTTTCTCAGTTTTTTCGTCTTACTCACCAGTTTTTTTTATTCGCAAACGATCGCCAGCGCATTCATGGCACTGGCTGCCACTGCAACACTGCTCACCGCGCAGTTATCCTTTCAATACACTGGCGTCATTCCCTCTTTGTGGCAAAGAGCCAAACTTGGGGCACTGATTTTACTCTTGGCGATTCCACTGACGGTTGTCTCTTTCTTTTTATTTCCGCGTATTCAAGGCCCCTTATGGAGCTTGCCGGGCGATGCAAATTCTGCGCGCAGCGGCTTGTCGGACTCTATGTCGCCGGGCAATATCAGCAATCTGGCTTTATCCGAAGATATCGCTTTCAGAGCCAAATTCTCTCCGGCCACACCTGAAAAATCACGGCTGTATTGGCGCGGCATTGTTTTCAACCGATTTGATGGAAGAACCTGGTCGCGTGAAGATGTCATACGTACCTCACGCCCGGCAGATCTTTACCGTACCAACGGCAAAGAAATCCGTCAGGAGATCATTCTGGAAGCCAGCGGACAAGCCTGGTTGTTCGCTCTGGATATCCCGGGCAGCGCACCTGTGCTGGAGGATATGCGCACCAGCCTGAACACCCAATTTGAAATTCATAGTGCACGCAGTATCAATAACCGGATTCGCTATCAGGTCAGCTCTTTTCCAGACTACTTCCTGCAAACAGAACTAACGCCACAAGAATTGCAAACATCACTGGAATTACCGGCCGGCTTCAATCCTAAAACACTCAGCTACGCCGCTCAGCTGAGTCAGCGGATCAAGGGCAATCAGCAGCGCATTGACGCGGTGCTGCAGCTGTTTCGGCAGGAACAGTTCGTCTATACGTTAGAACCAGCGCTCCTGGGCGAAAACAGCATTGATGATTTTCTATTCACCACTCGCGCCGGTTTTTGCGAACACTATTCGAGCGCGTTTGTCGTATTGATGCGCAGCATGGGCATTCCGGCGCGCGTCATCACTGGCTATCAAGGAGGAGCGCCCAACAACGTAGACGGCTATCTGGAGGTGCGCCAATCCGACGCCCATGCGTGGGCGGAGGTCTGGCTGACGGGACGCGGCTGGATCCGGGTTGATCCTACTGCAGCAGTGGCACCAGAACGTGTGATGCAAAATCTATTTTCAACACAACCTCGACGCGGTATGGCCGGTCTGGTCAATCTAGCCATGGGAAATAATTCCTGGCTGCACTCCATGAGAATGCAATGGGATGCCATCAATAATTCCTGGAACCTCTGGATACTCAATTACAACCAAGCAAAGCAAATGGACTTCATGCATTATCTGGGCCTATCTGAACTGGATTGGCCGCAACTAAGCCTGTTTTTTTTCCTCATGGCGCTGGCGGCAATGTCCGTCGTGGCCCTGCCCTTAATGCGCAATCGCCCGCAAATTTCTGCACTTGATCGGATATACTCATCACTGTGCCAAAGGCTCGCTGACAAAGGCATGGCCAAAGCGGCTCACGAGGGTCCGCATGCTTTTATGCAGCGACTTCAAATCAGTCTGACTGAGGCACAATATGCACCCGTGCGACAATTTCTTACCATTTACATTGCAACTAAATATGGAAAAGCAAGCTTGCCTGAGGCAAGCGTCGTCCCACAATTGAAAACCTTGCTGACGCAATATCGTCAGCTTAATTAATCTCATCATTTCTCATTTTGAAATCATCATCCCGCCTCACTGTAGCCGCCCTTCTCTGCGCAATAATCGCCGTTTCACCAAATGCAACTGCGGCAAATAAATCCAGGAAAAAGGCAAAAGCTGTCAAAGTCACCAAAACTGTCAAAGCTTCCGCAGTCAGCGCAGAATTTGTCCATTTCTCCCAATGGAAAGAAGTCGCGGAGTTTATTGATCAAATGGTGACGCGACATGGTTTCGACAAAGCACGACTCGACACAACATTTGATCAGGTACGTTATGTTGAAAGCGCCATTCAACTCATCAAGCCAGCGCCACCGGGGCGTCCCAAGAACTGGAAAGCCTATCGCGCAAGATTTGTTGAAAAAAACAGAATTGATGCAGGTATCGCATTTTGGGATACTCATGCCGATGCACTGGACAAAGCCGAAAGGGAATATGGCGTTCCCGCGGAAATTATTGTTGGCTTGATCGGCGTCGAAACTATCTATGGTCGTAATACAGGTAATTTCCGTGTCATGGATGCGTTAACCACGCTCGCTTTTGCCTATCCCGATACGCCAACACGACTCACGAGAATGGCATTTTTCCGGACCGAATTGGAGAACCTGTTGTTATTGTCGCGCGACTCCTTAATCGACCCGTTTTCGTTCAAAGGCTCTTATGCTGGTGCGATAGGCTTGCCCCAATTCATGCCTGGCAGTATACGAAGTTATGCCGTGGATTTTAATGGCGATGGACAGATCGATTTACTGACGTCTCCTGCCGATGCCATCGGCAGTATTGCAAATTACTTGTCCCTGCATGGATGGAAAAAAGGATTGCCCACTGTCTTTCCTGCAACGCTTATCAGCGTAGAAACAGATTTGGACAAATCTGCGGACAAACTAAATACGGTACTCTCGCAAGGGTTAAAGGCCAGTTATTCATTAAACGAACTCAGGCCGTTAGCGACGACTGCCAGCCAGGATATACCGGACCATCTTCTATATGGATTGGTTGACTTGCAAAACGGAAATGACCCTACCGAATATTGGCTAGCGACAGACAATTTTTTTGCGATTACGCAATACAATCGCAGTTATTTCTATGCAATGTCTGTTATCGATTTGGGCAGAGTAATTGCATTGGCAAGATTAAAATAAATCTAGCTCAATTTGACAATTGGTATCAAATTGAAACAAATGTGTACAAAATCAGATAATATTCAATTAATATTGTTAAATAGTATTTTTTATACTACAGTAACATTATCTAATGATGCATTTACGTGCACTAAAAGCAATGTGTCAAGAGATTTAACACTTTTTATACATTTTTCTAAAGAATTATTTCAATTTTAACGATACAATATTACCGTTTGAATAATTTTTTATTGAAGCAACATTCCTAGCGCATCAATAAACATAAACAGCGAGGTAATTATGGCAAACCTGACACAACTTGAATCTGACGAGATTGATTACGATCCAAATAATTTATTGGATACCCTGATCAAGCAATTACATTTAAAAAATGATGCAGCTCTATCGAGAGCACTGGAAGTAGCACCACCAGTCATCAGCAAAATTCGTCACCGTCGTCTGCCTGTTGGCGCGTCGTTGTTGATACGTATGCACGAAATCAGCGATGTCAGCATCAAGGATTTACGTGGCTTGATGGGCGACCGCAGAGCAAAATTTCGCATCAGCGATAAGCAATTCAAACCAAAAGACGGCGAGACCAGCTAAGATCGTTGTTGATAGTTAAAAAAGCCTGAAACGCGCATTAGCGTATCTCAGGCTTTTTTCGTTATAACGCTCTACTCAGATTTTATGCCGGAAATACGCCTGTAGATAAATAACGATCACCCCGATCGCAAACGATAAATACTATCGTCGCGTTTTCTACAGTTTCAGCGATCCGGAGTGCAACCTCACAAGCGCCAGCAGCCGAAATTCCACAAAATATACCTTCCTCCGCAGCCAAACGTCGGGCCATCAACTCTGCCGATGATTGACTAACGGATTCAATTTGATCAATTCTGGATTTATCATAAATCTTCGGCATATAAGCTTCTGGCCATTTTCGGATTCCCGGAATTTGCGAACCGTCTTCGGGCTGCGCACCTACAATCTGAATCTGCGAATTCATCTCTTTTAGATAACGGGAGACGCCCATAATCGTTCCCGTTGTTCCCATTGCACTGACAAAATGCGTAATCTTGCCGGCGGTGTCACGCCATATTTCAGGACCGGTAGAATCATAGTGAGCAAGCGGATTATCCGGATTTCCAAATTGATCAAGGATAGTTCCTCTCCCCTCCTTTTGCATTTTCTCAGCGAGGTCACGTGCATACTCCATACCGCCAGTTTTTGGCGTCAAAATAATCTGTGCGCCATAAGCAGCCATACTTTGCCTACGCTCAATGCTTAAATTTTCAGGCATGAGTAACACCATTTTATATCCGCGCATGGCAGCAGCCATCGCTAACGCTATGCCGGTATTACCACTGGTTGCCTCAATTAAAGTATCGCCGGGTTTGATTTGCCCACGCTCTTCAGCGTGCTTGATCATGGCAAGTGCAGGTCTGTCTTTTACCGACCCTGCTGGATTATTACCTTCCAATTTACCAAGAATAATATTGTTCCGACGTTTAAGCTCATCCCCGGGAAGTCGTTGCAACATAACAAGTGGGGTATTTCCTATGGTATCTTCAATGGTCAGGTAAGTCATATGGCATAAGCACTGTATAAACAAAGTACCATTTTAAACGTTGCAGCTGGTTCATGCTTGATTGCTATCAAAAGCAGTTTAGCCAGGCAAATGAAAAAATCCCGAGATGCCGCGCATCAGGGGATTTTACATTCAGGATCCGGTCATACCAGATCAATGACATTAATTACTTGGTTGCTGGCGCTTTTGCTGAAGCCGCAGCTTTTTCTTCTTTTTTCGCCTTCGCCTCGGCCTTTAATTCCGCCTTAGTTTTTACTGCTGGCTTTGAATCTACCTTTGCTGAGGCTTCTGTTTTTTCAGGTGCTTTAGCTGTTGCTTTTGTGGCGACACCAGATTTAGATTGGCCATTTACCGTCAAACCTGCTTCGGATAATTTGGCAGCACTCTTATCGCCAATACCTTTAACACGAGCTTCAAAATCGGCCCAATCCTTAAAATTCCCACCCTTGCTACGCTCTTCTAAAATAGCTTTGGATGTTGCCGGGCCTATCCCTTTTACCCCATCAAGTGCCGCCTGATCACCCTTATTCACGTCAACACCGGCAAATGCAAAGCCCATGGAAACAACCAGAGTGACGACAGCCATCAATAATTTCTTGAACATTTAAATACTCCAAAAGTAGTTAATTTTAAGTACATCATTTTGCAGCCTTGATTTGAGCATTAATACCGTCGTTCAAAACTAAAATCCGATATTATTTTCATCTCATCACCAATAACGTCCATAAATAAGCGAGGTTGACTAGCGCAAGTAACTTACCATAAAAATAACAATAATTTACATATCTGGAAATAATTCTTCTCGAGTTACGGTAGCCGTACCCAGCTTACCTACGACTAAACCACCTGCACGGTTCGCCATCAGCACCGCATCTCTCATAGATTTGCCTTCCGCCAGCATAGTTGCCATAGTGGCAATGACAGTATCGCCCGCGCCGGACACGTCGAAAACTTCTCTCGCCATCGCCGGCACGTGAAACACTTCACCATCAGTATAGAGCGTCATCCCTTCCTCGGATCTGGTTAGCAATAGCGCTTTTAAATCGAGCTTACGACGCAAGTTCTGTGCTTTTTCGGTCAAGTCAGATTCGCTTGTCCATTCTCCAATGATTTGTTTCATTTCGGACTTATTTGGCGTAAGCACCGTCGCACCCGCATATCGGGAAAAATCGTTTCCTTTTGGATCAACCAAAATCAATTTATCAGCATCTCTGGCAGTGGAAATCATTTCAACAATGTTCACCAGACTGCCCTTGGCATAATCGGAAAGAACGATTACATCATAGTCTGAGATCAAGGCATTAAAACGCGACAGTTTGTCACGCAATACCATTTCTGTCGGTTTTTCTTCAAAATCGATACGCAGTAATTGTTGCTGTCGTCCAATAACTCTCAATTTAATGATGGTGGAAATGGCCTGATCACGATTGAGATAACTTTGAATACCAGAATCTCGCAATAGACTCTCGACAATATTGCCCGCCTCGTCTACTCCTATTACTCCCAGCAAGCCAGCTGCCATGCCTAACGCTACCGCATTACGCGCTACGTTCGCCGCACCGCCCAATCGCTCCTCACTCTTTTCTATGCGTACTATTGGCACGGGTGCCTCAGGTGAAATACGATTGACTTCACCAAACCAGTAACGGTCCAACATCACATCACCAACGACGAGCATGCGTTTTACTTGCTTATCCATATCAAATCCGAGTCAATACTGAACGGCCAATTCCGTGATACTCGACACCAATTTCGGTCATTGCCGCGGGGTCAAACAAATTTCTGCCATCAAAAATAATTGAATGTTTCAATCTTAATTTGACCTGCTCGAAATCAGGGCTTCGAAATGTCTTCCATTCGGTAACAATCACTAACGCATCAGCCTGCGTTAACGCATCCATAGGATCAGCAGCAAAGCGGATTTTTTCCAGCAAATGCGGCATGTCAGAGAAATCTAATGCAAATACGCGCTTTGCTTCAGTCATGGCAACAGGGTCATAAATGGCAACGCTTGCACCAGCGCTCAGCAATTCCATCAGCAACACACGTGACGAGGCTGCGCGCATATCGTCGGTATTCGGCTTAAAAGCCAATCCCCAAACAGCAAAATGCTTGCCGGTCAAATCCTCCCCAAAACGCTTTTTAATTTTGCCACCAAGTATTTGCTTTTGTTTGGCGTTGACGGCTTCCACTGCATGCAGAATCAATAAATCCTGGCCGTAATCTTGCGCGGTACGCTCCAACGCCTGTACATCTTTGGGAAAGCAGGATCCGCCGTAACCGCAACCAGCATACAGAAAACTATGACCTATGCGGGGATCTGAACCGATGCCACGTCTCACCGCTTCGATATCTACACCAACACGATCAGCTAGATTTGCCAGCTCATTCATAAAAGAAATCCGCGTCGCCAACATCGCATTCGCAGCATATTTAGTGAACTCAGCCGAGCGCACGTCCATCCAGTAAGTACGTTCATGATTGCGATTAAATGGAGCGTACAGAGTTTTCATTCGCTCTCTCGCGATATCACCATGAGGACTATCATCACATCCGATCACAATTCGATCAGGCCGCATGAAATCCTCTACTGCAGCGCCTTCTTTCAAAAACTCGGGATTAGATACAACTGAAAAAATTGCGCTCACATCACGTGACGTCAACTCACTCTGAATTGTCGCTGCCACTCTTTCCGCCGTCCCTACCGGGACAGTCGATTTATCTACAATGACTTTAAAACCAGTCATATATCTGCCAATGCTACGAGCTGCGGCCAAAACATATTGCAGGTCCGCGGAACCATCTTCATCCGGTGGCGTACCAACCGCAATAAACTGTATATCGCCGTGCGCGACGCCTGCCTCAATATCGGTAGAGAAAACAATCCGACCTGCGGCGCGATTACGTGTAACTACCTCGTCCAACCCTGGCTCGTGAATAGGGATACCGCCATTATTAAGTGTATCAATCTTACTTTGGTCGACATCTAGGCAAAATACATCATTGCCGAGCTCCGCCAGACAGGCACCTGTTACCAAGCCTACATAGCCTGTACCAATAATAGTTATTTTCATTTCGGACTACACCTAATTAATTGTTCCTTCGTGTTGAGTACATTCTCAGCACGGTTTAAATCATTACGTTCAACTCTTCCGTACGACGCGGTGGATATGTCTCCCAGCGACTGCAACCGGGGCATTGCCAATAAAATTGACGCGCCTTGAAACCGCAATGTGAACATTGATAACGAGTTAACTTCTGAGCATATCCATGCACCAAATTCTTCACCAGAAATAGTTCGGGACGCACTTCAGGGGTTGCCACCATTAAACGAGCATCCAGCAATTTATCTAACCCCAAGAGGGTCGGAGTACGTCGCAATTCAGCAACAACTAACTCATTGGCTGCTTCAACAGTATCAAGCTCCAACGTCGCCTTAAAAACTACCTCAAGCAAATCAATGGACGGTGCTTCCGCAAGATAGCCCATAAGAAGATTTAAACCTTCTTGTGGCCGCTCCAATTTACGGTATCCATCCATCAATCGTTGAGCGACCAAAGCCACATGTGGAACACTTTGTTGTTCAACGCGTCGCCAGGCTAATACCGCGCTTTCGATATCACCGTTTGCCAGATGAACATCACCCAACAAGATCGCTGCCCGCACGCTATGACGGTCAGTGGCCAGCGCTTTGTCTAACATATTCAATGCTGACTCAGGGTGCGTATGAACCAGTTCATCCTGAGCTATTTCGCAATAAAATTGAGCAATTTCCTTTTGTCGGCCGCCAGCACCAGACTCTTGTAATGCATGCGCAGCGTCTATTGCACGAGCCCACTCTTTTTCGCGTTGATAAATCTCGAGTAAAGCACGCCTTGCTTGAATTGAATACTGTCCAGCAACTAATAAATTAAACGTTTCCTCTGCCCTATCAAGCAATCCTGCCTTAAGGTAATCCTGACCAAGCTCAAACATCGCTTGCGTTTGCTGTTCCAATGGCATATCTGGTCGAGACAACAGATTTTGATGGACGCGAATAGCGCGTTCAGTCTCACCTCGACGACGAAATAAATTACCGAGCGCAAAATGTAAATCTATTGTTTCAGGATCAAGTTTAACTATCTCAATGAAGGCATCAATCGCCTTATCATGTTGGTCATTAAGTAAAAAATTTAAACCTTTAAAATATCCTTGCGGCAAAGTACGCGACTCTGATAATAACTGCCGAATATCGATTCGAGCGGCAATCCAGCCCAAAGAAAAAAATAGGGGAATGCCCAGTAACAACCAAATTTCAAATTCCATTTTATTATGTGTGCCTATTCAGGTCAGATATTTCGGATGCTGTCGGATTGTCGAATATTTACGTTAGAGAACTGTCCCGCCAATCGTTCTTTCTCGATTTCAGCGATTGTTTTTTTATGAATTGAAATATCTTTTCGATGACGAAACACAATTGGAACCATGGCAAGCACTCCAAGAATGGCGCCAATTAAAAAAAATGCCAGCAATAAAATGACTAGCGGTGCTGATTGCGCATACCCAAAAAAATACTGCAAAGTAACAATTTGATCATTTTTCAAAGCAAAGCCAAAAAATAAAACAAACAAGATCACTGCAAAAATTTTAGAAACAATTTTCATCTCAGTACCTTATATCAGTCCAAACAAATAACATGCCATTAACAGTATTATTAACGACTCAATAATAGACACGCTACTATCTACAGAAATAAGCGAAATTGTACGTGAAAAAAAACGGCATATCGGAAATCCGTTATGCCGCCTTCATTTGTTACGTCAGATGCTCGCCTTCATTTAATCATCCAGGATAGGTTGCCCCACCATAGCATCCACTCTCTCCCGTAATTCTTTACCTGGTTTGAAGTGTGGTACCCGTTTTTCGGGGACCATCACCTTATCGCCAGATTTGGGATTACGTCCAATTCGTGGTGGGCGACTATTTAACGAAAAACTGCCAAAACCACGAATCTCGATACGTTGACCAACTGCCAAGGCAGATGACATCGCATCAAGTATGGTCTTGACAGCGACATCCACATCTTTACCAACCAGTTGTGGATATCGCTCCGCCAGACGGGCAATCAGCTCCGACTTAGTCATAGTTTTTGAAACATCGAAAACCTCAATGACTTAGTTCTTGCTTAGTTCTTGTTTTCGAGCTTTGCTTTCAACAATGCGCCCAAGCTAGTTGTGCCTGAAGCTGCATTTGAATCAACAGCTGTAGACATTTTTTGCATGGCTTCTTGTGTCTCAGCGGAATCTTTTGCCTTGATAGACAATTGAATACCACGTGCCTTACGATCAATGTTCAGAACCAAAGCTTCAACGGAATCGCCAACTTTCAGGTGAGTACCAGCATCTTCCACGCGGTCGCGGGATATTTCTGATGCACGCAAGTAGCCTTCAACTTCGTCTGCCAATTGGATCACTGCGCCTTTGGCTTCAACAGATTTAACTGTACCAGTCACAATCGCGCCTTTGTCATTCATTGCGCAATAGTTGTTGAATGGGTCGCCTTCCAATTGCTTCACGCCTAACGATACGCGCTCACGCTCAACATCGATAGCCAGAACGATGGCTTCCAGTTCGTCACCTTTCTTGAAGCGACGTACAGCTTCTTCGCCAGTTTCGTTCCAAGACAAGTCAGACAAATGCACCAGACCGTCGATGTTGCCAGACAAACCGATAAATACGCCGAAATCAGTGATGGATTTGATTGCGCCGCGAACTTTATCGCCTTTTTTGAAGTTCAGTGAGAAGTCATCCCAAGGATTAGCTTTGCACTGCTTCATACCCAGGCTGATACGACGACGCTCTTCGTCGATTTCCAGAACCATGACTTCAACTTCATCGCCCAATTGAACAACTTTGTTTGGTGCCACGTTCTTGTTAGTCCAGTCCATTTCAGAAACGTGGACCAGGCCTTCAATACCTTGCTCGACTTCAACAAACGCGCCGTAGTCAGTCAGGTTCGTAACTTTACCGAACAAACGGGTGTGTTGTGGGTAACGACGTGACAGACCTGTCCAAGGATCGTCGCCCAATTGTTTTACGCCCAATGAAACACGGTTTTTCTCTTGATCAAATTTCAAAATCTTGGCAGTAATCTCTTGACCGACTGTCAACACTTCTGAAGGATGACGCACACGACGCCATGCCAGATCAGTGATGTGCAACAAGCCATCGATGCCACCCAGATCAACGAATGCGCCGTAGTCAGTGATGTTTTTAACAACACCAGTAACCACTGTGCCTTCTTTCAGTGTTTCCATCAATTTTTGACGCTCTTCGCCCATCGATGCTTCAACTACGGCACGACGTGACAGAACAACGTTGTTACGCTTACGATCGAGCTTGATAACTTTGAATTCCAAAGTTTTGCCTTCGTACGGCGTTGTATCTTTAACTGGACGTGTATCGACCAGTGAACCCGGCAAGAAAGCGCGGATACCATTTGTCAAGACAGTCAGACCGCCTTTGACTTTGCCATTGACGGTACCAATGACCATTTCGCCAGATTCCAGCGCTTTTTCCAGCGCCAGCCATGAGGCCAAACGTTTTGCTTTGTCGCGGGACAAAATAGTGTCGCCGAAACCGTTTTCCAGCGAATCGATCGCTACGGAAACGAAATCACCGATGTTAACTTCCAGTTCGCCCTGGTCGTTTTTGAATTCTTAAACAGGGATAAAGGCTTCAGATTTGAGGCCAGCGTTCACGATCACGAAATTGTGGTCGATACGAACGACTTCAGCAGAAATCACTTCACCGGAACGCATATCTTGGCGTGACAGGGATTCTTCGAATAAAGCTGCGAAGCTATCTGCACCGGTTGCGAAATCTTGGGACATGAAAACAGTAGACATAAATATTCACGAGTTAGCCGGAATAGTGCAAATGCGCCATTTACCGGGTTAGGTTAAACAAACCCGCACAAGCTTTGCGCCTGCACGAGAACATTATCTTTCGACCATGCTAAATATAAAATCAGGTCGAAAGCTTTACTGCATTGGCATATAGATCGAGAACAATGTGAACGGCCTCATCGACCGTCATATCAGATGTATCCAGAATATAAGCCCCTGGCGCAGGCTTGAGAGGGGCGCTAGCGCGGGTTGTATCCCTTGCATCGCGTTCAGTCAAATCTTTTACCAAGTCTTTCATACTAGCAGAAAAACCCTTTTCAATCAATTGCTTATATCGACGATCCGCACGCGCCTCTACACTTGCCGTCAAATACACTTTTTGAATTGCATCCGGGAAAATAACCGTTCCCATATCCCGTCCGTCTGCCACCAATCCCGGTGTAGTACGAAAAGCAATTTGCAGATCAACCAATGCCTGGCGCACCTTTGGCAATACAGCGATTTTGGATGCAGCCACACCAATTGCTTCAGCGCGTACTGCATCAGTAACATCCTCGCCATCCAGAAAGACATGTCCTTTTACAAATAGACAAGGTAATACGCGCGCCATTGCGGCCAATCCGTCTTCATTATCCAGAGCAATACCGCGCCTTGTCGCTGACAAGGCCGTTAAACGGTACAACGCGCCCGAATCGAGATAGTGAAACCCCAGGTGCTTGGCAACTCTGTGCGCCACCGTGCCCTTGCCTGAAGCTGTGGGGCCATCTATCGTGATAACCGGGAAATTCAAAATAACTCCTTATGATTGATTTTGGCAAACGCCTCAAAATAATCCGGAAAAGTTTTGGCCACACATTTGGGATCATTAATGCGCATGGCAGCACCGCGCCGCGCCGCGCCGTCCAAAGTGGCCAACGAGAAACACATTGCCATCCTGTGGTCATCGTAGGTATCGATGGTAGCGGGAAGAATTGTCGCTGGCGGCGTTACGGCCATATAGTCCGCCCCCTCTTCCACGATTGCCCCAACTTTGCGCAATTCAGTCGCCATTGCGCTGATCCTGTCAGTTTCTTTCACGCGCCAGCTGGCTATATTACGCAATACCGTGGTCCCATTTGCATACAAAGCCGCTACTGCAATCGTCATCGCGGCATCTGGAATATGATTGAAATCCATATCAATCGCCTGCAACACGCCATTCGATTTAGCCTCTATCCAATTGTCGCCGCGGGTAATGGTGGCGCCCATTTTTTCCAGTGCTTCAGCAAAGCGCACGTCACCCTGGATGCTATTAAGACCCACACCTTCGACTCGAATCGGGCCGCCAGCAATCGCGCCCGCCGCCAAAAAATAGGAAGCAGAAGAAGCGTCCCCTTCAACATGAATCACTCCCGGCGACACATAATGCTGCCCTGCTTTAACTGTAAACGCCTGCCATCCATCCCGCTCTACTGTCACGCCGAAACGCTGCATCAGGTTCAGGGTAATTTCTATGTATGGCTTGGAAATCAGCTCGCCGATCACCTCAATAACCACATCATGATGTTGTGCCATCAGCGGCGCAGCCATCAGCAAGGCGGTCAAAAACTGGCTCGATACACTGCCTTTCACCTGCATGCGCTGTGCATGCATATGTCCACGACGAATATGCAAGGGAGGAAAACCCGGATTGCCCGTATACGTAATTTGCGCCCCGACCGCATTCAATGCATCGACCAGATCGCCAATCGGCCTTTCATGCATGCGCGCCACGCCATGCAAGGTGTAATCGCCGCCCAACACCGCTAACGCCGCCACCAAGGGCCGGATAGCGGTCCCTGCATTGCCCATAAACAGATCGGCCTGATGAATGGGTAAAACACCATTAACGCCCTGCACTGTGTAGTTTTGCGTAGATCCTTCTTGCGTCCAATGCACGCCCAGTGCATGCAAGGCATTCAGCATCACCAGCGTATCGTCCGATGCCAGCAAATCGAGTATTTGCGTATTTCCTTCAGCCAAAGCTGCCAGCAACAAAATACGATTGGAGATACTCTTGGATCCAGGCAAACGCACGCATCCCTGAGCCTGCATGACCGGATGCAAATCGATATAGTGCGGATAATGTTTATTGTGCTGATTCATGTTTAATCTTTGTTAAGCAATGTAGTAAAAATGGCGCTGAAGAAATTGACTGAATCGAATATTGAATTCAATCGCCGCCATCCTTATTCTGTTTTTCTGCCGATTCTATGGCGCTGATCCAATTATGTCGCGCCCTCTGTGCATTGGTGTAAATATCCTCAATCGCCTGCGCATCAGCGTTTTGCAAATGATGACGTAAGCGCGCCAGCTGTGCGGTATAAGAATCAAGCTCCTGCAACATGGCCGTGCGATTTGCGAGGGTAATATCGCGCCACATTTCAGGCGATGACCCGGCGATACGGGTAAAGTCGCGAAAGCCACTGGCAGCATATTGAAACAGTCTATCAGCATGCGGCTTTCTGGCAATATCGTCGACCAAAGCATACGCCAGTAAATGTGGCAAGTGGCTGACCGAAGCAAACACGGCATCATGTTCAGCCGGACTTAAATAATGAATCACGGCACCGCATTGCTGCCACGCGCTCGCCACCACGGCGACATCGGCATCGGCATTTTCTGGCAAACGCGTGATGACTGTTTTTTTGCCTGCATATAAGTCCACCAGCGCGGCGTCGGGCCCGTTCAATTCACGGCCTGCGATAGGATGCGCCGGCACAAATTGCGCCAGTTTCTCTTTCATCACTTGCCGCGCCGCAGCCACCACATCGCTCTTGGTGCTGCCTGCGTCTGTAACAATGGTACCGGGCTGCAAATACGGTTGTATCGAGGATAAAATGGCAGCGGTCTGGGCGACGGGTGCCGCGATCAGGATAAGATCGGCATTGCACACCGCCGCTTCTACCGAAACGGCGATCTCGTCAATGATGCCCAGCTGTTGCGCCCGCTGCAAAGACGCAAGACTGCGGCCGACGCCAACAACGCTTTGCACGGCGCCGGCTTTTTTCAGCGCCAGCGCAAACGAGCCACCTATCAAGCCTACGCCGAAGATAGCGATACGCTTGAAAGTTTGCGGCTTTATGGTTCCTGCATTTCCCATCCGAACACCATTCAATATTTTCTCAAATCAGGAATCAACAGCGCACTATCCATGCGGGTTTTCAGGCACTTTCATGCCAGAAGGCGCATGGATGCTGCGTGTTCTATTTTTCAATTAAATCAAACGGATTCAATTGAGGCCAATTGAATTCACAGCGTACAGGGATAGGAACCGAGGATCTTAAAGAACGCTGCATTGTCATTAAGTTCTGCCATCGCTGCTGCAACTTTGACATCCATGACATGACCCTCAACGTCAACATAGAAATAGTATTCCCAGTTGCCGGTACGTGCCGGACGTGATTCAAAGCGTGTCATTGAGACGCTGTGCTTGGATAAAGGTGCGAGCAAGTTATATACCGCGCCCGCCTTGTTCGGTACCGCGAGCACCAGGGAAGTTTGATCCTTGCCGCTTGGTGTCGTGCGCAGGCGACCGATCACTGCAAAACGGGTACGATTATGTGGATCATCCTGGATATGTGCGCTGACAATGCCAAGATTGTATTGGTGTCCGGCGATTTCACTGGCAATCGCCGCCACACTAAAGTCATTGCTGGCCATGCGTGCGGCCTCCGCATTGGATGCGACGGCCTGACGTTCGATATGCGGAAAATGTTGATTCAGCCAAGCCTGACATTGCGCCAATGCCTGCGAATGCGCGCAAATACGCGATACGCCGTCCATATTGCCAGACTTGCTCATCAAACTGTGCTGAACAGGGATCGCCAATTCGCCGCTGATAGCGAGACTGGTTTGCAATAGCAGATCCAGGGTACGGTTGATTGCGCCTTCGGAAGAGTTTTCGATTGGCACTACACCAAAATCAGCCGTTCCGGCTTCGGTGGCACGAAATACCTCATCAATGGAAACGCAAGGCAAAGCTTGAATTGCGTGACCAAATTGCTGATACACAGCCTGCTCGCTAAAAGTACCGACGGGGCCGAGAAATGCAACGACCACCCGGCGCTCCAGAGCGCGGCAGGCGGACATGATCTCGCGGAAAATGAGTTGTACATCATCGCTGTTGAGCGGACCGGGATTTCGCTCTGCAACGCTGCGCAACACCTGCGCTTCACGTTCAGGGCGAAACACTGGTGCGTTGGTTTCTGCTTTGACATGACCAACCGCTTCTGCCACACGGGCGCGTTGATTCAGTAAGTCAAGGATTTGTGCATCGATGGCATCAATCTGATGACGCAAGGGGAGTAATTTATTGTCGCTCATAAATAACCTAAAAACCGTTGTTGGGCGGCGTTTTCAATCCCTTACCCGGGCGCATCGCGGCGTTGCCTATCCTCGCAATACCGATGTATTGCGGTGGTCGACGCCTTGCGCTGCATCCCGCGCTGTATTCCAATTAAGAACTTTTAAACGCACCCATTTGCCAATATTTTTTAAAATTCAACATCGGCAAAAAACAAAACTGGCAAATCTCGCCAATCGCTCTATTTACCACAATGAGATATCACTCTGAGCTTTTGGCTCATGCTGCCAGCGCTTCGGTTTTTAGGTGATGGTGGGTACCATGCAAAGAAAAGCTTAGCAGGAAAAATGTATTAACTATTTTGTTGCGCGAAATCTTGCATGAATGCGAGCAGTGCTTGCACGCCCTCAATCGGCATTGCATTGTAGATAGAAGCACGCATGCCGCCTACCGACTTATGGCCTTTCAATTGCAATAGCCCTCGCGCTTTTGCCGCTGCCAGAAATTCTGCATTGAGAGCTTCATTCTTGAGATAAAACGGCACATTCATACGTGACCGACAATCTTTGGCAATGCGGTTTTCATAAAAATCTGTCGCGTCCAGATAATCATAAAGCAGCTTGGCCTTGGCAATATTTTTTTGCTCGATGGCAGCAACGCCACCTTGACGTTTCAACCATTGAAACACCAGGCCAGCGATATAAATCGCATACGTCGGCGGCGTGTTGTACATGGAATCATTGTCAGCAACTATCTTCCAATCAAATGCGGAAGGACAACAAGGTAAAGCGTGGCCTAACAGATCTTCGCGTACGATGACGATAGTCAGACCAGCCGGGCCAATATTTTTTTGTGCCCCGCCAAATATCACACCATATTTGGACACATCAATGACGCGCGACAAAATATGCGAAGACATATCTGCCACGATCGGCGCGTCGCCCGTATCAAAGCCCACCTCCGGGGTGAATTGGTATTCAACACCGTCTATGGTCTCGTTTGTACAGAGATGAACATACGCTGCGTCTTTCGACAATTTCCAGCTATCACGCGCAGGAACTGCTGTGAATCCGATGGATTCAGCAGAAGCGGCAATATTCACCTTGCCATACTTCTGCGCTTCCTTGATCGACTTGCCTGTCCATGAACCAGTATGGATGAAGTCTGCAGTCGCCGGTTGCGGCTTGCGCCCCATCAGATTCATCGGAACGATAGCATTTTCGCCCAATCCACCACCCTGCAGAAACAGGATTTTGTAGTTTTCCGGCACGGCAAGCAATTCGCGCAAATCACTTTGCGCTGCCGCAATAATCGACATAAACTCGGCGCCACGATGACTCATCTCCATCACCGACATACCGCTACCGTGCCAATCCAACATTTCTGCAGCAGCCTGCTGCAAGACTTCTTTCGGCAACACGGCAGGGCCGGCAGAAAAATTGAATATCGTCGTCATAAAATTATTCCACAGCTCCGGTCTCACTATCTGCATCTGGTGCCGTATCGATCGCACCATCAGCACCCGCGTCAGCATCCACCTCAACATCAACGTCCGTTTCAACAATACGCTGCAAACCGGACAATTTAGTACCATCTTCCACTGCGATCAATGTCACGCCCTGGGTTGCCCTACCCATTTCGCGGATCTCAGCAACACGGGTACGTATCAATACTCCGCCAGTGGTAATGAGCATGATTTCATCAACAGTATCGACTAAGGTAGCGGCAACAACCTTGCCGTTACGCTCAGAAGTCTGAATCGCGATCATGCCCTTGGTGCCACGACCATGACGAGTATATTCGGCGATAGGCGTACGTTTTCCATAGCCATTTTCAGTAGCGGTCAAGACTGATTGCTGTTCGTTTTCTGCCACTAACAGCGCAATAACCTGCTGGCCCTCTTCCAGATTCATCCCGCGTACGCCACGAGCAGTGCGGCCCATAGGACGAACATCGTTTTCGTCAAAGCGTACTGCCTTGCCAGAATCAGAGAACAACATAACGTCGTGTTTGCCATCAGTTAAGGCAGCACCGATCAGGAAATCACCTTCATCCAGCGCAACCGCGATGATCCCGGCCTTGCGTGGATTGCTAAAATCGTTCAGTGGTGATTTCTTCACCGTGCCCAGACTGGTCGCCATGAAGATGTAATGATCTTCAGGGAAAGTGCGGTTATCCCCTGACAAAGGCAAAATCACGGTGATTTTTTCGCCGTCAAGCAACGGGAACATGTTCACAATAGGCTTGCCGCGAGAATTGCGTGAACCTTGCGGCACTTCCCATACCTTCAACCAGTAGAGGCGACCGCGATTACTGAAGCATAAAATGTAGTCATGGGTATTGGCGACGAACAACTGCTCAATCCAGTCATCATCCTTGGTCGCCATCGCTTGCTTGCCTCGGCCACCGCGTTTTTGCGCGCGATATTCCGAAACTGGCTGCGATTTCATGTAACCGGTGTGCGATAAGGTAACCACCATATCTAACGGCGTAATTAAATCTTCGGTTTCCAGCTCGGTCGCGTTATGCGTAATTTCAGAACGACGTACGTCTTTGTTACCCGCGCCGTATTCGTTCATGCAGGCGGTCAATTCATCAGTAATGATGACCGTTACACGCTCAGGTTTAGACAAAATATCCAGCAGATCGGCGATTTCCGACATCACTTCTTTATATTCATTGACGATCTTGTCTTGCTCAAGACCAGTCAAGCGCTGCAAACGCATCTGCAAAATCTCTTGCGCCTGATCGTCAGACAATTTATACAAACCGTCTTTCTGGATACCGTAGTGCTTAGGTAAATTCTCAGGGCGGAAAGCATCGATACCGGCCGGGTTGTCAGCCGCCGTACGCATTAGCATCTCGCGCACCATCGAGCTATCCCAAGGACGATTCATCAATTCAATCTTCGCCAACGGTGGCGATGGAGCCGCCTTGATGATCGCGATAAAGTCATCGATATTGGCCAGAGCAACCGCCAGACCTTCAAGCACATGGCCACGCTCGCGCGCCTTGCGCAATTCAAATACGGTACGGCGTGTCACCACTTCGCGACGATGCGACAGGAAACATTCCAGCATCTGCTTCAGGTTCAGCAATTTAGGCTGGCCGTTGACCAGTGCCACCATATTCATACCAAAGGTATCTTGTAGCTGCGTCTGCTTGTACAAATTATTCAGGACAACTTCCGGCACTTCGCCGCGCTTGAGTTCGATTACCACACGCATACCCGACTTATCGGATTCATCGCGGATATCAGAAATACCCTCTAGCTTTTTATCGCGTACGTTTTCCGCGATACGTTCTAGCAGAGACTTTTTATTTACCTGAAATGGCAGCTCGTCAACGATGATCGCTGTGCGACCTTCTTTGCCATACTCTTCAAAATGCGTCTTGGCACGCATCACCACACGGCCCCGGCCAGTGCGATAGCCATCGCGCACACCAGAAACGCCGTAAATAATACCGCCGGTAGGAAAATCTGGCGCCGGGATGATTTCAATCAGTTCATCGATCGTACAATCCTGATTACGCAAGACGTGCAAGGCACCGTTGATGATTTCAGTAATATTGTGCGGTGGAATATTGGTTGCCATACCGACCGCTATACCCGAAGAACCATTGATTAGCAGATTGGGAATGCGTGTCGGTAAAACCGATGGTTCTTTTTCCTTACCGTCGTAATTGGGAACGAAATCGACTGTTTCTTTTTCGATATCGGCCAGAATTTCATTGGCGATCTTATCCAGACGACACTCGGTGTAGCGCATTGCTGCAGCATTATCGCCATCCACAGAACCGAAGTTACCCTGCCCATCGACCAGCGTGTAGCGCAATGAAAAATCCTGCGCCATCCGCACCAAGGTGTCATAAATCGACGCATCGCCATGCGGATGATACTTACCCATAGTCTCACCGACTACGCGAGCGCACTTGACGAACGGTCGATTGTAGACGTTGTTCATTTCATGCATAGCAAACAAGACGCGTCGGTGTACTGGCTTTAAACCATCCCGCGCATCAGGCAAAGCGCGACCGACAATCACGCTCATGGCGTAATCGAGGTAGCTCTTGCGCATTTCTTCCTCAAGGGAAATCGGGAGTGTTTCTTTAGCGAATTGATCCATTGGCAGGCCGGCAAATGTAAAGCTTGGTTAATAATAACGAGCCAACTATTGGTGTTGGTTAAACACCGAGCACATCAGGTTGGGGTCGCGCACGAAAAATACATTTTTGAATGACATACAAAAATGTATTCAGTGACAAGCATTTTATAGCGTTTAACCCGTAATTCTAACACGCCTACCCTGTACCAACATCGTTTTTGCAGCCACCACGCGAACCGACAAGTGTCATCCGAATGACAGCTTCGCTTGATGCATCCATGATGTAATCAATGCCTAACAACAATAAAAACGACTTTTACCAACATAAACGGAGACCTACCATGATTAAAAAAATTACTTTTGCATGCCTGCTCACAAGCTTGGCACTCCCAACTTTCGCCCAAACCGACATTCAGGCACTTACACCCAATAGCGCCTACGGTCAGGATGCTCGCGGCAAAATTACACGAAGCGGCTTTGGCTTATGCTGGCGCACTGGTTACTGGACATCAGCCGACTCAACGCCTGGCTGCGATGGGGAATTGCTTGCGCCAGTTGCAAAACCCATCACACCAGAAGTAGTTGCACCTATAGCCAGCCCAGCTCCCGCTCCAGTAGCACCTAAACCCGCGGCACCAAAACGTTGCGACTTCGCCATTACTCTTCAAAGTGATGAGACATTCGACTTCAACAAAGCGCTACTCAAAAACGGCGCAAAGCAAAGAATTGACAAAGATGTCATGGATAAACTGGCGACTTGCGTCAAATTGGATCTGGTGATCGTGACTGGTCACACGGATTTGATTGGCGATCACAAATACAATCAAAAATTATCCGAAAAACGTGCTGATGCTGTAGCTACATATTTAACAAGCAAGGGTGTCTCCGCCCCGATTGACACCATGGGAATGGGTAAAACACAACAAATAAAATTTTGTGATGAAAAACTTTCACAAACAAAATTATTCGAATGTCTGGCACCAAATCGTCGTGTGGTTATCGAAGGTCGCGGACTAGCAAAATAGACAAAAAACATATACGGAGAGCTACAATTCTGACAATTGTTGTGAGAAAGCGACACAATTCACAGAATGTTACTTTTACCAATTTATCAGTTCACGCTTACACATAAATCTTATGGCAAAATAATCGCGTGGAATATCTTTTTTACATGTAGATATTCAGGTGTTACAAGACTAATACGTAACTATACGTAATAGTCTTGTCATCAAGCGCATGGTAATATTCAATCTTATGCAGTATTTTGCGCAGTTAATCTGCGGTAATCTTAACCGAGAAGAAAAACATGAAAATTCTAGTCAAACTCGTTATCGCAGCGTCAGCAGTCGTCGCTTTGTCCGCTTCTGCACAAACAATTACAGACATCAAGGCAAGAGCGCCTCATAGTGCTTATGTGCAAGATGCCCGCGGTGTAATCGCCCGTGATCCATTTGGCCTTTGCTGGCGCACAGGATACTGGACACCTGCTGATTCTGATGCAGTTGTTGGTTGCGATGGTGTTGTTGAAAAAGTTGCACCACCTGCGCCAGCTGCACCAGCCCCGGTCGCTGCTCCAGTTACACCTCCAAAACCAGTTGCACCACCAGCACCAACCTCCGAAAAGGTTACATTTGCAGCTGATGCATTCTTTGATTTCGACAAAGCAGTTCTGAAGCCAGAAGCCAAAGTCAAGTTGGACGACATGGCGTCTAAATTGAAAGGCATCAATTTGGAAGTAGTGATTGCTGTTGGTCATACTGACTCAGTCGGATCTGACGAATACAACCAAAAATTATCAATCCGACGTGCAGAAGCTGTCAAAGCTTACTTGGTAAGCAATGGCGGCATTGAAAACAATCGCGTTTATACTGAAGGCAAGGGCGAAAAGCAACCAGTTGCTGATAACAAAACAGCAGATGGCCGCGCTCAAAACCGTCGTGTTGAAATCGAAGTAGTTGGCACACGCAATCTGAAGTAATACAAAGTCTAGTCTGCAATAGACTAGTTAAATAAAAAAACCCCGCTGAGACGGGGTTTTTTTATTGGCGGTTAAAGACCAAGTATCCTAAAATAGCCACTTCAAATCACCGCCGCATCACGTCACGAACAATTATGAACCCACTGAACGCCGACCCATTAGAAATCCAGAAATTCAGTGACCTAGCCCATCGATGGTGGGATCCAACCTCTGAATTTCGCCCATTACACGAAATCAACCCCCTACGCTTAGAATGGATTAACAACCGCGCCTCTTTAGCAGGTAAAAATGTCATCGATATTGGATGCGGCGGAGGTATCTTAGCAGAATCCATGGCAAAAAAAGGGGCAAACGTCACAGGGATAGACCTGTCTGACAAAGCACTTAAAGTGGCCGATTTACACGGACTGGAATCCGGCATCAGCGTACGATACAAAAAAATCGCAGCCGAAGAAATGGCGATTCAAGAAGCTGCACAATACGATATTGTCACCTGCATGGAGATGTTGGAGCATGTACCAGATCCGGCATCAATTATTCGCGCATGCCATTCACTTGTAAAACCGGGCGGGCATGTATTTTTCTCGACCTTGAACCGCAATGCAAAATCTTATCTTTTCGCCATCATTGGTGCAGAATACCTTTTACAAATGCTCCCAAAAGGCACCCATGATTATGCAAAATTTATCAAACCTGCCGAACTATCCCAGGATATCCGTAATGCTGGCCTGACCATTGAATCGATTCGAGGCATGAGTTACAACCCACTCACCAAAATCTATTCATTAAACCAAGATACCAGCGTCAACTATCTAGTTGCCTGCGTTCGCCCATCATAATCATTTACAATGTAATTCCACGGTGCCATCCCACTGTGAAATCACTTCGACATCCCATTTATGCAAGTCCCACAAGCAATACTTTTCGACCTCGACGGCACACTCGCCGACACGGCACCCGATTTAGCTGCTGCGGTTAATCTTATGCGCAACCAACGCAATATGCCGTCTGCGCCCTATTTAAGTCTACGCCCCTTTGCTTCAGCAGGTGCCCGCGGCTTACTCGCAGCAGGATTCAATATCACACCAGAACATTCTGAATACGAAACCATGCGTATCGAATTTTTGAATAATTATGAATCTGCCATTGCAGAACGAAGTCATCTATTCAAGCATGTAACAGCATTACTCGAAGGAATCAACAATCTCGGCTTACCTTGGGGCATTGTCACCAACAAAGCAGCGCGCTTCACTGATCCACTTATTCCGTTATTGGGGTTACAAGAAGCTGCGTGCATCATCTCTGGAGATACCACCGCACATGCAAAGCCTCATCCAGAACCGCTACTAGAAGCAGCACGGCGCATTCAAATCAAGCCGCAGCATTGTTGGTATATAGGGGACGATCTACGTGACATTCAGGCAGGGCAAGCAGCCGGCATGCAAACAATCGCAGCTGCCTGGGGCTATTGTGGCACGACAGAACCAACCCTATGGAAAGCCAGCGCTATATCTGACACGCCTTTAGGATTGCTGGAACTCATCAGCGCCAAACATTTACAAACAGCAGGCTCTTGAAACTAAAGGACATCACCCCAATTATTGGAGTATACTTAGTACCGCTTTGGGGTCGACCAGGTTTCGACAGGGGTTGCAAAGCAGCGCAGGGCATACCGAGGCCTGACTACCTCGTAAATACAATCAGAAATATATAACTGCAAACGATAACTCGTACGCATTAGCAGCTTAATTGCTTGCTAACTCTACACCGTCTCTTCCCTAGGGCGGGCTGGCAACAGCAGTAGAGTCATTCATAGGGAATCGTCTTAGGCCGGGTTACTTGGCTCAGGATTAAATAATAGGTAACTCGTCTTTGCGCAGCGTGTGCGTTCGCGTCGTGAGGGTTAAATTAAATAACAGCACTAAGTATGTAGAACTGTCTGTAGAGTGCTTCTGGACGCGGGTTCGATTCCCGCCGACTCCACCAAATAACTGCCTAACCATGGCAAAGTAACGCTAAAGCCTCCACCCTTTCATAGGGCGGGGGCTTTTTTATTGCCCAAGCACGACTACCGTTAAGTAGTGACTGCAAAAAACCGAGTCACTACATCGGGAGTCACTACAATGGCGCTGCATAAAATATCAGGCACGACATTGCGGTCACTCAAACCCACTACCGACAACATTAACGGGAAGCAATGCCTAGATGATGGTGGTGGCTTAGTTCTATTACTCGCAGTTAAGGGCGGCGGTAGAACTTGGCAATTAAATTACACCCTTGGCCGCAAGCGCAAGACCATCAGTCTTGGCAACTACCCGCACCTACGCAATTAACCTAGCGACCAGCGATTGCAACTACGGCGGCAAGCGTACTTGGTTTATCAGCCCGCGCTGTTGTGGCAGCAAGGCGAAACTATTTCTACGCAACGGCCACTTCGCCTGCCGCACCTGCCAACGCCTGCGCTACCACTCCCAAGCACTAGACCCAATGGGGCGCAATCAATGAGCGTACAGCCGATTACAAAAGAAACTGAGAGATGGGGAAGGCAAACCCAAAGGAATGCACTGGCGAACGTTTGAACGCTTGCATGAACGCATGGAAGTGATTGATGCAAAGATCGATGGCGCGTTTAATATCAGGGTGGCAGGCTTTTTGCAACGTGTTGGCGCTAGCTCTCTATTGGTTAATGCATAGATAGAGAGGCGGGGGAGGTAAAAAGTCGACGCGATTTAGACCGGACACCGACTGTAAAGCGCTTATTTACTCTAAACACACAAAACGCCAAGGAATTAATTCGACTCATGCTGTTGTGCGCGCGCACGCGCGAGGCGAGTCAATATTTTCACAGCCCACAAATGACAAACCCCGCCGTAGCGGGGTTATGTCAGTTCAACAAATTAATTATTGCTTGCGGCGACGTGCTGCTGCGAAGCCTAACATGCCTAAACCTAACAATGCGATTGATGTTGGCTCCGGCACCTCATTTGACTTGTAATTAATATTATCCACAACTTCAATCAAACCGACTGGATTTTTATTAGCATCGGTGTAGGTAAAAATTGCGCTGTTAAAAGCAAGTCCAGTGTACGAAATAGTCTGATTCATGATGTCGTCAAGGTTGACTACCACACTGGCTTCACCAACCAAAACATTATTCATAAATAACTGAAGATAAGCCAAACCATCTACCGCAATAAAACCAAGGTTATCATTTCCAAAATCTAATGACATCGATGCCATATTTGCAAAAAAATCCATGCGCAAACCGCCAGTATCATCACCAAAATTGGCCAAACAGTGATTGCTTGCAGATGCGCACTCAGTCGGCAAGCCATTCATTACATTTAATCCACTGCCATTCGTATCGCTAAATGTCACACCTCCAGAAATGAAACCATTTGCTTTACTTCCTAAAGTGTCAGCTTCGAAATCGACTAAGCCTGCTTGAGCTTGTGTTCCAGCTATCGCCAGCAATGCTGTAGCCGAAAATAATAACGCATTAATAATTTTCTTCATTTTTGCTCCTTAAAATTGTTTTAGAAGTGCTTCAACAATAACAGCAGCAAATATCATGCCAAAAAAATTAGTAATATAAATCAGATGCTTACATAAAAAATTTGCAACCAATTAAAAAAATGTAAGATTTTTCGACATTTTCTAGGTGCGTATTAACATGTCAAATATTGCGAAAACCATAAAATGTACGGCCTAGAAATTACATAATCTGGTGCGTATTACAACAAATACTCTTTGTTACTCAAAGGACAAATCGCAACACCACCAACCAAATGTAGTGACTATCGTAGTAAATTAAGGCATGAACACCGGAGAACCATGTCTGACGTCATTTTCGATTCCCGCCGACCCACCATTATTACGCTAAGCCACTGATTCGTCAGTGGCTTATTGCGTTTGCGCTTCCTGATTTAACTTAAAATTTCAACGAAATTCTTGAGGTATTGGCACTCACTTTATCTACAAGTCAGTACAAAATAACGTCTAATTATGGATATATTGGTGGCTGAGCATGGGATCGATGGATAAGCTAATCACGTTGGCAGATCTGCAGGCAGAAAATCTGCGCTTAACCACCTTACTTGAAGCGCCTGGCATTGCATGGCGCATGCCAGCAGCAACAATATGCTGGTCGCCTGCACCGCGAACACGCTACCAAGACTGACGTACGCATCATTGATTGCGTCGACACCGGCCACCCGACGCTGCTACGCATGTGGGACAAACGCCAGCGCGGTTATCGTGCCATGGGCTACCGGATAGCGGCGCAATCGGCGTTGAGAGAACAATCAGCAGCGGCATAACACGATATCGACAATAGAGACAGTCAAACACGTTGAAGATTCTAAGTGCTGACTTTCTGCATTTTTCCCGTGTGCTGTAGTGTTCCTCCGGCACCGAATCAAGGATAATCACGTCTCAATAAAAAAATCAGAAAGTACCCCTATGACCCGCCAGAGTTTTCGTGCCGATCTTTTAATGTTGTTCATCGCCATGATCTGGGGTTCTACCTTTGTTGCGCAGCGCTTGGGCATGGATGCGGTCGGTCCTTTTTTCTACTCGGCCTCACGTTTTATTTTGGGAGCACTACTGTTATTGCCTCTGGTTTATTTCCGGGGCCACGCAGAAAATGGTTCTACCGAGAGCTTATGGCGCGATGGCGCACTGCTTGGCCTGATCATTGCCGTTGGCATTAATATGCAACAAGTTGGACTGCAATTTACCTCGATTGCCAATGCAGGCTTTATCACTGGCCTGTACGTCATTATCGTACCGATTATTGGTATTTTTTTACGTCACAAGATGCATCCATCTACTTGGCTGGGGGTTTTTCTGGCGGTGCTGGGTACTTATTTTTTAAGTGTGAAGGGTGACTTCAGCATCGCCAAGGGAGACTGGATGCAATTGATCGGCACCTTCGCCTGGGCTGCTCATGTGTTGTTGTTGTCGGTCCTGTCGCAACGCCACGACCCTATCCGTTTATCCATCGTGCAATTTTTTGTCTGCGGCGTTGTCTGCCTGCTGCTATCACTGATTTTTGAGGATATGTCTGCACAAAACGTCAGTCAGGCGGTGCCTGCCATTTTGTACGGTGGAGTGCTCTCGGTTGGCCTTGGCTATACCTTGCAGGTAGTGGCGCAGAGAAATGCCATTCCCTCCCATGCCGCCATTATCTTTAGCATGGAGTCGGTATTTGCTGCACTGGCTGCCTGGCTGGTACTCGGAGAAACACTCTCCTCACGTGCCATGTTAGGTTGTGCCTTAATGTTGATTGGTATGCTGATCGCCCAGCTGGTACCGCTATATTTACAGGATGAACAACCTAGCGCGCCGCATCCGCAGTGAGATACGCGCATGTGAATGTCAACGTTGACAGGTAACATTTTTAAAAATATCTAAGGTTTGTACAGAGCGCTGCAATCCTTTACAATTGGCCTCCCTGAATCCGACTCATTCGCTATTTTTAACGTGCAAACCCGACGCCCATTAGTGTCATTATTTTTGGTATTTTTGCTGCTGTTCATGCAGCAAGTTGGCTATGCACACGCAATTTCTCATTTGTCGAACGCCAATTTCAGCAATGTAAAAAATAGCCATCTACCTGCCGAACTTGCTTGCGAGCAATGCATTGCCTTTGCACAAGTTGGCTCAGCAGTGCGCACCGACCCAATTACCCTTGCAGTAACGCCTGTTGCTGTCGATATCCCACTAAGCAGATCAACTCAGTTTCATTTTCTGAAAACGGTTTGCGTCTTCCATTCCCGCGCGCCCCCAATCATTGCCTAGAAACAAAGTAAGCCAATATTAAATCCTTGCCCAAAAGCCAGGGTTTGGTTTTATTTCTGCATTACGGGGAACATCATGTTTAACTATCTAACAAAAGCGATGGCGCTAAGCGCATCGTCTTTCGCCGCTTTGAGCGCTCGCCATCAAAGTGCGTGCAAACGGCATGAGCACTGATACGGACTGATCAGTGCGAACAATTCACCACCGTGCAGTAGCAATACTGATCTGGCTATGCATGCCAGCATTGCTCTTGTCTCAGCTATCTGGCCTCGCGCATCGCGTTTATCACTCCGGCTGGATCAATGTCCAAGCGCCCTCTCTGCGCAACAATACCGATGCAGTCATCGGTATTTTTTACAATGGCGAGAGTCCTCAGCATTCTTGCACGCTATTCGATGCCAGCACGCTCGTTGAGTGTCTGCATGACGGACAAGCGGTGCTGCCAGATACCTCAACACGTGATGCTCTTGCTTTATTTGCGGCAAATAAAACATGGCTTGCTCAACCACAGGTCTATTTTTCTTCGCGCGCCCCGCCATTTTCTGACGCTTTCTAGCGCGACCCGAGACGGGTCATTATGAAACAGTCTGCCGTGATTTATCCGGCGCCATTTGTCATATTTTTCAGGAATTGTTATGTATTTTCAACGTACTTTATTACACCGTACCATCTTATCTGCACTCGCCACTTTATCGACAACGCTCATGGTCTCAGCCCATGCGCAGACATCCCCTTCTACGACAATAAATACCGTCACAGTAACGGCCAATCCGCTGGGAAAAGATGAAAGCATGCAAGTCCTCACCCCCGCCACGATCTTGTCCGGCCCCGACTTGCGTAACAAGCTCGGCAGCTCACTGGGCGAAACATTAGGCAGCGAACTCGGTGTCACCGCCTCTGGCTTTGGTGCCGGCGCATCCCGCCCCATCATTCGGGGACTGGAAGGTCCGCGCGTCAAGATTTTGCAAAACGGCATGGCGGTCGCGGACGTCTCCAGCCTATCCAATGATCATGCTGTCGCCAGCGAAAGCGCGACTGCACAGCAGATCGAGATTCTGCGTGGCCCGGCCGCCTTGCTTTACGGTAGCGGTGCTATCGGTGGCTTGGTCAACGTGGTTGACGGGCGCATTCCAACTACATTGAGCAAGGAATTGAATGGCGAGGCCGAAGTGCGTTTTGGTTCCGTCAACCAGGAAAAGAGCCTGTCGTTTTTTGTTGATGGGTCAAGTGGCGACATAGGATTGCATGTCGACGGCAATACGCGTGATACCGGTAACTACAAGATCCCGGGATCAACGGAACGTGGCAATCCGGAATCTATCAGCGGTCACTTGCCATCCAGTTTTACCCGCGAATCCAGCGTGGGCGTTGGCGCATCGCTGATCAAAGCATGGGGGCACGTTGGGATAGCAGCGCAAACCATGGATGACCGCTACGGCATCCCTACGGCTGAAAAATCATTCATCGATTTGAAACAAAATCGCTTTGATCTCGATGGCGCAATCAAAGCGCCAT
The DNA here is from genome assembly GCA_030645915.1 of Undibacterium sp. Classification (GTDB taxonomy): domain Bacteria; phylum Pseudomonadota; class Gammaproteobacteria; order Burkholderiales; family Burkholderiaceae_D; genus Undibacterium. The sequence continues at coordinate 64,784 of JAUSNO010000018.1, forward strand.
TCGCTGGTTTTGACAGTCTCAAATTCAAGCTTGCCTCCAGCGATTACAAACACACAGAAAAGCAGGAAGATGGAACGCCGATCACCGATTTTGCCAACCGCTCGACGGAGACGCGACTGACGCTGTCGCATCTCGATTGGTCAGGCTGGGAAGGCAGTTGGGGCCTGCAAACCGAGAACACGCGCTTCTCGGCCTTGTCTGCCAGTACCGGGCGTTCTGATACCGTGCCAACCACCAAATCGACATCCATCGCAGCGTTTTTTGTTGAACAGCGCAGCTTTGGAGAGCTGCTTGGCAGTGCGGGAGCGCGGGTTGAACGCATCAATCGCACCCCTGAAGCAAGCAATCTCTTGCCAGGTCGCGAATTCACCCTGACCTCGGCATCGGTTGGCGCATTGTGGCCGGTCATGACAGGCTATGGTTTAGGTGCCAGCTTTTCAGTGGCGCAACGTGCGCCGACTACCGAAGAGCTATATTCAAACGGGCCGCATGAATCGACTGCGACCTTTGACATCGGCAACACGCAACTCAAGATCGAAAAATCACGCAATCTGGAGTTGAGCTTGCAAAAAACTAGCGGGCCGATACGGTGGAAAATCAATGCCTTCCTCAACAAGGTGAATAACTACGTCTATGGCAACACCAACGGTGTCACGCTTGATGAGGAAGGCGTGCCTGACCCGCTGGCTGAATTTACCCAACGCAACTGGTCGCAGGCATCCGCCACTATCCGCGGTGGCGAGGCGGAGGTCAGCTACAATCAGCATGGCGAGGGACTGTCTCTGCGTGGTTTTGCCGACACTTCTCGCGGCAGCCTAGATGATCTGGGCAATCTGCCACTGCAGCCGGCTAACCGTCTTGGCTTGGAAATCGGCTATAAGCAATCAGGCTGGCGCACCAACCTCAATGTGATCCATGCGCAAAATCAGGATCGCTTAGCCACCTTTGAAACGTATGCGACACCCGCATTCACCAAAGTTGATCTTAGCGTTGCCTATTCGCATCCGTATATGAAAAGCCAATTAACCTGGTTCATTCAGGCCAAGAATTTGTTGAATCAAGACATACGCCTGGCCACTTCGGTACTGAAAGAAACCGTTCCGCAACCGATGCGCGGATTAATTGCTGGTGTCAGGGCTACTTTTTAAGGTGCTTTCCAGCGATGCCACCCAGTTCAGCAACTCATTTTGTTACTTAGCTAGGTAAATTTTATTTAGTGGCAGGCCCACCACGCACTGTTCATGCGCCTTTGCAGCCATGCCGGCCTGCAGACCGCATGGGGATTGCGTGGTGGGCCTGCCCTATTTTGTTTTTTTATTTTTCAGCGTTATGGACTGACTCACGCTACAGATAAGATGGATTTATGAAAATCACCGTTCTCTTCCCCACTCAAACCGAAGCCAGTTTATTCACACGTGATGATGTGAGCGTGCGCATTTCCGGCGTCGGACTCACCGCCACCGCGGTCGCAACGATCAAGGCGATCGCGCACGATCAACCTGACATAGTGATCCTCGCGGGCATTGCCGGCGTGTTCCCGCACGCACCATTCAAGATAGGCGAGGTGGTACTGGTAGAGACTGAAGTGGAAGGCGATCTGGGTTTTTTTACACCTGGGGGTTTTATTCATCTGGCGCATCTTCCGCTAGAGATGGATTTTGCCCGTCGCCATACCTTAAGCTGCCCGCACTTGCCAGACGATGCCCCATTCAGCCTGGCCCGCGGTATGTCGCTCAATGCGGCGATGGCACCGTTTGTCGATACGCAAAATGTCGATATCGAGAACATGGAAGGCGCGGCTTTTTTCCATGTCTGCCTGCAGGAAAATCAAGGTTTTCTCGAACTGCGCGCCATCTCCAACCTGGTTAATATCGGCGATGACAACTGGGACATGCAAGGTTCGGTGCAGGCCCTGACCGATGGCTTGCACAAGTTAGTAGATCTGCTGCTGGCGCAATCGCATCGTATCGAGCAATAAAAAAGCCCGCAAAATTTGCGGGCTTTTTTTATTGCAAAGAACGGTATCAGTTCTGCAGCAGTGCATTCACTTCAGACAGATCCTGTTCTTTCAAGATGCCGGCGGCAGACTTCAGGCGCAGGCCATTCATGATCGCATCGTAGCGTGCTTTTGCCAGATTCTGACGCGTGGTGGACAACTGCTGCTGTGCATTCAACACGTCGATATTGATACGTACGCCAACCTGATAACCCAATTTATTCGAATCCAGCGCAGACTGACTGGAAATCTCGGCCGCTTCCAAAGCCTTGATCTGTGCCAGACCACTGGTGACACCGACATAGGCTTGTCTCGATCCTTGTGCGGCAGCACGACGGGCGGTTTCGAGATCATTTCTTGCCTTGTCTTCGAGCGCGATCGATTCGCGGACGCGACTATCAACAGCAAAGCCGGAAAAAATCGGAATATTCCATTGCACACCTATTGTGTTGGCTTTACTTGTTCCGGTGCCGCTCAAGGATTGGCCACCAGTCGCTGTGCGTCCTGTACTGGCGATCAGATCAACGGTCGGATAATGACCGGCACGGTTCCGGGAAATATCACGCTTTGCTATTTCTACCGCGACCTGCGATGCAACGACGTTAAAATTTTGCTTCTCGGCAGAGCTAACCCAGTCAGCCATCTGCGCAGGTTGCGGCGGGCTGACTTGAATGCCCGCTTTCAGCGATGCCAGATCACCGGCATCTCTTCCGATAATCTGTTGCAACGCAGCGCGCTTGATCGCCAAATCACCCTCGCCTGCAAGCTCTTGAGCAATGATCAGGTCGTAACGTGATTGCGCTTCGTGGCTGTCGGTAATGGTCGAGGTGCCGACTTCAAAATTGCGTTTGGCGGAGGCGAGTTGTTCCGAAGTAGCGACCTTTTGCGCTTGCAGCGTCTTTAAGGTGTCCTGCGCGGCAAGGACATCAAAATAAGCCTGGCTCACTCTGACGATCAGATCTTCCTGTGCCTGTGCAAATTGCGCATCGGCCACCACTACCGACAATTTACCTTGTTCATATTGCTGCCAATTGGCCCAGCGAAATAGCGGCTGCGACAAGGCCAGTGAATAGGTATTGGAGTTAGTGGTGAAGTTGGCGCTACGGCCAAGATCGGGCTCAGAATCAATCTTAGTCTGCGTATTGCTACCGCTCAGACCGATAGAAGGCATCAAGCCGGCACGGCCCTGCACTGAGCGCTCCTGACCCGCGACATTGGCAGCGCGGGCGCTACCAAATTGCGCATCGTTGGCCACGGCATCTTTGTAAATTTGCAGCAAGTCACTTGCACCTGCATTCAAGGACAGAAAGGCGCTGGCAATCAGCGTGGCAAGGATGGAATTTCGCAAAGGATGTAGCAAAGAATTTGCCATGAATAGCTCCGAAAGAAAAATAATTTAAGTTCTAAAGTGCTGCGTCATTAAGACCAAAACAGCAAAATTTAATACGTCGGCATCGAATGATCAACCTGCTGCGCCCAAGCATGCACGCCACCGGTGAAGTTAATGACGTGGGCAAAACCGTTACGTTCAAGAAAATTTGCCACTTGCATGCTACGCCCGCCATGATGACAAATACACACTATCACGGCTTCCGGATCAAGTTCCTGCAGGCGAACCGGCACCGTTTGCATAGGCATTAGCACAACATGGGGAATATGACAGGTCTCATGTTCCCAAGGTTCCCGGACATCCAATAATAAAGGCGGATTCTTTGTCGTATCGCCTAGCCATGCCGCCAATTCTGGCGCGGTGATGTGTTGCATGTACTTCTCCCTGCGTTGATCTGACATTGTGCCGATATTGTGCCGATCCAGCGTTACCAGTCTGACTCTTAAACCGAGATTTTCGATTAGACGCACCAGAGGTGCTATTTGAGCGCTGACGGCGCATTTTCAGTCATTTTTGCCGTTCTTCGTTGCTCATGGCTAGCCATGAGCGCCTCATTCACGCCAAAACTGCCTCGAAAAGTGCATCCGTCATCATCTCAAATCCTAATGGAAATTCTCGGTTAAAAAGTAAATGTCGACGCCGGTGCTGCCTGCGACAGGCGCTGCACTGAAGTCTCAAATAAATTAATGGTATTGAAAAATAATTCGGATTCGCGGGTGATGAGCTGCGCCTCCATCACCGGCGCTTTACCGACGATCACAAACAGTCTGCCGCCGTTGGTCAATTGCTTTTGCAATTCATCCGGCAGCACCTCCAAGGAACCATTGACGACGATCACATCAAATGCGTTGATATGTTTTGCCGTTAAGGCGTCGCCCCATTGCACGTCCACGTTCGTCACGTGGTTCTCACGCAGATGTGTTTCAGCCATCGCTTTGATTTCAGGATTGGCTTCCATGACTGTCACATGTCTTGCCTGATGTGCCAGCAAGGCCGCCAAATAACCGCTACCGGCACCAATGACCAAAACAGTTTCTTGTTTTTTGGCCGCCACTGCTTGCACAATGTGCGCCTCGATCTTGGGGCTGAGTGCGTGCGCCCCGCCTGGCAAAGGCAGCTCGGTATCAAAAAAAGCCAGGCTCTTTTGATTTTCCGGGAAAAAATTCTCACGCTTTACCAGGGCCAACAATGCCAATACCTCCTGGTCACCGACATTCCAAGGACGGATTTGCTGTTCTATCATGTTGAAACGGGCTTGTTCGATATTCATTTTGATTACTCGGTTGGGGTAAGACGGTATGGTTCAATTTGACAAAGAACCAGCATTTTATCAAAGGGCGTCATGGGTTTGAATTTTTTCCCGCCATTTTTCGTTTGAACCACTGACCCAGATCATCCAGATAAGTATAAATTACCGGCACAACCACCAGAGTAAGCAAGGAAGACGTAATAATTCCGCCGATCACCGCCTGTCCCATAGGCGCACGCTGTTCAGAACCTTCAGTCAGGGCAAATGCCAGCGGCACCATGCCAAACACCATGGCCAACGTTGTCATTAAGATAGGCCGCAAACGGACATGGGCCGCTTCCAACAAGGCTTCGGTGCGCTCAAACCCTTGTTTTCTGGTCTGATTGGCAAAATCTACCAGCAAAATGGCATTCTTGGTCACCAGCCCCATCAGCATGATAAAACCGATAATGGAAAATATATTCAAGGTGGAACGGAAAAACATCAGCGCCAGGAATACGCCGATCAGGGTCATCGGCAACGCCGACATGATCGCGATAGGCTGCAGGAAGCTGGCAAACTGCGACGCCAGAATCATGTAAATGAAAATCACCGCCAGGGCCAGGGCCGACAAGGCATAACCAAAAGATTCGCTCATGTTCTTGGTCGCACCGCCCATCTTGAAGCGATAACCCGGTTGCCATTGCATGGATTCCAGCACTTTCTTCACGTCGGCACTGACTTCACCGGCAGAACGCCCGACCACGTTGGCCGACAATTCGACTTCACGGGTCAGGTCGCGCCGGTTGATCTGGTTGGCGCCGGTAGCGGTCTTGATGTCGGCGACCTGGCGCAGCGGCACCATCTTCGGTGAGCCGTCTGCATTGGTTTGTGAGCTGGCGAGCATCAGCCGCGATAAATCATCGGCATTATTTCTGTCACTTGGCGCCAGGCGCACCGAGACGTCATAATTTTCATCATCCGGCGCCCGCCAGGTGGTGGCCGCTTCACCTGCCAGCAAGGGCCGCAGTGCGGCTCCAATTTGCGCCACACCGACGCCAAGATCGGCGCCGATATCACGCTTTGGAGTGACAGAAATGGTAGGCTTCTGCGCCTTCAGACTGGAATCCAGATCGACCAGGCCGGGGATGGCAAGCAGGCGTCTTTGGGCCTCTTCGGACAATATGGCCAACTGAGCCAGATCTGCACCTTGCAAGCTCAAGCGTAACTGCTTGTTGTCGCCGCCAACGCCATCGAGGGCGCCGATGTGGGTAACGGTAATGCCCGCCACTTGCGTCAGGCGATTACGCAGCGGGATCGCCATCTGCGAAGTGCTGCGCGCTCTTTCCTTGCGTGGCACAAGCCGGACGAAGGTGGTGACATAATTCTTGCCTTGCGCCGAACCCGTATTGACGGTGCTGTAGGTATCGAGCACTTCAGGAAATTCCCTCAGCACGGCCTCGACCTGATGCACCTTGGTTTCGGTCAGCTCCAAAGAAGAGCCAACCGGGGTGTAAAAGGTGACGCCGGTCTCGGAATAATCGGCCTGCGGTACAAATTCAGAACCGATCAGCCCGCTGGCAGGAATCATCAAGCCTGCCACAAAGGTGAACAAAGCGATCAGCAGCGTCTTGATGCGATGCTTGAGCGACCAGCGCAACATCACTTGATACAGCCGCGAAAACCATTGCACGCCGCGTTCAAACTGCTCCAGCACGCGCCCGATGGTATTGGCATAAATCCCTTTACGCGGCGCATCGCTATTTTCACCATCGTCATGCCCATGCGCATCGGGATCGGGCCAGATTGCAGACAGCATAGGGTCCAGCGTGAACGAGACAAACATCGATATCAGCACCGCTGCCGTGACCGTAATGCCGAACTGATGGAAGAAGCGACCGATGATACCGCCCATGAAACCCACCGGCAAAAATACGGCGACGATAGAGAATGTGGTGGCCAGCACAGCCAGGCCAATTTCGGCCGTACCTTCCAGCGCGGCGGTGCGATGATCCTTGAACTTGCCATCGACCTTCATGCCGGCATGACGCACGATGTTTTCGCGCACTACAATCGCATCGTCGATCAGCAAACCCACGCACAAGGACAGCGCCATCAACGTAATCATGTTGATGGTAAAACCAAACATATCCATGAACAAAAAAGTACCTATCAATGCAACCGGCAAGGTCAGGCCGGTAATCACCGTGGAGCGCCAGGAATTGAGAAACAAGAACACAATCAGGATGGTGAGCGCAGCGCCTTCGATCAAGGTCTTGCGCACGTTTTCAACCCCAACGCGTATCTGACGCGAGCCGTCCTTAATTACCTGCACTTTCAGACCGGGATACTGCGCTTTAAGTTGCGGCTCAATGGTAGCCAAGGCTGCGGTGATGCCATCCGCCACTTCTATGGTGTTCTGCCCCTGCGCCTTCAAGACATCCAGTGCCACGGTACGCTGGCCGTTATGCAGCGCCAGACTCTCCTGTTCTTCCTGGCCATCCACTACGCTGGCCACCTGTGACAGCAACACCGGCTGGCCGCCACGTTTTGCCACAATAATGCGGCCGAAATCCTGCGGATCTTTCACACGTCCCTGGATCTGCACCACTTTTTCATTGTCCAGAGAACGGATCGCGCCGGTAGGCAATTCCTGATTCTCGTTGCGCAGCGCATTGATGACCTGGTCAACGCCGAGACCCAGGGCTTCCATTTCATTTGGCTTCAGATAAATTTTAATCTCGCGCTTGACGCCACCTACCAGAGTCACGGAACCCACCCCGCGCACGTTCTCCAGACGCTTCTTCACCAGTTGATCGGCAATCGTGGAGAGTTCACGAAAATCACGCTTTTGGATCTTGTCGTCATTGGTGACGGAGACAGAAAAAACCGGTTTATCAGCCGGGTCGTAACGTGAGACACGCGGCTCTTTCACTTCCTTGCGAAATTTCGATTTAACCAGCGCGACTTTCTCGCGCACATCCTGCGCGGCTTGCGCCGGATCTATCGTCAGATCAAATTCCATGATGACCACGGACGTGCCTTCATACGAACGTGACGTCAGCGCGCTGATGCCATTGATCGTGTTGACCGCCTCTTCGACCTTGCGCGTGATGTCGGACTCGATGGTCTCCGGCGCTGCGCCCGGATAATCAGTCTGAATCACGACCACCGGAAAAGTAATGTCCGGAAACTGATCGACGCGCAGCCGCTTATAGGAAAACAGGCCGAGCACGACGAAAGCCACCATCATCATGGTCGCCATGACCGGGTTACCGATACTGATACGTGTGAACCACATGGCTTAGGCCTTGTCCGCTGGCTGGTTTGAAGGTACCAGTTTCACCGGCATGCCCGCGCGCAGATTGCCCAGATTGGTCTTGATCACCTTGCTGTCTTTTGTCACACCAGACAATATTTCGACTACCGCGACGCCATTGCTGTCGCCCTGCAAACCCAGCGTGACTGCGTTTTTCTGCAGCAGCTGTTTTTCTATCGTGTACACGAAAGCCTTGCCATCATCGTAGCGAACCGCCGTCAGGGGAATATTGAGGACAGCGGATTTTTTCTCTATGACCAGTTGCGCTTCGGCGAACATTCCGGCACGCAGCACGCCATCCTGATTGACGACTTGAATATAAGCCATGATCGAGCGTGAGCCTGCGGTAGTGGCGGGGTTAATACGACTCACCTGACCGCTGACGGCTCCCGTCACACCTTCAATGTTGATTTGTACCTGCTGGCCGATTTTAATCCGCGCAATATCCTGGGTCGGCACCGGCGCTTCCATCTCCAGCACACGCAAGTCAACCATATCGAACAGCCGGTTATCAGGAGATATTTTCTCGCCAGGCTGCACGTTGCGAGTACTGATGAGGCCAGCGATCGGAGCGCGAATGACGGTGTCCGCCAATGCCTTTTGCGCGACCTCCAGGACGCCGTTGGCCGAAGCGACATTGGCGGCGGCGATGGCTAATTGGTTGCTGCTGTTATCGTAGGCGTTCTTGGAAATGAAATTTTTATCCAGCAGGGATTTGTTATTGTCGCGGGACTGGCGGGCGATATCGAGTTGCCCCTGGGCGGCGGCCAAGCTGCCGCGCGCCTGGGCAAGCCGGGCTTCATAGTCCGCAGTATCCATCTTCACCAGCACCTGGCCAAGCTGCACTGCCTCGCCTTCACGCACCAGCACTTCACGCACATCGCCAGCGAGTTTCGCCTTCACTGCCGCCTGATTGACTGCGCGCAACGCGCCGGACAGCGTCAGCCTTTTTTGCACCTCCGCAGAAGTGACGGTCACGACATCGCCGGGCAAAAATTCCAGTGTCTGCGGCACCGTCGCTACCGGCGGCCCCTTAACCGATGATGACTGTGACTCTGCCGATTTTTTCTTCGCGATGACCACGGCGATGACAACCACAAGAAGGACGACAACTATCCAGATTCCACGACGCTTTACCATGCTGATCCATCCAAAAAAAGCCCGTCTTTTGCATAGGCAAAAATACGGGCTACCACTATGTCATTGAATTTTGCAAATCCATACCGCTCACAAAGGAGCTTTGATCAGCAAACCATGTAGTGCCATATCGATAAATTGCTCAAGATACACGCCCAATTGATCGGGAGCGATCTGGCAGACACCTTCAGAATGCTTCCACAGCATCATCATCAGCATAGGGGCAATCAAGATGCGCGGCGCGATTTCTAAATCCACCGGACGTATCTCGCCCCGTGCTATCCCACGCTCGAGCATCTTGGTCACCAATTTCTCACCGCGGTCTATCACCTCTTCCTGATAAAAGCGCGCCAAATCCGGAAAATTACCCGCCTCCGCCATCATCAGTTTGGTTAATCCCGATAATTTGGTATTGCCGATCTTGTCCCACCACGTGGTCATTAAGCCACGTAGCAATTGCGCGCTGTCTCCGGTGAAATGATCCAGCATACCTTCGGCTTCACCGAGATGAGGTACCACTGATTCACGCACCACCGCCTTGAACAATTCTTCCTTGCTACAGAAATACAGATACAAAGTTCCCTTAGACACGCCGGCGGCACGTGCCACATCATCGAGGCGGGTCGCGGCAAAACCGCGCTCGACAAACAGATCGAGTGCAGCATCCAGCAATTCTTGAGGGCGGGCGTCCTTGCGGCGTTCCCAGCGGGGTTTAAAAGGGCATGACATCATAGCAACAATCAAATAACTTACTCACGAGTCAGTAATATAATCATCTATGCCGGTAGCGTCAAGCGGGCTTTTATTGTTACCACCGAACACCGCCCTGAATCAAGGTCGCGAGGTAATGCCGGGTAATCATCCGGCAAGCCCCGGACATTGCACGCCACGGGCAATTGAACTGTTATGATTGATGGAAGCAAAGTGGCAATGCGCGCACCAGTGACTACATCGTCCCACACATCAAACCACCCGTTCACTACCCGAGATACCCATGCAGCAAGACAACACCACGCACACCATTTCAGCCCCCAGGGAAAACACCGCCCTGGGCCGGTTGCTGAACACCTTCGAGCTCGCTTGCGTCAAGCCCGATCACTACATCGGACAGAGCCTGGATCTGGGTTTCCGCAATTTATTTGGCGGACACATACTCGGACAGGCGCTGGTAGCTGCGGGAAATACCTGCGATCAACGCAATGCGCATTCCCTGCACGCGTATTTCATCCGTGGCGGTGATCCGCGCGCACCTATCGATTACAACGTGGATCGCATTCGGGATGGCAACAGTTTCAGCGTGCGCCGCGTGACTGCATCTCAGGGCGGCAAGGCCATCCTCATCCTGTCCTCATCTTTTCAGCTCGATGAAGAAGGCTTCGAGCATCAGATCGCCATGCCTGATGTGGCACCACCAGAGTCACTGGCAAGCATGATCACCAGCACCCATCCGGACTCTGAACTGATCTCCTCCGGGATTAAAGAGAAATTCAGCAGCGCCCTGGCCATCGATATACGTCCGATTGACCCGGTAGATCCGCACCATCCCGAAAAGAAGGCGCCACTTCAATATGTCTGGTTTCGTGCTGACGGCCGCGTCCCGGACAATCCTTCACTGCAAAAATGTCTGCTGGCCTATGCATCCGATTTCAACTTGCTTGGCACATCCATGCGGCCGCATGGCGTCACCTATTACCAGCCCGGCATGGTGATGGCCAGCCTTGATCATGCAATGTGGTTTTATCGCGATTTTCGTGTCGATGAATGGTTGCTGTATGCCTGCGAAAGCCCAACGGCCGGACATGCGCGCGGACTCAATCGCGGCAATATCTTTAGCCGCGACGGAAAACTGGTCGCCTGCGTGGCGCAGGAAGGACTGATCAGGCAGCTTGAGGAACGCAAACTCTAGCTGGCTGCCTGGCCTGCTGCTAGCGAAACCGCCGCGTCGTTTCCCTGACAATCAATTCCAATGAAGGTATGGTCACATCCACTTTTTTGCCGCTGATCAGGCCAAGCAAAGCCGTGGTAGCGACCAGACCCATGTCGTACAAGGGCTGATGGATCGTCGTCAATGGCGGCGTGGTGTAAAGGGAGCTGGGCAAATCATCGAAGCCGATTAGCGAAATATCGTCTGGTACGCGGATGCCCTTGCGGTACAGGCTCAATCTCACGCCATAGGCGGTCTGGTCATTGATGGCGAACACCGCACTAAATTGCTGCCGGGTTTCAAACAAGTGGTTGATGGCGACCAGGCCACTGGCCTCGTGCAGGTCACCTTCCACGACTAAATTCGGATCAAACTCCAGGTTAGCCTCTGCCAGCGCGCGCTGATAACCGGCAAGCCGCTCACATGAATCGGCATTATCTGCCGGGCCTGCCACAAAAGCGATGCGTCTATGACCCATATCGATCAAATGGCGCACCGCCAGCAAAGCGCCATATTCATTATCGAGTTTAAAGCCGATTGCGGTGTCGCTTTGCAAGGCGCGCCCCGTCGCGACGATAGGTCGCTGTTTGGCAAAATTGAGTACGGCGCTATCCTCGATCCGGCCCGACAGGAGAATCATGCCGTCGACCTTGCGCGCCAGCAGCAGCTTGACGCGATCGGTCTCTTCCTGCGCGTTCCAGTGCCCGCTGACAATCACGGATGCGTACCCGGTCCCTTTGAGTCCGTCATCGACACCGCGCAAGGTTTCAGCAAAAAACGGGCTGGCGATATCCTGGACCACAATGCCGATGGTCATTGAGCAGCCTTTTTTCAGGTTCTGCGCCAGCTGATTCGGCTCAAAATGCATTTCTGCAATGGCGGTCTCGACTGCCTTGCGCTTATCGGCAGAAACCTTGGCGGTGCCATTGAGAATGCGCGACACCGTGCTGGGCGAAACGCCAGCCTCACGGGCCACATCAAGCAAAGTTACAGGATTATTTCTCGTCTCATGGTCCATCAGTTTTTGCCTTTTTTCAAACCCGGTAAATCAATTTTTTCATTGTATGAAACCCTTTTCATCAAAAGAGTAACACAGAACAATATTTTAGCCGTTAAACCAGACAAAAAGTATTAAAAACACACTTTCAACCGAAAAACAGCGGCATTTTTTCAATTATTTGCGATTTCCATTTGACATAGAAAGGCTCGCAGCGTTTAATACGGCTTCTTGAAAACGATTTCATACGCAAATTCATAAACAAATCGTGGTGAAGAAGCAAGCACTCTCGCCACTACTGATTGAGCACATTCTCATCTATGCAAAACAAGACTTCCGGGACCAGGTTTCCTTCCTCTTTTATCTGGGGCGTGGCGACCAGCGCCTATCAAATTGAAGGTGCCGCCGCTGTCGATGGCCGCGGCCCGTCGATCTGGGATACTTTTACCCATACCCCCGGCACCATTATTGACGGCAGCACGGGCGACGTCGCCTGCGACCACTATCACAAGTACGCGGAAGATGTCGATCTGATCGCCTCGCTCAACGTCAACGCCTACCGTTTTTCAATTTCCTGGTCGCGCGTGCAAGCGCTGGGGTACGGTGCCTGGAATGAAAAGGGTTTTGAATTCTATTCGAAGTTATTAGACAAGCTGGCTGAAAAAAATATTGCCGCCCATGTCACGCTGTATCACTGGGATTTGCCGCAGGGATTACAAGACCAGGGCGGCTGGCTCAACCGCGAAACCACAGCCCGCTTCGCAGAGTACGCGGCAGAAGTGGCGCGTCGCTTCGGCAAGCGCATCGCCACCATCGCCACCCACAATGAACCGTGGTGTACGGCCAACCTGGGTTACGGTAATGCGCAGTTTGCGCCCGGAGTTGCCGATACGGCACTGGCATTGCAAGTGTCACACCACTTGCTGCTGTCGCATGGCCTGGCAATGCGGGCGATGCGCGCGGTGTTAGGCGCAGATGATGGTGCGGCCAAACTGGGGATAGTCCTCAACCAATGGCCGGCAACAGCCGCGACTGATTCACCCGAAGACCGGGCAGAGGCGGAGTGGGAATACGCACGCTCGGTACAGTGGTTCATGGACCCGATTTTCAAGGGCAACTATCCGCAGAAAGCGCTTGCCAGAATGGATCTGAGCAAGTTTGAGGTGCACCCCGGCGACATGGATGACATCCGGCAGCCTATCGATTTTCTGGGCGTCAATTATTATTTCCGTGCATTTGTCAGTACAGAAACCCCACCCCAAAAACCTGCAGGAAAATTAGGTTTCAGCGATATGGGATGGGAGGTTTATCCGGATGGCCTGACCGATCTGCTGCTGCAATTGAGACAGGAATATCCAGCCTTGCCGCCGATTTACATCACCGAAAACGGCATGGCCGTAGCGGATGAAATGAAAGACGGCAAGGTCAGCGACGAGGTGCGCATCAACTACGTGCGCGTGCATCTTGAGGCCATGCACGATGCCATGGCAAAAGGGGTGGATGTGCAAGCGTACTTCTACTGGAGCCTGCTCGATAACTTTGAGTGGAATTCAGGCTACGCCAAACGTTTCGGCCTGATCTATGTCGATTACGCCACGCAAAAACGCACGATGAAAGAAAGCGCATTTTGGTATCGCGATGTCGTCGCTGCACAAAGAAATCTGGTGCAACGCGAATCATCTGGCACATCGCAAAAAGAGCCACATCCGGCGTTGAACGACAGAGATTGCCGCCCTGAGCTGGCTAAAATAAATAACGGCAAGCCTGAGATGCACACCTGAGACGCACTATCCATGCGCTTTTCCAGCCACACTGGCCTGCAAGGCGCATGGGGGTTGCGTGCTGGCAGGGCGATGATTCAGGCCTCGTCCTGCTAGCGGGATCAGCTTGCTCCGCTCAGCGCCATTGCCGGCTGGCGCAATGGCGCGCCGATGTCAAATGCATGCAAGGGCGTGTTGATGCGGCGATGCCGGGCAAAAAAATCGAGCATCATGCTGCTGGCATCCGGTCCCGCTGCGGAATTGAATGTCAGCGTGCCATCACCACCGCTCCACGCATGCGCCAGATGGCTGATCTGGGTGACTCTTAACAACAGCTTTTTACGCAGGTAAAAATCCTGCACCTGATACGCCTTGGCCGGGTTGCGTGCATCTGCTCGTCCAGCCGCTTTTGTCGTGACAGGCGTGGCGCACTCGGGGCCCATGCGATTCAATAACAATGCCTGCTGCTGCAATTGCGCCTGATTGACAGGACGGATAATCTTATCGTCCTGCCCGTGAATAAGCAGGGTCGGCATGGAGGGAAAATCCGGCGACTTGTGCAGCACTTCTGCGATCGCGCTGGCAAATCGCTGATGTGCCCCATGCTGCATCACGCCAAAGGCACCGATCATGCTATGTCCGGCGCCAAACACCGGCGCAGAATGCAATCCGACTGCGGCAATCAGGCGCGGATGATTGAGCGCCACGATATTGGCCATGGCAGCACCGGCAGAAATACCGCAAATATAGATACGCGTCCGGTCGATCGGGTATTTTTTCGCCACTTTCTCTATCATCCCCACGATCATGCTGACGTCGCCGCCACCGTGTTGCGTGGCCTTGTCGTACCATTTCCAGCAACGATTCGGGTGCGCCCGCAGCGATTGTTGCGGATAGAGTACCGCGTAGGCTTTTTTCTCGGCGAGCTGGTTCATGCGCGAACCTTGTGCAAATTGTGTCGCCGTCTGTTCACAACCATGCAGCATCACGATCAGCGGCCAGGTTTTGTCTTCTTGCTGCTGTGCCGTCGTCAGCTGCGTGGGAAATTGATCAGGAAGATACAGGTAGTAGCGCATTCTTTTCGCTGGCAGCATGCCGCCATCGGTTAGGGAGGAATAATACGATGCCAGCCATTTACCGGGCAGCGCCGGGCTGAGATTTGCGGCTGGATTGGCGGCGTTTTTGATATCACGCAGCTTGCCCGGCGGTCTGCTCCGTACCAGCGTTGTTCCATGCCGCCTGACCGTCTTCGGCTTGATCTGTGGCGACGAGATTGCCTGCGATGGCGTGTGCGGTTTTGCTTGCGGTTTTGCTTGCGGTTTTGCCTGCGATGCCGCTTGCGGTTTCCCCTTGGCTTTCGGCTTGATTGCCGTCCTGATTCTTGTTGTTTTTTTGCTTGTTACCGGCTGCAAGGGTTTGCCCAGCAGCAAACCCTTGAACAATTTTGTGGCTTGATTCTGCTGCGTTTTAGTGGCGCGTACCAGCTTGCGCAACCATAGCCCGCTCAAACTCTTCAAGCCCTTCAGCATGGCAAACTCGCAGGCATCGCAGAGCCGTACTGCCGCATCGCGGCTGCCAGCACCGTGCAGGCAACCTGCATTTCATTTAGAGCGTCCATCGTCATCTCCTTCGTTCAATGCCCAGCATATAAACGAATATAAAACGATTCAGTACGCTACCGCACAAAAAATCACCAGAGGTGAGGAAATAAATGACGGATATTCACGCATATCCAGCGAGGAACACGCAGCACCCATGCGCCTCGTGGCGCGATATCGAGCTGAAAGCCGCATAGGGATTGCGTGATGGCTTTTGGTTTATCCTGAGTTGCTGCTGGCCATCTACTTCTGCAGATGCTTGATGACCTGACCGCCCTTGATCACGACCGGCACCGCCTCCAGCAAACGCACCTCTTTTGTCGGGTCGCCGGCCACCGCAATCAGGTCGGCATAACGGCCCGCTTCGATAATGCCGACGTCTTTGCTTGACAGGGCATCTGCCGCATTAATCGTCGCGGACTGGATCGCCTGTAGCGGGCTCATGCCATAGCGCACCATGGTGGCAAATTGCTTGCCGTTGTCGCCGTGCGGATGCACCCCGGCATCGGTGCCGTAGACCATCTTCACCCCGGCAGCATGCGCGCGGCGAAAGCCTTCACGCTGGATATCGGCAATCTCGCGGTCTTTGCGCAAATTGTCTTCCAGCACGCCATTTTTCTTGCCTTCGGCCTGGGTGTAATCGGTGTTATAGATATCCATCGACAGCCACGCGCCATACTTCTTGGCCAGCGCTATCCCTTCATCATCGATCAGGCTGGCGTGCTCTATCGTATCGACACCGGCGCGGATCGCATCCTTAATGCCGTTGGTGCCGTGCGCATGCGCTGCCACGCGCAAGCCCCACTGATGCGCCTCATCCGCTATCGCCTTCATTTCTTTCAGGCTCATCTGTTGCTGGCCCGGTTCGGTATTGCGTGAAAACACCCCGCCTGTGGCGCAAATCTTGATCACCTGCGCGCCGTATTTACGCAACTCACGCACGCGCTTGCGGCCCTCTTCCGGATTATCGGCATTAAAAGGGCTTTGCTGATTCATCGAAGGCGGGAAGAAAGTGGAATCGCAGTGCCCGCCTGTCGCGCCAAATGACGAGGCCGCCGTCACCACACGCGGACCGACTATTTTTCCTTCTTCTATCGCCTGACGCAGGCCGACATCGTTCCATGCATCCGCCCCCACATTGCGCACGGTAGTAAATCCGGCATTCAAGGTTTTAATCGCATGCGGGACTGTCAGCACCGACCAGAAACGGTCACCGAATTGCAGCCCGGTATAGCCGCCGTAGGAGGGGTCGTTATCCAGATGCACATGCATATCGATCAAGCCGGGTAACAGCGTCATGCCCGGCAGATCTATCTTCTGCGTATCTTTGTCGAGCACAAATGCGTTGGCACCCTGTTTCACACCGACGATGCGGCCATCGCGCACCAACACTTGCGGATTGGCCAGCATTTTTCCGCTGCGCACATCAAGCATATTACCTGCCGAAATAAGAACATCTGCGGCAAAGGCGCTACTTGCTGTGCCTAGCATCAGGGTAAACATGACACAAGATATTGAACAACGAGGGTGTCTCATCAAAGGCTCCAAAATGTATTTAATCGATCGCCATGGCAGTTGTATTGTCGGGCAAGTAACCAGTATCAGGGTAGCCCGAGAGATAGTCAAATCGGCGTGTGATGCCAAGGTACAGGTTGATAAAAGACCGCGTGCAAACGGTAAAAAAACTTCAGCCCGCTGATCGCGGCGCTGAAGTTTTTTTGCGAAATGAAACCGCGCTTAGCTCCAGCGCAAATCGCTACGCGACAAGGGCAATTGCCGCACCCGCTTACCCGTCGCGGCAAAGATTGCATTGCACACTGCCGGTGCCAATGGCGGCAAGGCTGGTTCGCCCAAACCGGTGACAGGGAAATCGGTTTTCAGGAAATGCACCTCCACCTTGGCCGGTGCATCGGGCATGCGCAACAGCGGATATTCGCCAAAATTGCCTTGCACGATACGGCCGCGCTGGATGTCGAGTTCTGAGAACATCAGCGTACTCAAGCCATCGATGACCGAACCTTCGACCTGATTTTCCGCGCCGCTCAGATTGACGATTTGCGAACCGATATCGGTCACCACCACCACGCGGTCCACCGTCAGCTTGCCGTCTTTGGATACCGTCACTTCAGCCACCTCGGCAATATAGCCGCGGTGGCTGAAATGAAAGGCCATACCCTGCCCCTGGCCTTTGACGAACTTGCGTTTACCCCAGCCGGATTGATCCGCCACCGTCTGCAATACCTTTTTCATGCGCGCTACATTAAACGGCTGGCCGCGCTCGCCCGTACCCGGCATGATCTCCTTGTCGCCCAAAATCTCCAGGCGGAAAGCCAGCGGATCGCGCCCGGCCGCATACGCCAGCTCGTCGATAAAACTCTGAAACACCCAGGCAAACACATTGCTGCCCGGCGCGCGCCACGGCCCCATCGGTACGCCGCATTCCATCGCGGTTTGCTCCAGCAGGCAATTCTCTACCCAACGACCGGGAAATTCATCGCCCGACAAATTGGCACCACTACCCGGTTGCAGCACGCTCTTGCCATCACGCACGACGCGATTGGCAAAGGTGACGAAGTGATTGTGCCAGGCGCTCAGCTTGCCCTTGGCATCGACAGTGCCGCGCAGGAAATGAAAACCGCCGGCGCGATAATGGTCATGGCGCATGTCGTCTTCACGCGACCAGGTCAGCTTGACTGGCGCATTCACGCGCTGCGCAATCGCCGCTGCCTCCACCACATAATCAGAACTCAGGCGGCGACCAAAACCGCCGCCGCTGCGCATTATGTGCAAGGTAATTTTTTCTTTGGGGATATTCAGCACGGAGGCGACCAGGTTCTGCCCGGCGCCCGGGTTTTGCGTCGGCGCCCATAGCTCCATCGTGCCATCTGCGGGCTTAAACCAAGCGGTGCAATTTTGCGGCTCGAAGCTGGCGTGAGAAATAAACGGATAGCTGTACGCCGCTTCCAGCGTCTTGCTGGCGGCGCCAAAAGCGGCGGCAAGATCGCCATCCTTGCGCATGACGCTGGCACCCGCCTGTTTGGCATGCGCTTGCGCCTTGGCTGTAAAATCGTCCCAGCTCTGGTTGACGACACTGCCCTCGTCCCACGTCACCTTGAGTTGCTTGCGCGCGCTGAACGCCGCCCAAGTCGATTCGGCGATGATCGCCACGCCTGGCATCAGGCCATTCAAATTGCTGGTGCCGTCAATGATGAAGGCGTCGCGCACGCCGGGCAAGGCTTTCACCGCCGCCAGATTTGCTTTGACGACTTTGCCGCCGAAGGCCGGCGATTTTTCATACACGGCATAGAGCATGCCGGGTAGTTTGACGTCGATGCCGAACAGCGGCTTTCCGATGACGATGCCGGCGTTATCGACGCCACCTATGCGCGTGCCCAGCAGCTTGTAATGTGTAGGATCTTTCAGCTTGACGGTTTTGGCATCGGGCACCTCCAGCGTGGCTGCCTTTGCCGCCAATGCACCATAAGTCAATTGCCGTTTGCTAGGCTTATGCGTCACCATGCTATTAGCCGCGATGCATTCTGCGGCCGGTACTTTCCAGCTCAAGGCAGCCGCCTCGATCAGCATGGTACGCGCCACCGCACCTAGCTTGAGAAACTCATTGTAGTTCACCGGGGTAGAGGTAGAACCGCCCGCCGCCTGGCTGCCATAAATCGGGTTCAAGTCGCCCTGCACGATGCGCACGTCTTTCCAGTTAACCTCCAGCTCTTCGGCGATCACCATCGGCAACGAGGTCTTGATACCCTGGCCGATTTCCGGCTGTTTGGAGATCAGCGTGACGCTGCCGTCGCTGGCGATCTTGATGAAGGCGCTGGGCGAAAATCCCTTGTCAAACCCTTTGCTAATCGCCAGTTCGGCAATCGCGCCCGTGCTCCAGAAACTGCCTAATACCAAACCGCCGCCTGCCAGCGCAGAGTGGCGCAGGAAGCCGCGGCGCGATGCGTGTGCTGTTTCTTTTTCAGATACGTCAAGGATGATGGTTTTCATTTTTTACCTTTCTGTTTGCTGGCGATCTCAGCCGCACGGTGGATGCCGGCGCGTATGCGCAGATAGGTAGCGCAGCGGCACATGTTGCCCGCCATCGCCCCATCTATCTCTTCGTCAGTAGGGTGCGGATTATCTTTCAGCAAGGCGGCCGCCGTCATGATCTGCCCCGCCTGGCAATAACCACATTGCGGCACATCGAGCTCTTGCCACGCCACCTGCAAAGGGTGCGCCGCATTCGCGTCGAGACCTTCTATCGTCGTCACTTTCTGCCGGCCAACTGTCGAAACTGGCACCATGCAAGAGCGCGTAGGCACGCCATTAATCTGCACCATACAAGCACCGCACTGCCCCACGCCGCAACCGTATTTGGTGCCCGCCAGATCCAGCGAATCACGCAATGCCCACAGCAAAGGGGTATCAGGAACAAGATCAACTGACTTCACTTGTCCGTTAATGTTCAGCATGTATTTGCTCATGGGAATGTCCGCAAAAAAGAAAGGGGGAAACAGGATTGTAGCGGGGTTTGGAATGCGGTGAGGATTTGATATGTTTTGGGACTTTCGCGGGCGACCTGGTTTGTTCAAGGTTAGAAAGCCGTTGCTGTAAATACATTTCGACGTTGTTGATTTCGTTGGTAGAATGAAAATTAATCTCTGCGAATGTTTTGTCGATTTGTTGATACCTTTTTGTTTCATAGATAGAACAGATTTAAGCTAGGCACCATAAGGATTTCCAGAGAAACGAAACCGATAGCTTACTTTTTTTGTTGCCGGTTAATTTTGTAAAACGAAAATTAAATCACTGTTATGTCCCATGAATGAAACGTCACACCTTGCTGCAACTCCCTGGGAGAAATCGGAGGGAACATGCACGTGCTGCGGCCGCACTTCCAAGACTATTTGGGGCGACCTATCCCAAGATAACACTGCGCTCGCTGTTTACTTTGTGCAATGGACCGTCGAATCGTCGGATCACAATCCCAACTTCGATTTCGTTCTAGGCCCGTGGGGTGAAGGCACCCTGGCAGAGAACCGAGTCCTTGTTTCATTGCTGTTCAAGCCAGCGGCCGATGGTGGAGCGTTCATGATCATTGACGCCGAGGAAAGGTTAAAAGCCAAACGAAGCATTTGCGGCCGTGCCATGCTGCGATGCGAGGTCGTAGGCACACGTTTTGCTGACGAGGTTTTTCGGCTGGTGGACGCCTTGTGGCTCACAGATCCGCGTATGTCTGAAGTACAGGCTCTCAACAATGGGATATAACAAGTCGCTCGATCCGACCCGCAACAAGGCCGTAACCCGCAATACGTAGGGCAATGGAATGGACTCCTCCCCCTTACGAGTTGTTTTGCAGCTGCACACTCCAAAAATTTTAAAACAGCATCCTCCAGCACGCCCTATCCATGCGGGTTTCCAAGGCATATGTCTGCAAACCCGCATGGATAGGGCGTGCTGGCGTGGTGCTTTTTTAGTTTTTAGCATAAAAAAACCTCGCCATTTCTGGCGAGGTTTTTTTGATACTGCAGCGACGCTAATCTGTTGCTTAGAAATCCGTACCGATGTTGATGCCGAAGGTGCGTGGTGCCAGGTATTGCGCTACCCAGATACCGCCGGTATTGCCGTTTTGCGCACTGGTTTTGACGTTGCCGTTACTGACGTTACGTACAAAGGTATCGACGTAAAATCTGTCAGCGGCATAGCGCAGGCCGAGGTCTGTGCGGGCGTAGGCTGCTTGTTTGTCCGGTGCGCCAAAGTAGTTGCTAAATACGCTCAGGTTGCTTTCTGATTCGTAATGCACGCTGATGCGTGGCGTCAAGGTGCCTTTATTCAGATGGATCGTGTGCTGATACTGCACTTGCATCTGAATTTTTGGCGTATGCGCCATGGTCACGCCAGTGACGTCGATACAATTGGAAATCGTCGTATCTGCCACGCACGCCGGTACCACGTAGTCATTCGAACCGGCCAGTAACTTGCCCAGTTTTGCCTTAGGGGTATAAGCCAGCGACACTTGAATCTTGTCGTCCTTGCTTAACTTGGCCGCGATCTCGGTTTCAAAACCGGCGATCTTGGCACCTTCTGCACTGGTGGTTGCCATGGCACGGCTACCGTCAGGGTTGGTGACTGCAGCGGTAAATTGATAGTCCTTGAAGTTTTCATAAAAGATCGCATTGCTGATCTTGACCGTGCCGTTGAACAAGGTATGTTTAGTACCGATTTCATAGTTGGTGAGTGTCTCTGGCGCATAGGTTCTGCCGCCATCTTGCAGACCGCCGGATTTGTATCCGGTCGAGACGCTGGCGTAAAACATGTTGTCTTTATCCAGATCGTAACTGATGCGTGCCAGGCCTGTGACCTTGCTGCCGCTATAGGTGCCGTCGTTCAAACCCGGACTGCCAAAGCCTGAGTTGACATCCCATGGATTGATGTTGGCGTTCACCGGGACTTGGGCCACGGTCAACGGTGTGGCCGGGTAATTTGCCCAGCCATAACCACGGCCGCCGATATTGGCACGGTCGTCCTTGGTATAGCGGGCGCCGCCAGTCAGGTGCAATTGATCAGAGAGATTCCAGGTTGCCTGGCCAAATAGCGCCTTGGAAGCGACGGTTTCTTTTGGCTGGATGAACGAACCCTGCCAGCCGACAGTGCCTTGCTGGGTGCCGTTCATGATAGGCAAATCAAAACGAATGTCGTTGGTCTCAGCCGCGTAGTACAGGCCAAGCAACCAGTCGACTTCTTTTTTGCCGGTGGATTGCAGCTCAAATTCATGGCTGTAATTGACGTAATTTGAAGAATTGGTATTGTGTTCGCGGTGACTGCCGCCAGTGGCAAAACTGGTAGGCACCACCACGCCTGCATCGCCGTCAAAGGTCTGCGCGCCGCTAAATTTGGCATAGCCTGCGATGTAGGCGAAGGAGATGTCTTTGCTCAGCGCCACATCGACACGGCTGCGCAGTGCGTCAGAATCACGCTCGATACTCGGTGCCGTATCGATCAGTGCAGACCACATTTTTTGTCCGGCGCGCGGTGTTTGCATCAGATTCATGTTGGCTGCACCACGATCGCTAAACTTCTCGTAAGACAGATCCCACTTGCTATCGGCAGTCGGCTTCCACAACATACTTAAACGTGCCGCAGTTTGCTTTTGCGCCCCGTATTTCTGCCCGCCGGTGACAAATAAGTTGGCGTTCAATGGCTGGAAATCAGCCAGGTTGCCGCCACCGGCGACAAATGCCGCTTTTTGGCTGGACAGTGACAGCGTTGGCATTCTTTGGTAGTCAACATAACCGTCATGCTGTTCATTGATGAAGGCAAAACGCAAGGCCATGGTGCTGCTGACCGGCACGTTAAATGCGCCACGTACACCCAGACGCTTATAGCTGCCGAGGCCGCCTTCAAGATTGCCGGATGATTCGCCGATGACAGGCTTGGCGGTTTGCATGTTGACTGCACCGACTGTTGCATTGCGACCCCACAAGGTGCCTTGTGGACCACGTAATACTTCGATGCCTTCCAGGTCAAACAGCAGCGCGGTAGCGCCTTCCGGACGTGGCGAATAAATACCGTTGACGAATGAGGCGACTTCAGGATCGGCATATTCGGTCTTGGCGCTGTCGTTACCGACGCCGCGCATGGTCATGGTCATGACGCCGTGATCGCCCTGCGCTGTGGCGGAAAAACCGGGAACCAGATTCACGATGTCTTGCAGGGTCTGCACGTGATTATCGTCGAGTGTCGCTGCATTTAATGCAGTAATCGCCACCGGAGTACGTTGCAACGACGTGGCGCGCTTGGTACCGGTAACAACCACTTCAGCAATCGTGCCCGCTTCATTGGCGGCTTTCGCCTGTGCCTGAGCCTGAGCTTGCGTTTGTTCTTGCGCCTGAGCGGAGCTGATGCCGGCGATGAGTGTGAAGATGGCCAACTGTATCGGTGAGATCGATGCTGTTTTGACCGTAGGTGTGCGATTTTTCATATGTCTCCTGTGAAGGGTATGCTCATCGGCTTGTCCGATGATATAAAAATTTTAATTGAGCGATCCTAGTTAATGTGAAATCGTTTTCAAAACTGAAGAAACCGGTTTCAACTCACGTGAAATCGATTTCATAATACCGATATTTTCAACCGGGTGTCAATTTAAATGGTGGTATGACGCCTTTTTTTGTCGTATTATTGACCTCTGTTGTGATTTCACCACGTCATTTTCCTTCAACTTAATGCCTTCACAGGCCAAAAGCTACCTAGAAATGAAACCGATTTCAAATGTATTAATCGTTGGCGGCGGCACCGCCGGTTGGCTCACTGCAGCGTTTCTGGCGCGCACCCTGGGTACCGCATCAGCGACATCCGCCAATCGCGTGCGCATCACTCTGGTTGAATCGCAGGAGATAGGCATCATCGGTGTTGGCGAAGGTACCTTCCCTTCCATCAGAGGCACGTTATCGGCCATCGGCATTGACGAGGCGCGTTTCGTGCGCGAATGCAACGCGACCTTCAAACAAGGGATTAAATTTGTCGATTGGGTAAGGCCGCAAGGCGCGCCTGGTATCGACCATTATTTTCATCCGTTCAGCATGCCTAGCCAACGACAGGGCGGGCCAGAATTACTGCCGTACTGGCTGCAAGGTGCGGCTGGTGCGGGTGTGCCATTTGCCGAAGCCGCCACCATGCAAAAACACGTGGCAGATGCACTGCGCGGACCGAAGCGCATGGACGATGGCGACTTTCTCGGGCCAATGAATTACGCCTACCATTTCGATGCTGCGCGCTTTGCAACGATGCTGGGTGAACACGCCAGGTCGCTCGGTGTGGAACATATCCTGGCGACAGTAGAACGCGTCGAATTGGATGACGATGGCGCTATCGCATCGGTCATCACCAACGAGCGCGGCGCACTCACGGCCGATCTGTATATTGACTGCACGGGGTTTCGCTCCGCGCTTATCGGCGACGCCCTGGGCGCGCCGTTTCACAAAGTCGATGATGCGCTCTTTGTCGACCGCGCACTGGCAGTGCAGGTGCATTACCCGCAGCCAGATTCCCCCATTCCCTCGTACACCATCTCGACCGCCAAAGAGGCGGGCTGGATCTGGGATATCGGCCTGCAGCAACGGCGTGGTGTCGGTTACGTTTATTCCAGCAGGCACACGGACGACAGCCGCGCCGAGCAAGTCTTGCGCGATTATGTCGGGATAACTACGGGGCCAACTAAAGAAGACATCAGCCCCAGAATGCTGAAACTCAATGTCGGCTACCGTGAAGTCCACTGGATTAAAAACTGCGTCGCAGTCGGTTTATCCGGCGGCTTTTTAGAACCGCTGGAAGCCTCCGGAATAGGCCTGATCGAAACCGCCGCCTACCTGGTGAGCTTTCTATTTCCGCACAATGGCGACACCGAACCGGTGGCAAGAATTTTCAATGATCTGATGAGACAGCGCTATGAGCGCGTGGTCGATTTCATCAAGATGCACTACTGCCTGACACAGCGCAGCGACAGCCAATTCTGGATCGACAATGCCGATACCCGCTCGATACCGGCAAGCTTGCGCGACAAATTGGCCATGTGGCGCTGCCGCCCGCCGCACCGGCTGGACTTCATCACCGATCTGGAAATGTACCCGCCATCGAGCTGGCAGTATGTGCTGTATGGGATGGAGTTTCAGACCGCCATCAATGCCAATCCTGTGTCGTATCCACGATTTGAAGAAGCGCGTAAAGAGTTTGCGATGATTGCCCAGGTGGCGCAGCGCGCAGTGACGGATCTGCCTTCTCATCGCGCCCTGGTTGAGCATTTATGCAAACGCCATCATTTGGCAGGCAGCAAGCTCGAATCGGCTTGAATGCGATCCGAAAAAGTTTATTTCAAGCGCAAAGCTTCATGTTATTCTGTTTTATGAAAACCTTTTCATACATTCTGAATCAAGCTGAAATGCATTGAAAAAGTACATCAAGGCGCAGTAAAAACCCTCGTTTGCAGCACAGACTGCCGACGCTAAAAAAGAAAGTCATCATGCAAGAGACAACATCAACCAGATCGCCATTGCTGTGGGTGCCGTCAGGCTACTTCACCATGGCACTCACCTACATGACGCTCACCAGCGTCACCGCCATCATGTTCAAGAACATGGGTATGGACAATGGCCAGGCGGCCGAATATGCCAGCTACCTAATTCTGGCGTACACCGTCAAACCGCTGTTCGCGCCGTTTGTCGAGATGTACAAGACCAAGAAATTCTTTGTCATCTGCGCACAAGTGACCATCGCATTGGGCTTTGGCGGTGTGGCACTGGCGATGTCGCTGCCTAATTACATGGCGATATTAATGGTGCTGTTCTGGGCCATCTCGTTTCTGGGGGCGACGCAAGACATCGCCTCCGACGGCGTGTATGTCACCTCGCTCGACAGCAAATCGCAGTCGCTGTATTGCGGCATCCAGAGCCTGAGCTGGAACATCGGCCCCATCATCGCCTCCGGCGGCCTGGTCTACCTCAGCGGCAAATTGCACACCGACTTCTTTCACCATGACCCCAAGGTATTCGGGCCGGAATGGGGCGACGCCTGGCGCATCATTTTCTTCATCGTCGCCGGCATCACCATCCTGATGGCCATCTGGCATATGCGCGTGATGCCTGATGGTGCCAAGGCAGAAAACACGCCAACCAGCGCCGGCGCCGCCTTGCATATCTTGTCCGATTCGTTCGTCACTTTTTTCCAGAAGCGCGATGTCTGGCTGATGATTGCGTTCGCCTTCCTGTTCCGCCTAAGCATAGGTTTTCTGGAAAAGATCGGCCCTTTCTTCATGGTCGATCCCGTCACCAAAGGTGGCCTGGGCTTATCGAATGAATTGCTCGGCATTATCTATGGCACCTACGGCCTGATCGCCGTCCTGGTTGGCTCGCTGCTGGGCGGCATTTTTGTCGCCAAACGTGGCTTGCAGCCGACCCTGTTCCTGCTGTGCTGCGCGGTGAATATTCCCAACATCACCTTCCTGTTAATGAGCATGGCGCAACCAACTAACCTGGTTGTCATTACTGCCGGTGTGGCGATAGAAAAATTCTTCTTCGGCTTCGGCTCGGTCGGTTTCATGATCTACCTGATGCAGCAACTCGCCCCCGGCAAATACACCACCACGCACTACGCCTTCGGCACTGGCCTGATGGGCCTGTGCATGATGGTGACCGGCGTCCTCAGCGGCCACTTGCAGCAGCTGCTCGGCTATACCAGCTACTTCGTGTTTGTGATGATCGCCACGATACCTTCGTTTGCGGTGTGCTGGTTTGCGCCTTTTCACCAAAAGGAAAATGCTGAATAGAAGGAACGAAGGCCTTCGTGCTGCAAAAAATTCTCCTTTGTGCCGCCTAGTGCGCGCCGCCTAGTGCGGCATTTTTTTGTCCATCAATTACGATGTGTTTAAGATCAGCCTGACTTGCTAGCCCTTATTTCTATCCAAAGCAGCAAACAATACGAGCACCAATTGTCTGATGATAATCGAGCTACGTAACCATTTAACCGGCTCTGGCAGCTCAGATAAAAACTCGGTATTCCGGCTAGCCTTGATCAGCAACCACCCGCTGCGTTGTACCTGATAAGTGGCACCTTCATTGAGTGCAGTCTCATGAAAAAACCCATGCGCATCGCCCCAGCTTGGCGTTTCGCTTACGCTAATCGCACCTGCCGTGAGATGCAGGTTTGTACCCGCTGTCATATAAGAATTGAATACCTGTCCTGCGCGTAAAGTCGTGATATGCATAATGTTCGCCTTGATTGCCGATGGAGGAATAGCGACAGAATATTCTTGTCGTGCCGGCCCCAACAGGCACAGAAACGCACTATCTGCATCGTATCAACAGTACTTTTTTACATCTGTTATTGTCTGATTTTGTACGAACTGTCTCTGTACAGCTAACTGTCGCAAGAGGATCATTCAGGCATGGATACGCAATTACTCTACAAACGCCTGGCACTGCACTATCTCAACGCGATTAAAGCTGGCACATTGACGGCGGGCGACCGTATGCCGTCAGTGCGTAAGCTGATGGCATTGCATGAGGTGAGTTTATCTACCGCATTGCAGCTCTGCCGTCACCTGGAAGCTCAGGGCTGGCTGGAGGCTCGCCCGCGTTCGGGATATTTTGTGCGCCATCCAAAACGCATACGGCTGGTGCCCGTAGCGGAACCAATATCGGGGGCGCCGATAGATCCTGCACAATATGTCGGCATCCATGAGCGCGTCTCGGCCATCATCGCCCAAGGACAGCGGCCCATCAAATTCAACCTGGCCAGAGCCACAGGTGCGCCGGATTTATATCCCGAGACCGAGCTGAAAAATCTGGCGATCCGCATCTTGCGGCACAAGCCCAATCTGCTGACCAAGGCCATCGCCCCCGGCGGTAATAGAGAACTGAAAAATGCGCTGGCAAAGCGTGCACTGAACCAGGGCATCAGCGTTGCGCCTGACGATGTGATCATCACCTATGGCTGCATCGAAGCATTGAATCTTGGGTTGCGTGCGGTAGCGCAAGCGGGTGATGTGATAGCGGTAGAATCACCGACCTTTTATGGTTTATTGCAGGTATTGGAAAGCCTGGGTATGAAGGCCTTGGAAATACCTACCAGCCCGCAGACCGGCATCTCGATAGAAGCGCTGGAACTTGCCATGCAAACCTATGACAACATCAAGGCGGTCGTCGTCGTGCCACATCTGCAAAACCCGCTGGGCAGCATCATGCCAGATCAGCACAAGCAGAGACTGGTCGCCTTGTGCGAGCAGCAGCACATCCCGCTGATAGAGGATGATTCTTACGGTGCCCTGGTCGAGTCAGACCTGCCACCCACCGCCATCAAGCATTGGGATACCGCAGGCAACGTGATCTACTGCGCCTCGCTGCACAAAATCCTGGCGCCCGGCATGCGCGTAGGCTGGATACTGGCGGGGCGCTGGCATGCACGCATCACGATGCTGAAATATGCGCAAACCCGCTACAACGAGGAACTGTCGCAACTGGTGGTGGCCGAGTTTTTACAATCGAGCGCCTACGACCGTCACTTGCGACGGCTACGCGTCGCGCTGAGCAGCCAGAGAGAACGCGCCGCTGAAGCGATAGCGGCATATTTTCCGCCAGGCACGCGCTTAAGCGTACCCAATGGCGGCGTCTCGATTTGGGTAGAATTGCCGAATCAACTCTCATCGAGGGCGGTGTTTGAGGCAGCACTGGAACAAGGCATTTTGGTATCGCCCGGTTTGCTGTATTCAAACTCGAATCGTTTCAACCATTTTCTGCGCCTCAATTGCGGCATGCATTTCACGCCAGAACTAGATGAGGCATGGCGCACTTTGGGAGATATCATTCTTCAGCTAGGGAAAAGACCATTAAGCTCGGCCGCATGATTTTTTAAAACGGCGGTTTTCTTGAAAACTTCAGCCGTCCGGTAAAATGCGCGCATGAACGACTCCTTTTCCTGCCGCCCCCTGTGCGCCGCCTGCTGTATTGCGCCCTCCATTACCAGCGCCATCCCTGGCATGCCTGACGGCAAACCTGCCGGCGTGCCCTGCGTACAATTGATGGACGACTTGCGTTGTGCGATTTTCGGCCAACCAGAACGGCCAGCCTGCTGTTCCGGTTTGCAGGCATCGCTGGACATGTGCGGGCATGATCGTATCTATGCGATTGAGTGGCTGAGCGAGCTGGAACAGTTAACTGCACCATCGAGGCCTTAGCCCTCGCTTTGGTCCTGTTTTTGTCCTGCTTTTCACATCATAAATGACAGACCACCCCGCCAAGACGCTTGCTGCATGCGCCTTTGCGGGCAATATGGCTGGCAAGGCGCATGCGCATTGCGTGTTGGCCTTGCCTGTTATTGAGATTTTTTGCAACTATTCAACTCGCATAGGCATAGCGTGCTAAACCTATTTGCAGGATTTATAGCCCCACTTACTATAGACCCACTTACTCGCGAAACAGATGCGTAAAATTCCGGCTGACCAGCAGCTTTTCGCTACTGCCTTTCAGCAGGACTTGCATGCGCTCGGTGTCGAGTCGTTCGGCGGCGGCAACTGCTGGCGTAGACGACAGAGGCGGTTGTAGTTTCCGGCGCGCATTGCCTGAGGAAAAGGCGCTCTCTATCGCGGCGCTACAGCGGGAGCGCGATACCAGCCGTCTTTGGCAACGAGTTTTTCCTGCGCCGGATCACCCAGATAATGCGGCGACATGATCTGCACGCCATATTCGTTGAATACATCCTGGATATTGGCGTGCAGCAGATTCATCACCTCGGCCCTCGGCCGTGGCTCGCTTGGTATCGCCTGGCAGATCAGCAGGTATTCAGGATAAAAATCAGACAATGCCGTCTGAAACACCTTGGGCGCCGGATCGGCCAGCACGCTGGGGGTGCGCAAGGCAGCCTCGATCAGCATGGCATGCACCTGGCGCCAGGGGGTGTCGTAGCCTATGGTCACCTTGGTATCGACGACGAACCCCGGGCCGTCAACGGCTCTGGAATAATTTTTCGTGACGTTGCCTAGCACCAGTGAGTTGGGCAAGGTCATCTCTACGCCCATGCCAGTGCGTATCCGCGTAGTGAACATGCCCAGATCGGTGATGGTGCCTTCGTTCCCGCCGACATTGATGAATTCGCCTTTGCGGTAGATGCGCGAATAGGTCAGGATCAGGCCGCTGGCAGCCTGACCGATCAGGCTCGATGCGCCCAGGGAAATCATCAAACCGACCAGAACCGAGACCCCTTTGAAGGCTTCGGTGCCGGCACCAGGCAGATACGGGTAAGCCATGGCAAGCGCAAACAGCCATACTGCGATAGTCGTGATGCGACGTGTGGGCGGTACCAGATCGGCGTCCAGCCATGATACTTGCATGGTATGGTTTTCTACCCGGTCAAAGAAGGAACCCGTGGCTTGCGTGAACATCTTCGCCAGAAAAAATATCACGACGGCGGTGAACAAATCCGGTATGGCCTTAAGGATTGCACTGCCAAGTGTCAGCCCCAGGCCAAGCAAATAGGCATTGAGCTGTTCGCCCCATGGCCGGGTGAACGGAAACTGCGACATCAGGAAACTGAGCCACTCATAGCTCAACAGAAAAACGACTATCCACGACAACAATTGAAACAGCCGGCGCAGCAGCCTCCTGATACGGTCGCGCTGGATCAATTTGGTCTGAACCACGTGCAGCTCATCCAATCTGGCATCGGCAAACGTCAGGATGCGCGCTGTCACAATATTGCGCAGCTTCAGCACCAGCCACACCAGACCCGCGTAAATCACGGTCGCGACAAGCGCATAGGCAGCTGCCTTTAGCATGGTGTCCAGATTGCGGCTCTCATGGGTCTCCTTGAGCACAGTACGGAGCCTGGCAATTGCCTCGCTGGCGACGCTTTCTATGGTCTCTTGCTGAAACTGATCCACATCGTCAGGCGAGATATAGAAACTGCCGGCACCGTCAATCTGGACAAGAATACCCGGCGGCATGGCAAGCTCCGAGACCTTGTGCGTGCCTGGCGAGGCAAGTTGCTGCGCAATGCGCCGCTGCGCCCGCCGGACCCGCTCTTCAGGCTCGATGCCGAGCACCTGTGCACGGAAATTGATGATGTCCCGGTTGAGGACAGTTAAACTCGATTCCTTGACTTTGGCCTGAAGCACGGTGACTGGCGCAGCCTCGTTGCCGGCACCGTGCGACCCCAGGGAATAAGAGATAAGGCAGAGTAATAATAGGAATCGGTGAAAAATCATTTTCATCATGCAAAGTGTTCAGTTGATCAAACGAAGGGCCACCTCTTTTGCCAAAGAATACCGGCATCAGTTCAGGTACGCCGAACCAAGTATTCCTCAATTGAACAATTATCACAAGTGCCATTTTCGCGCTTCCCGCGCGTGTCAGACTGGTCAAAAATGCACCGTCGGCAGATTGAAGGCCTTAGCCTTAAGCAGCAGTGATTTTGGCCGCCATGCGCTTTGCCGTCATCGCATCATCAATCGCCCGCCCTTTTCCGGCGCCATTCACGACCTGGCAGCCTGTCGAGCGGCTCCGGCGAGCCAACTTCCGGGATAAATAGCAATCAAGCATATTACATACCCCATACCAGTATTTTTAAATGTCGCAGTATCTACGGGCGTAACAAGGCATTTTTATACAGATTTATAGGGAGTATAGACAAGCAGCGCGATCTGCCTAAAACTTGAGCAGCGCACAATACCCCCGCGTGTTAAGCTTCGTGCCGCTGTAATTGACGGCTTCCCTGACGCTTTTTTCACCCTTTCTTCGCTAGAAAAATGGATATTCTCCTCGCCGCAAAAATCATCATCATGGGCATCGTTGAAGGCTTGACTGAATTTTTGCCGATTTCCTCTACCGGCCATTTGATCCTGGCAGGCAGCTTGCTGAACTTCACCGGCGAAAAAGTCAAAGTATTTGAAATCGTGATTCAAGCCGGGGCGATTTTTGCCGTGTGCTGGGAATACCGCCATAAAATTGCTTCCGTCATCAGCGGCTTTGGCAGCGACCCCAAGTCACATAAATTTGTCATTAATGTTCTGATTGCGTTCTCGCCTGCGGCGGCGCTGGGTTTATTGTTCAGCAAAAAAATCAAAGCCTATCTGTTTGCACCGGTACCGGTGGCACTGGCATTCATCATTGGCGGCGTGATTATTCTTTGGGTGGAACGCAAGCACAAAGGCATCGACGAACACGATATCAGCCATGCGCGCATTCATAGCGTCGATGACATGAGTATGCTGGACGCGCTTAAAATCGGCCTGGCACAAGCCTTCGCCCTGATCCCCGGCACCAGCCGTTCTGGCGCCTCGATCATCGGCGGCATGTTGTTTGGCATGTCGCGCAAGGCGGCAACCGAATTCTCATTTTTCCTGGCGATACCGACCCTGCTCGGCGCCACAGCCTATTCCTTGTACAAGGCGCGTGAAGAGTTATCGGCAGCCGATATTCCCATGTTTGGCCTGGGCACCGTCGCCTCGTTTGTCTCGGCGTTTTTCTGTGTACGCTGGTTGCTGCGCTACATCAGTTCGCACAACTTCAACGCCTTTGCCTGGTACCGCATTGCGTTTGGCCTGATGATCCTGGTGACGGCCTACACCGGCACCATTGTCTGGGCAGATTAAATTCCCTGGATTATCTGACTAACATGCCTGATACCGCTATCTCCACCAGCAAACAAGACCGCGCGCTGCACCTGCTGCAAACGGTGTTCGGCTACCCCGCTTTCCGCTCACAACAAGGGCAGATTGTCGATCACGTCGTCAATGGCGGTGATGCGCTGGTCCTGATGCCGACCGGCGGCGGTAAGTCGCTGTGCTACCAGATTCCGGCCATGATACGCAACGGTGTCGGCATCGTGGTGTCGCCGCTGATTGCGCTGATGCAGGACCAGGTCGATGCACTGGAAGAAGTCGGCGTACGTGCGGCTTTTTTAAACTCTACCCAGACCTTTGATGAATCCTTGCGCATAGAAAAACTGATGCGCAATGGTGAAATCGATCTGGTGTACATCGCACCAGAACGCCTGATGACACAGCGCTGCCTGGAACTCTTATCGGCCACGCCGCTGGCGCTATTTGCGATTGATGAGGCGCATTGCGTCTCGCAATGGGGTCATGATTTCCGTCCTGAATATATCAAGCTATCTATCCTGCACGAGCGTTTTCCTGACGTGCCGCGCATCGCCTTAACTGCAACCGCCGATCAGCAGACCCGCGACGAAATCATCCTGCGCCTGCAGCTGGAAAACGCGCTGCAATTTGTCTCATCGTTTGATAGGCCCAACATCCGCTATCAGATAGTCGAGAAGGCGAATGGCCGCAAACAGCTGCTCGACTTTATCAATGCACAGCACAGCGGCGACGCCGGCATCGTGTATTGCCTGTCGCGCAAAAAGGTGGAAGAGACGGCTGAATTTTTGAATGAAAACGGCATCACCTCGCTGCCGTATCATGCCGGCATGGAGATGCAAACCCGCAGCCGCAACCAGGCCAGGTTCTTGCGCGAAGACGGCATCGTGATGTGCGCCACCATCGCCTTCGGCATGGGCATAGACAAGCCCGACGTGCGCTTTGTCGCGCATCTGGATTTACCCAAAAGCATAGAAGGCTATTACCAGGAAACCGGGCGTGCCGGGCGCGATGGTGCCAGCGCCAATGCCTGGATGGCGTATGGCTTGCAAGACGTGGTGCAGCAGCGCCGCATGATCGATGAATCTGAAGCCAACGAAGTCTTCAAGCGGGTCCAAGGCGTGAAACTCGATGCCATGCTCAGTCTATGCGAAACGCTGAATTGCCGGCGCATGCAGCTGCTCGATTATTTCGGCCAGGCCTCTACACCCTGCGGCAATTGCGATACCTGCCTGCTGCCACCGACCTCATTTGACGGCAGCGTCGCCGCACAAAAAATTCTCTCTACCGTATACCGCGTCGACCAGCGTTTTGCCGCCGGTCATGTGATCGACGTCTTGCGCGGCATCGATACCGACAGGGTCAAGCAATGGCGTCACGACCAGCTCTCTACCTACGGTGTCGGTTCGGATAAAAGCGAAGCCGAATGGCGCGCGCTGTTGCGCCAGATGATTGCACTCGGTCTGGTCGCCGTCGATTATGAAAACTACAGTTCGCTCAAGCTGACTGAAGAGTCGCGCGCAGTCCTGCGCGGCGAAACAAAAATCCAGTTGCGTCAATACAAGAAGGCAGAAAAAGCCGTCAAGCACAAACGCCAGTCGGCCAAGGATTTTGCCGAATCCGATCTGTCTGCGACCGAGCAAACCATCTTCGACAAGCTGCGCTGGTGGCGTGTGGAAACAGCACGCGTACACAGCGTCCCCGCGTACATCATCTTCAACGATGCCACCCTGCGCGAGATCGCCAAGGCGCAACCAAGCTCGCTGGACGATTTGCGTGGTATCACCGGTGTCGGCGCCAAAAAACTGGAAAGCTACGGTGCAGATATCGTGGCCCTGATCGCCGAGTTAGTATGACGATCCGGCATCAAACTCCAATCAATCTGCACCACAGCGCAGCCGCACACTGCAGCTATTTAGCGGGCTGCGTCCACATATAGTTTTGGTGCCGCATCATGTGATCCATCATCTGCTGTTGCATGCCCATGTATTGATCCATCATGTACTGGCGTTGCTTCATCCGCTCCGGCGTCAGCCTGGAATAGTAGTGCCGCATTCCACCCCATCCCATATGGCCGCCGCCCATCATATTGCCACCCATCATGTGACCGCCTCTGCCCGCCCCGCCCATCATGCCCGGCCCCCACATGCCGTGCATCATTCCCATGCCGCTTTGCATGCTTTCCCAGTGTTCCTGTAATAATTTTTGGCGCTCTTGCGGATCTTGCGTCTTGCTTATCTTGTCCATCTGCTCATGCATTTTCTTGATGTGTTCCTGCACCTGTTCGGCTTGCTTATCAAACTCTGCCAGCTTGGGAGCTTTCTCTTTTGCAGATACCGCTTTTGTTGTGGAAGCGGCTTGCTGGGCATTGACGGGCGCGCTTGAAAGCAATGCCGCCAGCAACGCGGTTGCCAATGCCCCGTTCAAAATTGACTTGTTCATTCTGGTTCTCCAGGAAAAATAGTCCTTCAATATAGAACTCCGCCTGACAGCGCGATTGCGCAATGTCAAAGAATTGCCTGTGGCGCAGAGAATTAAACCCAGATTTTCCATTAGGATTTGCGCTGATGACGGATGCATTTTTCGAGATAGTTTTGATGCGAATGAGACGCCAATAGCGAGCTATTGGCAACGAAGAGCAGCAAAAGTAGCCGAAAATGCGCCGTCAGCACGCAAATAGCACCGCAGGTGCGCCTAATGGAAAATCTGGGTTAATCATCAGAACCGGTCTCATCAATTGCACCAGTGCAAAGGGAATAGCTTAAGATGCGAGGCAGAAATACAGGATACGAATGGAAGACAAGGATGCGTTTGTAATGACAGGAAGTAGCAATTTACCCGGCAATTTTCGTCCAAGAATCACACTGCAAACCCTGGGGCGTGGCGAGGGTTTGCTGGGCATGAAGCCATCCGGCGTTTTCGGCCCGCGCGGCGGCAGCGTAACCGTGGTGCAGATAGACTGGCTGTACAGCACGACGACCGGCCTGAGCTGGCAAACCCCTGCACCAATAACACTACTCAACCGCCGCCCCAGTTCCAGCCAGCCGCTGCTTGATGCCGATGGACATCCAGTGACTTTATTACGCGATCTGGGTGCCGAAGCAGATGCCCTCGATAAAGTCTGGGAGCTCGATCTGCAACCCCTGCCATTAAATAGTTTGCAATGGCGCAGCAAGGACGCCGCCATCGCCTACGGCCCGCTGTGGAGCCTGTTGCAGGAAGATTTTTTTGGCGATTTTTGGGCCGAGCAATTGCCGCAATTGCAGGCGCTGGGCTGGTCAGTCGTGGTGCGCCCCGGCTTTGCGCATGAGAGCGTGATGGTCGATGCCTGGCATCTGATCATCGACCCCGATACCGGCGAAGTGACCGGCAAGGAAGTCGCCACTCCCATGCGCGGCTACGCCCCCGTCATCGGCAAGCTGGGTCTGCCGGCGCGTGAAGGTTCGTGGCTGCTAAGTCTGGGCGTAGAGATAGATGGGCAGGTACTCGATCTGGTGCCGATGCTAGCCAATCTGCTACAGCGCGATGCGCGCTGGCTCAACGCACAACAGGTGGCGGCGATTGACGATCTGGCGGTGATACAGTTGCGCGCACCGGGTGGCAAACGCATTGCGGCGCTGGCGGCACCGCTGAAAGCCATCGTCATCCATATGCTGGAATTGCTCACCGACGAGCGACGCCAGCCGGGCCCTCTGAAATTATCTTCGTGGGAGGCGCAAAGGCTGGATGCGCTGCGCCTGAGTTTGCTTGACAGTCAGCCTGAACGCGCCGGCGTGCATGGCGCCTGGGCGTTGCAAGGCGACCTGGGCATGCGCACGTTGGCACAGCGCCTGCACACTGCCGGTGAACCGCAAGCGATAGCCGCACCGGCAGGCATGGGCATCACCTTGCGACCCTATCAGCTACACGGCGTGGCGTGGCTGCAATACCTGCGCGAACAGCATCTGGCCGGCATACTGGCCGATGACATGGGTCTGGGCAAAACCGCGCAGGCGCTGGCGCATCTATTGATAGAAAAGCAGTCGGGCCGGCTTGATCGCCCCGCCCTGATTGTCCTGCCGACCTCATTGATCTTCAACTGGCAAGCCGAGGCGCAGCGCATGGCTCCCGACCTGCGCGTGCTGACCTTGCAAGGCCCGGAGCGTGCAGATTTGTTTGCCAGTATGGCTGATGCAGATATCGTGCTGACCACTTACCCGCTGCTGTGGCGCGATCTGGCGCAGCTGGAAGCGCAGGAGTTTCATCTACTGATACTCGACGAAGCGCAGACCGTCAAAAACGCCGCCAGCCGCAGTGCCGATGCGGTGCGCCGCCTGCGCGCCAGACACCGCCTGTGCATCACCGGCACGCCGCTGGAAAATAATCTGGGCGAACTCTGGACGCAGTTTGATTTTTTGATGCCGGGCTTTCTTGGCGATGTGCGCAGCTTCACGCGCCTGTGGCGCAAGCCTATCGAAGTCAATGGTGAAACCCTGCGCGCACAATTGTTGGCGCAACGCGTGCGGCCCTTTATCTTGCGTCGTCGCAAGGAGGATGTCGCCAGCGAACTCGCGCCGAAAACCGAGATCATCAAGCGCCTGAAACTGCAAGGCCAGCAGCGCGATCTGTACGAAAGCGTGCGCGTTGCGGCCGACGAAAAGGTGCGGCGCGTACTCAAACAAAAAGGCTTTAGCGGTGCGCAAATAAGCATCCTCGATGCCCTGTTGAAACTGCGCCAGGTCTGCTGCGACCCGCATCTGTTAAAGGGCAATCAGACACCGGAAAACATGGAACGCGCCAAGCTGGACATGCTATCCGACATGCTGCCTGCCCTAGTGGCGGAAGGCCGTCGCGTGCTGATATTCTCCCAGTTTACCGAGATGCTCGATCTGATCGCAGAACAATTGGCCATACTGGAATTACCCTATTTATCGCTGACCGGAAAAACCCCGCCGGCACAGCGCGGCGCAGTGGTGGCGCAATTTCAGAGCAAGAGCGTGCCGATTTTTTTGATCAGTTTAAAAGCGGGCGGCGTGGGCTTAAACCTGACCGCGGCCGATACCGTGATACACATGGACCCGTGGTGGAACCCTGCGGTAGAAGAACAGGCCACTGCCCGCGCGCACCGCATAGGGCAACAGCAAGCGGTGTTCGTGTATAAACTGGTGGTGGAAGGCAGTATAGAAGAACGCATCCTGGAGCTGCAGGCGCGCAAGGCCTTGCTGGCAGAAGGTGTGCTGGGTAGCGATGCCGCGCTGGCAGCCAAATTCAACGCGGCCGATTTGCAGGCCTTGCTGGCGCCGCTGAAGGCGTAGGGTGCGCCACGCGCACCGCTGCAAACGCAAGTGATCATCATGGTGCGCATGGCGCACCCTAGCTTCATTTTTTGCGAAACACCAGATCCCATACGCCGTGCCCTAGCTTGAGGCCACGGTTTTCAAACTTGGTCACGGGACGATAATCCGGTCGTGGTGCATAACCGTCTGCGGTGTTTTCCAAAGTTGGCTCGGCACTCAACACTTCCAGCATCTGCACCGCGTACTCTTCCCAATCGGTGGCACAGTGCAGATAGCCGCCCGGTGCCAGTCTTGAGGCCAGCAAAGCCACCAGCGGGCCCTGGATCAGGCGGCGCTTATTGTGCCGCGCCTTGTGCCAGGGATCAGGAAAGAACACATGCACGCCGGCCAGAGAATTGGGCGCAATCATATGCGTCAATACTTCAAAGGCATCGTGCTGGATGATGCGCTGGTTCTGCAAACCCATGGCATCGGTCAGCTTGAGTAAACTACCGACACCGGGCGTATGCACCTCGACGCCGATGAAATTTTTCTCCGGCATTAGTTCAGAAATTTTGGCGCTGGTTTCGCCCATGCCAAAACCGATTTCGAACACTGTAGGTGCAGCGCGGCCAAAAGCGGCAGCCACATCGAGTTCAGCTTTTTGATACGGAATGCAGTACAGCGGGCTCAAGGTCTCAATCGCCCTGCCCTGTGCCTCAGACAAGCGCCCCGCACGCGTGACAAAGCTGCGGATGCGGCGGTCGCTAGGATCAAAAAAAAGCGGCTTGTTATTGCCATCGAGGGGTTTGGTATCGGACATGGGAGAGAATAGAAATAAAAAGAAACTGGAGGAAATGAAATAAATTAATATTTATTAAAGTTTTTTTTCACTCTCAGCAAAGGCGACATTCTAACAGAAGGCCATACCTCTCCAGGCAATCTGCACCAGCAGCCAATGTCGTGCCGCAACGTAGATGCAATCAGGCCATCAAAATCCAAAACATGCCATGCCCAGCACGCACTAGGCGAGCACTAGGCGGAGCGCACTAGGCGGAGCGCACTAGGCGGAGCGCACTAGGCGGAGCGCAATCCCCGTGCGGTCTGCAGGCACGATGCCGCCAGAAGGCGCATGGATAGTGCGCTCCAGGGCATGCCATTTTTAAATTTCGATATCAATAAAGTACGCATCGCTTGTCTTGGTGAGGCGCTCTAGCAGCCTCAGGGTTTGCTTTTCTCTCCCCCATCAGCGGCGATCCGCTTCTTGTTCTTATCCGAAAGGACCTGAATCAATCCATCGATGCCGCTCTCGTTGATGATTGCGGAAAAGCTGCCCTTGTAGGTTTCGCTCAGCCAGACACCCAATACATTGACATCATAAATTTTCCAGCCATCGGGCGATTTGTAAAGACGATACGCTACCTTGACTGGCTCCGGGCGTTTCGGCAACAGCACCTGGGAATGTACTTCCACTTCGGTGTCGGCAGGATCGGCGCGCAATGGCAAAAATTTTAGCTTTTGATCTTTGATCAGCGACATGGCACCCGAATAGGTGTAGATCAGCAAAGTACTAAATTCACCGATCAATTGTTGCTGCTGCTCAGGTGTAGCGTCACGCCAATAACGTCCCAAAGTCAATGCAGTTGCACGCCGAAAATCGAGATGAGGAACAATTTTTTCTTCCACCAATGCCAATATCCGTTGCCGGTTGCCAGCCTGAATTTCTTTATCGCTGCGCGCAATCTCGATGATTTCCTGGCTGACGCGTTTGATCAAAGCATCTGGCGCTTCAAGCGCAAATACCTCATCAGTAAAAATAAGGGCGCCAAGCGCAACACCAGCAATAGCAAATAGCTTGGTAAAGGTTCTCATGATTTCCTCATCGAAAGAGATGGGCAGGGCAATCGCATGAAAGAAAAGTCGTATCCACGAAAAGCACGAAAGACACGAACAAAAAAATAGGGGAAATAATTTAAGAGGATTGATCAAAAAGCCCGCGCTTTACCACTTTTTTTCGTGCTTTTGTGGGGTTATTCCTGCTTCATTTAATGCTGGATAATAAATTTTTGCGGAAAACTTCTAATCATAAAATCATGCAAGGCACTGATTTTATTGGAGCGGGTGAAGGGAATCGAACCCTCGTCGTAAGCTTGGGAAGCTTCTGCTCTACCATTGAGCTACACCCGCGTAGGCGATATTTTACGCGTGATTAGCAAACAATGGCAAACCTGTGATAGCCGTTATCGTAAAAATACACATCCTTTGTTCTGCAAAAAGACTTAATCAATCCTGAGTTTTTCTGCTGCAAACAAATCCCAGGAAGCGATGAACAGCGCAGCTATCACGGGGCCAATCACGAAACCGTTAAGGCCGAAGACGGAAATACCGCCCAGCGTAGAGACCAGGACGACATAATCGGGCATTTGCGTATCCTTGCCGACCAGTATAGGTCGCAAGATATTATCGATCAAACCTATGACGAATATGC
This sequence comes from Undibacterium sp., assembly GCA_030645915.1. Taxonomy (GTDB): domain Bacteria; phylum Pseudomonadota; class Gammaproteobacteria; order Burkholderiales; family Burkholderiaceae_D; genus Undibacterium. The sequence goes on from JAUSNO010000018.1 coordinate 105,013, forward strand.
CGTACAAAGTTAGCGTCACACCTTGCCAGGTCGCGCCGGTAATAAGGAAATAGAACGCCACCGGTACCCAAATCAATCCTGCTCCTACCGCCGGCACGAGCGACATGAAGGCCATGAATACTCCCCACAACAAAGCGCCCTGAATATCCAGAAACCAGAACATGATTCCGCCCAATGTCCCTTGCGTCGCGGCTACCACAATATTGCCTTTGACCGTAGCACGGATGACCGTGGCGAACTTGCTGAACAGCTGTCGTTTTTGCTCGCTATGCAACGGGATCGCCTGCTTGATTTTCTCAGCCAATACACCACCGTCGCGCAGCATGAAAAATAACAGGTACAGCATGACGCCAATGCTGATGACGAACCCAGCCGTACTCTGGCCGATATTAAGGGCCTTGGTGGCGATAAACTGACTACCTTGTGCGGCCGCAGCGGAGACGGCATTCTTCATGCTCGTCATATCGGTCAGCCCGAACCTGGCCAGAATATCGGTTATCCAGCTTGGCAGTGACAGAATAATCTGCTGAAAGTAAGCGCCGAAATCAAGTTGACCGGAACGAATTTTTTCGTACTGAAGCGCCCCTTCCTGAATTAAAGAAGCAACGATCATCGATAAAGGGAAAAATACGGAGATCAGAAATAGCAGCATGGTCCCGACTGCAGCGAGATTGCGACGCTGTCGGGTAAATGTCAATAAGCGGCGCTGTAGCGGCGCAAAAAGTATCGCCAAAACGACGCCCCAGAAAATGGCGCCGTAAAGCGGCAGAAGTATCCATGCGAATGCGATGGAAACCACAATGAGCAAAGCGAGAAACACATGATGCTGGAGCCGGCGATAATTCATAGTTGACCTTGTTGACTTGCGAGCGTTTCTTGGTGCGCTTGCTTTGTGTTGCGATCTGTAGCGAAGATAAAGATATCTTGATCCCGTAACATTGCGTCAGCGCATCCATTTACCTGAGCAATTTACCATAAGCGATATGCAATGGTATTTAATATCAGGCTAAATTGCTTGCGCTATCGTTGTGGCATTTTTTGAATCCAAGGGGATTTCATTGGACTGTGGCAATGCCCGTATTACGCGTGATTGCTATCAACATGAAGACATTACAAAAAAAAGCCGCGAATTCGCGGCTATTGCGTGCGCATTGCTTATTTGAATAACACAGGCGATTCCCAAAAATGGTACGCACAAGTCCTATCGCCAGGCACAATCACTTCATCGGAAAAATTTTTATTTTCTGCTGCCGGTTGAACCAGTCAGTCAACATTCTTTCCTCATAATCAAAATTTGTTCTGCCAGACGCCATGCCAGTTCTGGACATGAAATTCATATCTTTCAATTCTTCTTTACCTGAAGCAATCAGTTCATTTTTTGAATTTTTTAACGTGTAGCTAAACGACATTCGTGGCCAATAAATTTCTTTGATGATACGAATATCCCGACCGACAGTGCTATACAGACCGTTGACATCTCCAGCGAGATCCAGGTCGGTGACGGTGACATCTAACTGAACACCATCAGGAAGTTTTTTTGCCATGTCGACAAAAAACTGATCGAAGTCCTTCACTACTCTTTCCTGAAAACTGGCACGCGTCTCGTTGCCGGGGCGAATATCGGTAAATTTTTCCGGCTCCTGCCAGGTCACTTTAGCTTCACCCGCCAAAGCCCCGGAGGCGATCGTACTTGTGACTGCCAGAACAAAAAATATCTTTTTCATTTTAGATCTCCTTCATTACTGATAAGCGATAAAAATTAACCCGTTCTACACCGTGCTTCAACTTAATAAGCCCCTCAGCACCCGAACTAGCTGATCCTGCTTCACTGCCATTTGAACACAGAAGAGAGATACAGTTCTCTAAAAATGTATTATTTTTGTAACGAATAAAAAATGGGGCAACCAGTACTGGTTGCCCCATTTTTCTATTCACATCAAATCAGGCTTACACCTGAATTGAATTAGAACTTATGACGAACGCCAACTGTGAATTCAGAAACATCTGCGCCATTTATTGCAGCGCCGAGTGCTTTGGAAGTTGCATCTTGCGATGTGCTTGCAAAAGCGGCATACAGATTAGTACGCTTAGACATGGCATAAGTGTAGCCAATTGCGAACTGTTTAGCTTCGCCTTTTGTTGCTGCAGATGTAGAAGAAATTCTTGTGTCATCTGAAATCATTGAGTAACCGGCAACGATTTGATTTGTAGCGTCAATTTTAACAGTCAAGCCCAAAGTAAAGATGTCTTGATCTTTAGCTAAAGTTGCTTTGTCTTCAGCTTTTTGATAAATCACAACTGGCTTGAACATACCAAAATCATAGGATGCTGCGATAGTGCTAGCTTCAGTAGCATTAATCGGGCCACCAACCACTGCCTGAAGATTGTCTTTTTGGTATGAATAACCAACATCCAATGCGCCAAGCTTATAGAACAGATTTGCACCCATAGAATTCTTGGCAGTAGTATCACCAGCTACTTCGCCAAAAGCGTATGACACAACACCAGAGAAACCGCTCAAAGTAGGTGAGCTGTAAGTGATTGCATTGTTAGTACGGCCACCAGTGTAAAAGACTGAATTGAGACCATTGCCACTGTTGATGAAACCAGACGCAAACGGATCAAAACCATCGACAAATTTATTTGTCGGTGTCTTGTCGCGGCCAAGATCAATCGCACCGAAACCACCTGATACGCCTACTGTAGAACGACGGCCAAAAGTCGCACCTTGACCGGAAGAACCGTTGTCAACGTTCAGACCCATTTCCAGCACGAAGTTAGCTTTCAAGCCGTTGCCCAGATCTTCAGTGCCTTTGAAACCAAGACGGGAACCGCTAGTTCGACCACTTTCCAATCCCAAAGTTGAACCGGCTGCTGCGCCGTTATCAAAATTATGCAAACCTGCATCAACGATACCGTAGATGGCGACCGAAGATTGAGCCAAAGCGGCACCAGAGAAAGCACTCATCAAAGCGAGTACAAGTAATGATTTTTTCATAGCGTAATATCCAGAAAATAAAAAATAAGCTTTTGCTGCAACACAACAAACAGCGCAACAAAAACAGGTTTGCAGGTCTTTTTTAAAGCCTTGAACCAAGTAATGCGATCCAATGACATTAAGCACTATACCTGCCGAAAGTGACAATTTCATGACTTTACCAAACGCAGCCAGCGAGTCTCTTGATCTGTATCATAAATCCCACAGCGGATATCCACAGTATCCATTGACGGAAAATACAAGTACAAAGCATTAGAGTACCTGTTGCTGAATTGGTTCGCATTATAAGCAAAAAAACAAAATGCTGCAGAGCACCAACAAGATAGTGCGATTCGGAAATAATTCAAGGCTGCCATGAAAAAAAATTATCCGATTGTTTCCCAGGCGTTTTGTTTCTGAGCAGTCATGGAGCGCCAGTAGGCGCGACCGGTAAACCAGAGCAGCATCCCGGCAAGGGCGAAGCCAAGCTGGCCTAACGCCAATGCAAGGGCGGAATGATCGAGCGCAGGTGCTACTACACCGGCGACGACAGCACCCAACAAGGTGAGCATGGCGGACTGGCAGGACGCCACAATACCTCGTATCGTGGGAAATAAATCCAACACCAATAAGGTTGCACCTGGTGCCACCATGGACATGCCGAAACAATAGAAAAACAAGGGCGCCACCGACCAGGGCAGCATAGGCGGCCAAATGGCATGGAACATGACATTGCAAATTGACGCACCGACCAGAAAAACAAAACCGATACTCACTTGCTTCCAGACGGTAATTTTTCCTGCCAGACGATTGGCGGCCAAGGCGCCCAAAAATATTCCTCCGACTGACGGAATAAACTGCCAGCCAAATTGATCCGGACCCAATTTCAAATGTTGCGTAATGAATGCCGGGGCAGCGGAAACATACAAGAATAGCCCGGCAAAATTACAGGCGACGGTCCCGGCCTTTAAATGAAATAGCGGGGACTTGAATACATTTCGGTAACTTTCCCATAAAAATTCAGCACTAAACGGCTGACGTTTTTCAAGCGGGAGCGATTCAGGCAAATGCTTGTAGCAGGCCCACAGCAACACCAGCGTGTAGGCAAACAAGATAAGAAAAATACTGCGCCAGCTAAAATAGGTCACGACCCAGCCACCGAGAATAGGCGCGATGGCCGGCGCAATCGAAAATATCATCGTAACCAAAGACAGCAGACGTTCGGCCGGTGCGCCCGCATACAGATCGCGAATGATGGCGCGCCCGACCACCATGCCAGCGCCAGCAGAAACACCCTGCAAGATGCGAAAGCCCCACAGATAATGAATGCTGTGCGCTGAAGCGCAGCCGAAACTGGCGACCGCAAAAATCGCAAGAGCTACCAAGATGACATTGCGCCGCCCAAATGCGTCCGACAAGGCGCCATGCCACAAGGTCATCACCGCGAATGACAGCATATATGCGGTTAAGGTTTGTTGCACCTCGATCGCGCTGGCATGCAGGCTAGCTTGAATCGCCGGAAAAGCCGGCAAGTAGGTATCGATTGAGAACGGCCCCAGCATGGCAAGCGCCGCCAGCAAAGTGGCCAGCGCGCCATTGGACAATTTAAGAGAGTTAGGCATGGAATCGGGTCTCACTTGGTAGCGCGATTTGATGAAAACATTCAATTAGAGACCACGCCAACACGCACTGTCCATGCGGGTTTCCAGCCTACCTGAGCTGCAAGCCGCATGGGGCTTGGGTGCTGGCTATGCCACTAAAATTATGCCTCTGGCTTTGGCTTGGCCTCTTCGCGACGGTTAAAGCCTGCCACCATGTCGAAGCGGAACAGGCGACATTCAAGAGCACCATTAAAAAACGGCGTCTTGCGCGACTCTTTCAGGCGTAACATTTTTGGCAAACTAAGATCCGCAGTGAACAGAAACACGCTCCAGCCAGCAAAACGCTGTTTCAAGGTGCTACTGATCGCAGTGAAAAAATCTTTTGCCATGTCGTCCGGCTCAATACTGCTATCACCACGCACGCCGATACGCTCGCCATACGGAGGATTGGTCAGCAGGATGCCGGGCGTTTCGGTTGGCGGCTTGATTTCCTGCGCTTCGATTTGCTTCAATGGCACCTCGAACTTGATTCCTGCCTTATTCAAGTTGTTGCGTGTCATGACGATTGCATCGCCAGAGATATCGCTGCCAAAAATTGTTGGTTCAGCCGGCAATGGATTGGCCTTTACCTGCTCCTTGATGGCTAGCCATTCTTCTTCAACAAAACTGCCAAATTTTTCGAACGCAAAATCTCGATGCAGACCTGGCGGAATACCGGCCAGCATCTGCGCCGCTTCAATCAGGATCGTGCCGGAACCGCACATAGGGTCGAGCAAGGGAATGCCAGGTTTCCAGCCGGCGGTACGCAGCAAGCCTGCTGCGAGGTTTTCACGCAGCGGAGCGTCACCGGTTTCCAGACGCCAGCCGCGCTTGAACAGAGCCTCACCGGACGTATCGAGATAAACCGTGAAATTGCGTGCATCCAGGAAGCCGACAATGCGCATGTCCGGCATCTTGGTATCGACCGAAGGACGTTGGGTAAACTGATCACGGAAGCGGTCGCAGATCGCATCCTTGATCTTCAGCGTGGCAAATTCCAGACTCTTCAACGGACATTTGATGCCGGTCACATCGACGCGTATGGTGTGGTGATAGCCGAACCAGTCTTCCCATGGCTGCTCTAGCGTCAGATCGTAAATATCGTTTTCATTGATATAACCCGAATGCGCCATGCGCAGCAGACAGCGTGAAGCGATGCGTGAATACAGATTGATGCGGTAAGCATCGGTGATCTCGCCCGAACAATGTACCCCGCCTGGCACTTGGGTGTGTACATGGAGCGTATTGTTAAGCTGGCCGATTTCAGTCAACTCTTCCGCCAGAGCGGCTTCCAGGCCGCGTGGGCAAGGGCAAAAATAGGAATAACGTGTTTTCATGGAGAACCTTTTATCCGTTGTACTTCAAATTAAACCAGGTAAGCACCGTGCTTACCCGGGGTGTGCAAAAAACTTATTTCTGAAATGCGCGCTCAAGAAAATCCAGCCTGTCCTGGCCCCAAAAGCTTTCGCCTTTGTAGACAAACCAAGGTGCGCCAAAGCCATTAACCGCAATCATTTCGTTGGTAAATCTGTCGTACTCTGCCTGTACGCTAACCGTTTCGGATGACTTGAGCAAAGCCTTGCCATCCAATTCGCCATCAAACGCCAAAGCGCTCAGCGTATCGGGGTCAGCGATATTTCTCTGCTCCGCCCAGACTGCCCGCATGATATTACCGGCCAGATTGAGCGCGACATCACTACCATGTGCCAGTTGCGTAGCAATAATCAGCAACGCAGCCGGATCAGGCGAGACCGGGAAAAACGTCGGCTGCACATGCATCGGCAAACCCAGATACTCGCTCCAGCGCTGCAATTCCATCAGACGATATGCCTGACGTTGCGGTGCGCGCTTGGCCAGCGGCAAACCGCCGGAGATGGCGAATACTTTGCCCAGATCACAAGGCTTGACATCGATCTTGACGGCATACTTTTTTGCCAGATCGACAAAGCGCTGATGCCCCAGATAACACCAGGGCGACTGCGGTGCAAAATAGTATTCGCAAACCTTGTTCATCGATCACTCCTTAGCATAGACATCGGATTTAACACACTACTTGCTCAACCATTAGAACGGTTTTACCACCACCAGAATCACCGCCAATAGCATCAGGATAACCGGCGCTTCATTGAACCAGCGAAACCAGACGTGGCCGCGCGTATTGCGGTTCTGCTCAAACTTTTTCAATATGCTGCCGCAAGCATGGTGATAGCCGATCAGCAAAATAACGATCGCCAATTTGGCGTGCATCCATCCATTGCCGGGGCCGCGCCCGATGCCATAGCCTATCCACAACCAGATGCCCAGCACAACCGCAGGCACGGCAAGTAGGGTCATGAAACGAAACAGCTTGCGTGCCATCAATAATAAGCGTTCGATGACCATGGGCTCTTTTTCCATGGCGAGGTTAACGAAAATCCTCGGGAGATAAAACAGCCCGGCAAACCAGGAGGCGACAAAAACGATGTGTAGTGCTTTGATCCAGAGCATGGTAATCCTTGTTAAATTTTTGCAACCTATTAACCAACTATTGGCGAATTTCGCCATGGCCGAATACCACGTACTTCAATGACGTCAGGCCTTCCAGTCCGACCGGACCGCGTGCATGCAGCTTGTCGTTCGAGATGCCGATTTCTGCACCCAGGCCATATTCAAAGCCATCGGCAAAACGCGTAGAGGCATTGACCATCACCGAAGCGGAATCGACTTCGCGCAAGAAACGCAAGGCACGGCTATAGTCCTCGGTCATGATGGCTTCGGTATGTTTCGACGAGTAATCATTAATGTGCGTAATAGCCTCGTCCATATCGGCCACGACTTTGATCGACAGGATAGCCGCCAGATATTCTGTGCTCCAGTCCGCTTCGGTAGCCTTGGTCAAATGCGGATAGCCAGCCAGAATTTTTTCCGCCTCGGGATCACAACGCAGCTCGACTTGCTTGCTCGCGTAGCGCTCGGCCAATGCCGGCAAAACCTGGCCTGCTATTGCACGCGCCACCAGCAGAGTTTCCATCGTATTGCAGGTGCCGTAGCGATGGCACTTGGCGTTGAAGGCGACATCCACAGCCTTGCCCAGGTCGGCTTTGTCGTCGATATACACGTGGCAAATGCCGTCGAGATGCTTGATCATCGGCACGGTGGCTTCGCGCATCAGGCGCTCGATCAAGCCTTTGCCGCCGCGTGGCACGATCACATCAACATACTGCGGCATGGTGATCAATTCGCCGACTGCAGCGCGGTCGGTGGTCTCTACTATTTGCACTGCATCGGCTGGCAAACCTGCGCCAGCCAAACCTTCCTTGACCAACTTCGCCAAGGCCTGATTGCAATGTATCGCTTCAGAGCCGCCACGCAAAATCGTTGCGTTGCCGCTCTTGATGCACAGACCAGCGGCATCGACGGTAACGTTGGGGCGGGCTTCGTAAATAATGCCGATGACGCCCAGCGGCACGCGCATCTGGCCGACCTGAATGCCGCTAGGACGGTATTTCATGTTCGAAATTTCACCGATAGGGTCAGCCAGGCTGACGATTTGCTCCAGGCCCTCGGCCATGCTGGCGATTGCCTGGTCGGATAAAGTCAGTCTGTCGAGCATCGCGGCATCCATGCCGCTGGCTTTGGCGGCGACCAGATCGAGCTCATTGGCTGCGCGCAAGACGCCGGCATCACGGCGGATGGCGACGGCGATCAGGCTTAACGCGAGATTTTTCGCTGCGCTATTGGCTTTGGCCATGGCGCGCGAGGCCGTGCGGGCGCGTATGCCCAGGTCATTCATGTAGTGCTTTATATCCATGTTGGCTCTCGTACAGATTTTTGTTTGGTACTGGCGCAAGCCTTGCGACAATCGCATACTCCACCGTGTATAGCTTAATTATTTTCAATCACGCAATAGATACGTGCGTAATGAGCATTATGTTTGACATACTCCCCATATTTAATAATAAGGAAGTGAAATTCGCTTACTTAATCTGGTGCAAAAAGACTGATCTGGCCTTATGCCCGCGCGACTCGCAAGCCCAATTGCAGCATGGCATCCCATGCATCGCCGGCAAATTTACTGGCACGCAAACCCTTGACCATTTTATCGACTTGCGCCGCCTCTTGCAGCGCAGCCTGCAAAGTCGCCAGACTCACCCGTTGTAATGCCGGCCCCATCAATTTTTCTCGCGGGCCCCAGATGCGATATTCCTTCAGCATCACGCCCAGTGGACGCCCCTGCGCCATGCCCGATTTAAGCTTGAGCAAAGTGCGCAGCTCTTCTGCCACCGCCCACAATATCAGCGGCAGCGCTTCGCCCTCGCCTTTCAAGCCATCGAGCATGCGCACCAGTCGTGCCACATCGCCGGCCAGCATTGCCTCGTTAAGCTTGAAGACGTCGTAACGCGCGACATTGAGCACGGCATCATGGATCACCTCAAAACTGAGTTTGCCTGCCGGATGCAATAGTCCCAGTTTCTGAATTTCCTGATGCGCTGCGAGTAAATTACCCTCCACCCTATCGGCAATGAAATCGAGACTTTGCCGGTCCACGCTTTGACCTTGTGACGACAAGCGCTGCGCTATCCAGTTGGGCAAAGCGGCACGCTCTACCAATGGAATATCGATATACACCGCCGCCTGCTGCAGGCTAGCCACCCAGGCCGCTTTCTGCGTCGCCCAGTCCAATTTTGGCAGCGTGATCAGGGTCAGATTATCGGGCGATAAATTGGCGACATAATCCTGCAACGCCGCACCGCCATCCTTGCCCGGCTTGCCCGTCGGGATGCGCAGATCGATCAGTTTTTTATCACCAAACAGCGACTGCGATTGATTTGCGGCCAGCAATGCACCCCACTTGAAACTGCGCTCTACGGTGAGTATTTCGCGCTCTAAAAAACCCTGCGCTTTAGCGGCGCGACGGATTTTATCGGCAGCCTCTAACGCGAGCAGATACTCGTCGCTGGTGATCACATACAGAGGTGCCAGCGTTTTTGCCAAGTGTCCGTCGATCGCATCAAAACGCAGTTGCATAAAATTAGTCCATTTTCAATACAGCAAGACGGCGCATGATCTGCTGCACCAGATCGCTTTGCATGTCGCGGTAGAGCAAGCCCTCCTCCGCTTCCTTGGCAAGTACCTGCGTTTCGTTAAAGCTGATATTGCGCTTCAAACTGATGACAGTCGGCGCCAGCATTTCTTTTCCAGCCTTATCCCTGACACGAAAACGCAAGGTGTAGGCTAAATTATATTCACGCACCCGCCCTTGGCTATTGAGTGAAAGAATAGTCTTTTCACGCGTTTCGCCCAGAACTTCGAGCACCACTTCCGAATTGCCGGCATCGGTCGACACCAGTGTTTTGCCATTGGCACGTATGTTTCTCTTTAGCTCGCCACCCAAGGAAGAACTATCAGGGAAACCGACATAAATACTGGCGAAGGGAAACGTGACTGGCCCGCGCAGTGCAAAGCCGCAGCCAGACAGGATCAGCAAACTCAGGACGGCACCAATGCCGACTGAAGTAGGCCGTAGTGCGCGAAGTTGTTGAGCGAAGTTAGACAGGAAGTTAGGCACGGAGTTAGTCATAATAGAGTGACGATCAGGCGACAATGTTAACCAGCTTGCCGGGCACGATGATGACTTTTTTCGGCGTTCCTTCAAAAAACCGTTGCGCACTTTCATTCTCCAATGCCAGGGCTTCTATCGTCGCTTTATCGGCATCTTTGGCGACCGTAATACTGCCGCGCAATTTGCCGTTGACCTGAATCATCATCTCGATTTCAGTCTGCACCAGCGCAGCATCATCGACTTGCGGCCAGGCTGTATTGAGGATGTCGGTGAAAGCGGTTGCGTAAGCCAACTCTTCCCACAACACATGCGTCAGGTGCGGACAAGCCGGATACAAGACGCGCAACAAGATGCCAAAGGCTTCACGCAAGGCCGCCGCATGGCCGGCACCTTCAAGCTTGAAGGCTTCCAGCGTGTTCAGCAATTTCATCGCGCCGGAGACCACGGTGTTGTACTGCATGCGCTCGTAATCGTAGCTGACCTGACGCAAGATCGTGTGTACTTCACGGCGCAGGGTTTTACTGTCTGCGCTCAACTCGCCACTGACCTTGCCGGCAGTACGCAACAGGTCTGCGTTCTTGAAACCAAAATTCCAGACGCGGCGCAGGAAACGGTGCGCGCCTTCGACGCCGGAGTCATTCCATTCCAGCGTCTGCTCAGGCGGCGAGGCAAACATCACGAACAGGCGTGCGGTATCGGCACCATACTGGTTGATCAGCTCTTGCGGATCAACGCCATTGCTCTTGGATTTGGACATGGTGGTCATCTCGTATTCGAGCTTGGACCCATCCGATTTCAATGTCGCACCAGTGATCTGACCCTGCTCGTTAGTGATGACGTTGACTTCTTCTTCCCAGAAATAATTCTTACCGGCGCCTTCAGGTTTCTGGAAGAAAGCGCCTTTCAACACCATGCCCTGCGTCAGCAATTTGGCGAAAGGTTCATGCGCATCGATCAGCTTCAGATCGCGCATGACCTTGGTCCAGAAGCGCGCATACAGCAGATGCAAAATCGCGTGTTCGATCCCTCCGATGTACTGATCCATCGGCATCCAGTATTTGCTGCCTTCGGCCACCATCGCCTTATCGTTGCTGGCGTCGCAATAGCGCATGAAATACCAGGAACTATCGACGAAGGTATCCATGGTGTCGGTTTCGCGCTTGGCTGGCTTGCCGCAACTTGGGCAGTCTACATGCAAGAAATCCAGGCGCTTATTCAGCGGATTGCCTGAACCATCGGGAATGCAATCTTCCGGCAAGACGACAGGTAAATCTTTTTCCGGCACCGGCACCGCACCGCAGGCATCGCAATGAATGATAGGGATAGGCGTACCCCAGTAGCGCTGGCGACTGATGCCCCAGTCGCGCAGACGCCAGGTGGTTTTCTTTTCGCCCAGTTCTTTTGCTGCCATCAATTCAGCGACTTTGCCGACCGCCTGTTTGCAGCTCAAGCCATCGAGATCGCCGCTGTTAATTGTCAGGCCGCGCTGCTTGTCGCCATACCATTCCGCCCAGGCATCGGTAGAATAAGTTTCGCCTTCCAGAGCGACGACTTGCTTGATAGGCAAATTGTATTTTTTCGCAAACAGGAAATCACGTTCGTCGTGTGCAGGTACGCCCATGACCGCGCCGTCGCCGTAAGTAATTAGCACGTAGTTGCCGACCCAGACTTCGACCTGCGCGCCAGTCAATGGATGCGTGACGAACAAGCCGGTTGGCTGGCCCTCTTTTTCACGCAAGGCAAGTTCCGCTTCCGTCGTGCCGCCTTTTTTGCATTCTTCGATGAAGGCAGCCAAACCAGGATTACTCGCAGCGGCATGCGTCGCCAATGGATGTTCCGGTGCCACAGCACAGAAAGTGACGCCCATGATGGTGTCGGCGCGCGTGGTGAACACGTACATCTTGCCATCTTGAATCAGCTTGCCGCCGGCGTTCTTAATGTCGTGCGTGAAGGCGAAACGCACACCTTCGGATTTGCCTATCCAGTTTTCCTGCATCAGCCGCACCCGCTCTGGCCAGCCAGACAGATAATTCGGATCTTCAGGATTGGCAACCGCCGACAATAACTCTTCAGCGTAGTCAGTGATGTTCAGATAGTAACCAGGGATTTCGCGCTTCTCGACCAGAGCACCTGAGCGCCAGCCGCGGCCATCGATCACCTGCTCATTAGCGAGCACGGTCTGGTCGATCGGATCCCAGTTGACGACTTGGGTACGGCGTTCGCAAATGCCGGCTTCCAGCATTTTCAGAAACAGCCATTGATTCCATTTGTAGTATTCCGGTGAGCAAGTGGCGATTTCGCGCGACCAGTCTATCGCCAGGCCCATCGCTTGCATCTGGGTTTTCATGTAGGCGATATTGTCGTACGTCCACTTGGCGGGCGGCACCTTGTTCTTGATCGCGGCGTTTTCTGCCGGCAGGCCGAAAGCATCCCAGCCCATCGGCATCAGGACGTTGTAACCATTCATGCGCAACTGGCGCGCCAGCATGTCATTGATCGTGTAATTGCGCACATGGCCCATGTGCAGCTTGCCCGACGGATAAGGCAGCATGGAACAGGCGTAGTATTTACCTTTAGGGAAACGCGTATCGTTTTCTACCGCTTTATAAGCGTCAATTTTCTTCCAATGGGTTTGCGCAGATTGCTCGACTTCAGATGGGGTATATTTTTCTTGCATGACGGCTCAATAGTGACAAATTCGGATAAAAGCGGGGGGGATTACCGGGAACCTTGGATTATAACTGCTTCAGTGGGAATTCCAGAAACTCTGGCGTGCTGCGGGCTGGTCTATTTTTTATCGGTGCGAGGGGATTTTGCTTCTATAGCGAAGCCGATCTTACTTAATCCCTGTGCCTGCGCTGTGGCCATGACTTGTGCGATGACCTCATAGCGGGTTTCTTTGTCTGCGCGCAGCAGCAATTCTGGCTGGGGATTTTTCTTGGCCAGCAGCGCCAATCGCGCATCAAGCTCACTCAATTTCAACAACTCTGACTCCAGATACAGTGCACCTCTGGCGTCGAAAGAGAGCGTAATGGTTTCCGCTTGCATCGGCGCAGCAACCGATTGTGCTTTCGGCAATTCCAGCTGAATGGCATGATTCATCAGTGGCGCGGTGATAATGAAGATCACCAACAAGACCAGCATGACATCCACCATAGGTGTCACATTGATATCCGACATGGCCGTCATCTGCTTGTCTGAACTGCTGAATTGTCCGAATGCCATCTTTAGCTCTTCTTCAGTTCTTCACCAGATGCGCCTGCAAATCATAGGCAAAGGCATCAAGTTCAGCCAAGGTAATCCGATTGATGCGATTAAAAGCGTTGTAAGCCAGCACAGCGGGAATCGCCACGACCAAGCCCAGCGCAGTCATGATGAGAGCCTCGCCAACGGGGCCTGCAATCTGGTCTATCTGCACGGCGCCTGATACAGCAACCGTGGTCAGTGCATGATAAATACCCCAGACCGTGCCAAGAAGCCCAACAAAAGGTGCCGTTGCGCCTATGGATGCAAGCAACGTCAAGCCAGTCTCCAGTTTGACGATCACCTGATTCATCTGCTGCCGAAGTACACGGGTAATGACATTCGAAGCCGTGGATTGCGCATTTAGCGTTTGCGCATTTTTAGTCGCATCTAGCGATTCCATTCCTTGTCGGGCAAGGGATGCAAAAACATCCTCTTTATCCGCCTCTGCCAGTAGCGCAAGCGCATCGGGCATCGTGGGTGCTTTCCAAAAAACCAGCAACGCAGGCGCGGCGCGGCGGATACGCCAGAACGACCATGCCTTGGACAGGATCGTATACCAGCTCACCAAAGACATAATCAGCAGCACGTAGAAGACCAGATGGCTGATTTCATCTACCTGCGTCCAATAAACTGAGATAGCAGATGACATGCTGACTTTCGCTAGTGTTAATTCAGACCAAGCACATCGAACATATCGAACAAGCCAGTTTTCTTATCTGCCAAAAACCTTGCAGCGCGCAGACTGCCGTGGGCGTAGGTCACCCGACTCGATGATTTGTGGGTGATCTCAACACGCTCGCCGATTCCGGCAAACAGGACGGTGTGATCACCGACAATATCGCCGCCACGGATAGTGGCGAAACCGATAGACGACGGATCACGTTCGCCGGTAACACCTTCACGAGAGAACACGCCTACCTCGTTCAGATCGCGCCCCAAGGTATCGGCAATCACTTCGCCCATTTTTAAGGCGGTACCGGAAGGTGCATCCACTTTGTGCCTGTGATGCGCCTCGATGATTTCTATATCGTAGCCATGAGAAAAACTCTTCGCCGCCATTTCAAGCAGCTTCAAGGTGACATTGACACCCACGCTCATATTGGGCGCAAAAACTATTGCGGTCTTTTCAGCGGCAGCGGCAATGGCAGCCTTACCAGCATCATCAAACCCTGTGGTACCGATAATCATCTTGATGCCGTGCTCGGCACAGTAGTCCAGATGTTTAAGGGTGCCTTCGGGCCGGGTAAAATCGATCAAGAAATCTGCCTTACCCAATGCTTTGGCGATGTCAAACTCGATCAGTACACCAGCGGGCTTACCCAAAAAACTTGCCGCATCAGTGCCAATAAAAGGAGATGAACTCACATCCAGGGCGCCCGTCAACACCGCATCTTCTGCAGTATCAATAGCTTCAATTAACATCTTGCCCATGCGTCCTGACGCGCCAGCCACCGCAATTTTCATTGGTGTCGATAATATTGCCATATTCACTTGCCTCTTTATTTTTTAGCAGGAGTCTCGCTGACCGGTGTCGATTCTGCTTTAGCGCCAATTGCAGAACTGGTGATATGCGCCAGATATTCTTTTTCGCTAGGCAGATTTCCACCTTCAAAACGTGCCACCGTATTGTTCTTGAATATGACGGTAACGCGACTGGTGATCAATTCGCCATTTGGCTTAAGTAGACGGAAAGGATAATCCCAGCGATCTTCGTGAAACATGTCGGTCAACAAAGCCGTACCCAGCAAAAAGCGCACTTGTTCACGCGTCATGCCCTCTTTTAACTGCGACACCATTTCCTGAGAAATGAAATTACCCTGTTGAACAGTGATTTTGTACGGTGAAATATAACTAAAAAGCTTGTTTAAACCGGTTGGCGCAATCACTTGTGTGTCGCGCCCATCAGTCTTTAATCCGGTAGTGCCAGGTTTCACGGGCTCATTTGACGCGCAGCCAGAAAGCAAAATAGCCAAGGCCAGACCGGCAAATCCGCCGACTTTGCTGCGGGACGTTTCGTTTAATAACAATTGCATAAAAACCTCAATATATTGAGCAACACTGTAGGGCCTGCCAAGATCATATAAGATGACGATATAAATAAAAGCCGGCGCCAAAACCCTATATCATAAAGCAGATAGCACTTTTTTGACCGAAAACATGACGAATACGACTTCAAACCTTAAATCAAGCGGCCTGAAAGCCACTTTGCCACGCCTCAAAATTCTGGAAATTTTTCAGAGTAACGAAGTACGTCATTTGACAGCAGAAGACGTCTATAAGATCCTGCTCAATGAAAATATGGATGTCGGACTGGCGACGGTGTATCGCGTGCTGACGCAATTTGAGCAGGCGGGTTTATTAAATCGCAATCATTTTGAAACCGGCAAAGCGATTTTTGAATTAAACGAGGGATCGCATCACGATCATCTGGTTTGCCTGGATTGCGGCAAAGTGGAAGAGTTTTACGACGAGCAAATTGAAAAAAGACAGAACGCTGTCGCAAAAGAACGCGGTTTCACCATTGCAGAACATTCGCTTGCCTTATACGGCAACTGCATCAAAACCAACTGCGAACACAAAAACAGAAAATCGTAGGAAGTCCTTTATCTCAATGAACCTGCATCGCGGACCGAACGCACTTTTGTCGCTACCGACTGTACGGTATCAAGCACTTTTTTTGCATTAAACGGTTTAATGATATAGCCACTGATACCAGACTTAACGGCCTCTGAGACCGTTTCCTGGTCAGTGTTGGCGGTTACCATCAAGATTGAAACATCCGGAGAAATCAGTCTGATACTTTTCAGGGCTTCCAGTCCACTGACCTTTGGCATAATGACATCAAGCAAAATGATATTGGGCTTGAGCTTAGTGACCATTTCAAGAGCAACATCGCCATCTGTTGCCTCACCAATCACATTGTAGTCATCACTGCGCAAGATAACGCGTAAGGTTTCACGCGTCATGTCGTTATCATCCACGATAAGAATCGAGATATCTTTATTATTTGCCATAAAATTTGGTTATTGACTCAGTGCGTTAGATAAAAGCTTGGCGGTGATATCAACTATTGGAATCACGCGTTCATAAGCCATACGTGTAGGCCCGATTACCCCTAGTGTCCCTACAATTTTACCATTGATCTCATAGGGAGCAGTGACAATACTCATCTCTTCCATCGGTACCAGCTGAGATTCTCCTCCGATAAAAATCTGTACGCCAGACGCCTTGCTGGAGACATCAAGCAATTGCATCAAACCGGTTTTTTGTTCAAACATATCGAACAACTTGCGCAAGGATGTCATATTCGATGACAAGTCCGCCACGTTCAACAAATTACGCTCGCCTGAAATAACGACTTCATCTGCCTGCTCCGCCATGGCATCACTGCCAGCCTCAACCGCAGCTTGCATCAAACAGGTCATATCGTCACGTAATTGACGCAATTCGTGATTAATGCGTTGACGCGCATCATCAAAACTTAGCCCACCAAAATTTTGATTGAGATAATTTGCAGCCTGTACAAGCTGAGATGAGTTGTAGTCAACCTCCGTTAACAACAGGCGATTGTGCACTTCCCCCGTAGGTGCAACGACCACCAGCAAGATGCGCTTTTCGGAAAGCCGCAGAAACTCTACCTGTCGAAAAATTGACTCTTGCCGCGAGGTCATCACCACACCAGCAAATTGCGATAGCGAAGATAAAACCTGAGCAGCGTTGGCAATAATTTTCTGGGGGGAACCGGAAAGATAGCGGGATTGCATGCGAGATTCCAAAGCTACTTCGTCTATCTCCTGAACCGTCAGCAGTTGATCAACAAACATGCGATAGCCACGCGGCGTTGGCACCCTTCCCGCAGACGTGTGCGGGCTGGCGACAAAACCCATTTGCTCCAGATCTGACATGACATTGCGTATCGTCGCAGGCGACAAATCAAGGCCGGATATTTTGGATAGCGCACGAGAACCCACCGGTTGGCCGTCGACAATATATCGCTCGACCAAGGCCTTCAACAAAGTTTGTGCACGAATATCTAATTGCATAGGTTCATTTTCGACATGTATTTGAACAAATAAGAATAAATTTTAATTAAAATTTTACCGCTTTGATGCAATTGATCAAAAGCAAATAATCAGATTAATCAGCGGTTACAAGCATTTTAGGACCTCATGCAGATTGCTAACAATAGCATCGGGCCGGACATGACTGTGCGGCGTGTCGTCCAGGTTTAACTGCTGACGATTCATCCATACGCCTTGCATACCAACTTGTTGCGCACCGAACACATCAAGTACAAGATCATCCCCGACATAAATTACCTGCTCTGGCAACAAGCCTAGTTCACTGCATGCCGCCAGAAAAATCCGTGGATCGGGCTTGGCGCAACCAAAACGATGCGCCGCCAATGAAACTTTGAAATAGGAAGAAATACCTATTTCGTGCAAATCGGCAAATCCGTTTGAAATGCTTCCGAGTACAGCATGCTCGCCCAGCATCGACAAACCCGCTAACACATCGTCATACAAACTAACCTGATTGCGCGCATCGGCAAACACGGCCATCGCCTGATCGGCCTTGTCGACATCCTCGCCCAACTCCCGGAAAACATGACTCAACAAGGTGTGTCGCAAGCTCCACAAATCGTATTCAAACCTGGGGTTGGTTTTCACCAATGCGTTTCTGCGAAGGCGCAGCTGTTCAATCGAATATTGTTGCGATACCTGCGGCACATGGATTGCCATCCACGCCTGCAAGGTCGATTCGGCGTGTTGTATCACCGGACCGACAGGCCACAAGGTCTCGTCCAAATCGAATATCACGCCTTTAATACGCATAGCATTTCACTTTTCTTATTCAAAACGCGGTTAATTATGTTCTAATCTTGCTCACCCATGCGATCAATCCTAGTACTTTATGACTTCTTCTGCAAAAACCATCGCACTAGTCGGTAAGTACAATGCCCCTGGCATTACCGAATCCATCTTAGAACTAGCTGAGTTTTTAGAACTAGCCGGTCATACCGTGATATTTGAGTCCGAAACAGCGCTCAATATGGAGCTGCAAGGCTTCAATGTGATGGCTGTGCCAGACATCGGCAAATGCGCAGACGCCGCAATTGTTGTCGGCGGAGATGGCACCATGCTGGGCATCGCGCGGCAGCTTGCTCCTTACGACGTACCCTTGATAGGCATCAACCAGGGCAGGCTTGGGTTTATCACGGATATTCCCCTCGACAGAATGATACCTTCCATTACAGAAATGCTGGATGGAAAATATGTCTCGGAAAAACGCAGCCTCTTGCAAGCAATCGTGGTCAGGGATGGTAACCAGATATTCAGCGGCATGGCATTTAACGACATCGTCGTGTCGCGCGGCGCCGGGTCGGGGATGGTTGAATTGAGTGTCAACGTTGACAATCACTTCATGTACAACCAGCGCTCAGACGGCCTGATTGTTTCGACCCCAACCGGCTCCACCGCTTACGCCTTATCCGCCGGAGGGCCTTTATTGCATCCAAACTTATCCGGCATCGTGATGGTGCCGATCGCGCCACACGCCTTATCGAACCGGCCGATAGTCTTGCCCGATTCGAGTGAAATTTGCATAGAGATTGTTGCGGGACGCGACATCAGCGTCAATTTCGACATGCAATCCTTCGCCAGTTTACTGTACCAGGATCGCATCATCATCAATCGTTCCTCCCATACAGTGACCTTCTTACACCCCGAAGGTTGGAACTACTACGACACCTTGCGGGAAAAACTGCACTGGAACGAGTACCCTTCGGTAGAAGGCGCTTTACGCTAAAATAGCCGCTGTTTTTTCCGATATTTTTACTTCAATAAATTACCTCCCTATGCTGCGCACGCTTGCTATCCGTGATTTCGTCATCGTCGATGCGATAGAACTAGAATTTTCTACCGGATTTACCGTATTTACCGGAGAAACCGGTGCGGGAAAATCCATCTTGATTGATGCATTGGCATTAGCGTTGGGTGGCCGTGGCGATGCCAGCATGGTGCGTGAAGGTGCGGCCAAAGCTGACATATCGGCACAATTTTCGGTGAATACGTCCACCGCCCTGTGGCTGGAAGAAAATGATTTTTCCGGGGAAGACACTGAACTCATCCTGCGGCGCGTGATTGACAATGCCGGACGCTCCAAAGCCTACATCAACGGCATCACAGCGACTGCGGCACAGTTACGCGAACTCGGTGATTTCCTGGTCGACATCCATGGTCAGCATGCGCATCAATCGCTGTTGAAAACCGATGCACAACGCGACCTGCTGGACATGCAGGGGGGCTTGCAAGCGACCGTTCTGGATGTCACTACGCTATTTAAGCAATGGCAAAAAATAAGCACGCAACGCGAGGAGTTTGAGAAGAACGCCAAGAACATTCTTCTCGAAAGGGAACGGCTAGAATGGCAGGTAAGCGAACTGGAAAAACTCCAGATCAAACCAGGCGAATGGGAGGCCATCAGCCACGAACATAGCCGGCTCGCACATGCCGCCAGCTTGCTGGAAGGCGCACAGGAAGCGGCAGACGTTATTTCGGAATCCGAGCAGCCCATGCTGTCGCGTCTATCTTCATTACAGCAAAAACTATTAAAACTGCAAAGCTTCGACCCGGCCTTAAAACCGGTCACCGACGCGCTCGATTCTGCCCGTATCAATTTGCAGGAAAGCGCTTATGCGCTCAATGATTATCTGGGCCGCGTAGAACTAGATCCACGACGCTTGCGCGAAGTCGAAAGCAGAGTGGAAATAATTCACTCTACCGCGCGTCGTTTTCATGTCGCGCCTGAAACACTGCATCAGGAATTTGCCACGCTGTCAGCGCAATTACTGCAATTGTCCGGCGTCTCGGATATTGAGGCGCTAAGGGTCAGGGAAGCGGCAGCATATCAAGTCTATGAAAGTGCAGCAAAAAAACTAAGCGCATCGCGTGCCATCGTCGCCAGAGATTTAGGCGCCGCTGTCACCGTTGCCATGCAAGACCTGAGCATGACCGGCGGCTCCTTTAGCATTGCGCTGCGCCCCTGCGAAGCGACGTCCACCGGGCTGGAACACATCGAATTTCTGGTCGCGGGTCATGCCGGTGTACAGGCGCGGCCATTGGCGAAAGTCGCGTCCGGCGGCGAGCTGGCACGCATTTCTCTGGCGATATCCGTCATTACCTCTTGCGCCACCGCTACCCCCACTTTAATTTTTGATGAAGTCGATAGCGGCATCGGTGGCGGTGTCGCGGAAGTGGTCGGTCGTCTGCTCAAGCGCCTGGGACAAGACAGACAGGTCTTATGCGTCACCCATCTGCCGCAAGTCGCCAGCCAGGCCAACCAGCACTTCCAGGTCAGCAAGCGCAGTGACGACGGAAAAACCGTGTCACACATAGACGGCCTCGATAACAAACAGCGCGTAGAAGAGATTGCCCGCATGCTGGGCGGCATCGAAATCACACCAACTACCCGCAAACACGCCAGAGAATTACTCGCATCGTAGTCATGGCCGTTTCTGGTTTTACACCTTACTTACTCTAATGAATTGAATGCACCATGTCCTTCCTTAAAGAACCCGAATTCGCACATGGGAAAATCTCCAAAACGGCCGTCGTCCTGATCAATCTGGGTACGCCCGATGCGCCGACAACACCGGCCGTCAGAAAGTATCTGAAGGAATTTTTATCCGATCATCGCGTGGTGGAAATCCCCCGCATTGTCTGGTGGTGCATACTCAACCTGATCATCCTGCCATTTCGCTCCAGCAAATCTGCCGAGAAATATGCCTCGATCTGGAGCAAGGATGGTTCTCCACTCAAGGTTCATACCGAAAAGCAGGCGCTGCTGCTACAAGGTTACTTAGGCGAACGTGGCCATGATGTGCGCGTGGTGTATGCAATGCGTTATGGCGCGACAAACATTCCCGAAGTACTGGGAAAATTGAAGGCCGATGGCTGTGAACGGGTACTGATTTTGCCAGCCTATCCTCAGTACTCTGCCACCACTACCGCCTCGAACTTTGATGCCGTGGCCAGCCATTATCAACAGGTAAGAAATATCCCGGAGCTACGTTTCATCCGAAACTACCACGACCATGAAGCCTACATTCAGGCACTCAAGCATTCCATTCTCGACTACTGGCAAAGCAATGGACGGCCAGAGAAATTGGTCATGAGCTTTCATGGCCTGCCAAAAGCATTTCTGTTACGCGGCGATCCTTACCACTGTGAATGCTATAAAACCGCACGCTTGCTGGCTGAACAATTAGGACTAAACAAAGACCAATACATGGTCACGTTTCAGTCTCGTCTGGGGCGCGCAGAATGGTTGCAACCCTATACCGCACCTAGCGTTCAAGCCCTTGGCAAACAAGGCCTCAAGCGGATTGACGTGGTATGCCCCGGTTTCATTGCCGACTGTCTGGAAACGCTGGAAGAAATTGCCATGGAAGTCAAGCAAGACTTCCTGAACGCTGGCGGCAAGGAGTTTCACTATATTCCCTGCCTCAATGAATCGCCAGCGTGGTTGCGTGGACTGGCAGAAATTACAGAGCAACACTTGATAGGTTGGCCAACCATGATGACCGGCAGCCTGCGCGAACAGCAAAAGCAACAATCGCTGATCAGCCGATCAGAAGCAAAGCGTCTGGGCGCAGCACATTGAATACCTTTGTCATCGGCGATATTCAGGGTTGCTGCGATCAGCTAAGACAGCTATTGCAGCTAATCGACAAGGAAGATCCGCAAGCCAGAGTTCTGTTTGCCGGCGATCTGGTCAATCGCGGCCCGAAGTCGCTGGAAACACTGCGCCTGGTTAAACATATGGGCGCACGTGCCTCTACTGTTCTTGGCAACCACGACCTGCATTTGCTTGCTGTCGCCAACGGCATACGTCCAGCGCACCGCAGCGATACGCTCGATGACATATTGCAGGCACCAGACCGCGAAGAGCTGCTTGATTGGTTGCGCCATCGCCCGCTGGCGATTGTCGAACAAGGCCATCTATTGATTCACGCGGGATTATTTCCGCAATGGACTGCGGCACAAACCCTCTCTCTGGCTAGCGAAGTGCAAGACATTTTACGCGGCCCTGACTGGCTGGATTTTTTACGCCAGATGTATGGCAATACGCCGGATCGCTGGAGCGATGATTTACAGGGCGTTGAGCGCTGGCGTTGCGTCATTAACGCTCTGACGCGCATGCGCTTTTGCAGCTTTGACGGCGTCATGGATTTTATCAGCAAGGATGGCGCGCACGGTGCGCCGGAGGGTTTCCTGCCCTGGTTCGATGTAGCGGGAAGAAAGAGCAGCGACACCACCGTCGTATTTGGCCATTGGTCAACCTTAGGCTTACTCTTGCGACCGGATTTGATCAGCCTCGATACGGGCTGCGTCTGGGGTGGAAAATTGACAGCCGTATCGCTAAAAAACCGAAGCGTGATTCAGGTCGACTGCCCGCAGCAGCAACGTCCTTAAACTGCCCTTAAACCACATCACCAGACAGGTTAATACCCAGACCCTGCGCCACGGCTGATCGTGCTGCTTGGGCGACTTCGCGACGATGCGCGTTATCGCTGCTAATCAGGGGCAATTGTGTCAGTTCGGCGGTGATTTTTCCGCCTCGCAAGATCAGATTCATGCTTTCAGCAAACGTCATCTCGCCGATGAAATCAACTGCGTGGTGCAGCCTGCCTTGGGCATCGACATAACGGATAGCAAACGGCTGGATCGGCACTTGCGCCTCTATCGCCGCTTCAAACAGATTGGCATGGAAAGGCAGGATTGTTCCCTGTGGCGCGGTCGTCCCTTCCGGGAAAAAGGCAATGCGCTTACCTGCGGCGATTTGATGCACCAGGCCTTCGTAAATGCGTCTGACTTCGCGTTGCTTGCCACGCGCCAGAAAAATGGTGCCCGCTTTCTGGCTCAGCCATCCGAGTATCGGCCAGCTGCGGATATCGGCCTTGGCGACAAAATGACATGGCCGCAGAGAATTCAACAAGAAAATATCCAGCCAGGAAACATGGTTGGCAACGACCAATACGCGTTGATCAATCGGCGCATTGCTCAGGTTCTGAAAGCGCACCTCGACCTGACAAATCGCCAGCATCGCACCTGACCACCAGCGCACCAGTTTTTCCTGCGTTGCGCCACTGCTGAAGGGGAAAACCACGCCGCAGACCGTTAAGCCCAATGCCAGATGGATGAATACACGCACAAAATGCCAAGCTACCATGCTGTTCCCAGATCAATATACTCACCTAGAGTATGAACTATTATTTTTATATCACGCTTATTACACGTGCGCTACAAGAGAGTAATTACCTATACTCCCTCATATTCTACTATTTTACTGTGCTAGCCGATCAGTGCAGAACATCGTAGGCCAGATGTCCTGAGACTATCGTTGCCTTGACTATGCCGGGCAACTCGTAACCGATGAACGGCGTATGCTTGCCTTGACTGACGATGGCGCTGGCCTCGACCTTCCAGCGCGCCAGCGGATCGAATACACACAAGTCAGCAACTTGTCCGACCCCAAGCTGACCACAGGGCAACTTGGCCAAGCGGGCAGGATTGCCGGTGATTTTTTCTATCGCTTGCGGCAAGCTCACTGCGCCGCGGCTGTCTTCCACCCATTTCAACGTCAGCGACAGCAACAGCTCCAGACCGGTTGCACCAGCCGATGCTTCGGCAAACGGCAGCAGTTTTTCATCATCATCGACCGGCGTGTGGTCGGAACAGATTGCATCGATGGTGCCATCCTTTAGTGCAGCCTGAATCGCGTCGCGGTCGCGCTGGCTGCGCAACGGCGGCGTCATGCGCGCATTGGAATCGAAGTAGCCGATATCGGCATCGGTCAGATGCACATGGTGCGCGCCGACATCGCAGCTGAGCGCCAGGCCTTCTTTCTTGGCCTGACGTATCAGTTCCAAACCAGCCGCCGAAGAGATTCTGCACAGATGCACTCTGGCATCGGTGGCGCGCATCAATTCAAACAGGGTATGCAGGGCAATCGTCTCTGCCATGACCGGCACGCCGGATAAGCCCAGACGCGAAGCCAAGGGGCCGCTATGCGCAACGCCGCCTTTGCCAATAAATGCATCCTGTGGACGCAACCAGACGGTGTAGCCAAACGTGCCCGCGTATTGCAGCGCCCTTTGCAACACGTTGGTGTCAGCAATCGCCTCTTCCGCCTGCGAGAAACCGACGCAGCCCGCTGCAGTCAGCGCCGCCATCTCGGTCAACGCCTCGCCTTTCAGCCCTACCGTCAGAGCGCCCAACGGATACACATGCGCCTTGTTTTGCGTTTTCGCTCTTTGCTTGAGCATTTCGACCAGACCGGCTTCATCCAGGACCGGATCGGTATCGGGCGGACACACCAGACTGGTGACGCCACCGCGCATCGCCGCCTGCAATTCCGACTCCAGGGTGGCGCGATATTCAAAGCCCGGTTCACGCAAGCGCGCGCTCAGATCGACCAGACCTGGCGCTACGACCAAGCCAGTTGCATCGATGGTTTTGTTGGCGACGAAGTCATTTGGCTGCGTGCCAATGGCGACGATTTTGCCTGCGGCGATAAACACATCGTGCAGCGCATCTATCTTGTTGGCGGGGTCAATCAGGCGACCATTTTTAATGTGAATTTTCATCAATTTTCCTTAATCTCCGACCGTGCCGGCAACGATGCTCATGACCGCCATGCGTACGGCAATACCAAATGTCACTTGCGACAGGATCACCGCCTGCGGCCCGTCGGCAACGGCAGAATCAATCTCCACACCGCGATTCATCGGCCCCGGATGCATCACTATCGCATCCGGTTTCGCCAGCGCCAGACGTTCTGGCGTCAGGCCATAATTTTTGTAATATTCTTGCGCCGACGGCAGCAAGGCGCCGCTCATGCGCTCATTTTGCAAGCGCAGCATGATGATGACATCCACGCCTTTGAGCCCCTCGTTCATGTCAGTGAAGACACGCACGCCCATTTGTTCGAGGCCGCCTGGCAACAAGGTACGCGGCGCGATCACGCGCACCTCGGGCACGCCCAGCGTGGTCAAGGCATGAATATCGGAACGTGCCACACGGCTGTGCAACACGTCACCGATGATCGCCACGGTCAGATTATTGAAGTCTTTTTTATAGTGCCGGATCGTGTACATATCCAGCAAACCTTGGGTCGGGTGGGCATGACGGCCATCACCGGCATTGACGACATGCACGTGGTGTTGCCTGGTGTCATTGAGATGCTTGGCGATCAGGAAAGGCGCGCCTGATGTGGCATGACGCACCACAAACATGTCGGCGTGCATGGCGGCGAGATTGTCGATGGTATCGAGCAGCGATTCACCCTTGCTGGCGCTGGAGGCGGCGATATTGAGGTTGATCACATCGGCCGACAAACGCTTGGAGGCAATCTCGAAGGTGGTGCGGGTGCGGGTGGAATTTTCAAAAAACAGATTGAAGACGCTCTTGCCGCGCATCAAAGGGACTTTTTTTAATTCGCGATCACCGATACTGACAAACGACGATGCGGTATCGAGAATGTGATTGACGATAGATTTTGGCAAACCATCGATCGTCAGCAAATGCTGAAGTTCGCCGTGTTTATTCAATTGGGGATTATGCATGATCTATAGAGAGGCTCAGTGTGCCGTCGTCTGCACGATGCAGGTTGACAGAGGAGGTAGTGTCGAAGAACTGGGAATAGGCAACAAAATCTGCCGAGATCGGCAGTTCGCGACCACCGCGATCGACCAGGGCGGCCAGCATGATTTTGGCCGGGCGGCCATAGTCAAATAATTCATTGATCGCGGCGCGCGTAGTACGTCCGGTGTACAGCACATCGTCCACCAGAATAATGGTGGCGTTATCGACATCGAATGGAATCTGGGTCGGCTTGACATCGGGATGCAAGCCCTTTTTGGCATAGTCGTCACGGTAGAACGAGACATCGATGAAGCCGGCTTTATTCTCCAAAGCGAGATCGGTATTGAGTCGCTCGGCCAGCCATGCGCCGCCTGAATAAATTCCGACGATCGCCAGTTTTTTGCTATTGGCAGTGTGCTCTTTGATTTGTTCCAGCAGCTGTAAATACAGCGCTTCGGCGTCTAAGTTTGAAGTCATGGCATTCATGGAGTTTGGTCAAAATATTGTTGCAGTATCAGGGCGGCGGCCTGGTCATCGATACGCTCGCCACGCTTCGCGCTCAAGACTGCAGAAGAGTAGCGCTCATCCACCAGAACAGTGGGCACACCAAAGCGCCCGTGCAGCTGATTGGCAAAGCGCTGGCAACGTTGCGTCATTTCATTGGCAGCCCCATCGGGGTGCATGGGCAAGCCGACCACGCACAGTACAGGCTGCCAAGATGCGATCAGCTTGGCAATCGCGATAAATTTTGCGTCATTGGTGACGTCGCTGATAATCTCTAAGGTCTGCGCCTGCCGCATGACGGTATTGCCGGTTGCAACGCCTATGCGCTTCAAGCCAAAATCAAACGCCAGCAAAGTGCCTGACAGGGATGACGTCAGCGTAGATGTCGGTTGCGGCATTGGCGAAGACGTCAAGCGTGCCCCGCGACAGAGGCCAACATCAGAGGATCAATGCCGAGCAATTTCATCGCGGCGACAAAGCGCTCTTCCACGGGCAGATCGAACAGCACATGTTTATCTGCCGCCACGGTGAGCCAGCCATTGGCAAGGATTTCTTGTTCCAGCTGCCCGGCGCTCCAGCCCGAATAACCAATACTGACCATCAGGCGCTCCGGTGCATCGCCTGCGGCAACAGCTTCCAGAATATCTCTTGACGTGGTAAATGCAATATCATCCGTCACCTTCAGCGTGGAAGAAAATTTACCTGAGGGCGCGTGCAATACGAAGCCGCGGTCATCTTGCACCGGGCCGCCAAACATGACAGGATATTCCCTCATGGGGTGCGAATCAGGAATATTTTCAAGCTTTAGATCAATACGATCGAACAGGCCGGATACTGTCATATCCGTTGGCTTATTGATCACCATACCCATCGCACCGCGGGCATTGTGCTCACAAATATAGATGACGGCTCCACCGAAAATCGGATCAAGCATGGCAGGCATGGCGATCAGAAAATGATTGGTCAAATCGAGCGCAATGGGTGGCTCTTTTTTCAATAAAACGTTTGCATCGTCGGATGTGCTGCTTTCCGACGTAGATGTTTCTCCAGAGAACTCGGAGTAAGTAGATATAGTTTGCTTCGCCATGGCGGCATTTTAGCATTTTTAACGTCTTTTTTCGATGTGTGCTATGTTACACAGCCCACAAATGCATCAGCATTAACCCTATTTCCCCTCCTCATCTTTTCAATTTTTATGGCCGACAAATCAACACCGCAATTTCAAACAAGTTTGGTATGGTTCAGGAGGGATTTGCGCTGTTTTGACAATGCTGCACTTTTTAATGCATTGAAACAGAGCAAGTCGGTATTTTGTGTTTTCATTTTCGACAAGACCATTCTCACTTCATTGCCGAAACATGACAGGCGGGTAAGCTTCATTCACCAAAGCATAACGGAGCTGGCCGCAGAATTGAAAAAAATGGGAGGAAGCCTGATCGTCCGTTATGGTCATGCCGAGCAAGAAATCCCCAAACTTGCCGAAGAGCTAAAGGTGGATGCAGTCATGCTCAACCATGATTACGAGCCGCAAGCGATATTGCGCGATGAGGCCGTCAAACAGGCATTGGAACAATTGGACTGTAGCGTCCTTAGCTTTAAAGACCAGGTGATCTTTGAGAAAAACGAAGTGTTGTCTCTAGCGGGCGCGCCGTTTTCTGTCTTCACTCCGTATAAAAACGCCTGGTTGAAGAAATACCTGACCGAGGGGAGCGACTTTTATACCAGGCCCTACCCGGTCGATTTATATACCGAGCGACTTTCCGCATATGCAGATACACATATTCCCAGCTTGAATGAAATGGGTTTCGACGCAAGTGGGGCATCGCACTCGGCGCTGAGTGGAGGTATGTCTGCCGGTGCAGCCCTGTTTGAGGATTTTTTATCGCGCATTAATCGCTATGACGATGCGCGTAATTTCCCCGCAGTTAAGGGGCCATCCTACCTATCCGTGCATTTACGCTTTGGCACCATCTCTATTCGTCATCTGGTACGCGAGGCGATCAATTGCACACGCGCCGCAACCAATATCCAAGGCGCGCAGACCTGGTTATCTGAGCTGATCTGGCGCGATTTTTATTTTATGATTTTGCATCATCACCCGCGAGTTGTAGAGCATGCGTTCAAACCTGAGTACGAGGCAATTCAATGGGAAAGCGGTGAACAAGCCGAAGTTGCATTTGCCTCATGGTGCCAAGGGAAAACCGGCTATCCGCTGGTCGATGCGGCGATGTTGCAATTGAATCAGACCGGCTACATGCACAACCGGTTGCGTATGGTGACCGCGTGCTTCCTGATTAAGGATTTGGGCATAGACTGGCGCTGGGGCGAACGCTATTTCGCGCTGCATCTGAATGATTTTGATTTATCAGCCAACAATGGTGGCTGGCAATGGGCCGCATCTACCGGCTGCGATGCGCAACCCTATTTCCGCATCTTTAATCCGATCACGCAGTCAGAAAAATTTGATACCGAAGGTAAATTCATACGGCGCTATTTGCCGCAATTAACTCAGCTGGACAATAAACAAATTCACGCCCCTTGGAAGGCAAGCGCATCAAGTTTGCAATCAGCGGGAGTTACGCTAGGCAAAAATTATCCTTATCCAATCGTAGAACATGATGTCGCTCGCGCAAAGACGTTGGCACGTTACGCTACAGTTAAAATATCCAAAAAAAATGCACCTTGAATCAAGGTGCATTTTTATCTTTGCCTCAGAACCAAAACGGTTTAACTCAGTTTGACACTTGCTCTTTACCAACAAATCGACCAATCGCTTCCAATAGATCATCTTCACGGTAAGGCTTACCAAAGTATTCATTGACGCCCAATTCCGCTGCGTAATTACGATGCTTATCTGCAGTACGTGAAGTAATCATGATGATAGGAATATGACTAGTGCGTGCATCTCCGCGAATATTGCGTGTTAAATCGAAACCATCCATACGCGGCATTTCAATATCCACCAACATCACATCGGGAGTAATCGACTGAAGTTGTTCGAGCGCGTCGATACCATCTTTAGCCAAAATAACCTGATAGCCTTCACGCAACAGCAAACGCTGTGTCACGCGACGCACTGTCAGCGAATCATCGACAACCATCACTGTATGCTGGGTACGCAATCCCTGCACAGGAGCAGAAGGTGTTTTCTCAGTAGCCAGTTCAGCCACCGCGCCCATTTCCTGACTGACGCCTGTCGATTGAGCATGTGGGTTGCGCGCATGCTCATGCTCCATTCTTTGTGCAAGCGGTACCGGATTCAAAATCAACACGATGTCGCCCGAACCCAAAACTGTCGCACCAGCGATCCCTGTCATACGCGCGAGCTGTGGACCGATATTCTTGACCACCACCTCGCGGTTACCGATCACGTCATCGACGTGAATGGCGACTCGCTCGCTACCGCTCTTCATGATCAGCAAAGGCGAATACTGCTGCGCCATTGGTACGGCATCATGTTCACCGAGCATCGTTGGCAGGTAATACATCGGTACCCGATTACCTTGCCACATGATCGCGCCATCATTGTAAGCATTGGCCAGCATGGCCGATTTGAGCTGTTGAACCTGCTCAACCAACACGGATGGCACCGCAAAAGTTTTCCCGCCAGCCGTTAAAATGACCACTTGCGTTACAGCCAATGTCAAAGGAAGGTTAATCGTAAAATGCGCCCCTTTGCCCTCCACGGAATGGACAGAAACACGGCCACCTAAAGATGCCGCCTCAGAACGAACCACGTCCATACCTACGCCGCGCCCAGCCAATTCAGTGACTTCACTTGCGGTTGAAAAGCCAGGCTCAAAAATCATATTGACGACTTCAGCGTCACTGGTGCTGTCATCATAACCAAGCAGTCCTACATTTTTTGCTTTCTCACGAATGCGCCCAAGATTCAATCCCTGACCGTCATCGGTGAAATGAATGACGACCTCGTTACCTTCCTGACGAATTTCAATCAGTAGTTCGCCAATTTCTTCTTTTCCTTGTTCACGGCGTTTGTCACGGGATTCGATTCCATGGACAATTGCGTTACGTAGCAGATGTTCAAAAGGCGCAACCATTTTCTCCAAAACGCTACGATCAATTTCTACCGACGTTCCGCGGATATCGAGATTGACGCGCTTATCCATTTCTTTGGAAGTCTGGCGGGTCACCCGATACAAACGCTCAGAGACGCTGGCGAACGGGATCATCCTGACGCGCATCAAATCCTGTTGCAATTCACGCGTCAGACGCGCTTGCGTATGTAAATCGCTGGTTGCACCATCAATCGTACGGTGTAAGTTTTGCTGAACTGAAGCAACGTCACTGACACTCTCCGCCATCATGCGGGTCAATTCTTGCAGGCGGGTAAAACGATCAAATTCCAGCGGATCAAATTCCCTGTCGCCAGAATGCGTCATGCGCGAGGTAATTTGGGTCTCAGCCTGAATTTCGACTTCACGCAACTGATCACGTAAGCGGTTAACGTTCTCTGTAAGTTCAACCAAAGATGATCGTAAGGTATCGACTTCATTTTCAAGTTTGGAGCGTGAGATTGACACTTCACCAGCCTGATTAACCAAGCGATCCAAAATATCAGCGCGTACACGCACTAAGGGTACTGGCGTTGCCAGCGCCAACGTTGCCGCTGTCCGCGCAGCAAGAGGTTTTTGCCCGGTGTTACTTTGTAACTGCAATGAGGATGAAACTGAAATTTCCGTGTCTGTCGCCGTAAGACTCTCTTGAGCTGCATCCGCATTTACCACCTGGAATTGATCCAGTTCTTGCGCTGTAGTCAACTCCGGCAAAGGCATATCAGCCGGTGCAGCTAACGGATTTTGCAAACGATCAAACAGATGCATGGAATAGTCGTGCCGAGCGAGTAAATCATCCAGCATAGGCTGGCGTACTGCGCTACCGGCATGCATGAGATTCTCAATTCTCGTTTCCATGTCATGGGTATGTTGCCCCAACTGCATTGCACCTGCCATACGTGCACTGCCCTTAATCGTATGCATCAGGCGCAATATCGATTGAGGTATTGCAGAATCATTGGGTTGCTGTTGCCACGAGCGCAGTAATTGACCAACCATAGGTAATAAATCGTTCCCTTCCTCTATGAATACGGGCAACAGATCTTCATCGAGTTCATCATTCACTCTCAATTCTGGCGTAGCTGAATTTGTCATCACATCGTAATCAGCAGTTGATGCTTTTTCTGCTGAAATACTATCCGCGAGCTCTACAATTGACTCAGGCTCCTGAACTTCTAGCGTTGCAACTGCTACCCCATTTTCGTGAGCAAGAACGTCTTCTGAAAAAAGCACGGACGCTTCGTCACTCTGCAACTCGGCAGTTTGCAATGCGTCAGGTTGAAAATCTGCTGGCAGCGAAGGCGCCGAAATAGCTACATCCGATAACTCGAGTTCAGTCGAACTCACCTCATGAATCAGACGATCTTGGACCGCTTCAACGTGGTGATCTTCTTCAGGAAAATTTTCACCCAGAACCACTTCGTGCGCAATTTCTTCGTCTATCTCATGCGAACTGGCTAAATCAGCCAGCTCAAGTTTTTCATTCGTAGAGGTAATGAATTCGCCATCTTCTTCACCAACATTTGAACGACTGATGATTGCTTGTAATAATTTATCCAGTGACCGACCTTCAGCTGGATCGCGATCTGCCATTTCGGACAAAGCAAATTTTTGCAGCATGTGTTTCGCGCATTCCACTGCGTGATCAAGTACATCGTACTCTCCCGTCTCCAATACCACGGGGTGTCTCTCCAAACGTTGTAACACCACTTCTAAATTATGCGCTAGCTCCTGCGCAGCGACCAATCCCACCGTTGCAGAACTACCTGCAAGTGAGTGCGCTGCATGCACCGCATGACGAGAAACGTGACGCGAAGGCTCATGTCGCCATTCAGCAAAATCTTGCGCTAAAAAACGTACGATTTCATCGGTCTCCGCCATATAAATAGTATGAAGAGGAAGACTGATTTCAATATCGCCAATACGCTTAACATTTTCATCTTGTGTCGGCGCTGGAATCGAAAAATCAGGAAAATCTATTATCGTTGCAGTTGCTACATCTGGCTCAGGCTCTGACTTAAACTCGAATTCGGGAACTATTGCGGCTTCGCCCTGATCCACAGATTTACCTGATTCAGGGAGAGTTTCTAATGCGAACGAATGTTCATCCAGCTCACCCAAAAATTCCGGTTGAACAATTGAAAGCGTAAGAGAGTCAGCGGATGCATCAGCAACGTCCGCGTCTAATTTTGTGACGGCATTTTCAGATATGCCGTCCACAGGATGCGTTAAATCCACTTCAATCAATTCAGAGACTTCGATTTTACGCTCGTCATCCAGCATATCTTCTATCGCATCTTCGACCGGGAGCGTCGCAACAATTTCCTCGGAGGACTGATCAATTTGCGCAAATTGAATAGCAGGTTCGCTATCAACGTTCACATCAACATTGGTTTCAGATCCGACTGAAACAATTGATTCAGGTACGGCGGGCGCGACATTGGCCGTCAACTCTTCAACCAGAGCAAAATCCTGGCCGTTTTTTATCCGCTCAGCAGCTGCGATAATTCCCGAACCATTTCGTTGAGACTGACCTGTCGACTTTAAGTCATCAACCCATAAAAACAATTCTGTTGCAACCTTATCAAGCAATGCGTATAGCTGTTCTGTTCCATCTCTGGAGTCAGACAACCATAAATTCATCACTTGCTCGATACTCCATGCCGCTTCACCGAAGACCATCAGGCCAACCATGCGTCCGCTGCCTTTGAGCGTATGAAAAGAGCGGCGCAAGCTTGTAAGGTACTCCTGATTACTTGGGTCAACTTTAGACGAAGGAATCGTTTCGCGAACAAAACCGAGAACTTCGTCGGCCTCGGTTAAAAATATCTCTAGCAGCTCGGCATCGATGGCTTCATCACTGGCTGGCAGATCAGGGACGCGACCCAGTTCAGGCACATTACTGACCTGGGTGGTTGCTGCCACAATATCTGACAGCGCATCTGACGAGGTACTAAAATCGGATTGATCCAATAAATTGATAGCAGCACGCGCTCTAGTGCTCGCATCTGCATCATCTAGCAAATTTGCGACGGAACGCTCGGATTCCAATGAATCTTTTAGCTGTGCCTGTAATTCAGAATTGTCCGGCTCCTCTGCCAATGAAACGGCCAATCTTGCCGATTCCTTTTGCTGATCAGCCAACTCTTGCTCAGCCGTCACCACGGTAATTTGTGGTGCTGCAGAAGTCATCTGTATTGAAGGTAATAATTCTTTCTCTAACGTTTTTTCTAGAAGATTAGAGCGGAACAGTCCCGCCTCGGAATCAAAAACAAATTTCTTCTTTGCCAATTCAGGTTGATTTTGTAGCGTCTCGATAAAGAAAGATAGCGCACCAACGTTTTCCGCAACATTTTGATAAACAGCTGCCTGGGAATGATCATCATTAACTTCGGTAACATCAACAAACTGTCCGACCATCGCCCGAGTGTGCTCAACGGCCAACATTGCATCGTCCTGATCAAGAATTGCAAGTGCGCCACCAATTTGATGCAAAATCGCATCTACCGGAGTCAAAATTTCTTTGCTGGCAGGATCACGGAAGTACTCGTCGAGCGTCTTTTCAACTTGTCGAAGGCTAGCTTGCATTTCTGCAACTAGAACAGACATAGTTTGACGCTGTTGGGCCTCTCTTGAAATCTCGCCCATCCATGCCGCCTGTGAAGAGGGCTCTTCACCAGCAACTAGCGAAAGCAACCTTGCAGTGATCTCATCTGCTCGCTCGGAAAAATGCGCAGGCAAATGTGTGATCTGATCAAGCGCATTTTCAACGAATAACAAGCAAGTAGCCAGCTCTAGGCCCATTCTGCTGCCATCCGTCGAATGTGCGGCATGACGAGCAATGCCACTCAGTTCCCGCAGTAACTTGGATAAAGGCGGCGAATTCAGATGTGTTCCAGAATCGGCCAAATCTTTCAATTTTTGTGCAAATTTATCCGAAAGACTTGAATCTCCGTTTGCGATTCGGCCCCACAAATTTTTAACGCTAGACAATTGTTCCTTGGCTGTAGCCATGACATTGGCTGCAATTTGTCCATAATTTTTTTGGTCATAGTCCAATGGGACTTGATTATCTAATTGATAGGCCTTGCGAATCTGCGCAACGAATGGCGATGGATGATCGACCTGAGCGATAAAGAACAAGGCATCCCGCAACAATCTCTCTGGAATATTTGACAGTCCTTCCACCAACCGGCGGATCTGCAAATTGATTCGGCCAAAAATTTGCTTTACGTATTGTTTATTTTCAATCAATCCCTGTGCAACGGCTTCCGAAAAACCACGCATCACCAACCAAAAGGCCTTGGCTTGAGAGGTGCTTTGGGCTTGCTCTATTTCTTTGATCAGATCGTGCATTGTCTGCACGGCAGCGAGTTGCTGCTTGCCATCTTTATTCGTCAACACCGTCAGCAACAATTTTTCAAATTGCAGTCTCAAGCTTGAATAATTGACAGGCTTTGCGCTCGCAACAACCGTTAACTCAGGAATTTTTTCTTGGATTGATAAAGATGGAAAAAATAAATCTGCGGGATGTATTCTTTCTGCGCCTTTAATCTCGAGTAAAGCTCGGTAATAGGGAAATAAACGAACCGGCTGATGCGCACTACCAGATAACAAATCTTCTAAATAACGCAATACTGCATGAAAAGCATCCGAGATAACATCTATATGCGAACGGTTAATTTCCAGTTGTCCGGATTGCAAACGTTCAATAATGTCTTCAATAGTCTCGGTAACGATAGAGACGCCGTCAATATCAACAATCTGCAATGCACCGTGGGCCTGATGCAAATAGCTCTTGGCATGCAACAAAGTCGTCGCCTGTGTTTCAGCATCTTGACCGACGGCATCGGAAAGTAATTTCGCAGCGTTCGTGATCGCTTCGCGCACTTCGCCCATCACCCAAGATAACGGACCTATATCAAACTGATCCTGGGGACTTTCCGAAAAATTAGAAAAACTGGATGTCATGCCTGTACCCCGTAAACTCAAAGGGCGACAAACCTGAGTTCATCGCCGTGCATTTATGATTAGGTCAAATTGAATTCGACCCGTAACTGAAAAATCAGGCAGAAACCCGGAAACGGGAAACAGAGTTCTTAAGTTCTTCAGCCAACATTGACAACTCTCTAATCGATTGTGCAGTTTGTTGAGTACCGTTCTGAGTTTGTTCGGTAATAGTCAAAATATGTTGAATGTTTTGCGCTACACCATTCGCCGAAGTTGCCTGTTGCTCAGTCGATAGCGAAATACCTTGAATCAGTTCAGC
The DNA here is from genome assembly GCA_030645915.1 of Undibacterium sp. GTDB lineage: Bacteria > Pseudomonadota > Gammaproteobacteria > Burkholderiales > Burkholderiaceae_D > Undibacterium. Next base: position 140,914 of record JAUSNO010000018.1, read on the forward strand.
CAATCGATTCGAAACGCTACGAATTTCTGACAACGCTGTACCTGCGGCATCAGACAATTTGGCTCCCTCAACCACACCCTGAGTAGACTTTTCCATCGCGGCAACAGCATCGTGAGTATCAGTTTGAATCGTCCGAACCAAGGCACCAATCTGTTTCGTCGCTTCAGCGGAACGTTCCGCCAAACGCTGAACCTCTTCCGCAACCACAGAGAATCCTCGACCAGCTTCACCCGCCGATGCAGCCTGAATCGCAGCATTCAACGCCAAAACGTTGGTCTGTTCGGTAATATCTGAAATCAGTTCGGTAATTTCACCAATCTCCTGGGATGATTCACCGAGTCGCTTAATACGTTTTGAGGTTTCTTGGATCTGTTCGCGAATCTCATTCATACCCTTAATTGCATTTTCCACCGCATGGGCACCTTGTTCCGCCGCCGCAACAGATTGACGAGCAACTTCAGCTGATTCATTCGCAGAACGGGAAACATCGGTAATGTCATTTGCCATTGCTGTAACGGCATGGCCGGCATCAGCAATTTCTCTCGATTGCTGATGAGAGGCTTCAAGCAAATCATTAGAGATACCTTGTGCGTGATTGGACGCAGAAGTAACCTGAACTGCAGTATTGGTAACACGACCAACCAGACCGCGCAATTCCTCAACCGTGTAATTAACGGAATCGGCAATAGCTCCAGTAATATCTTCAGAAACGGTAGCCTGGACAGTTAAATCTCCATCCGCCACCTCTTGCAATTCATTCATCAGTCGCAAAATCGCAGCCTGATTCTGATCATTGGCGCCTTTTGCTTCTTCCTCTTGCTTCATCGCTTGCAACATCTGGGCATCAGCCTCGACGCGACGTTCATTCGCTTCTTTAGCGCGGTTACGACTATCCTGCAACAGCACTAATGCAATTCCAGCGGCAGCAGCCAACGCAACCAAAGCACTTACCAACAACAACCAGAAAGAAATATTCGTGGAATCCTGTTGTGCCGTATACGTTTTTTGAAGAACTGTGAGTTTTTGACGCAAATCCTCATTTTCGTTAAACAGCAATTGCTCTGATTGTTTCGCCGCAATGAAATTCTGCAAATTACCCAGGATGCTGGAAACGGATTGCTGATATTCGGCAAAAGTTTTTTGCAATTCCGTTAATTTCTCTCGCGTGTCGGCATCTTTCGTTGCGGTGAGACGCAAAATCTCACTGCCGTTTAAAAAACCGTCGACCAAATCGCGGAAAGTATTGGTATCTTTACCAAGCAAGAATGCCGTTTCCGGATTAACACCCTCAGATGTCAAAAATTCGTTCGCACTTCGACCCAAACGTTGAGTCAGCATGACTAATTGACCTGAAGTATAAATCTCGCGAGGATTGCCGCCGCCCTGTACTTTCAATGTCGAAATTTGTTCTGTCAATTCCAGCAATGTTGGCGACAGCGTATTCAGCTTTTCCAAAGTTTGACCAAAGCCAGTCAATTCTTTACGCAATTTAAGGATGGTGTCAGCAGCTTTATCTGAATTTCTCCATGCTTTTTCAGTATCTTTCACTACCGGTGCCAGCTTCGAATCCGCTTCTTTTACGGTACGCTCTTGAAACTTACCGCCGTCCAACAGCGTTTTCAAGTCAAAACTAATTTCCTTGCGACTTTCTTCCAATTGTTTAAACGCTGCCGGTTTGCCTTGAATCGCATTTGGTGCCGCTTTACCGATACGCTGGGAATGCATCAGTGCCTCACCGGCGATCTGCGCTTGCGTTGATATCAATGTTGATTGCGTCGAATTCAAATAAACGAAAATACCGCCGCTCAACAATGACAAGCCCATGGCCCCCAGCAAATAACGGATCTGTTTTTGCAATGGCAAGTGACCGATCAAGGGAAGTCGAATATCCCCGCCCTTTTCGAGGGCATCACCAATGAAAGTTGCATCTGCATGACTAACAGGTTTTTTTTCTACTGCAGCATCAACCTTAGCCGTTTCAAAATGTTCCGCGTCTGCTTCTGGTACAAGCATTTTTACATTGCTGGCTTCTTCAATCGAATCAGCAGCATTATTGAACTCCCGCGAGCCTATATCTGCCAAATCCAGCTCTTGGTCTTGTTTCCCTTTGGACAAGAACGGTAGTTTAAACGCCATTACTAAGTCTCCTAAACGATTGAATTACTATATTTATTTCTGAAAAATTACAAACCCACATGCAAAAATTCCTGATCCTGCACCAACAGCGAAAGGCTAAGCTCCGACCAAACATTGCCATCGCTATCTCGATACTGAGCAACAACCCATGGTCTTTGGGTAGGCGCAAGACTGCCTACTTCCGTTGAAGATTGCTGTTCCATTTTGCCTGAATCACGCAAACCAAGAACCTGAGAAACCAACAGTCCGCTATTGAAGGCCAAACCGGATGCGAAAGCAACAATCCGGCAAGAGGACTCTTGCAAGGTTGACTCATTACCCTCAAAGCGCGATAAATCAATCACACTAGTAAGATTACCTCGGACGTTCGCCAGACCGAGATACCAATCTTTGGTCAGAGGTACCTTGGTCATGCTACCGGCACTGACAATTTCACCAGCCTCGCGCAAATCGACCAAGTAGCGGGAGCGGCCGATCATGACCCCTAACTGACTGACTGCAATTTGCGAGCCGCTTTGAGCAGCTTGCATCCGAGCCATTAATTGCGTCTGAAATTCGCGCAGACGCGTACGGCGTGCACCAGAATCTGATTTGGCGACTTTGAGTGTCGTCGTCGCGGTTTCGCTCGAAGATTGATTCATAACTCGATCTGATTAACTCAAAGCAGCAATTTTTGCCAGCAATTCTTGCGGATCTATTGGTTTAACTAAGTAGTCGCGTGCGCCCTGACGAAGTCCCCAGATCCTGTCTGTTTCCTGGTTCTTACTGGTACATATAATGACAGGTACATCCTGAGTCTCAGGATCACGAGCAATTGCACGGGTTATTTGAAAACCATTTTGACCTGGCATGACGACATCCATCAGTATCAATTGCGGTTTATCGGCCTTAATTTTTATTAATGCTTCCTCACCATTTTCTGCTGTGGAAACTGAAAAACCATTTTTAACCAAAATATCAGTCAAAAAGTAACGCTCAGTTGGAGAGTCATCAACAATTAAAATTTTCTGTATTGCCATTTTTCTTACCCTCAAAAATACCTTGAAATCATTTGGATAGCGCTGAAGACGTATAGTTACGTACAGTTCTGAGCAAGCTATCCTTAGTGAAAGGTTTGGTCAAATACTCATCCGACCCAACCATCGCTCCACGCGCCCGATCAAACAAACCATCTTTCGATGACAACATGATCACCGGAGTATTGCGGAATTTAGCACTTTTTTTAATTAAAGCACAAGTCTGATAGCCATCTAGCCTTGGCATAAGGATGTCGCAAAAAATCAAATCTGGGTGAGAATCATTAATTTTGGCCAATGCATCAAAGCCATCTTCAGCCAAAACGACTTTATAGCCCACCTGTCCCAAAAAAATCTCAGCGGATCGACGAATCGTGCTGCTATCGTCAATAACCATAATTTTCAAGTTCTCATTGCCTGTCAAAGTTGACATAAAATTATCTCGGAATCGCTAGGTTAGAAGTCACGGTGGTAATGTAACAAAGTTTGACGATCTTACGCCACTTTTTCCGTGAATAAACATTTTGGCACAACATAATCAGAACATGTGTATTAATTTTAAATCGCAAGCATCTCAAAATCATCTTTCCTCGCACCACATTCGGGGCAAGTCCAGTTCATGGGAACATCGGCCCAGCGTGTTCCTGCCGGGATGCCCTCATCCGGCAAACCATTTTCCTCTTCATAGATCCAACCACATATAAGACACATCCACGTTTTAAATTCTTCAGTTGCTGCTTGCGTAACACTCACGACTAAAACCCCTCAATCAAGTAAAATGTTTGAACTGCACTAAAACTTCATGACACTGGCATTTTTCTCAAAATCTATTCACAAAGAAAAAATACATTTGAATGTCCGCACGCAGTCCTTCTCACAAAAACACACTATATTAATCTACCGACCGTGCAAAACCAACTATCTCCCCTTATTTTAACTTTTGGAGCAGCAGACCCTATTGGTGCGATTGGAGTGCATGCAGATATGGCTACATTTGCGGCGATGGGCTGTCATGGATTACCCATTCTTACTTCGATCTTAGTGGGTGACACTTCGCAAGTTGATGACATCCATCCAATAGAAGCTGAACTTGTTTCGGATCAGGCAAGAACCATACTAGAGGACATGCAGGTAGCAGCATGTAAAGTGGGATTCGTGGGCAGTATTGAAAATGTCACCGTTATAGCAGAAATTATCTCGGATTATCCTGAGTTACACCTTGTACTTGATCCATTTAATTCCTCGATACCGGACCTCGACTCAGAGGCAGAAGACTTATTACTTTCGATTTCCGAATTACTTATTCCGCAAACCACATTATTATTAATCTCGACATTGGAGTTGTCACGACTTTCTGAAACCTGGAAAGATTCTGGTGCACCAGAGGAACCCAATGACATGGCGACTGATGCAATGGCTTTAATTGAGTCTGGCTGTGAGTTTGTATTGGTTACCGGCGCGATCGGCACGGACAATGCAATCACCAACGTCTTGTTTGACAGCTCCGGAATTGTGCGCACTGACGAATGGCAGCGCATTCAAGGTTCGCATCTTGGTGCAAGCAGCACCTTATCTGCGGCAATTGCTGCGATGTTGGCGAACGGACTCGATGTCCCCGAAGCGGTAATGGAAGCACAAGAATTTACATTTGCATCTATCAGGCACGCTCAGCGCCTGGGAATGGGCAAACTCATTCCTGATCGATATTTTTGGGCGAAAGAAGTCGAATAACGCATTCTTATACTTTGTAAGCGATTTATTTTGCTCGACAAACTCCTCTTAATTTTCACTATTAATGACCAAAATTCAAATGACGAATAAAAATGAAAGCTTGTTTCTACGAGCACAAAAAACCACTCCTGGCGGAGTTAATTCTCCAGTACGGGCTTTCCGTTCCGTAGGTGGAACACCACGTTTTATCAAACGTGCTGAAGGCGCTTATTTTTGGGATGCCGAAGACACTCGCTATATTGACTATATTGGCTCCTGGGGACCGGCTATTGTCGGGCATACGCACCCCACAGTTGTGAAAGCGGTGCAAGACGCAGCGGCACGAGGACTGAGCTTCGGCGCCCCCACCGAGGGCGAAATTGAGATGGCAGAAGAAATCTGCAAACTGGTCCCCTCTATTGAACAAGTGCGATTGGTATCAAGTGGAACAGAAGCCACGATGAGTGCGCTTAGACTTGCACGCGGCGCCACCAACCGAGACAAGATTATCAAGTTCGAGGGCTGCTATCACGGCCATGCAGACTCTTTATTGGTGAAAGCCGGCAGCGGTTTGCTGACGTTTGGCAACCCTACTTCTGCCGGCGTTCCAGAAGACTTTACCAAACATACTTTGGTGCTCGACTACAACAACAGTCAACAACTGGAAGATGCATTTGAGAAGTATGGACAGGAAATTGCGTGTGTCATCGTTGAGCCTGTTGCTGGCAATATGAATTTAATTAAGGCAACACCCGAATTTTTACAAACCATGCGCCGCGTATGCACCAAATATGGCAGCGTATTAATTTTTGACGAAGTAATGTGCGGTTTCCGGGTGGCGCTGGGTGGCGCACAGGAACTCTATAACATTCAACCAGATATTACCGCACTGGGGAAAGTCATCGGCGGCGGATTGCCGGTAGCCGCATTTGGTGGTCGCGCTGATCTGATGCAACACATGGCGCCGATAGGTAAGGTTTACCAAGCAGGAACCTTATCTGGCAATCCCGTTGCGGTTGCGGCAGGACTAAGTACCTTGAAATTAATTCAAGAACCTGATTTTTATACGAAATTATCATCACAGACCAACAAACTTGCGACAGGCCTGACAGCCGCGGCAAACAAGGCAGGGGTGACTTTTTGCGCCGACTCTATAGGTGGCATGTTTGGCCTGTATTTTGCGAAAGAAGTCCCATCAACGTTCACACAAATGATGGCTTCGGATACCGCCAAATTTAACCGTTTTTTCCATCTGATGCTGGATGCCGGCGTGTATTTGGCCCCCTCTGCATTTGAAGCGGGATTTGTATCCGCCCAGCATGATGACGAAGTGATTGATGCCACAATCAAGGCAGCAGAAATCGCCTTCACACAATTATCAGTGTAGACAAAACATCCATGTTTAGCGTGACGGAAAAGCATGTTACATTTCCACAAGGAAATTTAAACATGTTTTTTTGTTAGTTATTGTTATTTAACCGCATGGATACTTGCAGCGCTGCATGGCCATCTGTTAAGTTTCGTTTCACTTATTGTTTAACTATTTTTACTGGTCATATGCGCATGCAATTAAGAAAATTAAGCTTTTGGATAGGTCTTACATTATTGCCGTTATGTGCTGGTGCGCAGGTTCAGACACTCAGAGACTCAACTCAACAGGCGATTTTATCGAATCCGGAAGTGCTCGCTCGTTGGCACAATTTTCAGGCGGCTGGTTCTGAACGTGATGTTGCCACCGGGGCGTATCTGCCGAATGTCACCCTTACTGCCGGTGCGGGGCGGGATCAAAATGAAAACAGGTTAGGAAAATCTGATTTCAACCGCAACTCCACAAGCTTAAGTCTCAATCAAATGCTGTACGACGGTTTTTCGACACGCAATGAAGTCAGGCGTCTTGATCACACTCGCCTTGTCAGACTATTTGAGCTTTACGACGCTTCTGAAAATATCGCATTGGAAGTTGTACGTGCTTATGCTGACCTCCTGCGCTATCGTAAATTGGTCACGCTGGCAGAAGACAACTATGTACGGCACCGTACCGTCTTTGAACAAATTCAGCGCAAAGCCAAAGCGGGTGTCGGACGGCGCGTAGATCTGGAGCAAATCTCCGGTCGCGTTGCTTTGGCCGAAGCCAATCTCTTGACTGAAACGTCTAATTTGCACGACGTCAGTGCGCGTTTCCAGCGTTTGGTCGGGACAGCGCCAAACCAAAATTTAGAAAATCCTGCACCGCTGATCAAGGACTTGCCTTCCGATATCAAAACTGCGCTCACCACCGCAAATAAAAAACACCCCACGCTTTTAGCGGCGATAGAAAATATCCGTTCAGTTGAAAGTTCGGTCAATGCGCGTAGATCTGCCTATCAACCACGCCTCGACTTTAGGGCCCGTGCAGAACGCGGCAACAACATAGACAGCATTGTCGGACGAACAAATAACAATACTGCTGAAGTCGTCATGTCCTGGAATCTGTTTAACGGAGGCAGTGACAATGCGCGTATTCGTCAGTCTGCAGACTTGCTAAATCTGGCGCGTGATCAAAGGGACAAGGCTTGCAGAGATATACGTCAGACTTTATCGATTGCTTACAACGACACCCGCAAATTGACAGAGCAGTTGACTTACCTGGATCAACATCAACTATCCATCGAAAAAGCCCGCGATGCTTACCGTCAACAGTTCGATATTGGTCAACGTTCTTTGCTCGATTTGCTGGATACTGAAAATGAACTATTTCAGGCCAAGCGTGCGTTTAGCAACTCTGAATACGATTTATTGCTAGCCTACGCCAGAACCCATGCTGGCATGGGCACCTTGTATAGCGCGTTAGGTCTGGCGCGGCAAGATGTTGGCAATGTCATGGATCAAAATTCACAAGATGACGATGCGGATCTTGCGCAAAACTGCCCGTTAGAAGCGCCCCAATTATATTTGGTCAATAAAGAAGCATTAAATGCCCGTGCAGCCGAAATATTAAGTGCATCGGCCGCTCAGGCAACAACATCGGTGTCGACTCAAGCAATTGCGACGCCCGTTATCACATCGCCGGATCTAAGCACAAACGATGCAACGGCAGTATCACGCACAGCGGTACTTACTGCGTTAAAAGGATGGCGAGATACCTGGATCAGCATGAAACCTGAAGCTTATTTTGAGTTCTATGCAAAGAAATATACTTCTCGCGAATCCTGGAAAGCCGCGCGCAAGGCGAGACTGCTAGGCGCCCAAAAGATCATCCTGGAATTAAGTGACATAAAAATCGTCATGCAAGATGCAAAGCATGCGACCAGTAGTTTTCAACAAGATTATCGTTCGTCGAGTTATCAGGACGTTTTGCAAAAAACCTTGCGTTGGGAAGAATTTGGTGGAAAATGGCAAATCGTCAATGAAACGGTTGACGTTCCACCGCATGCCAAGCAGTGATAATGCCTAATCTTGCTTAGTCTTAAAAATAACCCGTGCTCTCTCAAGGCCACGGGTATTTTTTTGCCCCATCGATTGTCACTCTCCAAGAGTAAAAAATTAACCTGCGGTGACGAATATGGCAGAGTAAAGTTGCACTGAAGCAGTGAAATTGAATTGAGAATGATATATAGTGGAATGCAGATTTATGTCTGTTCAATTAAACAATTTGCTTTTTCCCCTCTCTTTTTCATCGCACCTTCATTGTGAAAATTTGATTTGCTGACACGACCGCGCCTATCCAAAGGAATCCTCAAGTTAGCATTCATGGTGCTAGCGACCGTTGTGCTCATTCCCGGAAACGCGCTCGACATGAGTCGACTTCAATTGACGTTTCGCACCATGGGCGGAAATCAACCCTCATTTTCAGAGTGGAATTTGATGATGCAAACCTATATGGAGGCGCCGATTGAGACCCGCCTGCAAAAAGTAAATGACTTCTTCAATCAAAAAATCATCTACTTTGAAGACCAGGAAATCTGGGGGCAATCAGATTACTGGGCGACCCCTATGGAAAGTCTGTCAAAAGGAAAAGGGGATTGTGAAGACTACGTCATCGCAAAATACTTTGCCCTACGGAACATGAATGTTCCCGACAATCAGCTAAGGCTCATTTACGTCAAGGCGCGCATTGGCGGGCCGAACAGCACTCTCGTGCAAGCGCATATGGTACTTGCCTACTATGCGTCTGCCGACGCTGAACCTCTGGTACTGGACAACTTGATTTCAGATATTCGACCGGCATCACGACGTACAGATTTGTTCCCGATTTTTAGTTTTAATCGCCAGGGCGTGTTTGCCGGAGCTGCCCCTAATGCCGTACTTGGGCCTGGTGGCACAAGCAGGCTGTCACGCTGGCAAGACCTGCTGGAACGCACTCGTCGCGAGGGTTTTGAATAATGTGTTCAGATTCATTTCGCCTGCTAAATTCACACTCAAGCGCACTCAGAAATTTTTAAAAATAAAAGGAAGCATAATGTCAATGTACCGCCAACTATGGCTTGCCATCATCCTTAGCACCTTGCTGTCACTTATCGGCAGTCTGTTGGCCTCAACGCTCAGCTCAAGAACCTACCTCAAAGAACAATTGAGAATGAAGAATGCGGACAACGCGACCGTTCTGGCATTGTCGTTGAGCCAGAAAAATATTGACCCCGTTGAGCTTGAACTGGTCATTGCGGCACTCTTCGATGGCGGTCACTACGCATCGATTCAGGTCACTGATCCCGCCGGAAAAAAAATTATTGAACGCGTTGCGCCGCCTGAAAAAACTAGCGTTCCATCATGGTTCATCAATGCGCTACCGATTTATTCCATGCCTGGCCAGGCGCAAATCAGCAGCGGCTGGAAGCAGCTTGGCAGCGTCTCTCTGGTGACACAAAGCGGATCAGCCTACCAAACCTTATGGGACTCAACGCGTGAGATGTTCGCCACACTTGCACTCTCAGGCTTGATTGCAGGCTACCTGGGTACGCTCATATTACGTCGTTTAAAACGCCCTTTGCGCGCAGTGATTGAGCAGGCAAAAGGGATGAGCGAACGGCGCTTCATCGTCACGCCTGAACCCAAGGTGCCGGAACTACGACAATTATCGACCGCCATGAATTCGACGGTCATTTTATTGAAATCGATGTTTGCCGAAGAAACGCTCAGGCTGGAATCGCTGCGCAAACAAGCCAATACAGACTCGGTCAGCGGGCTTGCCAATCGCAATCACTTCATGGCGCAATTACATGTAGCGGTAGATGAAGAAGATGCACCTTCCGGCAGCTTAATTATTCTGAGATTGTCCAATCTGGCGGATTTCAATCGCCAGTTAGGTCGAAATAAAGCAGACACTTTGTTGAAAAAAATTGGAAGCATCCTTTTATCACAGGAAACTCTGTCGTCAGATGGTTTTGCCGCCCGCCTCAACGGTACTGATTTTGCCCTGATGTTCAGGCGCTCTGAACCTGAAGCAATTGCACAATCATTGTTACACGCCATCACCGCAGAGCTTGCCCAAATCGAGAATAATCCTGCCGCTGTCTTCATCGGTTTTGGCGAATTTGAATATGGTACTTCTCCGAGCGCCCTGTTATCGCAAGTCGATGCGGCGGTAGCCAGTGCAGAGACTGCTGGTGTCAGCGACATGCGGCGAGCCGCGCCATTGAATATTCAACATGCGCCAAGAAGCAGTGATGAATGGGCCAGTTTAATTCATCGTGCCCTGGAGCAAAAATGGGTGAAGCTGGCCTTGTTCCCCGTCACTGATTTCAACGGAAAATTATTTCACCGTGAATCCGCGTTACGTCTGATGTTTGGTGGCGAATGGTTCCCTGCCGGGCGCTTCCTGCCGATCGCGGAACGCCTTGGCCTGACAGACAAACTCGACCTTGCCGCCATATCGCTGGCGCTGGACGAATTGGGTCGCAATAGCGCACTTGAAGACGTGGCAGTTAACCTCTCTGCACAATCCATTCAGAATGCAGATTTCAGGGACCAGTTGCGCGCCTTGTTGCTGTCGCGCCCGGCAGTGAGCAAGCGCCTGTGGTTAGAGATACCGGAAAATGGCGCCTTCATCAACGTCGATGCATTCCGCGCTTTTCATCAGAATATCAGCGCTGCCGGATGCAAACTCGGACTGGAACATTTCGGCCGGCAATTTGAAAAAATGAGTCTTATTCATGACCTGAAATTAGACTATGTCAAAGTCGATGGCGGCTTTATCCGTCATATCGAAATGGACGATGGCAACCAGGCTTTCGTCAAAGGAGTAGGAGTGATCATTCATCGTCTGGGCGCATATATTTTTGCGGAAGGCGTCAATTCAGATGCCGAGCTGAAGACCTTGAATACCTTGGGGATCGATGGAGTTACGGGCCCTGCCGTCGGTAGGGCTTTCGATCTTGACGGTAAGTGACCGCCTGTTGATGTAGCTTATTTCGATAAGAATTTCAATATACGGCAGGCCCACCACGCAATCCCCATGCGGCCTGCAGGCCAGATAGGCTGCAAAGGCGCATGGGGATTGCGTGGTGGGCCTGCTCATTTTCATTTTTTGCTTGTGCTATTTGCTGATGGGCCGTCGCAAGACGGCCTACCCAGGCTGCTCTGTATGCGTAATGAGTTCTACGGCAGTGGAGAACCTGAGTTGCCAACCTTTAGTCCACGATCAATTTTCCTTTATTTAACAGATCCGTGATGATTGCAGCATCCGTACCTGCGGCCGTCAGATCAACCCCAGTCAACTTGATCACCTGATCGTCATTGGCTGCGTTGAAACCACTTGAATATGCACCTGTGCTGCTGATATGAATCTCGGTATCTGAACCGACTTTGACAAAATGCAGGTAGCTCCCCAAATTACCGGTGCCGGTCGTGTAGTTTTCGCCTTGCAGTAAATCGCGCAAATCCAGACGATCACCACTGGCGCTGAATGCAGCTGTATCAAAGTCGGTAATTCTATCAATCGGTGCACTGCCAACCGCGCCGCGATCGGCCAATTCCCAACGGAAGGTATCTGCACCCAGGCCACCGGTCAGGATGTCGCTGCCAGCACCGCCAATAATGACGTCGCTGTCCGCCCCCGCATTGATGGTGTCGTTGCCCAAGCCACCCATTATCCGATCAGCGCCGGTGCCGGCATTGATGGTGTCATCGCCCGCCAGACCAGATAAGAAATCCGAACCTGCAGTACCAGTCATGGTGTTGGCGGCCGCGGTACCATTAAACACCGTACTACCCGTGACAATATTGAGATATTGCGTCACTGAGTCGCCAGCGGTGACGCCAGTAGCCGTTACCGCAAGCATCGCCGAATTGGTGCCCATGCCAGTCACTGCAAGCTCTGATTGCGTCCAGCCTGTGACGTCGACAACCTGATTGACTGTCGTCACCAATACACTATGGGTGCCGTCGATGAAGGTCGCCCCGACCGGTGCTCCGGTGATGGTCATTTGTGCATAATCGTTGGCGACGACATTAAATCGCAAGGAACCGCCATCGTTATCGATTACGGCATTGGCGCCAAGATTATTACTCTCTACCGCGTAGATTGCCTGAATATGCGTGGCGGTCAGCACACGATCATAAATGCGCACATCGTCTAATGTGCCATTTAAGTAACGATCAGTGGCAGCACCATCATCCGCCGTGACGCCAAAGCCCAAGAATTTATTCGGCACGGTTTTACCAGCCTGCAGTGTCCCGGTACTGTTGAGCACGCCATCTACCCATACCTCGGTAGCACCGTTGGTAAAATTATGTGTGATCGCCACGCTATGCCAGCCACCATCATTGATGGGATTGGTGCTCATGATGCCAGCATCGTCGGCCATGCCAAACCCTATGCGTCCGGTGCTGCTTATCCAGCCCCACTGTACGTCAATCGTACCGCCATTATTCTCCATACCGATCACACTCGGTGAGTTCCAGCCTATCGTTCCCCCGGTCTGGGTCGTATTGATCCAAAATACCAAAGACGCATTACCGCCACCAGCACCGTCGCCGCGCAAGGGATCAGTAACCGTCGTCGGCAAGGCAACATAACCACCGTCGCGCGCGGTACTGGTGTTTGACCAGACGCCATTGAAGAACATACCTGCGCCTTCATGGCCACTGGCAGTAAACGTTGGGCTGCGATTAGTGCCGCCCGCAATACCGTCGGTGCGTGTGCCAAGCTGATCTGGTGTCGGGTAAATATTGGTTGTGTTCGATCCACTGCCTTCGTTGAAAGTCCAATGCTGAACATCTTTCAAACTCAGATCCACCATCGGCGAAACTGAAATTGTCAGTATATTCGGTGCGGGATCAAAACTTCCACCGCTGTCACGGACGCTAAAAGTAAAGCTCGCGTAGCTGGAAGCGCTTGCGTTTGCTGCTGGCGTAAAGACCAAATTGCCGATATCGGCCACAGTCAGCACCTGGCCAACCGCCACCGTGGCACCGTTCAGTTGCAGAGTCCCATTTGCAGGCAATGTATCAATACGTACTGCTGCAGAAATTACATTATTGCCATCTTCAACGTCATTCATTAGGAAATCAGCAGTGCTGAAATGATAGGGAATATCTTCGCCCGTAGTAACAGTACGATCTATTCCCGATGGTGCATCATTAACGGCCTTAACAGTCACGTTGACATTGGCCGTTTCAGTCACGCCACCGGAAGTGACGGTGTAGGTAAACGTTGGTACCACACCGTTGAAGTTGGCTGTCGGTGTGAAGTCCAGGGTGCCGTCTGCCTTGAGGGTGACCGAGCCGTTGGTAACCGCGACTGAGCCATTGACTGCGATGGCGGTTCCGTTGATCGCGGTGATCGTGTGGCCTGCATTTTCGAAACTGTCATTGGCGTTGACATTGATGTTGACCAACGTGTCTTCGTTGGTCGTAATCACGCCGTCGTTGGCTATATCGATCGCCGGCGTGACGGTGATCGCCACGGTGTCGATATCGCTGACTGTGCCGTCATTGGTCGTGATGGTTAAGGTGTCGCTGCCGTTGTAGTCGGCCGTCGGGACAAAGCTCAGGCCGTTCAAGGCGCCGTTGATCGCTGCCGCTGTACCTGTAATGGTGATCGTACCTGTGCCATTGTTGCTGATGACAGCCCCGGCAAAGGCGACGGCCGTGAGCGCGCCGTGCGCGACAGAAACTGTGGTGGTCAGCGAGCCACCATCAGGATCAGCGACCGATAAGGCATTGCCATTGGCTGCGCTAAATACCTTTGCCGTATCTTCCACCGTGCTTTGTGCAGCTGGCACCGTGTTGACTGGCAGGTCGTTGACTGGCGTCACTTGAATTACCTGATTGGCCGTCGAGGTCAAAGTACCATCAGTAATCACATACGGGAAGCTGACCGTACCGTTGAAGTTGGCATTCGGCGTGAAACTGATGACATTGCCGGCCGTGATGTTGACGGTCCCGCCGGTAACCAAAATAGTTTGTGCCACACCTGGCGTGAGTGCCGTGCCGTTGATGCTGAGTATCGTCGGCGCGATGCCGTCAGGATCGCTGTCACCTGTCAATGGTGTCAGCGTGATAGCTGCACCGTCTTCCGCCATCGTGTAGTTGTCTGCAATGGCAATTGGCGCGTTGTTGACTGGCGTGACGGTGATATTGACATTCGCTGTTTCTGTAGCACCACCCGAAGTAACGGTATAAGTGAATGCAGGAACAGCGCCATTGAAGTTGGCAGCTGGCATAAAGTCTAATGTGCCGTCCGCCTTGAGTGTGACCGTCCCATTGGTGACCGCTACCGAACCGTTCACCACGATCGCTACGCCGTTGATCGCTGTGATCGTGTGACCTGCGTTTTCGAAAGTGTCGTTGGCGTTGACGTTGATATTGACCAAGGTATCTTCATTAGTAACGATAGTCGGAGCGACGCCATCGTTGGCAATATCGACCACAGGGGTAACAGTAATAACCACCGTATCAACATCCGTCAAAGTACCGTCATTTGTTGTGAGGGTTAACACGGCATTGCCATTGTAGTCGGCCGTTGGTGCAAAACTCAGACCATTCAATGCGCCATTAATGGCTGCTGCTGTACCAGTGATTGTCACTGTACCGGTACCGTTATTGGTGATAACCGCACCGGCAAAGGCGACGGCCGTGAGCGAGCCATTTGTGACGGCAACTGTCGTGGTCAGTGTGCCGCTATCAATATCGGCTACCGATAAGGCATTGCCATTGGCTGAGCTAAATACTTTCGCCGTATCTTCTGCAGTACCTTGGGCGGCGGATACCGTATTGACCGGAACGTCGTTCACTGAAGTAACAGTCACGTTGACATTGGCCGTTTCAGTCACGCCACCGGAAGTGACGGTGTAGGTAAACGTTGGTACCACACCGTTGAAGTTGGCTGTCGGTGTGAAGTCTAAGGTGCCATCTGCCTTGAGCGTGACCGAGCCGTTGGTAACCGCTACTGAACCATTCACCGCTATAGCTATTCCGTTGATCGCGGTGACCGAGTGGCCTGCGTTTTCAAAACTGTCATTGGCGTTGATGTTGATGTTGACCAACGTGTCTTCGTTGGTCGTAATCACGCCGTCGTTGGCAATATCGATCACCGGCGTGACAGTGATTGCCACGGTGTCGATATCGCTGACTGTGCCGTCGTTGGTCGTGATGGTTAAGGTGTCGCTGCCGTTGTAGTCGGCCGTCGGGGCAAAGCTCAGCCCGTTCAAGGCGCCGTTGATCGCTGCCGCTGTACCCGTAATGGTGATCGTACCTGTGCCATTGTTGCTGATGACAGCCCCGGCAAAAGCGACGGCCGTGAGCGCACCATGCGCGACAGAAACTGTGGTGCTCAGCGAGCCACCATCAGGATCAGCGACCGATAAGGCATTGCCATTGGCTGCGCTAAATACCTTTGCAGTATCTTCCACCGTGCTTTGTGCTGCTGGCACCGTGTTGACTGGCAGGTCGTTGACTGGCGTGACGGTGATCACCTGATTGGCTGTCGAGGTTAAGGTGCCATCGGTAATGACATACGGGAAGCTGACCGTGCCGTTGAAGTTGGCATTCGGCGTGAAGCTGATGACATTGCCTGCCGTGATGTTGACCGTACCGCCAGTGACCAGAATAGTTTGCGCTATACCTGGA
>JAUSNO010000028.1 GCA_030645915.1 Undibacterium sp.
TGCGTCACGTGACGCAAGCACAACTCAATTACATTGCAAATGAATTAAACAATCGGCCTCGAAAAAGACTGGGTTATAGAACTCCCGCTCAGCTATTATCAGAGATGACCGCCGCACGTCAGTTCGAACGCTAATTCACCAAAATGGTCTGCAGGCCGCATAGGCATTGCGTGTTCGCTTTGAATATTACAGCGCTTGCTTCAACTGTTCCAGAATGGCCGGGTTCTCCAGCGTAGAGATATCCTGAGTAATCTCTTCACCTTTTGCCAGCACACGCAACAGACGACGCATGATTTTTCCTGAGCGCGTTTTTGGCAGATTATCGCCAAAGCGAATTTCTTTCGGTTTGGCAATCGGACCAATCTCCTTGGCAACCCAATTGCGTAACTCTGTCGCGATTTGCTTGGCTTCATCACCGGTTGGACGGCTGCGCTTCAAGACCACGAAGGCGCAAATGGATTCACCCGTCGTATCGTCAGGCTTACCTACCACTGCAGCTTCTGCCACCATAGGGTTGGCAACCAGCGCGGATTCAATCTCCATCGTCCCCATACGGTGACCGGAAACGTTCAATACGTCGTCAATACGGCCCGTAATGGTGAAATAACCGGTGTCTTTGTTACGAATCGCTCCATCACCAGCAAGATATATCTTGCCGCCGAATTCTTCCGGAAAATAACTCTTCTTGAAGCGCTCATCGTCACCCCAGATGGTACGTATCATCGACGGCCAAGGGCGCTTGACGACCAGGATACCACCCTGCCCGTTTGGCAATTCATTACCCGTTTCATCAACAATCGCCGCCATGATGCCAGGCAAAGGCAAGGTACATGAACCAGGCACCAACGGTGTTGCTCCCGGCAAAGGCGTCATCATGTGGCCACCCGTTTCTGTTTGCCAGAAGGTATCAACTACCGGACATTTTTCGCCACCGATATTTTTGTAATACCACATCCAGGCTTCCGGATTGATTGGCTCGCCGACCGATCCCAGCAAGCGCAAAGAAGACAAATCATATTTATCCGGATGAATATTGGCGTCACCGTCAGCCGCCTTGATCAGCGAGCGGATGGCAGTCGGCGCCGTGTAAAAAATTGTCGCCTTGTGTTTTTGTATCATGTCCCAGAAACGGCCGGCATTAGGATAAGTCGGTATCCCCTCAAACACGATTTCGGTAGCGCCCACAGCCAGCGGACCATAGGTAATATAGGTGTGACCGGTAACCCAGCCGATGTCGGCAGTACACCAGAACACGTCCGTCGGCTTGATGTCAAAGGTCCACTTCATGGTAACCATTGCCCACAGCAAATAGCCACCGGATGAGTGCTGTACGCCTTTTGGTTTGCCAGTAGAGCCTGATGTGTACAAAATGAATAAAGGGTGTTCTGCGCTCACCCATTCTGGCTCGCAGACATCGGATTGTGTGGCGACCAGCTCATTCATCCACAGATCGCGGCCAGCGCTCATGGAGATGTTGCCACCGGTGCGTTTATAGACCACTACGTTTCTGATTTTTTCACAATCGCCCAGTCCCAGCGCTTCATCAACGATGGATTTTAATGGCAAATGTTTGCCGCCACGCGCTTGCTCATCGGCAGTAATGACGGCAACTGCACCGACGTCAACGATGCGTTCTTGCAAGGATTTTGCCGAGAAGCCACCAAACACCACTGAATGCGTGGCACCTATGCGGGCGCATGCCTGCATGGCGACTACGCCTTCCACGGACATAGGCATGTAAATGACCACGCGGTCGCCCTTGCCTATTCCTAATGATTTGAGGCCATTGGCAAACTTACAGACCTGCTGATGCAGCTCTTTGTAAGTCACTTTGGTGACATCACCGCCGTCAGACTCAAATATAACGGCGACCTTGTCGCCCAGGCCTTTTTGCAAATTCACATCCAGGCAGTTGTATGACACGTTTAGCAAACCGTCTTCAAACCACTTGAAAAGTGGCGCATTGGATTCATCCAGCGCCTTAGTGAAGGGTGTATGCCAATGCAGATTCTCTCTTGCCAATTTAGACCAAAAACCTTCGTAATCCTGCTCAGCTTCGAGGCATAAGGCATTGTAGGCATCCATACCTGAAATAGCGGCATTTGCGGCAAATGCCGCTGGCGGCGGGAAAATACGGGATTCTGCTTTAACGCTATCAAGATCTGACATCATTTATCTCCGGCTGGTTTTATTTATTAAGAATACTGCAATTTTACTGACAAAATAGCTAATCTTTTTCTGTAGCCGATACCATAGGTGTTTAGACTTACTTAAGCCTTACGGCTCACAAAAGGCAGGGTGTTACCAGTCAGCAAGCACACGATACAACGCTGCCCGTGTAAAATATTGGCTGCGCATTTATATGCAGTTGCTTCTCCACCTTAGGATTTCCCCCATGTCAAAACCAGAATCACACAACAAGCTGTCACCGCTTGCCAATCTTATTTTTGCCAGCCGCTGGCTGCAGTTGCCGCTGTATCTGGGTCTGATTCTCGCCCAATGCGTTTATGTGTTTCATTTTTGGGTGGAGCTGGTCGATTTGATCGGTGCAGCGATGGGCAATGAGGCCGCGCTCAAGCACTTGCTTGATGCAGTCTCCGTTGCAGGTTCTGACGCTGCGGCACGTCCGACCAAGCTCAACGAAACCACCATTATGCTGGTGGTCTTGGGCCTGATCGACGTAGTCATGATTTCCAACCTGCTGATCATGGTCATCATCGGAGGTTACGAGACCTTTGTGTCCCGCCTGGGTTTACAAAACCATCCTGATCAGCCGGAGTGGCTTTCGCATGTGAATGCCACTGTCCTAAAAGTGAAACTGGCGATGGCGATCATCGGTATCTCATCAATCCATTTGCTCAAGACTTTCATCAACGCCAAAAACTATGAACCCAAAGAGTTGATTGCCCAAACCGTCATTCACATCGTGTTTTTGCTGTCTGCACTGTCTATCGCGTATTGCGACCAAATCATGACCAAGACCCAGCAAGCAGCCAAACAACACTAAGCAACACTAAGTTCAATCCGTTTCCCCATTTTTTACCTAGCCCAGAGCCCATATCATGACAGTCATTAAACGAGACGATCTGATCGAATCCGTCGCCGCCGCCCTGCAATACATTAGCTACTACCATCCAGCAGATTACATCAGCCATCTCGCTCGCGCTTATGAGTTAGAGCAAAGTCCGGCAGCAAAGGATGCGATTGCGCAAATCTTGACTAATTCACGCATGTGCGCCGAAGGCAAGCGCCCGATTTGCCAGGATACCGGCATCGTTAACGTGTTTTTGAAAATCGGTATGGGCGTGCGCTTCGAAGGCTTCACCAGCTCCATCATCGATGCAGTCAACGAAGGTGTACGCCAGGGTTACGCCAATTCAGATAACGTCTTGCGCGCCTCTATCGTCGCCGACCCCTTGTTCGAACGCAAAAATACCAAGGACAATACCCCAGCCGTGGTGCACATGGAGCTGGTGCCAGGCAATACCGTCGATGTGCAAGTCGCGGCCAAGGGTGGCGGCTCTGAAAACAAGACCAAGTTTGTCATGCTTAACCCCTCTGACTCGCTGATTGACTGGGTCATGAAAACCGTACCCACCATGGGCGCGGGCTGGTGCCCTCCTGGCATGCTGGGCATAGGTATAGGCGGTACGGCAGAAAAAGCCATGTTGATGGCAAAACAGTCCTTGATGGACGACATCGACATGCATGAGCTAAAGCTGCGCGGCCCGCAAAACAAAACGGAAGAATTGCGCATAGAACTGTGCGACAAGATCAATGCACTGGGCATAGGCGCACAAGGTCTGGGCGGCTTGACGACGGTACTCGACGTCAAGATCAATATGTACCCGACCCATGCGGCATCCAAGCCGGTTGCCATGATTCCTAACTGTGCTGCTACCCGCCACGGTCACTTCGTACTCGACGGTTCCGGCCCCGCCTACATGACGCCGCCATTGCTATCGAGCTGGCCGGATGTGCATTGGGTTGCCGATACTGAAAAATCCAAGCGCATCGACCTCAATACTTTGAGCAAAGCCGAAGTCGCTTCATGGACACCAGGCCAGACCTTGCTGCTCAACGGCAAAATGCTGACCGGTCGCGATGCCGCCCACAAGCGCATACAAGACATGCTGGCCAAGGGCGAGACTCTGCCAGTCGATTTCACCAATCGCGTGATTTATTACGTCGGCCCGGTTGATCCGGTGCGCGATGAAGCGGTTGGCCCGGCTGGCCCGACCACCGCTACGCGCATGGACAAGTTCACCGACATGATGCTGGAAAAAACCGGCCTGATCTCGATGATAGGCAAGGCAGAACGCGGCCCGACGGCAATCGAATCCATCAAGAAGCATCAATCTGCCTATTTGATGGCAGTCGGTGGCGCCGCTTACCTAGTTTCCAAAGCCATCAAGACCGCCAAGGTCGTCGGCTTTGCCGATCTGGGCATGGAAGCGATCTATGAATTCGATGTCGTCGATATGCCAGTGACCGTAGCGGTAGATTCACAAGGCACCTCGGTACACAATACCGGCCCGAAAGAATGGCAGGCAAAGATAGGGATCATTCCTGTTGCCTGATCCAATCGCATCAGCAAGTAAAAAACACGCCGACAGTCACTTTGCTGTCGGCGTGTTTGATTCTGGCATTGGCGGATTATCGGTACTCCGGCATATCCGACAGCGTCTGCCCGATGAATCCCTGCTGTATTTTGCCGATTCGAGTTTCGCCCCTTATGGCGACAAAACCGAATCGGAGATCATCAGCCGCAGCCTCGCAGCGGCCGGGTTTTTAATAACGAAAAATATCAAGGCGCTGGTGGTGGCCTGCAATACCGCCACTGCCGCAGCGATTGCCACGCTAAGGCAGCGTTATCCACATTTGATCATGGTAGGAATAGAGCCGGGGCTAAAGCCTGCTGCGCAACAAAGCATATCCAAAGTGGTTGGCGTACTGGCGACACAAAGCACCTTGCAAAGTCAAAAATTCACCTTGTTGCGTGATCAGCTGAGTCGGGAAATGGGCGTCCGTTTTGTCTCGCAAGCCTGCATAGGCCTGGCAAATCAAATTGAAAAAGGTGAATTGAACACTCACGACACCTTGCAGCTGGTTCGGCACTATGTCACGCCACTGCTGCATGAAGGCGCAGATAGGCTGGTCCTGGGCTGTACCCATTATCCATTCGTCAGCCATCTTATCAATGCCGTGATCGCCGAGACCAGCGCCACATCAAATGCGGTGCAGCTGATCGATACCGGCGAAGCCGTAGCGCGGCAATTGCAGCGCTTGCTTGAGCAACATCAGATGCGTCATTCTGATCCCGCATTACGCGTCAATACGATACGTGCGTGGACTACCGGCGACAGCAGCAGCCTTGAGCATGCACTGCAACACATGCTGGGCTTACTGAAGGAAGAATACGAAGTCTTTGCCTTAAAATAAAAAGGACGGAAATCCGTCCTTTTTAAGCGATGCCCTGACACGCACTATCCATGCGCCTTGCAGGCCATGCAGGCTGGTAAGCCGCATGGGGATTGCGTGTTGGCAGGGTGCCTAAAAAATTATTCAGACGTTCAGGTAGAGTTTAGGCCAGTACAGCTGCCATCGCGGTCGCAGTCGCTTCGACATTGCCTGTATTCAAGCCAGCGACACACATACGGCCTGAACGCACCAGATACACGCCGAACTCTTCCTTCAGTCTATCGCATTGTTCTGCCGTCAAACCGGTGTAGCTGAACATGCCGCGCTGGGTCAGGAAGTAACCGAAATCGCGACCTGGCAATTTGGCACTCAAGACATCATGCAATTTGCGCCGCATCAACTGGATACGATCGCGCATGGCCACCACTTCGGCTTCCCACATCGGGCGTAATTCTGCATCGGTCAACACACGTGCGACGATCTGGCCGCCATGCAAAGGCGGGTTGGAGTAATTGCGCCGCACGTTGGCCTTCATCTGCCCCAGCACATTGACTGCCTGCGCCGCATCCGGGCAAACCACGCTCAAGGCACCGCAACGCTCGCCGTACAAGCTCATGCTCTTGGAAAAAGAATTCGCCACAAAGAAGCTCAAGCCGGCATCCGCCAGCAAGCGGATTGCAAACGCATCTTCTTCGATACCGTCGCCATAACCTTGGTAGGCAATATCGAGGAAAGGCAGCAACTCGCGCTCTTTCAAGACCGGGATCAAAGCCTGCCACTGCGCGTGCGTCAGATCGACGCCAGTCGGGTTATGGCAGCAGGCATGCAATAACACGACGCTTTTTTTCTCCGCCTGCTGCAAGGCCGCTAGCATGGCATCAAAACGCAAGCCGCCGGTCGCTGCGTCGTAATACGGATAGGTTTGCACCTTTAAGCCTGAACCTTCAAAGACGGCGCGATGGTTGTCCCAGCTTGGATCGCTAATGAGCATGGTGCTTTCAGGGAAATAGCGCTTGATGAAATCGCCGCCTACCTTCAGGCCACCGCTGGAACCCACCGTTTGTATCGTCACGATACGGCCAGCCTTGACTGCCACATGGTCGGCGCCGAACAATAAGTGCTGAACCGCAGTACGGAAATTGGCTGCGCCTTCCATCGGCAGATACGGACGTGCGCCCGCCTCCGCCACCACCTTCAACTCCGCTGCGCGCACCGATGGCAGCATAGGAATCTTGCCATTGTCATCGAAATAAATCCCAATCGACAGATTGATCTTATTGGTGCGCGGATCTTTGCCAAAGGCCTCGTTCAAAGAAAGAATGGGATCGCCAGCATAGGCTTCGACGTGTTGAAACATGGTAAGAGCTCCGGAATGAAAAACACTGATGAATAAAATTGAGTGAAAGCTAGTCTTGAGTGGCATGCTCCTGCATCGAAACCGCCACTCTGCACGAAGGCGTCATTTTGCCACATTAGTAAGGCCTGCTGGAACGTAAAAAATCTTAAGGAGCATAGCGCAATCATCAACGCCGGTTGCAAGAAATGAGCAGGTCCAGCACGCAATCCCCATGCGGCCTGCAGGCCAGATAGTCCGAAGAAGCGCATGAACAGTGCGTGTCCGATGTGCATCCGGGCCTATTGGTATTTTCGGCAACAGGCGATGCCGGCTCATCGGCACCATGTATATGGAGCATGGCAATTATTGTTTGAGCAACGTCATTCAGAGTGAGCCAGGTTTACAGTTTGGACACGGCCTGCCATCAAGTAGTTATTTCTGTTGAAAAGTGGCATGATGGGATCGATCTTACCGAGATCGATCCTATTTTTCTTACATGCCAGATCACATCAATTGCGGCACAGTTGAAGGAATAAAGTTGGACGAATTTCTTTTACCATCATTGAGCTTAACGACCGATGAGAAAAGCGGAAAACTGCGCGCGCAGTTTAATCCAATCGATGGCGCCATCGCGCCGGATCGGGCGACGCTGGTGCAAACCATGCAAGATCAGGGCTTTGGAGCAATATACCTCGAAGAAAAAGCGCTCACCAGCTTTATCGATGCCTGCCATGAAGCCAGAGAACTGGTCTGCATGGACATTGGGGAGCGCCGCGACGCGACATTTTCTTTGGAGCTATCCAAGGACTTGATGTCAGCGTGGCTAACGTTACATCCAGCCCAAGGCGGCAAGCCGATCGGTGCAGCGGTGAATGGCGCACTGCGAGAACAAGGCGTGGTGCATGGCATCTTGCATAAGGAACTCGATGCAGCGTTGGCAGATGGTTTTTGTGACCACTTGCTGATTGCCCAAGGCGAACCTGAACAGCAAGGCATGCCAGGCAGATTTGACACTTTGTTTTTATTACACGACCAGACAACATCGAAAATTGACGAGTTAGCCATCATCAAATTCCGCGATTTGAGCCATCTGCTGCTGGTCCATCCCGGCGATCAGCTGATGCTCCGCATACCTCCTGTTCCAGGCAAAAATGGAGTTGATATCAAGGGCCAGATCGTCCTGGCAAAGCCAATGCCGGAAATGCCATTTGCGGACAATCTGCAAGGTGCGGCGACCGATCCAGGCAATCCGAATTTATTGGTAGCAAGTAATCCCGGCCAACCAATGACAGTCAAGGGTGGCGTGATTGTCAATCCTGTCATCGCAGTGCAAGACGTTGATCTAAGCACAGGCAACATTACTTTCGAGGGAACCATCCACATCGCAGGCGACGTCAAGGCAGGCATGTGCCTCAACGTGACGGGAGATGTGATTGTAAAAGGGATGGTAGAAGCGGCCGAGATCATCGCGGGCGGCAACGTTGCGGTAAAAGGCGGCATCATCGGCCGGGCGGAAAAAAAACAAGGGTCACAAGCACTGGCAGAAACCACAGCCAAGATCCGCTGTTCCGGCTCTGTTCAGGCATTGTTCATGGAGAATGTCCATGTTGAAGCTGGCAACGCTATTCACATCGACCTGAACGCACATCAGTGCGAACTGATCGCCCGTAACGAGATCGTGGTCGGCAAAGCGGGTTCTAAAACAGGCCAGATTATTGGCGGCAGAGCACAGGCCGGCATGCTCATAGAAGCTGGAACATTAGGCTCGGTGGCGGCCATGAAAACCCGCATTCAAGTGGGCGTTGATCCCTATCTTGAAGAGCAGATAAACAAACAGCGGACAGTTATCCAGCGCAAGATTGCAGAACTCGATCAGGTGCTTAAATTGATTGTGTTCTTCGACCACAACCCCCAAAAAAATGTGGGCGGCATAGGAAAAAAAGTGGAAGAAAAGCGGGTTCAACAACTTGCTGAAATTGATGCATTGAGCGCGGAAATCAATGTGCTGGAAGATCAACTTAAACTGGTTGACAACGCAAGCATAAAAGTTGGCAAGACACTCCATGACGGAGTGGAAATTCAGATAGGCAAGCAGATCTGGCAGGTGGTGGAAGACACCGGTGGCGGCACGTATAAACTGCAAGAGAGCCAAATTATTATTGTCTAAAAAGCGTCGATTTAGCCATATTTCAGGACTCAATTAATTTAATACGATCTTGCTCATCAAATAGAAATGAATTCACATAAAGTATCGGCTTCAACTCCTTTAGCGATTTTTTCTGATCTTTCATGCTCCGATAACAGCATCATTTTAACGAGCCAGGGGCAATAAGTCATTGGTACATTACCGACAATCAACATCACGGAGCGACCTTGAGCAACAGTACATCACTCTCTCCTAGCAGCTATCATCATTTGCGAATAGGCAAAGCATTTGGCATGACCGATGTCGGGCTGGTAAGAACCTCCAACGAAGATAACTTTCTCATCGATCAGCAACTGGGCTTGGTGATGATTACTGATGGCATGGGCGGCCATGATGCGGGGGAAGTTGCGAGTAAGGAGGTGCTTCTGGCGGTGCGCGATTTCATTCAAAAAATCCACCCTGAAGATCAGGCGGGCAATACTAGTTTATTCACGCACTCTTCGGGACCTGATGCCTGTTTTTACGACCCGGATGCAACTTATTCAGACAGTATAGTGCCGGCAATCAAGACACTGTCTGATGCCGTTGAATTCGCCAACACTCAAATCTACACACAGAATTTAGCCAATCAACATGACGAAGGTCGTGGCATGGGCAGCACGCTGACCGGATTCTGGCAATGTCAGAAAGATGGTTCAATGGTGGTTTTTCATGTGGGAGATAGTCGCCTGTATCGCTTTCGTGCCGGCGAATTAAGTCTACTTACGCGCGATCACACTTTGTATCAGCAGGCGCTGGACGAAGGCGCAACAGACAATCTGCCTCCACGCAATATGTTACTGCAAGCGATGGGCCCATACCCAACTGTCAAGCCGGAAATCAAGCTGCATCCATTACATGCCGGAGACCGCTATCTTCTTTGCACCGATGGATTGCACGGAAGCGTGTCGGACAGAATGATCGCGGAAGTGATGGGCAGTTCGAACGTAACAAACCTTGCTCAAGCTTGCGACAAACTCATTTCTCTGGCAAAAGAATACGGTAGTCGAGATAATATTACTGTTGTCATGCTTGCCTGCTGAAGAAAATAGCAAACTCAACCTACCGAATTAGCCTTGGCAATTGCCATCTGGAATGGACGCTAACTAACATCTGGCATCGCAGTAACTTTTACTTCGATGCCTCGCTATCGAGCTGACAACACACCGAAAAGGCTTCAAGAAAAACGTCGCCAAATATAAAAAATCCCGAATCGAAATTCGGGATTTTTTATATTATTGGCTTACTCGACTTCTACAGTTTCCTGCGAAGCTGCTGGCGGAATGGAGTCCCCCTCATAAAATTCCAACTTGACTTGATCTTTATCATCCAGATCGACCACAACGCGACCACCAGTTACCAACTTCCCAAAGAGAAGTTCATCGGCTAGCGCCTTGCGTATCATATCCTGAATCAGTCTGGCCATAGGTCTGGCACCCATCATAGGATCAAAACCTTTTTTACCTAAGAACTTGCGCAGATTATCAGTAAACGTTGCTTCCACTTTTTTCTCATGCAACTGCTCTTCAAGCTGCATCAGGAATTTATCAACTACACGCAAGATAATCTCTTCATCAAGCGCGCGGAAACTAATAATGGCATCCAAGCGATTCCTGAACTCTGGCGTAAACATGCGCTTAATGTCGATCATCTCATCGCCAGCCTCTTTACTATTGCTGAAGCCTATCGACCGTTTCTGCAGACTCTCTGCGCCAGCATTTGTCGTCATGATGATAATGACATTACGGAAATCGGCTTTACGTCCGTTGTTATCTGTCAGCGTGCCATGATCCATCACCTGCAACAGAATATTAAACACATCCGGATGTGCTTTTTCAATCTCGTCTAGCAATAAGACCGCATGAGGTTTTTTGGTAATCGCTTCGGTCAACAACCCCCCCTGATCAAAACCGACATAACCAGGAGGTGCACCAATCAGTCGGCTGACTGCATGACGCTCCATGTACTCAGACATATCAAAACGGATCAGTTCAATACCAAGAGTGAACGCAAGCTGCTTTGCCACCTCGGTCTTACCAACACCGGTAGGCCCCGAGAACAGGAAAGAACCAATTGGCTTGTCTGTTTTACCCAAGCCAGCACGTGCCATTTTGATTGAAGAGGCCAGAGCTTCAATTGCAGGCTCCTGCCCGAATACAACATTTTTCAAATCACGTTCTATCGTCTGCAATTTACTGCGGTCATCTTGATTGACTGTTTGCGGTGGAATGCGAGCAATCTTGGCGATAATATCTTCGATATCCGCTTTACCTATCGTTTTCTTTTGCTTCGACTTTGGCAAGACACGCTGTGCAGCGCCCGCCTCATCGATCACATCGATCGCCTTATCAGGCAGATGGCGATCATTAATGAAGCGCGCCGACAATTCGGCTGCCGTGGTCAATGCAGAAGCAGAATATTTAACGTTATGATGCTCTTCAAATTTTGATTTTAGACCGCGCAAAATTTGCACAGTTTGTTCTATGGTCGGCTCATTGACATCAATTTTTTGAAATCTTCGTGCCAACGCATGATCTTTTTCAAACACACCGCGGTATTCGGTATAGGTAGTGGCGCCGATGCATTTGAGCTGGCCATTCGACAACGCCGGCTTCAATAGATTTGACGCATCAAGGGTTCCGCCGGAAGCTGACCCAGCACCAATAATTGTGTGAATTTCGTCAATGAATAAAATACCATCAGGCATATCTTTTAATTGCTTTAATACGCCTTTCAGCCGCAATTCAAAATCACCGCGATATTTTGTCCCGGCAAGCAATGCTCCCATATCCAGTGAATAGACCACCGCATTTTGTAAGATATCAGGCACGTCATTTTGTGTGATGCGCCAGGCAAGCCCCTCAGCAATCGCTGTTTTACCTACCCCTGCTTCACCAACCAGCAAGGGATTATTTTTGCGTCGACGGCAAAGAATTTGAATGACGCGCTCAACTTCGCTGTCACGCCCGATGAGAGGATCAATCCGACCTTCCGCGGCAGCCTTGTTCAAATTTTGAGTAAATTGATCAAGAGGACTCTCTTTCGACTGACTTTCTGCCTGAGGATCTTCAGCACCTTCCGGCGACTTCATAGGTTCGGTCAGATTGTCCTTACGCACCCCATGAGAAATAAAATTAACGACGTCGAGACGGGTCACACCCTGTTGATGCAAGTAGTACACCGCATGCGAATCTTTCTCGCCGAAAATCGCCACGAGTACATTGGCGCCAGTAACTTCTTTTTTACCGTTTGACGCTGACTGAACGTGCATGATT
The DNA here is from genome assembly GCA_030645915.1 of Undibacterium sp. Lineage (GTDB taxonomy): Bacteria > Pseudomonadota > Gammaproteobacteria > Burkholderiales > Burkholderiaceae_D > Undibacterium. The sequence goes on from JAUSNO010000028.1 coordinate 12,218, forward strand.
GCGCGTTGAATAACGCGCTGAAACCCAAGCGTTGGCTGAGTATCCACTTCGCCCGTTCCTGGCACAGTAGGAGTGTTATCAGTAATAAAATTGCCTAAGGTTTTGCGCAAGTCTTCAATATTCACTGCGCAAGCGCGCATCACCTCAGCGGCAGAAGGATTGTCCAGCAGTGCCAATAAAAGATGCTCTACTGTGATGAATTCATAACGTGCCTGCCGAGCCTCCACAAAGGCCATATGCAAACTAACTTCCAATTCTTGCGCAATCATACTTCCTCCATCACACATTGCAGGGGGTGCCCTGCTTTACGGGCATGCGTCAAAACAAGTTCCACCTTGGTTAAGGCAATATCTTTGGAATACACACCGCATACACCTCTGCCATCTCTGTGAACCTTGAGCATGATTTGCATCGCGGTTTCCCTATCTTTATTAAAGTATTCCTGAATGATGGCGACAACGAACTCCATTGGCGTGTAATCATCATTAAGTAGCGTCACTTGGTACATCGAAGGCGGCTTCAGCTTTTGTGCCTGCTTCTCTAGTATCGTACCGTTTTCTTGCTTGTTTCCCATACGTCTATTCTAGTACGTTGATTCAATTGAGAGGCGATAATTAAGATAATAAAAGCGCCTTAATTCATCCATTTTTAAAATGTTACGCGCTTTCTAGACTTTTCGCAGATGGTGACTAAATCCAACACATCAAGTCTTATCATTAAGTAAAAATACAACAATGATACAAGTACAAGCAAATTTTCTTGACTTTACATTTTTTTCCGCCAAGAATGACATTTATTGACAGAGTTAAGCGATTAGTTATTGTCAATATGAAGTGAGCAAGTTTAGGAAGAGGTAGCGTTGCGCTAGGTTTCTTGCTTTTACGGCTCGTGTGATTAGTTTATATTTGAAAGATGCATTATGGCAACAGGTACCGTAAAGTGGTTCAATGACTCCAAAGGCTTTGGCTTTATTACTCCAGATGACGGCGGTGAGGATTTATTCGCTCACTTCTCCGCAATCCAGATGAACGGCTTCAAGACCCTCAAAGAAGGTCAAAAAGTTCAGTTCGAAGTCACGCAAGGCCCTAAAGGCAAGCAAGCTTCCAACATTCAAAATCCTTAATCTCACGATCAGGTTTTGTTCTAAAAGCCCCGCTTTTGCGGGGCTTTTTTCATTTTTGACGTGATGAATATATGTTTTGTAAAAAATACTTATAAAAAAAGCCGACATCAGCCGGCTTTTTTATAAATCGCGAGAAGCAACTAATCTCTAGATTTATTTTTACATATTTTCAATCATTACATCGCCAAATCCGGAACAAGATACTTGTGTAGCACCTTCCATCAAGCGCGCGAAATCGTATGTCACTTTTTTCACTGTAATTGCTTTTTCAGTTGAAGAGATCAATAAATCAGCAGCTTCCAGCCAACCCATGTGACGCAACATCATTTCTGCAGATAAAATCAATGAACCTGGGTTCACATAATCTTTGCCCGCATACTTAGGCGCAGTACCATGTGTAGCTTCGAACATCGCAATTGAATCCGACAAGTTCGCACCTGGAGCAATGCCGATACCACCAACCTGCGCTGCCAATGCATCAGAAATATAATCGCCATTCAGGTTCAAGGTAGCGATGACACTATACTCGGCTGGACGCAACAAGATTTGCTGCAAGAATGCATCAGCGATCGAATCCTTAACGATAATATCTTTACCGGTTTTTGGATTTTTAAATTTGCACCATGGTCCGCCATCGATCAATTCGGCACCAAATTCTTTTTGCGCCAAAGCATAAGCCCAGTCACGGAAGCCACCTTCGGTGTACTTCATGATGTTACCTTTATGAACAATAGTCACAGAGGGTTTGTCATTATCAATCGCATACTGAATCGCTTTACGTACCAAACGCTCAGTACCTTCGATAGAGACAGGCTTGATGCCGATACCAGAAGTTTCAGGGAAACGGATCTTAGTGACACCCATCTCCGTTTTCAAAAACGCGATCAGTTTCTTGACTTGTTCTGATCCCTGCGCAAACTCAATCCCGGCATAGATGTCTTCAGAATTTTCGCGGAAGATCACCATGTCAGTTTTTTGTGGCTCACGCACTGGCGATGGTACACCTTTGAAATAACGCACTGGACGCAAGCAAACATACAAATCTAATTCTTGACGCAACGCAACGTTTAACGAACGGATACCACCACCAACTGGTGTAGTCAAAGGTCCTTTGATTGACACAACGTAGTCTTTCAGAACACGCAGAGTCTCTTCTGGCAACCATACATCCGGTCCGTAAACCTTGGTCGATTTTTCACCAGCGTAGATTTCCATCCAGCTGATCTTGCGCTTGCCACCGTATGCTTTAGCTACGGCTGCATCGACAACCTTAATCATTACAGGGCTAATATCTACACCAGTACCATCACCTTCAATATAAGGAATGATAGGATTATCTGGCACATTCAGTGAGAAATCAGAATTGACGGTAATTTTCTTACCTTCAGCGGGAACTTTAATATGTTGATACATCGTTTTCTCCGTAGATTCGTGCTATCAAGCGGGTTGCGCTTTTCTCATAACATGTCTTGCCTGCGCTTTTTAGAATAAACTCTTATATAAGACAGAAGACCACCATTTCGCATTATGCACTAGTATTTTACTAGATGCCATAAATTTGCGACACTAGCATCTCTTGCAATCGTAACGACATTTACCAATGAAATTGATCCTACTCAACAAACCATATAATGTGATGTGCCAATTCTCGGCTCACCTCAGCCGCCCCACTCTGGCAAATTACGTAAATGTTCCAGGCGTGTATCCAGCAGGCAGACTTGATGCAGACAGTGAAGGGCTTGTCTTATTGACCGACAATGGGCAATTACAGCATAGCATCAGCCATCCAGAGCGCAAGCAAACGAAAACATACCTTGTCCAGGTAGAAGGATCGCCGTCTAAAGAACAACTCAAAAAATTATCCCAGCCATTAAACCTTGGCGATTTCACCACTCAAGCGTGCCTCGTAAAACACATTCAAGCACCTGACTGGATATGGCCACGAAACCCGCCAATACGACAACGAGAAGAAATCCCAACCAGTTGGCTATGCATTATTCTCGCTGAAGGAAAGAATAGACAGGTACGGCGCATGACTGCCGCTGCCGGCTTGCCTACACTTAGGCTTGTGCGTAGCGCCATTAGTAATTTTTCTTTGGAGTCACATCCTCTATTGCCTGGAGAATGGATGGAAGTAAATCTGTAACTCCATTTTTCACACTCAAACAATATATTTATAAAGAACTCATTATTCAGCTCTGTTATCAAAGAGCATAAGGTCCGTAGTACACTATGCTGGTTTGTAAAACCTTCAAAACATCAATTTTCCTATTTAATGATCGCCATGCAAAATATTTATATTCGCACCCTCTCCTTAGCATTAATTTTATTAATTGATTCATCGATGGCAAATGCGCAAACAAAATTGCCGGTCAAACCGTTATCAATCGGTATTTATGCCATTCAAGCCGAAGTAGCGGCAACAGATTCGGCGCGTCAGCAAGGTTTGATGATGCGCACAAAAATGGGAGCGAGTGAGGGTATGGTATTTGACTTCCAAGCACCTGCTGGCGTTTGCATGTGGATGAAAAATACGTTGATTCCCCTATCGGTAGCATTCATCGATAGCGAAGGAACTATCGTCAATATTGAAGATATGCAGCCTGAGACAACTGATTCGCATTGCGCAAAAAAAGTAGTTCGCTACGCACTGGAAATGAATCAAGGATGGTTTAAGCAAAAAAATATCAAACCAGGCGTTAAAATTGATGGCTTGCCGTTAAAATAATCTACTCCTCCTGCATGAGTTACAGAAAAATCGATCACAAATAACAAAAACCGCAATGAAAATTGCGGTTTTTTTGATTGCAAGCTTGCGAGTACCTATTTGGTACCCGACTAAAAGCGACTATTAAGCCAATGCTTTCAAAGCAGATGCCAAACGACTCTTATGACGTGCTGCTTTGTTTTTATGAATAATTTTCTTGTCGGCGATACGATCGATCGTCGAAACAGAATTTTGGTAGATAACTGCAGCAGCTGCTTTATCACCGGCTTCGATTGCTTTACGAACAGCTTTGATTGCTGTGCGCAGAGTCGAACGCTGGCTAGAGTTGTGTGCGTTTTGTTTAACTGCTTGACGAGCACGTTTGCGTGCTTGTGCGGTATTTGCCATGAGATTTCCTAAACGTGGTCGAAGCGACGGGTTCAATCACAAGATTCCCACGCCGCGTAATTTCTTTACAGCTTTGCAGTATAGCTGCTTTTTTTTACATTAGCAAGCTACACTCAACTTCTATAATAAGTTGCTAAATATTTACATAAAAACCAGCATCTTTTCTCTTTTACATGCAAATTAGTACGGCATTTGTTTTCGTTATTCGTCGAAACAAAAATTAGGCCTTCACCTTTACAATACGGCTATTACCGGAGATCTTCATGCAATGCTCACCCTTTACGCTTCAAGGCAAATACGTCCAACTTGAGCCTCTAATACAAAACAACTTATCGGATATTCAGGCTGCCGCTGCCGATGGAGAACTATGGGAATTGTTTTTTACTTCTGTGCCGGCTTTTGAGCAGACCCAGCAATGGCTCGATCTCGCGCTGGAGTTGCAAAATCAGCAAAAAGCCATTCCCTTTGCTGTCAGAAACAACACCAATGGAAAAATTGTGGGGTCAACGCGCTATTGCAATATTGACCACAATAATAAACGTCTTGAGATTGGCTATACTTGGTACGCACAAAGTGTTCAGAGATCAGCCATCAATACCGAATGCAAACTTCTTCTGTTGACCCATGCATTTGAGGTTTTTACATGTAACGCAGTAGAATTTCGCACGGACTGGTTTAATCACAAATCGCAGGCGGCGATCGAGCGTCTGGGCGCCAAGCGCGACGGCGTCTTGCGCAATCACATGATCCTGCCAGATGGACGCGTACGCGATACCGTTGTCTATAGCATTCTTCAAAATGAATGGCCGGGCGTCAAAAAGAATTTGCAATACATGCTTAACAAAGCGCGTTGAACTACTCTTACTACTTACCTCTTAATTTTGGAAATTACTGTGCTGATTGATTTTTTCTTCACCCTGAAAGACGCAAAAATTCCTGTCTCAATCAAAGAGTTTTTAACTCTGCTTGAAGCAATGGAAAAAGGTCTGATCGACATGTCGATGGATGATTTTTATTTTCTATCGCGCATCATCATGGTCAAGGATGAAGCGCACTACGACAAATTCGATCAAGCTTTTGGCATGTATTTCAAAGGCATAGACATGATCTTTGAAAAACATCCTGAAATTCCGCTCGACTGGCTAAGCAAACGCATGGAACGCGAACTGACGGACGAGCAAAAAGCAGCAATAGAAAAATTTGGTTACGACAAATTAATGGATAGGTTAAAAGAGCTCTTTAAAGAACAAAAAGAACGTCATGAAGGAGGTAGCAAGTGGATAGGAACCGGCGGCACCTCTCCGTTTGGCAATGGTGGGCAAAATCCTGAAGGCATACGCATAGGCGGTAAAGGGGGGAGTCGATCCGCGGTTAAAGTCTGGGAGGCGCGCGCTTATCGCGACTATGACACCGAAAGAGAATTAGGTACCCGCAATATCAAGGTAGCGCTAAGGCGCTTACGTAAATTTGCCCGTCTTGGCGCTGAAGATGAGCTGGCATTGGACGCCACCATTAAGGCGACCGCCAACAATGCCGGTTACCTTGATATCAAAATGCAGCCCGAGCGCAAAAACAATATCAAAGTTCTTATGTTGTTAGACGTGGGCGGCACCATGGATGACCATATCGCGCGCACGGAAGAATTGTTTTCAGCGGCAAAAACAGAATTCAAAAATATGGAATTTTTCTATTTCCATAACTGCGTCTATGACAATCTTTGGAAAAACAATCACCGGCGCCATGCCGAAAAATTTCCTACCTGGGACGTTTTACGCAAATTCACGCCTGATACCAAAGTGATTTTTGTCGGCGATGCGACAATGAGTCCCTACGAAATTCTTCAGCCAGGTGGATCGGTCGAATACAATAATGAAGAAGCCGGGGCCACATGGCTGCAGCGCTTCACCTCTAGCTTCCCTAAATTTATTTGGCTCAATCCAGAACCGGAAGGTCTGTGGCAATACCGTCAATCCGTTTCTGTGATCAGGCAGCTCATGAATAACCGCATGTTTCCGGTGACGATAGAAGGTTTGGAACGCGGCATGCGCCTGTTAAGTAAATAAAGCGACACGCTCGCTTATTTCACTGCAATTTCACTGTACATAAAGCCAGCAATTGCAGATACAATAAGCGGCCGACACTTACTAGCCATTGCCCATAACACTATTGCAACATGTCTTAAACAATAAAATTCCTACAAAATTTTCACCCAACATACCGCATGGCCACTAAAAAAATATCTCTCCCATCCGACTATAGCGAATCATCCATCCGCGTCCTCAAGGGACTTGAGCCGGTCAAACAAAGACCGGGTATGTACACCCGCACCGAGAATCCACTGCACATTATTCAGGAAGTGATCGACAATGCGTCTGATGAAGCCTTGGGCGGTCACTGCAAGAATATGCAAGTCACGGTCAATGCCGACGGCAGCATTACTGTGGAAGATGATGGTCGCGGCATCCCGGTTGGCTTACATCCGGAAGAACAAGTACCGACGGTAGAAATCGTCTTCACCCGCTTGCATGCGGGCGGCAAGTTCGACAAGGGTTCTGGCGGCGCTTATGCGTTTTCTGGCGGCTTGCATGGCGTTGGTGTCTCTGTCACCAACGCGCTGTCCAAACGACTGGAAATCATGGTGTGGCGCGAAGCTGGTATCCACAAACTAACCTTTGCCGATGGCGATGTGATTGAACCATTGAGCAGCGCACCACAAACCCGTGGCGACAAAAAAAATGGCACGCGCGTCACCATCTGGCCTGATCCAAAATATTTTGACTCACCAAATATTTCGCATCTGGAACTGCAACGTTTATTACGCTCAAAGGCGGTATTGCTGCCGGGGGTCAAAGTCACCCTAACGATGGCAAAAACTGGCGAGAGCCAGACCTGGCAATACGACCAGGGCTTGCGCGGTTACTTAACCGAATCACTTGCACAATCATCGCATGCAGAGCCGCTGATTCCCCTGTTTGAAGGCGAACAATTCTCCAATGGCGACACCGATGGTTTTGCCGAAGGCGAAGGCGCATCCTGGGTCGTGGCCTGGACCGAAGAAGGCGCAGTGGTGCGTGAATCCTTCGTCAATCTTATCCCGACTACGGCGGGTGGTACGCACGAATCCGGTTTGCGCGAAGGGTTGTATGGTGCGGTGAAGGGATTTGTGGAAATGCACTCGCTGCTTCCAAAAGGCGTCAAACTTCTGCCGGAAGACGTGTTTGCGCGCGTCTCTTTTGTACTTTCCGCCAAGGTATTGGATCCGCAATTTCAGGGCCAGATCAAAGAACGCCTGAACTCGCGCGATGCTGTCAAGCTGGTATCGAGCTTCACCAAACCGCCGTTGGAGCTATGGCTCAATTCGCATGTGGATTACGGCAAGAAGTTAGCCGAACTGGTCATCAAGCAAGCGCAATCACGCCTGCGCTCATTGCAAAAAGTCGAGAAGAAAAAATCCTCTGGCGTTGCAGTTTTACCTGGCAAACTCACTGATTGCGAATCGAGCGATATCACACGTAACGAGTTGTTTCTGGTTGAGGGCGACTCTGCAGGTGGCTCGGCAAAAATGGGGCGCGACAAGGAATTTCAGGCCATCCTTCCTTTGCGCGGCAAGGTACTGAATTCGTGGGAATCGGAACGCGATCGACTGTTTGCCAACAACGAGATTCACAACATCGCAGTAGCAATCGGCGTCGATCCACACAGCATGAAGGATAACCCGGATCTTTCAAATTTACGCTACGGAAAAATCTGTATCCTCTCCGATGCGGACGTCGATGGCTCGCATATTCAGGTGTTGTTACTGACGCTCTTTTTCAAACACTTTCCACAGTTGATTGCGCGTGGCCACATCTGCATAGCGCGCCCTCCTCTGTACCGTGTTGATGCACCTGCCCGGGGTAAAAAACCTGCACAAAAAATTTATGCGCTGGACCAAGGTGAATTGACCGCAATTGAAGACAAGTTACGCAAAGATGGCATCAAGGATGGCGCCTGGGCTATCTCACGGTTCAAAGGTCTGGGTGAAATGAACGCAATTCAATTATGGGAAACCACCATGAATCCGGATACGCGCCGTTTATTACCAGTGGCGCTGGGCGAATATGATCTGGATTTCTCTGAAGAGCGCTTCAACATGTTGATGGGCAAAGGAGAAGCGGCGGCGAGACGCGCCTGGCTTGAAGAACACGGCAATGAAGTAGAAGCCGATATTTGAAGTTTTAAAAATTAAAAATAAACAACGCACTATCCATGCGCCTTTCAAGCCAAAAATGCCTGAAAACCCGCATGGATAATGCGTGACAGCATTAGCAATGCTAGTTGACCGAGTCACTCTAACGAACAAACAAGCAATATGAGCGAACAAGCAAATTTATTTGAAGAAGCTGCCAGCGGTGGCGGTAATGGCGGCGAAACCCTGACGCTGGCCAGCTTTGCCGAACGCGCCTATCTCGATTACGCGATCTCGGTAGTCAAAGGGCGCGCCCTACCGGATGTCTGCGATGGTCAAAAACCGGTGCAGCGACGCATTCTGTATTCGATGAACGAGTTGGGCTTAAACTCAGCGGCCAAACCGCGTAAATCGGCCACCGTGGTCGGTGATGTACTAGGTAAGTTACATCCGCACGGCGACCAGTCTGTGTATGACGCGATGGTGCGTATGGCGCAAAATTTCTCGCTGCGCTATCCACTGATTGACGGTCAGGGTAACTTCGGTTCACGTGACGGCGATGGTGCGGCGGCGATGCGATATACCGAGGCACGCCTGACGCCCATTTCCAAATTACTGCTCGACGAGATTGATCTCGGCACGGTTGATTTTCAGCCCAACTACGATGGATCGTACGAAGAGCCGACGCTGTTACCTGGCCGCCTGCCTTTCGTTTTGCTCAATGGCGCATCCGGCATTGCCGTCGGCATGGCGACCGAAATCCCTTCGCATAACTTGACTGAAGTCGCCAGGGCGGCAGTGGCCTTAATCCGCAATCCTGCAATGACGCATAGCGAATTGATGAACTTCATCCCTGGGCCTGATTTCCCTGGTGGCGGCCAAATCATTACCCCTGCATCAGCGATTGCCGACATCTATGCCAGCGGACGCGGCAGCATGAAGGTACGCGCACGCTGGAAAATAGAAGAGCTGGCACGCGGCCAATGGCAAGCAGTCATTACCGAACTGCCACCCGGCACCTCGTCGCAAAAAGTGCTGGAGGAGATCGAGGAAATCACCAACCCCAAAATACGGATGGGCAAAAAATCCCTTTCGCCTGAACAGATCAGCCTAAAACAGGTTGTCTTGTCCGTGCTTGACCGGGTGCGTGACGAGTCTGGCAAAGATGCACCGGTGCGTCTGGTATTGGAACCGAAATCGAAGAACCAGGATCAGGGCGAATTCATGCAGATGTTGCTGGCGCATACCTCGCTGGAAACTTCTGCCTCCATGAATCTGGTGATGATAGGCGGCGATGGCCGCCCGCGTCAAAAAGCCCTGCTTGAGATCTTGACTGAATGGATTGCCTTCCGCTTCACTACCGTGACACGCCGCACGCAATACAAGCTGAAAAAAGTCAATGACCGCATCCATATTCTGGAAGGTCGGGAAGCGGTTCTGCTCAATATCGACAAGGTCATCAAGATCATCCGCGAAGCAGATGAGCCCAAACCGGCATTGATGCAGGCGTTCAATCTTTCAGACCGCCAAGCCGAAGATATTCTTGAAATTCGCTTACGCCAATTGGCTAGACTTGAAGCGATCAAGATCCAGCAAGAACTTGCCGAACTGCGCACTGAAAAAATGGGTTTGCAGGATTTACTCGAAGATCCAGTCGCCATGAAAAAATGCATCATCAAGGAAATCGAAACCGATGCCAAACAATATGGTGATGCGCGTCGTACCATCATAGAAGAAGCGCAAAGAGCATCGACAGAACAAAAAGTCATTGATGAACCTGTGACTGTTGTCATTTCAGAAAAGGGTTGGGTGCGTGCACGCACCGGGCATGAACATGACGCTGCGCAGTTCACTTTCAAAGCGGGCGACTCGCTGTATGGCACCTTTGAATGCCGCACAGTCGATACCATGCTGGTGTTTGGTTCGAATGGCAGGGTGTATTCGGTGCCTGTCTCTGCCTTGCCGGGTGCTCGTGGCGATGGCATACCAATTACCACGCTGATTGACCTCGCCAGTGGCACGCGCATCTTGCATTACTTTGCCGGCAACGCTGAAGCCAGCCTGCTTCTGGCATCCAGCGCTGGTTATGGGTTCACCGCCACTGTCGCCGATATGACGGGCCGTATGAAGGCGGGCAAAGCCTTCATGACGATTGATGACGGCGACGAACCACTGCCACCTTCATTAGTGGCAGCAGACGCCAGCGCGATTGCCTGCCTGTCAGAAAAAGGGCGTTTGCTGGTGTTTGGTTTAACGGAAATCAAGCAACTGTCCAGCGGCGGGCGCGGCGTCACCTTGATGGATCTGGAAGAAAAAGAAAAACTGCTCTCGGTCAAAGCCATCAGCCAAAAAGGGGTCAAGGTTTCGGGTACCGGACGTGCTGCCAAGCCACAAGAAATCAATCTTAGCGCAACCAGCCTGGCTATCCATATTGGCAAACGGGCGAGAAAAGGAAAGGCGCTGGAATCAAAAATAAAGCCGATCGCGATTGAGCGGCTCTAAAATTTAGTGTTGAAAGAGTCTGCACTGCAACACTGCAGTGCAGACTCAAATAGAGTTAACTACCGGAAAGAACGATACAATTTTTCCCGCTATGTTTGGCACTATATAAAGCGGCGTCAGCGCTATCAAACAATTCGTCTGTATCTTGTGTCTGCGTCAATTCCGCGATACCCGCAGAAAAACTGACTGAAAATTCGCCTTGCTCAGAAAACTGTTGTATCTTGAAAAATGCCTGCCTGACTTGATCAAGTACCTTGCGTGCAACGTTAGCTGTAGTCCCCGGGAATATCACGGCAAACTCTTCCCCACCGTAGCGACCAATCACATCGCTTCTACGCAAGCGCTGTTTTAACAGCAATGATAAGGTTCTGAGCACCTGATCGCCAACGGGATGCCCATAAGTATCATTAACGCGCTTGAAGTTATCCAAATCGATCATTGCCAGCGCTAAGGGGCTATTATTTCGACCGGCTATCGATATCTCTGCGGTTAATTCTTCTTTTATTGCGGTGTGATTGTAAAGTCCCGTCAACCCATCACGCATGATCAAAGCGCGCAAAGAGCGATAACGCTCGGCGCGACTGGAAAGCGCGGAAATCAAAAATTTCGGTACGATAGGCTTGGTTAAAAAATCGTCTGCGCCCGCCTCTACCGCCTCCAATTGTTTTTCCAAATCATTTTCACTAGAGAGAAAAACAATAGGAACATCCAAATAGGAATTGTCCAGGCGGATCATTTTAGATAATTCCACGCCATTGCAAAGCGGCATATACACGTCCATCAAGATCAATTCTGGCCGAAAATTTGCCATGGCATTGAGTATTTCTTCTGGAGCATTCAGCACGTGTGCGCTCATCCCAGCGTCACGCAAGACGGTGCCATAATATTTTGATGTATCGATATCATCATCAACAATCAATATGCGATACCCTTTTGGCTGAGAACGCGCAATCAGCGCATCCACTCTTTCAGACAAACCGACAATGTCAATTGGCTTGGTGAAATAGCCATCGCCACCCGCACGTACTACCCTAAGTCGGCTTTCAAAACCGCTCGAATTTGAAATAAAAATGACCGGACTTTTCAATTGCCCTGATTGCTTCATCCGAATTATCTCTACCGCACCTGCGAATCGCACTTCGGGAGAACCAAGGTCAATGACCACGACATCTGGAACTCTTGCAACAAGCGCATCGGCCAGTTTCTGTAACTCACTGATAACCACGACCTCGTATGCAAAATGCTCTAGTTGCTGAGTAATCTCTCGATTCGCCACCGGATCGTCATCTACCAGATATATTAATTTTGTCGAAATTAAATCAGCTGGATTGCTATCATTTCTGTCAACTTGCTGAGTAATTGACATGCTCGTCGCACTGATCAGCGATGCCGACAAATAGCTTCTTACATCATTGGAAAACAGACTCAATTCGATATCGTTCCAGACACCACCTGGCAGCAACGGCTTTAAGCGAGCCTCGAATGCGCGTGCCTGTAATCCCATCTCAGCGAAGCCAAACGTTCCAGCCGATCCGGCCATGGTATGCAATAAGCGATGCAGCAGTGTCAGTGCTTCTTCGTCACGGGTATTTTGAATGAATCGGTTCAACACCTCTTCAATTTCGAGAAGCTTTGAAGGAAGTTTTGCTGTAAACATCACTTCCAAGGCACGCAGCGCAACCTGCAAACTATCTGGCTTATCGTCCGAATTCTCGTCCACTTAGCTTACCTTATTCCACAAAGCACGTACCTGAGAGGATAATTCCATAGGATCAAACGGTTTCGCAATCACCCCGATCGCGCCTAAAGAAGTGTAAAAATCCAATTCACTCGACTGCACCTTTGCCGTCATAAAAATAACCGGGGTGGTTGCCGTCGTTGCCAGGTTTCGCAGCCCAGCCAATGTAGTGGGTCCATCCATATTCGGCATCATCACGTCAAGCAATAACAGATCCGGAACAAAACCACTATTGATCGCAGCCAATGCCTCCGCCCCAGAACTGCAGGTTTTGAGACTAAGGCCACCAACGACTTCCAGCGCAATCTGGGCAACTGCCTGAATATCTAAGTCATCTTCTACATACAGAATATTGGTGAGCATTTTTTCTGACATGGTCATCCTTTTGGATCAACAGTTTATTCAAAATTTATTAAGTAATAAATATAGTAAAGCTCACTTCCAACTCACATTCACACATGTCGTGCAGAAAAATGAGAATGAAGTTCAATCGCACCATCGTAAAAAAGAATTTTGCAAATACTTTACTCTTGTTTACACACTTTACCTCTATTAACAGCGTCAAAGCAACGCAACACCTTCCAATTTAGTCACTTTTTCGACAAACAAGTTGAAATACTCAGCTTGACTAAAAAGCCTACTTCAGAGAAAAATCTACTCTGTTTGGCAAACCCTTGTCTTTAAGGGCATCAACATTCAGTTTCGGCGCAATGAGAAACAGGCGATCCTTATTTATCCTGCCCTTCATCTCCAAATATTCAAGCACCACATCGGCGCGGCGTTGCGCCAGGGAACGTAAACTTTCCTCACTGACCAAGATATGGCTCAACACCAATGCCATTGCTTCTTGTGGGGGCAATGTTTTGGCGATACCGATCAGATTGCGTTGTTTAGTAAATTCTTCTGCCCGGTAAACTTCTTCAATGTAGTTTCTTCTATCCGCCTCTTCTATCCGCACCTCGTCCGCTTGAATTGAGGCTGTTTTTTTTCTCAAATCGCGTAATTTAAAGGCTTTGATTTTATTATCCAGACTATCTAACCGTAATCCTTCACTATCAGTCTTAGGATCAACGCGCCCGGTAATATCCAGCTTCAATTTGGATCGTTCACTAAGCGCAGTGACAAGATGGTCCAGTTTGGTAACGGTAGCAGGTGTCAGGGTCGATCGACCCGGTGCAAATTCGACATAGGCCAACTCTTCACCTCCGCCAAAAGCGGCGCCCAGCAACGCGAATGGCGAAGTGACGGCCTTAGTGATAATGTTCACAAACACTTTAAAAATAAGGCCCCCGATTGAAAACTGCGGATCAGACAAGGCTCCGGAGACCGGCAAATTAATCGCAATTTGTCCATCGTTATCGCGCAACAAGGCCAGCGCCAGATTGACGGGTAAGCTGGTGGCATCAGGACTTTCGACTTTTTCACCAAATGTCAGTTGATCCAACTTCACTTCATTTTCAGCCAGAAGTTTCTCATTTTCGACATGGTAGGCAATTTGCACCGACAATTGTCCTTTCACTATAGGATAACCGGCATATTTAGCGGCATACGGACTCATCCGGGTCAGTTGCACGCTGTTGGCACTACCTTTAATATCGACGAAGATCGGTTTACTGAGGGGATTAACCGAACCGGAAATGAGTAACGGCGCATCGCCATCAATTTCCCCCACCAACTGTAATGCGGCGGCTTCTGGTTTCATGGACGAAACAGATCCAATGTTTCCGCTAACCCCTGTCAAATTCGCGCGATAATTTGGCTGGATGAAATTATCCGAAAAGTTAATATTGCCGCCATTGAGTGTCGTTTGCGCGATCCGTATTTCTACAGGACTATCGATGGACTTAGGCTCGCTCGCCATCGAACTTCTCTGAACAGCCTCCTCTGAAACCTTAGTAGCCGCATTTATTGCAGTGTTTTTATGCACCAGAATGTCGCCGATATTTAACTCACCTTTCTCGGACAAGACAAGCTTTGCATAGAAATCATCCAGAGCGAGCTTGCGCAGAAAAACAAATTCTTTGGCACCACCCAGACTGAGACTAATTCCATCAAGATTAATTGATTTCCAATAGAGAAAATCTTCACTCTCACCATTTTCCAGGATCTTAAAATCGTTCAGGCTCAACATGCCTTCGTAATTCGTGACGAGCGCTTTCCCCTCATCATTTTTTAAATTCAGCACACCCTTCAGACTTGCTCGTCCGCTCAGCAGCTCTACATTTAATAAATGTGAAAAATAGGGGTATAAGGAAGCGACCGGTAATAACTTCCCATTCAGATCAACTGATATCTGTCGCAACTTGGGTGTGGAATGAGCGATAAAAGAGAGCTTACCCTTGCGATTAAGGGACGATGTCCACGTCAACTTCATTGCCTGACTCAAGTCGCTACTGAGATTGCTGGCAATGAGGTTGATCCCTTCTGCCTTGGTTGTCACAGCAGGACTCACCGTGTGATCCGTAAATGAAAAACTACTCTCATTCATTTTAAAATCTTGTAACGTCACTAGCCAATCTCGCTGAAGATTGTCCTGCACAAGCACAGTATCTGCTGAGGTCAACGCTGCGGCACCAGGCGCATTGACAGTTGTGACAGTTGTGACAGTTGTGACAGGTGGACCAGACGGAAATGGCAGAAACAGCTTTGTCACGCTTAATTTTGCATTCGCGTCACGCCGGACATCTGCGGTCATTTCATTGATGCTGATACCCGATATTCCGACAGTACGTGTTTCAGTACTCATGTTCAATTTATCAAGCTCGATAGAGTTGATGACGACCTGTCCTTCGTTTTTTGCATTGGGCTGAAGTGCCAGCTTATCAATTTTCAGGCCCATGTCATTGAGCGTTACATTGCCTTGATATAACTTGATATGCGTCTTGAGCGACACGACTCCATTTAACTGCGCCGCAAGAAAACGCTTGAGATAACCCTGATAAAACCCTAATTGCAGCGCATTAACAGAAACTAGCCCTGTCACATCGCCGCTCATCGGATTAAATTCGCCATCAAATTTCAATTCTTGTTTTTGCTCAAGCTGTGCATTCATGGATATCAGGCTAGGCTTGCCATTGATCGCTGTGGAAAATTGCCTTGCGCTGAACTTCATATCGCTAACTAGCACGCTCTGAGCGGGTGCCGCATACCATGCATCGGTCCAATGCACTTGCCCATGATCTAACAATAGTTCGGCAAGGGATATGACAGGTTTTACCTGATTCGGAGCTGGCACTTTTGCCGTCAGCGGTTTTGCTGCACTATCGTTCCGACCGTCCGCATGCAGCAGTTTGTTCCAGTTCAACTGCCCTTGCTCATCCAGACCAAGCCAGATTTCTGGCGTATCGATGTGCAGCTTATCGATACTGGCAGCAGCGTTCAGCATATTAAATTGTGCGATGTGCGTCTTGATACTGCGTACATTTAACAGCGGCCGCCCGGCTTTATCTTGAAGCGACAATCCATCAACTTGCATATCACCGGACAGCAATAATTCTGTCCGGCGATTTTTCACACTAAAAATCAAATCCAGCTTGGTACTTAACCTTGCATTCTTCAGCTTCACTGGCAAGGGCATGGGAAGATAAGCGAGATAACTTGGCAGATCAAGCCGGTCTATATCAATTGCCAATGAAGTCTCAACACTATCGACGAAAGGCTTGCTTCGTCCCTTTAATGAGAACGATGTGCCATTTACCCTGGCCGATAAAAGCGGTTGAACAATAATATGGCTGGAAGAAGGGAAATTCGATAAAAATGGTAATGCTATCTGCAGCTGATCGACTTGAATATGCTGATCTAACACCTGATCATCGAATTGGACTGTCCCGCCACGCAGCTGTACATTGGCAAACGAGAATTGGAATGGTGCCGCGCTTTTTGGCATGGCGACAACCCTCTCTAGCATATCGGAAAAATTGTACCTTCCGTGCTCATCTGCAGATGTACGGATGACATGCAGTGACGGCTCATCGATAACCACTTCATCCATCACCAGAGCACGATGAAATAAAGACGACATTGAAAGACTCAATGCCGCGCGCTTCAACTTGAGCATCGGCGTTTTCTGATCCGCTTCGAACAGGCTTACGCCATCTGCCGTCAGCGTTAAACTCAACGGAGAGAAGCTGATGTCAGTGATCTCCAGTTTGCGCCCCATCTGCAGCTGCACTTGCTCAATCGCCAAACGTTTGAGATAGGAAGGCAAAATGAACGGACTGACAATTGTCATCAGCAAGGTCAGAATAAAAAAACCAAACAAAAATTGTTTTGTTCGTTTTCCTGAGATTATCTGAAGTAGACGGCGACCAAATTGAAGCATTGCAATTCCTTGTTGACACTATGACGACAGTTTAACCAAGCCCATCGAATGTGTCATGCAGGAGATAACTCTAATTCTTGTCAAATTGTGTCATCACTTTCGTGACTTGCCTGAAAATACGGTCGTGAGACAGGGATTGCCACCTATAAAATAAGCCAGATCGGCAGGTCTATCTATCCGCCACGTGGCAAAATCCGCCGCCTTTCCAACTTCCAATGTCCCGATTTCGGAGGATAATCCCAACGCTTGCGCAGCGTGACAAGTTACCCCTTGCAATGCCTCCAGGGGCGTCATCTTAAATAAAGTACACGCCATATTCATTACGAGTAACAGGGAAGTCATCGGCGAAGTGCCGGGGTTGCAATCGGTCGCGATGGCGATGGGCACACCTGCCGCGCGTATGTCGCCCAGCGGTGGCAATTTTGTTTCACGTAAAAAATAATACGCGCCAGGCAGCAATACGGCCACCGTACCATGTTTGGCCATGGCAGTAATACCGGCATCAGACAGATACTCCAGGTGATCTGCTGACAGGCCATGATAACGCGCTGTCAGCGCAGCGCCGCCCTGATCAGACAATTGTTCGGCATGCAGCTTGACTGGCAAACCACATGCTTGCGCGGCCTGAAACACGCGTTCAGTCTGCGCTGGACTGAAACCGATTTTCTCGCAAAACACATCCACTGCATCCACCAGCTTCTCTGCTACCAGGGCAGGCAACATCTGGTGGCAAACCAGGTCGATATAATCATCCGCCCTGCCCGCATATTCTGCTGGCAGAGCATGCGCTCCCAGGAAAGTGGTCTTGACGCGCACGGCAGAATCGCGGCCTATCTGTCTTGCAACGCGCAGGATGCGTGCTTCTGTAGTCAGATCAAGGCCATAGCCGGATTTAATTTCCAGGGTCGTCACACCCTCAGCAAGCAGATTGCGCACGCGTGGCAAACTCGCTTGCATCAGGGCGTCGTCACTGGCAGCGCGGGTGGCACGTACGGTGGCCAGGATACCGCCACCCTGGCGCGCGATTTCTTCATAGGCGATGCCATTTAATCGCGCTTCAAATTCATCGCTGCGGTTGCCGGCATACACAATGTGGGTGTGGCAGTCGATCAGGCCTGGCGTTAGCCAGCAACCTTTACCATCGTGTAGCTCAACTGTTTGTTCATGTGCTGGCAAATCTTTATGCGCGCCGAGCCAGGCGATTTTTCCATTTTTCACCGCAATGGCGGCATCGCGGATTTCTCCATAGCCGTCAAGCATGGTGGCAAGATGGACATTAATCCAAAGGCTATCCCATTGCTGCATATTTGCCCTCGCCCTGGTTTAAGAAACTGATACGCATCAGATACAAAACTGCGCCCTCTTGCGCCTTGATCCTGCACTTGATCCCAGAATGTTCGTGTTCCTCATCAAGCATGATCAGGTCGCCTGCTTGCAGGCCACAGCCCGGCTCCAGCGAGGCATCGCCTGCCGCGCAATACAACAGGACTTGTTGCGCATCGGCAGCGTCTACATCATGTTCGCCTGACGTCAGCCTTTGCATGAAATGCTGGCAAACGTCGCGCCTGGTCATCAGATTCAAATCAACCACAGGCCCACCGCACAGTTCGGCATGGATGGGCGTTTCTCCAGCAAAGCGGTAAGGCAGGCTATCTGTATGCAAAGTGACGCTGGCCTTTAATTCATCCCCATCGTGGCTATGCAGAATCAGCCCCTCTCCCGACAAGATCGCCAGACTGCGGTCGATCTGCGCAAAGTGAGAAAAAGGGCCTGGCATATTGACGTGCGCCGTACTCAAGCGCCAGACGAAATCGTCCAGACTTGCCCCTTGCGGAAAAATCGCCAGCTCTGTCGTGCTGCCGCCGCCGTTTTTCCAGGGCATTGTTCTGTAGTCTTGATGAGTCCACTTAACCATAAAATCGACTTAGATTATTTGAGATACAAATGTTGATACAAGGACTGGCATTGTGCGCTCAAGCTCCCTTGCAAGACCAAGTCTTTGGCTGCCGCAATATCGGGCGCAAAAAAACGGTCTTTGTCGTAGAACGCCACTTGAGCGCGCAAGACCTGATGCACGGTCGCCAGACTGGCCGAGGTTTGCAAGGGCTGGTGGAAATCCACACCCTGCGCCGCTGCTAATAATTCTATACCAACGATGGTCGCCGTGTTGTGCGCCATCTCATGCAAACGTCGACCGGCAAAGGTCGCCATGCTGACATGATCTTCCTGATTGGCAGAAGTCGGAATGGTATCGACACTGGCCGGATGGGCATGCGATTTATTTTCTGAAGCCAGGGCTGCGGCGGTGACATGCGCGATCATGAAGCCAGAATTCAAGCCGGAAGACGGTACCAGAAACGGTGGCAAACCGGAGATCGACGCATCAATCAGCAAGGCGATGCGGCGCTCGGAAATCGAGCCAATTTCTGCTATCGCCAAAGCCAATGTATCGGCCGCAAAAGCCACCGGTTCGGCGTGGAAGTTACCACCGGAAAGCACTTCACCGGTATCGACAAACACCAGAGGATTATCCGTCACCGCATTGGCTTCGATCAGCAAAGTGCGCGCCGCATTATTGATGATATCGAGACAAGCGCCCATGACTTGCGGCTGGCAACGCAGGCAATATGGATCTTGCACGCGTTCATCGTTGACCAGATGCGAGCGACGGATCTCGCTGCCCGCAAGCAAGCTGCGATAAATCTGCGCGGTAGCGATTTGCCCGGGTTGGCCGCGCACCGCATGGATGCGCGGATCAAACGGCGCATCGCTGCCTTTGGCCGCATCGACAGCCATGGCGCCCGTGATGGTGGCAGCTTCCAGCAAACGTTCCGCCAAAAATAAACCATTCAGGGTCAATGCCGTTGACACTTGTGTGCCATTAATCAATGCCAGACCTTCTTTAGCCGCCAGCACGACAGGCGTAATACCGGCTTTTTGCAAAGCCGTTTTAGCATCGACCAGCTTACCATCGACCCTGACATCGCCCTCGCCCATGAGGGCCAGCGTCATGTGAGATAGCGGAGCCAGATCGCCCGAAGCGCCGACCGAGCCTTTGACCGGAATTGCCGGCATGATGCCCGCGTTGTATAGCGCGATCATGCTGTCGATGACGGAAGCGCGAATGCCGGAATAGCCGCGCGCCAGACTGGCGATTTTCATCACCAGAATCAGGCGTACCACTTCATCGGAAATCAGCTCGCCAGAACCAACCGAGTGCGACAAGATTAAATTACGCTGCAACAGCTCCAGCTGCTCGTCGGGAATACGCGTCTTGGCGAGTTTGCCGAAACCCGTGTTGATGCCATACGCGGCATCCCCTTTGGCAACGATTTTGTCGATGGTGGCGGAGGCTTGATTGATCGCGGCATAGGCAGAGGCTGCCAGCGACAAAGGCACAGCTTGCTGCCAGATCGCGCGTAAGTCGGACAGGCTGAACTGGCCCGGTTGTATCGTTAATTTTGATGTCATGGTCGTTTCCTTCAATTTTTTAAAACTGATGTCACAGCATCCATGCGGGTGTCAGGCCATTTTCGTGCCAGAAGGCGCATGGATAGTGCGTGTCGTATTTTTAAAGTATTACTTAATCATCGGCAAATTCAAATGATTGCGCTTGGCACAGGCAACAGCGCTCTCGTAACCGGCGTCAGCATGGCGCATCACGCCAGAGCCGCTATCGTTGACCAATACACGCGCCAGGCGCTTGGCCGCAGCATCGGTACCATCGGCAACAATGACCATGCCGGAGTGCTGCGAATACCCCATGCCGACACCGCCACCATGATGCAAAGACACCCAGCTTGCACCACCTGCAGTATTGAGTAAAGCGTTTAAAAGCGGCCAATCAGATACTGCATCGGTGCCATCCTTCATGCTTTCGGTTTCGCGATTTGGGCTGGCAACCGAGCCGGTATCGAGATGATCGCGACCGATGACAATCGGCGCTTTCAACTCACCATTTTTTACCATTTCGTTAAACGCCAGGCCAGCGATATGTCGCTCGCCCAGACCTAACCAGCATATGCGTGCCGGCAAACCCTGGAAGGCGATGCGTTCGCCTGCCATGTCCAGCCATTTATGCACGCCCTTATTGTCCGGGAACAGTTCCTTAATTTTCGCATCGGTCTTGCGGATATCTTCCGGATCGCCAGACAGCGCGACCCAGCGGAATGGTCCCTTGCCGTCACAGAACAAGGGGCGAATATATGCGGGAACAAAGCCGGGGAAATCAAAGGCGTTTTTCACGCCGGTATCAAACGCCACCTGGCGGATGTTATTGCCGTAATCGACAGTAGCGATACCCATCGCGTGGAAATCGAGCATCGCCTGCACATGCACCGCGCAAGAATGCGCCGCATCGGCGGTCAGTTTTGCGTGCTGGCTGGCATCGTGCTGCGCCGCTTTCCACTGTTCTACGGTCCAGCCTATCGGCAAGTAGCCGTTGATCAGATCGTGCGCCGAAGTCTGGTCGGTCACCAGATCGGGCTTGATGCTGCCGGCTTTGGCGCGCTTGACCAACTCTGGCAAAATCTCTGCGGCATTACCGAGCAAGGCGATAGAGATCGCCTCCTTGCGCTCACAGTGATACGCGATCAGGGCCAAGGCATCGTCCAGATCTTTGGCTTGCTTGTCGACATAACGGGTGCGCAGGCGGAAATCGATGCTCGATTGCTGGCACTCGATGTTCAATGACACCGCACCGGCAAAACTGGCCGCCAATGGCTGGGCGCCGCCCATGCCACCGAGACCGGCAGTCAAGATCCAGCGACCGCCCCAGTCACCGCCAAAGTGCTGGCGACCGGCCTCGGCAAAGGTTTCGTAAGTGCCTTGCACAATGCCCTGGGTGCCGATATAGATCCAGCTACCCGCCGTCATCTGGCCGTACATGAACAGGCCCTTGCGGTCGAGCTCGTTAAAGTGTTCCCAGTTGGCCCACTTCGGTACCAGGTTGGAATTGGCAATCAAGACGCGTGGTGCATCTTCATGGGTTTTAAAGATACCGACCGGCTTGCCAGATTGGATCAGCAGGGTTTCATCTTCACCCAAGTCCTTCAGGCTGACCAGGATTTGATCAAAGCAAGCCCAGTTGCGCGCGGCGCGGCCTATGCCGCCATATACCACCAGGTGCTTTGGGTTCTCGGCCACTTCAGGATCGAGATTATTCTGGATCATGCGGTAGGCCGCCTCGGCTACCCAAGTCTTGCAGACTTTTTCACTGCCTCTCGGTGCGCGTATCTCGCGGCTTGCGTCCCAGCGTGGATCGTTGTTCATCGTTGACTCCTGCGAATGAATTGAATAAAAACCAGGCAGCGCCTGTCGGATCTTGAATGAAAAGCAGTTTAAGTTGTATATACAACTTTGGCAAGCGGATTTAATAAATAAAACTGATTTTTTATTTAGCGGTATCATCGACATCTCAAAAAAATCTTGATGTAAATCAAGATTTTTATAATAAAAAAAACAAGTTTTGGCAAAACGCGGCAGGTTTTTCGTCAGTTTTTCCTTTTTTCATTAGTTACTCCGGCCAGCTGGCCGGCCCTTACTTTTTCAAAGCCGTCACTTAACATGCGTATAAATACCCCTGTCACCCATCTCGAATATGTGCTCAGAGATGGCGAATCCATCGTTTCCACTACTGATCTGCAAGGCAACATCACCTACGCCAATGCCTATTTCATCGAGGTCAGCGGCTATTCAGAAGCCGAACTGCTAGGGTCGCCGCAAAACATCTTGCGCCATCCTGATATGCCGGCAGAAGCCTTTGCCGATTTATGGACGACGATAAAAAATGGCGCGCCGTGGACAGGCATGGTAAAAAATCGCTGTAAGAACGGGGACTTTTACTGGGTGCTGGCCAACGTGACGCCCGTGATAGAAAACGGCAAGCCGGTGGGCTATATGTCGGTCAGGACCAAGCCGACCCGGGAGCAGGTCAATCAGAGCGGCAAGATCTATCAGGAAATCCGCGACGGCAACCCGAATCGACTTGAAATACGCCATGGCGCGGCAAGACAAACCGGATTCCTTGCCAAACTGGCGGCCATACGCCACATCTCGCTGGCAAAACGCACGGCGCTCAGCCTCGGTTTTACGGCACTCACTTCATTGCTCCTGGCGGTCGCCGCATTCAGCCCTGCTTTTGCCGCCAGCGCCGAGCTGCAGCGCTCGATAGCCGGGCTGGCGCTACTCTCCACCGCAGTCACCGTGCATTTCTGGTTTTATCTCTACCAAGCTGTGATTGAACCGATCAAAACTGCCACCAAAATTACCCGCACCCTGGCGGGTGGCGACCTGACCGCCAGCATCAATACAGAAAGACATGACGACGTCGGCCGCTTGCTGCGCTCCATGCATCAACTGAACGTGAACCTGCATTCCATCATCGGCGATGTACGCAGAAATTTCGCTCACATCAGCATCGCGACCAGGGAAATAGCAGCAGGCAACATGGATTTGTCTGACCGCACAGAATCTGAAGCATCTGCGCTGGAAGAAACTGCCTCCAGTATGGAAGAGCTCGCCGCGACCGTAGAACAAAACACGGACAATGCGGTACAGGCAAATGCATTGGCCAAAAATGCCTCCGTCATCGCTGAAAAAGGCGGCGCCATCGTGTCCGATGTCGTCAGTACAATCAATGAAATCAGTACCTCCTCGAAAAAAATTGTAGATATCATCGGCATCATCGACAGCATCGCGTTCCAGACCAATATTCTGGCGCTCAATGCCGCGGTAGAGGCAGCACGCGCTGGCGAACAAGGGAGAGGCTTTGCCGTTGTCGCGACCGAAGTGCGTAATCTGGCGCAGCGTAGCGCCGCAGCCGCCAAAGAGATCACCCAGCTGATCAAGGTATCGGTGGAAAAAGTGGATGCCGGAACAGTACTTGCCGAACAGGCAGGCAAGTCGATGGGCGAAATTATTTCGTCAATCAAACAGGTAAGCGACATCATGGGCGAGATCAGCTCAGCCTCCAGAGAGCAAAGTGACGGCATTTCTCAAGTCAACACCGCTGTAACTCAATTAGATGAAGTGACGCAGCAAAACGCGGCCTTGGTCGAACAGGCCGCAGCCGCCACCGCCAGCCTGGAAGAGCAAACGATCAGGCTGACGCAGGCATTGGTGGTGTTCAAGCTTAAGACACATACACCGGCAAAACCGGGGGCATTGCCCGCACGGCGACAATTAGCAGAAGCGCCCAGACTAAAGGCTATTGGCCGCTCATAGCCGCATGAGCAACCGAGTTTAAGCATCGACTATCAGAGAATTTGCCCACTCCCGCCGTGTTACCATGCCAGCCTAAACCGTAGAAAAACATTTTTTCAATTTTTCTGCTTTTTCACTTGAGGCTTGCGTGGCAACCAGAGAAACTACCAATATCAATCTAGTCAATCGCGTCGCACCAACAGAAGCTGCGCCGATTTATCAGCGCATCAAAGACTACCTACTCAGGGAAATTCAATCCGGCACCTGGAAGGAAGGCGATGCCATCCCATCTGAGGCGATGCTGGCCGAGCAATTTGGCGTTTCGCGCATGACCGTCAACCGCGCCGTACGTGAGCTCACTACCGAACAAATCCTGACGCGCATCCAGGGGTCGGGCACTTACGTGGCGCAGCACAAATATCAGGCCACCCTGGTCGAAATTAAAAGCATCGCGGAAGAAATAAGGTCACGCGGGCATGCGCACCGCAGCGAACTGCATGAGCTCAAGGCGATCGGCGCCAGTCAAGCGATGGCGCTACAGTTTCAGGTGAAGACCGGACATGCACTATTCCATTCTGTCATCGTCCATTTTGAAAACGACATCGCGATACAGGTAGAAGACAGATGGGTAAATTCTGAGTTAGTACCAGACTATCTGGGACAAAATTTCTCGGTCGTGACACCCAACGAATATCTGATGGCTGTCGCACCCTTGCAAGGTGTTGACTACAGCATAGAAGCGATCTTGCCACCCAGACCTATCGCTGAGATGCTGCACATTTCCAGCAAGGACGCGTGCCTGGTACTGCATAGAAAAACCCTGTCACAAGGAAAAATCGCCACCGTCGTTACCATGTGGCATCCCGGTCAACGTTACCAGTTCACTGGCAGTTTTTAACCCAGATTTTCCATTAGGATTTGCGCTGATGACGGATGCACTTTTCGAGATAGTTTTGACGCGAATGAGGCGCCAATAGCTAGCTATTGGCAACGAAGAGCAGCAAAAGTAGCCGAAAATGCGCCGTCAGCACGCAAATAGCACCGCAGGTGCGCCTAATGGAAAATCTGGGTTCAATGCGACGAGAGTTGTTTTTTAAATTTCTCTATCGTTTAACCGACTATTCATGTCGAGCAAAATCTGTAAGGTTTTTTTGATTATGTTGCCACGATCTATTTCAAACTCTTTTCTCATTTCACTTGCAGCGTTTTGCCTGATTTTTTCAGCCGACGTGTCATCGACCGAAACACTTACAGCAAAAAACGCTGAAATTATCCCTCCCAACATGGACTCCAGGCCACGTCCCAAAATTGCCTTGGTATTGTCAGGTGGTGGCGCGCGCGGCTTTGCCCATATAGGCGTGTTACGCGTTCTCAAGGAACTACGCGTTCCTGTTGATATGATTGTCGGCACCAGTATGGGCGCGGTGCTGGGCGGCGCCTATGCTGCCGGGCGCAGCGTTGAAGAACTGGCGCAGATCGTCAGCAGTACTTCATGGGACAGCGTTCTCGCTGATCGCCCTGCCCGTGACGTGCTCGATTTCCGGCGTCGGGAAGAAGATCTGCTGCTGCCATCCAGAATAGAATTTGCTGTCACCAAATCTGGCGCTTCATTGCCGCCATCGGCTGCCGGTAACGCTGCGCTGGAACAAGCACTGACGCGTCTTTTGCCAAATGGCATGCGAAATGAGCCGGTCGACCAACTCCCGCTGCCGTTTCGTTCAGTTGCATCAGATCTCGTCACCGGTGAACTGGTTGAATTAGGGGACACCCCTTTGTTTTTAACCCTGAGGGCATCGCTGGCAGTACCCGGCGTATTTGCCCCGGTACGCATCAATCAAAGACTGGTTGTCGATGGTGGTCTGGTGCGCAATTTGCCCATTGAGTTGGCGCACAAAATGGGCGCCGATATTGTTATCGCAGTTAATGTAGGAACACCTCTGGCAGAAGAACGGGAACTTGGCAGTGCCATCAGCGTTGCGCAGCAAATGCTGCAAATATTGACCGAACAAAACGTACAACGCTCATTAAAAGAATTACGCAGCCAGGATATTTTGATTGCCCCCAACCTTAACGGCATCAGCTTTCTCGATTTTAGCGAACATCATCGAGCCATAGAGGCAGGCGAATTTGCCACGCATCTACTCACGGCGCAATTAAGCAAATTAGGCATAAGTGAGACTGCCTATGCTGCACTGGAGCTGAGCAGAGTGAGTACCGCACCAGCGCCGAATTTAGCTCTGCCGCTGGCGAAGATTGAAGTGCAAGGCACCAACTATATCAACCCTGCGACCTTGATCGCACAATCGGGCCTGAAAGTAGGCGATGTCGTCAGTGAAGATAACATACGGCTAGCCAGTAGCAAATTGTATGGCCGTGGCGATCTTGATCATGTTGAAGCAGAGATAGAAGATCATGACGGTCAGCGTAGCGTGATGATCAAGGCAAATGAAGCCAACTGGGGCAGAAACCGCTTGCGAGTAGGCCTGGAATTAGTCAGCAACTTTAATGATAGCAATCGGTTTTCATTAGGTGCCATGCATATTGCCTCATCGCTTAACGACTGGGGTGGCGAGTTACGTACCGTGGCCAAGATAGGTTCACAGGGCCAACTCGGCACACAACTTTTTCAGCCCTTGGGTGCGGGTTCAGACTGGTACCTGGCGCCATCAATACAATATGGCGCATCTTCTTTGGACCTCTACGAAGATGGTCGAAAAAAACAACGCATCGCTTACAAAACCAGCAGTGCAACGTTCGCCGCTGGTCGCCAACTGGGTAACTGGGGCGATATTCGCATCGGCATTGACCGCAGGCTTACCAATGTCAACGCAGAAATCCCCGAGGCACCCGAGCTAGCTGCCAGAGTGTTTTTCAACACACAGTTTCTCAACTTCAGGGTTGATACCCTGGACTCTCTGGCGTTTCCCACGCGCGGGCAGCTACTTGACATCGAACTGGCGCATTTGCGCACCAAGGAAGTGACAGAACCATCGCTGCTCACGTTCTCCATGCGAGCAATGTCCGCCTTCCAGACCGGCAATTGGGCGGGGCATATCTACGGAGAATGGGCCAAATCACAACGCGGTGATGCGCCGCTACAGCTGGGTGGTTTCCTGCGCTTGTCTGGCACGCCCGTCGATTCATTATCGAATAACACCATCGCGCTAGGGCGTGTTGTGATCGCAAGGCGTATCGGCAGTATGCCGACCGCGTTGGGAGGTTCGATACGTACAGGTTTTTCGGCAGAATTAGGCGCGGGATTTAGCGCTGACGAATCGGTTAAATTCAGCAAGATAAAACAAAGCGGCAGCGCCTTCATCTCCCTTGATACGCGTTTTGGCCCACTGTATTTTGGCGCTGGAGCAACCCGTGGGATTGGCTCGTCGCTTTATCTTTTTCTTGGTCCTAGCTGGTGAACCACACTGCTTTTAACGTCGGCCATCGTAGTGGGTCGACGCAGGGCGGTAAAAGCAGCAAATTCCCATGATCTAAAACCCAGCATCAAGGTGAAACCATCTTTTTCAATGGACGGCAGGCGCCTGTCCTCCTGTTGCAAACGCGCCAGTTCAGCAGCGAGTTGCTGAATTTTTTGCAACACCTCCTGCGCACTTGCTTGCGATAAACGAGCTGGCACACACATCAGGGTTTCGCCAGTACCATCAAAGCGGCCATCAAAATAATCGCCGACGACCACTTCTTTAAAATAGGTCTGCACGGGCCCATCTGCACGCCAGTGAAACGCACTGGACACCCGCAAGCGATACTTATTAAGTGGCTTAAGTTCGATAAATTCCAGCTTATCCAACTCGATCAGAGCAAGTATGCATTCAGCATCCGACAGGGAGTATGTCTCTATGATCTGCTCGAATGTCCATTGACCCAGACAGCAAATCGCTACCAGCAATAATTTGGGATTTGCCATCAGCGAGCGCTCCTGCGCCAGCGTCAGATGATCGACATGCGGCGTCACATCGGCGGCCTGGCGCAAGACATCTTCCAGCGCTATACCGGCAACCTTACAGATATGTGCCAGGCGCGACAGCGCCATGTCTTTTTGGCCGAACATACGCTTAACGCTCGATTCACTCATATCGATACGCCCAGCTAACTCTTTGTAGGTCATTCCTACGCTACGGAGCTCGTTGCGCAGCACTTGCATGATCAGTTCTGGTGAACTCATTTTTTTCCTAAGTATTCAAGCGAGATTTCCCATTAGACCAGAGGTGCGATGGAAAATCTCGGTTCAATGTAGCCAATTGATTTCCAGTGCGGTCGCCTTGCCGATCACTACTTCGTCCAAACTGGATGGAATCCGTGCCGCCGTCGGCGACAAAGGTACTCGCCCACCCATAATTTCAGCCAAAGCTTGCGGCAACACGGGCAAGCGCTGAGGCTCAGCATAACCGAGAGGAAAACTCGGTAAATTTGTCGCCAGATCGTACTTATCACTGGCACCCAAAGTATGCAAAAATTCGTGTGTGATAATGACATTGTTTTGCTTACTCATTGCGTGTGAAGCAAATACATTCACCCTTCCAATCAGCCCTTTTTGCAAAGCAGTAGAATGATTGAGCTGCAGGTGTCGGGCGGGATCAAAGTACAAAATAAATAATTTGATTTGCGGCCCGGGGCCAGTCGCATCGGCATGACGATAAGACCACCATCTTAAATGCAAACTCCAGAATATCACCTCAAGCAGATTGCCGTTGACCGGTGGTGCCGGCGGCTGTGTCGCTAGCATCGGTCTGAGGCGGATCTCGATGGAGGCATGACTTGATCGTCCATATCGTGCCGCCTCATCCAGCATGAAACGTTCAATCGGAGCAAACTCTTCGACTGTCAGGGCACGCGCATAAGCTTCCGCCACCTCACTTCCATCGCCATTGACCGGATATACATTCACGGCCAACGTATACTTCCACGACACGGCCCCCGTCTTGGCGCGCCAGGTTGCCATGGCAACGGCCAACAAAATAAGTAACAGGATAAAAATACGAATGGATTTGAACATGCACGCAAACAGAAAAATGAACTATCTTAGGGCTCGTTAGGAAATAAAATGGATTTTTTAGCGGACATGGCTGGATGCAATGCAAGGCGTTCGACGCGCCGCAGTGCTAGCACTGCAAGCGGTGAACAACGCAGCAGTGCGCCAGTGATGGCCAGATAAAAAGTTCAGGTTATTTTCTAACGAGTCCTTATTGTAGCGCAGACTAATAAACGACTTCGCGTACAATGCGTCACAATATTAAAGCAAGATCGTTACAGATGATTTCTCGTATGTTGACATTATTTTTTTACAAACCGCTATTACCGGGCATCGCAATGATCGCCCTGCTTTCAGGCTGCGCCAGCACCAAAACGATCAAGGATCATAATGAGGAGTTTGGCGCTAGCGATGTTTTTTCTCATAGTTTTGCCGGTACCGACAAAGCGTCGTGCGAAGCGGCGCGTCGTGCCTTATTGAGTCAAGGTTATGCCATTAGCGAGGCGAAGCACTCGTTCATTAAAGGTCGCCGAAAATTTCAGCCTCAAATTGACGTTCATGTGGAGATTGAATTCAGTGTAGTCTGCGCTTCAGACAGCAAGGGCAGCAACAGCACCACGGTCTTCGCCAACGCCGTTCGTGATCGCTACTCGCTAAAAAAGAGCAGCACCTCTGCCAGTATCGGCGTTGGTGGAATTGGGTCAGTCTCACTACCTTTTGGTGAGTCGGACGATTCACTGGTCAAAGTCGCGAGCGAGACTATTCCCACCGGAAAATTTTATGATCGTTTTTTCCAGCTGGTAGAACGCTACTTCGATGATTCGTCAGTGGGATATGAAGAAAATGTTGATGATTTAAAAATGGACTTGCCTCCAATCCAAGCCATGCCAACTGTTCAACCAACACAACTGGCTCACCCCATACCTGCAATTCCACCTACTCAAGCGGTCCAAGCTCCCTCGTCCGTGCAAGGGCAGCCCGAGCAGCCGACTCCGCCCGTGCAGCCGATAAAATAATCTGAATCTGGCGTTTCGAGAGTAGATAAACACAGACATAAAAATGACAGCCGCGGCTGTCATTTTTATGATAGGACTATATCACCGCTCGAACTGGCACTACCCGCCAATCATTATTTGGCAGTTTTTACTTCGCGCTTACCGGCTGCGGTCGCAGGCAAATAATTCAACGGATCATTCATGCCAGCAACGTAGGCAGTCAAAACGGTACGCGGGCGCATGCACGTCGCGCTCAAGACTTTAACATCTGCCGATACGGTATTCACGCACACCTGCAATGCTTCAACTTTATTTTGAGGAATACCAGCCGCTGCAGCGATAGAAATAACAGCATGGTGATTCGCGCCATTAGCGATCAACGTATCAACAGTCGCCTGCAGATCATTACTAGACGTCAATGCGGTAAAAATACCGTCAACAGATGTATCGACAACTGCACGCGGCGTTTGCGCCTGCGCCACAGAAAAACCACCTGCCAAAACCAAGCCGATTACCGCACTTTTAATCATTTTATTCATGATAAATCCCTTTATTTTGACAAACCATTTTGTCGCACATCGACGATTCTAAATAAATTCAGATCAAATTAAAAGCACTAAATTGGTTTATTGATAAAAAGCGCAGCGGCAGATAAATGCATGATTTAAAACAGTAATATTTTTAATAAGTCATTTTGAAAACAAACTGGCAATGCAGAATGCACAAAATCAAAAATAATCAAATAGTGGCATGCCTAACACGCAATCCCCATGCGCCTGCTGGCAGGGTATGCCTGCAAACCCGCATGGATAGTGCGCCCCGCCTTGTGCGCCCCGCCTTGTGCGTTGTGGGCCTGCCCTATTTACATTCACGCCCGGCAATGCACTGTCAAGCAGCTTGTTCCAACACCACCGCCATCGCCGGCATCGCATTGAGTTGATCAACAATCGCCTGATCCATCTTTAACGGATAGGCAGCAGGGATCACTAAAGTGGTGATTTGTTGCAGCGACGCAGTCGGCAAGTCGCGCAAAAGAATCGAATCCATACGAGTCTGCTCCAGCGGATGCGTAGCCGCTTCGTACAGAATGACAGGATGATCCAGTGGATAATCGCGCGCCAGCTTATCGACCAATACCTGCAGCTTGGCAGCCGTGGTATCAAAACGCTTCAGGCTGAGTTCTCCCGCCAAGCTTGGCTGCCACAGTATCAGCAAAGAGGTCGGATCAATCCTGCGCTCATAAATCATGAACTGCGTAGTCTCCATAGACTGCATGCCAGTACGACCAGGATCGATGCCCAGATCGGCGACCAGACAGTCTTCCGCCGAAATGCCAGGTAACATCTCTGCGTGATAACCCTCAGCGCGCGCATCGGCAATCGCCATGTGCGAGATACAGGCAAAAATGCCCGGGTGACCATAGAAAGCCGCACAGACTGTCTTGCCCGCGCGGACTTCGGCAAGAATGGTATCGGCCATGCGTCTATAAGTATCGCGCCTGTTTTTACCCTCAACATCGCAATCGCTGTAATAGCCCAACAGGCAAATATATTCCTTGGCAACACCTTGCAGCCACTTGCGCGCGAAAATATTCGGTACTGCAGCGATCACCACGTCAGAAGTTTCAATATAACTTTGCGCTATCGGCGTCAGTTGCCCTGCCATGCGCATGCCCGTACCTACGCAGATCAATTTTCCTTGTTTTTCGTTTGTCATTTGTTCTGGTCGTCTAGTAAACTTAACATCTATTATTGATACAGCGAGACGCGATTGCGTCCTTCATTTTTGGCAAAGTACAAGGCTTTGTCGGCCGCCGCCAATGTCTCTTCAAAACTATATTGTCCGCGCATGCCACGCGTGGCAACGCCAAAACTGGCAGTAATCACAAAACTAAACCCACTTGGATTGGTATCAATAGCTGCAATCGCGGCACGACAACGTTCGGCCAATGCCTGCGCTTCTTCCTCCGTAAAATTCGGCAGGCAGATCGCAAACTCCTCCCCTCCCAGACGACCCAACGCATCAGCCTTACGCAACTGGGTCTTCACGGTATCGCACACAGTCTTCAGCACCCAGTCACCCACCGCATGGCCAAAGGTATCGTTAATATTCTTGAAGGAATCCATATCAAACAACACGATGCTCACCCGATTTTCGGCGTTCTTAAATGACTGTGTAGCACAAGTTATAAAGTGGGAGCGGTTGCTCACCTGAGTAAGCCCATCCACCTGAGATGAGGTACGGAAGATATTTTTTTGCTGCAGTGTTTTGACCAGCCACGCGCCGAGAATAGCCAGGAGGATCAGCCCCAAAGTCATCAGCAAAAGCAGATTTTGATTTTTACCTTGTTGCAAGGCTTTTTCGATTGTGAGGTTTTTATTTTTTTGTTCTAATAACGCCAATTGATTGGCTTTATCCTGCGTGTCGAACTTGACTCTTTGGTAAGCGAGGTTCTTTTGCAACTGATCGTTCAGCACTTTCTTTTTAAGCGCAAGGTTAATGTCGTAATATTCCAGTGCGCTGTCGAGCTGCCCTTGAGCACGTTTGATTGCGGCCATAGTTTCGCTGGTTTTTTCTAATGATCGAACGATGTCCTCAGATTTTGCGTGCTGATAGGCACGCATACCATAACGTTCTGCCTGTTTCAAATTGCCATTTTTTAAGTAACTGCGAGCGATCACTTCTTCTAATAAAGTTACATATTCTGAAGTTTGATTTGTTTTGGAATATTCATACAAAAGTGATAAGCCATTATCAACATTACGCTCATCGTTTTCAGTCTCAATTAAATCAATCGCCACAATTGCTTTTACTAATAAACTAACCACCTGGCGATTGCTTGCATTACAGGATTGTATGGCCTCAGGCAATAATGACCTTGTCTTTTGATGATTACCACTTAAAAAATAAATTTCAATTCGATTGGCAAGACCATAGCATTTTGATAGTGAATTCACTACGTCACTCTCTAAAGCGTACATACGATCCGCATGAACCATTGCCTCATCATAAGCAAGTAATGAGCTGAACAAGGTAATTGCAGCTTGTAATGTTGTTACCTTAGATCCTAGTTCAATGAGTTTAGGTAGCATTACAATGCTCTGATTCATTGCTACTAATGCTTTCTCATATTCTCCGAGATGGGTATATCCGTCAGAAAGTTGATAAAAAAATTTGGCGCGAAGCTCAGGGTCATTGACCTTATCAATAAATGATTCGACCAATTCAACACGTTCTCGGTGCTTACCGATAAAACCTAAAGAGATAGCGGAAATAAAATAATATCTTTCTCTTTGTTTTTCATTAAATGTTGGTTGAAGCACCTTCAATTTAGCAAGAGTACTTATTGATTTTACCGGCGCAGTATTCAGATATTGTGATGACAGATTTAGCAACTCATCGACAGAAACTTGCTCTTCAGGGAAAACAGGAAGGGAAAATCCTATCCCCCCAAAAAATAGGATGAAAGAGAAATATCTCAAAGAAATGCGAGATATCATCAAGGCTCTACGTGTATTTGTTTAAAACGTTGAAATATTTACCTGAACAGATGGTAACGAATCCTCTTGAATTCCGATTAACGTAGCCATCTTCTTTTTATCCCCAGACAAAACAGCAGCCTGCTCTTCATCAGTCAAACCTTGCTTGGTCATTGCAGCTTTAGGATCTTTGGCATGCGCCTCACGAGCAGCGGCATCTTTATCGAGTGTATTGAGATAATCTAATAATTTTGACATTTTATTCACTTTAGTAGAAAAATTGACTTGGATTTATTGCAAGCAAAGATTCTATATAACTATGAAATAGTTGGGGGAAGAATTTTTCTCAAATTAAGATTTTCAAGAAATAACCGTGCATTTCCAGAGAAAAACCTGTTTTCAACTGAGGATCGCCAATAAATCCGATCAATAAATCGTTTTTGTGAATTCAACCAAGCCGGCCCTGCCAAGCATCAACACACATTCAATATTGCACTGGTTTATTAGACTGTCACGCACAATCCACTTGCATAGAATTTATGCCTGGGAAATTTTGTTTGCATTATTGATAAACGGAGACCCGGTTGCGGCCTCCATTTTTTGAGCAATATAGTGCTTTATCCGCCGCAGCCAAGGTTTCTTCGAAACTGCATAATTCGCCGTTGTCTCTTGTGGCGATACCAAAACTGGCAGTAATCAAAAAACTAAACCCGCTGGGACTGGTATCAATAGCAGCTATCGCTACGCGATAACTCTCCGCAATCGCAAGGGCATCCTGCCCGGTAGACGCCGGCAGGCAGATGGCAAACTCTTCACCGCCAAGGCGTCCAAAAATTTCTGTTTTACTTAACTGAGCTTTTACCGTTTGGCACACCGTTTTAAGTACCCAATCACCCGCAGCATGGCCGAAGGTATCATTAATATTTTTGAAAAAGTCCATATCAAATATCACCAAAGTTACTTTATCGTTGGTGGTCTGAAATATCTTCGTTGCACACACTATAAAGTGAGCCCGATTGCTCACCTGGGTCAGGCCATCAACCTGCGAGGAATTGCGAAAGGTAGATTTTTGTTGCATTGTTCTCAGCAACCATGCGGCAAGTATGGCAAAAAGCACCATCCCCAAGGTTATCCACAAAAGTAGATTTTGATTTTTACCTTTTTGTAAGACTTTTTCGACCGTGAGAATTTTATTTTTTTGTTCTAGCAGCGTCAACTGGTTCGCTTTATCTTGAATATCAAACTTTACCCTTTGGTATGCCAGGTTTTTATTGAGCTGTTCACCCAATATTTTATCCTTTAGCATGAGGTTGATGTCCAGATAGTCGAGTGAGCTATTTAACTGCCCCTGAGCACGCTTAATCACAGCCAGAGTTTTGCTGGCTTTCTCTCTCAATTGAACCGCGTTCTCTGACGTAGCGCGCTGGTAGGCGCGCATAGCATATTGTTCAGCCAGAGCCAGGTTTCCTTTTTTTATATAGCCCCGGGCAATTGCCTCTTCAAGTTGAGTGACATAATCTGAGGTCTGGCTGGCCTTGGAAAACTCACCCAATAGCAGCAATCCAACGTTTATCCCCTTGTCGACTTGCCCATTGTTGATCATGTCAATCGCGGCCAGAGCTTTGACAATCAACGTTATTATTGGGCGCTTGCCTGCATCGCAAGCTAGCATTGCATCTTGCACCAACGGGACAGCGAGCTGATTATCTCTGCGCAAATTGCTAATTTCTATTCGATTGGCAAGACCATAGCATTTCGCAAACAATCCCCCGCCTTGTTCCCAAATCGAATACATCTGATCCGCATAGGCCATTGCCTCATCATAGGCAAGCAACGAGGTCGATATATTAATTGCTCCTTGAAGAGCAGAAATTTTTGTGTTGATGTTGACGCTTTTCGGAACCAATAAAACGCTCTCGTAATTCGCTTTTAAGGCATTTTCATAATCACCCTGAACGGTATATGCTTCAGACAATTCGTATAAAAATCTGATTCTCGAATCGGGATCAGACACTTGCCCGATGAAAGACTTCACCAGCGCTATGCGTTCTGCTTGTTTACCTCTAAATCCGAGTGATGAAGCGTTTAGAAGAAAATAACGCTCCCTTTGCTTTTCACTAAAAATAGGTTTCAGCGCTTGCAATTGCGTTAACATTTCAACAGATTTTTCTGGAGAATTGTTCAACGTCGCACTTAATAAAGTGAGCTGCTCATCCACTGACAATTTCTGTTCTGCATAAACAGGGAGACAAGTACCCGCTGCAATCGCAAACAGCAAGGAGGTATAGATTCGGAATAGGGATTGGCAGAGCAAAGCTGACATTAGACTTATTGACAAAAAAGTAGGTGAGTTACTTGTCTATTGAGAGCTCTTTTAACCGCATTATCCAAGTGCGCTAACAGTTCCGACATAGATTGCGCACCGTGATTAAAGGTGATGTAATTTGTTGCATTTGAAGATATTACATTACTCCTAAGTAACAACAAGAAAATATCCTTAAAATCAAATGATCTACATCAAACTAGCGAATTGTGGTCTCTAAAAACCACATGTTTATTCAGCCAGGTGTCTTTGATGTTTCATGTCTAAGACTCCGGCAAACCAAGATCAATGCCATCCAGATCGGCCACCTCGGCCAGATACCCAACCCTCCCGATGAAGGGGCTGCGTTCATCCCAGCCACCGTCGCGCGCCGGTACCAGCCAATAGCCGTCTTCATCCCGCGCTATCCAGTAGCGCGGTTGCTGCATGTATTCGTAGAGAGTGATCAAGCTTGCTCTGCTTTAAGGCAAAGTGAACACGGAAAATATCGGATAGCGCTGCCATTCCGGTTCGTTAAAACGCTTGCCATTGGCAAAGATGAATCCCAGTACGGCATCCTGATTGCTCAATAAATCTGGATGTTGCGCCTTCCACTGTTCAAATTTTGCTTTTAGTTCGGGCTCGTCGTTAAGCATGTCCAGTGCGCTGTCTTCAAATACGTAATCGGAATAGGCTTCTTTTTTCTCCAGCACGCTGTTGAAGAAACCCCAGCGGAAGAAGCTGTCGTGCGCTTGCGGTTCCAGCGTCTCGATTGCATAGCGCGCATTCTCCTGGTTCAGATGGAGCAGATAATCACCGGCTCTGGCATGAATGCTTTCTGTCTGCGTGCTCAATGTCACTTCATCATGGAAGAGATGGCCTTCATAGGCGTGCTCACGCGATTTTACATTTTTGATGTGATAGCTTTGGACTTGAAATGTCTGATCGCTAGCCAGACGTTGCAGCTCCAGCTTATTCCACTGCAAGCGCTGTATCACTTCGCGCCAGGCTTGCGGTATCAGGTAAGCCTTGGGCGTTTTAACGACGACATCTTCGACAAAATGATCGTAGTAGGCGATGTCTTTTTCCCACGGCTGGCTGCGGTCATACGACAGGCGTGTGTAATTACCGAGTTTGCTAGGCGTATAAACGGCCTTAAAACCCTTGAAGCGGAAGCTGGAATGCTGGCTATAATCGGCCTTCCATAAAACTGGCCATTGCGTTTTTTGCGTGGCGGCGTGCCTGGCCTTGGTGCGCAGGTATTGGATGTGTGTTGCATGTGCAATGGTAAAACTCAGCACAGTCTCGACCAGGGCGCGCATCGATGCGTAGCGGTCTGCATACGGCTTAAGCATGTGCGTCTCTGGCATGAAGCCGATGGTGTGATGCAGAGCGGCGTAGCCGGTAGAAAAACGCGGCACTTCCAAAAAATCTTCTATGCCATCGTCGGGCGTAACTTTGATCGGGTTCACATACGGGCAAGTCGGCCAGCCGCGCTGCTCCATATCATGGTAAATCGCCGGCAGCATTTTATTGCGCAGGAAAGGGCCGAGACCGTCGCCAAGTTTGTCGGCCTGTGTCTGGATCAGCGTCATGGTGTAGCTGTAATCGGCACCGTTAGAGGTGTGGGTATCGACCATGACATCCGGGTCCCATTCGCTGAAAAATTGATTGAATACTTGCGCCGCCAGGCTATCGCATTTGATGAAATCGCGATTCAGATCAAGATTGCGGCCATTGGCGCGAAAGCCGAATAACTCCGGCCCGTCCTGATTCACGCGTGAAGTGTTTTGCCGGTTCAGGCAGCCATCAACGTTATAAATCGGGATGAACAGAAATACGGTCTGCCCCAGCGTAGCCAGACGTTCTGGCTGCGTGCAAAAATCCCTGACCAGCGCCATGCAGGCATCGATACCTTCCGGCTCGCCAGGATGGATGCCGTTGCTATTGAAGAAGACCGGGCGGCCTGCGCTCTTGAGCTGTGCGCGGTCGAACACGCCATCGCTAGTGACCACGCCAGCATGCATGGGGATGCCGTTGTCCGATACGCCGATTTGCGTGAAGCTCAGCACCTGTGGAAAAGTGGCCGCCAACTGTTCATAAAATGCGATGCAATTTTCCCAGGTGATGGTCTGGTTTTGGTTACCTTGTTCGTAAGCTGTCTGGTAGGCACTATTGAGCATGGTGTTGACCTTTCTGATAAAAAAATCGTGGCGTTGATTGTAGCATTTGGCTACAATCCACTCTCTCCCAACAAGTTAAACCGAGCACGCATCCTATGCAAGCCGAAGACCTGCAACTCTTAGTCACCCGTGAAATGCCTTTTGGAAAATACCAGGGGCGTCTGATTGCCGACTTACCTGACGATTACCTGGCCTGGTTTTCTCGCGAGGGATTCCCCAAGGGCGAAATCGGCGCGCTGCTGGCACTGATGTATGAGATTGATCACAATGATCTGAAGGCATTGCTGGTACCACTGCGAAAAAAATAGTTTTCTTAATCGCTGCTTGCTGAACGCATCGCTGCAAAATAGTTCAATAAAAATCGGAAGTACCGTTATTCGACACCGCCAATCTTGAATCATTCTTCCAGATACAAAAACTTGGCGCTTTCGTACCGTATCACTCACAGTCCCTCCCAATTTCTCTCCACCTGGGATCACTATGTTTAAGCTTAAACGCGCTTCGTCCGTTGCAGTAGCGGCTCTCGCCACGTTCACCACGCTGAGTTTTACTTCATCTGCGCTCGCAGCTGAAACCTATGTCGGCGCGGCTTTATCTGCCTATACCAGCTCTAGCTTACCGTGTCCCGTGAACGCCTCGTGCGAGAGATCTGGAGCAACTTCTGGCAAAATTTACACTGGCTATATGTTCGATGCCCTGCCCTACAACGGTTTTAATATCACCCATGGTATTGAAGCGATGGGATACCAGATCGGCACCACTAAAACCGCCTACGGCTATAAAAATGGTCACATCCCTGGCTATGCTGAAACCGCCGGTGTGGGTTTGCTATACAAATTAGAAGTCAGTTTTAACAATGACTTTTCTGTCATATCCCGACTCGGCACCAGCTACGCGCACAGTTCCATCCAATATTCAGACGGTGACGTCAACGCAAACACTTCCTGGTTCGGCCCCGTCGTTGGTTTGGGAGCCAAATACGCATTGACAAAAAATCTGAGTTTGGTCGCCGATTGGGATAGGTTGCCAGTCAAATATAATGGCGGCCCGAAAGCGGCCAACAATATGTTCTCCATCGGCGTCTCCTACCAATTTTGATGCAAGATTTGATACGAATTCCGGCTCAATTTTAATCCTGCCAAAAGCTCTCGGGTACAATCAATCCCCCACCCTTTAGCCGGAGTTTACTTTGACCGATGCCGACATCAGCGCCTTGCGCCTCAGTTGCCACAGCCTATTACCCGGGCATCGCCAGCCCTCGCCCGCCGAGAGTTTTGCCGCGATGGCGCAGTGGTGCGAGACCAACCAGATCAAGCATGACACCTATGGCGAAGGCGCACTGGTTCAGCAATTTGAACAAAAGATCGCCGATCTTCTGGGCATGCCCGCCGCGCTGTTCTGCATGACCGGCACCATGACGCAAGTGACGGCTTTGCGCCTTGCCTGTGCCGAGCGCGGCAGCCAACTGGTGGCGCTACATCCGAGCTCACACATCCTCAAGCACGAACGCAGTAATTTTCAGCTACTCGATCATTTTCAGGCAGTGCAACTGGGTGATCCGTTTCGCCCATGGACGCTGGCAGATCTGCAATCCTTTGCAGAACCCATCGCAGCGGTGCAGTATGAGTTGCCCATGCGCGAGATAGGCGGCCAACTGCCAGGCTGGGATGAACTCAGTGCCATCAAGGCGCATTGCCGCGAAAAGAATATTCATCTGCACATGGATGGCGCGAGGCTGTGGGAAGCGATGAGCGGCTTCGGGCATAGTCTTGCAGACATTGCCAGGGGATTTGATTCGGTCTATGTCTCGTTTTACAAAGGCATAGGCGGCATGGGTGGCGCGATGCTGCTCGGTAGCGCCGAATTTATCGCCAAGGCCAAAGTCTGGATGCACAGGCAAGGCGGCAATATGTTCCGTCGCACGCCTTACGTCGTCGCGGCAGCAATGCAGTTTGAACAAAGACTGGCGGCGATGCCGGATTACTATGCGCGAACTTTATGGCTGTATGAATGCCTGAAAGCCTACCCGCAACTGACACCGAATCCGGCTGCGCCGCAAAGCAATATGCTGCATCTGTATCTGCCTGTAAGCAAGGAGAAAGCGACCGAGGCACGTAATGCCGTTGCGCGCGACCATGGCATCTGGCTGTTTGGCAATGCCGTCAATACGGCACTGCCAGATCAGTGCATGCTCGAGTGGTATGTCGGCGATCAGCTACTGGCGATGCCGGATGCCGAGGTAGTGCATGCGCTGGATTTGCTGGTCGCTGCGATTGCTAGACAGACGGTTTAACCATAGACTGCACGCGCTTGCGCACGAAATTGATATGACTGCGCAAGCCATATAATTCTTCTGCATACGACAGAGGGATAGAGATGCGATTGACCATGTCTTCTATCTCGTCCAGCCTTAGCAACTGTTGCTCGCCTACCGTTTGGCGCTGGTCTGCTGCGACACCTTCAATTGCATGCTCCACCAGGCGCAGTTGTCCATACCAGCGATATACACGGGAACGGATGCGCCAGACGTACAGCGGCGGAATGATCTTCGACAAGGGCAAGAACAAGGCGCCCAGCGCCAGTATCACCACCCACATACGCTCCAGGAAATTCGCCAGCCAGAAACTCAGGTAACGCTGAAAAAACGGCGGGCCATTCTTGTAAAATTTCTCGGCCTGTGCTGCTACCGGGATCTCGGTGTAGCGATCAGACGGAAACTCGCCCTGCTTATGGAACCAGCCCGCATCGCCATGGATTTTTTGCGCCGCCAGCAGTAACTGTCCGATCAGCGCCGGATGCAGGCTTTCGTGCGCCACCAGAGTTGCGGTGGGCGAGATCAGGTGATAATCCCTGGAAGGAATATCCTTGCCGAAATCAACGATGCCACGAGGAAGAACCACGTGCGACAGGAAGGGGAAACGCCGGCTGTAAGCCTCTGCCTGAACGAAATCAAACAGCTTGATGCCGGGTGTTTGCAGCAGCATTTGCAGCAAGAGTGAATCCGATGCCGAGCTCATGATCAGCGCATCGATTTTGCCTTCAAGCAGCGCCACGGTGGCCGGTGTGCTGGACAATCTCTCCAGCTTGACATCCGACTCCTCCATATTATTGACCGACAAAATCTGTTTGAAAAGTCGTGACAAGCCCATGCCCTCAGTACCGATATTGACGCTCTTGCCCTTGAGTTGGGTGATGCTGGTAAGCTCTTTGCTGCCGCGATAAAAAATCCAGATAGGTTCGTAAAAAAGGCTGCCCAAGGAAACCAGACCCTTGCTCTGCGCCTGTGCAGCGTCTGTCGATCCGCTTTGCACAAAACCGATCTCGATCTCGGAATCAGGGTCGCTGATTTTTTGCAGATTCTCTTGCGATCCTTCCGAGCTTTGCAGTTTCAGTTCGATCTGATTCTTGCTCAATTCTTCTGCATAGCGCTTGGCAAAACCTTCGTAGGCGCTGTTCTCTTGTCCCGCAGAAAAATCTATCGTGCGTGGCGGCGCCGGATCGACCAGTTTATAGGCGATGGCGCAGACCACGATGATCATCAAGGCCATGGGGCCGAAGGCGATCAGGATGTCCCTGAATGAAAACAGGGTGAATTTAATTTTCTGCATGAGAACTTAAGTAAAATTTAGGCCGGAATATATTCGGCATGAAAGCCATCCAGACCTGCCAGCATTTCTACAAAGGCAGCCGCGACTTGCACAGGTTCGCCTTTGACGCCTAGTTCTATATGGCGGCGGATCTGCTGGTCGCCCACGCTAGGCAGGCTAAATACCTTAATCAAAGGATACTTCTCTTCCAGCGCTTCCATCATCGGCGTCAAGGTCGATTCCATTGCCTCAAACACCAGCACCGCTTTTTCATCACGCGCGACCTGATGGAACAAGTGCGCGTAATGCGTATCGAGCACCCATTCCAGCATAGGCCAGGCCATGACAGGAAAACCCGGCACAAAATAATGGTTCTGGATCGCGAAGCCAGGTATTTTATTAAACGGGTTGGGGATCAGGTCTGCGCCTTGAGGAAACTCGCCCATCTTTAGCCTATGCAGATTTTCAGGCGACTCCAGATCCAGCGGCTTGCCCGCCTCTATCGTGGTTTCCGAGATCCGTTGCTGTATCAGGATCTTGGCTTGCGGGTGCAAGGCCAGCGGGAGGTTCAGGGCGATGCCGGCGCACTGGCGTGTGTGATCGTCTGGCGTAGCGCCGATACCGCCGGTAGAAAACACGATGTCGTTACTGGCAAAACTGCGCTGCAAGGTCGCCACGATGCGCGCCCTGTCATCGCCGATATACTCGGCCCAATCAAGCTGCAAACCGCGCGCCGCCAATAGTTCGACCACTTTAGGCAAGTGTTTGTCGACACGCTTGCCGGATAAAATTTCATCGCCAATGATGATGAGACCGATCGCCATACTTGCCTCCGTTGATGGGTTGTAGACTAACTCAAGGGTAAACTCTAGGAAAACTCAACTAGTGGCATGCCCCGCCTAGTGCGTGCTGAGCATGCCTATTTTTAAAAATTATACAGTTGTCGTCGCCCTATGCTGCTGCAACGCCGCCATGCAATAGTATTGAAACCACAGACCGGTAAAAATAAATACCAGCACATACAACCAGATCGCCAGGCCAGCAAAAAAAGGGAAGAACACCACCGACATCGCACCACCCAGCCACAACAGTGTTGGCGCGGCACCCAGAACACCGGTAATCGTACCGATCATTAACAATGGCTTGCGATGCAGGCGTGTCAGCGACTTTCGCTCATCGGCATCGGCATGCTCGGCCAGTGCATCGTAGACCATGACACGGTAGGTCAGCCAGCCCCACAACAGGGGCTGAATGATGAAATGCACAGGTGGTATCAGCACCAAAGGCAGGCTCAGCAGCCACAAGACAAGAAAAATCAGGAATGAAGAAAACGAATGCCAGACGCTACCAAAAAAAGACCCGCCTTTACGCTGCTCCAGCTGCGGATAATCGCGGCTGCTGACATGCCGGTTGATCACCGGCATGGCCATCAGGCCGATCGCCAGCAACGAGGTAATGACCATCAATGGCAATAATATCCACATGGCGATCAGCGGTACGATCACCGTCTTGAAGGCCAGCATCCCTGTCATGCTCAAGATATCGCCAGCGGTCTTGAAGCCATCGTGCTTGACGAAAAGCGCCTGCACAAAATCGATCAAGCCTTGCATGCCCCACCACATGGCAAGGCCCCACAGCACCAGAGACGCCAAAAACGGCATCAGGCTCAGCAGCAAAATTCGGTAATGAAATTGCGCCACCACTGCCTTGCCCCATGAGCGCATCACGCCTTGTAGATTCATTGGTTTCTCACCTTATTCTCACTTTAATTTTTTCTTTATCCATGCGCAACAATCGTTTGAACCCCAGCCATTGCTGCGACCAAAATCCCTGGCCATAGTCCCTCGAAGATCCTTCAGGGGAGGCCAGCTGATCGCGGATACCGGTCATGTGAAATTCTTTGCTGAACAAAGCGGTGCCGAACACCACATCCCAAATCGGGAACAGCACCGCAAAGTTATGGCCGCCTATACTACCCTTGCCTTTGCTTTCGTGCCCGACCCCGATCGCATGGTGGGTGCGATGGTAGCGTGGAGATACCAGCAAATATTCGCCCACTTGACCAAAATGCATGCGCACATTGGCATGTTGCAGGCTTTGTATCATGCGCGACACCACCACCAGCAAGGCGTATTGCCCAGGCTGCACGCCTATCACAATCGCGATCAGGCCCATATAGACGTCGCGTAAAAAATCGTCGAGCAGATGATTGCGGTTGTCGCTCCACAGATTCATGTTGCGCTGGCTGTGATGCAGGCTATGCAACGCCCACCACCAGCTGAACTGATGCTCGGCGCGGTGATACCAGTAATCAAAAAAATCCAGCACCACCAGATACAGCAAAAAAACCAGGACCGGATGATCTACCATTCCAGGCCAGAGGTTATCCAGATTAAAAGGGTTCATGCCCTGCAAATGAAAAAGCCCGGTCAGGCTATCTAGCGCCGGGTCAAGCACGAAAAAGATCGCCAGCGTAAATAAACCCAGGCGATGCAAGGCGGTGTAAATAAAGTCGTTCCAGCGCGC
This sequence comes from Undibacterium sp., assembly GCA_030645915.1. Classification (GTDB taxonomy): domain Bacteria; phylum Pseudomonadota; class Gammaproteobacteria; order Burkholderiales; family Burkholderiaceae_D; genus Undibacterium. The sequence goes on from JAUSNO010000028.1 coordinate 56,447, forward strand.
AGTGGAATCGGTTATTTTATGCACCGGCATCCATGCTTCCAGCGGGCGCAGCAAGGCATACAAGACGATCAGTTCACACACGCCGATGAGAAACCATTCGACACCTTCAAATGCCTGTTCGGTAAACTCGCCCAACCCAAACTGATAAATGAAAGGCTGAACCATGGCTTCGAAAATCCAGGCCTGGGCGGTCGAAAATAAGTCGATAAAATTCATTTATTTTTTAGCGCGTAGTTGGGGTGTTCGCGTAGGGTGGCAAAACAAAAGCCTTTTTTTTGCAGCCCAACAATTAAAGGTTCCAGATTCTCCGGCGCCCATGCGTTCTTGCGTGACCAGATGCCTAAGTGCGCCATGAAGATATCGCCGTCTTTCAAGCCATCGAGCGCGCGCTTTAACAAGACTGGATTGCTCCATTTTTCACTCGGCAATTCGTCGCCCGAAAATCCAGCCGGTGACCAGCCCACATGCTGATAGCCGCAGGCTTCGCCCGCTTTCAATAAATTAGCGCTTAATTTGCCGCCAGGTGCGCGCCAGTAAGGATCGAGTTTTGCTCCCGTCAATTGGGTAAAGCGCTGACCGGTGCGGCGCAATTCATCGCAATACTGCTGTGCGGTCCAGGCTATTTTTTTGCCTGCCTGGGCACCGAACTGCGACTTCATTTCGATCCCGCCATTTGGCAAATCGCGGCTGACATACACATGATCGAAAGTGTGGGTGCCGAAGGCATGACCGTCACCGACCAATGTTTTCCAGTAAGCTGCCCAGGTTTGATCCAGGGAATAATCGCCGTTGACGGTTTTCTCGTTAGCCAGAAAAAACGTTGCCTTGACGCCGTATTTGCGCAAGGTCTGCGCAATGAATTGTGCCTGCGACTGGCTGCCCGTATCAAAGCTGAGATAAACCGTGGACTGACACACAGGCGAGGCAGTAACCGGCATTACTGCAGAAAGCATCGTTGCAAGCAGACAGAATGCGGTTAAGCCGGGTGTTTTCATGCCGAGGAATTCTTAGTTACTTGCTGCACGATTGGCAAAATACACGCCATGCGGCGAGCGCCCGACCGGTATCAGCTGTATCACTTTTTTGCTGGCGACATCGATCACCGCCACCTTTTTTATCCAGCGCAAGGTTGCCCATAAGGTCTTGCCATCGGCGCTCAACTCCATGCAATCGGGGCCGCCCGGCACCGGGATCATGCCGACATTTTCCAGGGTCACCTGATCAATGATATTGATGCTGTTGGATACGCGGTTCGAGACAAACACATGTCGCTTATCACCCATGGAGCGGAAGTTATGCGTACCGGCTCCTGCCTTGATTCTCTTGACAGTTTTTTGTGTGCGCCAGTCGATCACTTCGACATAGTCTTTACCCATGATACCCACCAACAAATGTTTGTCATCCGGCGTCATGACTATGCCCGCCGGCAGTTTTCCTACCGGGATAGTCCATTTTACCGTTTGCGTTGCCAGATCAATCGCCGACACCTGGTTGCTTCCCTGGCGCGTGATAAAAACGGTAGTGCTGGCGGCATCAAACGCCATATGGCTGGGTAACTTGCCCAGGGGAACGCGATTGGCCAAGGTAAATTGTTTTCCATCGTATCGATAAAAATCGACCCTATCCAGACGCAATGAATTGGATACAAACCATTTCTGGTCAGGCGAAAACCCAATTTGGTAAGGGTCGGCAATGCCGTTGACACGACGTTGAATCTGCCCGGTTTTAGGGTCGAGGAAGACCAGCTCATCGCCAATGGCGTTTGCCACGATCAGGGACTTATTGTCCGGCGTTGCCATCAGGTGATGCGGCTCTTTACCAATCGGAAAATTGCTTATCTCCTTGTATGTCGCTTGATCGAGCAGGCTTACCGTAGCATCACGCGAATTAAGAACCACCACGACATCCGCCTGGGCGTATTGCAGAGTGACGGCGAACAAGGACAAAAAGACCAGAGACAAACCAGGAAAACGACGCTGCATGAAAGTTAACCACTCTACAAAGTAAAAAAACCGTTTAAAGGAAGACTGACTGCATTTTACCGCGCCAGAGCCTGTTCATTCGGAGTTGGCGACACATTCATTCAATTTTTTAGCTGATTTTGCGACGCATCAAAGATACCGTATTGTTTTTCCAAACCCCGGGCGAACTAAGGAACCGTTCAAAAATTACTGTCACATTTGGAGCCGCTCTGACCGGCGCGCTGCAGCGTTACTCGTCGTCGCCATAGCTAGCTATGACTCCTCCTCGCGCCTTGCATCGCATCCCGCCAGAATTACCCAAACGCAACACTTATTTTTTCACAGCTCCTAAGCACCATCAATTTGATCTACAATTGCGCAAGTTTTAATTAATAATCAATAGAGATAATAAGGAAAAATCATGACACAAATCACCACAGTTTCAGGTTTGCAATACGAAGACAAAGTCATCGGTGAAGGTGCAGAAGCGCAAGCGGGCAACAATGTTGACGTCCATTACACAGGCTGGCTGCAAAACCCTGACGGCAGTGCCGGTAAAAAATTCGATTCCAGCAAAGACCGTGGCACACCATTCTCATTCGGTCTGGGTGCTGGTCAAGTGATCAAGGGTTGGGATGAAGGCGTGCAAGGCATGAAAATCGGCGGCACCCGCGTATTAACTATTCCGGCGAGCTTAGGCTACGGCCCGCGCGGCGCAGGTGGCGTTATTCCACCGAATGCGACCTTGATTTTTGAAGTTGAGTTGCTTGGCGTTTAATTACATTTATGGGGAGTATCTATATATTTGAATCATAGCGCTCGTCGTTAGTGCGCTATAGCGATACAATCATAGATACTCTACCCGAGTATAAAAAAGCCTCTATCACGGTAGAGGCTTTTTTTTATGATGAAAAATCGGGTAACACTCTATTTTTTCTGGCGTCTCATGCATTAATCTTCCGGTACAAGGTCTGCCGGCTAATGCCAAGACTACGCGCTGCCTGACTGATATTGCCCCGACTGGAGGCCAGCGCCTGCTCGATGGCATTACGCGAAAGCTGCTCAAGATTCTGCGCGACCTGCTCCGTTCTCACCGTCTTGCTCAATATCGATGTCGGCATCAGATCTTCGACAATATCGTCAGACAGATGCTGTATCTCGATACGCGTCTCGTCAGCGTCAAGCATGGCAATGGCGGTGCGCAAGACGCTGGAATATTGCCGCAGATTACCCGGCCAGATATAGGCACTTAACTGCACCAGCAAATCGGCAGCCAGATGCAATTCGCGCTCAGGGCTCAGGCTGCGCAAGAGCTGCGCGGTCAGCGCCTGAAAATCGCTGCGCTCACGTAGCGCAGGCAGCTGCACGGTCAGACCGTTGATGCGGTAGTAAAGATCATAACGAAACTTGCCTTTTTCAGCCTCATCGCGCAACTTGCGATGGGTGGCGCAGATCAGCGCAAAATCCACCGGCACCGTTTTGCCGCCGCCCAAAGGCGTGACGCTGCGCTCTTGCAGCACGCGCAGCAATCTGCTTTGCATGGCGAGCGGCATGTCGCCGATTTCATCGAGAAACAGCGTGCCGCCATTGGCTTCACGTAGCCGCCCCAAACTGCCCTCGCGCCGCGCACCAGTGAAAGCGCCAGGTTGGTAGCCGAACAATTCTGCCTCGATCAGGTTTTCCGGAATGGCCGCGCAATTGATGGCGACAAAAGGCCCGTTACGGCGTGGCCCGCTCTCATGCGCCGCCTTGGCAAAAAACTCCTTGCCTACGCCTGATTCGCCCTGAATGATCAGCGGTATCGGCTTATCCAAAATACGGCGCGTCTTCTCTGCCGCGCTGCGCCAGCGCAAGTCGCCGCTATCGAGCAAGGACAAGGCATCTTTCGGTGCCTCCTGCACAGCGCCTGAAACGGACGGCACCGCTGGCAACACCGCCTGATCAACATGCACCTGCACATATAGCCGGGTGCCGTCATGACAATGTATCGCCATGGCTTGCGAGGAGCGAATTTGATGATGATGGAGTAAATTTTCCAGCCGTACATTGAGCAGGCTGGTGAGCTGTACCGCGCCCAGATCGCTGGCGCGAAGATGCAGCAGGGTCAGGCCGGCGCGGTTGGCACCGACGATCCAGCCATCTTCCGATAGCACGACGATGCCTTCCGCCACCGTACCTATTCCCTCAGAATGTGCGTGCAGGTGCAGGCGGATCTGGCGCTTGCTGGTGGCGATGATCAGGCGATTTTCTATCATGCGCACTGCCATGCTGACCAGGTTCAAGGTATGCGGATGGCCGCTATGCTGGTCGCCGGAGATATCGAGTATGCCCATCAGGCTGCCGTCGGCCGCCATGATAGGGGCGGCGGCGCAGGTGAGAAAACCGTTGTGCTCCAGAAAGTGCTCGGCACCGTGAATCTCAACTTCGCTGGTTTCCGCCAATGCCGTACCGATGGCGTTGGTGCCGCGGTGATCTTCATGCCAGGAGGCGCCACTGGCCAGCGCCACGCGCTCGGCCTTGTTCAGGAAATCGGCATCGCCCAATGTATGCATCAAGGTGCCGCGATTGTCAGCCAGGACCACCACGCTCTTGCTGTGGCGCACAGATTCAAAAAGGTATTCCATCACGGGGCGCGAATACGACAGCAGCTCATGGTTGCGCGCCAGCACCTGACGCAGCTCGTCACCGCTGGCATGCTCGGTTTGCGGCAATCTGCCAACCGGCTGCAAACCCGCGGCCAGGCTGCGCTGCCATGAACGCACCAGGCGCTGGTCAATCACATCCGAGATCGCGCCAGAGGGGCAATTTCCGTACTCTTGCAAATGCAGTCGTGCCTGGCGCAGCGCCAGCGCAGGTAGTGGTGTTGGCATGTTGTCTCCGTAATGGATACCTGGGAGCTCTGGCTCCCGAATTTTATCCAAATATAGTATAGGAAAATCTGCCAGCCAACACATCCGCCTTGACAGTATCGCTCGCCTCAACTGTTGCGTTTTGTGACAGTTGTCAAGTTATGCAACGTCACATCATTCACACTGGAAACAGCCTGAACTAGCGAGAAAAAATAAAATCTCAATGAAATCAAGGGCTTTAAGGAAAGTGACGCCTTGGCACGGAAATTGATAATAGGTTCAGGCCAGAAGGCAATATTCTAAAAATTCGTCCATATCGAGGAGACACGATGATCTACGCAGCCCCAGGTACCGCCGGTGCCAAAATCACTTACAAAGCCCAATACGACAACTTCATCGGTGGCAAATGGGTCGCCCCGGTCAAGGGCGATTACTTTGATGTCATCACCCCTATCAATGGCAAAGTCTATACCAAGGCAGCCCGCTCAAGCGCCGAGGACGTAGAGCTGGCACTCGATGCAGCGCACGCCGCCGCCGATGCCTGGGGCAAGACCAATGCCGCCGAGCGCGCCAACCTGCTGTTGAAAATCGCCGACCGCATTGAAGCCAACCTGGAATTGCTGGCCTACGCCGAAACAGTGGACAACGGCAAGGCGATCCGCGAAACCCTGAACGCCGACATTCCCCTCACCATCGATCATTTCCGCTACTTTGCCGGCTGCGTGCGTGCGCAGGAAGGTGGCTTGAGCGAGATCGATGAAACAACGGTGGCTTACCATATACAAGAACCGCTAGGCGTAGTTGGCCAGATCATTCCGTGGAACTTCCCAATTTTGATGGCCGCCTGGAAACTGGCGCCGGCTATCGGCGCGGGCAATTGCGTCGTCCTGAAACCGGCAGAATCTACACCGATCAGCATCCTGATTCTGGCAGAACTGATCGCCGACCTGCTGCCGCCAGGCGTGCTCAATATCGTCAACGGCTACGGCCGTGAAGCAGGCATGCCTCTGGCTACCAGCAAGCGTATTGCCAAGATCGCGTTTACCGGCTCGACCAGCACTGGCCGCGTGATTGCGCAGGCCGCGGCGAATAACCTGATCCCCGCCACACTGGAGCTGGGCGGCAAATCACCTAACGTATTCTTTGCCGACATCATGGACAAGGACGATGCCTTCCTCGACAAAGCCATCGAAGGCCTGGTGCTGTTTGCCTTCAACCAGGGCGAGGTCTGCACCTGCCCATCGCGCGCACTGATTCAGGAATCAATCTACGACAAGTTCATGGAACGTGTCTTGAAACGCGTCGCCGACATCAAGCACATGAACCCGCTGGATACCGATAGCATGATGGGCGCGCAGGCTTCCAAAGAGCAGCTGACCAAGATCATGTCTTACCTCGAACTGGGCAAGCAGGAAGGCGCTGAAGTATTGATCGGCGGCCAGCAGGCGCACCTGGGCGGCGATCTGGAAGGCGGCTACTATGTGCAGCCTACGCTGTTCAAGGGTCACAACAAGATGCGCATCTTCCAGGAAGAAATCTTTGGCCCGGTATTGGCGGTCACTACCTTCAAGGATGAAGCCGAAGCGCTGGCGATTGCCAATGACACCCTGTATGGTCTGGGTGCCGGGGTATGGAGCCGCAACGGCAATGTCGCCTACCGCATGGGCCGTGCCATCAAGGCCGGCCGCGTCTGGACCAACTGCTACCACGCCTACCCGGCGCACGCAGCGTTCGGCGGCTACAAGGAATCAGGCATAGGCCGCGAAAACCACAAGATGATGCTCGATCACTACCAGCAAACCAAGAACCTGCTGGTCAGCTACAGCGAAAACAAACTCGGTTTCTTCTGATCCTGCAATAAAATGAGGTGATAGTTAAAGAAGAAAGAGAAAGGGAATGGGAGACCATTCCCTTTTTACCTGAAGACTTGGAGGCACCATGCTTGAAAAAGTCATCGCCACAGCTGCAGCGCTGGAACTGATAGAGGAATTAAAACACCAGCACGGCGCCATGATGTTTCATCAGTCCGGCGGCTGTTGCGACAACAGCGCAGCCAATTGTTACCTGCCCGGCGAGATTACCATGGGCGCGGGCGACGTGTATCTGGGCGAGATAGGCGGCTGCGCTTTTTACATCGGCAAAGCGCAATATGAATACTGGAAGCACACCCAGCTCATCATCGATGTCATCGAAGGCACGGGCGGCACTTTCTCGCTGGAAGGCGCAACGGGCAAGGCCTTCCATACTCGTTCGCGGGTTTTTAGCGATGCCGAGATGGCCGAGCTGAACGAAGAACAGCAAGCGAAATAAAAAATGGCTCCCATCAAGCGATGGGAGCCATTTTTCAATCCTGAAATGTCATCAACTCTAAAAACTATTCCTTGATGAAATGTTCACGGTAGTACTTCAGCTCTTCCACCGATTCAATGATATCGGCCAGCGCCGTATGTTTTTGATGCTTCTTGAAGCCGGCCAGCAATTCCGGCCTCCAGCGGCGGCACAACTCTTTCAGCGTAGATACGTCCAGATTGCGGTAGTGGAAAAACGCTTCCAGCTTAGGCATGCCGCGCACCATAAAGCGTCGGTCCTGGCAGATGGTATTGCCGCACATAGGTGATTTGCCGGCAGGCACGAAATGCTTCAAGAAATCCACCAGGGCTTTTTCGGCATCTTCTTCCGTCACTGTCGATGCCTTGACGCGTTCGATCAGGCCTGAGCGACCATGCGTGCCCTTGTTCCAGGCATCCATCTTGTTCAGCGTCTCGTCAGATTGGTGAATCGCGAATACCGGGCCTTCTGCCAGCACATTTAATTGCATATCCGTCACCACTACCGCCACCTCGATGATGCGGTCGGTCTCCGGGTCCAGCCCTGTCATTTCCATATCGACCCAGACCAGGTTCATCTCGTTGGGTTTGGCTGGCTTGTTGTTTGTAGGCGGGATCGCTTGAACTTCAGTAGCTTGTGACATAATTCTTCCTTGGCTTGTTTTTGGCTATCAATTTATTTTTGAATGCGGCATTTTCCCATGATTTCTTTAGCATTTTCGGTTTTATTCGTTGCTTTTTTACTGCTGACGCTGGTCTTGCAGTTTTGGCTAGGTTCGCGCCACATCCGCCACATCCTGCAACATCGCGCCACCGTACCGGCCGAATTTGCCGAAAAAATCCCCCTGGCTGCACACCAGAAAGCCGCCGACTACACCGTCGCCAAAACCAAACTCAACATGCTCATGCTGGTAGTGAACGCCTCCGTGTTGATCGGCTTTACCTTATTTGGCGGTTTACAATATTTATCAGAAACCTTGATCAAATTGACCGGCCCCGGCATGACGTACCAGCTTTGTCTGCTAGCCTCGTTTGCCTTCATCGGCAGCCTGATCGACCTGCCCTTTGATTATTACAAACAGTTTGTGCTCGAGCAAAAATTTGGTTTCAATAAAATGAGTTTAGGCCTGTTCTTTGGTGACATGATCAAAGGCGCATTGCTTGGCGCCGCCATTGGCCTGCCCTTGATCTGGGTGATGCTCACCTTAATGGATAAATCCGGCGCGCTCTGGTGGTTGTATGCCTGGCTGGTCTGGAGTGGTTTCCAGCTCTTGATGATGCTGATCTTCCCGACCTGGATCGCGCCCCTGTTCAACAAATTCACGCCCCTAAGCGACGACGCCTTGCGCAGCCGTATTGAAGACTTGATGACCCGCGTAGGTTTCGCGTCCAAAGGTTTATTCGTGATGGATGGCTCAAAACGCAGCGCGCACGGCAATGCCTACTTCTCCGGCTTTGGCGCCTCCAAACGCATCGTGTTTTTTGACACCTTATTATCGCGCCTGGCACCGGAAGAAATTGAAGCGGTGCTGGCGCATGAACTCGGCCACTTTAAGCTCAAGCACATCGTCAAGCGCATCAGCGTCATGTTCATCGTCTCGCTGGGTTTTCTGGCCTTGCTGGGATTTTTAAAGCAGCAAGTCTGGTTTTTTACCGGCTTGGGCGTCAACCCGATGTTGCTCGCTTCCGATGACGCGATGGCGCTGATCCTGTTCATGCTGACCTTGCCGGTGTTTACTTTTATCCTGTCGCCGCTCACTTCGATCAGCTCGCGCAAGCACGAATTTGAAGCCGACGCCTTCGCCGCCAAGCACAGCAGCGCCGACTATCTGGTCGCCGCCCTGGTCAAGCTGTACGAAGACAACGCATCCACCCTCACGCCAGATCCCTTGCACTCAGCTTTTTACGATTCGCATCCGCCGGCGTCCCTGCGCATAAGCCGCTTACAACAAGCGTCCGTGCACTTATCCCCTGCCCTGAATGGAGCAACATCATGATCAAAGCAACCGATCTACTGGCCAAAAAATCGCAACACACCACCACCGCGCTAGATGCGGCAAGTTTGCCGATCTACCTGGCGGCCACCCCGGGCTGGGCGCAAGACGGCGCAAAAATCGTCAAGACGTTTGAATTCAAAAATTATTACGAAACCCTGGCCTTCATCAACGCGATTGCGTACGTGATCCATGCCGAAGACCATCACCCGGAACTCGTCGTCACCTACAACCGTTGCGTCGTCAAGTTCGATACGCACACGGTCAATGAGGGCAAAGGCGGCATCTCGGAAAACGACTTTATCTGTGCCGCTAAAGTTAACGGCATTTATCAGCAAAGTTTTTCCCGATGACCAAGGAAAAAAATAGTTTAGGCACCGTCATTGCCGCGCATGGCCGGCATTATCTGGTACAGGCAGAAGGCATCAAACTGCATTGCGTCACACGCGGCAAAAAGAGCGACGTCGCGGTGGGCGATGTAGTTGAATACAAACTCACTTCCAAGAACCAGGGCGTGATCGAAGCGATCACGCCACGCAAGACGCTGCTGTATCGCTCGGATCAATACAAATCCAAAATGCTGGCGGCCAACCTGACGCAACTGGTCGTGGTAGTCGCCACCGAACCTAGCTTTTCAGACGACCTGATCTCGCGCGCCTTGGTCGCCTCAGAATCATCCGGCATCAAGGCCCACATTATCTTAAACAAGATCGACGTCGAAACAAGCCTGCCGAAAGCGCGCGAACGCGTAGGCCTGTACGCCAAGTTAGGCTACCCGGTACACGAAGTCTCCGTCACCGGCATGCCAGACAGCACGCGCGAATTACTGATGAATTTATTGCAGGGACAAAGCACTATCCTGATCGGCCAATCCGGCATGGGCAAATCCTCACTAATCAATCTGATCATCCCCGACGCCGACATCGCCACCCGCGAAATCTCCGCCGCGCTAGACACCGGCAAACACACCACCACCTTCACCCGCCTGTTCCAGATGGATGCCTACGAGGGCCAGGCCACCTCGGTCATCGACTCGCCGGGCTTCCAGGAATTCGGCCTGCATCACCTCAGCGAAGGCATGCTGGAACGCGCCTTCCCGGAATTTCTACCCTACCTCGGCAAATGCAAATTCTACAATTGCCACCACCATTCAGAACCCAACTGCGCCGTCACCGCAGCCATCAAGACCGGCGAGATCAGCACCATGCGCCACGACTTGTTCAAGCAACTGGTGCACGAGGCTGCGCAGACTATCGGGTATTGAGTTTGTTGGAAATTTAACCCAGATTTTCCATTAGGATTTGCGCTGATAACGGATGCACTTTTCGAGATAGTTTTGATGCGAATGAGGCGCCAATAGCTAGCTATTGGCAACGAAGAGCAACAAAAATAGCCGAAAATGCGCCGTCAGCACGCAAATAGCACCGCAGGTGCGCCTAATGGAAAATCTGGGTTTAACAGGTACCCCTGCCAGCACGCAATCCCCATGCGGGTTTGCGGGCAGATAGGCTGGTGAGGCGCATGAATGGTGCGTGCTGGCGGTGCATGATATTGAATTTCAAATGTGTGTTGATGTTGTCGCTGCGTTTTTACCCTATTACTATTTTTTGGATAAACATTTAATGAGTCGATTCAACTTATTTACTTTGATTGCCTTGCTGTTAACCGTTGCCCTGGGCGGATTTTTTTTATCCAATAGCCACAAGAAACAAGATTTCACTCAAGGAAATGACAGCGCATTACCTGCTCAAACTGAAAGCGCAGAAAAGTTAGCCGCCACTGAGAAAAATATAGTACAGGCGCAGCAAGCCAAGCAGGCTCTCGATCTATCGATAAGTGCGGCGCAACAGCAAACTACGGCGCTTGACAGCGCAGTCTCAAACAGCCAGAAATACCAACAAGAGATGCTCAATAACGGTAAGCGCGTGGCACGGCTGACGCAAGGCCTGGCCGTTGCCAGTGCCATCAAAACACCGATGATGGCCTACTTTATTGAGCATAATCAATGGCCGCAGTCGAACCAGATTGCCGGCGCACCTCCTGCCGAAAGCTTTAATCGCCCGCCGCATGGATCACCTGTCATCCAAAGTGGCAACGTGCTACCGGATGGAAAAATCGTCATACAGTTCGCACAAGAAAATGGCGTAACCGAACACCTGTGGTTGCAAGCAACGGGAAGCGAACCGAACGAGATCCGCTGGCAATGCTCCAGCCCAGACATCAGCGATATCGGCAGCATTATTTCACAATGCAAGTATCAGAAAAACTAGGAATTTGATTGAGCTGCACTTTCGTCTGAAAATGAAAGCGCAGTCTATTTGATCTCTGACATTTCGAAAATTTCTCGCTAGTAGAAGAATGGGGTCGAGGGTCGCATCGCGAGTTAGGCAAAAGCTGGAACGCGCCTTCCCGAAATTTCTGTCGCACCTGGGCAAGTGCAAGTTCTACAATTGCCGCCATCATTCAAGACCCAACTGCACTATCACAGCAACCATCAAGATCAGTGAGACAAGTACCATGCGCCACGACCTATTCAAGCAACTGGTGCACGAGGCTGCGCAGACTATCGGGTATTGATAATTGACTTGGCGTTATTATGCAAGCGTAGCCAGGACGGAGATTGGCACCCCAAAATTATTTCGCTAATGGGGTGAACAGTTACTACCCACAAGATTTTGAATCGGCTAACAGCTTAAACAAGCGGATGATGATATCGATACTCTTGTGTCAATCCGCCATACCCATAAGTCGCTGCACGCACATCTTGTATATAGACATAACTGGTTTCGTGAAGCTGGCCTAATATTTTTTCAAAGCCCGCAAAAGCTTCACGGATATATAGCGCTTTTTCATCCTTGGAATTGGTTTCGTCGGTAATCGTGATGTCGAAGTAGAAGCTATTGAGATGTAGTTCACTCAAAAACTGCCCTCCTATCATCCAACTATCGTGATCCACGTAGTCAATCGTAATTGCTGTCACCTCGCGTTTTTTTCTTAAAATTCGCTCGGTGATTTCCAGCAAAAATTGTGCTATCTCGCGACTCACTTTCGGTGATTTAATGGCACTGACTTTCACATTCAAAATTGGCATACATTCTCCATATAGTTAGCTATACAACTAAATAACAAAAAAAACCACTTCAAAACTCACACCAAGCTATATTTTCGTCATTATCGAGCATGCAAGAATCTAGTAGCTTTTCTCGTTCGCAGCATGGCTATTTTGGCGCTGAGCGTGTTGACGGAGCTGGATTCCTGCCTGCGCAATGACCTGAATGGCATTCCAAACTCAGTATCCAATCAGGAAAATTATTGTAGCTTAGACCGAATTGTTTTAACCTTAATCACGGTGTCTTCAAAATGTTCACTGCCCAATACGCGTTTTAAACGACTGGTCGTTTCGGCACCGGCAGCATGCAAACCATCCTTTAACGTCAAAGCAAGCGCTGTCGGATAGATTGAAGATTCCCGCCCATCGGAGGCAGAAGGCCGACGTTCAATCAAGCCCAATTTTTGCAAACCATCTAAAGTACGCGTTGTTGTGGGACGTGAAATTACCAACATCTGTGCCAGCTCATTTTGCAAAAGGCCAGACGTAGCAAGTATGGCCCGCAACATAAAGGCTTGCGAAGGCGTTAAACCAAACGGCTTAAACGCTTTAGTCCACTCTCGCTCCAAAGTGCGCGCTAAGGCATGAGTATTAAAATATAGGCAGTGATCAAACATACTGCACTGTAGCGCAATATAATTAGCTATGCAACCAATACTGCGCATTTATTGCCTCACTAAATTACTCGATGAACTAGATTGCGATCCCCGCATGCATTTGAAGATTAAAAGCGCCATCGGGAAAATATACTTTGGGTAGCGATTATTTTTCGTCTTCAAAGGCTCTGTTTTATGTGAGAAGTAATGTTGCTGGAACTACCTCCCAGTCCACCAGAACGCAGGCATCAAACAAATTAAACCGACCAGCGTTTATTCAGTTTCTTCGTATTTCTGACAATCGTCTTATGCAAACGCTCAAGCATGGTTTGTTCAGTTCCCGGGCTTGCAACAGGTGATAGTTCTGCCACCACACTGTCTATTCTTGACACGAGATTTTCGGCTAATTTTTCAGCGACGCTCAACACATATTTATGTTTAAAACCCAACTGGCTTGCCATGTTCTCGATATGAGCTGTCTTGATATCACCCGCAATATATTCTCCACCAATGGCAAAAGCGAATTTTTTGGAAAGACCAGGATAAAGCGAAGTGGACATCAGGTCATAAAACGGGGCTAGCCTAACGCCATGCTCCGCGGTTTGCAGGACAGACAGGTTTTTGGCATGACTGTCGTTGTTGCCGGTATACAGATTAAAAAACACCCATTCCAGCAAGCGTTTGAGATCCATTGCAGGCACATGGTTCTGCTGTAGCAGCTCGCGGCAACGGGCCAAGCTTGGCCCGCCGTCGGCTTCGTATTTGATGATGGAAGGCTTGCCGTCCAGCTGGCAAAGATCGAGCTGATGCAGCCTGATTAACTCGCCTCTATCGTTGAACTTGCGATCATAACGTGTCACGAGACAGGCTTTAACAATCGGCTGATAGCTTACCTCTGCAACACCCATGCCGATGGCATCGGCCAGTGTCATGACAAAGGTTTCGTTGAGTGCAGAACACCATACGCTGGGAAGGCGAACGATATCCGGTTTAAGAATATGTGTTGACGGTGCAGAGCCTAGCGGTAGCGCGGGGGTGCCATCTGGTTTGATGACCAGCAGCATTTTATCTTGTGCGCCGGCCAGCGAGATGCGCGCGCCGTCGGCGTTTTGTGCGATGAAAGGCGCTTGAGCAGGATCGCGCAATGACTTGGCAATAGCTTCCCATGTGCTGGCCTGATAACTACGCGGCTTGGGCCGCTCTCCGTGCGGCAACAGGCTAAGGCCGCTGGCGGTATCGCCGCCTACTGCGCTTAATAAACCAAATACTGTAGTGGCATGCAGGCTGATGCTTAGATACCGTCGCAGGTCACCTTCGGGCAAGAGATTTTCAAAGTAAGCGTAAACGCCATCACCCACATGCTCCGCCTGGTGCAGCCCCATCATGGGAGCAATCGGCTCGGCATCCGGCGCACTCATCCATGCGTCAGCGTAACGAAATGTTAAGGGCGTTTCGTCAAACAAGGTGCCGACCAGCTGCTCGTTGCGGTAGACATCGAGCGAGCGCACAGTTGAGCGAACGGTCACCATTTACTTCGCTCCTTTTCGGCGGACGATGACTTCCAGCCCGATAAGGTCTAGCACATCGAGCACTTTTTGCAGTTGCAATGTAGGCTTGCCTTTTTCCAGATCGACAATAAACCGATTGCCGGTATTAGCCAATCCCGCCATATCCGCCTGCAGAATTTTTTGGGAGGTCCGATACTGCCTGATGAACTCACCCAGTTCCTGGGTGGTATGAATATGCCTGGACATGGCAACGCTCGTTTGTGCGTTGCCATGTCCAACTTTGCTTGGCGTTTTTACTGTTTTTGGTGTCTCTATCATGCTGCACTCCCAATCTAAACTACATTACCGATCGGTAAATTATAATGAAATATCATCCAAATGCAATGATTAATTACCGATCGGTAATTAATCGACCATTAACAAACTAAATCATTAGTAAATTACCGATCGGTAATCAATTGGACGCGCATCTGATCATGCCGTATCGCGTAAGACGCCATGTCTTCGGTATTTCTGCTGAAAAGGGACATCACTTACTGCCTGGATATTAAGCCGTACTTCAGCATCAATATTTAGCATATTGTCATCCTTTCTTCGCTGGCATGCGTTAAGGTCGAGGTGACAATCACATTCATTTCTTTGACGGCCATTTTCCCAGGAAGCTCCCTATGATCAAACTACCTCGCCCTCTACAAAAACAGATTACCGCTCGCACTCTCGCCGGCATTATCAGCAGCTTACTCTTGAGCCAAATAGCCGGCGCACATGAATATGAAGCGCTGATCAAGGCAAAAAAATATACCGAAGTCGAACGCGCCGTAGCAACAAAATTGGCCACTGATCCGAATAACGCCGATGCGCTGATCGTGCGGACCGAACTGATACTCATCGAAGGAAAAGAGAATCGTCTTGATGAAGCCGCCAAAATTGCGGAGCAATGTATTGCCGCGCACCCGAAAAATTCAGAATGCCATGAAGCCTTAGGCAATGTATTGGGCAGCAAGGCGATGCGCGGCGGCATCATGTCGGCGATGGGCTATGTGGGGAAAATTCGTGATGCATTTCAAAAATCTGTTGAACTCGATCCTAAAAACTTCAGCGCGCGCAGCTCGTTAATGCAGTTTTACCTGCAAGCGCCCAGCATGTTTGGTGGCGGCACAGCCAAAGCGAAAGAACTCATCGTAGAGACCACCGCAGTCAACCACGCCGCTGGCGCGCTATTACAAGCGACGGCAGATCTCAGCGATGAAAAATTTGACCGCGCCGAAGCGACAGTATTGGCGGTGAATGCCAACGGTGTAGAGGCATTGGCCAGCATGCAAAGAGATGTATTGTCTAGCCTTGGGCATGCCTACGTGAACGCCAAACGTTATTCTGATGGCGAGAGGATTTTCCGCGAGTTCAGCCTGCGCTATCCGGACAAGGCTGCGGGCTTCTATGGCATGGGCAAAGCGTTGCAGGAACAAGGCAAAAATAAGGAAGCCATTCCGCATTTTGAAAAATCGATACTGCTTGAAGCAAGCGCCTTTGCCTATTATCGGGTAGCCAAAGCCTGGCAGGCGATCAGCGAAAAGGCCAAGGCAATCGCCTCATTTGAAAAAGCCCTGTCCTTGAAGCCTGAACTTTCCAAGAAAACCAAATCCGATGCCGAAGACCAGTTGAAGGCACTGCGATAGCAATGATCCGAATAAACCACCCTGCCACCACGCAATGCCCATGCGGGTTTGCGGGCAGGCAGGCTGGAAAGACGCATGGATGGTGCGTGCTGGCGGTGCTTGATTATTATAGTTTTGAAAGGTTTTCCGAATGCATACCTAGGCAATGCAGAAGGAAGCTGAATGGCGTTTTTTTTCGATCATCTACCGAGCGAAAAAATAGGCGTGTTGATTCACGCTTTGCTTCGTGGATTGGGAAGCAAGCGCTCATACTCGTCATTTACCACCGCATAACACTCACACACGCGCTTTTCCAATTTGGGTCGATTCACCAGAGTGATCCGGCCGCGGGCGCGCAATATCATTCCATCTTTTTGTAACTGACCTAGCGTTTGGGTTACGCTTTCCCGGCGAACACCTAACAAATTGCCTATCATCTCTTGCGTGATCAGCAGTTCATTATTGTCCAATCTGTCCGAGCTCATCAACAGCCATCGGCACAGTTGCTGATCCAATGTGTGGTGTTGGTTGCATACCGCTGTTTGCGAAGTCTGACAAATCATTGCCTGCGTGAATAACAACGCAATATGCTGCAATTGACCACCCAGCGCAAATTCCCGTTTCATCACTTTCCGGCTGAGCCGATAGGCGTAACCGGCGCTTTGCACTTCGGTGCTGCTTGGCATGCTCTCGCCTCCCATGAAAATAGAGATGCCGACCATACCTTCATGGCCAACTAATGCAGTTTCACTCGACGAGCCGTCTTCTAGCGCATAGATCAGCGAGACGATGCCAGTAGTGGGAAAATGCAAGAAATTTACATGGTCGCCTGACTCGGACATCGTCCATCCGACTGGCATTTCGACCAGTTCGAGATCCGGCAAAATGCGCGCATAGTCCTGCGCAGGTAGAGCTGCAAGTATGCGATTCAACTTCGGATCAGGAGGTAATGCTTTTGCGATTATTTTTGACATGGCAGGTGTTGAAGTATGCAATTCGTCGGATTGGAGCTAGTCCAAATGTGCGTGCATTTTGTTTCTTAATTTGACTGGAGCAGAACAGCGTACCTTCGCCATCTGAATAGAATCTGATTCTCAGCGAAATCAGGTAAGGAGCAAATATAAAAGGAAACTGATATTCAGAGTTGCCCGTAGCATACACGAATTATTTGAATGCTCGTTTCCGACCGGATATAAGAGAATTGCAGTCCAGCCAGGCAGTCTGGAAAGGCGCATGGATAGTTATTTCGACGGTCACGATACCAGTCGACACCGCCAAGACACCCCCAACCCATCAGCATCATCGAATACGCTGCTAAAAATGCACTTCATTTTTGTCCACGAAAAGCACGAAAAAATGCAAGGCGCGACCTTTTTGATTCATTTTCTAACGTTATTTTCCCTATTTGTTGTCCGTTCGTGTCTTTCGTGCTTTTCGTGGAGAAGGTTTTTCTTTTATGCGATTGCCCCGCAGGCTTGTACAGCATTCGCCTATTTTTTCACCACACACCAGGCGTATGAGCTGGCATTTTTATCGGAGGCCCCGGGCTTTTCTCTTTGTGAGGAAACTATATTTAGTGGCTGCATTTGAGAAAATTTCTTAATTTTCTCTTGGTAAATAGTGCTTTTATTGATTTACCTACGCTTGTACTTAAAATTCGGATATTTCCTTCCCAACTGTGTAAAAATTATTAATTGCCTCCCATCATTCATCTCAAGACGCTTACCCAAGGGTTTCCCATGAAAATATCCCCACTGCTTGTTTGCCTTTCGCTCAGCGGCATGATTTCTTCCGCGTATGCCGCGCCCGCTTACACCCGCTTCCCGTCGATCCGCGCCGACTCTGTGGTGTTCACCGCCGAAGGTGATTTGTGGAAGGTGGCGGCCACTGGCGGGCAGGCGCAAAGGCTGACTACGCACCCCTCCGCCGAGACCAATTCGGCTATTTCTCACGATGGCAAATGGATCGCTTTTTCAGCCTCGTATGAAGGGGGGCAGGAAGCGTATGTGATGCCGATCGCGGGCGGCGTACCAAAAAGAATCAGTTTTGAAAACGATGCGGTGAATGTATTGGGCTGGACCGCGCAGGGCGAAGTGTTGATCAGCGCGCAACATAGCACCGGCCCATCGGCGCACCGGATTATTGCGGCGATCCATCCGCAATCGATGCTGCGCAAGGTGTTCCCGGTGGCGGACGCGAACGAGGCGGTGCTGGACGATAGCGGTAATACGCTGTATTTCACGCGTCTCGGTCCGCACATGAGAAACGACAATCTAAAAAAATATCGCGGCGGTGCGTACGCACAATTGTGGCGCTATGAGCTGCAAGGCAAAGGGGAAGCGGTGAACTTATTGGCGGCAGACCAGGCCAATAACAAGCGCCCCATGTGGTGGAAAAATCGCCTCTACTTCGTCAGTGATAAGGACGGCGCTAGCAATATCTATTCGATGAATGCCGACGGCAGCGGTCAAAGCATGCTCACCAGACACAAGGATTGGGAGGTACGTAACGCATCCATGGGCGATGGCAAAATCGTCTATCAGCTGGGGGCAGATCTGCATGTGCTGGATCTCGCCTCACAGGGCGATAGCACCTTAAGCATTGATCTGGTGTCAGATTTTGATCAGCAACGCCAGCGCCAGATCAAGTCGCCGCTAGAACAGCTGACCAATGTACAGCTGGCGGGCAAGGAGGAGAAACTGATCTTCACCGCACGGGGCCATATTTCGATTGGTGGCACCGGTATGCAAAGACGCGTGGATATCGCGATACCGGATGGTGCGCGCGCACGCGAGGCGGTGTTCTCGCATGACGATAAATCCATTTACGCCTTTGTCGATAGCACGGGTGAAAACGAAATCTGGCGGTTTCCTGCCAACGGCAGCGGCAAGGCAGAGCAACTGACCAGCAATGGTGACATGCACCGCTGGCAGATCTACCCTTCGCCTGATGGCAAGTACCTGGCGCATACCGATAAGCGCGGCCGCTTGTGGCTGCTCGATCTGGCCAGCAAAGCAAATACCGTGATTGACGATGCGGGCAAGATCGGCATCAATAAACATGAGGATATCGTCTGGTCGGCAGACAGCAAGACACTGGCGATAGTGCGTGACAACGGCAAGCAACAACGTGAGCAAATCGGCCTCTACCAACTGGCGTCGAAACAATTGACGTTTGTCACCAGCGACAAATATGAATCGAGTTCTCCGGTGTTTTCTGCGGACGGACGCTGGTTGTACTTTATGTCGAACCGCCACTTCCAGGCCACCAATCGCGCGCCTTGGGGTGACCGTAACATGGGCGCATTTTTCGACAAGCGCAGCGGCTTGTATGCGCTGGCACTGCAGCCCGGCAACCGTTTTCCGTTCAAACCGGATGATGAGTTGAGCAAGACGCCGGATAAAAACGAAACTAAAACTGAAATCAAAACCGAGACGAGCACCGATAGCAAAACAGAAACCAAGACAGAGATCAAAACAGAAGATAAAAAACCTGCTGAAGCCAGTAAAAAACCTTTGCCGGCGATCGTGCTTGCGGGCTTGGCCGATAGACTGTACGAACTGCCTGTCGCGCCGGGTAATTATCATGCCTTGTCAGCCGACGACAAACGTCTGTATTTTTTGGAAAGGGATACCAGCAATGTCAGCGAAGGTAACAAATCCAATCTGAGAACTCTGGCCATCAGCAAAACCTCACCGCAGCCAGAGTTGTTTGTCGCAGGCGTGCGCAGCTACGAGCTGGCCAGCGACAAGAAACATGTGTTTTACCGTACCGCCAGCAACTCGGGCAGCGGTGATTTCTATATCGTCGAAGCTGGCGCCAAGCAACCTACCGACATCAGCAAGGCCAAGGTAAAGATAGATGACTGGAGCTTCCGTTCCAGCCCGAAACAAGAATGGCAACAGATGTTTGTGGATGCCTGGCGCATGCACAGGGATTTTCTGTTTGATGACAAGATGCGCGGCGTAGAGTGGACAAAAATGCGCAGCAAGTATGCCCCGCTGGTCGAGCGCATCAGTGACCGTGCCGAGCTGAACGACCTTCTGGGCATGATGGTGAGCGAAGTAAGCACCCTGCATTCGCAGGTAGCGCCGGGCGATATTCGCAAGGCCGCGCCAGATGGTCAGGCCGCTGGCTTAGGGGCAATTCTTTCGCGCACATCTACCGGCTATCGGATCGACCATATTTATCAGAGCGAGGCAGAATTGCCCGGCCTGCGCTCGCCCCTGCAGCAACCCGAACTCGACATCCTGGAAGGCGATGTGATTACCGCGGTCAATGGCCAGCCCGTGTTGGGCGCCAGGGACATTTCTGACCTCTTGCTCGATCAGGCCGACAAACAGGTTCTGCTGAATGTCAAGCGTGGCACTTTACCGGCGAAGGCAGTACTGGTCTCACCGGTCAGCATGCTCAAACAAAATAATCTGCGCTACACCGACTGGGAGCAAAGCCGCAGCACACGCGTCAATACTGCCTCCAAAGGCAATATCGGTTACCTGCACTTACGGGCGATGGGGGCGCAGGACATCGCCAGTTTTGCGCGTGAATTTTATGCCAACGTCAACCGTGACGGCCTGATCATCGATGTGCGGCGTAATAATGGCGGCAATATCGACAGCTGGATCATCGAAAAACTCTTGCGCAAGGCATGGGCTTTCTGGGCTTCGCCAAACAACTACCCTAGCGTCAACATGCAGCAGACTTTCCGCGGCCATCTGGTGGTCTTGATTGATGAGCTGACCTACTCCGACGGCGAGACATTTGCTGCCGGCATCAAGGCTTTGAATCTGGCGCCGCTGGTCGGCAAACGCACCGCCGGTGCGGGTGTCTGGTTATCGGACAATAATCGCCTGACTGACAATGGCATGGTCCGTGTGGCGGAAAACGGCCAGTTCGCGGTCAGCGACGGGCGCTGGCTGGTGGAAGGCGTCGGGGTGGCACCAGACGTTGAGGTCGACAACCTGCCGCACGCCAGTTTCATGGGAGAAGATCAGCAGCTCGAAGTCGCCTTGAGCATGCTGCAGAAAAAACTCCAGGAGCAGCCGATTAAAGCCTTGGTGCCGCAGGCGATACCTGCCATCAGGTAATGTGACCGGGTGTTCATGCATTCAAGCCATGAACACCCATTACTTATTTGAAGCAACTCTAGCCGCCTGACCCTAGCTTGCCTTAGATTCAGATCGATCCTCGTGCCGCCCGACAACCTCGCGGTAGGCGTGCCAGGTGGCATGGCCAACCAGAGGCATGGCGACGATCAAGCCAAGATTCCAGGTCGAAAACCCGATCACCACTAAACCGACTATCGTCAATGCCCATACTATCGTCACAGGCACATTGACGAACAAGGCTACCGTGCTGATGATCATGGCGGTAATGGCATCGGTGTCCCTGTCGAGCATCAACGGTATCGAAACCCAGCTGATGGCAAACACGACACTGGCAAAAATAAAACCGACGCAACAATACACGGCGATGAATTCCAGATTACTGAAGGAAAATAGCTGTGATAAAAAGCCCTGCATGGTCGGCATGCCCTTGTTGTAAAACAGCGCAAACACCACCAGCGAGGCGCGCGCCCACACCAGCATGATGACAGCCAGCACCAGGGCGAGTATGCCGATGTTGCTCCAGCGGCCGCGCATGGAAAACAAGCTACCCAGCATGCCCGATTTTTCATTTTCAAGCCGGCGGCTGATGTCATACAAACCGAGCGAGAGCAAAGGGCCAAGCAGCAAAAATCCACAGGACAAGGCGGATAAATATTGTGGTGCGTTCGCCAGCACGATCTTGAGTACAAACCCCATTCCGGCAAAACAAAGGCCGTAAAACAAACTGGCCTGCGGCGATGCCCACATATCGCGCCACCCCAGTTGCAACCACACAAAGGCTTTCAATGCGCCTACCCGGCGTATCGGCGGAAAAGGGGATTCGTCATCGATGAGGGTTTTAATGTCCGGTGCGGCACTATCGCCAGACCTGCCGCCTGTCTGTCCTTGCATACGTATTTCCTTGTTTTGTCAATTTAAAGATATGGCAAGATTGTTTTTCCTGATTTGCATCAACGTTATGCTAAGTCACTTCGCATGGTTTAGGCAATCTCTGCGGCCACATTTGATGATCGTGAATCAACAAACATATACTCCCCATAAATTTTATAAAAAACACCTCATTACGCACGAATATAAAGCGATCTTTAAATATACTGGGGCATAGTATATGCAAAGGATAGGCGATTCGGATGGCATAGTTCGAATGGCTATTGTTCCAATGGGTGATTGCCTCAAAGAAACATGCTCAGTACGATCTGCTTCACTCTGATCACACTCTGGGATGCACATGAAACGCAGAACCTTTCTGACTGCTGGTTTAATACTCAGCAGCCATCTGGCATGGATGCCAATCGCCCGGGCACAGGTAAGCAATGTGGTTGATGCCATCAATAAATCGGGTCGCCAACGCATGCTTTCTCAGCGCCTGGCCAAGAGTTACCTGCAGATAGGCTTGGGCATTGACGTCGACCATTCCCGAAAAATACTGGATGCCTCACTTGCCGCTTTCGACCGGCAATTAGTGGAACTGCGCGCCTTCGCGCCGACGGCGGAAATCAAAACCGAATTTACCGAGATAGAAAAAACCTGGTTAGCCTACAAACAGCTGCTGGTGGGCAAACTGCCCAATAAAACGGATGGAAAAACCGTGCTTGCCATGAGTGAAGAACTCTTGAAAATGTCAGATACGGCAACCAATAAATTAGAAAAATATGCCGGCAACCCAGCTGGACAATTAGTAAATTTATCGGGCCGCCAGCGCATGCTATCGCAAAGAATGGCGAAGTTCTACCAGGCGGCGCAATGGGACATCATGCCGCCGGAAAGCAACGGCAAGCTAGAAGCCACGCGCAAGGAGTTTATTGCAGGCTTATCGACACTCAACGCCGCGCCTGGCAACAGCGCCAAAATCAAGGAAGAACTGGCGATGGCGCAACAGCAATGGGTATTTTTTGAGAGTGCCATCAAACAGACGGAAGAGTCGAAAGGCCGCCGTACAGCGGCGATGAATGTGGCCACCACCAGCGAGCGTCTGCTGGAAATCATGGATAAAATTACTGGCCTGTATCAACAAGCGCAGTAACTATCTTCACTTTCAGAACGATCGCAGTGCTTCTTTGGCGACATAATAGGCGCCCCAAATCCCGATGTCTGCGTGCTGTTTTGTTTTGAGAAAGACAGGCAAGGGACGATTGGTGGTAAACGCCGCCAACTCTTTTGCATCGGGAATGATTTTGTCAAATTGCTGCAAGCCTAGCGAGCCCATGATGACGATGGCAGCGGGGTCATAAGCGTTGACGATGGTACCGAAACCTTGTGCGTTATAGCGGCGCAACTGAGCGATATCATCGTCGCTCAGCACGGTAGCAAAAATCTCTTCTGTCGACGTGGCGCCAGGCTTGCCAAAACGTGCTGCGATGCCACTGCCAGACGCCAGGGCGACCCAGCAATTGGCGTGATTGGTGCAGCGTAAGGCAGGCGACAAATCGGGCGCCAATACCTGATGCCCCAACTCCAGCTTACCCTCCAGCAACTGACCGTTCAGGACTGGCGCAACGCCAATACCGGTACTTAAGCTGACCAGACAAAAATTTTGGTACTCACGCCCATAACCGCGAAACATTTCACTGTAGCCAGCCATCTGCAAATCGTTCTTGACGATAATCGGCACCTCGCCGACCAAACCCATTGCCCGAATATACAGGGCAAAGTCGATATCATCCTGGGTTCCCAAAGGCGCGCTGCCATGCATCACATTATTTGCCACAGGGCCTGGCACACCGATGGCGATCGCGGCTATTTTTTTGCCATCGATCAATTGCGCGCCAGCTTGCACAATCGTCTGCTGCAGCTGTTCGATCAATGCAGATAAAGTGTGTGAAGCGGTTTTTTCGGTCACGCTCCACGTCATCTCATCTTGATGAAATAACGCCGCCTGCACCTTAGTCCCGCCCAAATCAATTGCCAGTATCATTTCTTTATCCCTGTTATTCACCATCAAAAATCATGTTGCCATGCGCACTGTATTTCTTCCCGACTGTTTTGCCTCATACAGCATGGCATCGGCACGCTTGACCCAGGTATCAGCGCTATCAGCCTCAGTCAATTTTGCGACGCCGATGGAGACCGTTACCTGGTAATCGGGAATTAACACGCTTCGTTCAATCAAGGCACGCAATTCTTCGGCAAAATTGTTGGCGGCAGCCATATCGGAACCAACGGTAATGAGCACGAACTCTTCGCCACCGTAGCGAAAAAAACCGTCAACTGCACGGATTCTGGAGCGTATCAAATGACAAAACTGAACCAGCACCTGATCTCCTACTGCATGGCCAAGCCGGTCATTGATACTCTTAAAATGGTCAAGATCAAGCAAGAACAGGCAAGCGCTGGTTTGTACATTGCCGGTCTGACAAATTTCTGCAAGTTTGCGATCAAAAGCGCGCCGATTACCAATACCGGTCAAAAAATCGTTATCTGCCTGGTGGTGCAATTCAGTGTGCTGCAAACTGGTGCTGTGCGAAAAAATATAGGAAAACAAATTAATCAGGATCAGCGTCACCACCACACTGGACAAGTCCAGCAGGGCCATCTGCTGACTCAGGATCACGATCAACAACAAGACAGAAACAGTATTGATGAATAAGGCTTCGCGCGCTTTCAGTATGAAAAATGCAGCGATCATGGTGGGGTAAACCCAGTAGACGATGGGTTGTCCCTTGACGTAGATGGAGGCAAGCATTCCCACGGAATAAAATATGGTGACCGCGATACCGGCAAATCGCACCTTGCGGGTACGCCAGACAAAAACCCAAATACCCATCATCCCGAGCACGATCGCCATATCGACTGCAGCGAGCAGCCAATTGCGCTGGACCAGCCGAATGATCCCGAAAGGAAGAATGCTGGGAATGCTCAAGCCGGAAAGCATGAGCAGTATCACCTCTTCTTTTGAGCGTTTCAGCATGGTTTTATCATTTCCATTTCAGGTCTGTCGTGCGCGGAGCATGCCGATAGCGGCCATGGGGACTCGCTAGGGAATAAGCTGAACTTTTTATTCCCTAACGTGCCCTAAGGCGCAGAAGCAGCAGAAGATGCCGCCGCCGATGCCGGAACCTCTACCGGATTAGGATGAATGACGACGCCGGGAGACAAGGAAATGTCGTTAGAAACCGTGACCTTGGTCACATAGTGGCGGGTCTCGCCAAAACAGGAAGTGGGCAAACCCACCTTCTCTTCGTAATGCAGCGTTACGCGCTTGCCCATGACTTCGCTCAGCGCGGCGGCGACTTTTTCATCCTGCACAGTGAAGAGAAATTTTTCTACCGTTGCACTACCAGGCAAAGAAACCAGAGCCAATTCACCTTCCCAGGTCTTGCAGACCCAGCCCTTATTGGATAATTTCTGTATCCATCCGGCGCGTTCGCCCGATGAATAACTCCAGTTAAGCGCCAATGCAAAATACCCGATCACCAATAAAATCAGTCCCAGAAAAAAAAGGATGGCAGCGCGTTTGTAATTCATAAAAGATCCGTTCGGTTAATTCAAAAAATGTGACTGATGTCGCCATAGTGTAGTGACGCGCTGCAAAGATAGTCAATCATTTAGTGTTAATCCGCGCAATCGGCATCGGGCCTGTGCATTGGTGAAGACGAGGCACGCTGTGACAAGGCATCTGCCTGGCCATTCCTGTGGCGCGGTATCCAGCGCAAAGAGACTTCACTTATCTGCCCGATCAAGACCAACGCGCGTGCGCGACTTGTGCCCAGACTCGGCGCAGCGGCACTGGCAGATCCCGTAACATCATCAATGACGACCTGACTATCACCGTGAATAAGCAAGGGAGTTGCCTGTACCTTGACAGCAACCTCCAGCAGCGCGATCAAGGCAAGGTATTCGGCTTCGCTGCTGTTGCCATATCCAGCGTCCTGGCAGATTTCAAACCGTTCTCCATTGGGCCCTGCGAGCAAGCCACCGACGCCACATCGGCCAGGGTTTGGACGTGCCGAGCCATCAAACCATGCTTGCCATGACCCGGCTGGCACTCGACTTTGATTCAGCTTCAAAGCCCGCTCATCTCGCTTACCTTGACGTCTGGTGGCAAGCCGCGCAAGGTTCGCCTGCGCTTGCGCCTTGCGCTGGCTCAGCAATTGCTGCAAGCCCGCCGAACCGGCCGCCAGTTCCATTATTTGCCGTAGCGCCTGCTCTGCAGAAAGTGATTCTTGCATAGCGAGACGACGGCTCGCTACTTTTTCCGCATGAAAGGCGGCGGCGTTAAGCTGATCGAAATCGGTCATGAAGCATTGTCTATGCGTTTGATTGAATAAATGATTTTTTTACAGGGCAAAAGCATTCTCAAGCAGCCGATTGTGAAATGCTGTCGCTCCACTCAAATGCCTGCACTTCCATCGCGTACAGTTCCTCCCTGCTTAGACCCAGGCTGTCCAGTCGTGGCATGAAGATTGACGCATCAGATTCTGTTTTTTCAACACACTCGACCAAAGACAGCATTTCTCCATAGATGCCATTTCTGCCCATGAGCGCGAGCTTGACTTCATCGACCACCGATATCTGCTGAAGAATCTGATCCATAGGGGAACTGAATAAGGCATCCATCAGCGACATGATGCCGACTGTGAACGCGATATCTGCGGCAGACTGATTACGCGGCATCATTTTTTGCGTCATCAATTCGAGCAATTTGCCACGCGTGGTCGCCAGCATCAACAAAGGCGACATGAAACTATCGCCCTTGCCCGATGCCGCATACAACAAAATCTGCAGCCAGCGCTGCAACTGGCGGCGGCCTAATACAGCCAGCGCCTGCCTGAGTGATTCTATGCGCTGCGAAGTCATGAAAGCCGGCGTGTTCACCAGCCGTAGCAAATTCAAGCCCAAGGCGGCGTCATGCTTGATGGTGCGCTCGATCTCCTCTGTCTCTGCATCGGCAATAATCAGATTGATCAATTGCATGATCGCCAGATGTGAGGGCGACAGTTTTTTGCCTGTCAGAATCACCGGCTTGGCGAAGTAATAACCTTGAAAGTAATCGAATCCGAGCTCGAAACAAAATTTAAATTCGTCAATATTTTCAACTTTTTCTGCCAGAATTTTTTTATTCATCCCGGCAAACTGATTGAATAATGTGGTCAAATCGACTTGTGTCATGCCCATGATATCGATCTTGATAATCTCGATTAACGGCAGCAACCTGCGCAAATTAGTCGAATCGACAATCACATCATCGAGTGCAAATCGATATCCTTCCTTGACCAACTCTGTCACGCGCGCTACCACTTCATCCGTGACCTCAACGGTCTCAAGAATTTCCAGTACCACTTTCTCTCGCGGCAGAAATTGCACGAAGTCACTCATCAAGACAGCTGCGTCAATATTCACAAAGCCCAGTGAGGTACCGATGACGTTTTCCAGACCGAGTTCTGACGCATGCGCAATCACAGTGGCTGTGGCGGCACCATCATCAGTGACACCCGCCGGCCCGACCGCAGTGCTACGAAATAATAATTCGTACGCGACCAGTCGCTGATCGCGGTTCAGTATCGGTTGTCTGGCCAGGAAAAAATCCTTAGCGCTCTGACTGTGTGTCGGGGATGAAACATCGTTCTTCATATTTACCACGGTCAGCTGGATGTTTTACGGGAGAATTTATCGCTTGCAGAAACGCTGGCATTGTACAGCTCAGGCATCAAAAATTGCCTTAAATCAATACAAGCTGAGCCGGGCGAACAGCATCCGAACAGCATCGTTACAAGCTGCAAATGATTATACAAATACGGTACGCTGATGGTTTACCGATTGCAAGACCGTTATTGAAATTTTACGATAGCAACAGGAATATAAATATTCCATAACGGCAAAAACACCATGCCCGACACGCACTATCCATGCGCCTTTCCAGCCTGGCATGCCTGCAAGCCGCGCCGGTATTGCGTGATGGCCGTGCCATCATTTTATTTTCTATGCTGAGCTGACAATAAAGAAGTGGGCGCAACACCACGATGCATTCGCTACCTAAGGGCGCTGGCCACACTTTGTTGAATACGCTTATTTGATGAATAGCAGAGCACCATTCAAGGCAAGAATCCATTCACGCTAATTCATTTGCCGGCAGGATCAGGTGAAGCGTGTGCTCGGCATCGTCCCAATGCAGATCGAGCGCCAGAGCATGGATGGCGGCTTCATCGAGTGTTTCTTTTTCCAGCAGTGCACGCGCACCGCGTTCGAGGACGGCGCGGTTGGCTTTCAGGATAGCGAGCGCACGCTCAAACCCATCCATCACAATCCCCCTGATGGCATCGTCAATGCGCCGCAAGGTGTCTTCCGATGCGCGGATATTGTTTGGCGCCATGACGTTGTTCAGATCAAGCATCTGCTGGCGTTGCGGATCGAAGGCAACGTAACCCAGATCTTCGTTCATGCCATACCGTACCACCATGTCGCGTGCCAGATCGGAGGCTTTGGCCAGGTCGTCAGCCGCACCGGTAGAGAGTACATTGAAGGCCAATTTCTCGGCCGCGCGGCCGGCCAGCAGTACGGCAATTTTTTGTTCAAGCTCGGGCCGCGTCATCAGATAACGGTCTTCGCTGGGGCGCTGTATGGTGTAGCCCAGAGCGCCTATGCCACGCGGAATGATCGAGACCTTGTGCACCGGATCAGCCCCTTTCTGCGCCAGCGCGACCAGCGCATGCCCCATCTCATGAAACGCAACCGCCTCACGCTCTTTGGTATTGAGTACGCGTGTCTTATGCTCCAGGCCGGCGACGATACGCTCCACCGCGGCAGTAAAGTCCGGCAATGTCACCAGATCTGCCTTGCGCCGCGTGGCGACCAGCGTGGCCTCGTTGACCAGATTGGCCAGGTCGGCGCCGCTAAAACCCGGCGTCAGCCCCGCCACCTCATCAAGCTTGAGTGCGGCATCGAGTTTGATCTTGCGCACATGCACTTTCAGGATGTCGATGCGCCCTTTTCGATCAGGCCTGTCGACCAGCACCTGCCGGTCAAACCGGCCTGCGCGTAGCAGCGCAGGATCAAGAATTTCGGGGCGATTGGTGGCAGACAAGATGATCAGGCCGACGGAAGAATCAAAACCATCCATCTCCGAGAGCAGTTGATTTAAGGTTTGCTCCTTCTCGTCATGCCCGCCAAAATGAGAGAACGCACCGCGCGCCCGGCCCAGCGCATCGAGTTCGTCGATGAAGATAATGGCCGGGGCGCGTTGCCTGGCTTGCTCGAACAGGTCGCGCACCCGCGCTGCGCCAACGCCGACAAACATTTCGACAAATTCGCTGCCGGACATGGAGAAAAACGGCACGCCTGCTTCGCCAGCGACGGCCTTGGCCAATAACGTTTTACCGGTACCTGGCGGGCCAACCAGCAACACGCCTTTGGGAATATGTGCGCCAAGACGGCTGTATTCCTGCGGGTGTTTAAGAAAATCGACTACCTCTTCGAGTTCATAGCGCGCTTCATCCACCCCCGCCACGTCGGCAAACGTGACGCCGGTATCGGTCTGTACATAAATTTTGGCGTTGCTTTTGCCTATGGACATGAAGCCGCCCATGCCCTGTTTTTCGGCAAAGCTGCGAAACAGAAAAAACCATAATCCGAAGATCACCAAAGCCGGCAAGATCCAGGAAAAAAGATCTCTGAGCAAGGTGCTTTCCACCACCCGCGTATAGGGAACGTCGTATTTATCCAGCCTTGCCGCCAGGCCGGGCTCGATTAAGGTCGCGACCAGAATGGTCTTGGTTCCGACCGGCGCCTTCAATTTGCCGGTGATGGTGCGGTCGCTCACGGTCACACTGTCCACGTTACCTTTGGCCAGGGCTTTCTCAAACTCGCTGTAAGGAACAATCTGCGCCTGGCTAGCGTTCTGCCACACATCCTGCAAGTACAGCAGCAACATCAGCGCCACTATCCAGTAGACCATGTTCCAGGTGTGTTTCTTGTCCAAATCCGCTCCCTTGCCTTAGGACTCATTAGTTTATTAAGCCTACAGAGGAAAGATTAAATGTGATTGCGAATTCTCAACATTCAGTGACAGCGAATGTACTGCGGATGGACTTGGACATATCGTTAAAAAATCCGCCATAGCATGCCTGATGACGCACTATCCATGCGGGTTCCAGGCTTGCCTGGCCTGCAGGCCGCACGGGGATTGCGTGGTGGGCCATGCCATTTTTTTGCATTTAGCTACGATTTGCCTTTACTCATGTTGAACTGGGTATCAAATCCATCTCATCTCTGCCCTTCAATTCTGCGCATAAACCGGATAATCGGTCACGCTATCTGCCTCATGAAACACAGCAGATTTCACGTCCTGTCACTGAAGTCTGACGGCGATCATGTGTGAATACGGATAATAAAAGGAAGCGCGATGTTAATCGACCGTGAAGCAGAGAGTCGTTTTTTGGGGCAAGCGATTCCCATGCAAGACCATCAGCCTATCTTGATGGATACCGATCGCATGGAGAGCTTCAAGGCGGCGATACAGCAGCAAGTATTTACCGGTGCGAAGGTACTCGAACTTGGTGGCGGCACCGGTGTCTTGTCATGGTTTGCGGCGCAAACGGCGTCTAAAGTCTATTGTGTAGAAATGAATCCAGAGATGGTCGCTGAGGCACGACGTTTGCTGGCGAGAAACCATTTGGGCGAACGCGTTGAAATGATTCATGCCGATGCCTTTGACTATCTGCCGCCAGAACCGGTGGATATCGTGATATGCGACATGCTCCACGTCGCCTTGCTGCGCGAAAAACAGCTAGCATTGATAGAGGATTTCAAGCGACGCTATACCGCAAAATTTGCTGTTCCATTGCCGATTTTTCTTCCGGAAGCCGTCGTCATGGCGGTACAGCCGCTGCAACAGAAATATGATTTCTGCGGCTATCAGGCGCCGATTATCCAATTTCAAGTACCGGCCACATACTCCAGCGACACGCTGGAACTGGCTCAACCTGCGGTGTATAAAATCATCGATTTCAGTGAGTCCAATGACACGCTGATCCAGTGGAAAGGACAATTTACGATAGAAGAATCAGGCAGCTTGAGTGCCTTACGTTTTATTAACAAAAACGTGCTGGCGGTTCTCATGAAAAAATCTTCCACGATAGACTGGCTCAGTCAATATATGGTGCTGCCATTACCAGAGCCCGTAAAAGTAACTGCGGGTGATATCGTGCACGTCAGCTTTGCATACCATGCCGGTGGCTCGCTTGAGTCTTTACAGAACGCGATCCGTGTCACCGTCAAACCGGCAGCGCGGGTGCGTGCCAGACATTTATCTCTCGTAGTTGGCTAAGTTCGCGTGGTGACATGCAATAAAAAAGCACGGAATAAAATTTCAATTTTATTCCGTGCTTTTTAACGATATCGCATAGGCACTCAGACCCGCCTACGCGTTTTTCTTCCGAATTACTTCTTGCCTATTTTTTTCGATGCGGTGGCAAATCAGTACAGACGCCCTTGTACACTTCTGCCGCCATGCCAATTGACTCACCCAAGGTCGGATGCGGATGGATGGTCTTGCCGATATCGACGGCATCTGCGCCCATCTCGATTGCCAGTGCGATTTCACCTATCATGTCACCGGCGTGCGTGCCGACCATGCCGCCACCGACGATGCGCTTGGTTTCTGCATCGAACAACAACTTGGTGAAGCCTTCATCACGACCATTCGCCACTGCGCGGCCAGAGGCTGCCCATGGGAAGTGACCTTTTTCCAACTTAATGCCCTTGACCTTGGCCTCGTCTTCAGTGATACCGACCCATGCCACTTCCGGATCGGTGTAAGCCACTGAGGGAATGACCTTGGCGTCAAAGTAAGCTTTCTCGCCGACCGCCGCTTCGGCCGCCACATGCGCTTCATGTACGGCCTTATGCGCCAGCATCGGTTGACCGACTAGATCGCCGATGGCGAAGATGTGCGGGACATTGGTACGCATTTGCTTATCGACTTCGATGAAACCGCGATCAGTCACCGTAACGCCAGCCTTGTCGGCGGCAATCTTCTTGCCGTTAGGGCTACGGCCGACAGCCACCAACACCAAATCGTAGAGCTGAGGTGCGGGTGCAGTGCCACCTGCTTCGGCGGCTTCAAACGTCACCTTGATACCTTCAGGCAGCGCTTCTACGCCGACTGTTTTGGTCTTCAACATGATGTTGTCGAAACGTTTTTCATTGAACTTTTGCCAGACCTTGACCATGTCGCGGTCTGCGCCTTGCATCAGACCATCCATCATCTCGACCACATCGATGCGCGCGCCTAAAGTCGAATACACGGTGGCCATTTCCAGACCGATGATGCCGCCGCCGATGACCAGCATGCGTTTAGGAATCTGGCGCAATTCCAGCGCGCCGGTACTGTCCACAATGCGCGGGTCAACAGGCACGAAAGGTAGATTCACAACAGAGGAACCGGCCGCGATAATCGCTTGCTTGAACTGGATAGTTTTCTTAGTACCGTCCGCCGCCGTCACTTCAATATGATGCGGGCTGACGAACTGGCCGACGCCCTGTACGACATTGACCTTGCGTGCCTTGGCCATGCCAGACAAACCGGTGGTCATCTTTTTGATGACGCCTTCCTTGTAGCCACGCAAGGCATCGATGTCGATGGCCGGTGCGGCGAATGTCACGCCGTGCTTGGCCATAGAGGCTGTTTCGTCAATTACTGCAGCCACGTGCAACAGGGCTTTGGACGGAATGCAACCGACGTTCAGACAGAC
Organism: Undibacterium sp.; assembly: GCA_030645915.1. Lineage (GTDB taxonomy): Bacteria > Pseudomonadota > Gammaproteobacteria > Burkholderiales > Burkholderiaceae_D > Undibacterium. The sequence goes on from JAUSNO010000028.1 coordinate 89,241, forward strand.
ACCGCCGAGTGTCGAATACTTCTCGACCAGCACGGTGTTGACACCAAGATCGGCAGAGCGGAAAGCCGCCGAATAGCCGCCTGGGCCAGCGCCCAATACCATCATGTCGCATTCGATATCGACCTTGCCTGCGTAACTGGAGGCGGCTGGCGCTGGAGTAGCAGCGACTGCTACAGGAGCGGCAGCAACCGGTGCCGCTGCGGCTGGCGCAACAGCAGCTGGCGCGGCCACATCACCGCTCGCCGTGACAACGGCCAGTAATGAACCTTCGGCAATCTTGTCACCTATCTTGACTTTCAGTTCGGTGATGACGCCGGCATGGCTGGATGGAATTTCCATGCTGGCCTTGTCGGACTCGACCGTGATCAGCGACTGATCAACTTTAACAGTGTCACCGACCTTGACCAGCAACTCGATCACTTCGACTTCTTTAAAATCGCCGATATCCGGGACTTTGATTTCAATTGCACTCATCGTATCCGCTCCGCTTACAGTAAGGTTTTACGCAAATCGGACAAGACATCGCCCAGATAAGCAGAGAATTTGGCTGCCATCGCGCCGTCGATCACGCGGTGATCATAAGACAGCGACATAGGCAGAATCAGGCGCGGCACGAATTGTTTGCCGTCCCACACTGGTTTCATGGAGGATTTGGACAAGCCCATGATCGCCACTTCAGGCGCGTTGATGATAGGCGTAAATGCCGTACCACCGATGCCACCCAAGGATGAGATCGTGAAAGTCGCGCCTTGCATATCGGCAGGCTTCAATTTGCCGTCGCGTGCCTGTGCCGAGAGTTCGCCCATTTCTACGGCGATTTGCGACAAGGTTTTTTGGTCGGCGTTTTTGATCACCGGCACCATCAGACCATTCGGCGTATCGGCGGCAAAACCGATGTTGTAGTAAGACTTGAGGATCAGGTTTTCACCGGTGGCGTCGAGCGAGGCATTAAAGGCTTTGAATTTCTTCAGTGCGGCGACGCTGGCTTTGATGACAAAGGCCAGCATGGTCAATTTAACGCCGGACTTGACCAGCGCATCGTTCGACGATTTGCGGAACTCTTCCAGGCCAGTGATATCGGCTTCATCAAAATGTGTGACGTGCGGAATCATGACCCAGTTGCGGTGCAGATTCGGGCCGCTGAGTTTTTTGATGCGTGACAGAGGCAGCAATTCAGTCGTGCCGAACTTGCTGAAATCGAGCGAAGGCCATGCCAGTAAATTCAAGCCCGCACCGCTGCCGTTGGTCGCTGCAGCCAGCGCAGGCGCAGCAGTGCTGCCAGCCATGATGCCTTTGACGAAATTCTGTACGTCTTCTTGCGAGATACGGCCTTTGGCTGCCGTGCCTTGCACACGTCCTAAATCGACACCGAGTTCACGGGCAAATTTACGGATGGAAGGAGACGCATGCGCACTAGCGCTAGTAACTACGGAGCTTGCTGATGCGGCTACCGCTACCGCTAACGGAGCAGGGGCAGATGAAGCTGCAACTGCGGCAGTAGCAACCGGCGCGACAACCGCTGCTGGTGCGCTGGCAACGACGGCTGGTTCGGCCGCTGGTGCAGCTGCAGCGCCGGATGCCTCAATGATCACCAGCAAAGAACCTTCGGCGATTTTATCGCCGATCTTGACTTTAATTTCCTTAACGACGCCGGCATGACTGGAAGGAATTTCCATGCTGGCCTTATCCGATTCCACGGTCACCAGCGACTGATCGACCTTGACTGTATCGCCTACTTTCACCATCAACTCGATGACTTCAACTTCTTTGAAATCGCCGATATCCGGGACTTTGACTTCAATTGCACTCATAGTTTTTCTCCATGACCGCCCTGCGTTCTAAGCAGATGAGCGGTGATTTTTGGGTGTGTGCCGGGTTACGCTGCGCTAACCCAGCCTACGATTCACGTTATTTTTACACTGTCACCGGATTTGGTTTCTCTGCATCGATACCGTATTTGGCAATGGCCTGCGCCACTACGGATGCCGACAAGGCACCTTCATCAGCCAGCGACTTCAATGCGGCAATCACGACAAAGTAGCGATTCACTTCAAAGAATTCACGCAGCTTGGCACGTGAATCAGAGCGACCAAAACCATCGGTACCCAAAACCTTGTAGCTACGGCCCTTAGGAACAAAGGCACGTACCTGCTCGGCAAAAGTGCGCATGTAATCGGTAGAGACCACGATAGGACCCTGAGTATCTTTCAGACAGTCGGTGATGTAAGGCAGACGCGCTTCATCGGTAGGATGCAGCATATTCCAGCGTTCCGCTTCCTGACCATCACGCGCCAGCAAAGTGAACGATGGTGCCGACCAAACGTCAGCGGCAATGCCCCAGTCAGCAAACAGCAGATCGGCAGCGGCGATCACTTCACGCAAGATCGTGCCTGAACCCATCAGTTGCACACGGTGCTTGGTCGTTTCAGGCGATTTTTGCAACTGGTACAGACCTTTGATGATGCCCTCTTCCTGCCCTGCTTTCAGACCAGGATGGCTGTAGTTTTCGTTCATGATGGTGATGTAATAGAACACATCTTCCTGATTGGTGACCATGCGGCGCAGACCATCGTGGATGATGACGGCCACTTCATGCGCAAAGGTCGGATCGTAAGGAACGCAGTTAGGGATCGTCGATGCCAATACGTGGCTATGACCATCTTCATGTTGCAAACCTTCACCGTTCAGCGTGGTCCGTCCGGCAGTGCCTGCCATCAGGAAGCCGCGTGAGCGCATGTCGCCGGCAGCCCAGGCCAGATCGCCAACGCGCTGCAGGCCGAACATCGAGTAGTAGGTGTAAAACGGAATCATCACGCGGTTATTGGTCGAGTAGGATGTCGCCGCAGCGATCCATGAACTCATACCGCCCGCTTCATTGATACCCTCTTGCAAAATCTGGCCAGCCTTGTCTTCACGGTAGTACATGACCTGGTCTTTATCGACCGGTTCGTACAATTGCCCTACCTGACTGAAAATACCGATCTGACGGAACAGACCTTCCATACCAAAAGTACGAGACTCATCGACCATGATAGGCACGATACGCTGACCCAGGCTGGCATCGCGCAGCAAGGCTGTCAGTACACGCACATAGGCGGCGGTAGTCGAGATTTCACGACCTTCGGCGGTCGGCTCCAGCATGGCCTGAAATGCGGTCAACTCTGGCACCACCAATTGTTCATCGGCTTTCTGGCGACGCTGCGGCAAGTAACCACCCAAAGCGGCACGGCGCTCTTGCAGGTATTTCATCTCTGGCGTGTCATCGGCCGGCTTGAAGAAAGGGATCGCTGGCAATTGCTCATCCGAGATCGGCAACTGGAAGCGGTCACGCAAAGCCTTGATGGCTTCATCATCGAGTTTCTTGGTGTTGTGTGCGGTGTTGCGTGCTTCACCCGATTTACCGAAACCAAAGCCTTTGACGCTCTTGACTAACAAGACGGTTGGCTGACCTTTGTGTTCCTGCGCCACTTTAAAGGCGGCGTAAATCTTGTGCGGATCATGACCACCGCGGGTCAGGCGCCAGATATCGTCGTCCGACATCTTGCTGACCATTTCCAGCAATTTAGGGTGCTTGCCAAAGAAGTTGGCGCGCACAAATGCACCATCCTTGGCTTTGTAATTCTGGTACTCGCCATCAACGGTTTCCATCATGACTTTTTGCAGAATGCCGTCTTTATCCTTGGCCAGCAACTCATCCCAACCCGCGCCCCAGATGACTTTAACCACATTCCAGCCAGCACCGCGGAAATCGGATTCCAGTTCCTGAATGATCTTGCCGTTGCCGCGTACCGGGCCGTCCAGACGTTGCAGATTACAGTTGACGACGATGATCAGATTGTCGAGTTGTTCGCGTCCAGCCATGCCGATCGCGCCCATCGATTCAGGCTCATCCATCTCGCCATCGCCACAGAATGCCCAGACTTTACGGTTGGCTGTATCCGCTATACCGCGAGCGTGCAGGTATTTCAGGAAACGCGCCTGGTAGATCGACATCAGTGGACCCAGACCCATCGATACGGTAGGGAACTGCCAGAAATCAGGCATCAATTTTGGATGCGGATAAGAAGACAGACCCTTGCCATCGACTTCACGGCGGAAGTGCAGCAACTGCTCTTCAGTCAAGCGACCTTCGAGGAAAGCGCGGGCATATACGCCCGGTGAAGAGTGCCCCTGGATGTACAGCAAATCGCCGCCATGATCTTCGGTCGGTGCGTGCCAGAAGTGATTAAAACCTATGCCAAGCATGTTCGCCAGCGACGCAAAACTGGACAGGTGACCGCCCAGATCGCCATCGAGACGATTGGCCTTGACCACCATCGCCATCGCGTTCCAGCGCATCATCGAACGCAGTTTTTCTTCGATTTCCAGATTGCCAGGGCAATGCGCACCGACATCGGCCGGTATCGTATTCACGTACGCCGTATTGCTGGAAAACGGAATATGCGAACCGCGGCGGCGTGCCAGATCGACCATGCGCTCCATCAGATAATGCGCGCGCTCAGGGCCCTCATTCTCGATCACTGATTCCAGTGCAGCCAGCCACTCATTGGTTTCTACAACATCGGGATCGTTCACGGCTTGCGCCAAAACTTGGTCTATCTGGGGTGACATAGAGTGGGTCTCCTTTTTCCGGTTATGTGCGCTTTTGATATCGCGCGTTGGGGCGTAACGACAAATTAAAGCCTGAGCTTTATTAGTGCAAGCATTCTAACAGGAGTTTTAAATTTTTCAAATAGCGATATTCAATTTCATAATGTGGCATTTACATTGCAGTGCAAAATATTTTCTTTGCTTTTATCCAATAACTACAACGTCATTGAATAATTCATTTCTTGCGACGCAACATTTTTTAGTAATTCCAATACATAATTATCAAAATAACACTCTTATACTCCGCCAGATAAGCATTCACTCTCTTCGGAAATGCAGTAAGAATTGCACGGCACATTTCCAGGAGGATTAGCACGTCCCCGCTGTCACCTTCGCTACGCATCCTTTATAATCGCAGCTTAGCGCGGATTCGCTCAGCTCAAATATTGCCTTTCTTCCTCATTTACTTCATATAAGCCCACAATGACAGCCCACATCATCAGCGGAACCCAACTATCCCAACAAATACGTGCCGACGTAGCGCAACGCGCCGCTGCACTGACAGCCAAAGGAAAGCAGCCGGGCCTGGCAGTGATCCTGGTGGGTGAAAATCCGGCATCGCAGGTTTATGTACGCAATAAGGTAAAAGCGTGTGAAGACTGCGGCTTTTATTCCGTACTTGAAAAGTATGAAGCTGATTTGAGTGAGTCAGCATTGCTGGCACACATAGACAGGCTGAACAAGGACCCGAAAATCAACGGTATCCTGGTGCAATTACCTTTGCCTGCACATATCGATGCCAATAAAGTGATTGAGGCAATTGCGGCAGAAAAAGATGTCGACGGCTTTCATATCAGCAACGCCGGCCTGCTGATGACCGGCCAGCCTTTGTTCCGCCCTTGCACGCCTTACGGCGTCATGAAGATGCTGGAATCGATCGATTACCCAGTACGAGGTGCCAATGCCGTGGTGGTCGGTGCGTCGAATATTGTCGGCAAGCCGCAAGCCATGTTGCTCTTGCAAGCGGGCGCCACCGTCACCATCTGCAATTCCAAGACGCGCGATTTGGGTTACCACACCCGCAATGCCGATATTCTTGTCGTTGCCACGGGCAAACGCAATATCGTCACTGCCGATATGGTGAAACCAGGCGCAGTCGTACTGGACGTAGGCATGAATCGTGATGACGAAGGCAAATTGTGTGGCGATGTGGATTACGCCAATGTCAAGGAAGTCGCTGGATATATCACTCCCGTACCAGGCGGCGTCGGCCCGATGACTATCACTATGCTGCTCGTCAACACGATAGAAGCGGCGGAAAGAAACTAAGATGACCCAAGATAATCTACAAAATCCTTTACTGGACTTTAGTGACCTGCCGAAATTCGATGCCATCAAGCCAGAGCATATTACGCCAGCCATTGATGCCTTACTCGAGCTAAATCGAAACGTCATCACGCAACTGGAACAAACCACGGCGCAGGTTACGTGGGAAAATTTTGTCGAGCCGCTGGAAAACTCCACCGAGCAATTGGGCCGGGCCTGGGGCGTGGTTGGTCACCTCAATGCGGTCATCGACACGCCCGAACTACGCGCTGTATACAATGAAAATCAACCGAAAATCACCGAATTCTGGACCGAGCTAGGGCAAAATCTGGCATTGTTCGACAAATATAAAGCCTTGTATGCCAAGGCCGACTTTGCCAGCTTGCCACCGGCCAGAAAAACCATCATCACCAACGCCATACGCGATTTCCGCCTTAGCGGTGCAGAGTTGGCCGACGACAAGAAAAAACGTTATGCCGAGATACAAGAAAAACACGCGGCACTCTCTACCAAATTTTCAGAAAATGTTCTTGACGCCACGAATGCGTACAGTCTGCTAATAGAAAATAGCGACGAGTTGGTGGGTCTGCCAGAAGAAGTTTTACAGGCAGCAAGAAGCGCCGCAGAAAAAGACAACGAACCAGGTTACAAGTTCACATTGCATTTCCCTTCTTACTTCCCGATCTTGCAATATGCGGACAACCGCGCCTTGCGCGAAACGATTTATCGAGCCAATGCCACCAAGGCTTCTGAATTAGGTGCCAAGCCAGAATGGGATAACACGACGATCATTAATGCGCTGTTGGAATTACGCAAGGAAGAAGCTGTCCTGCTTGGATATGAGAATTTTGCCGAAGTGTCGTTAGTCGCCAAGATGGCAGAGACGCCAAAACAAGTCAGTCAGTTTTTGCTTGATCTGGCCAATCGTGCCAAGCCCTTTGGCGAAAAAGATCTGGCAGAATTGCGCGCCTTTGCCAAAGAGCATTTAGGCATAGACGATCTGCAGTCCTGGGACACCACCTATGCATCCGAAAAACTGCGCGAACAGCGTTATGCATTTTCAGAGCAGGAAGTAAAACAATACTTCCCTGAACACAAGGTAATGGCCGGCTTATTTCGCGTTATTCAAAGTCTATTTGCGGTAGAGGTAAAACTTGACAGTGCGGAAGTCTGGCACCCTGACGTCAAGTTTTACCGGCTGGAAAAAGACGGCAAGCTGGTCGGCCAGTTTTACCTCGACCTGTATGCACGCAATGGCAAACGCGGCGGAGCATGGATGGATGACGTGCGCGGTCGCCGCCTGACACACAATGGAATACAAACTCCGGTTGCCTATCTGACCTGCAATTTCAATGAACCAGTGACAGTCAATGGCGTCACTAAGCCCGCGACCTTCACCCACGATGAAGTGATCACCATATTCCATGAATTCGGTCATGGACTGCATCATCTGCTGACCAAGGTAGAAGATTTATCGGTCTCTGGCATTTCAGGCGTGGAATGGGATGCGGTTGAATTACCTTCGCAATTCATGGAAAATTTTTGCTGGGAATGGGATGTCTTGCAGCATATGACCGCCCATGCAGAAACCAGTGCACCATTACCACGAGCACTGTTCGACAAGATGATCGCTGCCAAGAATTTTCAGTCTGGCCTGCAAACCTTGCGACAAGTGGAGTTCTCCTTGTTTGACATTAATCTGCATGACGACTCTCATCCCGGTGGCATCAATCAGGTGCAAGACATACTGAACACCGTCAGGGAACAGGTTTCCGTATTTACGCCGCCCGATTTCAATCGTTTTCAGCATTCGTTCAGCCACATCTTCGCCGGAGGCTATGCTGCCGGTTACTTCAGCTATAAATGGGCGGAAGTATTATCGGCAGATGCCTATGGCGCTTTCGAAGAAGCGGCCAAGATCGAAGGGAGTACACTGTCACGCAACGCTGGAAGAAAATTTCAGGAAGAGGTGCTGGAAATGGGTGGTTCCCGGCCTGCCATTGAATCGTTCAGAGCGTTTCGCGGGCGCGATCCATCCATCGACGCGCTGCTACGCCACAGTGGCATGAATACCTGAAATAGGTAATTAAAATAAGTAAAGAATTTATTGGAGAACTTGTTTATGAACATCCGCAGCTTATTTGGCAGCACTTTTAACATGTCATTTGCATTCACTTGTCTGGCAATGGCTTGTCTGTTACCGAACAGTGCCCATGCCCAGTTATATAAATGGGTTGGACCAGATGGCAAAGTCACCTACAGTGACATACCCCCTCCTCCAGGCGCAAAACAATTGGGTACAAAAGCGAGCAGCAGTGAAACTGGCGGAGTTCCACTCCCGCCGGAGTTAGCCGCTGCTGTCGCCCAAAATCCCGTCACCCTATATACGGCGGCGTCATGCGTTCCATGCAACGAAGGGCGTAGTTTACTGAAACAACTCGGCATTCCCTTCGCCGAAAAAACGGTAAAGAGCAATGAAGATCTCGACAAGCTCAAACAAGTAAGCGGAGAAACGCAATTACCCTTGCTAGTCATTAGTAGAAGTAAGTTTCGCGGTTTTGATAGCGCTGAATGGCGCGTAGCCCTAAGCAGCGCGGGTTATCCAGAAATGAACAAGCTTCCTAGAGATTACCGCTATCCAACGCCAGAATCAGCTGCACCGCCACCAGCGCCCGTCAAAAAAGAGGGCGAAGACAATACCGGGCTGCCAAAACTAAAACCATCGTCTGAATCAGGCATTCGTTTTTAAAATGACGAGGATCGATTTTCATAGCAATGTGCCGGACAAGATCCACTACACCTGCCGTCTGATTCGCAAAGCCAGGGCGGCAAATTGCCGCGTTATTGTTTTTGAGAGTAATCGTGCTCAACTGGACATGCTCAATGAGGCATTATGGACTTTTTCAGCGTCCGATTTTTTGCCACATGTCATGCTTAACGACCCGCTGATGGCACAAACTCCGATCATTCTCACCGAGGATGATCGTGCCAATTTTCCTTATCACGATCTACTCATCAATCTGACCCAAAGCGTCCCTGATGACTTGTCGCGTTTTGAGCGCATCATAGAAGTCATTTCCAGCGATCCGCAAGACACTCTGGCCGGACGCGAACGCTACCGTCATTATCAGCAACAGAGTCTGCAACAAGGCTTGACGCTTACCCATATCATCGCCAAACCATCATGAGTAATCAAATAGATTCCAGCATTCCCGTTCTAACCGAAATCATCCCGCCCAGCAGTTTCTTAACGCCCCCTTCCTCGGCGACCAATACGTTTTCATCCTCATCGAACGACGAAGTAAATGAAGAGAATGGAAAGAACAGCATCAGTGCGGAAGAGTGGCAACAATTGGAGCAGACCGTGCGTGAAAACGTTTTACGGCAGGTATTGTCGAGAGTCGATTTTGTACTGGAGCATCGTGTCCGGGACAGTCTTGCCGACGTATTGCAAACAGCAGTCGAAAATCTGGCAGTGGAAATCCGCGCAGGTTTGCACAAGACGATGGAAGAAGTAATCACACGCGCTGTAACGCAAGAAATATCCAAAGCAAAAATATTAAAATAATACATAAATAAGAACATTTGTTTTATTTTCAAATAAATTCATCACGATTTCTTTTAAAAATAAAATTTATTTACGCAGTATTGATTACATAAAAAACCAATTACTTTCTACAATCTCGCTATACAAAAAGTGGAGATTACCCGTATGAAAGTCATTGTCTTAGGTTCCGGAATTATTGGCACGTCTTCTGCCTGGTTTTTACATAAAGCGGGTCACGATGTCACTGTCATTGAACGTCAACCGGGCGCCGCGCAAGAAACCAGTTTCGCTAATGGCGGTCAAATTTCAGTATCCCATGCCGAGCCTTGGGCGAACCCTTCGGCGCCATTGAAGGTACTGAAGTGGATTGGCAAGGACGATGCGCCTTTGCTTTTTCGACCTCGTGCCGAATTATTGCAATGGCTTTGGGGCATGAGTTTTTTGCGTGAATGCACACAAAAACGCACCGATGACAATATCCGCCAGATAGTCGCGATATCGGAATACAGTCGTAGGACGCTACAAGCCTTACGCGCGGAAACGGGCATTCACTATGATTGCCTCACAAAAGGTATCTTGCACTTTTACACCGACCAAAAAGAATTTGACATCTCACTTCCTGCTGCCAAACTCATGCGCGATCTTGGCTGCCCACGTCACTCTATCAGCGCAGAAGAAGTGATTAAACTAGAGCCGGCTCTGGCTAGCATTCGCGACAAAATCGTTGGTGGCGATTTCACTGCAACCGATGAATCTGGTGACGTCTACCAATTCACTCATGGCCTTGCACAAAAATCGATTGATGCCGGTGTGGATTTTCAATTCAATACCACGGTTACGCGACTACTCACAGAAGGCAGCGGTACGTCTGCCAAGATCACTGGCGTTGAAGTCATCGACGGAGCAGGTCGACATAAAGTCTTGCATGCGGATGCATTTATCATGGCGATGGGAAGTTTCTCGCAGCCTTTATTAAAGCCTCTGGGCATTAATTTGATGGTCTATCCTGGCAAGGGCTATTCTGCCACCTACGACATTACCAACCCGGGTGCAGCACCAACAATATCGTTAACAGATGATGGCTATAAGCTGGTGGTATCACGTTTTGGCAATCGCCTGCGCGTGGCCGGCACCTGTGAGATCAACGGCTATTCGCGCGAATTGAATACAGCGCGCTGCGCAGCAATCACGCGGCGCACCCGTGAACTATTTCCCGATGCATGTAATTACGATACGCCAACGTATTGGGCTGGTTTGCGGCCACTTACGCCATCGAACGTGCCCTACATAGGAAAAACAAAATACAACAATCTTTTCCTCAATACCGGCCATGGCACCTTGGGCTGGACCATGGGAGCAGGTTCTGGTCGAGCAATTGCGGAGATTGTGTCAGGCCGTTTGCCTGAGGTGGATTTCAAATTTACCGGCATTGAATCAGGTTTTCATCGCGGCGTTTTGCTGACGACCTAAGGTCGTCAGCAAAACAAAGTTTTACAACATCAACGCAATACACATGCGGGTTTCAACAGCATTTCGATTGAAAACCCGCATAGATAGTGCATTACGCCAAGCAACTTTGTCGCGTCAAAACCACAAGAAACCTACTTCGCCACTCGTACTGACAGTTCTTCAGCCTTCTCATCGAAGACAATACGCGTGGAAAATTTTGCTCGCTTCATCGGGAATCGGGAGTGAAAATGTCGCACATTGCCCGAACCGGAAATCACTCTGCGCACAAATTGGTAGTAAGCATCCATATCAATGACATGGATCGCCAGAAAATAGTCGTACTCACCAGAAACAAAATAACATTGCATGACCTCCGCCTCTTTGTTCATGCGCGCCTCAAATTCGCGCATGTGCTCATCCGACTGATTAGTCAGCGATATCTCCAGAAAAGCCAGCATGCCATAGCCAAGAGCGAATGGATCAACCATCGCCACTTCGGCACTGATTACCCCTGCTTCACGCAATTCTTTTATGCGACGCAAACAGGTCGGTTGCGAAATATGCAGTTTGTCCGCCAGGATTCTGGTCGAGATCTGATTGTCTTTTTGTAGCAAGTTCAAAAGCTTGCGATCAAGCTTGTCAAGTGTTCGATATTGGGGCATATAAAAAACGTCAAATTAGTAAAAAAAACAGACAAAATAGCTTTGAAAAAGATTTTTTATGTTGTACCTTCTTGCTGTTCAGTTATCTGAATAAGTCAGAGATGCTAAAGCTTGTTCTACTTTTTTTAACCCTTAGGAGTATGTTCATGTCGTTCAAAATTAAAATGATTCCACTGGCTGGCGCAATCGCTTTCGCTTTCGCTGGTACTGCGGCGGCTCAAGAAATGGTCGTCAAAATCGGTCACGTTGGTCCAGTCTCAGGTGCGATTGCTCATCTGGGTAAGGATAACGAAAATGGCGCCAAAATGGCGATCGAAGAATTAAACGCTAAAGGCGTCATGATCGGCGGCAAAAAAGTTAAATTCGAACTGCTGGCCGAAGATGATGCAGGCGATCCAAAACAAGGTACAACCGTAGCACAAAAATTAGTTGATGCAAAAGTAAATGGCGTTATTGGTCACTTAAATTCTGGCACAACCATCCCAGCTTCCAGCATCTATAACTCTGCTGGTATCGTACAAATTTCCCCATCTGCGACTAACCCTAAATATACGCAACAGGGCTTCAAGGGCGCGTTCCGTGTCGTTGCCAATGATGGTCAACTGGGTGGCACACTAGGCCGTTATGCAGTCCAAATCAACAAAGCAAAAAAAGTGGCAGTAATCGATGATAAGACTGCCTATGGTGAAGGTGTTGCTGCCGAGTTCATGAAAGGTGCCAAAGGCAAAGGCGCGGAAGTTGTTGTGCAAGAACATACAACAGACAAATCGACAGACTTCAGCGCGATCCTGACCACCATTAAGGCCAAGAAGCCTGACGTAATTTTCTTCGGTGGTATGGATGCGGTTGCAGGCCCGATGCTGCGCCAGATGAAAGCACTCGGCATCACTGCCAAGTTCATGGGCGGTGATGGCTTGTGTACAGGCGAATTGCCAAAACTGGCAGGTGATGGCATCGGTGAAGGCCAAGTTGTTTGCGCGGAAGCCGGCGGTGTTGTTGATGCCCAGAAAAAAGGCATGGATGACTTCAAAGTGGCCTACAAGAAAAAATTCGGCATCGACGTCCAGATTTATGCACCTTACGTTTATGATTCAGTCATGGTCATGGTAGAGGCGATGAAGCAGGCAAATTCTGCTGAATCTGCAAAATATCTGCCTATGCTGAAGAAAATTAAATACAAAGGTGTTACTGGTGATATCGCGTTTGATGACAAGGGCGATATTAAAGATGGCGCACTGACTTTGTACACTTACAAAGGCGGCAAACGCGAACTGGTTTCTGTAGTTAAGTAACCTGTCGACGTAGTACTTAATCAAATAAAATGCGACTTGCCTTCTGGCAGGTCGCATTTTTTATGTGTGCGGTGATTTAAAAAAACTCGGTAAATACCGAGTTTTTATATTTAAAACAATTACTTTGCAATTACTTTGTTGCCAATATCCATTTAACTAAGATGCGTGCGTCAGCTTCGGTCACTTGCGGATTGGCAGGCATAGGAATCGCGCCCCAAACACCACTACCACCCTTAATGACCTTTGCAACGAGTTTGTCTTCTGCAGTCTTATCTCCAGCGTATTTCTTTGCAACGTCTTTATAAGCAGGGCCAACTACTTTATTTGCCACTGCGTGACATGCCATACAATTTTTTGCTTTTGCCAAATCGGCATTTGCCATTGCTGAGCCAGACGCGAAAAGTACTGAAGCTGATAAAGTTACACCGATCAATAATGAATGTTTCATGTTCTCTCTCCAAGTTAAAAAAAGTTGCATCGCATTTTACCGCTTTTCCGTACAATATAAACAGAACGTCTCAGATCTGACTGCGGTTGACCTGAGGTAAGATTACTTCTATGATTTATCCAAAGGAAACTCAAACATGCCACTCATCATCGTCATCGCCGTACTGACCTTATTAAAATATTTAGAGGTCGCGTTTCTTGACTCGCTCTCTTGGTGGTGGATTGTTGGTTTGATGCTATTGGCGTTCTTATGGTTTGAATTTTTTGAACGCATGCTAGGCCTGGACAAACATAAGGCAGATACGCAAACTGAAATAATGAAAAAAAACAGGCTCAAACGATCATTCGACAAAAAAAAATAAATTTTCTCCGGCATTCCAATTCAGTTACAAGCAGCACTATCTTTTATATGTAGTCATGTTAGCCGCATATATCGATAGCTTTATTGTTTGATGCCATATGGTTTACTGCAAAGATTGCCATCCATTATTGTGCCTTAAGAGCAGTCGTTTCTGACCTTTTAAAAACAGCAGTTCCTTTCCCAGGCAAGATTTATTTGATCTCACAAAATGACTATAGAACTGCGTCAGCTCCGGTATTTTTTAGCAGTTGCTGAAGAAATGCATTTTGGCCGTGCTGCAAAAAAACTGCACATGACACAGCCGCCCCTTTCTCAGGCGATACAGATTTTAGAGGCGAACTTAGGAACACCGTTGTTCACGCGTAGTACACGCAGTATTGCATTGACCTCTGCAGGACTGGCACTTATTCCTGAAGCGAGCAGACTATTGGCGCAAGCGGATTCATTGCCACGACTGGTACAACGTGCAGCATCTGGAGAAACCGGGCATTTGTCTCTGGCTTTTGTTTCGATCGCAGACTACAGCGTTCTGCCACCGTATTTACGTCAATTCCGTCAACATCATCATGAAGTGAGCATCGAATTGCGCGAGGCAACAAGCGACCTTCAACTCAGCTTACTGGAAAATTCAGAAATTGATGCAGGCCTGCTGATTCCCCCGATACCAGATAAATTATCGGAGATACTTGAGTATCAAAAAGTGCTATCAGAGCCCTTGATTCTGGCATTGCCCGACGCGTATACCAAACGCAAAAATCCTGACTCTTTGATCACCTACAAGGATCTCCCCCTGATTATTTTTCCGCGCAAGATTGCGCCGGCGTTATACGACACCATTTTCGCCTGCTTTAGAGAGGCAGGGATCACGCCGGAAATTAGCCAGGAGGCGATACAAATGCAAACCATCATCGGCCTGGTATCCGCTGGCATGGGCATCGCACTTGTGCCACAATCTGTCTCTAATTTAAAGCGCCCTGGTGTGGTATATCAAGTGTTACCAGAGCTAAACGCCACTGTGGAAATCGGCATAGCCTGGCGCAGGGAGAACACCTCAACAGTGCTAAAGACATTTTTAGCACTGTTACAAATCAAACCCCATACTCCGAAAATAAGAAAGATTTACTGATGCTGATTCACCCCAACCCAGATCCGGTCGCCATTCATCTCGGTTTTATTTCGATACACTGGTATGGACTCATGTATCTTGCCGCTTTCATGCAATTTATAGCCTTGGGAAGAGTCAGGATTCGGCAGCCACATATTGCTGCCATTGGCTGGAAAAAAGAGGATATTGATGACATGCTGTTCTACGGAGTGCTCGGCGTCATCATTGGCGGACGCATGGGTGAAGTCGTGTTTTATCAGTTACCCTATTTTCTATCCCATCCACTGGAAATTTTCGCCGTCTGGAAAGGCGGCATGTCTTTTCATGGTGGCCTGATCGGTGTTATGTTTGCGATGTTTATATGGGCGCGTAAAACTAAACGTCATCTTGCCAATGTCTACGACTTCATCGCCCCGTTGGTACCGCTTGGGTATGCTGCCGGACGTATTGGCAATTTCATCAATCACGAATTGCCCGGACGCCTTGCCTCTAGCGATTTACCCTGGGCCATGATGTGGCCAGGACTTGATCATCCGGTACATCCTTCACCAATTTATCAAGCCTTGGTCGATGGCCTTCTTCTGTTTGTCATTTTGTGGATATATGCCCGCAAAGCGAGACCGCCGCTCGCGGTGGGCGCGATGTTTGTCATGCTGTATGGCTGCGCACGCTTTTTTACTGAATTTTTCCGCACGCCTGATTTTGAAGTCAGTTTTGCAGGCATCACCATTTCGGCTGGCCAAATGTATTCCCTGCCGATGGTCATTGGTGGAGGCATGTTACTTTTTTTCGCTTATAAAAAAGCACCGAAAGCTGCCATGAGTACAAAGAAAAACAAGCTCGGAAAGTAATCGACCATGTCCAACATTTTTTGTAAAGTGACAGATCAGATTGCTTTCGTTACGCTGTCGAATCCGGGCAAACTTAATGCCCTCGATGTGTCGATGTGGACAGAATTGCGTGAACAATTCAACATATTGTCGCTCAATGAAGATTTGCGTTGCATCATTCTCAATGGAGCAGATGGTAATTTTGCAGCGGGGGCGGACATCGAAGAATTTGCGACCGTTCGCAATAACATCAGCAATGGCATGTTCTACCATAACAATACGGTAGCGCTGGCATTACAGGCAATCAGCGATTGTCGTCATCCGGTGATCGCCGCTATCGAAGGCATATGTGTGGGAGGTGGATTGGAGATCGCCTGTTCTTGCGATATTCGAATTTCCACCCCAACGGCACGCTTTGGCATTCCGGTCAATCGACTCGGTTTTCCACTCGCCCCTGAAGAATTACGCGGTTTGATTGAATTGACAGGCAAGGCTGTTGCGTTAGAAATCGTTCTCGAAGGCCGGGTGTTCGACGCCTTGGAAGCCAAAGATAAAGGTTTGCTACATCGACTGTCTGATAACGTACCAGATGAAGCACTGACAACAGCGTTGCGCATAGCGAAAGGCGCACCTATGGCGGCGCGTATCAACAAGCAGCTGGTAAAACGATTGACCGCATCTTCTGCGCCGTTATCCGAAGATGAAGCACATCAGGTTTTCGCGTTCCTTGAGTCCAACGACTACCGGGAAGGTGTCGCCAGTTTTCTCGGCAAACGCTCGCCACAATTTACCGGAAAATGAATCCGGGATAAATTCAAAAATATCCACAATGAATACGAACAACGCTAATCTGTATGCGCTTTTTGCAGCCAATTTCCCCACTGATTTATCAAGCTGTTGTATTGAAACCGAAGACCGTCGTTACTTTAGCTGGAGCGACGTAGAGCGTGCCAGCGCCAAGCTGGCCAATCTGCTAACCAGCCTGAATCTTCAAGTTGGAGCAAGGGTCGCAGTACAGGTAGAAAAATCAGCTGAGGCCTTGATTCTGTATCTGGCGACCATTCGTGCCGGCTATGTTTACTTGCCTCTCAACACCGCATATCGCGATGCCGAGGTCGATTATTTCATTCGCGATGCACAACCGGAAGTGGTGATCTGTTCACCGCAGCAATTTGGCTGGGTGTCTCAACTGGCATTCAAGGTTGGTAGCCGCCATGTATTCACATTAGATGCGCCCGCGGAAGGAAATAACTCAGGTAGCCTTTTGCAACGCGCCCTGTCCCAATCAGATCAATTCGAGACAGCTCAAAGCCTCCCGCATGACTTGGCGGCGATACTTTATACATCCGGCACCACTGGCCGTAGTAAGGGTGCCATGCTCACGCATGCCAATCTCGCCTCCAATGCAAAAGTGTTGAAGCAGGCCTGGGGCTGGAATAAGGATGATGTACTGCTGCACGCCCTGCCTCTTTTTCATGTGCACGGCTTGTTTGTCGCATCGCACGGCGCATTGTTAAATGGAACGAAGATAATTTTTCTGCCGAAATTCAATGCCCGGCAAGTTATTCACTATTTGCCGCGCACGACAGTATTTATGGGCGTGCCAACCTATTATGTTCGTCTATTGCAAGAATCAGGTTTCACGCAAGATATCTGTAAAAACATGCGCCTGTTTATCTCAGGTTCAGCACCATTGCTGTTAGATACTTTCGCTGAATTTTCTCAACGGCTTCACCATACGATACTAGAGCGTTACGGCATGAGTGAAACGACCATGCTGACATCCAATCCTTATGTTGGCCAGCGTCTAGGCGGCACGGTTGGCAAACCCTTAGCTGGCGTAGATGTGCGTGTGGTGACGGCGAATATGGGTATGTGTGGCGTCGATGAAATTGGTGATATTCAAGTCAGAGGCGCTAACGTTTTCCAAGGTTACTGGCGCATGCCTGAAAAAACAGCTGAGGAGTTTACTGACGATGGCTACTTCCGGACCGGTGACGTCGGCAAGTTTGATAGTGAGGGGTATTTGAGTATAGTTGGACGCAGTAAAGATTTGATTATTTCTGGCGGCTACAATGTCTATCCCAAAGAGATCGAGTCTTTTATCGACGATATGCCTGAGGTGCTGGAGTCTGCAGTGATAGGTTTGCCGCATGCCGAATTTGGCGAAGCCGTCGCTGCGATCATTATTTTAAAACCAAAGGAAGTACTGACTGAGCAAGCCCTGATTAACCGGCTGAAGGGCATGATCGCCAATTTCAAGGTGCCGAAGAAGGTCTTTTTCCTGGATGAGTTGCCGCGCAATGCGATGGGAAAAGTTCAGAAAAATCTTCTTCGAACGCAATACCAAGGCAACGAATAAATCTACTGATCCAGCAGACGCATTACCTCTGCCCATTCATCCGAAGTCACCGGGGTAATGGAAAGCCGACTGCCCTTTTTTAATACCAGCATGTCCGACAAAGCATCGCAAGTGCGCATCTCAGCCAGACCGAGCAGGCGCGTCTTGCGTAATGCTTTAATGTCGACCAGCATCCAGCGCGGAGTTTCTGGCGTTGATTTAGCATCAAAATACTTACTGGCTGAATCAAATTGAGTGTCATCAGGATACGCCGTGCTGGCAACCTCAGCGACACCGGCAATGCTTGGCTCTGCACAACTAGAATGATAAAACAAGACGCCGTCGCCGACACGCATGGCGTCGCGCATGAAATTGCGCGCCTGGTAGTTACGCACACCAAACCAGGGAATGGCAGGCATCGCCAGCGCATCATCAATGCTGACTTCTTCAGGCTCAGATTTCATTAACCAGTAGGACATAGCGAATAAAAGAATCAATACGAATAGTTTGATAGTTAAAAATCGGCAACGCCAACACGCACTATCCATGCGGGTTTGCGGCTGACTGCCTCTGCAACCCGCATGGATAGTGCGTGCCGGGCTTGCCTATATTTTATTTTTACAAATATGCTCATCTGGTAAGCAATACATTTCGTATTACTCAAAAAGATGAATGCAAAATCTTACTATGAAAAAGAAAAAGCATTTGCAACGCGGGTTGCAAATGCTTTGAAATAAGTCCCCACCGATGCCGCTATGCCGGCATCCTGAACCAGAAGGTTCAAGTTGGCCACAGTCCGTCCAACTTCGGGTTCATCGAACTAGCGACGCTCACACCTGTCGAACAATTTCCGCAGCCTGTGCACATAAATGGTTCAAGGAATATATGGCACTGGCGAACACGGTAGGGAATTTAAGTTTACTCCCAACCGCTATTTCTCACTAGTCTTTTCTTAATTAAATTAATTAAATTTAACAATAAAGACGCTGTTTAAAATAGATTTTCTTGCGGAGTCAATGCCTGATCTATCGATTCGTGCATACCTAGTATTTTTTGCTTCACTTCAGCCATAGTCAGCCCCGCCAAAGGGCCTTCGGGTGACTTTGTTGCCAGTAATTCTGCCGTTAAACTCAAGGCAGCCATGACGGCAATTCTGTCTGTTCCCTTAATTTTTGCGGCATCACGGATAGCGCACATTTTTTCGTTCAGATAAGACACAGCGTCTAACAATGCGGCGTCTTCGCCTTCTTTGCAGGCGAGTTTGTATGGCTGACCCATGATAGTAACATCTAACTGAATCGTGCTTTTTTCACTCATGCTGCCTCCCCCTCTACATCATCATCGGCATTTTCGTCAGGCAATTGTGCCAACAACGCGGCAACACGCTGATGGGCTTCCTGCATACGTTGTTGCATGTCTTTATTCTCTGCGGCAAGTCCAACGGCATTGCGTCGCAATTGCGCGTTTTCCAGTCTCAAGGCTTGTGTCAGGCTAGCCAGGCGATCGACTTTTTCAGCAAGTAATTCGAATTCAGAAATCATCTTGGTAACTTATTAAAAAATCGGTGGTTGGTCGATGTCCAGAACGTTTTTTATATCTCGATCGCAACATCCTGAAGATATCGTGGTTCTTCCGTTGGCAAAGTCGACCGATAAAATGAATTCTCATTATAAGGCTAAATTTTTGCTTACAGCATCTCTATCAATTGCCCGTCAGTCAGAATGAGCGCCGTTCGAATTTTCTTATCTGAAAATATCGTCATTAATGCATCACTGTAAGCTTTCAGCTGTGCCTGATAATCGTTCTTCTCACTTGCCAGCATTTGTCGCTTATAGTCCAGCACCCAGACTTCTTCACCCCGCACGACCAGCCTATCCAAGCGGAGTATTTGCTGCTGATACAGAACATCCATTTCATTGCGCGCATAGTTAAACCTGGCAGGATTAAAATATTGTTCCAGATCTTTATTACTCAGGATATTGATTGCTTGCTGTCGAATGATCGTTGCGATCACACTGGCACATGGCAACCACGATGCAATTGTTTCGACATCAGGAACCTGCACAGGCCAACTTTGCACCTGATTGGTCAAACGCTCCATGAGCGCATGTAAAGCAATGCCTTCTATTTGTTCTGGAGAAGTTTCGGGAATCGGTTCGATCGCTGGCAGGCAGAGATTGGGTGGATTAAACAGCGGCATAACGAAACCATCTTCGCGATGGTTGAGTTGATCCGAAAGTGCATCTGGCACCAAAAACTCATCGAGCATACTGAAGCGACCATACCAGCCCTCCTTGCTCACGCCGCCAATATCCGCCACTTTGTCACTAGCGACGCCACTAACAATCAATAATTGCTTGGCGCGTGTCACAGCAACATACAACATATTCCAGTTTTCTTGCTTTGCCTGCGCTTCTTCCAGCGCGAACAAGGCGTCTCGCGCGGCGCCACGTTGATCTTTGCGCGCAAAGACAGAGAAATGTTTTTTCTCACCCGTTTGATTTTCATCCAATGGCCATTGGCAAAGTATGCCAATCTGGTCTTTGGCCGCCTCGCTGTGATTGCTATCCAACATCACGACAACCTCAGCCTCCAAACCTTTGGCGCTATGAATGGTGAGTATGCGCACCGCATCGGTAGCACTATCAACGGTCGATTCATCAGGCGCATCGGCATCGACACCTTGCTTGAATATGGATAGCGCGGCGATAAATTTCGGCAAGCTAGGATAGCGACCGGCATCCATATTTAAAGCCAGTTCCGTAAAAGCAGTGAGATTGCCTGTCACCTGCGCGCGGTCTGATGCGCTGGAAAATTGAGCATATCTAGCGGGCAATGCGCCTTGATGAAGTATGGTGTCGATCAGGTCATGCACAGGAAGCTCGTGCGCCGCTTGCATCCATACTTGCAGCAGCGTGGCGGCACGCGTCAATGCATCGTTGGCAGCAACATGCTCAACCGATGCGAGCAGACGCTTCCACCAAGATGCCTCGTTCCGTTGAGCAAGCATGATCAAATCATCATCATCGGCACCCATGATCGGCGACTTCAGTATATGTGCCAACGCGCGATTGTCGCCCGGCGTAATCAGGAATGTCAGCAAAGCGATCAGATCAGCGACCTCTAAGGCATCAAGCAACCCGCCGCGACGGCTAGAAACGAAAGGAATGCCAGCTTCGCGCAAGGCTTTTTCATACGAGGCTAAATGACTGCGTCGCCTTACCAGCAACATGACATCTGACCATTTCAGTTCCTTGTTTGATGGCTGCTGTCTACACTGATTTTTTGCACTGAACAAAGCCTTGGCGACCAAACGTCCTTCCTCCAATCTGCGACTATCCTCAGCTTCTTCCATAGGCGTGATGAGCGGATTTCTTAATGGAAAAAAATCCTGTGTCACATTTTCGATCCCGCCCTCAGTTTGAACCAAGGGCAAACGCCAGACTTCGCCCTCAACCTGAGTTGCCGTTGTCTGTGCAGCATAGATGGGGTTGCCCAGCATTGACTGATTCAGGACATCCACAATTTCCAAAGAGTTTCTGCGGGTTTGATTCGTACGCAAAACCTGCGCCCCTTGTCTTGACAGCATTGCGCTGGCTGCCATAAAGACACGTGGTTCGGCACGCCGGAATCGATAAATGGATTGCTTGGGGTCACCTACAACAAATACGCTAGGGCGTGAAGCATCTTCACCATAGGCATCCAGCCAGGCGCTGACTATATTCCACTGCAAGGGATTGGTGTCCTGGAACTCGTCGAGCAAAATATGTTTGTAACGCGCGTCGAGACGCGCATGCAAATAAGCCGCGAATTCATCGTTGCTTAACAGGCGATAGGCCTGCCATTCAAGATCAGCAAAGTCGAAGACGCGCTGATCCGTCTTGAGATTCTGGTAGCATTCCAGATAGGCGACACCAACCGTAAACAAGGCCTGATTAAGACTCAGAACCAGTTTTTCGTTACTGCGTCTGATCATGAGCTTCAGGGCTTCGGCAATTGCATTGCATTCATCATCAAATGCCAGGACATTGTCTGGCCCTAGCCATTTTTCGATCGAGACCAACAGATTTTTGGTTTTCAGATTTGATCTATTTTTACCATCGGTACCAAAAAATTCGTGCGCCAATGCAAAAAAATTCTCCAGACTGCTGCCAGCGCTCAGTGCTGTTTCAATAGCGACGGCGCGCTTCTGATTCGTCGCTGTACCTTGCCCCAGACAAACAGCAATTGCCTGTATGCGTTGGCACAATGCCTGATCTTGCCAGACACTCAGCCTGGCATCGAATTCGGCATCTGCACCGCATAAATCTCGCAACCAATCGATAGGATTACCTTCTGATCGATTTTGGTTCGATGCCCACCATTCGGCCCGCTTATCCAGAAAAGCATCCAGCATTTTTTTGGCGTTAAAATCGCCCACTTCATGATACAGGTGCAGCAAGGCGTCCTTGATTTCTGCGTTGCCCGGATCTTTCAATGATTGCATTAATTGGCCATAGGCTTCTCTTTGCAATTCTGCTGTCGCTTCCAATAAATTAAATCCATGCGGCACACCAGAGCTGAGCGGAGCAAGCTGTATCAGGCGCCCGAACCAACTATGAAACGTATCCATCGCCAAGCCCTGGGTGCTCGATAGTAGCTTGTCATACAGACGTTGTGCCCTGGGAACCAGCAGCGTTAACTCATCTTCCTTTACACCACGCTCAC
Source organism: Undibacterium sp. (assembly GCA_030645915.1). Lineage (GTDB taxonomy): Bacteria > Pseudomonadota > Gammaproteobacteria > Burkholderiales > Burkholderiaceae_D > Undibacterium. Next base: position 111,898 of record JAUSNO010000028.1, read on the forward strand.
GCAGCAGATTACCCGCGGTCGCGGCATCCGCCAATGCCAATTCATGCAGCAGCTCCATCAAGCGCCAGCGCATCTCCTGTGCAGCTTTACGCGTAAAAGTAATTGCCAACAGCTCTGCCGGTTCGGCGCCATTCAGCAACAGTCTTAACATGCGCGCCACCAGTAACCATGTCTTACCGCTACCTGCGCAAGCTTCTACCACCACCGAATGCGCGGGGTCGCAAGCGGCCGCAGTAAAACGCATGGCGTCGGCAGGCTGTCCATTAACTTCATAGGCTTCCGGACGCGATGTCACTTTCATGTCGTTCATTACCAGGCTCCCTTGCGGCACAGACCACGCATATCGCAATACTGGCAAACAGATTCGACACCTTGTGCCGGCATTGCTGCGCCTAGTTTAATTGCCTGCATGTTATGAATAATCGACTGCTTCAAAGCTAGCGTCCACTGCGCAAAATCCTTTGCTGCTACATCACCAGTTTTTTCTCTATCCAGTTCAAGTGCGACGTAACTGGCTGCGTTAGCCGGATGCTCTGAGAGTAATCCGTAAAATGCCAATTGGTGATCTTCCGCTTCTTTCAATCGTTTATTTAATGCGGTAGCGGTTTTAGTTTTATAGTCAAGCACAGCTCTTTCGCCCTCGGCATTGTGGTCGATCCTGTCTATACGTCCGCGTAACAAAATTTCGCCGTTGTCCCAACTAAGCTGATGCTCGCGCCACACTTCGCCAATTTCAAACTTCCATCCGGCGGCCTCTCGCTCATTGGCCCATTTCACGTAAGCAGGAATGACTTTATCCCAGCGCACGCTATAGCCCAGTGCCGCAGGGCTTTTTTCCAGTACCTGATCAAACAAGGTCTGCGACACTTCTCGCAATAACTGTTCTCTGTCATGGGCTGGCTCGGCCTGCAAACTGTCATGGTAGGTCTTGAGTATGGCGTGCAGCCAGTCGCCGTAGTCACGCTTTTCCGGCATATCGGATAATTCATCGATAGCGCTCAGTTTCAACATCCTGCCGGCAAAAAATTGGTAGGGGCAGGCAACCAGACTGCTGTAGCCACTAGCGGACAGATTCACCGGAGTGAGCTCAGGCGCGCTAGGTGCAGGCCTAAGGGCAAGATGTGATTGCAGTGTGTGCTGCGGAATACTGACATCGTGCAAGGTCAATTTTTTCAGCCCATTGCGTTCCAGTGTCAAATTCAGTTGTGCTATCCATGGGCTAACGGAATTGTGTTCGCCGTCGTGCTGGCCTTGCCATGAAATGACAACTTCAGAATTTGATAGCAACACTTCTGCAAAGTCGCGCAATTGCTGCCGCTGCCTGGTTTCTCTGGTGACCAGTCCACATTCACGCCGCACGGCGTTAGTAAAAAATAGCACTTCTTTTGCGCGGGATGGCAAATGCGTCGCATCTGCACCGACGATAAATACTGCATCGAAACACCTCAAATGCGCGCCATTCAACGGTAGCATCACGACGCGCTTATCCATTCTGATCGAAATGAATGGCGCACTCTCCAGCTGAAGATTGACAAAAGCACGCCACTCGGCAAAAGAGAAGGAGGCATCCATGTGCTGACAATCGCCGTTTAATGCCTGCAGCATCTGGAGGATTTGATTTCCGGCGCTCTCTTCTTGCATGCTCGCTTGCAAACCGAGTTCAGCCATCAGTTGCAAACTCACCGCAGTCCATTCTTTCAGGCTTTTACGCGCGGTAAATTTTCCTGCCTGGCGTGCTATTGTCGCCACCCAATGCTTTTCTGCCGGCAGATGATCGAGTGCCGCAAGCACCGCGTCCCAACCGCCGAGTACGTTGGATTTGCGCAGTGCAAGTTCAATTGCCATGACATGGTCCGCCTTGATCATGGCAGCAGCATGTTGACTGCCGGCGTCTGGCAGATTGATGTGGAGGTAAGGGGATTTCAGCAGGTCCAGCAATGCAATAGTGTCAGCCCGGGTCGCGACAACTTCAAACCAGGCGGCGAGTGCGGCAGCGGCGCGCGTTGTCGATAATTTCCACCCGGTTTCGTCGGCAACATGGACGCTTGCCCGCTCAAGCAAAGCGCGGATGCGCCTCGCCACGACGCGATCTTGCGCGATCACGGCTATTTTTTGCTTTCCTTCTTGCAGCCATTCAATGATCGTCTGCGCCGCAGTTTGCGCCTCATCCTCTAACGAACCGGCCTCGTATAGCCGAACGTTCGACATATCCGCATGTGCAGAATCAGTTACTTCAATACGCTTCTGTTCTGCGTCCATCAAATCGGGCCAGGCAGATGCGTATGTTGACGGCAAGCTTGCGTAGTGCCAGTCAATATTCATTGCCAGAACCGGCTGCAGCAGTTGATAGGTATCGAGAAAAGCCTGCTCCATCGCATCAGGTGCGGAGGGTGTAATCCACAGCAACGGCCCCTGCGCTGACTTCGCTATCTGCATCATTTTTTGATAACGCTGAACGATTGCATCCTGTGAGTCAAGCTGACTTTGCCAGATACTCCAGACCAGCTGTGTCTCGTCAGAGACTATTTTTTGTACTGGCAAAGGCAACTGCGCTAACGCCAAGTGCCAGCGTTTTTCCAATTCAAGTTTGTCTGAATTCACGGTTGGCAATAAGGCTAGCGTCAATTCGTCGGCCAAGTTCAATAAAGTTTGTGCCAGAGGCAATAGGTCAGTATTTCGCTTAGCGCCAAATAAGGTTTTTAACCACGCCTGTTCTCGCAACTGCGCATACAGGCTCATCAGGCGTTCGCTATTGGCACTGACCCGTGGCAGATCCGGTAACGGTGGAGACATCTCCAGCCACGCGAACATGGTATTGATGCGCGGCGGAATAAAGTTGCCAGGTATTTCTTTAGTCAATGCCTGAAGAAATAATTGCGCATGCTCAAAGGTTGGCACAACCACCCTGATGGCGGAATAATCCTTCCCTGTGTTTGCTGACCATGCCGGTATTTTGCTCAATTCGGCAAATCTGTGAGCTACTTGCTTCCAAAACTGGGCGGATGCTGCAACTAACTCTGGAGGATGGCGCATGAGGAGAAATTTGAAGAGTGAGATTGCACTACAACGGCGATGAATTTGCCGAACGAATAAACATTTTATGCGACAGTGAATCCAAATTAATAGTGATTGACGCACTTTTTCGAAAAATAGGTTATTATTTGAACGATACTTTGCCGCTTAACATGACCAATAGCAATGTTGCTCGAATAAGATTCGTTGATCAGCACCATTGAATTGCCACAGATTGCCTACAGATAAAAAGCTGTTGGCCCCTGTTGAAGCCTATTATGTCAGGCAGGTCCTTGAACCGGAAGTGCTGCAGTCTTGTAGCGCTATTACCCTTTAAATTATCCCTCTCACCGAGAAATCCATGAGCGAAAACATCAAATACGTAAGCGACGCTTCTTTTGAAGCTGACGTTTTAAAATCCGACAAACCTGTATTAGTCGATTTCTGGGCTGAATGGTGTGGTCCATGCAAGATGATCGCGCCTATTCTTGAAGAAGTTGCCAAGGAATATGATGGTAAAGTTATCATTGCCAAATTAGATGTGGATGCCAATCAGGCTGTCCCTGCCAAATTCGGCATTCGTGGCATTCCTACTCTTATTCTGTTCAAGAACGGTGTAGCTGCAGCGCAAAAAGTAGGCGCGCTTTCAAAAGGTCAACTGACATCCTTTATCGATAGTAATATTTAAGGTAAGATGCGGCTCTAGACATCAAGCGATGCGTATGTGTCGCTTGAAAAAATATTGAAGACGTAGACACTTAAAGACATTTTTGAGAATACAATCCTGATAAATAGTCGGGAATATTCATAAACACCATCCTGTAGTTCACTTCTGTTCACTCCCCCACCTCTACCTCCCGTCTCGGGACACTCAACATGCACTTATCAGAATTAAAGGCGTTACACGTCTCAGCCTTGCTAGAAATGGCCGTCAGCTTAGACATAGACAACGCCGCACGGATGCGCAAACAAGAACTCATGTTCGCGATCCTTAAAAAACGCGCCAAATCCGGCGAACAAATTTTTGGCGATGGCGCCCTCGAAGTATTGCCTGACGGCTTTGGCTTCCTGCGCTCGCCCGATGCCAGTTACATGGCATCCACCGACGATATTTATATCTCGCCCTCGCAGATCCGCCGCTTTAATCTGCACACCGGCGATTCGATCGAAGGTGAAGTACGTACTCCCAAAGACGGTGAGCGCTACTTTGCCCTGGTCAAAGTCGACAAGGTCAATGGCGAAGCGCCAGAAGCCTCGAAACACCGCATCCTGTTTGAAAACTTAACGCCACTGCACCCGAACAAGGTCTTGCAACTGGAACGTGATATGCGTGGTGAAGAAAACACCACCGGCCGTATCATCGACCTGATCGCGCCTATCGGCAAAGGCCAACGCGGCTTGCTGGTGGCGTCACCAAAATCCGGTAAATCGGTCATGCTGCAACACATTGCGCATGCGATTACGACGAATCATCCTGATGTCACCATGATCGTCTTACTGATCGACGAGCGTCCGGAAGAAGTGACCGAGATGCAGCGTTCGGTACGCGGTGAAGTCGTGGCGTCGACCTTTGATGAACCGGCAACGCGTCACGTGCAAGTCGCCGAGATGGTCTTGGAAAAAGCCAAGCGCCTGGTCGAAATGAAGAAAGACGTCGTCATTCTGCTTGACTCGATTACCCGTCTGGCACGTGCCTACAATACGGTGATCCCTGCCTCTGGCAAAGTGCTGACCGGTGGTGTCGATGCGAATGCATTGCAACGTCCTAAGCGTTTCTTCGGTGCGGCACGTAATGTCGAAGAAGGCGGCTCACTCACCATCATCGCCACTGCCCTGATCGAAACCGGTAGCCGCATGGATGACGTGATTTATGAAGAGTTCAAGGGTACCGGTAACATGGAAGTCCATCTGGAACGCCGCCTCGCCGAGAAGCGCGTGTACCCAGCGATCAACCTGAACAAATCCGGTACGCGTCGTGAAGAATTGCTGATCAAGCCTGATCAACTACAAAAAATCTGGATCTTGCGCAAGCTGCTGTATAGCATGGACGAGATCGAAGCGATGGAGTTCATCCTCGACAAGATGAAGGCGACTAAAAACAATGCAGAGTTTTTCGAAATGATGCGGCGCGGCGGGTAATTCCGCCTAGTCAGCTGGAATAAAAAAAGCCGCAACCAATCTGGTCGCGGCTTTTTTTATTCTGATGCATCATGTAAAAATTAAAATACGGCAGGCCTGCAGCGCACTAGGCGGCGCGCACTATCCATGCGCCTTTCCAAGGCATTGCCTCGGTAAGGCGCATGAACAGTGCTTGCTGGCGATGCAACAGAATGAACTTTCTAGCTCATGTCATGCCTTTTAGCTCTGATCCCAGCGAATACGCAACGAATACGCAACATTAATTACTTTGCAGCCAAACTCGACGGTTTATCCCAACCGCCACCTACCGCTTTATAGATACTCACCACCGCGCTCAAATGCGCGCGTTTGGTATCGATCAGACTCGCTTCTGCCTGCAATAAATCGCGTTGCGCGCTCAGCACTTCAAGATAGCTGCTATAGCCGTTTTTATAACGCAGATCGGCCAGACGCAATGAATCTTTCAATGCGATAACCCGACGATTGCTGGCAGCGTAAATCTGCTGGTTGGCGCTGGTATTCGTCAAAGCATCATGCACATCACGGAAAGCGCCCTGCACGGTCTGTACATACTGTGCCAGCGCTTGTGTCTTACGTGCTTCGGCAGCCGACACTACCGCACCGATGGCACCGGCACGGAACACGGGCTGCACCAGGTTTGCACCAATGTTCCACAATAAAGAAGCCGGATTAAACAAATCCTGAAACACACGAGATTCATCGCCGATACCCGTGGTCAATTTCACGCTAGGGAAATACTGCGCCTTGGCCTGCCCCACGTCCGCATTCGCCGCGACCAAACCCTGCTCAGCCACAATGATATCCGGGCGGCGATTGAGTAAATCCGACGGCAAATCTGATGGCAGAGTTAACTGCTGATATAGCGCATCTATACTGCTACCGCGGACGATAAGCGGCTGGGCAATCGCACTTGGCGAACGACCTAACAAAACCGCCAATGCAGACTCGGTATTGGCAAGCGCCTGTTTTGCCTGTGCCAGACTGATCTCGGCGGCAGCGGCTTCTGATTCCGCCAGATGCAGATCAAGTTCGCCCACTGATCCGGCAGAAAACCGTTTTTGCTGCAAACGCAGATTTTCCTGGCGCGTGGTCAAGGCGGATTCTGACAATGCAGCCTGAGCATCATAAGCACGCAGAGCGAAATAATTTTGCGCCAGAGCCGAATACAAACTGCTTTGCACCAGACCGCGATTCGCTTCCTGCGCCAATAAACGCGCCCTGGAAGCCTCATCGGCACGCGCCAATTTTCCCCAAAAATCGATTTCATACGAGGCGTTCAAGCCGACTTGAAAATCCTTGCTGACAGGATTGGCACCAGCGGCCAACTTACCGGCGTTCTCGCTGGTGCGACTTTTATTGCCACTCAACGTCGCATCAACAACCGGAAAACGGTTCGAACGCGTGCCAGTTGCGGTTGCTCTGGCTTCTTCTATCCTGCCTGCGGCCAATACCAGATCCTGATTATTGGCGACAGCCTCATCGAGCAGGCTATTGAGCACAGGGTCTTGAAAGCTCTTCCACCAAGACAATAAATTGACGTTGGCAGCAGCCTTATCCTGCGCTGGCAGGGCTACCCAAGTCTTGGGCGTTTCCAGTACCGGCCGCTGATAATCAGGCCCCACCGCAATACCGAGAGAACCACAGCCTGCCAACGTCAGGCTGGCAGCAAGAACGCTTAACACTAATTTTGATCTAGACATTGTTATTCCTTCACAACGATGACAGGCGCGTTGTGCAATATGTGAACCGGGTGATCGAAATCTTCTTCTGTCGTTTTGAACCGCCTATCGTTAATCAGTTTAAAGAACAGAGGTACAAAGAATATCGCCAGGAAGGTCGCCGCCAACATTCCGCCCAGCACACCAGTTCCAAGCGACATCCTTGCCGCGGCACCTGCACCGTGAGAAAAAGCCAAGGGAACCACCCCTAGAATGAACGCCAGCGAGGTCATCAAGATGGGACGGAAACGCAAGCGTGCCGACTCTAATACCGCAGCTACTGGCGCATAGCCTTCATGCACTTTCATCACGGCAAACTCAACAATCAAAATCGCATTTTTTGCCGATAAACCGAGCAAAGTCACTAAGCCGATCTGGAAATAGACGTCATTGTTAAAGTGACGCAAGTACACCGCCAGCAACGCACCGAAGATACCAAACGGCATCGCCAGTAAGACCGAGAACGGTAATGACCATTTTTCATATTGTGCCGCCAGAATCAAAAAGATCATCAAGACACCAGCGCCAATGGCGATACCTGCGGCATTGCTGGTACGTTTTTCCTGAAACGAAGCGCCGCCCCAGTCGTAACCCATATCCGTCGGCAAGACCGTTTTAGCGACGCGCTCCATTGCAGCAATTGCTTGCCCTGAGCTATAGCCGGGTTTCGCACCACCCAGAATTTTGATCGATGGCAAAGCATTAAAATGCTGTACCGAATCTGGCCCGGCAATAAAGCGTATCGTCGTAAATGCACGCACCGGTATCATTTGACCTGTAGCGGATCGCACATACATGCTACCAATATCATCCGGTTTCGCACGGAACTGGCCTTCAGCCTGCAGCTGCACGGTGTAAGTGCGGCCGTTCTTATTAAAGTCATTCACATAATAGCTTCCCATGGTTGCAGACAGGGTGTTGTAAATATCGGAAAGTGCAACCCCCATGGAGCGTGCTTTTTCATTATCGACATCGACAAATAACTGCGGCGAATTGGCTTGCCATAAGGTTTGCACGCCAGCCAGTTCAGGCTGTTTATTGGCTTCGGCAAGCAATGCGGGCAAGAGTTCGGCCAATCGCTTGACGCCACCTTCACCTTTATTTTGCAGGTAAAACTCAAACCCGCCTGTTTGCCCCAAGCCCTGAATCGCCGGTGGGCTAAAAAACAATGGCATACCTTCTTTGATGCCACCTGTTTTCATATAGGCTTCGCCAACCATCTGCTGGGCTGATTGGTTACGCTCGTCCCAAGGTTTCAAAGGAAAGAACATGGTTGCTGCGGAAGATTTCAAACCGCCACCACCCAGGAAATCCAAACCAACCAACGCAAAGGTGGTATCAATATTTTTATTGGTTTTCATGATGTCTTCGACTTGTCGCACCATCGCATCTGTACGCGCCAGTGACGCACCATCAGGCATGATCGCAGCACCGATGAAATAACCCTGATCTTCATCTGGTACCAATCCACCCGGCACAGCTTTCCACAGTACGCCGGTTACCACCAGCATGCCACCGAACAGCAGGACACCTAATACGGAACGTCTCAGGAAAAACGTGACGCCGTTGGTGTAGCGTTTGGTCAGACGTAAAAAAGCGCCATTGAACCAGGTGAAAAAACGATTATGCTGTTCTGCGCCCGGCTTAAGCAAGAGCGCGCACAAAGCCGGTGTCAGCGTTAACGCGACTACGCCGGACAACACTACCGCAATCGATATCGTCACTGAGAATTGGCGATACAACTCACCTGCCAAACCACCCAGAAAAGCAATCGGACCAAAGGCCGCAACCAGCACCAGCACAATCGCAATGACCGGGCCAGTCACTTCATGCATCGCCTCAATCGCTGCTTCTTTTGGTGACATTCCTTCTTCGTTCATTAGACGTTCGACGTTTTCCAGCACCACAATCGCATCATCGACCACGATACCAATTGCCAGCACCATACCGAATAAAGTGAGGGTATTGATACTGTAGCCGAGCAGGTGCAAGCCAGCCATCGTACCAATCAAAGATACCGGTACCGCCAGCGTTGGAATGATGGTAGCGCGCCAGCTTTGCAAGAAGACATACACAACGATGAACACCAGGATCATCGCCTCACCCAAGGTTTTTAATACCTCGGCGATCGATTCCGTCACAAATGGTGTGGTGTCGTAAGGAGTCGCGTATTCCATCCCCTCAGGAAACTTCGCTTTAAGTTCTTGCAACGTAGTTTCAATCGCTTTGCGTGTATCTAATGCATTCGCTCCGGTCTGCAAGAAGACACCAATGTTGGCAGATGGATGGCCATTGACGCGGCCATTCAGATTGTAATCCTTGGAGCCGAGTTCTATCCGTGCCACATCTTTGACACGAATCGTCGCGCCGCCTTTGGCCGTCTTCACGATGATATTGGCAAATTCCGATGGCTCCAGCAAGCGACCTTTCGCAGTGACGGTCATCGTCAATTCTTCGGTATTATTTGGCGGAGCACCCACTTTACCTGCCGCGTACTGCGCATTTTGCTCGGTAATCGCGTTCGAAATATCACCGACTGTCACGCCCAATTGCGCCATACGATCAGGACGCATCCAGATGCGCATTGCGTAATCTTTCGCGCCGAAAATTTGAATATTGGTGGTGCCTGGCACCCGCTTTAAAGCATCCAGCACGTGTTGTGTCGCATAGTTCGACAGGTACAAGGCATCGTATCGGTTGTCAGGTGAGAATAAGGCCGCAACCACCAGGAAATTCGATGAACTCTTCGACACTGTCACACCCTGGCGGCGAACTTCTTGCGGTAATTTAGCATCCGCTTGGCGCACCCGATTGTTGACATTGACAGCAGCTATATCAAGATCAGTACCGACTTCAAAAGTCACGTTGATCGATACCCGGCCATCAGCGGAGGAAGTCGAATCCATAAATAGCATGTGTTCGACGCCGTTGATCTGTTCTTCAATCGGTGCGGCAACGGTGCGTTCGACCACTTCAGCAGAAGCGCCAGGATAAACGGCAGTCACATTGACGACCGGCGGAGAAATTTCAGGGTAGCGTGAGATCGGCAGGACGCGCAAGGCGGCCAAACCGGTGAGTACGATAATCAGCGACAACACCGTCGCAAAAATCGGTCGGTTAATAAAAAATTTAGAGAACATGTTTGATTCCTGGTAGCTTGAGCGTAGGGGTCAGCTTAGTGAGCCGCTTTTGGGCTGGCAGCGTCGACAGCAGGCTTGTTATTCGATGTTGCCGGTGCAGCTGGCGCACCAGCCGTGACTTCTGCGCCCTGCCCGGCTTTAACTACCAGGGCAACCGGCGTTACCGTCATGCCCGGGGTATGCGCTTTGATGAAGCCGTCAACCAATACCCGGTCGCCACTTTGCAAGCCTTTAGTCACGATCCATTCGCCATTTGACCAGCCATCCAGTTCAACCGGTCTGGGCGCCAGCTTGTTGTCGGGCGACACGGTAAATACCATCTTGCCCATCGGCCCGTCGATCACGGCACGCTGTGGCACAGCGGTCGCCGCTGTACGCGTGGCACCATTCAAGAGAACGCGGACAAATTGGCCGGGGCGCAAATTTCCATCCGGATTAGGAATCTGGGCGCGCGCATCAAAACCGCCAGTGGCAGGATTAACCCTCTCGCTGACAAAATTCATCTTGCCATTAGTTGGGTAAACGCTGCCGTCAGCGAGCTTGAGTTTGACGTCGAACGCCAGGCTGCCGTTATTCGCACGCTTGCCAGGCAATGCCAGCTTGCCGCTGCCCAGTTCTTGGCTCACCTTCAAAAAGTCAGTTTCAGGTATGCTGAAATTGACGTAGACCGGATCAGTTTGCACGATGGTCGTGAGCAAACTATCTGCCGGCGTCACCAAACTGCCGTTGGATTTGCTGGCAATCCCGGTCACGCCGGAGATAGGTGCAACCACTTTGGTGTAGCCAAGATTGAGCTTGGCTTCGTTCACTTGTGCGCGAACCTGTTTATAACCGGCCTCAGCGCTTTCCAGGACAGATTTGGCGTCGTCAAATTCTTTTTGACTGATGGCTTTCTCTGCTACCAGAGGCGCCAGTCGCGCGAATTCGCGTTTTGCCTGATTAAGTTTCGCTTCGCTCACACCTGCCGCAGCTTCCGCCGATGCCAGCTGGGTTTGATAAGTGCCCGGATCGATCTGGAACAATACCGCTCCGGCTTTTACTTTTGAGCCCTCTTCGTAAAGGCGGCTCTCCAAAATGCCTGAAATACGCGCACGCACTTCGGTCTCACTCGATCCGGCGGTTTGCCCCACATATTCAAAATTCATGGCCAGATTTCTGGCCTGCACCGTGACGATGTTCACTTCTGGTGGCGGCATATTTCCTGGTGCAGCATTGGCTGCGCCGTCTTGTTTGCCACATGCGGACAATAATAGTAATGGCAAGCTAATGGAAGCCACCCCAAGAACCCGGTAAAGGGAAAAGTGAGCGGCATTGTGAGTGAAGGAGGTACGGGGCGATGGAATGTTGCTAGAAGCGCGCATGACAGATTCTTTCTTCTAAATGGCTGCAAATGAGGGACGGTGTGCTATTATATACATTCATGGATGTTTGTAAATAAATTTACGAATATTTTTTATTATTTTTCATAACAGAATAAGTGAGTTTCACGTCAAAGCAAGATTCTTATGGCTACCCCATCAATCTTTGTATTGCACTTGAATCTGATTCAACAGCAAGAAGCGCCTTGCATGGCATGATCATCAAGAATTTCTTGCTACGCATGCCTCAACACGCACTAGGCGGAGCGCACTAGGCGGAGCGCACTATCCATGCGGGTTACAGAGCATATAGGCTGGAAACCCGCATGGACAGTGCGTGCTGGGCGTGCCACTTCTCAGAAAGAAAGCATTGCTCATTTTTGCGGGACAGACCATCATCGCGCATTCATAGAAAATAAGGGGCTCACGTCGAAGCGCCAACCAAGGAAACATAGCATGGCCCGAAAAACCAAAGAAGAAGCGCAGGAAACATACATCTCGCTGTTAGATGCCGCCGAACAAGTTTTCAGCGAAAAAGGCGTCACCAGAACCACGCTTAACGATGTTGCACTTGCTGCCGGCATGACGCGCGGCGCCATTTACTGGCACTTCAAGGATAAAACCGCCCTGTTCCAGGCCATGTGCGATCGTGCTTTTTTGCCGATGGATGCCTTGCTCAAGGAGATCATCAATGCACCGGACAAGGAGCCATTGATAGCGCTCAGGCAAATGACCATTCACTTTCTCAAGCATGTCGCCAGCAATCAACGCCAAAGAAAAGTATTCGACATTATTTTCCATCGCTGTGAAAAAACTGAAGATATGGTGTTTTTCACGCTTGAACAGGAAAAACGCGCAGAATGCCTGTCGCAGATGGAATCGATTTTGCTCGATGCCGTAACGCAAGGCAAATTGCCACAGGCCACCGATACCTTCATCGCCATGCAAGCCATACACTCGTATCTGATAGGGTTGATACATGAATGGCTGATCGACACCAATGGTTATGACCTGGAAAAGCATGCGGAAGGCATGATCGACATGTTTCTAGCGGGGTTAGTGGCGCGCCCACCGCTAAAAAAATCCTGACGTGATAAAAATAGGACTTGCGCAAAACCGCCCCAGCGTTGTTGTGCCGACTTGTCGTACAGGTGTACTGCCTGCGTCAGCACGCCTAGCCGGGACAATTTTGCGTAAGCTCTAAAACTAAGCGCAATATAAGGGAAATCCAAAACAATATTATGTTGCCGTACGGAATTTTTATTGTTAAGATGCGCGCCTACTCGCTGATCGGAAAGTTGTTACAGGTGTCGACTTCCCACTTCCATCAAAGCGAATCACCTATTCAGACGGCTCTATATTGGGATTTTTATGAAAATGACGAAATTAGTAATTGCCTTACTTTTGGCTAGCAGCGCAACGATAGTCATCGCGGCCGACAAAGCGCCGGTACTTGAAAGAAGTACATGTGGCAAATTCGAATACCCAAAAGCCGCATTAATCAATGAAGAAGCTGGCGTGGTTTCGCTCTCATTACTGGTTGCTGCAGATGGCACAGTCGCAGATTCAAAATTAGAGAAATCCAGCGGCTCCAAGACTTTAGACAAGGCAGCGGTCAAGATTTACAGCGCCTGCAAATATTCTCCCGCAACAAAAGATGGCAAGTCAGAACAAGCCTGGACCAAAATCGAGCATGTCTGGAGCCTAACTTAAGTTGTAATAAGCGGCGAAAACGCAGCGGAAACACAAGAAAAATCACACTTCTGCCCACCATCGCAAAGGTGATTCTGAATAAAAAGGCTTCCTGCGGGAAGCCTTTTTCATTCGCATAAAAAACAGTCAAGATGCTTAATGCATCATTCAACATGCGTAGTCTTACCCCGCAAGCAATTGATTTTATTGTATAATCCGCGACTGGCATTAAGCCACAGGTATTTTTTAACCAGGCAAGTGGTACACAATCGGGTCAAGAAGCTAGGCGACCGACGAAGTGAGTATTGGCTACCGATCTTTTTTTCGAGGCAAGCATGAGAGATGGCATACACCCAAACTATCGTGAAGTTCTGTTCCACGATGTTTCCAACGATTTCAAATTCATTACACGTTCGACAATCAACACACGTGACAAAATGGAATTTGAAGGTAAAGAATATCCGTTAGTCAAGATCGAGGTTTCATCTGAATCTCATCCTTTCTACACTGGTAAACACAAAATTGTTGATACCGCTGGTCGTGTTGATAAATTCCGTAAGAAGTTCGGTTCCGTTGGTTCCAAAACTTCCGTTGCAGAATAAGATTCATCAGATCTGTTGTGTGAATAAAAAAGGCAGCCTGGGCTGCCTTTTTTACATAAATTAGTCACTCATTTCCGGAAGATATGAAGCCAGTCCGCCTTCCCGCCGCTGCAACCAATGCACTCCCGCGCTGGAGCATTCTTGCTTTATGCATGCTCTACATCCTGCCTGGTCTGATCGGCCGTGATCCCTGGAAAGGCGAAAATGACGCCGCCAGTTTTGGCATCATGTGGACAATGGCGCATGGCAACCTGAACGACTGGCTCTGGCCACATATTGTTGGCATGCCCATGCCGGAAGAAGGCCCCTTGGCATTCTGGTGCGGTGCGCTCTGCATCAAATTATTCGGCTGGTTGCTCGGCGACCCCATGGCGGCACGCCTGTCAACCGGATTTTTTTTCATACTGGGCGCGGTATCGGTCTGGTACACCACGTACTTACTCGGTCGCAGGTCTGAAGCGCAGCCACTTAAGCTGGCATTTGGCGGTCAGCCAGAGCCCAAAGATTTTGGCCGAACCTTAGCCGACGGCGCCTTACTGATTTATCTTGGTTGCCTGGGCTTACTGGTGCGCAGCCACGAAACCAGTGCAGAAACGCTGCACATTTCACTTGTCGCCTATGCCTTGTACCTATGCGCAAGATTATTTGATGCGCCAGCCAGACGCACGGCGCTCAAGCTTGGGTTCATTTTCGGTTTACTGATATTGACGCGAGGCTGGGTACTGCCTGCCGCCTTGTTCATCAGTTTAATTTTTCTGTGCATTTATCGAGAGCAAAAGCAATACATTGCACTCATCAGCTTAACCCTGCCTGTCGCAGCAGTGGTGGCCGGTAGCTGGCTCGTTGCGATTAATCTACTCCATCCTTTTGATAGTTCACCGTACCAGTCGTGGATGCTGTGGAATTACCGGCAAATCAGTTTCCCTTCTCTTGCCAGCATCACCTATTTTTTTAAGTATGGTATCTGGTTTGCGTGGCCAGCCTGGCCATTTGCTGCCTGGGCAATATATGCCTGGCGCAAACAGGAACGTGCCTTGCACATCTCATTGCCAGTGGCATTTTTAGTTTGCTTTATGCTCCTGGCACTGATCAACAATTTTCCGGAAGAAGGCATACTTTTACCCATACTGCCGCCGTTGGCAATCCTGGCCGCATTCGGCCTGCCGACAATGAAACGCAGCGCCATTAACGCCGTGGACTGGTTTTCAGTTACCGTCTTGACTGGTGTGGCAGCAATCGTTTGGCTAGGTTGGATTGCAGAACAAACTGGATGGCCAACAAATATTGCAAGAAAAGTCTTGAGCTGGGCGCCAGGCTACCAACCAGAATTTAATTTCTTCACGTTTGCCATCGCACTGACGGTCAGTTTTTTATGGTTCCGCCTGGTTTACTGGCGCATTTCTCGTCAGCCTTCCGTGTTATTGCGTGCTGTCGTGCTCTCCAGCGGCGGCGTCATTTTATGCTGGTTATTGCTAATGACACTATGGCTTCCATTGATCAATCATCGTGTCAGCTATGCCGCCGTTTCGGCACAAATCACGGAAAAACTGACTGAGTCTTATCGTTGCATTGACAGTAATGTAGGTGCGTCACAACGCGCCTCGTTTGCCTACTTCGGCCAACTTCATTTCGCTGGCTTTTCTGAACAAAACTGCGATGTGTTACTTCTGCAAAGCAAGAGACGCACGCCAATCACTGCACAAGTATCGGTGGATCAATATCCCGGTAAATGGGATTTGCTATGGGAAGGCCATCGTGCCTCTGACAAAGACGAGTTCTTCTCGCTTTATCGAAAAAAATAACATGCCGCTTCATCTCAATCACGCCTCAAGCATTCCGTCTGTAAATTATTGGGGCAGCGCCAGAGACGTCATGAGCAGACCGTCAACATATGCAAAAGTCGTGATGGCGACGCCACTATGAATCAGTTTTCCGTATCGAAATTTTTTAATATTAAAGCAATACCTGCTGCGGCACTGACTGCAGCAGTATTTTTCTCTATTACTGCATGGTTATGCTGGCTCACGTTTCAAGCCTCACAAGAAAATGCCCAACGCCGGCTGCAGGAAAACGTTTTTCAACATCATGCCAACGTACAAAATGAGCTGGAGCATGAAGTCTCCCGGCTGGAATCCTTTGTCAGTCTTTACAATATCTCTCCCAACTTCGATCGTTACGCATTCCATTCTTTTGCAAAAATAGAAAACCAACCTTGGTTAGTCGCCAAACTTTTTTCCAAAAGAGTGAGTTTTCACGACTTTGCCACTTTTGAAAACGCAGTTAAAACCGACACAACTGTCGACGTGCGCGGTTATCCAAAATTTCAGATCCAGGACAAAGTACCCGGTGAAGATGCGCTAGTGGCGCTGTATATGGAACCACGACAGACGCTGGAAAACGTTCACGGACTTAATCTGGAAAAATGGTTTTCCACCGGTAGCAAGCGAATGAAAGAACTTGGCCAACCACTGTCTTTCATGGTCAATGACAATCACGCTATCGTTAAAGGAAAAGACATCATCTTTTCTATTCCCGTGTATGAAGCCGGGTTGCCTGTTCGCTCTGTGACACAACGTAAAATCGCCTTCAGCGGGACCTTTACTACGGTCATTGCTATTGATAAATTGTTGCACCACCTATTTGATGCAACCAATTTGCACTTAACCCATGCCGTCCTCTCAGGAACAGGGATGGAAAATGAAACGCTGGATATCGACATAGCCGGCAAACAATCCCCAAAACCAGAACTCAATTTTTTTCCCAAGACGCATACATTTACATTGCCTCTGGCAGTTCCCGGAAAAAAATGGCAAATGCGTTATGAAATACAAACAAGTGACGACATCGCGGATAGAAATATCGTCTGGTTAATTGCCATCATTGGCTCGCTTCTTTCCATTTTTGCGACCGGATTCATCTACGTTACGGTCCAGACAGGAAAAATAGCCAACCGCCTCGCAAGGGAAATGACACGTGCCTTGCACGTCAGCGAAAACTCACTGCTTGAAACGCAACGCCTGGCAAGAATGGGGAGTTTTCAGCTAGATGGATTACGGCAAGTAACGGCACTGACCGGAAACATTCAGGCCCTATTCGGCCTAAGCCAGGAAGAAAAGGTCGAGACGCTGGCGCAAATTCTGCAGCACGTTGATCCTGAAGATGCCTTTATCTTTAACGACATCGTCTACGCGGCAATGGAGACCGCGCTCCATACACACCAAATCGTACAAATCACCGGTGCATCCACATCGTGGATCAATCTGATTATTGACTCCAGCAACACCGAACCAGGCTCCACCTTGCGCATCATCGCGATGGACGTCACCGAAAAATATCAGGCAGAACAAAAAATTAAACATCTTGCCTATCAGGATACGCTCACCGGCTTGGCCAACAGGGCCAGTTTGCGTTTGGCCACTGAACACGCGCTGGAAAATTCCCGTTTGGCTGGTAATAAGCTAGCCCTGCTTTTTCTTGATCTTGATCGCTTCAAATTTATCAACGACTCTGCCGGCCACGATATCGGGGATCAGGTACTCGCCGAGATCGGTCAGCGCCTGCGCAATGCGGTAAAAAGCAGGGATTTCATTGCCCGCCTGGGCGGCGATGAGTTCGTTATCCTGGTTGAAGAATTAGCCTCAGAATCTGATTTGCGCGCTATCGCCGACAGAATTCTTTCTCTGGTTTGCGCGCCGATGGTCATGGGTCAGCACACTTACTATCTCACCACCAGCATAGGCATTGCTATTGCAGAACATGGCTTGCCTGATGTGGATGTATTAATGAAACAGGCGGATATCGCCATGTATCATAGTAAAGAACGAGGCAAAAACAAATACACGGTTTTCTCCCGCGAAATTGCAGACGAACTAGAGAAAAAAACCAGCCTGGAAAGAGAAATGCGGGTATCCATAGAAGAATCCCGCTTCGTTCCGCATTTCCAGCCACAGTACCGGGTAGACACCAACCAATTATGCGGGGTAGAAAGTTTGCTGCGCTGGGACCATCCTATCCATGGTCTGATTTCTGCAAAAAAATTCATCAAGACGGCAGAAGAATCAGGCCTGATTATCCACATCGGCAATCAAGTATTGGTTGATGTCTGCAACACCATTGCGCAATGGAGCATGCCGGACAATTTTGTCGTTGGCGTCAATGTCTCAAGTCTGCAATTTTTCCAGGCGGGTTTTGTTGACTTCGTGATTAATACAATCCGTCAGGCGGGAATCGCGCCGCAAAGATTGGAAATCGAAGTCACAGAAACCATGATCATGCAAGATACCGAGGTCGCCAGAAGCTGCCTCGAACAACTACACGCTTTTGGGATTGGGGTCAGCATCGACGACTTTGGTACCGGCTATGCATCGCTCACCTACTTGCGTGATTTCCCGGTGCAACGCATCAAAATTGATCAGCGTTTTGTCAGCGGCCTGAATGAAAATCACAAGGATATGGCCATCGTCAAAGCCATTGCTACGCTGGGGCATGATTTCGGCATGCAAGTCATCGCAGAGGGTGTAGAAACCGAAGAGCAGCTGGCATCCCTGGCTAACCTGGGCTGCGACTTGTATCAGGGCTGGTTACGCTCAAATGCACTACCGGCAAATGAAATAAAACAATTATTATCTTGCTGACATAAACATAGGTCGGCCAAGAATCCAGAACGACCCAAATGATGGAGTAAATAGATGAGATCGATACGTCGTCGCCAGCTACTCAAAGCCTCTGCAAGTTCCTTCATGCTGATGCCATTGCTGTCATCCATCTCTACCTCAGCGCAGGCAGGAACAAGCGATCATGCACTCAGAATCATGATCCCGTCCTTACCGCACTTTGAACTCGTCAAACAAAGCCTCAAGCACATATCCGCGACTAGCAACATTCCCATCGAGATTGACCTTTTCCCCTATCTCGACATGCGCAACATTCAGCTAGCCGAATTACAAAAAAAACAAGGCAAGTATGACCTCATCATCATGCTCGCCGCATGGAAGACAGAATTTGCCGCGAAGAAGCTTCTGACCAACTTATCCCAGGAACAAAAATCAGGCCGACTCAAGATCGATGACATCAATGATTTTGTCCCAGCCTATTTAACCGTTGCGGGCAAAGTGGGCGGCGACAAAGGCTATCTTGATGGACCCAATGCCCAATTATTTGCACTGCCACTGGGCACCGACACCAGCATCCTCGCCTACCGTAGCGATATCTTCCAAAAATACAACTGGAAGGCGCCAGTCACCTATGATGAATTGCTGGCACTCTTGCCGATGATACGTAAACACGAACCCAACCTCATTCCACTCTGCAGCAGAGGCGCCCGGGGCCATCAAATCACTCATGCGTGGCTGCTACACTTCAACGCTTTTGGTGGCGAAGTATTCGATAAAACTTGGCGTCCGAGTGTCAACAACGCGGCCGGACTCAAGGCGATAGACGTATTAAAAGCGATTAACGCCACCACGCCTGGCGGCATCCTCGACAATCTTTTTGCCGATATGGGCAATGCTTTCATTTCTGGCAATGCCGCCATGTATCTGGATTCATCCACTGTTTTTGGCATCATTAACGACCCCGTCAAATCCATGGTGCAAGATAAGGTCGCCTATGATTTACACCCGAAAGGAACGATCTATTCCGCAGAGACCGGTGGGTTTTCTATCGCAGTGCCTAGGAACACGCGAGCACCCGCCAGATCCCTGCAGCTTCTGGCCAGCCTAACCGCAAAAACCTCAGAAAAAGCCATGGCCAGAAAAGGCGGCATCCCCGTGCGCATGAGCACTTTGCATGACCCAGAACTGCAAAATATTTTCCCTGAATATGCGGTGCTCGCCAAACAACTGGAATACGCCAATCCCAACTGGCGCCCCATCATTCCGGAGTGGGCAAGCATCAACGAACAAATTCTAGGAATCCTGATTCACGATGCAGTAGCAGGGTTAATCCCTCCCACTGTAGCGCTGGAGCAAGCGGAAGAAAAAATCAAAGCCGTAATGAAATCCTCAGGGCGCTACAAAACCTAAGCGGCAATCCAGACAACGCAAAATGGCGGCAGCTGCTTGCAAAAGTTTTTGGGCTCTGTCATAATAGCTGCTTGCGTTGCCGAGATGGCGGAATAGGTAGACGCACGGGACTCAAAATCCCGCGCTGAAAGGCGTGCCGGTTCGATTCCGGCTCTCGGCACCATATGAACTTAAGCTCCTTACGGGGCTTTTTTCATTTTTAGTGAAGAAAAAGTACAATCAAGTACTACTACTAGTCACTCTTCGTATCCTTCCGATTTGTCCTGACCGGCAAGCGTACTTATCTGTGTCAAACTTCAAGGACAGTAGAATATTAATCCAAAAAGTACCGACAGGTACAATCATTGCTTAGTGTTTCTTTCACCAGCTAAAACTCGGCAAACATAAGCCTTTGATTTCCTAATAATCAAAGCAATTTCTTTTGGATTGGTTACACCTTCATTAACGAGGGTAAGGATTTGCGCTTTTGTGTCAGTTTTCCGACCATCAATTCGTCTGCTCTCGCACCGGAGCCAATCTTCCGCATTACACAGAATATGTAGTATCCAAAAAGGATACCTAGTTTCCTCGCATTCGTCTCGGAGAATACGCGAGTGCTTAAAACTGGCTGGACTCCAGGTGACGGCTGATCAACAAGCGGCCGAATTAGAGCAACGAGAGCAGCTCATCACCAACTTAGATGTTCAGCAAACCCAAACTATTGAGCAGCATGAAAAAGCACTTCAATTGCGCGATAATACTCCTACAAATACGATAGCAAGACTTCGGTTCATATTACGCAATGTTCGATTTGGTCAAACAGACCGATTTTGAGAAAAAATCTTGACATCTCAATTGAATGTATATTATACGTATAATATACATTCAATTTATGGGGTACACATGATTTACTCAGCAATCAAAAAGCTCGACTCTTAAGAAGTATGACGCAAGCTCAGGTCGCCCATGCTCTTGGTATCAGTCAACCAAACTATCAACGCTGGGAATCCGGTACGTCTCCAGTACCGTCAGGTAAATTGGAAAAATTGGCGAAGGTTCTTGGTGCTACTGTTAACCAAATTTTAGGAAAACAAACGCCCTTCGATATTTTGGGGAACAACAAGTCAGTCGAGGACGACAGAACATACTTCGGTGAGGGTCGCGGTAGGGACGGAAGTTACCTCCCGCCCCCCGCACAGATCCCTGCGAGCGGCACTACCGCACAAGGCTCCTGCCTTGGGTGGATAACGCCAAACCGTTGGTTTGGATACGGATGAGTATTACGATAAGCTGGAAT
>JAUSNO010000035.1 GCA_030645915.1 Undibacterium sp.
AAATCGCACACGGATGCAGTAAAGCAGGAATTAAAACGCCTGATTTCATTTGAATTTGCCTTTTTGAAGTCGCATTTTTTGTAATAAGAAAAAATTTTAACAATCACGGAATGTTTGGGACTTATTCAGACATTCCCTAAGGTAGAAACAGTTCAAGCTTGGTCGCACTAACGGCAACAGGCTTGAACTGTTTTTAGTTTGAATACTAAAGACTAGATTTCTTGAGTATTTCCGCCAGCGGGAACACCCTGGTCCGATTTGTAGGTGCCGACTTCGACATTTGCTGCTGCAATACCATGCGTCGCTGCGTAGCTCGTTTTTGCTGCAATAGTGAATGCACCCGATTCGGCATGGCTAGGGTGAGAGCTCTGTTTTCGGTAATACGTTGTTGCCTGCAAAACGCCGGAACTCATTTTTTGTGTCATATATTTAGCCATTTTGTTCTCCTTTGAATTTGAAAAATTTGAAAACGATGACCGACCACTCGTGCTGTGTATCGGGTACTGCTTAACGCCGCTTTCCTTTGTCAGGAAAGAGTTGAAACCCTGTACGTTCATTCATTAATGCTCAAGTCATTCGTTCGATTTTTTGTGTTCGCCATCGATGATTTTCTTGAATCTGGATATTGCGGTCGATGCCGTTCTGCGAGATCTTTTTATCCTGCACATTCGTCGCGGTCGAGTCACGCTTAAACCGCAATGATTCCCTGCCCAATACATCGGTCATGACGCCAACGACATAGGGGGCATCAGTGTTGTCACTGAGGATGAGCGCATCGCCTTGGCTAGAGATATTGGTGTGTTCACTGTCAAAGCAGAAGCCACCGATATTGAGCAAAGTGCGCCCCGGTGTCATGAACATGCTCTTGCATTTGTCCAGCTCGGTGGCGCCTAAATGAATCACTACCTTCCTGCCTATAGCGACAAGAATTTGTGATGTGCGTACATTGAGCAGGCCATCCGGGCCAAACATGGGTTTGTTCGCCAGCGCCGATGCAGGATCGATCTGATCGCAAAAGCCGCTCAGGATGCCAGAGTCAAACCAGCGTGCGGCGCTGACCTTAAATAATTGCATAGTCTGTGCCTCGAATTCGATACGTGCCGAATCAGATCGCTCACATGCTCCCTTATCTTTATTCTTTGCTGGCGGCAATTGGGGCACTGAAGAACATTGCGGGGCAGCGAATTGCCTGAGTGAGGTATGTTGCCCTAAGGAGTCATCGAAACCAAAAAATGGTGCGTCCTGATTTGAACCCGGTGTGCTGAGTGCACAAGGCAAAAATTGTGCTGCGGCGCCAGTCGTCGGGAGTGCAATACTGAAGCGGATTTGCTTGGGCTTGTTTTGCACCATGCCCTGTAGGCTGGCCTGCATGAAATAATTCAGGCTGGGCGAAATTCTGTAGGCGGACCAGTTATTGCCGGCTGTATCGGTCATGTCCGCTTGTTTTAATTTGCTACGTGCCGCCTCTATGTCAGGCGCGTCGCGGGGTGATACCTTCAGCGCATTGATGAACGCTACATACTGGTTATACAAGCTTCTGCCAGGCAGATAATAAGGGGATGCATAGTCTGGCATGCTGTCTGCCCAGGCATAGACATTTTCAGGAATTGTAGTGCCAGGCGTACCGGTAGTTGGCAAGCCTGTGTAATTGATATGCTCCCAATCGGCGACGGCCAGGCCACTGCAGATTTTGAATTGGTTACTGTCGATACCAAACAGCGATTGTGATGCTAGCGCAATGGAAAACGCCTTCCACATCATGGCTTGGCTGGAGACTACATTATCAGTGGTCCGCTCGCCGGGTGCAAGTCCACTGCCCGCCATGGCAAGCCTGGAATTACCCAATGCCGTCCAATAGGTAAGCAGTTGTAATGCCTGGCGTCGACTTGCGTTCATAATAGTTTGTCTTTTCTATGGAATGTCTGCGACTTCTTACCTGGTAGCGATCTAAACCAGAAAAGTGCACGCAGCGTTGCCACATGCACCCGGTGGCTTGTGTTATTTCGCTTTACCCAGGCTGATAGGTACTACGCCAAGTACTTTAGGCGAGTTGGTGTTGTCTGTGATGGTGACTGAAGTGCCATCCGCAGACATTGTCACATCGTTAGAGAAGCTACTTGCACCTTGCGCATGGTTGGCTTGAGCGCTCCAGCAAAATCCACCGATGGAAACGCTGCTTGAGCTGTTTTGTGACATCTGTTTATAAAAGGCTTGCATGCTGGACTTGTCTGAGGTCAGTGTCACCGATGGCTTCAATACCACCAGCACTTGGCCCGATCGCAGATTGAGCATGCCTCCATCGCCAAACATGGGTTTGTTCGCCAATGCGGAGGTAGGCGAGATTTGATCGTAAAAATCGGACAGTATGCTTGAATTGAACCATGTTCCTGGCGAGATGCTAAACAGCTGGGCTGCTTGCGCCTTATAGGTCATCGTCATGCCTTGTATCAGGCTGGTGTAATCCTGCGCACCTTGCGATTGCGAATACGACGCTGAAGCCGAACCGCCCCAGAAGAAGGCGTCGTAAGAAACACCGGCAGAGATATCGAGAAAGCTGCTGGTGACCAGACCGGTAGAATGAGAATCGTCTAAGGTGAACGTCATATCGATGGCGGGAGCGGCGCCGCTCGCGAGCGTTTGCAGAGCCGAGACATACCAGTCGTTGAGGCCAGACGTGATCGAAAATGCCGGATACAGCGCGCCACCCTGATCTTGTATGCCATTTCCCGCTGCCGCGCTCAGCACAACCGCAGCCTGAGCGCTGGAGATTGTCTGATAGTCCGGACCGCCGACAGCCGCCAGTGCTTGGTTATACAGGGTAGTCTGGGCTGATAAGGCGTTCTGATCATTGGTGATGATCTTATCCCATCCATTTTGTGCATACCATTGTGCATAAGTAGCTTGCGCCGACACGGGAATACTCCCTTGTGCGGTATTGAAGGTCGCCCAATCTGTCATCGCTTTGATTTGGTCGGCAGAAAGTTTCGTTTGTGCTGTGCTCACGTTGATGGCATAACCATCGGCGATTTGTTGCAGGGCCGGATTGCCGCCTTTTAACATGATGGAGTACAAGAACGTTTTGTACTGATCATAAAAATTCAAGGCAGATGGCGCATAAGAAGGCGCCCATTGTGGCATCACGTTTGCCCATTTTTCTAGCGAAGCAACGACGACTGTTCCTGGTACTGGCGGTGTGCCGCCCACTTTTGGAATGCCAGTAACATTCATGACTTCCCAGTCGGCATTGGTGAGGCCGCCGACCGCCATGAAAGTTGCGGGATCCAGGCCTTTACCAGCGCTGGATGCGTTCAAGCCTTGCACGAATTTTTGCCACATGATTTGAGATTGATCGACAGCCATGATGATGCTCCTTGTAGGGTGAATTTCTATGAAATCGGAAAACGGAAACATCGTCATTCAAGGCAATAAGCTGGCGCTTGAAATCGTGATGTGAGCTCATCATCCGGCCTTTGAATTTGCACGTCCATTACGCGCCATTACATGTTATTACGATGCATTACACATGATTACAGCCATGGCTGGTAATGACATAAATCCAGGAAAATTCGTGTCAATTCGCGTGTCAATTCACATATCAATTGACACGCGAATGCAGACCAGGAATTGCCTATTGTGAATGGCAGTTCGCGCGATATTTTGACTAAGGGAAAAACCTTGGGACGATCTGCATGCCTAACATAAAGTAAGAGTGCGACAGTCGCGGAGCCGGTGTGAGCTGGATGGGAAAGAAGAGCGCGGTGAAGACGTTGTGGAATTCAATAATCACGTCCTGAGACAAGCAGGGCGAATTTGATTTCGCCCATTGGAAAACGATTAAAACAGATCATGTTTCAAGGTATGGTGTAAAGGGGTATGCCCCATGCGCCTTTGACCTGAGATAGTTTGATGCCATTGATCAGACAGTGGTTTGGGCTGCCCGGAAGCGGATCAGTGACTACCTTGGCGCCGAAGTTAATGACAACCGTGGATAAGGCCGCTCCCCCTTGGTTGATCGTCGCCGGGCGATTCTTATCCGACTTAACCAATAGGTCAAAATTGGCTTTGGTGTTGGCGGTAATGCCCGCCCTGCAAAGCACAGAAACTCCGCTAAGGGTATCAGGGTAGCCATCATCTTTCTCGTAGTTAGGATTCGTATTCGCCGCGCCATAACGAACCAGCAAAACTCCCTTGGCGACGTCGCCAGCATAAGCGATCGCAGAAAAACTGTGCAAGACGATCGCTATGCAAAAAATATTCTTTTTCATGACTTTTTCCTTTTAAATGGTGAACAAACGAATGACATCTGAACTGGTATATTTGCAAGCGAGGACCTCAACTATCTGGAATCATTCAACAGGAGTACGACAAATGCATATGTCACAGCAGGTTTGGATTCACAGTCGATTTCCCTCAGTGACGTGGCTCCATGCTTTTTGATCCAAACAAGTTTTCCTCGCTTTGCACCAAGCACCTATGCAAGTCCCATACCAGCAAAAAATGAAAACAAAAAATGATCTGTGAAAAAAATCTGGGTTTAAGATAGACATTTTCCTCATCGACAAAACGCTCCGTGCGAGAAGGGGAAAGTATCGGTGTGCATGCATCATTGCCAATTTGGTTCCCGCAAATGGGCAACATATCTTGTGGATTTTTAACGGGTTAAGTGTAAGATACGCAACTATTTGCATAGCGACAATGTTTTGGAATTTTTTGCCCGTGTACATACACGGAGATATTTTTCTCTTCAGATGAACAAGGACGGTGCCAAACTAATTGATCTGGCGGTACTGCAAACTTGTTTCGGCATATTAAAAATGGTAACCAGCGAACTCAATGACCGATACCGACTACACCCTCACTTCACCGCTATCCGCCATGAGCAAAGGGGCGAGCCCGCTGTTGGGCCTGACCATCGTCTGGCACCCGGATCAAAGCCGTATCGGTGAGCAGTTTGTCGGTGGTACCAGTGCTGGCCTGGTTGAGATTAGTCGTTTCTTGCCTTTGTTTCGCAAGCCAGGCTCGGAGGGTCTGGCGCTCGGGCATGGCGGTATCTCGCGCGATCCTGTGCGCATCTTGCGTGATGCGATCGATGGCGTAGAGATCCATCTGCCGGCGAGCCGTATGGTGGTCGAGCTCAATGGTCACGAGATTCACGAAACGCGCTACTTGAGCGCAGAGAATATCGAAGCGGGGCAGATACTGGGATTGGGCAGAACCATACTCGTGTGCCTGCACTGGATGCGCTGTCTGCCGAAGAATAATCCTGTGGCTGGTTTGCTCGGGGTCGGCAGCGCCGCCATCGTGGCACGCGACCAGATTCGCCAGGTAGCAGGAACTGATTTGCCCGTTTTGCTGCTCGGTGAAACTGGCACCGGTAAAGAGATCGCCGCCCGTGCCATTCACGCATTGAGTAAGCGCAATTCTGCGCGCCTGGTCACAGTCAATATGGCGGCGCTCAACGAGTCGCTTGCGGCAGCAGACTTATTTGGCGCGGTCAAAGGTGCCTATACTGGCGCGCAAACGGCACGCCAGGGTTTGTTCGCCGAGGCCGAAGACGCCACGCTCTTTCTCGATGAAATTGGCAATACCCCGGCCACCGTCCAGCCTATGTTATTAAGGGTGCTGGAAGGCGGCGACTACCGGCCATTGGGCGCACAAAAAGATCAGCGTTCCAGCGCGCGCATCATCGCCGCCACCGATCAGGATCTCGATAGCGAATCTTTCAATCAAGCGCTGTTACGACGGCTGGAAAGTTTCGTGATTCATCTGCCACCCTTGCGCGCAAGACGCGAAGATATCGGCGTCTTGATCGTGCATTTGCTCAACACCAGCGCGTTAGCGCAAGTCAATGGCACAACCATCAGCTTGCCCACCACGTTAATCACGGAGCTGGCAAGTTACGATTGGCCAGGCAATATCCGCCAACTCGCCCATGTGCTCAAGCGCGCGATGCTGGCATTGCAAATGGGCGAAACCCCAAGCCTGGATAGCCTGGTCAAGATCTCCCCCGAGCGTATCAGCAGTAGCGGCACGTTGAAATTAGACCCAAGCTTGCCGCCCACGACAAGCTCTGCAGTGCGGCACAAAAAACCTGCTGAACTGAGCGAGCAAACTATCCTTAGCGCCATGGAAAATAACGATTGGTATATTCAGGCGGCCGCGCAAGAACTGGGCATCTCGCGCCCCTCCATGTACAAGCTGCTGGAAGCGCATGCGCAGATACGGCGGATCGAACAAATCTCGGAAGAAGACATACGCCAGTCACTGGAAACCAGCGCTGGCGATGTAGAACGTTGCGCCTCGTTGCTAAAGACACCTAGCGAAGCTTTGCGGCGTCATTTGCGTGGGCTTGGTTTGTTGGGGTGAGGGCTTATTGGGGTCTGACTATGACTTCTGGATCTGGTAGATAGTAAAAATGGGTGCTAGTCTTGCCTGGATCTATTGCTGGGGCAGTGATAGAAAAGACCACGGTAAAGCCCCACCTGCCTGGCCGCTTGCCTATAGTCAAGGTAGGGAAGGAGTGGATGTCGATGTTATTCGCATCATTGTGGAAAGGCGAACTTTCCATTGAGACGTTTGCATCCTTATAGCCCGCAACCAGAACGGCCTGATCCAGTTTTCCGGGTGTTCTTACGTCTGAGGCAGGATGAATCGTGAAGTGGAGATGATCCCCTGGATTCAATCCAGCCGCAGGCAGAGGCGGGCTAAAAGCATAGGTTGCGGTGTTGCCGGCAGGTGCCGGAAATTGTAAAGGGTGATAGGTGATATTGCAGACATAGGTTTGTGCAGTGACTGTGGAGACGGATGCCATAAAGTTTCCTAGAAGTTTGATAATTGCTTTTGTTGAGCTGCGACGGGAAAAATTTTTCTTACGATTCAATCTAAGCATCCAGAATTTCACAAGGTAGGGTGATCTTCCCAATTCTGAATGGCGAATAGTTATTTACGAAAAGCAGTATCCATGCCAGACAGTAGATTAGTTTTTTACGTAACCCGCATCGCGTCTGAGCGCAAGCAAATCAGGTTCACTCTCTATCAGGCTGATAGGATAACCAAATTCCTTGGCCTTCAGGATCGCCTTTAGTGCTTCTGCCCGGTTTCCCAGCACTTCATAAGCGAGCGCAGCACGAAAATGCACACTAGGGTCTTTCGGTGCCAATGCCATGGATTTTTGGATTAATTCCTGCGCACGATCCTTACTGCCGCTGCGCGCAGCATACAGACCCATACGTGACACCAGCGTAGTGTCATTCGGGTTGCGCGCTAAGCGTGGTGCCAGTAACAGCCGGGCTTTGTCATAGGCTTGGCGCGCTTCGTCTTTACGACCAGGTATCCATAATAAAGTATCAGCCAGATTGGCCCAGCCGAGATAATCTACCGGATTACCCTTATCTGGAGAAACCGCAAGTTCAAAGGCGGTGGCGGCAGCGACGTAATCGCCGCGTAAGAATTGCGCATTGCCCAAATTGGTAAACAGCCAAGAACTAGGACGTAGCTGCAGCCCTTGTTGCAAGACCGTTAGTGCCTCGTCGTTACGGTTCTGGCTCATCAATGCAGCACTCAGATTGGCGTAGGAAAACACTGCGTCTGGCTGTAGTTGTATGCTGACTTTGAAGGCCTGTTCTGCCGCCTTATAGTCATTTTGTGCAAAGAAGATGGTGCCTAGTTGGTCGGCAAAAATTCTTTCTTGCGGAAAATGTTGTAGGCCTAGTTCAGCGTTTTTCATGGCATCGGCAAAGCGTCGTAAACTTCTAAGGGCATTGGTTTTTTCATTCCAGGCAAAGAAATTTTTTGGATCTAAACTCAGAGCGCGTTCTTGAGCAATTAAACCCAATTCCGATTTGCCTTTTAGATTTAGTACTACGCCATTTGCGACATGACTCAGGGCTATTTGCTCATTAAGTTTCAGTGCTTGCTGTGCACTGGCATCGGCTTTTTGTAACCAGTTTTCATCTTGTTCATCACTTTGGTAGCGAAAGCTATACAGCAAGGACAGACCTGCCACCGCCGCCGCATTATTCGGATTGTGACTGAGTACAGTATTGAAATTTTTATCCGCCGCATCGAGGCTGCCGGGTCGGTCAAATAGCTTGAGTGCGGCTAGACCTTGTTGCAACTCTAGCGCTTGCGAATACGGCGTCAGCGAACTTTGCAATGCGCCAGCATAAGGCGCCAGTTGCCATGCCCCGGTGATCAGCAAGACGGCTATTACGCTAGCGCCAAAAGCCACGCGCTGCTTTTTTGCCAGGCGCTGCCAGCGCTCTAACCATGTTGTTCGGATCGGGATGGGTATCGCATTCGGCAGCTTACCGGATGAATTGAGGGCCGCCACTTGTGTGCAGACTTCCTGCATGCTGCCCAGTCTTTGTTCGGGCTGGCGCGCTGTCATTGCGCGGATCAGTTTGACTTGTTCCGATGATAGAGTGGCAGGATAGTCCCAGCTATCGGATGATGATTGCACATGCGCGGCGGCCAGCGCCAGGCCGGTGAGCGTGGCGTAGGGGCGTGCGCCTGTCAGCAGCTCATACAAGATGGTGCCCAGCGCATAGATGTCCGATTGCGGATTGGGCTGCGCGCCCAGCAGGCGTTCTGGCGCCATGTAGGCGATGGTGCCTTGCGGGTCGAGTTGGTTGAGCGAGGTGGTGGCTTGCGTATCGCTTTTGCTGGCCAGACCAAAGTCGAGGATGCGCACCTTACCGGAAGGCTCGACGATTAAATTCGAGGGTTTCAGGTCGCCGTGTATCAGGCCTGAGGCATGTGCCTCTTGCATCGCTTCGGCGATCTGACGCACCAGCTCCAGCGCGGTTTGCTGATAGGCCGCGTGATCTTGCGATTGCGTTTGTATCCACTCTTTAAGCGTGATGCCAGGCACCAGTTCCATAACGATGGATTGGCTGTTGCCATCCTCTTCTATCGCATGAATTTTGACGAACGCGGCATGCTGCAAGGAAGCGGCAAGACGGGCTTCTTTGATCAGGCTTTCGGGATGCTGTTCTGACGATAAATTCTTCAGTCGCTTGATCGCTACGCTACGGCAGAGCTTGCTGTCCCAGGCTTCATAGACTTCACCGAAACCACCTTCACCGAGGCGACTACGAATCTGGTAGTGGCTCAGTGTGACCGTATCGGTCGAGGCTA
The DNA here is from genome assembly GCA_030645915.1 of Undibacterium sp. GTDB lineage: Bacteria > Pseudomonadota > Gammaproteobacteria > Burkholderiales > Burkholderiaceae_D > Undibacterium. The sequence goes on from JAUSNO010000035.1 coordinate 9,139, forward strand.
GGCTTGATACCTCGGCGTCAAGCTGGATTTTCGATGCTGTCATTGCCGACTTTATCCCTATGTTCAGAATGTGGGTTTTTGAATCGTTCCCTGCTGCTTATTTTGCTGCATTTCGGTATGTCTGGCTTCGTGTAAAACCTGGCGTTGTTGACATGTAAAGTCGTGCATATTTTACACGCCTGAGGCCAGGCAAAAGCGAAAAATGAGTCGATTTTAATGGCACAGCTTTTGCTGTTAGGTTCTGTGATGGCGATTTTTCAGGCAATCGTCAGATCTTAGCGTTTAAGTGGCGGTATAAGGAAACGAAATGCAAGTAACTTTAAAGGCGTATCTGCACGAGGAAAAAATTTTCGGCATCAATGAATTTAAGCCGCGTCGTTATGACGTGGTGGCAGACGCCTATTTCAATCTCGCGGCCAATGATATGGGTGTTCCACAAGTTAGGCAGGCGGCGAGAAGCAAGCGCAGAAAATCTGGTCTCGTCAGACATGTGATGGGCTACCGCATGTCCTTGGCTGGTGTGGCCAGGCATCCGTATCGCTCTCTAACGCTTTACTTCATCTGCATGATCTTATTGCGACTGTTCTATGCAGGTGACGGCCAGGATTTTCTTTGGCCTTTGCAGCAAAAATTAGAGAGTTATGTGATCTTGGGCTTGATGCTGTTATTTTGCTGCGCCGGCTTGCAAGTCGGAGGAGGCTTCCTTGCTTTAACGACGCAGGTTCCATTGGTCCAGCGTCTGGTGCAGGGTTTCTCATTTGTCTGTCTCGCCATGCTGGGGTGGTGCATTGCCATCGGTAGCGAGCTCGGTGCCGCCTTGGTGATCTTTGTTTTCATGACGCTGTTTATGTTGTGCATGGTTGTGCTTGGCATCAGCAGGGCGCTGCATGGCAGCGCGTCAGAGCGTTTCTTTCTCGCTGCAGCCTTATGCGGCATGGTTGGTGCTGGTTTTAGCAACATGGTATTAATGAATTTGTTGCCTTTTACTTCCTTGACTTATCGCACGCTGGAGTTTGTCGCCCTGCTGGAGGTGAGCTTGCTGGCGTTCGCTTTGGGCTATCAAACCCGGCAGCAGAAGAGGGCTTGCATCCTTGCCGAGCACATGGCTTGCCGCGATCCGCTCACCGATTTATATAATCGACGGGCGTTTCTGGAGATGGCCGGGCCGATCTGGAGCATCGCACAACGCAAGCATCGGCCATTGGCCATGATTATGCTCGATATCGATCACTTTAAGCAGGTCAACGACCAGTTTGGTCATGAAGTGGGTGACAGGGTATTGGTGCAGACGGCACATTTGCTGGCTCAGGTTTGTCGCGCCGGGGATTTGCTGAGCCGATGGGGCGGGGAAGAGTTTTTGTTGCTATTGCCGGAAACCGATCTGGAACAAGCGCGGGTATTCGCCGAGAGAATCCGCAGCGCGCTGGTAGCGCTGGGTTTGCCGGTGGAGTCTGAGTCACTCTTTTTGACCGCCAGCCTGGGCGTGGCGGAACGCGGTCAAAAGAGTAATCTTGAAGAGCTGATTAAAGCGGCGGACATACAATTGTATGACGCCAAACGCAGCGGACGGAATCGATATTCCAGCGAAAGTGCGTCACTGGTTTTTATAAAGAAGTGAGCTGATCTTCCGTCTTGCGCTCAATCAGTTCAATCTTGTAACCGTCCGGATCTTGCACGAAGGCGATCACGGTCTTGCCGCCTTTGACGGGGCCGGCTTCGCGCGTGACATTGCCGTTTTTTGCTCTGGCGGCGTCGCAGGCGGCATACGCATCCGGTACCGCGATCGCGATGTGGCCGTAGGCCGTGCCCATCTCGTAACTCTCTACGCCGTAGTTATAGGTCAGTTCCAGCTCGGCATGTTCCGGGTTGCTGCCGTAGCCTAAAAACGCGAGGGTGTATTGATACTCAGGGTTGTCGGATTGGCGTAGCAATTTCATGCCCAGAACTTCAGTGTAAAAATCAATTGAGCGTTGCAGATTGCCGACGCGTAGCATGGTGTGCAGGATGCGCATACATTCTTTCTATGTGAGGTTGTTGTTCATATACTAGGTGGGAGTACGGTAATATTTTATTGTATGTCGCTTTATTTACGTGCGTGATGGCGATGTGCAATAGGATACTCCCCTTAAAATGTAGGGAGGTCGGCTGCGGCATGATGCCGTAATCGATGTCTTGCCTGTTCATATTCCGGAAACACCGATGCCACCCTGGCCCAGAAGCGCGGGCTGTGGTTCATCTCGTGCAGATGCGACAGTTCATGCGCGATCACGTAATCGATCAGCTCCGGTGCAAAGTGAATCAGCCGCCAGTTCAGGCGGATTTTTCCTTGCGAGGTGCATGAGCCCCAACGCGTACCGGCGTTGGACAGCGACATCGATTGATACGTTACGCCCAGCATCCCGGCATAGACCGGCAAGCGGGCGGAGAAAACCCGCTTGGCCTCCTGTTGCAGCCAGGCTTTTACGGCGTCCTTGAGTTGCTGTTCGCTGGCGTCACTGTGCAGGCGGATGCTGAGTTCCCTGACTTCATCTTCATCCACAAAATCGATAGCGTGGCGCTTCGACATATTGTTGCGCGAAATACGCAAGCTCAGCATTTGGCCCAGGAAGAGGAATCTGGCGCCATCTTCCCATTGCATGGCGTTCTGCAGGCGCGTTTCTGTGCGTTCGCGCCGCTCGCTTAATTTGCTGATGATCCAGCGCTGCTTCTCGCGTATCGCCTGTTCGATATCGGCTATCGTCACCCAGCGTGGCGCTGTTACGCGCAAACCTTCTTCGGCAATCAGAAAGCCTATGCTGCGCCGCTTGGAGCGCAGCAGCGCATACTCAAGCACAATATCTTGCAGTTGAATTTTACGGTTGCCGCTAGGGTTGCTAAAGCTGCGCGGCGGCTGGGATTGCGGTGGGGGCGTGGGTGGTCGTGTAGGGGCATGCTTCGGTACCTGCGGTGTTGCCTCAGGGCGCGAGCGTTCGGGGAACAGGAGATCACTGAAAAAATCGAGCTGCAGGGCCCGATGCAAAGCTTGACCGAGTGACGGTGCGCGCGACTTCATTTCTCTGTGATCTCTACTTGATGACCGGTTTGCTGCTGAATGGAAAGAATGATTATTTCTGCTGATCTTCGTTAGCATACACCTGCGGCGAGATGACGCGCATCTCGGCTTCTATCCAGGTTTCCACTTTCTGCATCAATTCAGTTGCCGTCAAACCTTCCGGTGAAATTGGCTTACCGACCGAGACGGTAATTACGCCGGGTTTCTTGATGAAAGAATTTTTTGGCCAGCATTCGCCGGAGTTCAGCGCGATAGGGATCACAGGCGTATTGGTCTCGACCGCCAGACGTGTTCCGCCGCCTTTGTAGTGGCCTTTTTGCCCGACCGGAATACGCGTTCCTTCGGGGAACATGATCACCCATTGGCCATCGGCCAGGCGGTTTCTACCTTGCACGACAACCTGGGCAAACGCATCCTTGCCTTTGCTGCGATCAATCGGGATCATCCGCATCAAGGCAATCGCCCAGCCAAAAAACGGAATGTAAGTGATCGATTTTTTAAAGACAAAAACCAAAGGGCGCGGCGTTGCCTGTAACAAAAAAATGGTTTCCCACGCTGACTGGTGCTTGGACAGCACAATCACCGGGCCATCCGGGAAATTCTCAAAACCCTTGGTCTGGTAACGTATGCCGCAAATCACCTTGGCCGCCCACACCATGAAAACATTCCAGCGTGCGGTAGCGTAATAGCGCTTGTTGTATGGCAGCGGCGCAAAGAAAAAACAAATCGGCGCCCAGATGACTGTCACCACAATCATGACGATAAGGAAAATTAAAGAGCGGATGAAGCGCGTGAAGTTGACCATCTTGTTTCCTAAAAACTCATTCTGAACAGTGGGTAAAATTCTCTACCCGATTGATGTTGTTGACGATCATGTTGCGACTAGTTCGCGGCAAGCGGCTCATGATGCGCGCTTAGCAAAGTATCGACCATTGCAGCCAGATCGGGGTAAATGTGCGTCCCCGGTGGCAGCCCGCCTTTTTCTTTCGTCATCTGCCCCTTGCCAGTCAAGACCAGATGAGGAATGCAACCTACTACAAATCCGGCTTGCAAATCGCGCAGTGAATCGCCCACGCAATGTACACCTTTCAGGCTGACATCATAGCGGCGCGCGATCTCTTGCAGCATGCCCGGCTTGGGTTTGCGGCAATCGCAGCTATCGTCCGCGATATGCGGGCAGAAAAAAATGGCATCGATCTTGCCGCCAACCAGTTGTACGCTGGTGTGCATTTTCTGGTGTATCGCATTTAAGGTCGCCATGTCAAACAGCTTGCGTGCCACGCCCGATTGATTGGTCGCCACCACTACCGTATAGCCAGCCTGGTTGAGCCTGGCAATCGCATGCAGAGAACCAGGCAGCGCCTGCCACTCATCAGGCGATTTAATAAAGCTGTCTGAGTCCTTATTGATCACGCCGTCACGGTCAAGAATGATGAGTTTCATTTGCGTGCCTTTTGTGTCTTTGGTTATGCTGCCAGTTTGGAAATGTCGGCGACCTGATTGAGCATGCCGTGCAACTCGGCCAGCAATGCCAGGCGGTTATTGCGCAGCGCCAGATCTTCGGCATTCACCATCACATCATTGAAGAAGGTATCGACTTCGCCACGCAATGCGGCCAAAGTCTTCAGCGCGCCAGTGAAATCGCCTTGCGCAAATGCCGCATCAACCTGTGGCTTGACGTCGGTCATGGCCTTGTACAAGGCTTGTTCGGCGGCTTCCTGCAGCAAGGCGGCATTGATGGCGCCTGGCGTGCCTTCGGCTTTTTTCAGGATATTGGTAATGCGCTTGTTGGCCGCTGCCAGCGATTCGGCTTCTGCTAATGCGGCAAAAGCCTGCACCGCCTGCAAGCGTTCGATGATGTTGGCCAGATTGTCCGGGTTTTGTGAAACGACAGCTTCGATTTCGTTTTGCGAAAAACCTTTGTTTGGTAGCTGATTGCGAATACGTTCCATTGCGACTTCAAATTTGGGAGGGCCATCATATCCTCTTATTTGACCACGCAAACGATCGTACAAAAAAGTGAGTACGTCAGCACTTGGATCTTTGAAATTGGCGTTGCCGGCAAAGACGCTGACGCTGTCTGCGAGCAAAGCTTGCAGCGATAAAGGCAAGTTCTTTTCAACCAGCATACGCAATACGCCCAGGGCATGGCGGCGCAAGGCAAACGGATCGCGGTCGCCGGTAGGCTGCAAGCCTATGCCCCAGATGCCGACCAGGGTTTCTAGCTTGTCGGCCAGCGCGACTGCGGTACCGGTGGTCGTCACGGGCAACGCATCGCCAGCAAAACGTGGCTGATAATGTTCGGACGCACAGGCGGCAACTTCGGCATGCTCGCCGTCATGCTGCGCATAGTAGGTGCCCATGATGCCTTGCAGCTCGGGGAATTCACCGACCATGTCGGTCAGCAAATCGGCCTTGGCCAGCATTGCGCCGCGTTCAGCCAGCGCCACATCGTACGACAGGGTTTGAGCGATCTTGCCTGCCAGGGTTTTCACGCGCTGCATGCGCTCTGCCTGGTTGCCCAGCTTGTTGTGATAAACCACATTTGCCAGCATAGGCAGGCGGTCTGACAGTGATTTTTTCTTGTCTTGCTCAAAGAAAAATTTAGCATCCGACAAGCGCGGACGCACCACGCGCTCGTTACCCTGGATGATGTGTTCCGGTGTTGCCGTTTCCAGATTCGAGACGATCAAGAAGCGTGAGCGCAATTTGCCGGCAGCATCGGTCAGGGCGAAATATTTCTGATTGGTCTGCATCGTCAGGATCAGACATTCCTGCGGCACTGCCAAAAATTCTTCTTCAAAATGGCATTCATACACGACCGGCCATTCAACCAGAGCAGTGACTTCATCAAGCAGGGATTCTGGCATCAGCACCAGATCATTGCCTGCCTTGGATAAAAGTGCAGTGCGAATTTTTTCCTTACGTTCTGTGACGCTGGCGATGACCTTGCCTTGGCTTGCCAAATTTGCTGCGTAGTCATCTGCGTGCGCGATGCTGATCTCGCCTTCGGATAAAAAGCGATGGCCCAGCGTCGTGCGGTTGCTGGTCAGACCCAATAGTGACAAGGGAATGATGTCGCTGCCATGTAGCGCAATGATGCGATGTACAGGGCGGACAAAATGCACGGTTTCGCCATCCTGGCGCTGATAGCTCATGACCTTGGGGATAGGTAATTTGGCGATGGATTCTTCCAGCGCGGTTTGCAGACTTGGTGCGAGTTTTGTACCCGATGCAGTGTGGCTGTAAAAAAAACTCTCAGCCTTTCCATCAACGGCGCGTTCCAGATCGCTGACCTGCAAATCAGGGAAACCAAGTGCCGCCAGTTTCTTCAACAAAGGCGCGCTGGCATTGCCTGCGGCATCCAGGGCGACCGATACCGGCAGCACTTTTTCACGCAGTAATTTATCTGGCGAAGTCGTGCGTACCTTGCTGATGCTGACTGCCAGGCGGCGCGGTGAGGCGTAGCTGGTGGCGACGGAATCATTGTCCAGAAAATCGCGTGACTTCAGACCGTTGACGATACCTGCGGCAAAAGCCTCGCCGAGTTTGGCCAGAGCTTTTGGCGGCAGTTCTTCCGTAAATAATTCAACTAAAAGTGTGTTGTTCATTTTTTCTATCTCTATTTATTCTATCTTTGTCCGACACCACAAATCCGGTTCATGTAGGGTGCGCCGCGCGCACCATTTTCTTTACTAGTATTTGCAGGTATTGCGACACGGTGCGCATGGCGCACCCTACTTATTTCCGGCTTAGTCTGCCATTACAGGGACAGGTTTATGCTTGTCATCAGCCGCACACATAGGAAAGCCCAACTTCTCGCGCGAGGCATAATACGCCGCAGCGACAGCACGTGACAGATTACGGATGCGGCCGATATACGCGGCGCGCTCAGTCACCGAAATGGCACCGCGCGCGTCAAGCAAATTGAAGGTGTGTCCGGCTTTCAAGATCATTTCGTAGGCTGGCAGGGCCAATGATTTTTCTGTCACTTCCAGCAAGCGCTTGGCTTCGCCTTCGTAGCTGTTGAACAGCGTGAACAGGAAATCGGTATTCGAATATTCAAAGTTAAACGTCGATTGTTCCACTTCATTTTGGTGGAATACATCGCCATACGACAGGCGCACGATCTGGCCGTTTTCTTCACGTTCGGTCCAGACCAGATCGTAGACGTTTTCCACGCCTTGCAGATACATCGCCAGACGTTCGATACCGTAAGTGATCTCGCCCAGAATAGGCTTGCAATCAATCCCGCCGACTTGCTGGAAATAGGTGAACTGCGTGACTTCCATGCCGTTCAGCCAGACTTCCCAGCCCAAGCCCCATGCGCCCAGCGTCGGGTTTTCCCAATCGTCTTCGACAAAGCGGATATCGTTTTGCTGCAAATCCAGACCCAGCGCCTTGAGCGAGCCGAGGTAAAGATCGAGAATATTCTCCGGCGCAGGTTTTAACACCACCTGATACTGGTAGTAGTGCTGCAGGCGATTCGGGTTTTCGCCATAGCGGCCATCTTTAGGGCGGCGTGAAGGCTGCACGTAGGCAGCGCGCCAGGGCTCCGGGCCAATCGCGCGCAAGAAGGTGCCGGTATGCGAAGTGCCTGCGCCGACTTCCATGTCGTAGGGCTGCAGCAAGGCGCAGCCCTGGGCGCTCCAGTATTCTTGCAAAGTGAGGATAATCTGTTGAAATGTAAGCATCGTGCTATCTGCCTTTGTTCGCTGGTGATTTCGCTTAAGAAAGTGAGCGAAGTGGTTAGTGTGCCAAACCTTCGATTTTAACCTAGAAATGCGGTCTTTATAGCGCGCAACAAGCGCTTTTGCGGGCAATCGCATCAAGGCAAGGCCCTATCGACGAAATGCACGAAAGTTCAAGTGTGCGCGAGAATGACGACAGCTCTACCATTCTTCGCTTTGCAATGTATTAGCAAAAAATAATCAGCAGTGTTATTTTTTCCTGGAAATACCTTGTAGCAGGGTGGCAACATCCTGGCTAAGCGGAATGCCATGACGGCGCAGTAGTTGCACATGCAGCACCATATTCTCCAGCACCAGCTTGGCGGCCACCGCTAACAGGGTGATGTGACGGTCTTCTTCGCTGAAACTTTCCAGCGATTCCGCCATCACGCAAATGTGGCTGGCGGTCAGGCGGCGCAACTCATCTTCTTCAAAAGGCAAGTCGGCAAAATCAATCGGGTCTTCTTTCTCCACTTCCATCATCAGTTCCTGCAATTGCTCCGGCGTGATAAGCATGGTGCGCTCCCTATGAACGAGATGTTTTTATTGTAGACGCAGAGTCGGTCGGCAAGAGATTTTTATGCTTGTGTCGTAAAACGGTATTCCTCTACCGTTAATCGCTTGTCTTTTCATTTCATCCCTCCTATTTTGCAGCCCGTCACACGCCGTTTGAGTAGCCGTTGGCAACTCCTTATGATGTCAGCATTGAATCAACACTTCGTTGTTCATCACTGATTACTTAAGATTATTCACAGAGAAAGAGGCGTTTATCATGAAAACCACAACACGTAACATCTTGCTGGTATCGGGCGCATTGCTGATTTTCGCGTGTATCGCGCTGTTCTCTATGGATGGCCAGGGTATTTATATCGATGGCGAAGAGATCAACGGTGTGGCTGGTGTCGGCATAGGCATCGTCGGCTGCGCGATCGGTTTGCTGGCCGCGTTTTTCGCCCTTAGCCTGACAGGCTTGGTACTTGCCGCCGTCGCATTCTTTCTGGTCCTGCTGGGTGTGGTGATTTTTGGCGCAGTGGCGATTGCCTTGTCGCCCTTGTTATTGCCCCTGTTCTTGTTAATGGGCTTGGTATGGCTGATGAACCGACGCAAGACGGCGTAAAGCAATACCGCTAGAACCAATAAAAAAACAGCACCGCGCTTACCGCGCGGTGCTGTTTTTTTGGGGGCAGTCGTTTTAAGACTGCGATTCTTGCGCCGCCAATTTTGAAGCAAACTTGTGCACATACATATCACGGTCAGCCACCTTCAATAATCCCACGCCATCTTTGCCGTCGGTAGGGAAGTGCGATACACCGATAGCGCCGCCAAGCTGGACTTCGGGTGCGCCCGGCAATGTGTTCAGTGTCAGTGGCAGCGCCAGAGCTGTCTCTACGCAAAGGCGTATTGCGGCAATATCTTCCGTCCTTGCCACGTTGTCGAGCATGATGGCAAATTCGTCGCCGGCGTAGCGTGCCACCAGATCGCCAGCCCTGACACTGACGCTGAGGCGGCGAGCAACTTCGATCAGCGCGATGTCACCGGCATCATGACCAAACTGATCGTTGATCGCCTTAAAACCGTTGAGATCAATAAACAAGACCCCGAAGGCTTTTTTCTCTGCCTGATGGCTGTATTCGGCAATCTTGGCATTGAGCCTGCGCTCAAAGGCATCGCGGTTGGAGAGGCCTGTCAGGCGGTCGGTTTGCAAGCGTTTTTGCATCGTCTTGAAGCTATTGGCAAGCAAGCCGATTTCATCGTGGCGGGTGATCTCCAGCGGGGTGTCGGTCACGCCATTACCCACCTGTACCGCCGCTTCCGAGAGGCGCTTCAGATCAGATGCCACCCAGTTCAAAATGCTTAGACCAATCAGGATCGCCACCAGCACAGCCAGAACACTGATGATCACCGTGCGCTTGATGTTGTTGAACACGTCGCCCATAAAATCTTTTCTTGGTACGGCCACCACGGTGATCCATTCGATACCGGTGTTATCTTTGACTTTTTGGTAGGCAACGTGAATCCGCTCGTTGGTGTCGTCATCAAAACTGAAGGTTTTTGCCGTTGAGGTAATCTCTTGCTGCACATTGAGTTCCATCAGTTTTTCATACACATTATTGAGCGTGGCATTACCGCTGTCTTTGGCATTGAGGCGCACATTGCTGCCGTCCGTTAAATGCTTGACATTCAAGCCGGCCGAGGAGGCGATCAGGTCGCCGTTGGGTTCGATGATGAATGCCAGGCCATGTTGCGATGTTTTCAGATTGCGCACAAAGTCATTGAGCGAGCGTAAGGACATGTCGGTCGCAACGACACCGGCTAATTGCCCGTTTGCCCCCATCACCTTGCGCGCGCGCGTCGCCACCAGATCTTGCGTGCCAAAATCGATATACACCGAAGTCCAGATGTCCTTCTTGGAATTGGCCCCCGCCTTGTACCAGGGACGGGTGCGCGGATCAAATAATTTCTCTTCTCTTGAGTGAAACGTCAGCTCGCCATTGATGCCGTTGAAGCGGTAGCGCGTGCGGTTTTCTTCCGGCTTGAGCTTGATGCGCAGTTCGCCCTCTTCCAGCGAATGGCGGAACAAGCCCAGCGCTTGTCCTGAGACATTGCCGTAATACACATAATTGTTTGGATCGATATGCAGCGAAGTGGCGATCCAGAATCGGGTGCGTAAGGCCTTTAAATCGGAACCGATATCGTCGGCCGCCGCCATTCCGTCAGGAAATGCAGCCTCCAGGGTGGCGCCGGAACCAATCAGGTGGCGGTCTACCGCCAGGCCAATGCGCTCGGCTGTCTCAAGTAATAAATGCTCAGAGACTGTGCGCACGGCACGGTCGCCCGCGCTATACGAGAGTAAGCCGATGGCGGCGGCCAAACCAAGCACCAGCGCCACATAAGGCACGATAAGTATGGTGCGCAATGAGAAGCGGGCAGTGATCGTTTGCCCCGGGATGTCGTCCATCATTTTAATTTTTGTAGTGGTAGTGTTTGCGTTAGCAAACGCTATTGCAGATTGATAAGCAATGCCTTGTGAATCGCCTGTGATGGCAAATTCAGCAATTCGGATTGTCTCTCTTTTTTTAATTTCTTAAGATTTGTTAACTTTCTTAAGTGCCGAATATAGCATGGCGAGACAGGCCAAACTAGGGCGATGGTGGCAAAACAGCGTTAAATCTGGAGGATGTTTCAATGCTTTACATTGCTTCGCCACAATAAATTTCCTTGCGGAAATTAATTTATTTTTAAAATAATCCTTCCATTTCATTTGGGATCGATTCCATCCAAAACGGCAATCCAAAAATCAAAACACACGGGTAATTTTTGCTCGATTTGAATCCCGCTGTGTCGCCAACCTGAGCGCCAAGTCACCTGCTTGCCAACCTCAATGTTCGCGCCACCGAGGCGGTTCGGTTCAAGCCGGCTTGTCCGTTGCCAGCTCGCTGAGCTTGATTCAAACTTTCCATCCAGCCGTCATGAGAAAAACGCATAAAACGCATAAAATACGCTTATCTTGCTGCGCAGACTTAACTAAAGCGGCATTCATGATGAGAGGCTGACCCATGATCAAGATAGTAGGCAACACCGAGATTAAAGCCAAGCACAAGGCCAGTTGCCATTGCGGTGCGGTTGAGCTGGAACTGGATTTGCCCGACGGTATAGTCGATCCGCGACGCTGTGACTGTTCCATGTGCCGGCGGCGCGGCGCTATCGTTGCCTCAGTTCCGCTGTCAGGCGTCAGGATTATCAAGGGCCATGAGGTGTTAAAGCTGTACCAGTTCAATACCTACACGGCGAGACATTATTTTTGTTCCAACTGCGGGATTTACACGCACCACCAGCGCCGTTCCAACCCGGAACAATATGGCTACAATGTAGCGTGTCTGGAAGGCGTGAATCCCTTTGATATTGAGAACGTTCCGACTAATGATGGCGTTCATCATCCGGCTGATCGTCATGCATAGTGTGAACTTGATGGTGTAAAAATAGCTTATTGATGTCTCGTATTCAATGTTGGGTGGAACTACCGGTTGATAGATGTAAAAGGTGCCATGCCTGACACGCAATGCCCGTGCGGCTTTCCGGCCTGCCTGGCTTGCAGGGCAGATGGGCATTGCGTGGTGGCAGGGGGCATTTTCGATTTATTCCAAGGGTGATGCGATGAGTGCAAGTCGAGAATTCATTGAATACGTAAGAGAGTTACTATTGCCGCTAGGGCCGCTCGCTGACGGGCATTTCTTCGGCGGCTTTGCATTCAAAAGCGGTGACAGGCAGTTCGCCATGATTATGGGGAATACGCTGTATTTTCGCGTGAATGAGGCCAGCAGGGGGCACTATGAGCGTGAGGGAATGGCACCGTTTTCCTATTCCACCAAAAAGGGAATCGTCCAGGTGAAAAAGTTTTACGCCGTACCGGAAAATCTTTTTGACGAGCAGGATGCGCTGATTCTTAAAGCAAGAGAGGCGATCCATGCTGCCTATGGCGCCTGACAAGAGCGCACAGTGATGCGCAAGCCTATCGCCCGATATACCGTTTTATTTTCAGCAATCTTCGCGTTTGTCCCTAACGAAAGAACATCATGGAAATGACTAAACACCTTTGTCTCATGGCTGACTACAACCAGTTGATGAACAAAAAAATGCTTGAGGCAGCGGCAAAATTATCCGCTGAAGCGCTATCGGAAGATCGTGGCGCTTTCTTCGGCTCCGTGATCGGCACACTCAATCACATCGCCGTTGCCGACACCATCTGGTTAACACGGTTTGCGCCCTTTTTGCCGGCGCATCGCGAGTTAAATGCCATCCTTGAATTGGGCCAGCCGGATTCTTTAGGCAGCGTCTTGTTTGCCAATCTCGATGCGTTTATTGTGCGTCGCAAGCTGCTGGATAAAACCTTGTCGACTTTGGCAAAATCACTGACAGAGCCTGAGCTTTCCATCGCGGTTAGCTACACCAATTCAAAAGGTGTTGCATCAACCAAGAATTTCTTCAGCTTGCTCATGCATGTGTTTAATCACCAGACGCATCACCGGGGGCAGGTGACGACCTTGCTATCGCAGTCCGGCATCGATATCGGTGTGACGGATCTTGTGGCGATTGTTCCCAATGAATAAAATGATGCTGATGACGATCGACAAAAGCCTTAGTCCGCCAATTTTATTTAGCCCTTAATTCAGCCCTTAATCTAACGAGCCCTCACTGATCGGAAGCCTGCATGACGACACATAGCCTCAATCACGTCAACCTGCGCGCCCCTCGCGCACTGCTTGATGCACTCAAGGATTTTTATTGCGACGTCGTGGGTTTGCACCCGGGTTTTCGCCCGGCTTTTCCTGCATTCGGTTATTGGCTGTATGCGCAAGATTCAGCCCTGATTCATTTGTACGAGGCGAATCCAGATGAAAAACTGCAGACGAACGTGGCAACCACATTGAATCACTTCGCATTTGATTGCAGCAATCTGGCCGAGGTGGAAGAGACGCTAAGGCTTCAGGCGGTCACCTACAGAAAAGCAATCGTCCCTTTGACACGGCAGGTACAGCTGTTCATTCAAGATCCGGCGGGGAATAACGTCGAGTTGAACTTTGCCGTAGCAGACGCCTGATGGCATAACACGTCAAGCGCCATAGGCGGCGGTATTTTGCTATTATCTCGCCCATGACTTCTGATGACCCAATTCTCCCCGCGTTACCGCCTTATCCCGGCATCCCCTTTCAGCACATTTTAATGGTACGCACGGTTGACGATGCGCACCTTGCCTATCGTGCCATGATGACGGCTGATGTGCTTGGTTTTGATACCGAATCCAAGCCTACTTTTTTTAAAGGCCAGCACTCGGATGGCCCGCATCTGATCCAGCTTGCCACCGATACGCAGGTGTTCTTATTTCCTATCGGGCAAACCACCAATGTGGATGCCGTGAAGGCGGTACTCGAATCGGGCCAGATTTTGAAGGTGGGTTTTGGCCTTGGCGATGACAACAAACGCCTGCAGGCCAAGCTCGGCATTGCGCCGGACAATGTGCTCGACCTGTCGCGTGCCATGCGCGAGAGCAAGCAGCGCGAGATGGGCGCAAAAGCCGCAGTGGCAAAATATTTCGGCATGAAGTTACAGAAATCCAAAAAAACCTCGACCTCCAACTGGGCGGTTGCCGCATTGAGCGAGCGGCAAATGCAGTATGCCGCCGACGATGCGCAGGTCGCATTGCTGGTCTACCGCAAATGGCTGATCGCCAGCCGTAAAATCTGAAATTGGTGACGCATGCCGTTTGAACTCTTCCTTGTTCTGACGGTCAGAATGAGCACGCAAAAGCGCTAATCCATTCAATATTTTCCATGAGGTAATAATGCGTTTATCAAACAAGATGCTTGTTGTGACTGGTGCAGGTTTATTTAGCCTGATGTGCGGTACGGCACAAGCCGACGGCTTGACCGACCTGAAGGCTGCGCTGACACGCTTGCAAGGGCAGGCGCCCTTAAAGGCGGTCATCGAGGCAAAGACATGGAACCGTCAGGGCGAAGGAAGTGAGCAGGTAGAAACCAATGGCCTGGCCAGCGTTGCGGTTGACGATGGCGCACGTGGTTTGCAGGTGCTCTACAGCAAAGACATGTTGGCGCGCCTGGAAGTGGAAGAGCATGCCAAGGAAAAAAATGCCAAGACCAAGACGCCTACGCTGTCTGCTTTCAAAGAGTTTAATTCTACCGAACTGCGCCCGATGATCTCGGCTTCTGGCGGCATGTTGCGTGCGCTGGAAAAACACGTATTCAAAAGCGAGAAAATGGAAAGTTACAACGGCAAGCCGGCGCGCTTGCTGAACTTTGATTTACCTCTTGAAAGACTGCCCGAAGACGCGCGCAAATACGTCAAGAAATTTGAAGGCAGCCTGGATATCTGGATAGCGGCAGACGGTACGCCACTGGCAAGCCGTTCACATCAAAATATGTCAGGCCGCGCTTTTGTGGTGGTCAGTTTCGAGCAAAAAAATGAGAATGAATCGGTCTACAGCCAGGTCGGGGACCGCTTGCTGACGGTGCGCAAGGAAACCAAGAGCAGCGGTTCAGGCATGGGTGAAAAAGGTGAAAGCAAGGTCGTCAAGACTTTGCTGGTTCAATCCTAAATCCGCTATGTGATCCGGTCATCATCAAGAATGGGCTAGCTGCGGCGGCCCGTTTTTTTTGGTTGAGCACGATTGAGATGAAGATCCAGATTAAGATTCAGGATATTTTTTATTTCACATTCACAGGGACAGCATGAAAAAAAATCTCATCAAAATAGGTGTGTCAATCTTCCTGAGTGCGGGATTGACGATGGCGCTGTCTGCTTCTGCGATGGAGCAAGCGGTACAGGAAAAAATGACCACCACGATTCAGGCGGAAATCAATTACCTGATGTTTCTGCCAAAAACCTACACCAAGAGCGGCAAGCCTGCGCCGCTGATTGTTTTTCTGCACGGCTCGGGTGAACGCGGCAACGATCTGGAAAAGGTCAAGGCATGGGGGCCGCCCGCCATCGTTGAAAAGGACGCTGATTTTCCCTTCATCGTGGTCTCACCGCAAATCCCGCAAGGGCAATGGTGGAATTCCTACCTGCTTAAAAAAATGCTGGACGAAGTTTTGGCTAACAACAACGTGGATAAAAGCCGGGTCTACCTGACAGGCCTGAGCATGGGCGGTTTTGGTGCCTGGGATTTTGCCATGGCTTACCCGGAATATTTTGCCGCGATTGCGCCGATTTGCGGCGGAGGAAATACGCACTTGATCTCTCGCTTGAAAAATATCCCGACCTGGGTATTTCACGGTAAAAAAGACGAGGCGGTACCTGAGCAGCAATCCGCAATGATGGTAGAGGCATTGAAGAAAGTCGGCGGCAACGTTGAGTACACTGTCTTGCCAGAAGGCGGTCATGTGGATGCCTGGGTGTATGCCTATTCGTATGAGAAAAATAAGGGCGCATTGTTTGACTGGTTTTTGCAGCACACTAAAAAATAAGCGGCCTGCCGGCTGCAGGCAAAGCGCTTCTCCCGCTCGTGGCGAGTCGGGATGAGGATGTCTGACATTCGCGCGGTGCTAATTTTTACATGTAGTTCAAACGTAAAAAAGCCAGATCAGGCAAAACCCGATCTGGCTTTTTTTATGCAGCGACGACTTAGTTCTTGAAGCGCGCCTCGGCAATGCGATCAGCTACGACGCTGGTCGGCAAGCCTTCGCTGTCGGCGCGGGCAAAGATCTCTGCCAGCGTATCGCCGATACGGCGTACATGCGCGTCCATGCCGTCTTCCGGCGTGTTCATGTACTCGTAGCAGACCTTGATGATGCCGCCGGCGTTGATGACGAAATCCGGTGCGTACAAAATACCTTTTTGACGGCAGACTTCACCCATGTCCGCGGTGGCCAGCTGGTTGTTGGCAGCGCCGGCGACGATCTTCGCTTTCAGGCGTGACAGCGTATCCGGGTTCAGGGTCGCACCCAAGGCGCACGGTGCGTAGATGTCGGCTTGCACATCGTAGATCGCGTCGATGCCGACCACTTCAGCGTTCAATTCTTCCTGCGCGCGTTTCAGTGATGCCTGGTCGATATCGGCAACGATCAGCTTGGCACCGGCGGCGTGCAGCTGGCGGGCGTAGTCGTAACCGACATGACCCAGACCTTGCAATGCGACGACCAGGCCTTCCATGCTATCGCGTTTCAGGTGATGCTTGACGGCCGCCTGCGCGCCGACGAAGCAGCCGAGTGCGGTAAATGGCGATGGATCGCCACGGTCACCCAGACCTGCCACATACTTGGTCTTGCCGGCGACATACGCCATGTCAGCCGGGCTGGTGCCGACGTCTTCTGCCGTAATGTAACGGCCGCCCAGGCGCTCCAGCGCTTCGCCCAGGGCTTCAAACAGGGCAGGGGTTTTGTCTGTCTTCGGGTTGCCAATGATGACGCTCTTGCCGCCGCCGATAGGCAGGCCAGCCACCGCGTTTTTGTAGGTCATGCCGCGCGACAGGCGCAAGGCATCGCGCAGCGCTTCGGCTTCCGTCGCATAGTTCCACATGCGGCAACCGCCCATGGCAGGGCCTAGCTTGGTGTTGTGGACGGCGATGATGGCTTTGAGGCCGGATTTGGCTTCGGAGGCGAACACCACTTGTTCGTGGTTGTCGAAATTGATTTCGTTAAATACAAAGGCGGTCATGCTTATGGCTCCGCGCGGTGAGATGTCGCTTGGCCTGATAAGGCCGGGCGATCGTGACCCGCAATAAAGTTAAAAAGAGTAAGGGGTAAAACGGTAAGGCAGATGCAACGGTAAGGCCAGGTTTGCCGGCGGGTTGGTGCCTACAAACATGGGGTGCAGTGATTGTGTCAATGCGGGGGGAAGTATACGGGATAGGGGGGCTGAACTCAAGCTTGGCGGGGATGGTAGGTATTGCTCAGTCTGGTTCAGACTGTTAAGCAGTTCAACAAAAGAAGAGAATTGATTTTCGAAATATATTTCTAAATTGTTAATTGCATTGGTAGAATGAAAATTAATCTCTGCGACTGTTTTGTTGGTTTGTTTATACTTTATTTTTGGGGTATCTGATTTTAGCAAAGTGGCATAAGGCGTTCTGGAGAAGGAAACCGATGCCCATTTTTGGGTGGAGGTTAATGATTTAATGATTTAATGAAAATTAAATCACGTTAGTCACCAACTAATAAGGATTGCTCAATGAGCCATATTGAAAAGAAGAAAATTTGTGGCATCGTAATGCCAATTTCCACGCTAGATGGATGCAGCGAAGGCCATTGGAGCGACGTTTTAGAAATTATTACGGAAGCAATCGAAGAATCCGGATTTGAGGGAAATCTAGTTAGCAACGCTGATGATGTTGGAATAATTCAAAAACGTATCATTCAGAATCTCTATGAAAATCCAATTGTAGTTTGTGACGTAAGCGGAAAAAATCCAAATGTAATGTTTGAACTTGGTATGAGACTCGCATTTGACAAGCCAACTATCATTATTAAGGACGACAAAACATCCTACTCATTCGACACATCTCCGATCGAGCATATCGAATATCCAAGAGATTTAAGATTTTCGAGAATCGTTGATTTCAAATCAAAACTAGCGGAAAAGATCAAGGCAACATTTGAGAAATCAACGATGGATACCTCCTACACAACATTCCTAAAGCACTTCGGCGAATTTAAAGTTGCCAAAATTGATAAAAAGGAGGTGTCTGGACAAGAGTTCATTCTTGATGAACTCAAAAACATCAGAATAGGTATGCGAAGGCTTGAGCGTAATAATCAATTTGGTAGAGACCCTCGTTATCGAGAAGGACTTGACTACACCGGATCCGATGAAGATTTTGACTATTGTATGGGTGATGCTTCTAATTCGGAAATCAAAAAAGTGATTGACTTTGTTGGAGGCCACCCAGCAGTTATATCTGTAGACGTTATGGAATTAGACCCCAATCACAAACATCTGAGAGCGAAGCTAAATGACATAAAAGCAAAAGACGAACTTCAAATTTTGATGCGTAAAATTTTACCAAAAGGCCAACGTAATCGACATGTCGTTATGCCTAAAAATGGCTAGCGCTCATAGGCACAATTAACATAGCGTAATCGTACGCATGTTAACCGTCCAAAACCACGTAGAGGCAATTCACCTGCCACCCAGATGCATCACTTAACATGAAGCAAAAATGACCGATCATACCGATAAAACCTCGCCACAAGTTTACGCCCGCACAGGCGGTGGGTTGTATCTGCTCATTATCGTCTTCGGTCTGTTTGCCGAGGGTTTCGTCAATAATGTACTGATCGTGTCTGGCGACCCGGCCGCCACCGCGCATAACATCATGGCAAGCCCTTTGCTGTGGCGCTTCAGCATTGCCGGCAACATGCTGGTGCCGCTGTTGGCGGTCGGCTTGCTGCTGGTCGAATATGTCTTGCTCAGGCCAGTCAGCAAGCATCTGGTGTTGCTGGCGGTGTTTTTTAATCTGGTCTCGCTTGCGTTAGAGGCGGTCAGCAAGTTGTATCTGCTCGATATGCTGGCGCTGTTGGGCAATGCAGATTATCTGAAGGTATTTACCACGGCGCAGCTGCAGACCCTGGCTTACCTGGCGCTGAAGTCGCATGACGTGGCGTGGAATTCTGCCCTGATATTTTTTGGATGCACCTGTCTTGTTAACGGCTATCTGATTTTCAGATCGGGCTATTTGCCGAAGGCGATAGGCGTCATGATGCAGATGGCCGGCCTGAGTTATCTGATCGCTTGCGTTGCGGCGCTGTTTGCTCCGGCCTTGGCCAAGCTGATCCTTCCCGCGATTCTGATCCCGTCCTTGATCGGCGAATCCTCGCTTTGCCTCTGGCTGCTGGTGAAGGGCGTGAATCTGACTAAGTGGAACGAGCGCGTAGAAACGGCCAGGTAGAGTGGATAAGATGATGGATTGACCGCACAGCCTGATTTGCTACACAAAAGCGAACGCGATTGTTTGCTCGTTGACAAAAAATATCACCATCTATAAAGTCAATTGATAACAGGGGAATGCGATGAAATTTAATACGAAGATTATCAGTTTTGCGGCGATACCAGCGGTGCTTTTTGTTGTGGGTCTGGTGAGCAGCATCGGTACCCTGATGAATACCAGAGACGAATTCGACAGGTATATCAAGTCGGAACAAGCGGTCGAGCGCGGTTTGTCCGAGATGTATGCACAGGGCCTGCAGATGGGGCAAGCATTGCGCAATGTCGTTCTGGACTCATCGAACCCAAAGGCTTTTGATAACATTAAAGCGGCTCAGGTGGCCTACGATAAAGCATTTTCTTCCACTCAAGCGATTTCAAAGGGGGGAGCGTTCGAGTCGGGTATTGCGAAGTTACCTGGGCTAAGAGAAACTCACGCAAAAGCACAGGATAAAGTATTGGCCCTGGTGGCCGAAAAGGGCGATGCTATCCCCGTTCTGAATAAAGAAGAAACGCCTGCATGGCGTGAGCTGAGGGGCGAAATCCTGAAGCAGCGAGAGATAGCTGTCAAGGCATCTCAAGTGGCACAGCAACAGGTCGATACGAGAGCTGATGTGGCGACTAAAGTTTCTATCGGCATTGCATTGCTGGCGGTGGCCGTGGCCATCGGACTCAACCTGCTGATGCAATCGACAATTCGCAAAGAGCTTGGTGGTGATCCTGCCGATGCGCGGGAGGCGCTCTCTCAGGTGTCGCAGGGTAACCTTGCCTCCAGCATTGAAAACCTCGGGGATGCCAATAGCCTGATGGGTGTCATGCAGTTAATGCAGGGTTCTTTGCAAAAGCTGGTGCAGGGTGTACGTGAGTCGGCCAATGGCATCGCTACTGCTACCAAAGAGATTGCTGCGGGTAGCCAGGATCTGAGCGATCGCACAGAGCAGCAGGCTAGCGCGCTGGAAGAAACAGCAGCATCCATGGAGGAGCTCGATTCGACCGTCAGAAAAAATGCAGATAGCACTCGGGAAGCCAATAAAATGGCGATGAATGCCTCTACGGTCGCCGTGCAAGGTGGAGAAGTGGTCGGGCAGGTCGTAGAAACCATGAAGGATATTAACGAATCCTCGCGTCGGATTTCCGACATCATCAGCGTCATTGACGGTATTTCTTTTCAGACGAATATTTTGGCGCTGAACGCGGCAGTTGAAGCCGCCCGTGCGGGAGAACAGGGCCGCGGTTTTGCCGTGGTTGCCTCAGAGGTTCGTAGTTTGGCCGGACGTTCGGCGGAAGCGGCGAAGGAAATCAAGGTACTGATCAATGCGAGTGTGGAACGGGTCGAGCAGGGCGTCATGCTGGTCGATAAAGCGGGCTCCACCATGAGCGAAGTAGTGAACTCCATACGACGCGTAACCGATCTTATGGGCGATATCAACATGTCTAGTGCAGAGCAGTCTACGGGTGTATCCCAAGTGGGCGAGGCAGTTGTGCTGATGGACCAGACTACGCAGCAAAATGCAGCGCTGGTCGAGCAAATGGCCGCCGCCGCCGCTAGCCTCAACAGTCAGTCAAATGACATGGTGCAAACCGTTGCTGTATTTCACTTGCCCAGCGACTTGAACAATCCGCAGTCTCCAAGAGTGGGGCGTGCGCAGCCCAGACTTTCTGATTTGCGGGGTCGCTAATTGTCACCGGACGGCTTTCGCTTGACCGGATTGTATTGATCTTTGGTTTTGCCCTGAAATAAAAGGGCGCGACGACGATCATCGCAATCCGCACCATGCGTATGGCATTTAGTTGCAATCTCAATACAGGCATCGCCAGCACGCACTATCCATGCGCTTCTCCAGCCACTCTGGCCTGCAGGCCGCACCCGCATTGCGTGGTGGCGTGCTGCCTTTTTAAATTTTATAACTGTTGTTGTCGCTGCCGGGGATGATGCAGAACCATGCTGATCGCCGCGCATGCTGAGATGATGTTTTTCCTTGGTTAATAAGAGCAGATTCAAGTGAGCTGAGCGACGTTCCGGCGGCGCCTTCATCGGTAACAATATTTGCCTTGCCGTAACTTAGAGTGTAAGGTGCTTGAACGATTTTGCCCCCTCCTGCGGATAGTTATGAGCTTGTTTACCTCTTTGCATTATTTGGTTGCGCTGCATCAGCATAAGCATTTTGGACGCGCTGCCGATGCCTGTCACATCACGCAACCGGCTTTGTCGAATGCTATTCGGGCGCTGGAAAATGAATATGGCACGACTATCGTTAAACGTGGTCGCAGCTTCGAGAAATTTACGCCGGAAGGCGAGCGTATTCTTGCCAGCGCCCTGCGTGTTTTGCATGAACAGGAAGTGCTGAGACAGGATATCCAAAGCAGCGTTGACCGGCCTGTAGGCAAATTAATCCTGGGTGCGGTGCCGTCGGTCATGCCAGTGGCGGCGCGTTTTGTCGGCCATTTGCACAGAAATTACGACGGTATTTCTATCGCTTTACGCTCCATGAGTTCGCCGGAAATAGAAGGCGGATTGGAAAATTTGTCGATAGACCTGGCGTTGGGTTACACCGAGAGATTAAAATCGCGGGCCGTCAAAATCACAACGGTAGATCAATACGAAGAGCGCTATTTTTTGCTGCGCCGGGCGGCAAAGCCCCATCGATCTGGTTTGAAAATAGTGTCGCAATCGATGACCTGGAAGGCGGCCGCAACATTACCTTTATGTCTGTTAACGCCCGAAATGCATAATCGATTTATCGTCGATGCCGCATTTGCAAAAGCGGGTGTGGTTGTTGAGCCTGTCATCGAAACCAACTCGATTTTGACTCTTGGTTTGAGCGTCCTGGAAGGTGATGTTTGCAGTATCATGCCGGGTGCGCTGGTGGGGGTGTTACGCGGCTATGGTGAGCTCGAAGCCGTGCCTTTATCCGGGCCAGAGGTGCTTACCGCGATTGGTTTTATGTTCGCCTTCACCGACCGTCCTTCGCAGGCGGTCCGCGTCGCATTGGAGTTGGCCAGAGACCCGGAATGGCTGGCGCATCTTCGTTCTCATACGGGCGCATTGTTGCCTTTGCAAGGTGCACCTCATTAATATTGCTTAATCGATTCACCGGCATAATCCGGTGAATCTGATGGCGGCCAGTCGCCCGACTGCTCGTTCCACGAAGCACGCCTCACTTTGATTCAGAAATTGTATTGGGCTATGTTCAAAAACAATTGGAATCTTCAGCCGATCTCTACCACAATCATTTAAGCCTAAATAAATTGGGCTTGGATTTGCGCAAGCTTTCACATTTGATTTTAGTCAATAAAACAGCCGGACGAGCTGATGCAATGTCAAATGTGTTCCAGGTAAACGCGTTTCTTTTGCATATAAAAATCAGGAGACAGTATGACAATAACAATTGATGCAGGCTCGATCTCATCGGGCGGCAGCGTCGGATTGCTGGATAAAGAAAATATCATTGCAGGCCCGGGCTTTAATCGCTGGCTGGTTCCGCCAGCCGCTTTGGCGATTCACCTGTGTATCGGCATGGCGTATGGTTTCTCGGTATTTTGGCTGCCATTATCGAAGGCGCTGGGGATTACCGGCGCTATCAAGTGTGGCCCCGAGGTAGGCTTTTTTCAGGCGCTTTTTACCACCAGCTGTGACTGGAAAATTTCTACCTTAGGCTGGATGTTTACGCTGTTCTTTGTGTTGCTCGGCTCTTCCGCTGCGATCTGGGGCGGCTGGCTGGAGCGGGTTGGCCCGCGCAAAGTCGGTGTGATCGCCGCTTTTTGCTGGTGCGGCGGTTTGCTGATATCGGCCCTGGGGGTGCACTTGCATCAGTTCTGGATGATGATCATCGGCTCCGGCGTGATTGGCGGCACCGGCCTCGGACTGGGCTATATCTCACCCGTATCGACATTGATCAAGTGGTTTCCGGATCGTCGCGGCATGGCGACGGGTATGGCCATTATGGGCTTTGGCGGCGGGGCCATGATCGGTTCGCCGCTGGCCGCTGACCTGATGAAATATTTCGCTACCGCGACCGACGTGGGCGTCACGCAAACACTGGTGGTGATGGCGCTGATCTATTTTGTTTACATGCTCGGAGGCGCTTTCAGCTACCGCATCCCGGAAACTGGCTGGAAACCGGCCGGCTGGACGCCGCCAGCGTCGCAAGTCAATAACCCGATGATCACACAGCAGCACGTGCATGTGAGCAAGGTCTGGGGCATCCCTCAATTCTGGCTGATCTGGATGGTGTTGTGCATGAACGTGAGCGCCGGCATAGGCGTGATCGGCATGGCTTCACCCATGCTGCAGGAAGTGTTTGGCGGGTCACTGATCGGGGTGGCAAAGAAATTTAGCGAGCTCGATAAAACGCAACTGGCAGCCATTGCCGGCGTTGCCGCAGGCTTTACGGCTTTGCTGAGTCTGTTCAATATCGGCGGGCGTTTTTTCTGGGCAACCATTTCAGACAAACTCGGCCGCAAACTTACTTATGCGGTGTTCTTTGTGCTGGGCGGCCTACTGTATTTCAGTATTCCTGGCAGTGCCGCCTCTGGATCAAAAGTGTTATTTGTGTCAGCGTTCTGCCTGATCTTGAGCATGTACGGCGGATGTTTTGCCACGGTGCCAGCCTATCTGGCTGACCTCTTTGGCACCCAGATGGTGGGGGCGATTCACGGCCGCTTGCTGACCGCCTGGGCTACCGCGGGTATCGTCGGGCCAGTGGTGGTGAACTACATGCGCGACTACCAGCTAGGGCTGGGATTGCCGCGCGAACAGGTCTACAACCAGACCATGTACATCCTGGTCGGCATGCTGGTGATAGGCTTTATTTGCAACTTGATGGTGCGGCCCTTGAATCCAAAATGGTTCATGACACCGGACGAACTGGCGGCTGAAAAGCGGCTGGCACACGAGAAGGTAAAGGCATCGGAAACCACCTCTAGCGGAGCAGCAGGCTCAGCGACGGCAAGTAATCCCTTGCTGGTGGTATTTGCCTGGGCAGCGGTCGGTATTCCGCTGGTGTGGGGTGTTTACCGTACCTTGCTGACGGTAGCCAAATTTTTCTAAAAAAAGCTGGAACAAGGTGGACGGGCCGATTGTTGTGCCGGCTCGTCCACACCCTGAGTATTTATATAAAGAGCGGATGACACTATGTTGAGTGAAAGCAATCGTGAAGCGATACACGGATTGGTGCTTGCCAAGAAGCAGATGAAAGGCGGCCTGTTACCGATTCTTCATGATATCCAGGATCTGGTCGGTTACATCCCTGAGCAATCGGTTGCTGTCATCGCCAAAGAACTGAATCTTTCACGTGCCGAGGTGCATGGGGTGATCACCTTTTATCACTATTTTCGGCAGGCCAAGACGGGCAAAAATATCGTCCAGATTTGTCGCGCAGAAGCGTGCCGGTCCATGGGATCGGAGTCGCTTTGGGAGCATGCTTGCAGCCGCTTAAAAGTTGATTCTGATGCTGGCACAGATGCCGAATGCAGCGTGCATGCGGTGTATTGCCTGGGCCTGTGTTCGAGCTCTCCGGCCATGAGTATCAATGACAAAGTGTATGCCCGCGTCGATGCCGATAAATTTGATCGCTTGCTGGCAATAACGAGGACATCAACATGAGTGCCAACATGAGCATCACAGTCTATGTGCCGCGAGATTCAGCCGCCCTGGCACTGGGCGCGGATGAAGTCGCGCAAGCCATTGTTGAGGAAGCGGCCAGGCGTGGTATTGCCATCGATATGGTACGCAATGGCTCAAGAGGTCTGTTCTGGCTGGAGCCTATGATCGAGCTTGTCACGCCGGCGGGCAGGGTGGCGTATGGCCCGGTGCAGCCAGAGGACGTGTTGGGCTTGTTTGCCGCACACTTTCAAACGGGCGGCGAACACCCTTTGTTTTTAGGCCTGACCGAGCAGATTCCTTATCTGAAACAACAGGAAAGATTGACCTTTGCCCGCATGGGTATTACCGATCCGTTGTCGCTGAAAGATTATGAAGCGCACGAGGGCTACGCTGGCTTGCGCCGCAGCCTGACGATGGCGGCAGATCAGGTGGTGCAGGAAGTGTTCGATTCCGGCTTGCGCGGGCGCGGTGGCGCGGCCTTCCCGACCGGTATCAAATGGAGAACCGTCGCGGCCACACAGGCGACGCAAAAATACGTGGTGTGCAATGCCGATGAGGGTGATTCCGGCACCTATTCAGACCGCATGACGATGGAAGGCGATCCTTTCATGCTGATTGAAGGGATGACCATCGCCGCCATCGCAACCGGCGCAACCCTAGGCTACCTCTATATCCGCTCCGAATATCCGGATGCGATTGCAGTGATGAATGAAGCCATACTCAAGGCGAATGCGGCCGGTTATCTGGGCGACAATATCGCCGGTTCCGGGCATCGCTTTCATCTTGAGGTACGCAAGGCGGCCGGCGCGTATGTCTGCGGTGAAGAGACGGCGATGCTGGAAAGCATAGAAGGCAAGCGTGGCGTGGTGCGCGCGAAGCCGCCAATCCCTGCGCTCAAGGGTTTGTTTGGTCAACCTACGGTGATTAATAACGTCATCACCTTCGCATCCGTCCCCCTTATTTTGGCGCGCGGTGCGGCCTTCTATAAAAATTTTGGTGTCGGCCGGTCGATGGGCAGCTTGCCGATTCAATTGGCGGGCAATATCAAATGTGGCGGTTTGGTCGAGAAGGCTTTTGGCGTCACGCTGCGCCAGTTGTTATTTGATTTTGGTGGCGGTTCTGCGACAGGCAGGCCGATCAAGGCGGTGCAAGTCGGCGGCCCGCTGGGTGCCTACGTCCCTGAGAGCCAATGGGATATTCCTCTGGATTACGAAGCGTATGCAGCGGTGGGCGCTACCGTGGGCCACGGGGGAATTGTGGTGCATGACGACAGTGCAGATTTGTCGCAACTGGCGCGTTATGCGATGGAATTTTGTGCGATTGAATCGTGCGGAAAATGCACCCCTTGCCGGATAGGATCAACGCGCGGCGTTGAAGTCATAGATCGCTTGAAGGGGGCGGAAGATAAGCAA
Organism: Undibacterium sp.; assembly: GCA_030645915.1. GTDB lineage: Bacteria > Pseudomonadota > Gammaproteobacteria > Burkholderiales > Burkholderiaceae_D > Undibacterium. Next base: position 35,374 of record JAUSNO010000035.1, read on the forward strand.
GAGCACGAAAAATTATTACGTGATCTATGCGACACCATGCTGCATGGCTCGCTCTGCGCCCTTGGCGGCATGACGTCCAATCCAGTGCTGTCTGCACTTAATTATTATCCGCAGGATTTTGGTCTCAAGGCAATTGCCGGCCAGACTAGCTAGGAGAACAACGTGCTCGAACATCTCAAAGAAACAGATTTTGGTACCCCGCGTCGCGAGTCCGAAAAAGAAATCAGTCTGGAAATTGATGGCGAATCCATCACCGTAGCCGCAGGCACATCGCTGATGCGCGCCGCCATGGAAGCCGGCGTTAAGGTACCAAAATTATGCGCCACGGACAGCCTAGAACCTTTTGGCTCGTGCCGCTTATGCCTGGTCGAGATCGAAGGCCGTAAAGGCTTTCCGGCGTCTTGCACGACTCCGGCAGAAGCGGGCATGAAGGTCAGAACCCAGAGCCCCAAATTGCAGGAACTGCGCAAGGGCGTGATGGAGCTGTATATCTCCGACCATCCGCTCGATTGCCTGACCTGTTCCGCCAACGGCAATTGTGAATTGCAGGACATGGCAGGCGTGACCGGCTTGCGCGAAGTGCGTTACGGCGTAGGTAACCAGAAAGGCGGCGCGCATCATCTCGATAGCAAAAAAGACGAATCCAATCCTTACTTCACCTACGATGCCTCCAAATGTATCGTCTGCAACCGCTGCGTGCGGGCGTGCGAAGAAACGCAAGGTACGTTTGCCCTGACCATCAGCGGGCGCGGTTTTGAATCGCGTGTCTCGCCTGGGCAGGATCAGTCCTTTATGGAATCCGAATGCGTCAGCTGCGGCGCCTGTGTGGAGGCCTGCCCGACCGCCACTTTGCAGGAAAAAACCGTGATCATGCTGGGCCAGCCAGAGCATAGCAAAATCACGACTTGTGCCTATTGCGGCGTCGGCTGTGCGTTTAAGGCTGAAATGAAAGGCAATGAAGTAGTGCGCATGGTGCCTTGGAAAGACGGCAAGGCGAATGAGGGCCATTCCTGCATCAAAGGCCGTTTTGCGTGGGGCTACGCCACGCACAAGGATAGAGTCACCAAGCCGATGATACGCAAGAGTATTCATGATGCCTGGCGAGAAGTGAGCTGGGATGAGGCGATTACGTATGCCGCCACAGAGTTTCGCCGCATACAGGCGAAATACGGCAAGGATTCCATCGGTGGCATCACCTCATCGCGTTGTACCAACGAAGAAACCTACCTGGTCCAAAAGCTGGTGCGCGCCGCTTTCGGTAATAACAATGTCGATACCTGCGCCCGGGTTTGTCATTCACCGACTGGCTATGGCCTAGGCCAGACTTTTGGCACCTCGGCTGGTACCCAAACTTTTAAATCAGTGGAAAAAGCCGATGTGATCATGGTCATCGGCGCTAATCCAAGTGACGCCCATCCGGTATTTGCTTCACGCATGAAACGGCGCCTGCGTGAAGGGGCGAAACTGATCGTTGTCGATCCACGCCAGATTGATCTGGTCGATGGGCCGCATGTCAAAGCGGATTATCACCTGCAACTTAAGCCCGGTACTAATGTCGCATTGATTACCGCGCTGGCGCATGTCGTCGTCACAGAAGGACTGCTGGCGCAAGCGTATGTGCAAGAGCGCTGCGATGAAAAATCCCTGCGTGAGTGGAGCCAATTCGTTGCCCGTCCTGAAAATTCGCCAGAGGCAATGGCCATCGTCACCGGTGTCCCTGCCGAGACCGTGCGCGCAGCAGCGCGTTTATACGCGACCGGTGGCAATGCGGCCATTTATTACGGTCTGGGTGTGACCGAACATGCCCAAGGTTCGACCATGGTCATGGGGATCGCCAATCTGGCGATGGCAACTGGCAACGTGGGTCGTGAGGGTGTCGGGGTCAATCCCTTGCGTGGACAAAACAATGTACAGGGCGCGTGTGACATGGGTTCGTTCCCGCACGAGTTACCTGGCTACCGACATATTTCTGACACCACCGTGCGCTCGCAGTTTGAAGATGCCTGGGGTGTTACGCTGAACCCGGAACCCGGTTTGCGCATACCCAATATGTTTGATGCGGCACAGGCCGGCACCTTCATGGGCCTGTATTGCGAAGGCGAAGATATTGTCCAGTCTGACCCGAACACACAGCATGTCACGGCATCGCTGATGGCGATGGAATGTCTGGTCGTGCAGGATATCTTCCTCAATGAAACCGCCAAATATGCCCACGTGTTTTTGCCGGGCGCGTCCTTCCTGGAGAAGGACGGCACCTTCACCAACGCAGAGCGGCGTATTTCGCGGGTGCGCAAGGTCATGCCGCCAAAAGCGGGCTATGCCGATTGGGAAGTGACGGTGAAGTTATCCAATGCACTGGGCTACCCGATGTCCTACAAAAATCCGCGCGAGATCATGGCTGAAATCGCATCTCTGACCCCGAGTTTTCAGGGTGTCAGTTACGAAAAAATCGACAAGCACGGCAGCGTGCAATGGCCATGCAACGAGGGCACCGATGAGTTGGGCACAGCGATCATGCATGTGGATAAATTCGTGCGCGGCAAGGGGCGCTTCATCATCACGCAATATGTCGCCACGGATGAAAAAATCACGCGTAAGTTTCCGCTGATTTTAACCACGGGCCGCATTCTCTCTCAATACAATGTCGGCGCGCAGACGCGCCGTACCGAAAACAGCCAATGGCATCAGGAAGACCGGCTGCAGATGCATCCACACGATGCGCAGGAACGTGGCATTAAACAAGATGACTGGGTCGGCATTGAAAGCCGTGCCGGGCATACCGTCTTGCGTGCGTTGCTGACAGAGACGATTCAACCCGGTGTGGTCTATACCACTTTCCATTTTCCTGAATCCGGCGCCAACGTGATTACCACCGACAATTCGGACTGGGCCACCAATTGTCCTGAATATAAAGTCACGGCAGTACAGGTGATGCCGGTGGTGCAGCCTTCCGAGTGGCAGAAGTCACAGAAGGCGTTTCATGAAGAGCAATTGGCTTTGGCCAAAGTCGCCTGGACGCCAAAGTCCTTGAGCGCACAAACTTGATCAGCGAACAGGCACACGCTATGGAAATGACCATCAATTTAACGCCTGCAGTGGCCACCTATCAGGAGCGGCAAGTGCATCGCTTGCGCGACGGCTGCGAACAAATCGAATCTGATCTGGTTGCGGTCGAGGTACCTGTTGCGCTGGTTTTCAACGGTATTTCCTATGCGGTAATGATGGTGTCACCGGTCGATCTGGAAGACTTTGCCTATGGGTTTTCTTTAACCGAAGGCATCGTAGACAACGCTGCGCAAATTTATGACTGTGAATGGCAGCACACGGAACAAGGGCATACCGTCGAGCTTTCCATTTCAGCAGAACGTTTCGCCAGGCTGAAAGAAAAGAGACGCAATTTGACCGGGCGCACCGGCTGTGGTTTGTGCGGAACCGAGAGCCTCGCGCAAGCTATCCGGATGCCCAAACCTCTACACTCCGAACTACGCTTCGATCTGAGCGCGATTGCCAGGGCCGTCGACAACATGAAAACCAAGCAAACCCTGCTGGAGATGACTGGCGCAACGCATGCTGCTGCGTGGTGCGATGCCAAAGGAAGCATAGAGATATTGCGCGAAGACGTTGGCCGGCACAATGCACTGGATAAGGTTATCGGTGCCTTGATGCGAGCGCGCAAAAATCCCTCTCAAGGCTTCATTGCGGTCACCAGCCGTGCAAGTTACGAAATGGTACAGAAGACCGCAGTGGCTGGTGTCTCGCTACTTGCGGCAGTCTCAGGCGTGACCAGCCTGGCGGTGCAAATCGCAGAGCAATCCGGTCTCACGCTACTCGGCTTTACACGCGGGCGTGATGTATCCATTTACAGCCATGACAACCGATTAGACCTGGATAAGAAATGAATAATGACGACAATTTGGTGCGGATGGTTAACCAGATCGGTGTTTTTTTTGACAGCATGCCGGATCGTGACGAGGGCCTGGAAGGCATCGTGATGCATCTGAAAAAGTTTTGGGACCCCAGTATGCGCAAGGCCTTGCTGGCAATGATTGACACCAAAAAAAATACGGAGGTCAGCGAAATTGTCCTGGCTGCGATACAAAAACATCGCGAACTGCTGGCCTGATAAATCGAAAGTATGGCTGGCCACGCCAGCGTAGATGTCGAAAAATGTCAAAATAGGCATCGCCAGCACGCACTATCCATGCGCTTCTCCAGCCACTCTGGCCTGCAGGCCGCACCCGCATTGCGTGCTGGCGTGCCGCCTTTTTAAATTTTTACAATTTTTCTCTATAACTACCGGGGCTGATGCCAAACCAGCCCTTGAAGGCGTGGTTGAACGCGCTTTGTTCCTGGTAACCTAGCAAGAAAGCGATGTCTGCCAGATTCAGCTGGCGCTGGCTGAGGTAGTCTTTGGCCAGTTCGTGGCGGGTGTTGTCCAGCACTTGCTGGAAGCTTGAGCCGGCCTCGCTGAGTTTTCTTTGCAGGGTGCGCTGGGTCAGGTTCAGGTCTTGCGCGATCAGTGCGAGCCTGGCGCGGTCTTGCGTGAGGTTGGCGATGATGGTGGCGCGTACCTGGGCGACGATGCCGCCCTCCGCTTGTGCGCGCATTTTTTCTCTTAATAATCCTTCGGCATGTTGCTGCAAGACCGGATACATGCCGACGTCGGCATTCGGTACTGGCCAGCTGAGCAGTGCCGCATCAAAACTGGCGTTGTTGATGGGCGCGTTAAACACGGCGGCGTTGCCGAAGATGCGCTGATGTTCGCTCATATCTTCCGGTGCGGCATGGGTAAACGAGACCGGCACCGGCGGCAAGGGTGCGCCCGCCAGCCAGTTGCCGAATACGCGGATGCCGGCGAAGACGCTTTCCGCCAGATGCCTGCTTGCGTTAGGAAAATGGCTGTGCCACTGGTATTGCGCGATGCCGTTTGTTACCTGCAAATCGGAGCGGCCCAGGTCGTGCGCCAGACCTTCATAGCGTAAAGTCTGCTGGAAAACCTGACCGAAATCGTGGCAGCTGAGCAGGATTAATCCATACACAGTGTAGGTGCCTAGCTTGACGCTTTCGCCCACGTGCAGGCCGAAGTGCGGGTCATTCGCCAGTTGCGCGGCGGTATCGAGCAGGCGCACATAATCAACGGCGGCCATAGTCTCTGGCAAGGGCGATAAGGCATTTTCGGGCAGGCCGGCAGCGAGGACCAGCGTCGTTAAGGCGACACCGCGCGCCATCGCCGCATCCAGCAGGGGTTGGAGATAGGTACCGGTAACACGACCGCCGGATCGGCTAGGCGAGTGTTTATTCTCGCTATTCGTTGTTTTAATAGGGCTTGGCATGATAGAACAAGAGCATTGTCATGAAAGCGCAATACCTCACATTGGTTGGTGCTTAAACTTAGGAATAGACTAGGGGTGCTGCCACGCAAGTATAGCAATCTCCACCACACAAAAGGAAAACAAGATGAGACGCTGGAACGGTTGGGGCGACGATACGATCAATTTTGCGATCAATGCAGATGCGCTGGCATTTTTGCAGCAAAGAATCGGCGAAGGCAAGGCACCGGTGGATGTAACGCAGGCAAAGGCTTGCAGCGCGGTGCCTGCTAGCCGCTTACCACCACATCCTCTGGTCGATACTTCTGCCGAAGTCAGGATGCGCAATAGCCTGGGGCAAAGTCTGCCCGACTGGCTGAAAATGCGCTTTGGCAAGATCGAACATTTCCCCGATGGCGTGGCCTTTCCGGAAAGCGGCGAACAGGTGCGTGAATTGCTCACGTATGCCAAGGCCTGCGGCGCTGCCGTGATTCCGTATGGTGGTGGCACCAGCGTGGTCGGACATCTGACGGTACCACAAGGCGTGCAGCCAGTCTTGAGCTTGAATATGGCGCGTCTTTCCAACTTAATCAACCTAGATAAAAAAGCCCAGCTGGCGCGTTTTGGCGCTGGCGTATTCGGCCCCGATCTGGAAGCGCAATTGCGCGCGCAGGGGTATACGCTAGGGCATTTTCCGCAGTCGTTTGAATACTCGACTTTAGGTGGCTGGGTGGTAACGCGTTCGTCCGGTCAGCAATCTTTGCGCTATGGCCGCATCGAGCAATTGTTTGCCGGCGGCCGGGTAGAGACTCCTGCTGGTACGCTGGATATTCAAACCTTTCCCGCATCGGCAGCAGGCACCGATTTGCGCGAAATGGTGCTCGGTTCGGAAGGCCGCATCGGCGTATTGACCGAGGCCGTGGTTCGGGTGACGCCATTACCAGAGCGGGAAGAATTTCATGCGGTATTTTTCCCGGATTGGGATGCCGCGCAAGAGGCGATACGCCAGATCGCACAGGCCAAGTTGCCGCTCTCTATGCTGCGCCTGTCAAACGCGACCGAGACCCTGACGACACTGACTTTGGCCGGCCATAAAAAACTGATAGGGCTGCTGGAAACTTACCTGAACTGGCGCGGCTGCAAGGACGAAAAATGTCTGCTGATGATAGGTGCAACCGGACAGAAATCTACCGTGGCCAACGCGATTAAAACTGCCATGCAGATCGCGCGCCGCCAGCACGGTATTGCAGTCGGCCAGGCCATGGGCAATAAGTGGAAACAGAATCGTTTCCGCAGCGTGTACTTGCGCAACTCGCTCTGGCAGCAGGGCTATGCGATCGATACCGTAGAAACTGCCTGCGACTGGCCCAAGGTCAAGGACATGATGCTGACCGTCGAGCAGGCCGCGACCACCGCGCTGGCGGAATGCGGCGAACGCGTGCATACCTATACGCATCTGTCGCATGTGTATGCGCAGGGTGCCAGTGTCTACACCACCTTTGCCTATCGCTTGAGCGGCAATTATGAACAGGATCTGGCGCGCTGGCGTTGCCTGAAAGCGGCAGTGTGCGAGGCCATTGTCAGCATCGGCGGCACGATTAGCCATCAGCATGGCGTGGGTACCGATCATGCGCCGTATCTGGTGGCGGAAAAAGGCGAATTCGGCGTGGCGGCAATGCGCCATTTGTACCGCCATTTTGATCCCGATGGCATGATGAATCCGGGCAAATTGTTGCCACAGGAAGAGGGCGCTGGATCGTGAACACCGGCTTGTGGAATAAGGATAGTCGCCAGCGGATACCGGCGCAATTGGCGCAAGAGTGGGATATCGTTATCGTCGGCGGCGGCATCACCGGTGCCGGTATCTTGCTGGAGGCGGCACGGCGTGGCCTGAAAGTTTTGTTGATCGAGCAGCGCGATTTTTCCTGGGGTACGTCGAGCCGATCATCAAAACTGGTGCATGGTGGCTTGCGTTATCTGAAGGAAGGTAAATTTCAGATGACGCGCGATTCTGTGCACGAGCGCCAGAGCCTGATGCACGAGGCGGCAGGTCTGGTGGATCAGCAAAGCTTTGCCTTTGCCGATTACCGTGGCCGCAAACCGGGGCGCTGGATGTTTGCGCTGGGCCTGGCGATTTACGATTTGATGGCAGGTTTGCGCGGCGCACGGCATTACTATCCGCCTGACGAATTCCTGCAACTGGCACCGCATATTGCACGTGAAGATTTAAACGGCGGCATGTGCTATATCGATGCAAAGACCGATGATGCACGACTGGTGTTGCGGGTCTTGCAAGAGGCGATGGGTTACGGCGCGGTGGCGATCAATTATCTGGCAGCGCGCACCATTTTGCGTGACCAAGATGGCATGGCCAATGGTCTTGAATTGCTCGATGCCGTCAGCGGCGCGAGCCACAGCGTGCACGCCAAAGTCATCATTAGCGCCACCGGTGCATGGGCTGATGGCTTGCGCCAGCAACAGGGTGCGCCGGCCAAACTGCGCCCTTTGCGCGGCAGCCACCTGATATTTCCGGCATGGCGTTTGCCGGTGGCGCAGGCGGTCAGCCTGATGCATCCGAAGGATGGCCGTCCGGTGTTCGCCTACCCGTGGGAGGGCGTGACCCTGGTCGGCACCACCGATGTCGATCACAGCGCAGACCTGCAAATCGAGGCGGCGATTACGCCGGACGAAGTGACTTACCTGATGGCGGCGCTGGCGTTTCAGTTTCCTCAATTACATCTGACGCTGGACGATGTCATCGCCACCTATGCCGGGGTGCGCCCGGTGATCGATACCGGACAAGCCGATCCATCCAAAGAGGGGCGCGATCATGCGGTCTGGCTGGAGCAGGGTTTGCTGACCGTGACTGGTGGCAAACTCACGACCTTCAGGTTGATTGCACTCGATGCCTTAAAACATGTGGCGCCTTTGCTGCCGCATTGGAAAGCTGCACTGGATAGCACGCCGCTGTTTCGTCCGGCACAAAGTTTGGCGCTGGATAAGCGCCTCAGTACGCAACAAGCGCAGCGCCTGCAAGGTCATTACGGCCAGCAAGCCGCGGCCGTGCTGGCGGCGGCACAGACGGGCGAACTTGAAACTATCGCTGGCACTGAAACCATGTGGCTAGAATTGCGCTGGGCCGCACGCAATGAAGCGGTCATGCACCTGGAAGATTTGCTGCTGCGGCGCACGCGACTTGGCTTGTTATTGCGTGGCGGCGGGGTGGACATCTTGCCACGCATCCGCGCGATTTGTCAGGCAGAATTGTGCTGGAGCGATGAGCGTTGGGAATCTGAGCAGGTAGCGTATTTAAGCTTGTGGCAGAAGCATTACAGTTTGCCGACGCGAGAAAAAATAAGCGAGTTGTAACGGTTTAAGCCCCCTCTCCCGCTCGCGGGAGAGGGTTGGGGTGAGGGCAGTTCAAATTAGGGTAATGCTCGCTTTCAAGGAATTCATGTGCATGGAAATAAGTAGAGTATGAGTTTTGCAATCGCCCTCACCCCCTGCCCCTCTCCCGCGAGCGGGAGAGGGGAGTTTGTCGCGTAATAAATAAAACAAAATAAAAAAAGGAGACCCATGTCTGCATCCTACATCCTGTCGATCGACAACGGCACGCAAAGCGTGCGCGCCATTCTGTTTGATTTGCATGGCAATATCGTCGCCAAAACGCAGGTGCATCTGGAGGCGTATTTCTCGGATCACCCCGGCTGGGCCGAGCATGATCCGGAGGATTACTGGCAAGCGGTGTGTACCGCATGCCAGCGCTTGTGGGCGCAAAATGCCATCGCGCCTGCCAGCATCAAGGGCGTGGCGGTGACAACGCAGCGCGGCACCATGATCAATCTGGATAAGGACGGCAAGCCGCTGCGCCCGGCAATTACCTGGCTCGATCAGCGTCGCACTGACGATGTGCCACCGATCAGCGCGTTCTGGAAACTCGCGTTCAAATTGGCCGGTGTGGCGCAAACCATCAACTATTTTCGTGGCGAGGCCGAGACCAACTGGATCAAGGTGAATCAGCCCGAGATCTGGGACCAGACCGATAAATACCTGATGCTGTCGGGCTATCTGAACTACCGTCTGTGCGGCAAGTTTGTCGATTCGATAGGCTCGCAAGTCGGCTATCTGCCGTTTGATTACAAAGGCCTGAAATGGGCGGGACGCAGGGACTGGAAGTGGCAGGCGCTGGCGGTCAAGGCCGAGTCTTTGCCTGAACTTGTCGCACCCGGCACGCTAATGGGCAAGATCAATGCGGCCGCCGCAACGGCTACCGGTATTCCTGAAGGCACGCCTTTGCTGGCGGCGGCGGCCGACAAGGCCTGTGAAGTGATCGGTGCCGGTTGCATGCAGCCGCATATCGGCTGCCTGAGTTACGGCACGACGGCGACCATCAATACCACCAGCGCCAAATATCTGGAGGTGACGCCGTTTATCCCACCTTACCCTGCAGCCATCCCGGGTTCCTACAGCACCGAGGTGCAGATTTTTCGTGGCTACTGGATGGTGAGCTGGTTCAAGGAGCAATTCGGCCATCATGAAAAAAGCCAGGCCGAACAGCAGGGCGTTGCAGCCGAAGAGCTATTTGATGAGCTGGTAAATGCGGTGCCACCGGGTTCCATGGGTTTGATGCTGCAGCCTTACTGGTCGCCCGGCATCAAGGTACCCGGCCCCGAAGCGAAAGGTGCCATCATCGGCTTTGGCGATGTGCATACGCGCGCCCACATGTACCGCGCGATACTCGAAGGTCTGGCGTATGCGCTGCGTGAAGGCAAAGAGAAAATCGAGAAACGCAGCGGCGTGCCGATTACCGAATTACGCATTTCCGGCGGCGGCTCGCAAAGCGATGCGGCGATGCAGCTGACGGCCGATATTTTCGGCCTGCCGACTTCACGGCCGCATGTGTACGAGACTTCCGGTCTCGGTGCTGCCATTGATGCGGCGGTGGGGCTTGGTTTGTATCCGGATTTTGCTACGGCGATCAAGGCGATGACGCGCATAGGCAAGACCTTTTATCCTATCGCACAACATCAAAAAACTTATGATGCGCTGTACCTTCAGGTGTACCAGAAAATGTACGCGCGACTACAGCCGCTGTATCTGGAGATTCAGAAAATTACGGGGTATCCCAAGCTCAATTAATTCGCCTTCGCTGTTTTAATTCAGGCGAGTTCTTCCAGCGGTTTCGCCATGCAATGCCGTCGCGCCAAGGTGGCAAGCTGGTCCAGATACAGCGCCTGGATTTTGACATCAAATCCGCGCGAGTAGGGGTTCATGAAGCCGTGGCTGCTATGGCGCACCAGCTCGGCCTGATGGCCTAGTTGCTGCAGTTCTGCGGCCAGTTGCGGTGCATCAAATGCCGCTTCTTTTTCGGCAAAAATCAGGCGTGTTGGGCAACGCGGCTGCACTTGCTTGTGATCGCGGATGCGCGAGCCATAAAACAATACTGCTGCCCGCAACGCCTTTGCAGCTTCGCTGGCGCTGGCTATCCACAATGCGCTGGCACCAGCGCTAAAGCCTAGCGCTATCCTGATACCCGCGCCATGTTTCTGCAAATGCTGTGTCAGCTTGTCGGCATAGCGCGACACGCCTCCCTGAGCCAAAAACGCATAGTAGGCGGTTTGCTCCGACTGAAAATATTGTGCCGGATCGTCAAATGGCGACATGACATGACATTGATGCTCAAGCGCGCGAACCAGGCTAGCCACTGCAGGTGTCATGCCGAAGACATCGGTGGCGATTAAAATTGTCATATTGAAGCCGCTGCGCCGCTGTTAGCGGGCGGCGGGCGATGGTGCAGAGTGAGGGAGGGCGCAGACTACAGGTTTTTTTGAATAATTTCAAGGCAGTCCTGCATCGATCTACACTTATCTGATTGACACAATATTATTGCTCATCAATACTTTGTCATTTTGTTGAACTTTAATTATTTCATTTGTTCAAACAGCAAATTTATTTCACCGGAGACCCTATTATGTTGCGACCCAGTCTGATTGTTCTTGCCATTACCCTGAGTTTGGCCGCCTGTAGTAAAGGGGATAAAACTGGCAAGTCAGCCGACACTGTTAAGGGCGCAAGCGCCTCAACGGCGCAGACCTTGAAGGTTACCGCCGAAGATTTACTGATCGTTAAAAATAGTGCGCTGTCTTCCGGCCCGGTAATTACCGGAACAATCCAGCCGGAACGCCGCGCTGATTTGCGCGCTGAGGTTTCCGCCATCGTCCTGCAAGTGCTCAAAGAGAATGGCGAGACGGTCAGAAAAGGCGATTTGCTGGTGCGTCTGGACGATACCTCAATTCGCGACCTGATGAATTCGGCCGAAGAAGCCGCCCGCGCTTCCGCGCAATCGTTTGACCAGGCAGAGCGCCAGTTGCAGCGCCTGAAGACCTTGCGCGCATCGGGCATGACATCGACGCAGCAGCTGGAAGATGCAGAAATCCGCCGCAATAATGCGCAGAGCGATCTGGTGGCCGCCAAGGCACGCACCGTGCAGGCGCGCCAGCAATTGCAAAGAACAGAGGTGCGCGCGCCGTTTGACGGCATCGTCAGCGAACGCAAGGTCTCTGCCGGTGATACCGCACAGATCGGCAAGGAACTGGTGAAAGTGATCGACCCTGCCAGCATGCGTTTTCAGGGACTGGTGTCGGCCGATAAGATCAATAATGTCAAACCGGATCAGATGGTGAATTTCCGCATTAACGGCTACGACCAGGAATTTATCGGTAAAGTAAAACGGGTTGATCCGGCAGCCAATCCGACTACACGCCAGGTAGAAGTGATGGTGGAATTTGTCGGTACCAATCAGCCCCGTGTGTCGGGTCTGTATGCCGAAGGCAGGGTAGAGGCGGGCAGCACACAAATGCTGACGATCAAGGGTACCGCATTGACGTTCGATGGCGATAAGGCCTACGCCTGGCGCGTCAAGGATGGCTTGCTGAAAAAGGTCAACGTGGTCGTGGGCGAGCGTGATGCACGCCGTGGCGATTACGCAGTACGTTCAGGGTTGGTCGATGGCGACAAGGTAGTTGGCAATCCATTGTCGACCTTGAAGGATGGCCAAAAAGTCGAGCTGGTTGCCTCCGCTGGCGCGCCTGCGGTCCCGGTCCCGGCTCCCGCCGTGGCTACGGTAGCTCCGGCATCTGTAGCAGGGAAGTAACCATGTTTTTATCCGACTTCAGTATCAAACGTCCGATAGCGACGATCGTCATCATTATTTCTTTGATGTGCCTGGGCTTGCTGGCACTCAAGAAACTGCGCGTCAATGAACGTCCGAATGTCGATATTCCCGGCTTGATCGTGTCCTTTCCTTATCCGGGTGCATCACCTGATACGGTAGAGCGCGAAATTATCAATCGTGTCGAGAAGTCTTTGCAGAGTATCTCGGGCGTTGATGATATTAACTCGACCGCCAATGAAGGTAACGCCACCATCTGGATAGGCTTTAACTTTAGCAAGAACATGATTGAAGCATCGGAAGAAGTGCGTAATGCCATTTCTGCCGTGCGGTACAAGTTGCCGACCGAGATGCGTGAGCCTATCGTGCGCCGTATGGACCCGAATGCGCAACCGATCATGCAATTGGCGTTATCCTCAAAAACCTTGACGCATGCCGAAATATCGCGCATGGCGGAGGACGAGCTGTCGGATAAATTCCGCGCTATCGATGGCGTGGCGGTGGTCAATGTAAACGGGTCGCTCAAACGGGAATTGAGTGTGTTATTGCATGCGCAAAAAATGCGTGAATACAATGTGTCAGCCTCCGAGGTAGTGAGTGCCCTGCGTACTCAAAACACCACGGCACCGGTGGGCAAAGTGCGCGGCAGGCTTGATGAGCAAAGCATACGGCTGATCGGCCGGATAGAATCGCCTGCTGAATTTGAGCAGATCGTGATCAAGCGTCGCGGCAGCGAAGTGGTCAGGCTGGCGCAGGTCGCAACGATTGCCGATGGTTTTGCTGATGTGAACGGTTTCAGTATCCGTAATGGTAACGCCAATGTCGGGATTTCGATTACCCGCTCGCGTGAGGCGAGTACGGTCAGTGTCGCCAATAAGATTCGCAAGCTGGTCGATGAGATCAGCAAGACGCTGCCGGAAGGTACCAAGTTTGAAGTGACGCAGGATGGCGGCAAGAACGCCGAGAACAATCTGAACAACGTGATCGAGTCCCTGATATTTGGGGCGGTACTGACCATTTTTGTGGTGTATGTTTTTCTCAATTCATGGCGTTCTACCTTGATTACCGCACTGAGTTTGCCCACTTCAGTGATCGCCGCGTTTATCGCGGTGTGGCTATGCGGCTTCACGCTTAACTTCATGACTTTGCTGGGCCTGTCGCTTGCCATCGGCGTGCTGATTGATGATGCGATTGTGGTACGTGAAAATATCGTGCGCCATATGGAAATGGGTTCTGATCGCCGCACCGCTGCGCTCAACGGCACCAGTGAAATCGGCATGGCGGTTGCCTCCACCACGTTCTCCATTATTGCGGTCTTTATTCCGGTAGCGTTCATGCCTGGTGTCTCCGGGGAGTGGTTTCGGCCATTTGCCCTGACGGTGACCAGTTCTGTGATCGTGAGTCTGTTCATTTCGTTTACGCTAGATCCGATGTTGTCGGCGTATTGGGGTGACCCTGTGGGGGAGCATCTGAAACCGAAAACAGGATTAAGTTTGTGGCTGACCAAATTTAATGCATGGTTCGATCATCAGGCAGACCGTTACGGTAACGTCATCGCCTGGGCCTTGCATCACCGCCGCTGGATGGCATTGATTGCCGGATTGAGTTTTGTGGGCGCGATTGGATTGCACGCCAAATTTGGCGGTACCAGTTTTATGCCTTCCACCGACGGCGGTACCATCATTGTTGATGTGCGTACACCGTCCAGCGCCAGTCTTGAGTATGCACGCCTGAAAGTCGAGAAGGCAGCGGAACTGGCGCGTGCCTTGCCAGAGACCAAGGCAACCAACAGCAACATCTATTCCGGTGGTGGCCGGGTGTATGTCGATATCGACAAGAGCACGACACGCAAGCGTTCAGCGCGCGAGATCGGGATTGAGCTGCGCAAATCAGTGGCGACCATTATCGGTGCTGAATATGTGGTGCAGGATGATTTGAATAGCGGTGGCCGCAAGCCGGTGCAAATTGAATTCTCGGGTACAGACTCACGTAAATTGCTGGAAATTACCAGCGCTTTTGTCGAGCAATTGCGCAAGGTCAATGGCGCAGTCGATGTCGGCTTATCCGAGCAAGATCCGAAGGACGAATTGCAGATTGAGCTGAACCGGGGCTTTGCCAATTCGCTAGGGATTTCCGTCAATGATGCGGCGCAAGCCTTGCGCGTAGCGTTTGCCGGTGCCGAGGTGGGTGATTGGGTTGATCCTACCGGCGAGGCGCGTGACGTCGCAGTGCGCCTGCATCCGGATGACAGGCTCAATGCAGAAAATATCGAGCATTTGCCGATTGCAGTCAGTGGCAGCGACAAGATGGTACCGCTGGATCAGATCGCTAAAATCACCATGGGCAAGGGCCCGGCAAAGATTGAGCATTCCAATGGCAAGCGCACGATCACCGTGTCGGCCAATGCCCAGGGTCGATCGCCAGGCGAAGTGACTAGTGATGCGATGAAGATTGCCAAGGCGATTAATTTCCCTCCTGGTTTCGGCCTGGAGCTGGGCGGTACCGCCAAGGATCAGGATGCCTTGTTCACCGAGATGGCGACGGCGCTGGTCATGGGAATCGGCTTGATGTATCTGATTCTGGTGATGCAGTTCGGCTCGTTTACCGCACCGGTCGCAGTGATGCTGTCGCTGCCGCTGAGTCTGATCGGCGTGGTGGTTGCGCTGTTGCTGACAAATGGCACCATCAATCTGATGAGTTTCATCGGCATTATCATGCTAATGGGGCTGGTGGCGAAAAATGCGATTCTGCTGCTCGATTGCGCCCGCAAGCGCGAGGCCGAAGGCTTTGGCCGTGAAGAAGCACTCATGTATGCCGGACGGATGCGCCTGCGGCCGATTCTGATGACAACCTTTGCCCTGATTGCCGGCATGTTGCCGGTAGCGATAGGCATGGGTGAGGGTGGCGAGTTCTATCGCCCACTGGCTGTCTCCATCATCGGTGGCACGATCACCTCTACCTTGCTCACCTTGCTGGTGGTGCCGACTTTCTATGACAGCATAGAGATTACGCGTGACAGTGCCTTTGCCAAGTACCGTGCGCGCGAGCTGCGCTGGAATTCGCTGGTAGCCTTTGTCGTGACATTGCTTGAAGCCTTGCTGGCCCTGACCTTCATTCGCCTGATCTATCGCCTGTTGAAAAAAGCGCTGCTGCTGGTGACCCGGCGCGGTAACAAGCTTGCAAGCGAGGCTTGAATCTTCCGTCGGCAAGACGGTGATGTGCCATCCGACGCTTGACTGTTTGGCCTCAAGTCTGGATACTTCTGTCACTGTTTTATCGGGCTAACCCAGCCCGATAAAACGTCCAAATCTAAAAAATAATTGAGATAAACAAGCAAGCGGCCTTATCGAAGGCCGCTTGCTTCTTGCATGACAAGAACCATTAAAGAGGAGAGATAGATGAGCCAATCCAACACTAGCACTGTGCAGGCAAAAATGCCGCGCCAGATTCCCTTCATCATTGCCAGTGAGGGATGTGAGCGTTTCAGTTTTTACGGCATGCGCAATATCCTGACCGTATTCCTGATGACCAGTTTGCTGTTGTCGATTCCGGAGCCGCTGCGCGCTGGCATGGCAAAAGAGGTTTTTCATACCTTTGTGATCGGCGTGTATTTTTTTCCTTTGCTAGGTGGCTGGATCGCCGACCGTTATTTTGGTAAATACAATACGGTGCTGTGGCTCAGCCTGGTGTATTGCGCCGGGCACGCCTGCCTGGCGTTCTTTGAAGATAACCGCAACGGTTTTTTCTTTGGCCTGTTCCTGATCGCGCTCGGTTCCGGCGGTATCAAGCCTTTGGTGAGTTCCTTCATTGGTGATCAGTTTGACCAGAGCAACCGCAGTCTGGCGCAAAAAGTGTTTGACGGGTTTTACTGGATCATCAATTTCGGTTCTTTCTTCGCCTCCTTGCTGATGCCGATTTTTCTCAAGAGTTTTGGCGCCAGCGTGGCGTTTGGCATTCCGGGTGTGCTGATGTTTATCGCCACTGTCATTTTTTGGCTGGGTCGCAAAAAATATGTGCATGTGGCGCCTGTCGCCAAAGACCCGCATTCTTTCCTCAATGTGGTGCGTACTGCCTTAAAGACCCAAGTGCCGGGACAGGCGCGTTCAGGTTATTTTCTGGCGGTAGCTGGTGTGGCGCTGGCAGTTGGTTCGATGTTTCTGGTGCCGGGTATCAGTATCGTAGCGGCGCTTTGCCTGGCACTGGTATTTGTGCTCGGCTTTGGCGGCATGGGCGCGTGGATGCAGTTGGAGCGCGCCCGCGGCATTCACCCTGATGAGGCGGTCGATGGCGTGCGTTCCGTTTTGCGTTTGCTGGTGCTGTTTGCCCTGGTAACACCGTTCTGGTCCCTGTTTGATCAGAAGGCCTCTACTTGGGTCTTGCAGGCAGACCAGATGACCAAGCCGGAATGGTTTCAGTCATCGATGATGCAGTCACTCAATCCTGCCTTGGTGATGCTGCTGATCCCATTCAATAACCTGGTTCTGTACCCTTTGCTCAAACGCATGGGCGTTGAGTTGACGGCCTTGCGCCGGATGGGTATGGGGATTGCGTTTTCTGGTTTTGCCTGGATCGTGGTGGGCTTCATGCAGCTGGCGCTTGATGGCGGCAGCGCACTGGATATTACCTGGCAGGTCTTGCCGTATGCCTTGCTGACTTTTGGTGAAGTGCTGGTGTCTGCCACCGGCCTTGAATTTGCCTATAGCCAGGCGCCGTTGGCAATGAAGGGCGTGATCATGAGCTTCTGGAGCCTGTCTGTCACCATCGGTAACCTGTGGGTATTGCTGGCCAATTCCAGCGTGAAGAGCGCTGTAGTGACCGAGCAGATCAAGACCACGGGCATCAGCGTTACCGCCTTCCAGATGTTCTTCTTTGCCGGCTTTGCCTTGCTGGCAGCGCTGGCATTTGCCATGTATGCGCGCAGCTACAGCATGTTGAACAATTATCGCAAAGCGTAAAACCGAAACGAAAAAAAAGCCGCATGATGCAAATCATGCGGCTTTTTTTATGCGTAAAAATTAACGCAATGTCTCAATCAGTACCCGACCCTCAGATCCGGCAGGCGGGCGCACGCGTAGCAGGTGTGCCAGCGTCGGGGCGATATCCATGACTTCGGCATAGCCGCCATAGTTGCCTGCTTTGATCCACGGCTTGCCCATCATCATCAATGGCACATTGGTGTCGTAGCGATAGGGAGATCCGTGCGATGTGCCGTGATCGCCGCTGCTGAAATACCAGTAAGGCTTTGCCACGATCACCAGATCGCCTGATATCTGGCGGTGCCAGGAACGCTGCATCAGTTTGCTGATATGGCTGGCCGGCACTGCGCCGGTTTCCAGCTGGGTGCGGGTAAAAATATCGGCAACGCCCGGGTAGCTGAGCATGAAACGTGCGGCAGTATTTTCCACATCTTCACGTTTCAAGTTCTTTTGTTCGAGTAATTGATAGTCAAGCAAAATGCTCGGTGGCGACCATTTGACGGCGATTTTTTCTATGCCAAACTTTTCTGACAAATGCTGGTTCAACAACCCCATGAGTTTGTTGCCGTTGAGTCTTTGTGCATCGAAATTGTTGGCCTGGGCAAATTCCGGCACATTCGGAAAACCATGATCGGCCGTCATGACGACCAGCGTGTTGTCGAGACCGATGCGCTTGTCGATATAGTTGAGAAAACCTGCCAATAAGCGGTCCAGGCGCTGCAAGTGGTCGTGCGACATGCGGCTTTCTGGCCCATAGTTGTGGTTCACCGCATCGTGGCTGGACAGACTGACGGTCAGCACATCGGTCACGCGTGCCGGATTGTTGCCCAGCTTCTCGCCTTCGACTGCCGCGCGGGCAAAATCGAAGGTCATTTCATCGAGAAACGGACTGGTGAAAAGCTTGCCATAGTATTCGGCATCGGGTCGGCCGGATTTGCTGGCGAACATGAAGGGAAAGCGATTGCTTCCTTCCGCATTGAGCGGTGCGACGACATCATCTCTGGCGTCGCCCGCATAGGCAATCTCGGGCAGCAGCTGGCGCCATTCCTTGCCGTAAAACCTGTCTTGCGGTTTGCCCGTGTGATAGCGCTGATGCCACTCCGGATACGCCGCCATGTAATACGTGCTGCTGGCGAAGTTGCCCGATTTGGTGTTGTACATGTACGCCGTGCCGGTCTTGCCCGCCAACAGGATAGCGCCCCGGTCTTTGCCCGAGACTGAAACCACCTTGGACTGATTGCCGCTGGCATAGCGCAGCTCATCGCCTAAGGTAGAAACGCGTAAATTGGCGGGCGAAGTGCCATCGCTGCTCTTGGTTTCTTCGCCCAGATAGGTGTACCTGGTGTCTTGCGTGCAGTAGACCGGCGCCAGCGTGGCCGGGTCTATCCAGTTATTGTTGATGATGCCGTGCTGGTAAGGGTAAGCGCCGGTCAGGATTGCCGCGTGTCCAACGGCAGTCACGGTAACGCCATGGGCTTGGTGGGCATTGTCAAACCAGGCGCCTTGATCCAGCAGGCGGCGAAATCCGCCCTGGCCGAATTGCTCACGATAGCGTTGCACCTGCTCTTGCGGCAGGCCATCGACCACCAGCACCAATACCAATTTGGGTTGAGGCGTTTTATCGACGGCAAAGGCCGGGTTGCCTGCGCTGAAGGCGATGGCCGTGAAACAGGCGAACAGGGTGGAAAAAATTAGACGTTTTTTGGGCTGCGCCGGCGTAGATGCTGATGTTGATCGATACATGATTTTAATAAAATGTGAATGCTTGCGATTGGGGGAGTGGGCAGATAGGCAGAACCTGCCTGATCATTTGCTGCTGAAAACAGAATACACTAAAGCCATTGCGGTTAGCCTGATTTGACAGCGCTGAAAAACCAGAATAAGGCATGCCCGTCACGCATATTCCATGCGGCTTGTGGCGGTAATAGGCTCGAAAGGCGCATGGATAGGGCGTTTCAGGCATGGGTGTTGTAAATTTTAAAACAATTGTCTTTTGCAGTGCAGATCACCCGTGGGAATTCATTTTATTCCTTTGCCTGATCGGGTAGAATCGTTGAGGTCGGGCTATTGTTTTGAGTGCTGCAGTAGTTTTAAATGTTGAGGACGCAATGATGACTGATGCATTTTACCGCCATCTTTTTGAAGTCATGCCAACCGCCGCCGTGATGGCGGTTGCTGGAAAAATTGCCTATGCCAATCCGGCAGCCATGCGCCTGCTTAATATCGATAAAAACGAAGACATTCTTGGCCACGGCTTATTCGAATTTGTCCATCCGCTGGATCAGACCCGCTCACTCAATAGGCTGAACAAAACAGGGCATGAATGGGCGAATGCGCCGTCACAGTTTCGTCTGCACTCAGCCAATGGCGAGATGAGGATGTTGCTTTCGGCGAGCGTAGCGATCCGTTATGAAGAGCAAGAGGCGGTGTTGATCACCGGCCTCGATATGACTGAACATGCCGAAATGGCGGATCAGTTACGCGTCAGCGAGCAAAATTTCCGCAGCTTGTTTGAGAACATGCAGGACGTGTATTACCGCACCGACGCCAAGGGCATCGTGCACATGGTCGGGCCAGGCGTGCGCAGCGTGCTGGGCTATGAGCCGCATGAAATCGAAGGCAAGACGGCTGAATCCTATTATCCGCAAGCGACAGACCGTGACGCCATGAAAAAAGCGATCATGGAAGACGGCAAGGTGTCGGATTTCCCCGGGCAGATGGTCAGAAAAGACGGTCGTGTGATTGATATCTCCATCAGTAGTCGTGCGCTCTATGACGACAGCGGTGCCTTTGCCGGGGTAGAAGGGGTGTATCGCGATGTGACGCAGCGCAAGATGATGGAGCGTGAATTGCAGCGCCTGGCAACCACCGATCCCTTGACCAATATCCCCAACCGGCGCTCGTTTCTGGAGCAGGCCGAACAAATTTTCAAAAGCAGCCAGCGTTATCACACCAGTTTCACGATGCTGATGCTCGATCTTGACCTGTTCAAAGCCATCAACGATAAATGCGGCCATCTCGGCGGCGATAAAGTGCTGGCACGCTTTGCCCATACGGTCGGGCTGGAATTACGCGACTCAGATCTGTTCGGGCGACTCGGCGGTGAAGAATTCTGTATCCTGCTGCAGCAAGCGAACAGGGATGAGGCATTAACGGTGGC
The DNA here is from genome assembly GCA_030645915.1 of Undibacterium sp. Taxonomy (GTDB): domain Bacteria; phylum Pseudomonadota; class Gammaproteobacteria; order Burkholderiales; family Burkholderiaceae_D; genus Undibacterium. The sequence goes on from JAUSNO010000035.1 coordinate 55,990, forward strand.
CGAAAGGATACGGGAACGGATTCAGGAATTGAGTTTTAAAGACCCCGCCGGCGAATTATTTCTGCTCACCGTCAGCATTGGTGTGACGACCAATTTCGACGGTGACGAGCGCCTGGCCAAATTACTCGAACGTGCCGATAAGGCCTTGTATCAGGCAAAAAACAGTGGCCGCAATCAGGTGGTCTGGTTCTCCTGAGGCGAGTGGGTAACGCGGCGATCATTTTTCTATTGCTTATTTTTTGCGCTGTATCAAGCACATTTTCCTGAATGCAGCTTACCGTATGACCATCTTTTCAATCTGTTAAAGAGCTGCCGCCTCTTGTGGCGCTGTTGCTGATTGAATCTCAAGGAGAAATCATGAGTCTTACCTCAACCGAAAAAAATAGCTTGAATCTGGCCTTGAATGCCCTGCAAGAGCGCATACAAGGCGAGCTGCAGTTACATAGGTTAAACACGGCGCAGGTCGATTCCAGCGCCGGGGACGATGTGATTGCCGATGTGCTTGAAGGCGATGCGGTGGCGCAGTATTTGCATCAGCATGCCGAGTGGCAAGCTTTGCAAATGGCGCGGGCGCGCTTCGATGCGGATTTGTCGGATGTCTGCATGGATTGCGATGCGCCTATTCCGTTTGCGCGCTTGCAAGTCGAGCCGACCGCTGTGCGCTGCATCGCATGCCAAAGCGCGATCGAGCTGAAAAACACGCGTTCGCACATTGGCGGTCATTCAAGCTTGTAATCACGCCGCATTGAAGAGCGCTAGCGAGGAATCAACCTGACGATCGAAGAGGCGCTTGCATGAGTCCTTTCCAGTTTGCCTTTCGACCCCGGCTGATAGAAGATCTGCACAGCTATAGCCGCGCACGTTTCTTGCGCGACACCGTGGCAGGCCTGACGGTCGGGGTGGTGGCATTGCCTTTGTCGATGGCGCTTGCGATTGCCTCGGGCGTCAAGCCTGAAGCCGGTATCTTCACGGCCATCATTGCCGGCTTCCTGATTTCTGCCTTGGGCGGATCGCGCGTGCAAATCGGCGGGCCGGCCGGTGCCTTTATCGTCATTATTTACGGCATCATAGAGCGTTACGGGCTGGCGAATCTGCTGATCTCCACCATCTTTGCCGGCGTATTATTATTCCTGATGGGTTTACTCAGGATGGGTTCTTTAATCCGTTTTATTCCTGTTCCCATTGTGATCGGTTTTACCAATGGCATTGCCGTGCTGATTGCGCTGTCGCAGATGAAGGATTTTCTGGGCTTGAAAATCGCCAAAATGCCAGCTGATTTTTTTGCGCAAATCAAGCTGCTTGGCCTCCATGCGCACAGCTTCGACACCACCACGCTCATTCTGGCCCTTGCATCGCTCATCCTGATGCTGATGTGGCCCAAACTTTTTGCGGTAAAAATCGCAGGCGTGATCCATGCGGAACTCGATGCGAGAATTCGCAGCCAGATCTGGAAGAAAAATACCCACGGTGCGATCCTTATTTTATCGGCGCTGCCGGGGCCGGTGCTTGTTTTGATTTTAGGCACCACGGTCGTCAGTCTGCTCGATCTGCCGGTAGAAACCATCGGTAGTAAATTCGGTGGCATACCTCAGGGTTTGCCGCAATTATCCTTGCCGGTATTCTCCTGGAGCCTGGTCAAGCAACTGTTTGCCCCCACGTTGACGATTGCCATGCTCGGTGCGATTGAATCGCTGTTATGCGCGCGCGTGGCAGACAACCTGACCGATGACCGCCATGATCCCAATCAGGAGTTAATGGCGCAAGGCATCGCCAATGTCGTGACACCTTTTTTCGGCGGCTTGCCGGCAACCGGCACCATTGCCCGTACCGTGACGAACATTCGTTCCGGTGCCACCTCACCTGTCGCAGGGATAGTTTGCTCACTGACGATACTCGTCACGATACTGATTGCAGCGCCGTTGGCGAAGAATGTCCCTCTCGCATCGCTTGCGGCGATACTGCTGATCGTGGCTTATAACATGGGTGAATGGCGCGAGTTTGTGCGACTCAGGCAATTTTCAATGAATTATCGTGCCATCATGCTCGGCACATTTCTTTTGACGGTGGTCGTCGATTTGACAGTCGCCATCGAAGTTGGATTGATGCTTGCCTGCGTCTTTTTTATATACCGCATATCGAGCTTGACCACAGTTGAACCGATTCCATCAGCCAGATTAGGGGCAGCATTGCCGCCAGGCGTCATTGCCTATTCAATTTTCGGCTCTTTATTTTTTGGCGCAGTCGATAAACTGGAACGGCTGATCGACCCCAAGACTGTCCATTGCAAGGTGATGATACTGGAGCTAAATCAGCTTATTAATATCGACACAACCGGCCTCGATGTTCTGGAAGCACTGCGAAAATTATTGCACAAGCAGGGCGGGCAACTGATCCTTTGCGGCTTGAGCCGGCAACCGCTCAGCATCATCAGGCGCTCGGGGTTTTATGATGCGGTGGGGGCAGAGAATTGTGTGGAATCGCTGGTGTTGGCGATAGAAAGGGCGCGCGCGATTAGCCAGCGTAGCGTGCGTACATCGTAGGGCGCACCCTAGCGGATATAAATCTAAAACTGACCAGGCCCACCACGCATTATTCATGCGCCTCTCCAGGCACATCGGCCTGCAAGCCGCACCGGTATTGCGTGCCGGGCCTGCCTATTGATCCGGCAGCAAAACTCGAGGCCGGATCAATAGGCATGACTTACTTTTTAACGCCCAATTCAATCAAACGTTCGGTGAGATAACTGCCCGAGGTGTGGCGCTCGGATAGCACGACGTCTGGTCTTGGGTGCAGGAACAATGGCAGGGAGATGCGCGATTTTTTGGCGTCTTCGCCGGTAGGATTCAATACCCGGTGGATCGTCGATGGATAGTAGCCGCGCGAAGCTTCGTCCAGCATGTCGCCGATATTCACGATCAGCATGCCGAAGTCGCAGGGCACATCGTGCCATTGCTCATCCTTGCCCAGTACCTGTAAGCCCGCTTGCGTGGCGGCCGGCAAAAGCGTGAGCAAGTTGATGTCGCCGTGGGCTGCCGCCCGCACTGCATCCGGCTCTTCATCACCGCGCAAAGGCGGGTAGTGCAGTACCCGCAATAAGGTCAGCTCGCTGTCGGTGATCATGTCGGACAGCGGCATCGAATATTTGGCTTTGATGTCGGCCGGCGTATGGTCTTCTACCCACTGCAATAATTCTGTGGCGAGCTTGTTGCCCGCATCGTAATACTGAAGCGCCGCATCCGATACTTCAGACGGGAAACGTCCAGTCGGGTAGATATGGTAAAACTCCTTCAGGTCGCGCTTGGTGTAGCCCTTGGCCGTTTCGGAAATTTTTGGCGAGAAATAACCATCCATTTTTGCCGGATCGAAGTGGTATTTGTTCTTGGCATCGGTCTGGAAGAAGTCATACCATTCCTTGTAAATGGTCTCCAGCAGGGTTTGCGATAAAGGGTGATTGGTCAATACGCCAAAGCCGGTTTTGTGCAGGCTTTCGGTGAATAATTTGGCCGCATCCGGGCTGCGATAATCAACGGGTTGGATGAACATGATGTCTCCTTGAGCTGGTCATTAGTTTGCCAGCGCTGGCTGCAGCCAGTCACCGGACAAAGTGGCGTCGATCAATTGGATGCAGGCATCTGCATCCACCTTCATGCAGACGCGCGTCTCTGGCTTGCTCGGTTCCCAGCCTGCCTGCGGATAAGGGATGGCCAGTTTTGCCATCATGGTCTGGCCATTGCCTATGCCTTCTTTGGCGACGCGTACGCGGCCGTTTTGTGTCTCAAAAATTTCTGGCGCGACCAGCCAGACAAAGGCCAGCACATCGTGGCCATAGCAAGCGTGGCCCAGATCAGGGCGTATGCTTTGGTAGAAGTTGGCGTAGAAATTGACCGCGTGCGAGAGCGTGTCGGTCGCGACGTGCTTGTGCTGTTGTGCCAGACGGGCGAAGAAGCTTGATGGCAAGACCACGCGGTGCGTGACGTCCAGACCGACCATGGTTAAGTCCCAACCGGCGGTGAAAACTAGATCAGCTGCGTCAGGATCGTTCCAGACATTCGCTTCGGCTACCGGCGAAACATTGCCGGGCTCATCCACGGCACCGGCCATCAAGACGACTTTTTTCAGGAGCTTCGGTAATTGCGGTTCCATCTTCAAGGCCAGACCCAGATTGCCGAGCGGGCCAACGGCGACCAGGGTGATTTCGCCCGGATACTGGCGCGCCATCTTGACGATGAATTCAGCGGCGCTTTCGACTTCGGCCTTGCCGCCGACTTCGATACGGCTGGGTAAATTACCCAGGCCATCTGCGCCGTGGATAAAATCGGGCGGGGTTCCGGCGGCCTTGGCGAAGGGCACGTTCACACCCTGTGCGACCGGGATGCTGCGACCGGCGATGCGCGTCAGGTACAGCGCATTGATGGTGGCCTGCTCCACATACACGTTGCCGAAAGTGGTGGTGATGCCGACCACATCGATGTCCTTGTGGGCGAGCGCGAAGTACAGCGCCATCGCATCATCTACACCCGGGTCGGTATCAAAGATGACTTTGTGTTTTGTCTGAGTGCTTGAGATTGCTGACATATTTTTCTCCTGGCCTAAATAGCTGGTGACGAAACTTAGCCATGTGACAGAACCTAAGTTTCGCGAGATTTTCTATGGACCCGGTTCAAGGAGGCCGAAACTGGATTTACTTTAAATTTTAAATTTGATTACGCACCATCCATGCGGGTTTCAAGCCATTTATGGCCTGCAAGGCGCATGGATAATGCGCCTTCGATCTGCGTCATCGTCAGATAAGCGCCGGAAAATCAACCGCAGGCCAATCTTGCTTCACCCGTAAACAATAACCGGGCAAACTTTAATAACTGGTAGTGTCAGCAAAAAATGTTCTTAATGACCCGCTGTCGCAACATCATGGGGATTGTGTTCGTGTTTGAACATGATGGCAAAAGCGATGGTAATGACCAATGCGTAAGCGGCAAATGATAGCCAGATGTTATGCCAGTCTCTTACCCCACCGTGGGTGAAAAAATGGTCGATCACTTGCCCGCTGATAATGCCTCCAAAGAAGGCGCCAAAGCCATTCGACATCATCATAAACAAGCCTTGGGCACTGGAGCGAATGGATGAATCGGTTGACGTTTCAATAAATAATGAGCCCGAAATATTGAAAAAATCAAACGCCATTCCATACACAATGCACGACATGATGATCATCCATAAACCGCCTGCAGGATTGCCGTAAGCGAACCAGCCGAAACGTAACACCCAAGCGAACATGGAAATTAACATGACTTGCTTGATGCCAAAGCGTTTCAAGGCAAATGGGATGACCAGGATGAACAGTGTTTCAGAAATTTGGGAAATCGACATAATTAAGGTCGATTTTGTCACCACGATACTGTTGGCGTATTCAGGCATTTTGCCAAACTCAGACAAGAAAACATCACCGTACATATTTGTTAACTGTAGTGCCGCGCCCAAGAACATGGAAAATATAAAAAATATGGCCATTTTATAAGTGCCAAATAATTTAAACGCATCCAGGCCTAATTTTTTGCTCAGTGAAGCATGTTCGTCGATGCGTTTTTGCGGAGGACATTTTGGCAATGTAAAAGAATATATCCCCAAGATAAAAGCAGAAAAAGCGGAGATGTAAAACATGTTTGCCGATGCTTTATTGCCAGATAAATTGACTAGCCACATCGCAGCGATAAAACCTATCGTGCCCCACACCCGGATCGGGGGGAATACTTTAACAACATCATAAGCATTGGTTTTTAAAATGTTGTAAGTCACTGAATTTGATAAGGAAATCGTCGGCATATAACAAAGCATTGCGGCAAAAATGACCCAATAAAATGTCGTAGGATTGTCAACTTGAGGAATATAACAAAGAGCCAAACCACTTAGGATATGCAGGAAGCCGTAGAGTTTTTCTGCGTTTATCCATCGATCGGCGATGATTCCCGTCAATGCGGGCATGAAGATTGAGGAGAGTCCCAATGTTGAAAATATGGCGCCAAATTCGGCGCCACTCCATTGTTTGGTGGCAAACCAATAATTGCCAACAGTAATTAACCACGCTCCCCAAACGAAAAATTGGAGAAAACTCATCAGTGTTAGCTTATTCTTAATATTCATCATGATTTTAGTTTGATTTAAGAAATGTCGAACGGCTAGCCATGAAGTCGCGTACCTCGTGCAACTGCGGGATAGAAGTTTGCGCGCCCAGCTTGGTGACAGTCAGTGCCGCCGCGTATTGCGCCTCGGTACTCGCTTGCAGAATGCTCATGCCACTTGCCAGGCCTACTGCAAATGCACCGACGAAAGTATCGCCGGCAGCGGTAGTATCAACCACCTCAACCTGAATAGCCGGGATGAATTGAGACCCGGCCTGTTCGGTGATCAAGGCACCATTGCCACCCATGGTGAGCAATACGCAGCCTGCACCACGCTGCAATAATTTTTGCGAGGCTTGTTGCGCGCTTTCCTGATCTGTTACCGCTATGCCGCTCAGCTGGGCCGCTTCGGTCTCGTTGACGATCAGATAGCCGACTTGCTTTAATAAGTCATCGCTCAATGCCCGTGCCGGTGCCGGATTTAAAATGACCTTGATGCCTTGCGCATGCGCGATCTGGATGGCGCGCGTGACGGTTTCCAATGGCGTTTCCAGCTGGCAAATCAGCACCTGTGCCGTCGAGATTGTCTGGCTGGCAGCGTCAATCTGCGATGGGCTTAACGAGGCATTGGCGCCGGCGGCCAGCACTATGCTGTTGTCGCCGCTATCGGTCACCAAAATGCCTGCGACACCGGTTGCGACGCCTTTGACTGTGGTGAGATGGTCGAGGTTGATTTTTTCTGCTTGGAGACAATTGCGCGAAAATTCGCCAAAGCCATCATCGCCGATAGCCGCGATAAAGGTGACGTCGGCACCCAGCCGTGCGGCGGCGACTGCCTGATTGGCACCTTTGCCGCCGGGTATTTGGTGAAAGTCGTGACCGTGCAAGGTTTCGCCAGTGGCGGGCATGCGGGGCGTGCGAAACACCAGATCCATATTGATGCTACCAACAACAGTGATGCGAGGTCTCATATTCGATTTCTCATTAGCGGAAATTTGATGCGCAATCGTTTGCGCAAACGTTTTCCTATTTAACTATGTCGTGCAGATACAGTCAAGACTTACTTATTGGGGCGCGTCAATATGCTAATCAATGGCAACATATCTTTATTATTTCACCATTGATAGCCCGACATTTGCCTGGAGTAAGCCCGAGGGTGAAGAAGTGTGAACGGATTGATTTTCATTGTCAAATTTATCAAAAATAATAAGTGGTAACAATGCGGTGATTGCGTTCTTCGCGGTGGTGATTGGATCAATAAGGCATATAAAGGCGCTCGCCACCAATGTGGCATGAGTCCCGTAAAATTTTTTGTATAAATCTTCCAGTTTCGCTTTGGGACAGCGCTTTCCCGAAGGCCGCAGCCTGGTCAGCAATATCGCCTTGGTCAAACAAAACCAAAAAATGGGTGCGCAACTGGCGGTGGCGTTTGCTGAGCAAGTAGTTTAGTTGAGTTGAAAACAGGTAAGCCCGGCACGCCCTATCCATGCGGTCTGCAGGCCGGAGTGGCTGGAAACCCGCATGGATAGGGCGTGTTGGGCATGTGTTGTTGACAATTTCAGAAATGAAAAAATCCTGGCAGAATTACTTAAGCCCTAAGGGTAAAACACACCGACATGGTAACCGGCGGCCTTGGCGCCGGATAATTCGAAATATAGTTTGATGGTCTGTTCGCTACCGGGCGCAAAGCCTTTGACGAGATCATTTTTGTTGGTGAGATAGTCGGCGGGAGTGAACACGCGCTTCAGCACCGGTTTTTCTTTTGCGTCGTTCAAGATCAATTCCAGCATGGGCCAGGCTTGTAATGTGCTGCTTTTGTTTTGCAATTGTATTGAAAGAGAAAATATATTCTTGTCCGTGGAGAGCGCTTGCAGTTCGTTCGCTTCGATGGAAATTGTTTCAATTTGCGTCAGCAGTTCTATCCTGCATTTGAGTAGCTTGCAGGCGTCCTGCAAGGCCGGTTTAGCCTGCGGAAACCCGGCCGCAAGCTCATTGCGCAGGCTGTAGGTGCTTTGTGCCAGCAGGGTCAGGAAGAGCAGGGCCGATGCGATGATCATCAGGATGCGAACAAGTCTGCTTCTACGCTGCTTCTTTTCTGCCTGTATGACAAAAGTCGGTTTTTCTTCCCCTGCGTCTGCGTCTGTTGACGCTTCTGCCATTGTTTCGTCAGCCGATTCGTTTTTTTCTTCATCAGCGGGGTTGATATCAACCATCGCATTCCAGGCCAGTTCAGCGGCTCTCGCCTCTTCTTCCGTGATCGCGATGTCGTCATCGCTGATGACTTCGGTGTCTGGAATGTCTTTGAGAAAAGGTTCTAGCCGTGACCCTGTATCTTCATCATCCGCGTCAAGCGCAGAAGTGTCGTCGCTGCCTCTGTTGATGAGCGTCACTTGCGTTAGCAAGCCTAGTTGTTCATCTTCATTTTCCTTGGCTTGAGGCGTGACATCGACCTTGGTTTCTGCGTCTTGAGATGTCAGATCACCGTCGCCCAGATCAAAATCCAGCGCGTTACTGGCGCTCGCTCTGATGCTGTCGATTTGACTCAGATCCAGATGCGTGGTTTCGGCACGATGTTGAAAATGGTCATTTTCTTCGATGCCAAATGGCATGACGACGTCAGTTTCTGCTGCCGAGCTGATATCCGGTATGGGGACCTGGATGGCACTGAAGGCCGCCGGTGGCGTGACGCCGGGTTCAGGGTGTGCGGCTGATTCTGTTGCAGCCACCGGCGCTTGAGTAACAGGTGCGACGACCGGTGCGACGACCGGTGTTTCTGATACTGCTGAAGGCGGCGCTACTACCGGTGCGGCGGGTTTTGCGCCCGGCGCCAGCAAATGTTCTACGCCATTGAAGGTTTGCTGGCAGGCGCCACAACGTACCAGTCCTGCATGCAGCTTGAGCTGATCATTGGCGACCCGAAAGGTCGTGTAGCAGTGTGGACATTGTGTCGCGAGTGCCATTGCTCTTGAAGTCGCTTAAGCCGAAGCGGGTAAGCGGCCGGCGAGCGCGACCCAGCCTTCATGCTCAGCCCAAACACTCAATTGGATGTACGGTGCGTAAGCCGCAGCAACTTCTTCTGCCTGACGTGACAAGACGCCGGATAAAATCAAGGCGCCACCCGCTGCCACGCGACCAGCAAGCATCGGCGCCATCAGTTTGAGCGGGCTCGATAAGATGTTTGCTACTACGACATCAAACTTGTGCGGCGCCGGATAGCTGATGCCGAACTCTTTGGGCAGTGCAAATTCAATCTCGCAATGATTGCGTTCAGCGTTGGCCAGCGCAGATTCTATCGCCTGCGGATCAATGTCAACGCCGACCACGGATTTTGCATGCAGTTTTTTTGCCACCATGGCAAGGATGCCTGAGCCGCAGCCATAGTCGAGTACCGACAAGTCTTGCGGCGCATGTGCTTCCAGCCATTCCATGCAAAGGCGAGTGGTAGGGTGACTGCCGGTACCGAACGCCAGACCTGGATCCAGTTCCAGAATCAATGCGCCTGGGTCCGGCGCTTCGTGCCAGCTTGGCACCACCCAGATATTCTTGCCGATATGAATAGGCTCGAATTGCGATTGGGTTAGCCGCACCCAATCCTGATCTTCGACCGAACGGGTGGTGTAGCCAGGCACTTTATCTAAAGAAATGGCAGCGGCGGCAGCGGCCACCAGTGCCGCGTGATCGCAGTCCATGGCGACCAGCACGACGACGCGGCTACGGTCCCAGGCAGCCTCGTCTGGTTCCATGCCCGGTTCGCCGAACAATGGCCGTTCGGCTTCGGTACCTTCATCGGCATCTTCGACAGAAACCGATAAGGCGCCCGCGTCCATTAAGGTATCGGACAGGCTTTCAGCATGTTCACGCGCCACTTCGATAATAATTTCTATCCAACCCATTTTTTGCCTTTGATCAGCGGGGCGCATGCGTCAAATGATCATGCGGCCCTATGGTGCTTACTTAGTTTTTTTTGATAAAACCGGCATGTCCGCCAGTTTATGCTCGAGATAATGAATGTTGGTGCCGCCTTCGATGAAGCGCGCATCTATCATTAATTCGCGGTGCAAGGCGATATTGGTTTGTATGCCCTCCACGACCATTTCAGACAAGGCGATCTGCATGCGCTTGATGGCTTGCTCGCGCGTTGCGCCATACGAGATCACTTTGCCGATCATGGAATCGTAATTGGGCGGTACAAAATAGCCTGCATACGCATGTGAATCGACCCGAATCCCTGGTCCGCCCGGTACGTGCCAGGTGGCGATGCGCCCTGGTGAAGGCGTAAATTTAAACGGATCTTCTGCATTGATGCGGCATTCGATCGAGTGCCCCTTGAGCTCAATGTCGGCCTGCTTGAAACGCAGTTTTTCGCCAAAGGCAATTCGGATTTGTTCTTGCACGATATCCACACCGGTGATCATTTCTGTTACCGGATGTTCAACTTGAACGCGGGTATTCATTTCGATGAAATAGAATTCGCCGTTTTCGTACAGAAACTCAAATGTGCCCGCCCCGCGATAGCCGATCTTGCGACAAGCTTCTGCGCAGCGATCGCCGATCTTCTGAATGGTCTTACGCGGAATGCCTGGCGCTGGCGCCTCTTCCAACACTTTTTGGTGGCGCCGTTGCATCGAGCAATCGCGTTCACCGAGCCAGACGGCGTTGCCATGTTGATCGGCCAGAATCTGAATCTCCACATGACGCGGATTTTCCAGAAATTTTTCCATATACACTTCAGGATTGCCAAACGCGGCACCCGCTTCTGCCTTGGTCATCGTGACGGCATTTAACAATGCCGCTTCGGTATGCACCACGCGCATGCCACGGCCACCGCCGCCGCCAGCGGCCTTGATGATGACCGGGTAGCCAACCTTGCGTGCGGTTTGCACGATTTCTTTCGGATCGTCCGGCAATGCGCCTTCAGAACCAGGTACGCAAGGTACGCCAGTCTTGATCATGGCTTGCTTGGCCGACACCTTGTCGCCCATCAGACGTATGGATTCAGCACGCGGGCCGATGAAGACGAAACCTGATTGCTCTACGCGCTCAGCAAAATCAGCGTTTTCAGACAGGAAACCATAACCAGGATGGATCGCTTGTGCATCAGTCACTTCTGCTGCGCTGATAATGGCAGGCATGCTGAGATAGCTGAGGTTGGAGGGCGCCGGGCCAATGCAGACGGATTCGTCGGCGAGCTTGACGTACTTTGCCTCGCGGTCAGCTTCCGAGTGGACGACCACAGTTTTGATGCCCATTTCGCGGCAAGCGCGCTGAATTCGGAGCGCTATTTCACCACGATTGGCGATTAGAATTTTTTCGAACATGATTTTAAATTTGCTTTGGCAATGAGTGCAGCCTTGCAGGCAATTTTTCTTGCCGGCGCACGCTGTGGGCGCCAGGCAAAAAGCATAAGAAACCGATTAACTAGCTTGGCCAGGTTAGCTGACTAGCCAATAATGAACAGTGGCTGACCATATTCAACAGGCTGGCCGTTTTCGACCAAAATCTGTTTGATGCTGCCGGTGAAGTCACTTTCAATTTCATTGAGCAATTTCATTGCTTCGATGATGCAAAGCGTCTCGCCAGCGCTGACGCTCTTGCCAATATCGACAAATGGCGCTGAACCTGGGTTTGCCGAGCGGTAGAAGGTGCCGACCATCGGTGATTTGACCACGTTTCCTTCCGGTATCACTGCGACAGGCGCTATTGGTGCGGCTACTGGCGCTGCTGCCGGCATTTGCTGATGCATTTGTTGTGGTTGCATCATAACAACTTGATTCTGCGGCATCGCTGAGGATTTAACGATGCGTACTTTTCCTTCGCCTTCGGTGACTTCAAGCTCGGCAATATCTGATTCTGCGACAAGGTCGATCAAGGTCTTGAGTTTTCTTAAATCCATTTGAAATCCCCCTGGGAATGTGCTTCTGAGTGACTTGTAATCTCAGAATACGTTTTTAGAATGAGCGCAATTATAAGTGAATCTCAGTGAATTGCGCGTAGATGCGAGAATTTATAGATTTTTTAATGCGAAGTCAATCGCTAATCGATAACCGTCTATGCCTAAGCCACAGATGACGCCTTTGGCAACGCCGGACAAATAAGAATGCTGCCTGAAGCTTTCTCTTTGGTGAATGTTGGAAATATGAACTTCGATAAATGGGATGGCAACCGCCGTTAAGGCATCTCTCAAGGCGACGCTGGTGTGCGTCAAACCGCCCGGATTAATGATGATGGCATCGATTTGCTCAGTTCTGGCAGCGTGTATCCTGTCGATTAATGCCCCTTCGTGATTGCTCTGGTAGCTTAATAATTGCGCATTAGCTGTTTGAGCCTGAAACTTTGCAGCCGATTCTATATCTGCCAGCGTGCTTGAACCGTACACTTCCGGCTCTCGGGTGCCGAGCAGGTTGAGGTTGGGTCCATTGAGCAATAGTAGCTTAGTTGCCATATTATTAGCTTTGTTTGGCGAAGATAGCCGCATTTTGCCGCTATTTGCCCCATGTTGGCAAGGAAAACTATCGCTTGTTATCAGTCAGATTTATTATATCGTTGCGCAATTGCTCGATATTTAGGCGGCCTGAATAACTTTTTAGCAAGCTTCCATCCTGCGAGATCAATACCGTAAATGGCAAGCCGCCAGCTTGGTTCCCTAGCTGCCGCGACAGTTCCGTGCCTTCCATGCCTGCGGTAAATAAGGGATAACTGATCTGAAGTTTTTTGGCAAATTCGGCAATATTGCTTGGGCTGTCAATTCCCATTCCGATGAATTGAATATGGCTGTTTTTGTTGTCGCTAAATTCTTTTTGCAAAGCAGACAATTCAGGCATTTCTTGTACGCAAGGTGCGCACCATGTTGCCCAAAAATTAACCAGAAGAAATTTTCCTTGCCATTGAGCTAATTTTTGATTTGTGCCCTGACTGTCATTCAACGACAGTGACATGAGCTGCTGAATGGCGCCATTTTGCGGCTTTTGGGGAGCGGTTTGTTTATCGCCGACATAAATGCCGATTGCCGCACCCAGTACGCCGATCACCAGTGCAATTGAAAGGAAACGTTTATTCATGGTTGATGTTGGCTCGACTTTGTTCAATTAAAAGCTGGACCGCCGACAGACTGGCGCGGTCGGCGCGGGGACTGGCGCGCAGATCGTCGTGGCTGTGTATTAACAGATGCACGCCTTCGTTTTGATACATGAAACTCAGTGTTTCCAGTGTTTCATTGCGCTTATTTGTGGTTTCGGAAACTTCGTACTGTATATCCATGTTCAGCAAAAAAATCGCAACTTCCTTGCTATTGTCTGTATATAAATGCAGATGGACGTCAGAATGCCTGTTGGCGGTGCCGTTAAAAACTGCGCCAACCAGATAGGGATTGAATTTTTCTAATTTTTGCATGACATCAACGGCAATTTCCCGCAGCGCCAGGAGCCGTTGTGGCTGGCTATCGCCAAAAAACAGCGCGTTATATTCGCGTACTTCCAGCTCTATCTGGCTGTTATCGGGCAGGACATCGCCGCGAATTTTTTGATTGCCAAGTAATTGTTTGGCGGCGCGCCGTTTAGCAGAGCCGTAATCGGCGCCGTCTTCGGCAATCATGCGAGCGGCTAAGGCGGCAATTTCTGCGCGCAGCGCTTCAGCTTCAGTTGGAGTGGAAATCATCATCCTGGCTTCATCCTAGATTCCTCAGTTGACCGCTCATCAGCTTCGATAAGTGCTTGATTGGTTTGAAAATAATGGTACTTAACACTTTCACCATACGAGTGAAAGCGCTACAGGTTCGATTGCACATTTTTCCGTCTCTCTGGACTGCGTTGCTCCTCCTAACAACGTGAAGGTTGCTTCGTCGTCGCGCCTTGCCAGAAAGCTGGAAAAATGCACACTCAAACCTGTCCAACTAAGGAATCTAGGATCATAACGCATACGGCGCGAGCGCGTCTGTCAGGTAGAATTGCGGAATTCTGAAATTATGCCGAAAAGTAAACGAGATTATGCATATCCATATATTAGGTATTTGCGGCAGTTTTATGGGCGGTCTGGCCGTGCTGGCAAAGGAAGCCGGTCATACGGTAACCGGTTGCGATGCCAATGTTTACCCACCCATGAGCACCCAACTGCAGGCGCAGGGAATCGCCCTGACCGAAGGATATGACGCCGGGCAGATAGCGCTGGCCCCGGATTTGTATGTCATTGGTAATGTGGTATCGCGCGGCAATCCTTTGATGGAAGAAATTCTTAACCGCGGTTTTCCCTATATTTCTGGCCCGCAATGGATGGGCGAGCATATTCTGCAAAATAAATGGGTGCTGGCTGTTGCCGGCACACATGGCAAAACAACCACCAGCGCCATGCTGGCATGGATACTCGAGTCCGCCGGCTATTCGCCAGGTTTTTTGATTGGCGGGGTGCCTTTGAATTTTGGTGTTTCTGCGCGGCTGTCCGGCGCCAAAGAGTCTGATTTTTTTGTCATCGAGGCAGATGAATATGACACCGCCTTTTTCGATAAGCGCAGCAAGTTCGTTCACTATCACGCCAAAACCGCAGTGTTGAATAACCTGGAATACGATCATGCCGACATTTTCCCGGATGTGGCTGCGATCGAAACGCAGTTTCACCATCTGGTCAGAACCGTGCCGGGTGTTGGCCGGCTGATAGTCAATGCCCAGGAGCCTTCGCTGCAAAAGGTGTTGGCGCGTGGGTGCTGGAGTGAAAGAGAGTTTTTCAGTGATGCTGCGGTGCAGGGCGGGCAACCGGGCTGGAGCCTGCATCTAAGGGACGGTGAAGATTTCGATATTCTCTTTAACGGCGAACTTCAGGGTACCGTGCGCTGGGATTTGCAGGGTGCGCACAATAGAATGAACGCCTTGGCGGCGATTGCCGCGGCCAGACATGTAGGCATAGTGCCCGCCGTGTCGATTGAGGCATTGACGCAATTCGTCAATGTGAAGCGCCGCATGGAGGTGCGTGGCATTGCCGCTGGCGTTACTGTATTTGATGATTTTGCCCATCATCCCACTGCCATTGCGACTACCGTGCAGGGATTGCGCCGAAAGGTGGGGAGCGCAAGAATCCTGGCGGTACTGGAGCCGCGCTCCAACACCATGAAACTCGGCGCGATGAAGCAGGCTCTTCCTGATAGCCTGGCGCAAGCCGATCTGGTCTTCGTCTACGGCGCCAAAGGTGGCAAAGATGTAGTCGGCTGGAGCTTGGCTGATACATTTGCTCCGCTGGGCGACAGGGTTGGCACTTTTGACGATATGTCGGCGCTGGTGAATGCTATCGTGAATGAGGCGCGCTCAGGTGATCAGATTCTGGTGATGAGCAATGGCGGCTTTGGCGGTATACATGAAAAATTGCTTGGGGCGTTGAACACGAAGACAGAAGCGTGCGCATGATTTTGTACCTACATGGCTTTCGTTCGTCGCCAGTCTCATTCAAGGCCCGCAAAATGGCCGCACACATGAAGGCACTGGGGCGTTCTGAGGAGTTTCTTTGTCCGCAATTGCCGGACTCGCCGCTGGCGGCGATGCAAATGCTGGAAACGACGCTTGCCGGTTGCGCTGCCAGCCAATTGACCATCATCGGTTCGTCGCTGGGTGGATTTTATGCCACCTGGCTGGCGGAGAAGATTGGCTGCAAGGCGATTTTGCTTAATCCCGCCGTGCAGCCGCCGCGTGATCTCGTCAACTACGTGGGGGTCACAACGGCGTATCACAGTGATGCCGTGTTTGAATTCAAGAAAGAATATGTCGATCAATTGCGCGCTTACACGGTAGAGAATATTACTCGCCCGGAGCGCTATTTTTTGCTGGCGGCAACCGGCGACGAAGTATTGGATTGGCATGAGATGGTTGACCACTATCCGGCTGCGAAGCAACTGATCATCCAGGGCAGCGATCATGGCATGGCGGATTTTGTTGATTATCTCGATCAGATCATGGCGTTCAGCGATGTGGCAAATGACGATGCATAAGTCGCCGCCACATTTTTCTACCATGGCGAACTGGCATAATCACGTGAATGCGGTGCATGCAAGCAGGGACATGTCGGATTGGTTAAATCATCGTGGATCACTGACGGCAAGACTGGTGGCGCGCTGTCAGTTGTTTCGTGTCCAGCGTTTGTATCAGGGCCTGGCGATGTGCCTGGACGATGAATTTGCCGCGATCGGCTTGGCGCGAGCCAAAAAAGTGGTTGAGCGTGAAGTGCTGTTGCGTTGCGATGAGCGGGCGATGGTTTATGCGCACACCGTGGTGTCGGCGAGCGCCAATGCGACGCAATGGCCATTGTTTGCGGGTTTGGGAGAAAAATCGTTAGGGTCGACGCTGTTTAGTGACCCGCTGGTGGAAAGAGGTCATTTGAGTTATGCAAGATTGCGTCATACACACCCGTTGATGCGGCGCATTGCGGCCTTGCAGGTGCTGGAGGCGCCGGCGTTGTGTTTGTGTGCACGCCGTTCGGTCTTTAAACGAAAAGGCGGTTGTCTGCTGGTGACTGAAGTGTTCTTGCCCGCGATTAACAGCTTGTAAATAAGTGATACTGGTAGTGAGTATTTTTAAACGCGCAGGTAAATAGTGCGTAATTGGATGAAATTTCAACATACTCCCTAAGAATTTTTAATTTGTAGAGCGAAGACAGAAAAGAAGCATGGCATGAATTTATTTTTTGAAGAATCAGGTGATTTTAAAGCGGGCAGCGTATTGTCTCAGGCGGGTGAAGCGTATCAGGTTGAACTGGCCAGCGGCAAGCGTAGCAAAATCAAGGTCAAGGATGTTTTGCTGCAGTTTAACTCGCCCGACCCTGTCAGTCTGATGGAGCAAGCCAGGCGGACTGCTACCGAGATTGATCTGGAATTTTTATGGGAAGTGGCGGGCGAAGAGGAATTCGGTTTTGCTGAGCTTGGGACAGAATATTTTGGTCATGCACCGCAACCGGTGGAAGCGGCAGGCTTGATTCTGGCCTTGCATACGGCGCCTGTCTATTTCTACAAAAAGGGCCGTGGCCGATATAAGGCCGCGCCGGAAGCGTCGCTGAAAGCGGCCTTGGCCGGGATTGAAAAGAAAAAACAACAAGCGCTGATTCAGGCTGGCTATGTCGAAGAATTAAAGCAGCATCAATTGCCGGAACAGATCAAGGCCCTGGCTTTGCAGCTTTTGTTCAAGCCGGAAAAAAATGGCATAGAGTACAAGGCATTCAGTGAAGCCTGTGATGCAATGCAAACCACGCCAGCGCGTCTGATGCTGGCATGCGGTGGTCTCGCCAGCGCCAAGGATTTGCATCTGTCAAAATTTTTGTTTGAGAATTTTCCTAAGGGACTCGCTTTCCCCGCAACGCCGCTGCCGGCCTTGCCTGACCATTTGCCGGTCGCCAATGTGCAGGCGTTTTCTATCGATGATGTCACCACCACTGAGATCGATGACGCTTTTTCGGTAACGCCACTGTCAGATAATCAAATACGGATAGGCATCCACATCGCCGCACCGACCTTGGGTATCAAGCGCGGTGATGCACTCGACATGATCGCCCGTGCGCGTATGTCTACCGTGTATATGCCTGGCGACAAGATCACCATGCTGCCTGACGAATTAGTCGAGATCTACACACTGGGCGCCGGACAAACGCGCCCCGCCTTGTCCTTGTATGTCGCCTTGAATACCGAGGATTGGTCGGTCATTTCTACCGAGACCAAAGTAGAAGCGATCACCATGTCAGCCAATTTGCGACATAACGATCTGGATGCGCTGGTGACAGAAGAAAATCTCGCCAATGATGCCGGCGACTATCCGCATAAGGCGGATATTGCAGCGATCTGGCAATGGGCGCAGGTGCTGGAAAAAGCGCGCATGGTGAAACGTGAAGGCTTCGGCCTGAAGCCAGAGCAAACCAATCGCGTCGATTTCAACTTTTATGTCGACGACGACGTGGTATCTGTGGTGCGCCGCAAGCGTGGTGCACCGCTCGATAAGATGGTGGCGGAGCTGATGATTTTTGCCAATAGTACCTGGGGAAAATTCATGGCCGATCATGGCATTCCCGGTATTTATCGTGCGCAAGGTGGCGGTTCGGGCGGCTGGGCGGCCAAGATGCAGGTGCGCATGGTGACGCATGCCGCGCCGCATCAGGGGCTGGGTGTGGATCAATACGCCTGGAGCACATCACCCTTGCGTCGCTATACTGATCTGGTCAATCAATGGCAAATTATCGCGTGCGTAGAAAATGGCGTGATGGCGCCGTTGGTGGCACCATTCAAACCAAAGGACGCGGATCTGTTTGCCATCGTCTCCGGATTTGATGCCGCCTATGCAGCCTATGCCGACTTCCAAAATAACATGGAGCGTTACTGGTGCTTACGCTGGCTGGGGCAGGAAAATGCGCGGCAGGTGGAAGCGGTTGTGCTCAAGGACGAAGTCTTGCGTCTGGTCGACATTCCACTCATCATCCGCTTGCCCGGGATGCCGCAAGTGGCGCGCGGCGCCCAAGTGAAACTTGATATTTTGCGTTGGGATGAGGTTGATCTGAGCGTGGAAGCGCGTTTGCTTGAAATGCTGACGACGGTGATCGATGAAGATCTGGAAGAAGTGGAAGAGGGCACCAACGATGCAGTCACCGATGAGGAGTTCGCTGCTGAAGCAGTTGCAGGGACAGATGCCGAAGCAAGTGCAGGCGCAGCGTTAAATGAACAAGCAGACGGTGCTGGCGACCCGGACCTTATCCCGGCAGCAGAATAATAGGTTTTATTTTTTGATAAAAAATTTGTGAAATCCATTTTTAATAATCTGATACTCAGCACGGCGATTGCCATTTCCGTGATGGTGCACGGCGTGCTGCTGTTGTTGCATTTTGTTGCGCCGAACCCGGCGCCCACTGCGGCGACCGACCCGGGGCTGGAAGTTATTCTGGTCAATGCCAAGCATGACAAGAAGCCGCTCAATGCCCAGGCGCTCGCGCAAGCCAATCTGGACGGTGGCGGCGCCAACGATGAAGGCCGTTCCAAGTCGCCTTTGCCGGACATGCGCAAGACCGAAAATGGCGACCAGGTAATGGTGGCGAAGAGGAAAATCGAAGCGCTGGAAGAGCATCAGAAGAAGTTGATGGATCAGTTTCGCAAGAAAACGCCTTTCTCATCACAACAACCGAACGAAAAAAATCCAACGGAAGATACTCAGCTCAATGCCAACGGGCAGGATAGGGTCGATAGCAATCAGGCGCTAGCGCGCATGGCGGCAGAGATTTCTCAATCGATAGAGGATCAGAATAAAAGACCGCGCAAGACTTTTATTACGCCAAGTACCCAGGCGGTGGGTTATGCCATGTATTACAAGGCATTGCAAAAAAAGGTCGAAGATGTCGGGACCTTAAACTTCCCGCAAAAGGACGGCAAGAAATTGTATGGCGAGTTGATTATTTATATTCCTATTTTTCAGGACGGCACCATCTATGAAAAAGACGGCGGGCCAAAAGTAGAAAAATCCTCCGGTAACAAGGCGCTTGATGCGGCGGCGTTGCGCATCGTCCGGCGCGCTGCACCATTCGGCAAATTTCCGCCGAACATGCGCTCTACCGATAAGGATGATTTGTGGGTGGTGATTACGCGCTTTAAATTTACCCGCGATCAACAACTGGAAACAGAATTGCGAGGCGGTAAATGAGTGGCGTTGTCAATATCGATCAATACTGTGTCATCGGCAATCCAATTGCACACAGCAAATCGCCGGCGATTCATGCCCGGTTTGCCGCACAAACTGCACAGCACATGACGTATCAACGCTTGCTGGCACCACTGGATGGTTTTGTCGAGAGTGTGACGACGTTTAGGGATGCCGGCGGCATGGGTGCCAACGTCACCGTGCCGTTTAAGCTTGAGGCGTATGCGCTGGCCACGCACCTGACCGCGCGTGCGCAGGCGGCAGGTGCCGTCAATACGCTGAAGTTTGAAGGTGAGCAAATCTTAGGTGATAACACCGACGGCATAGGCTTGGTGGCCGATATTGTGCGCAATGCTGGCGTGGCGCTGCGCGATAAACGTATTCTGTTAATGGGGGCCGGCGGTGCAGCGCGCGGCGTTTTGCTGCCTATCCTGGCGGAGCGGCCACGTGAACTGGTCATCGCCAATCGCACTCTTAGCAAGGCAGAGCAATTGGTGGAACTGGCGCGCAATCATTGCGCTATTGGCAGCGATGATCCGGTGCTGGTAAGCGCTGCCGAATGGACGCAGCTGGACGGACAATTTGACATCATCATCAATGCCACCTCCGCCAGTTTGTCCGATGATGTGCCGCCTGTTTCGGCCTCTATATTGAGTGCGTCCACCTTGGCGTACGACATGATGTACGGCGCAACGCCCACCGCTTTCCTGCGGTTTGCCGGCACTGCCGGAGCGCAACTGCGCGATGGCCTTGGCATGCTGGTGGAGCAAGCGGCGGAAGCATTTTATTTATGGCGCGGCGTGCGGCCAGAAACGACTGCCGTGCTCGCGGAGTTGAGACAGTCGCTGGAGGCGCAATGAAACGCATTATTCTGTGGTTGATTTTTTTACCTATATTGCTGTTTCTGCTATTGCAGATGTATTTTTTATTGCAAATATGCTGGTGGGCAAAATTTAATCCCAGCTCCACCAGTTTCATGCGACATCAGCTGGAAGTCCTGCAGGAAAAAAATCCCAAGGCAAGGTTGCAGCATAAATGGGTGCCTTACAACCGTATTTCAAATAATTTGAAACGTGCCGTGATCAGTTCGGAAGATGATGGATTTTCTGAACATGAGGGGGTGGACTGGGACGCAATGCAGAAAGCCTACGAGAAAAATAAGAAAAAGGGCAAAGTGGTTTCTGGCGGCTCTACCATCACACAGCAATTGGCAAAAAATCTTTTTCTCTCAGGTGAACGCAGTTACTATCGCAAAGGACAGGAACTGATCATTTCCTACATGCTTGAGCTCTGTATGGACAAGGAAAGAATATTTGAAATCTATCTGAATGTGGTTGAGTGGGGTGTCGGGGTGTTTGGTGCGGAGGCCGCCGCGCAGCATTATTATGGCGTCAGTGCCGCGGCATTGGGGCCGGCGCAAGCGGCAAGGCTGGCAGTAATGCTGCCCAAGCCGCGTTTCTTTGACAAAAATACCGGTTCTGCCTATTTGCAAAGACGCAGTGAGCTGATTTTGCGACGCATGAATTCTGCGGAACTGCCATGAACAAAACGACCCAAGGCGGCGCAATTAGCCTTTACCTTGTTGCCATATTGATGATGTTGTTGACGCTGGCAGCGTTGGCTTTTTTTTATTTCATGCGCTATGGTCACCTGCCTATGCAGGATGTCTGGCAGCGCTGGAGTAAATCGGGTGCAGTGATTTCGAATGAGCTGAAGGGCGCTGGCGGGCTGTCTGTTGACGGCGCGGCTTTTGGCAAGGTCGCTACGGTTGATTCAGGAATCCGGCGCTGCACGATCAAAGGTAAGGTAATTTTTTCTGACGTTGAATGCACTGATAGCAATCCAAGTACGCGCGAGGTTAAACTTTACGACAGTAAAGGGGGCGAACCACCCAAAGCCCCCGCTGCGGTTAAAGATGCTCCTGACCCGGACTTGAAGTTGCAAATGATCGACAAGCTAGTCAAATAGGAAATCCATTCGGCGATGCATTTTTTGGCCGGCTAGCGGCAAGAGGTTTGCCGCATGATCATCACACTCATCTTGTTGTTATTAATTTTTACTCGGATGTAACCATGATTAATGTATTCGTTCTGCACAACGGCCGTCTGAGCCAAATCAACATCGAGAATCGCGAAGACCTCGAAAATACTTTGCCGATCTGGGTCGATCTGACCGATCCTAACGAAGAAGAACGCGAGTGGGTCAAGAGCATTTACGGCGTCACGTTGCCGGGTGAAGATGAGGTCAAGGATATCGAAGCTTCGGCGCGGTATTACGAAGCTGATAACGGCGATCTGCATCTGCGTACGGATTTTCTGATCGATGACGACGATGAGCCGGCGCGCACGGTGACGGTGGCGTTTATTCTGGCGCGCGATATATTATTCTCGGTGCACACGCTGGATTTGCCGGTGTTCCGCCTGGTGCGCATGCGCGCCCGCTCACGCCCCGGTTCTATCGCCGACTACAAAGACGTGCTGATGGATCTGTATGCCACCGATGCAGAATATTCTGCCGATGCACTAGAAGGTATCTATCAGAATCTGGAAAGCGTCAGTCGCGCAGTGTTGCAAGAAAATTTTTCGGATCAGGATGCGGCAGTGGCGCTGAATGCCATCGCGCAGGAGGAGGATCTGAACGGCAGAATCCGGCGCAATATGATGGATACACGCCGTGCCGTCAGCTTCTTGATGCGCGGGCGTTTGCTCAATGCCGAGCAGTTTGAAGAGGCAAGGCAGATTTTGCGTGATATCGAATCGCTCGATGGCCATACCTCTTTCCTGTTTGATAAAATCAACTTCCTGATGGATGCCACGGTCGGTTTCATTAACATTAACCAGAATAAGATCATCAAGATTTTCTCGGTAGCCTCGGTCGCTTTTTTGCCGCCGACACTCATCGCCAGTATCTACGGCATGAACTTCAAGGGCTGGTTTCCTGAGCTGGAATGGTCGCTAGGTTACCCATTTGCACTGGCGCTGATGCTGGCATCGGCGATTACGCCATTCTGGTATTTCAGGCGTCGCGGCTGGCTCAAATAGCCAGTGAGACCGCCAGACATTGTATATTGTCAACAATTGTCAATGTAGGCAGGTAAACACCTGATTCTCTCTTGTTTCAGGCCTGCCTTATTGTAAGATGGAAAGAATTTCAAAAACAGCCATGCCCAGCACGCAATCCCCATGCGGGTTTCAGGCCAGATAGGCTGAAGAGGCGCATGGATAGTGCGTGACAGGCCTGCTCATTGTGAGAAATTTTAGTGTTGAAAATGATTTTTTTCTGGCGTAGGAATAACCACGGTCCAAGGCGGTGTGCACAACATGACACAACAGGAAAACTCCTTAAATAGCCCGAGTAGTTCAAATAGAAGGTCATCCGACTTTGGCTTTGATGCGGGAATACGCGAAGATCTGTTGCATCGCGATCCCCTGCTAGATTGCCTGGTGGAGTTGACGCGTATCCATGGTCGCCCCAGCACGCGTGCCGCCTTGTCTGCTGGATTGCCCCTACCCGCCGAGGGATTGACACCGTCTCTATTTGCCAGAGCGGCTGCACATGCCGGGTTTTCGGCCAAAGTGGTGCGGCGCGATCTGGATAAGATTGACACTGCGTTGTTCCCGGTGATTCTTCTATTGAACGATAACGACGCCTGCCTGTTGCAGAACTGGACTGAGGGCGGTGCCAACGCACAATTGCTGATGCCCGATTCCGGCCAGGGTGCAGTCAATCTCAGCCGTGCAGAATTATTGTCGCGGTATTCAGGCGTAGCGATTTTCTCTCGACCGCATTTCCGCTTTGACCAGCGCACGCCTCCTCTGGTGGAAGTGCCGCAGCGGCATTGGTTCTGGGGCGCGGTGCTGGAGCAAAAGCCGATCTTCAAGGATATTCTGGCCGCCGCACTATTGATCAATCTGTTTGCGCTGGCCATGCCGCTGTTTACCATGAACGTGTATGACAGAGTGGTGCCTAACTTTGCCGTAGAAACCTTATGGGTGTTTGCCGGCGGCATCACGATGGTGTTGATACTCGATTACGTCGTACGCCTGTTGCGCGGACACTTCATCAGCCTGGTCAGTAACCGGCTTGACCTGAAATTATCAGGCTTGATCATGGAACGCGTCCTGGGTATGCGCATGTCGGAACGACCTGCTTCTGTCGGCGCTTTTGCATCGAACTTACGCTCATTTGAAGCGGTGAGGGATTTCATCGCCTCTGCGACGGTAACCGCACTGATTGATTTGCCGTTTGCCATCTTGTTTCTTTTTGCGCTGGCCTGGATTGCCTGGCCACTGATCTTCTTGCCATTGATAGGCATCCTGATTGTGGTGGTCTATAGCTACATGGTTCAGCACAAAATGCGTGAGTTATCCGAAACGACCTTTCGCGCTGCGGCCTTACGCAATTCAACCTTGATCGAAAGCCTGACCGCTTTGGAGACCATCAAGGCGCATGGCGCAGAAAGCCAGATGCAGGCCAAATGGGAAAAAACCACGGCGTTTTTAGCCCGGGTGAATTCCGATCTGAAGCTGCTGTCTGCCTCCAGCATCAATGGCGCGTCTGCCATACAGCAGACCGTGAATGTGGCGGTGATCGTGGCTGGCGTGTATCTGATCCAAGAAAAAATGATGTCGATGGGCGGCTTGATTGCGGCCACCATGCTGGCCGGTCGCGCCATGGCACCGGTCGGGCAAGTGGTGGGTTTGCTGCTGCAATTTGAGAGTGCCAAGAACTCACTCGCTGCACTGGAAAAAATCATGGCGACGCCCTCTGAGCGCAGCGATGAAAGCGCCTTCATTCACCGTCCGGAAATTTTCGGGAAGATAGAATTCAAGAATGTGCATTTCAGTTATCCGGGGCGGTCTGAGGAAGCCTTGCGTGGTGTCAGTTTCAAGATTTCGCCGGGTGAACGTCTGGTCATTATCGGTCGCGTAGGTTCCGGTAAATCCACGATGGAGAAACTGATTCTGGGTTTGTATGCGCCGACCAAGGGTGCTGTCCTGCTTGATGATGTGGATTTGCGCCAGCTTGATCCGGCCGATCTGCGCCGCAATCTTGGCTATGTAGAACAGGATTCGATGCTGTTTTACGGTAGCCTGCGCGAGAACATCGCCATACGCGCGCCTTATGCTGACGACCGGGCGCTGGTGGCGGCTGCAGAGCTGGCGGGATTGACCGAGTTCGTCAACAGCCATCCAGAAGGTTTCGACATGATCATCAGCGAACGGGGCGAATCGATCTCTGGCGGACAACGTCAAAGCATCGCCATTGCACGCGCCGCCCTGCTTGATCCGCCCGTGCTGTTACTTGATGAGCCGACCAGCGCGATGGATTATCCGTCAGAGGCGCAATTCAAGGAACGTATCGCCAAATATGCCCTGCATAAAACCATGATCATCGTCACGCACAGGCCGAGTCTGATGGATCTGGCGACGCGCATTATCGTTCTCGATAACGGCGTGATTGTGGCTGACGGGCCAAAAGAAAAGGTTATGGCGGCACTGCAATCCGGGCAGATAGGGAGGGCAAAGTGATGAAAAAAATGCGTTTGCTCGGCCTTGGCTTAATCGGGTTTTTAGAAAAATTGCGCCTGCGCTTTGGGATCTCGCCAGGGCATTGGTTGCTACGCTGGAGCGATAACGTCAGCCTGCCGGAATCCGATTTCATGCAGGATGCCGACAGCATCATCATTCAGCAAGAACCCTTGCGCGCACGGATTTTGTTGCGTGCATTATTCGGTGTATTTATCTTGTTTATTGTATGGGCCAGCCTGGTCCATGTGGATGAAATTACCAAGGGTGAAGGCAAGGTCATTCCCTCCCAGCAGTTGCAGGTATTGCAGAGTCTGGATGGCGGTATCGTGACCAATATCCTGGTCACGGAAGGACAGATTGTCAAGGAAGGACAAGTCTTGTTGCAGATCGATACCACGCGTTTCGAGTCTTCTGTCAAAGAAAACCGTTCGCTGTATCTGTCATTGACTGCCAAGGCAGCGCGGCTGCGGGCGATAGGGGAAGGCAAACCGTTTGTTCCGCCGCCAGAAGTGATTCAGGAAGATCCTGCGACCGCCGCGGAAGAGCAGCGTTTGTATGAGACGGCCAATTCCGAGCTGGAAGCGCAAGTGTCGATTGCGCGACAGCAAATGGCGCAGCGAGGACAGGAGCAGGCAGAAGCGAACGCCAGGCAAAGACAGGCCGCACAGGCCTATGAATCGAGCATGAAAGAATTGAGCGTGACCAGGCCTTTGCTTGCTTCCGGTGCGGTATCTGAAGTTGAGTTGCTGCGCCTGGAGCGAGATGTTTCACGTTTTAAAGGAGAACGCGATGTCGCCACTGCGCAGATTGCCCGCACTCAGGCGGCGATTGGTGAGGCAAATCGTAAGATTCAGGAAGTTGAATTGATGGCGCGCAATACTGCCAGCAAAGAACTGTCCGAAACCATGGCCAGGTTAAATTCCTTGATACAAAGCGGCACCGGTCTGGCGGACAAGGTGAAACAGTCTGCGATCCGTTCACCGGTACGCGGCACGGTAAAACGCTTGCTGGTTAATACCGTTGGCGGCGTGGTACAACCGGGGCGCGATATTGTTGAAGTAGTGCCGCTGGAAGGTAAGCTGATGCTTGAAGCCAAAGTGGCGCCAAAAGACATTGCTTTTCTGGCTCCGGGACAAAAGGCCGTCGTGAAGTTCACCGCCTATGATTTTTCTGTGTATGGCGGTCTGGATGCCAAGCTAGAACATATCGGGGCCGATTCTGTCACCGATGAGCGCGGCAATACCTTTTATACCGTGCGGGTGTCAACCGTGAATGCCGTCCTGTCTGGCGGGCAGCCGATTATTCCCGGCATGGTTGCCGAAGTGGACATTATTACCGGTAAAAAAACCATCTTGTCCTATTTGCTCAAGCCGGTATTGCGTGCCAGACAATCGGCATTTACTGAACGATAACGAATTTATTTGGACCGTGATTTGACTCTCGCTCAGCATCTTTTCATTTCAAACAACGGCGTCATGCTTGATAGCTGGCATTCTGCTTTTGTCGCAGGCAGATGTATACCTTCGCCAGAAATAACGGTGACCGACTTTGCCCCCCAAATGCTATGGCTTCGCCTCACTGGCAATGCGACGGTGGCTCAGCAAATCGCCGCTGTCCGCCTGCATTTCGGGTCCTTGCCTCTGATTGTGATGAGTGATGTGCCTAATGATCTGGAAGCCTTGGCGGGTTTTTCTGTTGCGGCACGTGGATATTGCAATACCCATGCCGGTACCGAAGTGCTATTGAATGTGGCCAGCGTGGTCGGGCAGGGCGGCTTGTGGATAGGGGAATCCATCATGCAACGCTTAATGAGCGCTCCTGTAGCGGAGGCGGTGTTGACACCAGCGGCAAGCAATTTGTGGTCGGCGGATTTGACAGAGCGTGAGCGCGAAGTTGCCAAGACCGTCACATTGGGGCTAAGTAATAAAGAAATTGCGGCACAATTGGGTATTACCGAGCGCACCGTCAAGGCGCATGTCGGCGCAGTGCTGGATAAATTGCAGCTTAAAAGCAGATTGCAGCTGGCATTATTCGTAAAGAATAGTTAAATTTTCTTCTTCTTGTACCTAGGTACAATTGGTGCGAGGAAACATTTTTGCTAGAGTCGGGACAATTACATTTTTTCGTCCGGGAATCTATCATGGCAAACTCAGCAAATATCGTCGGTAAAGTCGTCGCACTCCAAGGCCAGGCAAGCGTGCGTTCTGTCGATGGTAGCCAGCACCAGCTCAAGCTAGGGGATGTCATTTATGAAAATGATGTCATCATCACCGCGGCTAACGGACGAGTTGAATTGTCTTTTGATGAAGGCCGCAGCTATTTGCTCAGAGAGAGCGAGACCGTCACGCTTGATGCCTCGGTGTATGCGCCAACACAATCGGACGTGGCTAATGCGGCCCTTTTGCCATCCGGTACGACAGCTGAAAATATTATTCAGGCCGTCGTTGGTGGTAGCAGCCTTGATAAATTATTGGAAGAAACAGCCGCCGGTCTTGGTGGCGGTGATGCGGGAGACGGCAATGGTTTTGTTCAATTAGACAGAATTGCTGAAACAGTTACGCCGCAATCCTACTCAGGTGGTACCGCAGACGACAACGTTGCGGCGACAAACGAAGGGGCGACCGCAGTCGCGGCGGCAGATAGCAGCGCGCCGTCTGCCGTAATTACGGTCACCAGTGTTTCTGCGCCAACCACCAACGAGGGTGGAAATCTTGACTTCAATGTGAAATTAAGCGGTGCCAGCGCTACAGAAACCACGCTTAATTTAGTTGCCAATTCCGGCAGTGCAACTTTGGGCACAGATACCAATCCAGTGATGGTATCGGTCGATGGTGGTTTGACATTTGCCCGTTTGACGGCAACCACCACGGTACCCGCCGGCGTCACCGATATCATCGTTCGTATTCCTGTCGTGAATGATTTAGTGAGCGAGGGCACAGAAACCCTGACGCTTAGTGCATCAACCTCGGGCAATGCGAGCCCAGTCGTTGGTACGGGCAGCATCACCGATGTCGCCGTTCCGACACTTTCCATCAGCGGCGTGGCCGATGTGAATGAAGGCATTGGCAGCGTTACCTACACAGTGACTTTGTCGGCCAGTTCGGGCTTGCCAGTATCAGTCAACTACACAACCGTTAACGGTACTGCGATAGCCGGCAGCGACTTTACCCCTGCTGCAAGTTCGCTCACGTTCGCACCGGGAGAGCTCACAAAAACCTTCACGGTCGACATCAGCAACGACACCGTATTTGAAGGCGCAGAAAGCTTCCAGATCATCTTAAGCAGCCCCACAAACGCCACCATCAGCAGCGGCACGACCACGACCACCATTCACGA
>JAUSNO010000037.1 GCA_030645915.1 Undibacterium sp.
GAATCGGAGGATGGATTGCGCAGGCGTACGGTGCCGCCCTTGATCGAATCTACCACCGAGCCAACGATCAGTCGCTCGCCTAGCTCCGCCACTTTTTTGTCGCGGAACGTAATCACTTCGGCAAAGTTATGTCCGGTATCGATATGCACCAGCGGGAAAGGAAATTTGCCCGGACGGAAGGCTTTTTCGGCGATACGCAGCATCACTACAGAATCTTTACCGCCCGAAAACAGCAAGGCAGGGTTAGCGCATTCGGCGGCAACTTCGCGCATGATGTGGATGGCTTCCGATTCCAGCCAATCGAGATGGCGATTGCTCGCGGCATCAATAAAATGTTTTTCAACTACGGTATTCATACACGTTACCTTCTACTTGATTTGGTCTTTTTGTAAGGTTCTTTAAGGAATTTTAAGCAACTAATTTGCCACTGCTTTAATCCGTATCAGTTTACCATCCACCACATGCAAACCGCATTCTTTGGATTCCGGATTTTCCCACCACCAGCGTCCGGCGCGTACATCTTCACCAGGCTGGATGGCACGGGTGCAGGGTTCGCAACCGATAGACGGGTAGCCCTTGTCGTGCAGAGGATTGTAAGGCACGTTGTTACTACGGATATAGTGCCAGACATCGTCTTCCGACCAGTCTGTCAGCGGGTTGAACTTTTGCATGTCATGCGCGGCGTCATCTTCCTGCACATTAAGTTCGCCTCGCGTTGCGGATTGGGCACGGCGCTGGCCGGTAACCCAGGCCTTTTTGCCAGCCAGAGCGCGATTCAGCGGCTCTACCTTGCGGATACGGCAGCATTCCTTGCGCATCTCTACGCTATCGTAAAAGGCATTGAGGCCATTTTTTGCGACGTAATTTTCCACTGCAGCCGCTTCCGGCTTAAACAGGGCGATCTCGCTGCCGTAGGTTTCCTTGATGCGGTCTAACATACCCAAGGTTTCTGTGTGCAAGCGGCCAGTTTCCAACGAGAAAATATCTATCGCTAATTTGTTACGCAGAATCAGGTCGGTCAGTACCATATCTTCTGCCGCCAGGCTGGAGGCAAATACCGCTGGCGAAAAATCCCTGGCGATGCGTTCTAACGTTGCCTGTGTGGCGGCCAAGCGCGATTCAAATGTGCTCATGCTGAGATTCCTGTCCGTTCGGCACGGCGAAACAGCGGATTTTTTTCATCCCAGGACGTCTGGTATTTTTCGCTGAAATCTGTCAGGCCCTTGAGTGCATCTTGTATGCTGCGGTCTTCACGCGTGGCAAAGGCATTGAAGCCGACGCGCTGCATGTAAAACAGCTGATCGCGCAAGACGTCGCCGATCGCGCGCACTTCGCCGGTGTAGCCAAGGCGGCTACGGATGTTGTAGGCGATCGAGTAACCGCGGCCATCCGAAAATTTAGGGAAATCCACCGCCAGCAAAGGGAATAGCACAGCATCTGCACCCAAGTCCTTGGCCTGCTCGGCACTGCCAAACCAGATCGCCAGGTCTTGGCTCTTTTTCAGGCGCGCGCTGAGTTCCTCGCGCTGTATCAGCCACACTTGAAGCGGAATGATGTGTTTGCCGGCCGGTACTTCAACTGCATCGGGTGTTTCGCCCTCGGCCAGGCGCAATACTGTCCAGTCGTCTTGAATAATCGCTTTGTCTTTAATAATTTCACGCATTTCAGTTTCCTTAGTACGACACTACGGTGCCGGCATCTTCGCCGTGCTGCTCGAACGTCTTGATCGGCGTGGCGTAAACATATTCCTTGAACGGTGCGATCCCCAAACGTTGTGCGGTATCGATGAAACGTTCTGCATCGATGCGGTCGCGCAAATACACTTGAATGATGCGCTCTATCACTTCCGGCATCTGGCCGGCAGAGAACGACGGGCCGATGATCTTGCCTATCGCTGAGTCGTTACCTTGTGCGCCACCGATGGAGACCTGATAGAACTCGCTGCCGTCTTTATCCACGCCCAGAATGCCGATATTGCCGACATGATGATGGCCGCAGGCGTTGATGCAGCCAGAGATATTGAGTTCCAGTTCGCCGATATCGTGCAGGTAATCCAGTTCATTAAAGCGGTCGGTAATGTCGAGCGCGATAGGGATGGATTTGGCATTGGCCAGCGAGCAGAAATCACCGCCCGGGCAGCAGATCATATCGGTCAGCAAACCGACGTTAGGCGTTGCCAGACCGTGCGCCTTGGCTTCTTTCCATAAATCGAATAATTGCGCTTGCTGCACGTCCGACAGCACCAGATTTTGTTCATGCGTGACGCGCAATTCGGCAAAGCTGTAACGGTCGGCCAGGTCTGCGACAAAATCAATCTGATCGGCAGTCGCATCACCCGGCGGCACGCCCGGTTTTTTCAATGACAGAACGACACTGGCGTAACCGGCGATTTTATGCGGCTTGACGTTACGTTTGATCCAGTTGGCAAACGCCTTGTTGTCCGCCTTGTGCTGTTCAAAAGTGGCATCGACTGCAGGCAATGTTGTATATTCCGGCGAACCGAAATACGCCGCAACACGCTGCAACTCAGCCTGCGTCAATGTCGCAGGGCCATCCTTGATATCAGCCCATTCGGCTTCTACTTGCGCCGCAAAAACATCTGCGCCTATGGCTTTCACCAAAATCTTGATACGCGCCTTGTACTTGTTGTCGCGTCTGCCATGCTGATTGTAGATGCGCAAAATCGCTTCCAGATACGTCATCACATGTTGCCACGGCAGGAACTCGCGGATCACGCTACCCAAGATAGGCGTGCGACCCATGCCGCCGCCGACCATGACTTTGAAACCAACTTCACCTTGTTCGTTATGTACAACGGTCAGGCCTATATCGTGCACAGCAATCGCGGCGCGGTCTTCCAGTGAACCGTTGATCGCGATCTTGAACTTGCGCGGCAAGTAGGCAAACTCGGGGTGAAAGGTAGTCCACTGGCGCAAAATCTCTGCGTAAGGGCGCGGGTCGATGATCTCGTCCGCTGCCACACCGGCAAATTCATCCGAAGTGATATTGCGCATGCAATTGCCTGATGTCTGGATTGCGTGCATCTCTACCGAGGCTAATTCTTCCAGAATCTCTGGCGTTTCTTCCAGATTGATCCAGTTGTACTGAATATTCTGGCGCGTAGTGAAGTGACCATAACCGCGGTCATACTTGCGCGCGATATGGGCAAATTTGCGCATCTGGGTTGACGACAACATGCCGTAAGGCACAGCCACGCGTAGCATGTAGGCGTGACGCTGCATGTACAGGCCATTTTGCAAACGCAAAGGCAGGAATTCTTCTTCAGTCAATTCATTGGCAAGGCGACGGCGTACCTGGTCGCGGTATTGCGCAATGCGTTCCTTGATGATTTGGTGATCATGTTGATCGTAACGATACATCGTAATTATCCTAAAATTTGCTAAAAATGCGCGTTAACTCTGCGCGAAAAAATGCGAAAAAATGCGTACTTAAGAAAACATGAGTTTGGTAGCGACCAGTGTCAGCGTAGTCGCCAATACACCGCGTAAAATCTTCTCAGGGACGGCTTTGGCAGCCATTGATCCGAGCGTAATTCCCGGCAAGGAACCCAGTAATAGGGAACCCAGCAATTCCCAATGAATCGAGCCCAGCCACCAGTGACCGATTGCTGCGATGGCAGTTAATGGTACCGCATAGGCAATATCGGTGCCGGCGATGTGCGCTGAGGGCATGCGCGGATATAACATCACCAGCAAGGTAGCGCCGATAGCGCCGGCGCCGATCGATGAAATGGTCACCAGCATACCCAGTACCGCACCCGAGATGATGGTGGCAGCAGCCAGCTTAGTGCCATGCAACTGTTTTTCAGGATGTTTATTCAGCCATTCCAGCATCTTGCCTTTAAACAGCAAGGCAACTACGGTCAGCAAGACAGAAACCGCAATGGAATAACGAATGACCTGACCGATTTCCTTATTCAAGCCACCAAAATATTTGAGTCCCAGCGTAGCGACAACCGCAGCCGGCAACGCGCCGTAGCACAGCAGACGCACCACATCCCATTCAACCGTGCCGCGCAATCTGTGGGTAAAAGTGCCGGTGGCCTTGGTGATAGAAGCAAAAGCGAGGTCGGTACCGACCGCAACCGTAGGAGAAACGCCGAACAGCAGAGTCAGCAAAGGTGTCATGAGCGAGCCGCCGCCTACGCCAGTCAGACCGACCAGAGCACCAACAGCAAAACCAGAAATAATGTAGGTTAAAGTCATAGCACCTTCCGCAAAGTAGATGCATCTTAAATAGTTCGGGCTTTATTCCCAACTATTTAGTCTTTATTTGCTTATATGTGGTTTTGGTATATGGAAATACGTTGATGCGCTTGCTTCACGGATTGACGCTACCAATAAAGCCCGGAGTCGCCACAGATGATCGTATTGTTAAAAAGCACACCGCCACCACGCACTGTTCATGCGGGTTTCAAGGGTATGTGCCTGGTAAGGCGCATGGGGATTGCGTGCTGGCAGGGGTGGTTTTTGAATTGTGCAGTACTTTGTAGCAGCATTTATCTTGCGCCGCTTACCTGTTACTTGCCTTGAATCGCGCTTGCCCAGTGCTTGTCCGAATTCTTGGCCAGTTGCACCTCACCAAAATTCATGAAGACGAAGGTGCCGTTGGCAGCTTCTGCCCGGTAGACACCTTTTGCTTCGCCCAGTCGCATGGCGAGCGCCGTGTATTCCCAGGCTCTTTTTTCAGTACATGGCACTTTCTTCTTGGTGAGTTCTGTCGCACCATTTTTTCTGCCGAAGGCTTTGACTAATGATGCGTTTTTTTGTAGTTGAGGTAGTACTGATGGGTGACCCCAGCCCCAGAGGAAGGTGTCGTCCTTGGCGTCGAAGGTGCCAACTATCTGGATCGGCGCCACCGCCTGAGTGCCGTCGGCAAACGAGAACAGGATGTGGCCGTTATTGAGGTCTATGCTCCAGCTTTGCTCTTCGCCCAGACGCCAGTTGCCGTTATGGGCGCCGGTAATGGAATGGACTTCTACTATGCTGTCTGAAATAAATGTCTCTATGTCATTTCGTTTTTTGAATCGACTGAACATCACTTACTCCACCGCAGATGATTGGTTGTTAAATAAATCTCAGGACGTGATCGGCGCTTGTTTTGGTTACCGCATAACAATTGCTATTGAGAACGAGGGTCGAATGTAGCGTATTGCCTTGTTTACTACAATACTTGATGCGGACTTCATTTGCGCCGTGTTGCATTGCCGCGTCGTTGTTACAAAGTCTTACTGAAATGAAGGCGCTATGCAGGTGCGGAAACGCACTTTGTCTGCTAGCGTTATAGAAGGCCCCCCTCAAAAAAACATCTAGCTTTTTTGCGTATAATCGAGGAGCCGAATTTTTCGGCAGGTTGTACGTCTTCAGGGCGGGGTGTAATTCCCCACCGGCGGTAAAATTTGGCACAGCGTTTTTTGTGCCTGAACAAGCCCGCGAGCGCTTAAGTGAAGAGTAAAATGTTTTTGAAATTTTATGGAAATTTATGCGCGGACTTAACATTTACTTGACGTCTCTTTCACTCCTGGTCGCGGGAGCCACGATAGCTGCGCCCGCTGCCTGGTTTCAATGGCGCAGCAAACTTGAACCGGTCTCTGTATGTTCACAGACTTCTCCGGGGGAGGGGTGGCAGAAATCAGCTGGCCCCTATGCTGATGCGAGATGCGAGAAATTGAAGCTCTCCGCATCAATACGCGTCGTTCGTTCGATATAACTTCAATATGA
Organism: Undibacterium sp.; assembly: GCA_030645915.1. Taxonomy (GTDB): domain Bacteria; phylum Pseudomonadota; class Gammaproteobacteria; order Burkholderiales; family Burkholderiaceae_D; genus Undibacterium. Next base: position 5,742 of record JAUSNO010000037.1, read on the forward strand.
ACACTACGCCGGAACGCAATGTTCGCGCGGTCTGGCAGAGGCATTGCGCTGCCAGCCATGTAAGAATTACATGGTGACCGGCTGACAATGTATTTCTGCAATTTTGCAGTTGACTCATTCCATATGAACTAGTCATGTGTGCTACCGCACGGACTTTCCATATGGCAAGGTGTAGAATGTTTTTTACCGTCACATGTGTCAGCATAATACGCTCACAATTAGAAGAGGATTACCATGAAATTTATATTGATTGCTGCAACAATTTTTGCCGCCGCTATTCCGGCCGTCGCCGCCGATGTTGGGGTGTCAATTAACATTGGACAGCCTGGTTTTTACGGGCGTATCGACATCGGTAGTTTCCCGCAACCTCAGTTAATTTATTCTCAACCTAGGATCGTTGAGCGTCAGGTTCGTTATGTAGAGCAGCCCATTTATTTACGTGTGCCGCCTGGCCATGCAAAGAACTGGTCTAAGCACTGCCGTACATATCATGCCTGCGGACAGCGGGTCTATTTTGTTCAGGACGGTTGGTATAACAATGTCTACGCGCCGCAATATCGCGACCGTCATGAAGAGCGTCGAGATTATCGCAACGATAACCGGGGCGATTCCCGTGACAATAATCGTGGCAACGATCGCGACGAAGGCAATGGTCGCGGCCGTGACAAGCACGATAATCGTGGCAGTCATGGCAAGGGTCACAACAAGGATTAATGTGTTTTAGCTTCTTCGGATACTTTAACGGCATGTACCTCAGGTGCATGCCGTTAAAGTATCAATGTCGTTTTTTTTGGTTTTTCCAGTAGCCGAATTCTTCTTCGTGGACATCAATATCCAGTTCTTGCACGCGTTGTTGCAGCTGGTCTTGTGCATCGCGCACCGCCTGGTTGTAAATGCTGGGGCCGATTTCTTCCAGCAAAAAATCCAGTAAGGCAGCTGCCTGCAGACTTCCTATGCGCTCTTCCATATTGACATCGAAGTAGCGCTGAATCGAGTCCAGGGCTTGTTTCTGGATTTCTTTTTCTAATTGAATACTCACGTCTTTTTCCTATGAATGTTGATCGGATGTGATCGCTACTGGGTTCATCCGGCATGTCGCTGCATGTTACTTTAGCGGGATGCAATCGAACAAGGTCGATGAATGGTTCCGTTAACGTCGCCCATAGCGAAAGGGGGCGGATCATCATTGGGTGCCGGGAACTCCAGATTCTTGATGGGGGTTACATTTCGGCGGTGAAGTTTATCATTGAACCCCGGTACGATCACTGGAGGAAATCTTCAAAATGCACAAGGCCAACACGCACTATTCATGCGGCTTTGCAAGCATGTCGGCCTGCAAGCCGCATGGGTATTGCGTGAGCGGGGTGCATAAAAATGAAATTTTTTGTGTATTCAATCATTCGATTAAACGGGAAAATTTCCTGGACGATGGCCGGATCACCTATGCCAGAGAGATATTTTTTGCGGTGCCGGCGAGCGCTCGATCGATAGACAAATACCAGGCATTCGCGTAAGGTTTCGGTTCCTCGCCTACCAGGTGATTTCTTATTTTATTATCCTATCCGGAGTCACATCATGCCAGCAGCTTCTGACGTTTTGCATCGACATTTCTCTTTATTTCCGCAGCTGTTGTCCGGCTTGATGTTATCTGGAATGTTTGTTTGCCTCGCCGCTGAAGCGAAAGAAGTGCCGCCAAAAAGTAAACTGGCGATGGCTGATCTGATCAAGGCCTCCACCACCGCCGATTGGCGTGCGCTGAATCCAGAAAATACCGTGTATCTGGAGTTGGATAAAGGTCGGGTGGTGATAGAGCTGGCGCCGGATTTTGCGCCCAAGCATGCACTTAATATCAAAGCGTTGGTGCGTGAGGGGTATTACGATGGTTTGGCGATAGTCCGCGCGCAAGACAATTATGTTGTGCAATGGGCTGATCCTGAAGACGAGAACCCTGCTAAAAAGCGCGCAGTAAAGATGGCGCACAATAATCTCGATCCTGAATTTAGCGTGAAGTATACGAAGGATTTGCCTTTTACCCGCTTGCCGGATGCCGATGGATATGCGCCGCAGGTAGGGCATGCCAATGGCTTTGCCGCCGGACGTGATCCCAAAGCGGGCACTGCCTGGTTGGCCCATTGCTACGCAACGGTTGGTGTGGCGCGCGGCAATGAATCCAATAGCGGTGACGGTACGTCGCTGTATGTGGTGACCGGACACGCACCACGACAGCTGGATAGAAATATCACCCTGGTCGGGCGGGTCATGCAAGGTATGGAGCTGTTGTCCAGTCTGCCGCGTGGCACTGGTGCCTTGGGCTTTTATGAAAAACCGGAGCAAATGACCAGCATTAAATCGATGCGTGTAGCGGCTGATTTGCCTGAGGCGGAACGCAGCAAGCTGGAGATTTTACGTACGGATACCGCGACGTTTAAAGCCGTAGTGGAAGCGCAGCGCAATCGCGGCGGTGACTGGTACAAGCTTGCGGCTGGGCATATCGATTTGTGTAATGTGCCTTTGCCGGTGCGACTGCAGAAATAACTGATAAAAGGACGTCCGTTGTGACGTCCTTTTATTTTATTGACCGGGATTTGTCATCTGGGCATGGATGGCATTCACGCCCAGAATGAGTTGATCGCTCAGGTGAATATCAAAGGCGTCGATATTTTCCTTGAGCTGTACCAGATTGGTTGCGCCGATAATCGTGCTGGCGACAAACCAGCGCGAATGACACCACGCCAGTGCCAGCTGGGCAGGCGTGATGCCGTGCGCACGTGCCAGTGCTGCGTAGCGTTTACTGGCTTCGATGACTTCGGGACGCATGTAACGCGGGCTCCAGGTCGGCGGGAATAGTGTCAGGCGACCTTCTGCCGTGGCATCGTCAGAATATTTATTGCTGAGCCTGCCGAACGCCAGCGGACTATATGCCAGCAAGCCGACGTTTTCTCGGAAGCAGGTTTCATCCAGGCCTTGTTCAAAGCTGCGGTTCACCAGATTGTAGGCATTTTGTATAGTGACGATGCGGATGGCGTTTTGTTTTTCCGCTTCCTTGATGAATTCGCTGACGCCCCATGCCGTTTCATTCGATACGCCAATCTGCCGTATCTTGCCTTCCTTGACTAAATCATTGAGCACTGCGAGCGTTTTGGCAATCTCGGTGCAAGGCCTTTCCAGCGCAGGATCGAATTGCTTTTGTCCAAAAATAGGGGCGTTGCGGCTGGGCCAGTGCAGTTGATACAGGTCGATGTAATCGGTCTGCAGCCGTTGTAAACTGGTTTCCACCGCGGCACGGATATTGAGTGCATCGAGGTCGTTTTCGCCATGACGTATCCAGCCCATGCCGCGCGAAGGGCCGGCAATTTTGGTCGCCAGAATGATGTCGCTGCGCTTGCCAGACTTTTTCAGCCAGCTGCCTATGTATTGTTCTGTTTTGCCTTGCGTTTCGCTGCGGGGCATGACTGGATACATCTCTGCGGTATCGATAAAGTTAATGCCACGCTCCAGCGCATAGTCAAGCTGGTCGTGCGCCTGGTCCTCGGTATTTTGTTCGCCGAAGGTCATGGTGCCAAGGCAGATTTTTGAGACGTGTAATCCGCTCTTGCCAAGCTCGATACTTGGCATTGCTGAGGTGGTCGATGTTGTCATTTTCTTGTCCTGGGTGGAGAGTGATTTTTTAAGACCTTCACGCTACTTCACGTTGCGTAAAGCTGCTGCACACTCATGAACCAGGCTGGGGCCGCGATAAATCAGGCCTGAATATACCTGCACCAGGGACGCGCCAGCGTGCATCTTGGTTGCCGCATCGGAACCCGAGAAGATGCCGCCGACACCGATGATGGGCAGGGCATCACCGAGTTCGGATTTGAGTGCGCGGACTACTTGATTGGATAACTCAAAGACCGGCTCTCCCGATAACCCGCCGGCTTCCTCGCCATGCTGCAAACCTTTGACGGCATCACGTGTGATGGTGGTGTTGGTAGCGATGACACCGTCTATCTTGTGGCGCATTAAGGCTTCTGCGATATTCTTAATTTGCTCGCTGTCGATATCCGGCGCAATTTTTAGTGTGATCGGCACATAACGCTTGTGCTGATCCGCCAGCCGTTGTTGCGCGTCCTTGAGTTGCGACAACAGTGCATCGAGTTCATTGGCCCCCTGCAATTGACGCAAGTTCTTGGTATTGGGTGAAGAGATGTTGACGGTGACATAGCTTGCGTAAGGGTAGACTTTTTCCAGACAGTGCAAGTAATCTTCTGCGGCACGCTCTATCGGCGTATCGGCATTCTTGCCGATATTTAAGCCAAGCACACCTTGTTTGTCTTGATAAAAGCGTGATGCCTGCACATTGGCGACAAAGGCATCTACGCCGCCATTATTAAAACCCATGCGGTTAATGATGGCATTGGCCTGCGGCAGCCGAAACATGCGAGGCTTTGGATTGCCTGCCTGCGCACGTGGCGTGACGGTGCCTACCTCTATCGAACCAAATCCCAGTGCGGCCAGGCCGTCAATATAGCGGCCATCTTTGTCTAGCCCGGCTGCCAGGCCGACAGGATTAGGGAAGGTGATACCCATCACCGTGCGCGGATCATGGATGGGCTTTGGCAGTAACTTGGTAATGCCTATCGCTTGCGCACGTTGCAAGGCCGGCAGGGTGAGGTTGTGCGCACTCTCTGCGTCCATGAAAAACAGGAAAGGGCGGGCGATGGAATACAGTAATTTTTCAGGCATATTCGTAGGAAGCTTGTTAAGGTATATTTTTTGTAGACAAAAAGTGACGCTGAGGAGAAGCATTGGTCGGCAGATTCGAGCTTATTTAAATAAGCGCAGTGGCGACTATTATAAGGCTTGCCATTGTCTGTTCATCAGCGCGTCCAATGGCTTGAAGTTGGTTTTGTAGGCCATTTTGGGGCTGGCAGCAATCCAGTAACCCAGATAGACGTAGGGCAGGTGCAGTTCTTTGGCTTGCTTGATTTGCCACAAAACATTGTAAGTGCCATACGATGCGCTATCGTCATCCGGATCAAAAAAGGTGTACACGGAAGATAAGCCGTCACTCAGAATGTCGATGATGCTGACCATGCGCAGAATGTGATGTTCGTCGCGAAACTCGACCAAGCGTGTATTGACGCGGCTCTGTAATAAAAATTGCGCATATTGGTCGCGGCTATCATGGTCCATGCCGCCGCCAGAATGCCGTTCATTCTGATATTTTTGATACAACTCATAATGCTCATGCACATAAGTGAGGCTAGTCACGCAGGCGATCAGGTTCTCATGTTTTAGCTGAGCGCGGCGCTGACTGCGGTTAGGCTGAAATTCATTGACTCTGATTCTGACAGGGGTACAGGCGTTGCAGGTATCGCAATGCGGGCGATAGATGAAAATGCCACTGCGCCGAAAGCCATTCTGTATCAGTTCCGAATAGGTATCTGCATTGATCAGATGGGCAGGTGTGGCGACTTGCGAACGCGCCTGCAAACCATCCAGATAGCTGCATGGATAGGGCGCAGTAGCATAAAATTGGATACTGGAGAAGGGCAGTTCGTTGAGTTGCGTCACTACATTTTTCCTCGGTTTGTTCGCAGTGTGACTGACTATTTATCGCTTCACTTGAAAATGCTGATGGGTTTCCATTCAGTAATGTCAGGTAAGGATGTCGCGTGATTTATCCATCGTATAAAGTCGCTGCGTGAAATCGGTCTGGCACCCAAAGAAGCCAGATGCGCCGTCTCCTGCTGGCAGTCTATCATTTTCACCTCATGCGCACGCAAGAAAAAAACCAGATGTGTCATCGCTATTTTTGATGCATCAGTGACACGCGCGAACATCGATTCCCCATAGAACATACGTCCTATGCAAACACCATAAGCGCCGCCGACCAGTTGACCATCGAACCAGACTTCGGCCGAGTGCGCATATCCATTTGCATGCAAGGCGCAGTAGCCTTTGATGATCTCTTCAGAAATCCAGGTGCCTGTGCCATCTTTGCGTGGACCAGCGCAGGCACGCATGACTTCTTCAAAGGCGCTGTCAAACCTGATTTCCCAACGGGGATCGGCATAGTGTTTTTTAATGGTTTTTTTAAGGCTGGCAGAGAGTTTGAATTCATCTGTCATTAAGACCATGCGTGGATCGGTGGACCACCATAATATCGGTTGCCCTTCAGAAAACCAGGGGAAAATTCCATGTCGGTAAGCATCCAATAAGCGGGCAGGAGATAAGTCGGCACCAGCGGCAAGCAAGCCCGCAGCGCCTTGCTCCTCGGTGAGTGCTGAGAGGACATCCGGAAAAGCAGTATCTATTTCTAGCCAGGGAATCATGCGAGGATCCGATGCAAAAAAAAGCTACGCACCATTAAGATGCGATATTGTGGTGCAAATTCAGAGTGATGAAATAGCGAGTAAAAATTGTTCATATAAATCAATAGCTTGAAATTTGCACCAAATTGGAATGTTTTTTGCTTAAGTAGTGCGCTAATACTTTATTTCTGCACATTAACTGGGAGATTTTTGCATGGATGCACATAAAAGTGGCGCTGATGCCTTATTTATCTTACTTGGAGCGATCATGATTCTGGCGATGCATGCTGGTTTCGCATTTCTGGAACTGGGTACGGTTCGCAAGAAAAACCAGGTGAATGCACTGGTTAAAATTATCGTTGATTTTGCTGTGTCTACGATAGCGTATTTTTTTGTCGGTTATAGCGTGGCTTACGGCATACAGTTTTACTCCGGTGCCGAGGTGTTGGTTGAGCGGAATGGATTTGAGTTAGTGAAATTTTTCTTTTTGCTGACCTTCGCCGCAGCGATTCCAGCGATCATTTCTGGCGGTATTGCCGAACGTGCCAAGTTTTATCCACAATTGGTGGCGACCGCTTTATTGGTGGGGCTGCTCTATCCATTTTTTGAAGGGATTGCATGGAATCAGCGATTTGGCGTTCAAGCGTGGTTAAAGGCGATGTTTTCAGAAGAATTTCATGATTTTGCCGGTTCTGTTGTGGTGCATGCTTTTGGTGGATGGGCCGCATTGCCAGCCGTACTGTTGTTGGGCGCGCGTCGAGGTCGGTATATGAAAAGCGGCGCGATTGCTGCACATCCGCCGTCCAGCATTCCTTTTCTCGCTCTGGGTGCATGGATTTTGACGGTGGGTTGGTTTGGCTTCAATGTGATGAGCGCGCAGACTCTGGATAAGATGAATGGCTTGGTGGCAATTAACTCACTGATGGCGATGGTGGGCGGAACCTTGGTCGCCCTCGTAATGGGTAAGAATGATCCTGGATTCGTATATAACGGGCCGTTGGCTGGTTTGGTCGCCGTATGTGCCGGTTCCGATTTATTTCACCCATTGGGTGCGCTGATTGTGGGTGGTATTGCTGGTGCAATTTTTGTTTTAATGTTTACTTGGACGCAAAATAAATGGAAGGTTGATGATGTTCTGGGTGTTTGGCCTCTGCACGGATTGTGCGGAGCATGGGGGGGTATTGCAGCAGGGATTTTTGGACAAAAAAGTTTGGGCGGTTTAGGGGGGGTGAGTTTTGCTTCTCAATTGTTTGGTACGGTGTTGGGCATATCAATTGCGCTGCTAGGCAGCTTTGTTATTTACGCTTTGCTCAAGAAATTTGTGGGTATACGTCTCGATCCTGAACAAGAATTTGAAGGTGCTGATTTATCTATTCACAAGGTCTCAGCGACTGCAGAAAGGGAAACGAGCTGGTAACTTTTAAAGTGTGCCAGAACGGATGGCGTTTCAGTCGCGCATAGGTTTGAAGATATCATGTGCGTGCAATGCAAACGCCCCTCCTTGCTTAACTTTTGCCAAATCCTCAAACAGAAATTTCAGGGTGTGACTCACTGTTGGGAAAGCAATTTCTTTCCAGGGTATTTCTTGCTCTGTGAATAATTGCACGTCAAGACTCTCTGTACCAGCCAGATAATTGATATCCAAGAGTGTGGCGCGGTAAAAAAGATGGACCTGATTCACATGGGGAACATTAAGTATGGAAAATAATTCATGCAGATCAATATTTGCACCCGCCTCTTCTTGGGTTTCTCTTTGTGCGCCTTGACTGGAGGTCTCATTATTTTCCATGAAGCCGGCCGGCAAGGTCCAGTAGCCGTAACGTGGTTCTATCGCACGTTTGCATAAAAGAACGCTAACTTCGCCGTCCTTCTCCCAGATCGGGATGGAGCCGACTACCATTTTCGGATTTTGATAATGAATTGTGCCGCACGCAGGGCAGACATGTCGCTCACGCGTATCATCTGCTGGAATTTGTATAACAATGGGGCTGGCGCAAGCGGGGCAGTATTTCATGGTGCAGAGCGGGATTAAATTAGATCATGAAGTGTACCACTGGATTTACATTGCTATCAGCGTGCGCAAAGCCAAAGCGCTGTCCTTTTTAGACTGACCCATGCGACCTGGATTAAATTAGATTTGCGCAAAGCAGCAAAACCATGTATAGTTTCATTCTTCAGACGCGGGGTGGAGCAGTCTGGCAGCTCGTCGGGCTCATAACCCGAAGGTCGTAGGTTCAAATCCTGCCCCCGCAACCAGTTTTAAATGAACAAGCCACGTATTTGCGTGGCTTTTTTATTAGTCCGGCGAATTTTTTGATGGAATTTGAAATTCTGGACTACAATCGAGTATCTACTAAATTGATCGACTGTTTTGATTGCGTTAATCAAGCGCGCTGAATAGGCTGGTCCACCAAGCATGCACTGATAAGTGTGCTGCAAAATTACTGATTGGTTTTGACTGAAGATACATCTTCGAGTCGTTTTTGCTTCATTAGATCAACTAACACTGTGTGCTTAAAAAAATTGCATGAATACTGCTGAGGCCAAGCGAGTGCTCGAAACTGCATTGCTATGCGCGCATGATCCGCTCACTGTCAATATGATGAAAAAGCTGTTTCAGGACGGTGACGAGCAAATCGATGTAGTTGGCGCTGATACCATCAAGGTGATGCTTGAGGATTTGCGTAGCGACTGGATGGATAAAGGGATTGAGTTGGTTGGTTTGTCGACGGGCTGGCGCTTTCAAAGTCGTCCTGAAATGCGCGCGTTTATTGATAGATTAAACCCTGAGAAGCCGCCGAAATATTCTCGGGCAACCTTGGAAACCCTTGCGATCATTGCTTATCGGCAGCCAGTTACCCGTGGTGATATTGAAGAAATACGCGGTGTGACGGTCGCTTCGCAAATGATTAAGACGCTCGAAGAGCGCGGTTGGATCGAGACGGTAGGTCACAGGGATGTTCCCGGTCGCCCATCATTATTCGCCACAACAAAACAATTCCTGGCTGACCTTGGACTGTCGTCTTTGGATCAGTTGCCGCCTTTGCAGCAAATTGGTAAAGATGTTTCTACAGCAGAATCAAGCTCTGAATTTGAGGTGGTGGGGGCGAGCATGTTTGAAGATCAAAATCAGAATTTGATCACTGAAAATAGTAACAAAATAATAGACTTGGCTCAGCCTGACGAATCGCTTGTCAGTGCTGATCCGATGCACTTTGATGCGGTAAATGAAATTGCGATGGCCACTGATGTTCTTGAGGGTGATGTTGCGATGATAGTTGCGCAAAAAAATGATCTTGTTTCAAAGGCTGACGAAAATGCAGGTGATGCCGATGATGCCAACCATTTCAATCCAGAATTAAATGATGACTACAAATAACTCAGAAGAAACAAAGCAAGATGTTGCTGCTACATCGGATGATGCTGCTGTAAGTAAGCCAGTGAAGCGCGCTGTCAGGGGGCCGCGCAATTTGCGTCGTGCTCCGAGTAAATCTGATGCTGTTGAGCAAGTTGCTGTACCAGAAGTGCAAGCTCAAGAAGTTAAAAGCGATGAATCCGCTTCATTTGCTCCCGCAAAGCCGCCGCGCCCACCGCGCGCTAGACGCGAAGCTGGTGCTGAGGGTGCCGCCCGGAGTGATGCGCGCAGATCTGATTCTGGTCGGGGCGAAAATCGAAGTGAGTCTGGTCGTGAGCAAAATGCCAGAAGTGGTGAGGCGCGACCGAGACTTCCATTCTCTGAAAAAAACGGTGCCCGTCAAGCCGCTGGTCCGCGAGGGCGCAATTCATCGCAGTCGGCAGGAGCACGAAAAGATGGACGTCCATCGGCTAATAGTGCTGATGATGTGTTTTCTTTCGTCACGTCTGACGCTTTTGATTCGCCGGAAGAAAGTGCGTCAAATCAAAGTCGTAATGTGAAAAGCGTCAGGCGCGATCTAACCGCGGATGATGACGCTCCAAAGTTGCATAAGGTTCTTGCTGAGGCGGGGCTTGGATCTCGTCGCGACATGGAAGAACTGATCGTTGCAGGTCGTGTTTCTGTTAATGGTGAGCCGGCACATATCGGCCAGCGTATTTTGCCGACTGATCAGGTGCGTATTAATGGAAAATTAATCCAGCGTAAAGTTAGCAAAAAACCGCCGCGCGTACTGATTTATCATAAACCATCCGGTGAGATTGTGAGCACTAGCGATCCTGAGGGGCGACAGTCAGTCTTTGAGAGTTTGCCAAAGATGAAGGTCGGCAAATGGCTCGCTGTCGGTCGTTTGGATTACAACACTGAAGGTCTGTTGTTGTTCACAACTTCGGGTGATTTGGCGAATCGTCTCATGCATCCTCGCTATGGTATTGAGCGCGAATATGCCGTGCGCACTTTGGGTGAATTGGAGGAAGGCATGCGCCAGAAATTATTGGCGGGCGTTGAACTCGAGGATGGTATTGCGCAATTTTCAAAAATTGCAGATGGTGGCGGTGAGGGCGTAAATAAGTGGTATCGCGTTGTCATCGGAGAAGGTCGCAACCGTGAGGTGCGCAGGATGTTCGAGGCTGTTGGTTTGACGGTATCGCGACTCATTCGTACGCGCTACGGCGTAATGACGTTGCCGTCAGGCTTGAAGCGTGGTCGTTGGGATGAGTTGGGTGAAGATGCGGTTCGCAGTTTGTTAAAGATCAGCGGCTTGGAAAAAGTGGCTGGAGAGAAATCTGAAGGCGGTGAGCGCGGAAATAGGCAGCCTGCTAACGGTAATAAAGGACGTAACGTAAATCCTTTCGATAAGCCTGCTGGTCGGCCTTTTGATAAACCTCAGGGTCGGCCGTTTAGTTCAGCACCTCGTGGAGAATTCGGTAATTCTCGCAGTGACTTTAGCAATGAGCGGAATGGAAATTCTGCTGGTGGTGAGAATGGGAAAAAACGCAGCCGTCAGCCAGATCCTATGCAGACTGCGCTCGGCTTTCCGAGTGCTGGTCAGGTTAGGCGTGGCAGTACTACTCGTGGCAGTGGTCAGGCAATTGGTCAGGGTATAGCCGCACGTCGGCGTTCTCGCGGCGCTTGATTGTTGTTTGTCGCTGTCTTTACTCTGTTTTCATTGCGACCGAGTAAATAATCGTTTATAATCTTGTAGTTAGCAGATTTTTCCTTGGCATGATTCATATGCGGGGCGCTAAAGAATGATGGGCTGGTGCCCATTTTTCTTTTGTGAAGCGCTTTTTTTGTTCATGGAATGTTTGTGTTTTCGGAGAATAGTCTTGCAGTTGCTGGAATTAATAGAGAAAACCGTTAATGGTACAGGTTATGACCTGGTCGATTTTGAACGAGCCGAACGTGGTTTGTTCAGGGTGTACATTGATTTTTTGCCTGCGGATCTAGAGAAGGGCAATGTTACAGTTGAGGACTGCGCGAAAGTGAGCCATCAATTGTCACATGTGCTGACGGTTGAGGATGTTAATTACGAACGCCTGGAGATATCCTCTCCTGGTCTTGACCGTCCTTTGAGAAAATTTTCGGATTTTGTTCGGTTTACGGGTGAAGTCGCTACCGTTAAGTTGCGCTTGCCAATGCCGGATTCAAATAATCGTAAAACGTTTGAAGGTGTATTGCTAGAGAGTGATGGCGATACCTTAAGGTTGGAATTTGAAGGAAAAGAGGGCGCGGCAATGTTGGAATTTACGCTCGCCGATGTTGATAAGGCACGCTTGGTGCCGCAAGTGGATTTTAGGAGTCGCAAAGCATGAGTCGCGAAGTTTTATTATTGGTTGATGTGCTGGCGCGTGAGAAAAACGTCGATGAGGATATCGTATTCGGAGCCTTGGAGCACGCTTTGGCGCAGGCTACCAAGAAGCGTTACGAGGGTGAAGTTGATATCCGTGTTGAAGTAGATCGTGATACTGGTGAGTATAAGTCTTTCCGCCGTTGGCACGTTGTTGCCGATGAAGCCGGTTTGCAGTTGCCCGATCAAGAAATTCTTCATTTTGAAGCAGTAGAACAATACGCCGATATTGAAGTTGACGAATACATCGAAGAACCAATTGAATCAGTTGAGCTCGGTCGTCGCTTTGCGCAAGATACCAAACAGGTTGTTTTGCAACGTATTCGTGATGCTGAGCGTGAACAAATTTTGGCCGACTTTTTAGAGCGCGGTGATTCCTTGGTGACAGGAACAATCAAGCGCATGGAGCGCGGTGAGGCGGTTGTTGAGTCTGGTAAAATTGAAGCGCGTTTACCACGCGATCAGATGATACCTAAAGAAAATTTACGGGTTGGCGACCGGGTCCGGGCTTTCATTTTGCGTATAGATCGCAATGCTCGCGGCCCACAAGTGATTTTGTCACGTACCGCACCAGAATTCATCATGAAGTTGTTTGAGTTGGAAGTTCCGGAAATCGAGCAAGGCTCATTGGTAATTAAGTCTGCCGCTCGTGATGCTGGCGTACGTGCGAAAATTGCGGTGCACACTGATGATAAACGTATCGACCCTATCGGTACCTGTGTTGGTATGCGTGGTTCACGCGTTCAGGCAGTGACTGGCGAGCTTGGTGGTGAGCGTGTTGATATCGTCTTGTGGTCAGAAGATCCGGCGCAATTCGTGATTGGTGCGTTGGCGCCAGCCAACGTTTCGTCGATTATGGTTGACGAAGAAAAGCATTGCATGGACGTTGTTGTTGATGACGAGAATCTGGCGATAGCGATTGGCCGTAGCGGTCAAAACGTGCGCCTGGCCGCGGAATTGACTGGTTGGAAAATTAATATCATGACAGCGGAAGAGTCTGCCAATAAGGCGGAACAAGAGACCGCCGGCATCCGTGCCTTGTTCATGGAAAAACTGGACGTGGATCAGGAAGTTGCCGACATTTTGGTAGATGAGGGATTCTGCAGCCTGGAAGAAATTGCTTATGTCCCTATCAGTGAAATGATGGAAATCGAAGCATTGGACGAAGATACAGTTAATGAACTGCGTAATCGTGCAAGAGATGCCTTACTTACTGAGGCGATTGCTTCCGAAGAAGGTGTTGAGGGTGTAGAAGATGCATTGATCAATCTTGAAGGTATGAGTCGAGTTACTGCGGGTAAGTTGGGTTTGGCAGGCATTAAGACTCTGGAAGCTTTCGGTGGGTTGGCGTATGACGAGTTTGGAGCGATTTTGGCATTGTCAGCCGAACGTGCGCGCCAATTGATTAAAGAAGCATTTGAAGATGTGACTGATGATGAGATGAAACTCATCGACGCTAAATATGATGAGCATGCCAAGGCGTTGTTGGCCTCAGCATGGAAACTCGTAGAAGCAAAATAAATCACGACGTTTGCTAAAAGTAATAATCATATTTAAGCGTTTCATCAAGCGCACAGAGAAAAAGAGGACTGAATGGCGAGTAATAATGTAGCTCAATTTGCCACCGAGCTGAAGATGTCAGCGGATTTGCTGCTTACGCAATTGCATGCCGCAGGCGTTAGTAAAAGCTCGACGTCCGATGTGCTGTCAAAAGAAGATAAGGATAAATTGCTGGAACACTTGCGACGTTCGCACGGTGTGACTGCTGATGCCGACAAGAAGAAAATTACCTTGACCCGCAAGGAAAATACTGAGATCAAGCAGGCGGATGCGACTGGAAAGTCTCGTACGATTCAAGTGGAAGTGCGCAAAAAACGTACCTTCGTCAAACGTGATGAGAGTGCCCCTGATGAACAAGGTGAGCGCCCAGTAGTTGTAGTTGATCCTTTGGAAGTTGAACGTCTCGAAGCCGAAGAACGCAAACAAGCTGAACTGATTGCCAAGCAAGAAGCTGAGCTGGTTGAGAAGCAAGCTTATCTCGCGAAATTGGAAGCAGAGAAAGAATCACAGGCAAATGTTTTACGTGAATTGGAACTCGCTGCTGCTGCAACGGCACAGGCAGAAGCTGATAAGTTAAAAGCGGAACAGGCAGCTGTTTCTGCAGCTGCAGCACTTAATGTTGCTGCAAAAGCGCCAGCAAAAGCACAAGGCAAAGTCACTGCGAAAGTAACAGCCGTAGCTGTACCTGCAATTGAAGTTGTCCCAGCTGACGATGAGAAAAAGCGCGTTGCCGCAGAAGATGCAAAGAAAAAAGCTGCTGAAGATGCAAAGAAAAAAGCCGCTGCTGATGCAAAAGAAGCTGCAGTTCGCGTTGCCGCAAATGATGTTGCTCGTAAAAAAGTAGCTGACGAAGTAGCGCAAATCAAAGAGATGATGGATGCTGCGCGTAGACCGAAAGTCGCTGCGCCAGCCATTGTTGCACCTGTCGCTGCAGCAGGTACTTTGCATAAGCCAACTGATAAAAAAGTTGCGGAGAAAAAGCCAGCGGGTGACAAGAAAGATGTGAAGCCAGTTGCTGGAGCTGTTGTAGATAAAAAATCGATCAAGTCGGCCAATGTATCGTCTACATGGCAGGATGACGCGAAGAAACGTGGTGGCATAAAAACCCGCGGAAATACGCCGACCGGGCGTGATGGTTGGAAAGGTGGACCTAAAGGTCGTCGTTCGAATCAACAAGACGAACAATCGAATTTCCAAGCGCCAGTTGAAGCCATTGTTAAAGACGTCTATGTGCCGGAGACTATTACAGTCGCTGAATTGGCACATAAAATGTCAGTCAAGGCATCCGAAGTTATTAAGCATTTGATGAAACTGGGTCAGATGTGCACCATCAATCAGGTTCTGGATCAAGAAACGGCGATGATCCTGGTTGAAGAAATGGGTCATAAGGCATTCGCTGCCAAACTGGATGATCCAGAAGCGATGCTGACGGATGTGGCAGAGCACGCTGAGTACGAATCAGCGCCACGTGCGCCGGTCGTTACTGTAATGGGTCACGTTGATCATGGTAAAACATCTTTGCTCGATTACATTCGTCGTGCAAAAGTGGCTTCTGGTGAAGCTGGCGGAATTACCCAGCACATCGGTGCATATCACGTCGAAACGCCACGCGGAATGATTACCTTCCTTGATACGCCAGGTCACGAAGCATTTACTGCTATGCGTGCACGTGGTGCCAAGGCGACCGATATCGTTATTCTGGTCGTTGCAGCTGACGATGGCGTAATGCCGCAGACCAGAGAAGCGATTGCCCATGCAAAAGCTGCTGGCGTGCCGTTGGTGGTAGCGATTAATAAAATTGACAAACCCGGTGCCAATATGGATCGCGTCAAGCAAGAATTAGTTGCCGAAAGCGTCGTGCCTGAAGAATACGGTGGAGAATCTCCATTTGTGCCTGTCTCGGCAAAAACCGGTGAGGGCATTGATGAATTGCTGGAGCAAGTTCTGTTGCAAGCCGAAGTCCTGGAGTTACGTGCGCCGAAAGACGCACCTGCCAAAGGTCTGGTGATCGAATCGCGTTTGGATAAAGGTCGCGGAACGGTTGCAACGATTCTGGTTCAGTCCGGTACCTTGAAACGCGGTGACGTGGTCTTGGCTGGTTCCTCTTACGGTCGTGTTCGTGCGATGCTGGATGAGAACGGTAAAAACATCAGTGAGGCTGGCCCGTCTATCCCTGTAGAAATTCAAGGATTGACTGAAGTTCCTGCAGCTGGTGAAGAGTTGATGGTGATGGTTGATGAGCGTAAAGCGCGTGAGATTGGTCTGTTCCGTCAAGGTAAATACCGTGACGTCAAACTGGCCAAGCAGCAAGCCGCCAAGATGGAAAATATCTTCGACAATATGGGCGAAGGCGAAGTTAGAAATCTGCCCATTATCGTCAAGACCGACGTACAAGGTTCGCAAGAAGCTTTGGTTCAGTCCTTGGTCAAATTGTCTACCAGCGAAGTCCGGGTACAAGTGGTGCATGCCGCAGTCGGTGGTATTTCGGAATCCGACGTCAATCTGGCGGTCGCCTCCAAAGCAGTCATTATCGGCTTTAACACACGTGCAGATGCTTCAGCGCGGAAGTTGGCTGAATCAAATGGCGTAGATATTCGCTACTACAATATTATTTACGACGCTGTTGATGAAGTTAAAGCAGCATTGTCAGGCATGCTGGCACCAGAGAAACGTGAAACGGTTATTGGACAGGTTGAAATACGCCAAGTCTTTATGGTCAGCAAAGTCGGCGCAATTGCCGGTTGTTTGGTCACTGACGGTACCGTCAAGCGTAGTTCATCAGTACGTCTGTTACGTAACAATGTTGTTGTATGGACGGGTGAGTTGGATTCGTTGAAACGTTACAAAGACGATGCGAAAGAAGTCAAGGCCGGTATGGAATGCGGCTTGTCGCTGAAGTCTTATAATGAAATTGAAGTTGGCGATATCCTGGAAGTATTCGAAGTTCAAGAAATTGCTCGAACCCTGTAATGTTAATAAGTAAAGGGAGCTTATGCTCCCTTTACATTTTTGTAGTATTTATGGCAAAAAATAGTAAATCCATCCCCGCACGCGGTTTGCGCGTCGCAGATCAGATACAGCGAGATGTCGCTGAAATTATCTGGTCGGAAATCAAAGATCCTCGGGTCGGCATGATCACGTTGACTGAAGTTCAGTTGACTCCCGATTATGCGCACGCGAAAATTTATTTTACGAGCTTGAAAGATGATCCGGTTTCGATCAAGAACACCTTGGATGGCTTGAATAAGGCGGCCGGATTTTTGCGTGCGCAGTTGGGATTGCGTTTGCATATCCATACTTTGCCTCAGTTGCACTTTGTTCACGATACTTCTACCATGCGTGGAATTGCCATGTCTAAGTTGATAGACGAAGCGAATGCCACACGTTCTAAGGATGACGGCGAAGAGTAATATCGTCTGCTAGACAAGTATGAAATCGATATTTTTCGAGATTTTCGATATACGTCTTGTTCATACCTGCACGAACCGTTTCCAACCCACACTCCAATGACAAATCAAGTGAAGAAATCCCCCCGTGTTCCTGTGCATGGGGTTTTGCTGCTGGATAAGCCAGTTGGCTGGTCAAGCAACGATGCTTTGATTAAAGCAAAACGCTTGTTAAATGCCTTAAAGGCCGGGCACACAGGGACGCTGGACCCTTTTGCAACTGGTCTATTGCCGCTATGTTTTGGCGAGGCGACCAAATTTTCTCAGGATTTGCTGGAAGCCGATAAGACTTATCAAACAGTGGTGCATTTAGGCATCACTACCACTACCGGCGATACTGAAGGCGAAGTGTTGCAGACGCTGCCAGTTAATGTGAGTGAAGAACAAATCCGTTCGATTTTGCCGCAATTCACTGGTAACATTTTGCAAGTGCCACCCATGTACTCCGCGCTCAAACGCGATGGGAAACCACTTTACGAATATGCCCGTGCAGGCATTACCCTCGAACGCGAAGCGCGTCCAGTGACAATTCATCTGTTGGAGTTTGTCAGTTACGTAGCGCCATTTTTAACACTCAATGTTCGTTGTAGTAAGGGAACCTACATTCGTACGCTTGGTGAAGATATCGGCACAGCACTAGGGTGTGGCGCACATCTGAATGCATTGCGTCGCACGCATGTCGGGCATTTGATTCTCGAAAATACCGTGACGCTAGATGCATTGACAGCCTTGGACGAGTCTCAACGTTTGGCTTTGTTAGCACCTGTAGATGCTTTGCTGACGAGTTTCCCTCAAGTGCTCTTGAGTGATGATTTGGCTCGTCGTTTTTTACAGGGACAGCGATTAGCCTTGGCAAAAGAAAATGTGCAACTACCTGAGCATATCGGACGAGTGCGCGTTTATCGTGAATCTAATCAGCAACTGCTGGGATCTGCCCAATTGCAGGAATACGGGATACTGGCACCGGAACGTTTGATTTCCACCGTCTGAATTTTCTCTGAGTTGCTTCATCCACTTCGACGAGAGGTGGATGAAGTTGTAGAGATTAATCGACGGGCTTTACCTTCATGCCATCTGCCGTATCTTCCACTTCAAAGCCTAAGCCTTTGATTTCATCACGAAGTCGATCAGATTCCGCCCAGTTTTTATTCATGCGACTGAGTTTGCGTTGCTCCAGCAAATGAGTCACTTCTTCGGAAATGGCGTTTTGCTTCGGCTTCCATTGTTTCAGGTGTAATCCAAAGATCTGATCGAAGTAGTCCAGGGTGGCTTTTTTATCCGCATCTATGACGGGAGATTTCAGCATTTCCCACATGACTGCAATCGCTTTTGGTACGTTTACATCTTGATTCACTTCAGCTATAAAACGATCTGCATAGCTCTGATTGACACTGCCGCCATCGGGTAGTGCCAAATAAGTTTCGCGTAATCGATTGAGTCCCGTTTGCGATGCTCTTAACGCATCCCAGTTGAAATTGAGCTGACTGCGATAATGTGCGGATAAACACAGCCAGCGATATGCCAATGGATCAATACCCAAGTCAATCAAGCTTTGCAATCGTAAAAAATCTCCACTGGATTTAGACATCTTGCCCGCGTCAATTTGCAGGAAGTAACCATGCATCCAAAAATTGGCTAGACGGGTGCCGTGACAGGCCTGATTTTGCGCGATCTCATTACTGTGATGAATCGCAATATGATCCTCACCGCCGCAATGAATATCAAACCACGGTTCTAGATATTTGGCCGACATCGCAGAACATTCAATATGCCAACCCGGGAATCCACGCCCCCATGGGCTATCCCATTCCATCTGACGCTGACTATTTGCCGGGCTAAATTTCCAAAGTGCAAAATCCGTTGAATTTCTTTTTTCACCTATATCAACCCGTTTGCCTGCCTCCAGACCTTCGCGATTCAAGCGCGACAAGTAACCGTAATCATCCTGTTTGGAGGTGTCGAAATACACGCCGTCAGAAGTGATATAGCAAAACCCCTTTTGCTCTATGCATGCGATGAACGATATTTGCTCTGCAATATGGTCGGTCGCCTTGCACCAGATCTGCGGCTCCAGCATATTTAAGCTATGCAAATCCTGTTTAAATGCCAGCGTGTATTTTTCGGCGATGTCCCAGGCCGATTCCCCGGTACGACGACTGCCGGCTTCCATCTTGTCCTCACCCTCATCGGCATCAGAGACCAGGTGACCTACGTCGGTGATGTTGACGACATGGCGAACATGATGGCCATTGAGCTCCAGTGTGCGGCGCAACAGATCTTCAAAAAGATAGGTGCGCAAGTTACCTATGTGCGCATAGTCATACACCGTGGGGCCGCAGCAATACAGACCGACCCAGTCTTTGCGAATAGGAGAAAAGACACGGAGCTGGCGCTCCCAATTGTCATAGAGAAGAATATCGGTCATGGTAGATAGTAGAAGATAAGAAAAAGATAAAAGACCCGATCATAGATCAAGGTATCTGGATAGCATACAAGATGGCATCAACAGCTCGCGTGCTGATGATCCAATGGGTGGCAGAGATGTTGGTTCTGGAGTAAAACGCGACCATCAAACATCGCGTTTGAAGTGTTTGGAAGACTCGGCAAGCGCAGTTTGATTAACACAAGGAAATAATATAAGTACCGAAACATAATTTAACCATTAATTTATCATAGTCATAGGCTGTTTGTGTCGTTGTTGTACAAACAAGGCTACACTTAATGCCTATGCTGAAAATCAATATGCTTCATATTCCAATATCATTCATGCGCAAAATATAAGAAAAATAGGAGACGGCCATGCATACTCGTTATCCTGATGTAAATGAAGCGGTCTATCGTTTGCATTACCTCAAACAGGACCGCGCCCAATGTCGTAAAGTTGTTCGGGTTGTCATGTGGGCTTCCATGCCGCTGGCCTACGTCGATTTTGCTTTTTTTTCCGTGAGCAAGGAATTTTTTGCCTTGCTGTTTTTACGCACTTCCTTATTTTTTTATTCGTGGTGGTCGTTAAAAAAAACTGCCAGCATCGTCGATCCACAAGATCTGGATCGGCAGATTTTGCGCTGGAGCGCGGCCGTACTCTTGGTGCAGTTTGCCAGCAATGCCAGTTTGCCTAGAGATTACTTCGGTCATTTTCTGCTGGATGCCTGGATATCCATGATTTATTTTATCGCTATTCCTTTATCCCTGAGAATGTTGCGCCCGGTGATGACGGGTTTTCTGATTGCTTCCCTAGGTTTGCTCACCTATAAAATTATTCCGGTTTTTGCCTATGCCGTTAGCGTGACCGCAATACTGCTGGCCAGCGCTTATACCGGACATGCCATATCATCCTACCTGCATCGCTATCGACGTAAAATTCTCAGTGCCGAAATGGAATTGGATCGTCAGGAAAGTACCGATCCTGTCACCGGGGTAGCAAACCGGCGTGAATTTATGCGTATCAGCGAATCTGAATTGCAACGGCATGCCCGTCTGGGAAAACCACTATCAATGCTGGTGCTCGATCTTGATCACTTTAAACAAATTCGCGAAACGCACGGTCCGCGTGCCGGTGACATTGTTTTGGTCGAAGTGACCAAGCGCGTAAAAAGAGCGACACGCAGCTACGACTGCCTTGCGCGTTATGGCACTGAGGAATTTTGTATTTTATTGCCGGAAGCATCGGCAGAAATTGCCGATATGGTTGCCAGTCGAACCCTGGCAACCATCGGTGCCATGCCAGTTGCAATCGCGGGAAAAGAGCTTAAGGTGAGTGCCAGTGCAGGGGTGGCCACCATGCTGGAAGGCGATACCACGGACAGCATGCTCCTGCGGGCAGATAAGGCTCTCAGTAAAGCCAAATTAGCCAATGACCACACTATCGCATTTGTTTGACATAGTTGACTACGCCACATGAGAAAATCGAGTAAAGATAACAAAAATCTTATTCCCTATATCGCTGGAGCATTGTCGCAAGATACTACGGCAAGTCAGGCTGCGAGCACATCAGGTAATGGATTGGCGAAGATAATACTCGACCTCGCCGCTCACATACCTGATTCCCGGAAGTCAGAAAGCATTCACCCAAAAGAAGCGGCACGTCATTTGGCCAGTTCTGCGGCGACCAAAGCGGCGCTTGCGGCAGGTTCATTGGCACTTCCGGTTGGCGCGCTTGGATGGCTGACAATTGTTCCTGAAATGCTCGCCATTTGGAAAATTCAAGCGCAAATGGTGGCCGATATCGCGGCCTTCTACGGCAAATCTTCCCTCCTGACTCAAGAACACATGTTGTATTGCCTATTCAGGCATAGCGCTGCGCAGGCGGTGCGCGACCTCGTGGTAAGAGCGGGTGACAGGCTCTTGGTCAGGGCCGCTTCATTGCAACTCATGCAGGCAATCGCCGGCAAAATCGGTGTCAAGATATCGCAGCAAGTATTAGGAAAAAGCCTGTCGCGCTGGTTACCAGTGATAGGGGCAGTTGGTGTTGGTGGCTATGCGTATTACGATACCAGTCAAGTCGCAGCGACTGCGATTGCCTTGTTCGAGCAAGAAGTAGTGCAAGCGACGTAAAAAACACCGCCAGGCATGCCGCCAGCACGCACTATCCATGCGGGTTTTCAGGGATATAGGCTGGAAACCCGCATGGATACTGCGTGATAGGGCGGGTCTAAATTCAAAGTACCAGTTGCAAGAAAAATAAACCATAACAGGCTAAAAAACCATTCTCAGATGGGCTAACACACCGAGTTTTTCAGGCAAACCATGGGCTTGAGTAAGAGGCCTTCATTATTGCCAAATGCAGGCCTTATTTTATTTCTTTCTCGAGAAATTCCCACACCCCAGGGTCCGACATTGCGGCGATATTGATGCGCATTCTGGTCGAGGGTAGCTGGTTGGGCGAGAACAGGCTTCCGGGCGCCAGCAGTATGCCTTGCTCTAGCGCCTTCTCGGTGAGTGCGATGGTGTCGCAGCCGGTTTCTGTCCATAAGAACATGCCTGCCGGCGTGCGGTATTCGACCTTCATTCCTATGTTTTCTATCCTCTTGGTGACCTGGTCGCGCACGGAGTCGAGTTTGACGCGGATGCGGTCGACGTGTTTGCGATAGTGGCCTTCAGACAAAATTTTATACACCACGCGTTCGCCAATTTCGGTGGTGGTGAGCGTCGAAAGCATCTTGCGGTCCGATAGACGTACGGCCAGCTCGTGCGAGGTGGCGATGAAACCTACGCGTAGATTTGCCGCCAGCGTCTTGGAGAAACCACCCAGATAAATCACGCGATTTAACTGATCCAGCGCAGCTAATCTGGTCGCCGCTTGTACCGCTGTGCCCGGATGCATGTCGCAGTAAATATCGTCTTCTACGATGATGAAGTCATGTTCTTCCGCGGCCTTCAGCACTTGAAAGGCCTTGGCCGCAGAAAGCGAAGTCGAGGTAGGGTTGTGCATGACCGAGTTGATGATGTAGAGCTTGGGCTTATGCAGCGCGGCGAGCTCTGCCAGCTTCGCCACATCCGGACCGTCGTGCAGGCGTGGAATGCCGATGACCTTGGCGCCAAGAATAGCAAACGAGCCAAACATCAGGAACCAGGCTGGGTCATCGACGAAGATGGTGTCACCCGGTTGCGTGAACTCCCGGGCGACCAGATCAAGTGCTTGCGTGACACCACTGGTCATCACAATCTGTTCGGGCGCTGCGGCAATTTCCAGCTCGGCTAACTTAAGTTGCAGTTGTTGGCGCAACGGTAAAAAGCCTTGCGGCGTGCCGTAATGCAACAACAGGTTTTGATTGAGGCGACTGATTGCGCGCAATCCATTGGCTACCAGTTCTCCATCGAGCCAGTCGTGCGGCAGTACGCCTGATCCCGGCATTTTTTGTGGCGGCAACTGACGAAACATATTACGTACCAGCCAGACCACATCGAGTTGCTGCGAGGCTGGAATCGCTTTCGCAATGGCATTGTTGTTGACAATCATCGACGCGCGCTCGCGTACAAAAAAACCGGAACCGCGGCGTGATTCTAGATACCCATTGGCAACAAGTCGGTCATACGCTTCTACTACGGTGAAGCGGGATACCTCTTGTTCGTCCGCGAATTGACGTATCGACGGCATGCGTGCGCCGGTACGTAACAGTTTGTCGTCGATGCGGCTGGCAACGGAGCGGACAATTTGTTCGACCAAAGAGCCGCCAGATCCGCGAGAAATAATAGGGGTGGATGTGCGCATCATTATTTCTAAAAAAATTGTATTGGTGAAATCGGCAAGACAGTGTGTTATCTATCTTTTTTATTGTACTGGTACTGTATTGGTTTTTCCGGCTAGGATAGCATGCATCAATAAATACTGGCAATTAAAGATACGGAGGAGTCATGTTGATCAAAATCGATGTAAACCAGTCAATCACTTTGTCGCCGGGACAGTTGGTATCGGTGATTGTTGATACCGCCTGCATGTTTGGTATTGAAGCCGGTTTGGTGTGGTTGACGATAGAGGGCGATGAGACTGATTACTGGTTGCGTGTCGGCAACACGTTGTTATTGCCAGCTGCGCGCCATATTGTTGTGGAAGCCGAAAAAACGCATAGCAAGATCGTCTTCTCCGTTTCTCGCCATGAAGAAAAAAATAATCAGTCCGGCCAGTTTGATCACGATACCGTGGCCGCATAAGCATGTGCAAAATGTATCGGAAATGCCATGAATAGTGAGGCCATTGTCTAGCTATGCACCTTTCTGGAGTACTCGTCTTCACAGTGTTTGCCTGGAAAAGGAATTGTCTGCGTATTGTTAGTTACTATCCGCATGGATGTGTTATTAGCCAGCACTACGGTGCCGATGTTTCAACCATGAATTTGTGCTGGCAATGGCATTGCTCGTTGTGCTGGGTGCGGTGAGTGAACATTCGACGACGATATCCTCTGAAAAGTCCTATTTTCCAAATTAAATCAAGACGATGTGATGGATTTGGGGGTGTTAATCATGGCATCAGGGTCGTACAATAGAGGGCTATACGGAAACAAAAATAACCATCCGACAATATAAATTTTTCATCCTATTCGATATCAACCATGCTGCCGGCAATTGCTGCGGCACAAATTTTGGAAGTCATCATGTCCTTTTACGAAAAACTTAACGCCTTGAATATTGAGTTGCCTGCCGTTGCAACACCAGCAGCTGCCTATGTCATGTATGCACAAACAGGTAATACCGTCTTTTTGTCTGGCCATATCGCCAAAAAAGAGGGCAAGGTATGGGTGGGTCAATTGGGTAAAAACATCTCTACCGAAGAAGGCAAGTTGGCGGCACGCGCAGTGGCGATTGATCTTATCGCCACTTTGCAGGCAGCTTGTGGTGGCGATTTGAACCGGGTTAAACGTATCGTTAAATTAATGAGCCTGGTCAATTCCACTGGAGATTTTATCGAACAGCATCTGGTGACCAATGGCGCATCCGAATTGATCGGTGAAATTTTTGGCGAACAAGGCAAGCATGCGCGTTCTGCGTTTGGCGTCGCGCAAATCCCTATGGGCGCGTGTGTAGAAATCGAGATGATTGCTGAAATCGAATAATTAAATTGAGTCGTTGGAGAGCGTTCCGCTCTCTCCACATTGTTAAAAATACTTCCAGGTGAGACCCGCATGAAACTTGAAAACCCAAACCCGATTGATTGGAAATTTTCTGTACGCGCAGAGCAGTTGCAAGGCTCCGTGATCCGGGAGATTCTTAAGGTTACCCAGCGCCCTGAGGTGATTTCTTTCGCGGGTGGCTTGCCTTCTCCTGAAACTTTCCCTGTCGATCGCATGCGGGCCGCCTTTGATAAGGTGTTGCTAGAAAATGGCAAGACGGCATTGCAATACGGAACCACTGACGGCTATACGCCTCTGCGCGAGTTTCTTGCCGATTCTCTATCTAATGCTGAAAGTAAAATTCTGCCAGAGCAGATCATGATGGTTTCTGGTTCACAGCAAGCCCTGGATCTGGTCGGCAAAGTGCTGATCGATGAAGGCAGCAAGGTTCTGGTCGAAACACCGAGTTATCTCGGCGCGCTGCAGGCATTTTCAGTCTATCAGCCAAAAATAGAATCGATCGAAATGGATGAGCATGGCATCATCCCGGCAGACGTTGCGGCGAAAGGTGAGGGTGCACGTTTGCTGTATGCCTTGCCCAATTTTCAGAACCCGACTGGCCGTACCTTGTCGGTCGAACGCCGTTATGAACTGGTAGAAACCTGCGCCCGCCTTGGTGTGCCTTTGATCGAAGATAATCCGTATGGCGATCTCTGCTACCGTGGCGATCCCTTGCCAAAATTACTGAATATGAACCCGGGCGGCGTGATTTACATGGGGTCGTTTTCCAAGGTACTTACACCGGGTATTCGTCTCGGTTACGTGGTGGCACCGATCACCTTGATCCGCAAGATGGAACAAGCCAAGCAGGCGTCTGATTTGCACACGTCAACGCTGACACAAATGGCTGTCTATGAAGTGATTAAAGATGGTTTTTTGGATCAGCATATCCCGACTATCCGCCATTTTTATTCCGGTCAGTGCGATGTCATGCTGGCGGCAATGAGCAAATACTTTCCAGCTACTGTGACGTGGACACGGCCTGAAGGCGGCATGTTTATCTGGGTGACTTTGCCTGCCCAGATCGATAGCAACAGATTGCTTGAAGCTGCCCTCGCGCAAAATGTCGCTTTCGTCCCGGGCGTTCCTTTTTACGCCAATAATCCGGCAACCAATACCTTGCGCCTGAGCTTTGTCACTGTGTCGCCAGAGCGTATCAATGAAGGCATAGAGAAACTGGGTAATTTGATCAAGGCAATGTCGTAGACATCCGCTAGCGGTTGCATACATCAATGCGGGCTTATCGAAACGATAGGCCCGTTTTTTTATGTCTGGCTGTGCAGAAATCGCCATGACATCAGGCCGGTAAAACAAGACGATCCTGACATGATTTGTTATATTGCCCGCTCTGGTAGCGGGTATTGATCTGCACTCAACAATAGGGAAAGATGGACGGCATGACAAATTTTATCGGCGGCTCGAATGCGGCAACACAATTGGCGGGCATCCAGGCCAATCTTACGGACGTGCGGCCAATCACCAGGCGTGAACGTAGCGACCGCATCAACAAAGCGGCTCGCTTGATGCGCGAGCAGTCCATTGGCGCTTTGCTATTGAGTGCCAGCACCAGCCTGTATTATTTCACTGGCCTGCAGTGGTACCAAAGCGAAAGGCTGGTTGGCGCTGTCCTCACCGCGGAAGGCCAAGTTATCTACGTTTGCCCGGCTTTTGAAGAATCCAAAGTCCGCGAGACGGTCGGCGACGCCGCCACCCTCAGGCTATGGCAGGAAGATGACAGCCCGTATCTGCTGGTTAACAATATTCTGGCTGATCTGGGCCTGCAGCAATATGCGATCGGGCTCGACGAGGCCGCACCTTTTTTTGTCTTTGACGGTCTACGACAAGCGATGCCGCTGACACGCATCATCAACGCCTCGGTAATCACCGCTGAATGCCGCATGCATAAATCTGCGGCGGAACTGGCGCTGATGCAAAAGGCAAAAAATATCACGCTGGAAGTGCAGAGACGCGCAGCGAAAATTCTGCGGGAAGGTATCTCATCAACTGAAGTGGCCACCTTTATTGATCAGGCACATCGCGCTTTTGGCGGCAGCAGCTCGACCTTCTGCATCGTCAGCTTTGGTCAGGCAACTGCCATGCCGCATGGCCCCGACGGGGTGCAAATTCTGCATGAAGGCGATATGGTGTTGATCGACACGGGTTGCAAGATAGAGTCCTACCATTCTGACATCACGCGCAGCTACGTGTTCGGCCAGGCCACCCGGCGTCAGCATGATATCTGGGAACTGGAGAAAGCCGCACAAGCCGCAGCGTTTGACACCGCGCAATTGGGCGTGCCGTGCGAGCAGGTCGATGCTGCAGCCAGACGTGTATTGGAAGCAGCCGGAATGGGCCCTGGCTATAAGACGCCTGGCTTGCCACATCGCACTGGCCACGGCATTGGCCTGGATATTCATGAGTGGACTTATCTGGTCAAAGGCAACGTCAGACCTTTGGCCACTGGCATGTGTTTTAGCAATGAACCGATGATCTGTATCGAGGGCGAGTTCGGCATACGTCTGGAAGACCATTTTTACATGAGCGAGCAAGGTCCCGTATGGTTTACCGGCCAGAGTGAAGCCATCGATGCGCCATTCGGTCGCGCATGAAGGTGCAGATTGCTGGCCCATTCACAGCGAACGCTGTTAAGCTTAACTGGCGCAATATAAAAAAATAGAAACATGACCCTGCCAGCACGCAATACCCATGCGGCTTGCAGGGCAGGGTGGCTGGAAAGCCGCATGGGTATTGCGTGACAGGCTTGCCAGTTGGCCATTTTTGGCGTGCTGCGCGACATATTTACCTAATTAGGAACAGCTGATGAGGCTCACCGCATTTACTGACTATACCTTGCGTACCTTGATGTATCTGGGCACCCATAGGGATCAGCTAGTGACAATTCAGGAAATTGCTGATCTGCACAATATCTCGAAAAATCATTTGATGAAGGTCGTGCATCAGCTCGGAATTGAGGGCTTGGTCGATACCGTGCGTGGCCGTAACGGCGGGTTGCGGCTCAATAAAGAACCCCGTGACATCAATATCGGTGCGGTAGTCCGTCAAAGTGAAACCGATTTTTATATGGCAGAGTGTTTTGATGCAGGCAGTAGCCAATGCCTGTTTACTTCTGCCTGTATCCTCAAGTCAGTCTTGGTCGAAGCGACCGACGCCTATCTGAAGGTGCTCGATCAAGTGAGCCTGGAGCATTTGATCGCTCACCAAAATGTCAAAAAAGACAATGCCAATGTAGTCCAGGTAGCGCTGCGTCGTGTAGTGAAAGCGCCAACCTGATTCTCGGCGGCACAGTTTTTCAACACCCGTTTTTTCAAAAGTAAAGCAGGCAGAATCGTCGGCTTTGGGTTTGGCGTCGTGCGTAATTTTCCCCTTGTTGTATGTTTAAATATTTCCAAGAAGATATTTTTTCTTGCAAGGAAGGTAGTCCATTGCTAGACTGCGAGAGATTATTTGATCGACTTACCCAAGTTCGGGAGCTAACACATCATGCACGTTCAGCCCTATCGTCATTTGACGCGTAATTACTTTTTTTACCGTTTCATGATTGCCTTGTTGATGGGCATCATGTCCGGCTATGCGATGGCCAGCGACACGTGCAAGTCTCTGGTTGCCACCGGCAATCCGGAATACCCGCCGTATTTGTGGCGCGATCCTGAAGATGAAACCCGGCTGATCGGTGCCAATGCAGATCTGATGCAGCTACTGGCCAAAGAGCTCGGCGTTGCCATTGACGTCAAGTATGCCGGTACATGGGCGCGGGTCCAGGAAGAAGCTAAACTTGGGCGCATTGATCTGATTGCGGGCGCATTCTTCACGGTACCAAGGCTGGAATACATGGATTATTTTTATCCCGCCTTTCGTGAAACCAGATCGGTCATCTGGACACGCAGCAACGTCAACCTCAACTATAAAAAATGGGCTGATTTGATGGGTAAGCAAGGGACGACGGTAATTAACAATAGTTTTGGCGAAGAGTTTGACCGTTATGCAAAAAATAACCTCAAAATTTCTACCGTACCTAGTCTTGAGCAAGCGTTAAAAATGCTGACACGATCTCGCTCAGACTATCTCATTTATGAAGAAGACCCGGGTCTGGCTTTTGCTGCAAAGATGAACATCCGCGGGATTAAAACCATTAGTCCGGCGATCAGTAACGAGAGCTTGCATCTGACTTTTTCCCATAAATCTGCATGTAATAACGGCGAGATGCGCGGTCGTATTGCAAAGGCAATATACAAGCTGACCAGGCAAAACAGTATGAATGCTTTGATAGAAACTAATATACAACTGTGGCGCAAGCAGACTAAATGACCTGGTGCAGTGCGTAAGTGTTGTGACGAATTTTTCTTATAAAGCAAGCTACTCTGCAAGCGTTTCCCTCATTTTTCTTCAGTGGATATTTTACGGATTTCATATTGAGACAACTCTCACTTCGGCAAATTTTAATCTTGGGTGTCGCGCTGGGCATATTGTTGCCGGCACTGATATTCGGTTATTTTTTGGCGCAAAACCGCTATGAACGTGAATTCAATTTGCGTGTGCATACGGCCAAGTCGCAATACGCAGAGATGCTGTCAAGTGCCATGGCAGTTCCGATGTGGAATCTTGATAAAGACGTTGCGAATCAATTTGTGCAGGCGGTTATGCGTAACCCCGAGGTGGTGCGCGTCAGCGTGGAAGACGAGTCAAAGAATCAGTTTGTTCACAGCGAGATCGCGGAACGTAGAGGCTCGAAAGATCAAAGTGAAGAGCGTCCTATTCTATTAGACGGAAAAATCATCGGCAAGGTGACAGTGGAACTGACCACCGGTCGCATTAAGCAAGATCTCGTCGATGATTTTCTTAAATTGGGCGGTGCGTTGTTGGCGCAGGTTCTGATCTCGTTCACTCTTATTCTCCTGTTATTTGAGCGCCGTATCGTTCATCCCTTGCAGCGCCTGTTGCTGGCGACTGCAGACTTGGCCCGAGGTAAGCTAGATAAGCCATTGAATTGGCCGCGCCAGGACGAGATCGGCCATCTCGCCTATGGCCTGGATAAAATGCGCCAGGATTTGGGTGTGTTAATTGCAGAGCGCGACAGCAAGAATGCCGCCTTACAGCAAGAGCTGAATGAGCGCTTGCGCGCAGAACAGGCCTTGCGCTTGACTGAGAAAAAATTTGCTGCAATCTTTCATGCGTCACCCGTGGCGATGTCGGTATTTCGTAAGGAAACAAGTTTTAGCATGATTGACGTCAATGACGCATGGATACGCCAGTTTGGCTGGTCCAGAGCGGAGATTTTAAGCAGCCCTGAGAAGCAGCTCGCATTGTGGCGCAAGCCGGAGGACCAGGAGACCGTATTGCAAATGGCCGAGCATCAAGGCGAAATTCAAGCGTATGAAGCGTGGTTACGATGCGGTGATCGAGATCAAAATCTGCTCTGTGTCATCTCAGGACGCTTGATTTCATTAGGTGACGAAATGCTGCTGGTGCTGGTGCAGGAAGACATCACCGAGAAGCGGCAGAATGAACATGAAATTTTAAGTCTCAACAGTAGTTTGGAAAAACGTGTTTCCGACCGTACCCACGCTCTGGAAGCGGCCAACAGTGAATTGACCATTGTTCTCGAGAATTTGCAGCGTGCGCAGCGAGAGTTGTTGCGTACTGAGAAGATGGCCGCACTCGGGTCTTTGGTCGCCGGTGTTGCGCATGAGTTAAATACGCCAATAGGAACAAGTGTGACAGTGGCAAGCACATTACAACAGCAAACAGATCAGATGATTTTGGATCTGGCGCGCGGTTTGAAACGCTCAAGTCTGGAGGAATTCCTGAATAATTCCCGCATCGGCACGGACATTTTGCTACGCAACTTACATAAGGCGTCTGGCCTGGTGACTAGTTTTAAGCAAGTAGCCGTTGACCAGTCCAGTGCAAATAGGCGCTTGTTTACGCTGGATGAAACACTCGCTGAAATTATCCTCATGCTCAGCCCGATGACGCGCAAAACCAGGCACGAGATCGTTTCATCCGTCCCGCCAAAAATCGTGATGGACAGTTACCCGGGGCCACTAGGCCAAGTGCTGACCAATTTGATTAATAATGCCTTTATTCATGGTTTTGAAGGCGACGTCAAAGGAACCGTGACGATAGAGGCACACAAGCTGGACGCAGAGTTGATTGAGATTGTTGTCAGTGATAATGGAAAAGGGATTCCAGAAGAAAATATTGGCAGGATTTTTGATCCATTTTTCACCACCAAGCTTGGACAGGGCGGCAGCGGTTTAGGATTAAATATTGTCTACAATCTGGTAACAGGTGTCTTGGGCGGAAACATTGTAGTAACGAGTAAATCGCATCAGGGAGCAAAATTTACCATCACCTTACCCATAGTTGCCTCATAAACGCGGCACAAATAAATGTAAAATGCGCCATTTAGTCTCTTTGACAGTTCCGCTATGAGTAAATTATCTTTTGACCGACTTCTGCAATCGCAAGGTTTTGGTACCCGTAAATATTGCCGTGAATTGATCGACGATGGTGAAGTCAGCGTCAATGGCGAAGTCGTGCAAAACTATAAGGCACTAGTCGACACAGACGGACTTTGCTTTACTATTTTTGATGAAGAATGGGAATATCGGGAACACGTCTATCTGGTCTTGAATAAGCCTGCGAATGTCGAGTGCTCCCGAAAGCCAAGTCATCATCCCGGTGTCTTGACCTTGCTGCCAGAGCAATTGAGCTGGAGAGACGTACAGCCCGTAGGAAGGCTAGATCACGACACTACCGGCATGCTGCTGATGTCTGACGATGGCCCTTTCATCCATGCACAATCTTCGCCTAAAAGGCATATTCCTAAAATCTACGTAGCGACGACCGCTGACCCTGTCAGTGATGCGCTGATTCAACAATTATTGACGGGCGTACAATTGCACGACGAGCCGGTGCCACTTGCTGCACAAACCTGTCGGCAGTTGGGGGAACGAGAGCTGGAAATCGTTCTGGAGCAGGGTAAATATCATCAGGTCAAGCGTATGTTGGCTGCCGCGGGCAATCATTGCGCCGCATTACGCAGGACAGCGATAGGGCAACTAACGCTCGATTCTCTGGGTTTGGAAGAGGGTGAGTGGTGTTACCTCACTGCTGAACATGTGGCTTTACTGGTTCCATAACGGTAGTTTTGTTTGCAGCAATTCTATAAGGAGTTAGCATGCCTGTGATCGTAATAGCCAATCCCAAGGGCGGCGTAGGTAAAAGTACATTTTCAACGAATCTCGCTGGATATTTTGCCTCTCAAGGGCATAAGGTTATGCTGGGTGATGCCGATGCACAGCAATCCTCACGTACCTGGCTATCATTGCGTCCGGCAAATCTGCCTCCCATCAGCGCCTGGGAAATCACCGACGGACATATTGCCAAGCCGCCCAAAGGGACAACTCACCTGGTTATTGATACGCCCGCTGGCTTGAAGGGACACAAGCTTGATGCCTTGCTAAAGCTGGCAGATAAGGTGATCGTGCCATTGCAACCATCAATTTTTGATATCCTGGCAACGGAAGAATTCCTAAAAAAACTCGCTGATCGCGAAGCGCGTTTTGAAGTAGGTGTACTCGGCATGCGTGTGAATGCACGTAGCCGTGCAGCTGATCAACTGGCGCACTATGTGACTCAGCTCGGCCTGCCGGTGCTGGGCTATCTGCGCGATACGCAAAATTACATTCAATTGGCCGCGCACGGCGCCACCCTGTGGGATGTCGCTCCATCCCGAGTCGAGAAAGACATCGCGCAATGGGATGAAATTTTGAAATGGATAAAAATTTAGTTGATTAACTAAATTTCTCAATACTCATCAGACTATTTCAAATTTTTAGCGGCAATCGGTAGATTTATTACCTGGCGGCATTACTCATCTCTATAATGAAGAGAGATTCAAAATCTCTCTCTTTTCTTTATTATCAAAGACTTACTGAATGAACTACACGATTTTCGATACCCCCGTGGTCAATTCGCTGATGCGGGGACTTTCTTTGGTAGGTCTGCGTCTGGCGGGCTGGCGAGTGGAAGGAACGGCGCCAACTGAAGCAAAATATGTACTGATCGCCGCTCCTCATACCAGTAATTGGGATTTTCCGGTTACCTTGATGGTCTGCTTTGCGTTGAGGTTAAACGTATATTGGATGGGGAAAACGAGTTTATTTCCCCCTTTTATTGGCGGAATAATGCGCTGGTTGGGGGGTATTCCTGTTAATCGGGCGCAGGCCGGAAATCTGGTGCAAAGTACGATAGAGGCATTTCATGCAAATGAGAGATTGACCGTGATCGTGCCACCCGAAGGAACGCGAGGAAAAGTCAGTCATTGGAAGACGGGGTTTTATTATATTGCGCATGGAGCGGGCGTACCGATTGCGTTGGGTTTCCTTGATTTCAAACGGAAAGTTGGTGGTATTGGGGCATTGTTTCATCCCACTGGTGACATCGCAAAAGACATGCAGGTGATTCAGGAATTTTATGCGGGAATAACCGGTAAGAATCCAAAACAGTTTGACTCCGATACGATAAGAACCAAGTAGATTTAGTCTCTTTAACCCAGATTTTCCATTAGGATTTGCGCTGATGACGGATGCACTTTTCGAGATAGTTTTGATGCGAATGAGGCGCCAATAGCGAGCTATTGGCAACGAAGAGCAGCAAAAGTAGCCGAAAATGCGCCGTCAGCACGCAAAT
>JAUSNO010000038.1 GCA_030645915.1 Undibacterium sp.
ACAGACGTTCACTTTCAAATGCACCTCGCAGAGCGTGCATCATGCGTACCCGCTCACGAATTTCGACGCCCATATCGCGGGTGAAATACGTGTAACCAGAACGTTGATCTGATTTCGCTCTTTTTAACGCAATATTGGTATCTTTTAAAGCTTCGGACCCATCTCCATTGTAGTCACCTAGTTTGACTAAACCTATCGTCGCAGACAATTGAACGTTTTGGTGATCAATCAGAAAGGGGGTGGAAAAAAGAGTGAGTATCATTTTAGGAAACACGACTTCTTCATGCCCTAACAAGGCAAAAGTATCGCTACCTACTCGTGCCAACTGACATGCATCGCCGAAAAAACTGAGCAGTCGATCGGCGACCGCGCGAAGCAGCATGTCGCCAAACTGATGTCCGAGCGCATCATTGGTTTCTGCAAAGTGATCAATGTCTATCAGTGAAAGCGCGCTGTCCTGTCTGCGTGATGAATGTAAAGTTTCATTTAATATTTGGATCAGCCGTAATCGATTTGCAAGCCCGGTCAGGGGGTCGTAGAATGCATAATTGTGCAGGCGTGATGTCAGCATGACGTTATCCAGTCCAACGGCAACAATTCCGCAAAAAACTTTCAACAAGCGCTGATCTAACTCATTGCTCTGTAATCCGACATTGAGATATACCGTAACGTCACGTTGTGCGACATTGCTGAAATATAAAACTGTGGAATCAACTTCGTATAGGTGTTGATGTGCATGCAGTGTTTTTTGCATCAGCATTTGAATCTGCTTATCAGCCACAATACTTAGGGGCTGATCAAACCAGCGGTGCAAGCCAGGGGTAGTCGCAATGACATGCAGGTTGACTTCGGCGTCAAATGCTAATTCTTTGGTTTGATGGGCGACTTTTTGGCAACAGACAAAACCCTCCACGCGATTACTTAATAGATGGGTTATTTGTGTTAACACCTCAGTCGCATAATTTTGCAACCCGTGCATTGACATTAAATCTGCGCTGCCACTGATGATCGCTTCCAGGCCACGACGACCGGCAGAAATCGTACAAATTTGATCGTAAGAACGAATGGCCGACGTGACTGTCGTGTAAAGTTTTGTTCTCGTTAGTTCCGATTTCGTTTTGTAATCGTTGATGTCGTAATCGCGAATGGCATCTATTTCGGGCGCATAGCCTGGTTGGCCAGTTCGCAAAATAATACGCACATCCTCTAATCCTAGCGTTTGACGAATATGCCGAACTAGACGTAGCCCTGCATCGTCTTGCTCCATCACGACGTCAAGCAAGATGATTGCAATATCGCGCTCGCTAGCCAAAATTTCGCGAGCCTGATCTGCAGAGTAAGCATGCAAAAAACTCAAATGACGATGTTGAATTTCTAGACTTCCAAGCGCGAACGTTGTTGTCGCGTGCACATCTGGATCATCATCTATGATCAAAATCTGCCAAGTAGAATATGTACCTGCTCTAGCGACAGGGGGAACGGCAGCCTCATGATCATCTATAAAAATTACTTTGTCATCATCAAATTCCGCAGAATTCATAAGTATATTTCTCTAGACGGTTAAGTATTCTTTATGCATGCTGGTGAGCCATGTCGAAACAAGACGAAAACGAAAAACCGCGAACGAATTAAATGATTATGAGTCATTGATCGGGGAATCAAGCGATTCGATTAAGTATATACCAGCTAAAAATTTTGTAAATCAGCATGATGACATGTGATGAATTTTGATCATTGGCTGTAACGCCAACAGGTGGTGGAGCGTATTTACAGAGTGGATTCAAGCATAAAAAAACGGTGCCGCAGCACCGTTTGTCAAAAAAACGTAATGAGTTTACAAAATTTCACTTGCGTGATCCGCCAAACGTGAACGCTCACCACGAGCCAATGTAACGTGGCCACTGTGCGCCCAACCTTTAAAACGATCAACAACATAAGTCAAGCCACTTGATCCTTCTGTTAAATACGGCGTATCAATCTGCGCAATATTTCCCAGGCAAAGAATTTTTGTGCCTGGTCCTGCACGCGTCACCAGAGTCTTGACTTGTTTCGGGGTGAGATTTTGTGCCTCGTCGATAATCAAAAATTTATTGACGAAGGTGCGACCACGCATGAAATTCAACGATTTAATTTTAATACGTGAACGGATTAAATCCTGTGTAGCTGCACGACCCCAATCACCAGCATCATTGTCTGACTTGTTAAGCACTTCAAGATTATCATCAAACGCCCCCATCCAAGGTGACATCTTTTCTTCTTCCGTGCCAGGCAGGAAGCCAATGTCTTCACCGACAGGAACCGTCACGCGGGTGACGATGATCTCGTTGTAAGTTTTAGTTTCTAGAACCTGTGCTAAACCTGCCGCTAACGCCAATAATGTTTTTCCCGTTCCTGCCTGACCCAACAAAGTGACGAAATCGCATTCTGGATCCATCAGCAAATTGAGTGCAAAATTCTGTTCACGGTTACGTGAAGTCACTCCCCAGACGCTGTGCTTTGGATGTCCATAATCACGCAAGGTTTGCAATACTGCTGTCTTGCCATTGATTTGCCGGACTTGTCCATAGAACGATGTTTCGCCATTTTTTGGTTCGAGATAGACAAATTGATTGACCAATAAACTAGGAATGATAGGACCCGTAATGCGATAAAAAGTGGTGCTGATGCCGTTTTTATTTTCCTGCCATGACTCCATGCCCTTGCCATGCTTATTCCAGAAATCTTCGGGCAATTGCACGATGCCCGTGTAAAGCAGATCGGAATCTTCCAGTACGTGATCGTTGAAGTAATCTTCAGCCGGCAAGCCTAGTGCACGCGCTTTGATGCGCATGTTGATGTCCTTCGACACCAGAACGATAGGTCGTCCTGGAAACTCTGTTTCCAGCGCACGCACAACGCCGAGAATTTGATTGTCGGCTTTACCCTGAGGCAAACCCTGAGGTAGGGTGCCACCTTGCAATTTGGTCTGAAAAAATAAACGCCCCCTAGCATCCTTATTGCCGAGTTTGGAAAGCAGGATGCCTTTCTCAATATCGTTATTGTCGATGTCGCCCACTAAGGCATCGAGTGAACGTGATATTTGACGCGCATTACGCGCGACTTCTGACATGCCTTTCTTGTGATCATCCAACTCTTCCAGTGTGATCATTGGCAGGTAAACATCATGCTCTTCAAATCTGAAGAGAGAAGAGGGATCATGCATCAAGACGTTTGTATCGAGTACAAATAATTTGGTAATGCCGGATTTGTCAGCCGCTAAGCTAGCGCGTGATTTCACTGAATTATCATGGCCTCTGGATGGCACAGCAGCCGAAGCGGTGTTCGCTGTATTTTTTAAGGGACCACTTTTTTTACTACGCGTAACAGGTGCAGCATTGGCAATTGCTGGCTTTAATGTCACGGGCGGTGCGGTTCGTGGCTTACTTGTGGTTGCAACAACGCTGGAAGTGGTTGTTATTGTTTCCACTTGTTTGGTTTTCGGGCGTTTGTTTTTATCAATTTTTGGATAGTCCTTGGGAGACAATAGCGCCGCTGGTTTAGTCGGCATTTTAGGCAGGGGCATCAATAACCTCTTATCAAAGTGTGAGAGCTTAAAAATAAAAAAAGTCGCTATTGAAGACCAGCAAGTGATCTCAATTAACGACTTGAATATGAATAAATAGGGATTTCAATTATGCTTGTGCGCTCACAAATTCCAACACTTCATCAACGTGTCCAACAACCTTTACTCCACGCCATTCTTTCACTAATTTGCCATTGCCGTCAATGATAAATGTGCTGCGTTCTATACCTCGCACCTGCTTTCCATACATGTTTTTTAATTTCATAACATTAAACAGTGCACAAATTGCCTCATCGGTGTCGGAAATAAGTTCGAATGGCAAATCCAGTTTGGCTTTAAACCCTTCATGCGAACGAATACTGTCACGACTGAGTCCAAAAATGATGGCATTCTTTGTTTGAAATTTCGTATTGAGGTCACGAAAAGCAATACTTTCCGTAGTGCATCCTGGAGTATTGTCTTTTGGGTAAAAATAGATTATCAGAGTTTTTCCGGCATAGTCACTTAGTTGGAATGGTGTAGTGCCAGTCATTGCGGCAGAAAAGTCTGGTACCTGGCAATTTACTGCAGATGGGCTATCGGCCAAAGTGATCTCCTGGTCTTTTAAAAATGAAATTTTAAAGATGATATGTCGGTGCTAAATTCATTACGGCTCAGCTTGTCAGCGCAACCAATTCTCCTGATCGTCCTGGCAGTTCTGCCCATGTTAAAGGGAAGGCGGGCAGTTTTTGCTCTTGGATGCTGATGTAGTAATCAGCCATAGAGATAAATTTATACCCTTGTTCTTGCCACCCGGTAAGCAGTTGATTGAAGATGGGGGCAAGTTTCTGTCCTTCAAGTTCTGCGTGCAGCGTAAATACATGATCTCTTGGCACTGCCGTTAATTTTAGGATGTTATCAGCTATATTTGACTCATTGATGACCACCCCCTCAATCTCTCGACCAAGCAACTCATCTAGCGTTGGCAATGTAGTTGGCATCTGTATACACGGAAGTGTGTCACCATTTATTTGCAGACGATACGGTCCCGCTGCTTGATTGCTCAGCGTGCCATTTTCATTGAGCATGGCACGACCGTCAGACGCGTATTTCATCCCAAAACTATCAAGTTGTGCAAATGCGTATTGATTCATTTGCCAGCCCGCGGCACCATGAGTTTTTGGAGTGCTGCCAAAAATATGCTGGAAGCGCTCAAAAGCTTGTTGCATTTGATTTTGCGTCCAGCTGGCATCTCTTTTCTTGACATTGTCCTGCCAGACGACATGGTCCCATGTGTGAATGCCGCATTCAAAACCCGCACGGCGAACTGCGCGCATTTCTTCGATGCAATCTTTACCTATATCTGGCGCTGGCAAGAAGACTCCGTACATCAGCGTCTTCACACCATAATGTTCGACAACCGAAGTACGCGATACTTTTTGAAAAAAACCAGGTCTGAATGCACGGCGTAGCGCCCATCCGGTGTGATCTTTTCCCAATGAAAATAAAAAAGTAGCACCGGCCTGATGCTGCTTCAGAAGGCGCACCAAATTCGGTACACCTTCACGAGTGCCACGATAGGTATCAACATCAATTTTCAATACAATAGAAGGCATGCAATCCTGACTTAGTCCATTAAGGCGCGGGCTTCAGCTACCTGACTGCGGTAAGCATCGAAAATATTACGCATGCTGTCTTCCATGGTCGTGGTAGGTGCCCAGCCTAATTCTTCACAAGTATTCGTAATTTGGGGGACACGATTTTGCACGTCTTGGTAACCGGTACCGTAATAGGCGCCTGAAGTGGTTTCGATCAGTTGGACGTTCTTGGCGGACTCTGCGTATTCAGGATAATCTGCCGCCAAGGTAAGCATCATGTGGGCCAATTCACGAATCGAAAAATTATTAACAGGATTGCCGATATTGTAGATTTTGCCGCTTGCGATGCCATCTTTGTTGGCGATGATACGAATTAATGCATCAATGCCATCGTCGATATAGGTAAAGGCACGTTTTTGCGCGCCACCGTCAACCAGAGAAATATTTTCACCACGGACGATATGGCCAAAAAATTGCGTGACCACGCGTGAGCTGCCTTCTTTTGGTGTGTGGATAGAATCCAGGCCTGCACCAATCCAGTTGAACGGACGGAATAAGGTGAAATTAAGGCCTTCCATGCCATAACCCCAGATGACACGATCCATCAGTTGTTTGGCACAGGAATAAATCCAGCGTGGTTTGTTGATCGGGCCGCAGATAAGTTCAGAGTTTTCCGGATCGAATTCTTCATCATGGCACATGCCATAGACCTCAGAAGTTGATGGGAAGACGAGATGTTTACCATATTTTGCCGCAGAACGGACGATCGGTAGATTAGCTTCAAAATCAAGTTCAAACACGCGCAATGGCTGTTTAACATAGGTTGATGGGGTGGCAATCGCAACCAAAGGTAAAATGACGTCGCATTTTTTAACGTGATACTCAACCCATTCTTTATTGATGGTGATATCACCCTCGAAAAAATGCATGCGTGGATGATCAAGCAAATCACCCAAACGTTCGGTTTGCATATCCATTCCATAGACTTCCCAATCTGTCGTTTCGAGAATGCGCTTGGATAAATGATGGCCAATAAAACCGTTAACGCCTAGGATGAGGACTTTTTTCATGATGATTTCTTTATTTTAAATGTTGCTGCTTATTGTCTGGCAGCCAGTTGCGTTTGGAGTGCTTGCGTGGTGACGGCTTTGCCATTCATTAACAGTTCAATAATATGAAGTGCACGACCATCGCCGCATACCCCAAAGATGACATTATCCACTACTGACAAGCCTTGCTGCAACTTTGAAGCATCAAAGGACGTAAGACGGGCTTTAGCAATCACATAAATTTCACCTGCCACTTCAGTAAACGCCCCAGGATATGGTGGCGCTACAGCACGATGCAAGTTATATACTTGCTGCGCGGGGAGGGCCCAGTTAATTCGGCCATCTTCAGGCTTGCGCCCACCAAAATAGCTGCCTTTACTTAAATCATTCTCTTGTAGTTTAGCCGTACCGTTAAGTAGGGCAGGTAAGCTAAACCATAATGTTTGCTCTGCAGCGACTGTTAACTTTCCAAATACTTCGTAAGCGGTGTCATCGGGCAAAATAGGAACTGCGGTTTGGGCGATGATGCCACCTGCGTCTGGCTTAACTGCCATTTCATGCAGAGTAGCACCAGTTTCTGTTTCACCATGCAAGA
Source organism: Undibacterium sp. (assembly GCA_030645915.1). Lineage (GTDB taxonomy): Bacteria > Pseudomonadota > Gammaproteobacteria > Burkholderiales > Burkholderiaceae_D > Undibacterium. The sequence continues at coordinate 6,784 of JAUSNO010000038.1, forward strand.
CAGCCCAGTTGACCGGAACTCGACCACGATATTTGGGGAGTAAAGATCCATGCAAATTGTAAGCGCCGCGTTTGGCCAACGCTAACAATGCTGCTGGCAGCATGTGCCGATAATAAAAACTGAAGATGAAATCAGGTGCGATTGCAGCGACTTGCGCGAATAACTCCGGTGAGTTTGGAGTGGCGGGCTTGATGGTTGGAATGCCGTGTTCCTTGCAGAGTTCCACCACTGAATCAAACCAGATGGTCTCTGCAGGATTATCCTCATGCGTGACAACCAAGGCAATATGAATTCCGCGTGCTAACAATGTCTTTATGCAGCGTACACCTACGCTGTGGTAGGCAAAAACTACGGCAGTGCTTTGCTGACCGATAGAAGGCAATAGCATCTTAATTTCCATCCCTTACATCAGGATTGGATTGCTCCAGTATAGTCAACACGACGTAACGAGGGCGTCCACGCACCTGTTGGTAAATGCGTCCAATGTATTCCCCAAGTAAACCGATGCCAAATAGAATGACACCCATCATGAAGAAGGCAATGGCGAACAGGGTAAATAAACCTTCCGCTTCGGCGCCAAGGATAAAGCGCCTGATCAGCAACAATACGACAAGAACTGCCGAGGCACCCGACAGCACCATGCCCAACATCGAAAAAAGTTGCAAGGGCATGATAGAAAAGCCCGTCATCAAGTCAAAATTGAGTCGAATCAGGCTATACAGCGAATACTTTGATTCACCCGCAGCACGCTCTTCGTGCTCTACCGTAATTTCGGTTGGTTTGCGGGCGAACGTGTACGCCAGTGCCGGGACAAAGGTATTTACCTCGGTGCATTGATTCATCAGATCGATCACATTGTGGCCATATGCCCGTAGCATATTGCCCTGATCGGTAATTTTGATTCGGGTGATTTTTTCGCGAAGGCGATTCATTAGTTTTGACGCATAGGTACGCCATGCCGCATCCTGACGTTTGCGGCGGATTGAACCGACGTAATCATATCCTTCACGCATCTTATCGACCAGAGCACCGATTTCTTCTGGCGGGTTTTGTAAATCGGCATCTAGGGTGACCACGATATCGCCGCGCGTTGCCTGAAAACCGGCAAGAATCGCCATGTGCTGTCCGTAGTTGCCGTTGAACAGAACAACACGTGTCACGTCCGGGCGCAAGCGATATTGGTCAGCCAGCAGGGCTGCGGTATTGTCGCGACTGCCATCATTGACGAATACAATTTCATAAGACACGCCCCGGCTTGCCAATGCATCGAGTGCAGGATAGAGGCGTGCATACAAGTGCGCAAGACCCGCTTCCTCGTTATAAACCGGGATGACGACGGAGAGTTCTGGCTTCATATTGTTGACTTCATAGTCTTATTTTAATCACATTGCTCAAAATTAAGAAAGGCAGGATTTTACCGCAGAGACGACACGTTCGACATCTGAATTGTTCATTGCAGGGAATAATGGCAGGGTCACTATTTGTTTGCCTACACGCTCAGCAATGGGAAACATGCCATCTATGAAACCACGCGCACGATAATAGCTAAAGAGGTGAATTGCGCGGTAGTGGTAACCCAGTCCGATCCCAAGATCTAGCATCTGTTGCATGAAGCTGGCGCGATTGATTCTCTCGGGTAAAACAAGATGGAACATATGCCAGTTGCAGTTTGCAAAATCGGTGACAGGTAATTCTGCCCCTGTTTTCGATTCAAAATCCGTTCCAAACTGGGAGAAGTAGTATTTGGCGAGTGCCATGCGCTTGGCATTGAATTCGCTCAGATGCTTCATTTGGCCCAATCCTATGGCGGCAGCGATGTCAGTCATATTGTATTTCCCGCCCAGCACATCGACATCAATGCCATCGAGGCCGCTGCGACTAACGCCTTGCAGTCGATATTTTTCTGCGAGACGTGCTTCTTCTGCATTATTGAGTACAAGACAGCCGCCTTCACCCGTCATGATGTTCTTGTTTACCTGAAAACTGAATGAAGAAAAATCACCAAACGCACCGATACGCTTGCCTTTCCAGGTGGAGCCGATCGCCTGTGCCGCATCTTCAACTACGCGTAACTTATATTTTTCGGCGAGCGCATACAATTTATCCATATCGCACGGCAGGCCGCACATATGCACCGGGATAATCGCCTTGGTACGCGTTGTGATGGCAGCTTCTAACTTATCGAGATCGATATTGTGGCTACGTGCATCAATATCTACAAACACAGGTGTCGCGCCGACTTCAATAATGACATTGGCTGTTGCCACCCAAGAATTAGGTGTCGTAATGACTTCATCGCCCACACCTATGCCTGCAATGCGCAGGGCGATTTCCATAGTGCAGGTGCCAGAGTTAAAAGTGCGTACTGGACGCCCGCCGAAATATTCCGACAATTGCGCTTCCAGCGCTTGCACATTGGGCCCGCTGGTCAACCAGCCTGAGCGCAATACTGCGCCTACTGCCGCTATAGTTTCTTCGTCTATCGTTGGTTTGGTAAAAGGTAAAAAGGGAAGGGCAGTCATTACTTGATCCTATATACTAGGGTGGGGTATTTTTAATTACGCACTATTGGCGTGTGATTCTGGGTATATTTTGGCTATACTGCCATTAAAATAGCTAACTCTTGACCAATAACGCAACGCCGATGATGATCACGCCGATCGCCAGCATCCTTTGCAACGACATCATTTCCCCTAAAAAATACCAGGCCCCGATGGCGTTGACAATGTAGCCTATCGATAGTAGAGGATAGGCGATGGTGACATCCACGCGGGACAAGCCAATGATCCAAACCACCACCGATATGACATAACAAGTTAAGCCTCCGATGATAGGTAACTGGGTTGCCAGTTGCACGCCGATTGAAAACCAATTCTCCGCTGTAAGATGAATCGCACCAACCGCGTTAGTGCCTTTCTTAAGTAGTAATTGCGCTATGGCATTTAAAAAAATGCCGACAAGAATAAAACCAAAAGTGCCAATGTTCATTGTTTTCAATTAATTGAGTGGTCAAACCAAAACGCTAGAGTTACTGCGCTTTAAGTCCTCCATTGTTATACAGCCAGCTTGCGGTTTGGTAGTAAGTTTTTGTCCGCATTAAGGTTTCTGGATCTGGCTCTTTCTTATGTGTGGAACCGTCACTCCAGTCTACTGTGTAAGCTGCAGTCTTCTTCTGTGTTGACAAGGTTGTCAGAGCATCTGCCGTAAGGTATCCAATTTCTTGGTAATTGCCTATAAAGGCACGTTCGCGCCCCGGTTCCAGAACGTTGATGTCGTAACCGAAAAATTTACTACGATAGCTAAAATTAAGCAGGCCAAGTAGCGTCGGTGCCAGATCGATTTGGCTCATTAATCGCGTATTGACTGCAGGGGCGATATGCGCCGGGCTGTAGATCAGCAGAGGGATATGGTATTGGTTGACAGGCAAACCGGTTTTACCGGCGCTGGATGCGCAGTGGTCTGCAGTGATGATAAATATCGTGTCCTTAAACCATGCGTGCTGACTGGCGCGCTTGATGAAGTCTCCTATCGCCCAGTCAGTATATTTGACCCCGCCTTCACGGTTGGTATGGGAAGGAATATCAATACGGCCATCCGGATAGGTGAACGGTCTGTGATTTGACGTGGTCATGATATGCGCGAAAAAAGGTTTGCTTGCCGCACTACTTTTATCAAATTCGCTCAGACTTAGCGTAAATAGGTCTTCGTCAGCCACTCCCCAGATATTTTCAAAATGGATGTCTTTTTTGTCGATGCTTGAACGATCGACTACCTTATATTCATTGGTACCAAAGAAGCCAGTCATATTATCGAAATACCCATACCCCCCATATAGATACAAGGTCTCGTAATTCTTTTGGCGAAATACATGGCCTAAACTAAACAGGCCTTGATTATCCAGCCTTTTTACAATTGACTGTCCGGGCGTGGGAGGGACAGAAAGGGCAAGTGCTTCTAAGCCACGCACAGTGCGGGTTCCGTTGGCATATAAGCGATCGAATACCAATGATTTGCTGCGCAAGGCATCGAAATTAGGGGTGATGCCTTTGGTATTGCCGTAGGCAGTCAGAAAGTCAGCAGACATGCTTTCTATACTGATTAAGACGACATTCAAGCGTTTTTCCGGTCCGGTGTGCGATATCTGGCGCTCAATAGAGTGCAAATCATTCGATACAAAACTTGCCTCTGGAGTTTGCAAAAGTGTACGTAATTTTTGTAATGCTTCTTCGTTCGGAATAGAGGCGTAATGACGCTCATAATTGAGCTGGTTGTGACGAAAAGCATGCCAAAACTGGTAAGTGCCATTACCCGCCAATTCTTGTGTGTAGCGGTTGCCGCTAATTTGGTTACGCCAATCACTATTTGCCAGCAAACTTAGTGCAAAAACTGAAAACCACATTGCCTTGAATCGTATTCTATGGCCAAAATTTAATGTGTTCGGATTTGATGGGCGCATCAGACGACCGAAAAATATGGTCATGATCAAAGCTGGTATCGCTAGCGCGCCTAACAATAATGGTACTGGATAGGATTCTTTAATATTGCCGATAACTTCGTGGGTGTAGACCAAATAATCTACAGCAATAAAGTCAAAGCGATTACCAAATTCTGACCAGAATAGCCATTCAGATAGCGCAACAAACATCAGCCCATAGGTGTGTAATGCCAACCAGATCCATTGGATGATTTTACCAATCTTGCTGTGCAGCCATCTCTCCGGAATGAATAATAGTAGTAACAGAGTCGGTGTTAGCACATAAATAGCCGTAATTAAATCAAATGCGGTGCCGACAATGATGGCCTTTAGCAGGTCGAACAATCCTGTTTCGTTTAATACAGTGACACCCAGGACTAATCTCGTTAACAAGCAGATGCTGAGAAAAGTCAGACCAAGAGCGAACAATAGCCGGTAGCGAGAAGATTTGAGAATAAGATTAAAAGATTTCAATGGAGTACTCAATTTATTTTGATGTCTTGGTTATTTGATTTGAAACGATGGTGCGTTTGCTATCCTGCGCGATGACTCGCATTGGTACACCTTGCTCAAGCATATTTTGAAATGCATCTGTACGTAAAATCGCGATCGCAGGATGGCCATTGACGCTACCATCATTCCATTTTCGAATGAAGTCGCTGAGTTTAGGTATCCAAAGTTCAGGCTGCTGTTCCAACCCAAACGCAAGCTCATCCGGGAATTCAACTAAGGTAAAGGTGCGTCCAAGGTAAAACGGCAGGCATTGTTCGTATTGGCCAACGGAGTAAATGGGGGTGTCGGGCGTTAACTCTGACTGAATTGCCTTCACATGGGATAAGCCCGCCCGATATTGTCCCCACGGCTCATAGCCCAGCATTAAAAGTTGTCCTGCCAGGAAACCGCTAATGGCCAGGCTGATTAAGGCTTTATCTTTATTTCGTGTACTGAACAACATCGCTAGTACTCCACCTGCAATGCTAATCATGCAGGCAGATGTCAACCACGGTAAAAACGCCAAATTTAATCCCAGTTCAATTTCTGAAGACGCGATTTCTGCAAATTTGGCTGGTGCGATCAGCGTAACGATTAATCCCGCAGCACCTGCTATCGTAAATAAGAGTGCAGAAAATTGATGCGTTCTGCTAGAGCTAACTTCCCATTGATAGGCAATTAATAGTGCCAGGGAAGGAAAAATTGGCAAAATATAGCCGATGAGTTTGGAGTTCGAAATGCTGAAGAAGACAAAAATAAAGATAGTCCATACCAGTAACATTTTTTTTGCTTGAAACCCCGGATTTTCCTTTTTAATGCCTGATAACAAGCTTTGCAGCAGCAGCCCTAGCCAAGGTAATATGCCCAGTGCCAAAACAGGGACAAAGAAGGAGGGTGGTTGATAGCGTTTATGTACATTACTGGTAAAGCGCTGCAGATGTTCGTGAATAAAAAAGAACTGCGGATGTTCAGGATTCTTCAATGCCACCAAGATGAACCAAGGGCTGACAATGGCAAAGAAAATGAATAGGCCTTTGCCCATGTGCAGTCGTTTCCAGATAGACCAATCCCGTGACACAATAGTATAAATAATCAAAACACTACCGGGGAGCACTATACCTATCAAGCCTTTTGTCATGACCGCTAGTGCCATGCCTACCCAGCACATCAGCATGCCGTTTTTTTGTTCAGTGACAGTTGCCCCTAACCGTTGGCTGAGCAACAGACCACATAAAGTAATAGCCATCATCGCTGCAACGGCTAAATCGAGCGAATTGTAGTGCGACGCTGCGGCCCACAATAAGCTAGAACCGAGAATAATGGCTGCCGTGATTCCGATCCGACGGTTAAACACCTTGCGCCCGGTGTATCCGACCAAGGCAATTCCCAGTAATCCACACAAACCAGTCCATAAGCGCGCTTGCCAATTACCCAAACCAAACAGTTCAAAAGTCAAGGCATTCATCCACGCCTGCATTGGGGGCTTCTCAAAATATTTGATACCATTCAGCCGGAGAGTAATCCAGTCACCAGTCACAAACATTTCACGTGCCATTTCGGCATAGCGTCCCTCATCAGTAGGAACGAGCGTACGAGCACCCAGCATATAAAACCACACCAGCAAAAAGCCAATCGCAATAATCCATAGTGTGCGTGGCGAATCGAACGGTGAACTTGTCTTCATCGGGCTTCCATGATCAAGGCCAATGCCACTTTGCGTCCTTCGGCCATCAAGATGTTATATGTCCTACACGCAGCCTGGTTATCCATGCATTCGACACCCTTATGCTGAGATGTGAGTGCCTTGATTAATTTGGGATGCACAAACCGTTGTTTTTTTCCGGTACCAAGGATGACGACATCCGGTAACGTTGCAGCAATCTGTTCAAAGTGCTCAGAATTTAATTGCTCAAACTGTTCGACTGGCCAAGGTATAGGGGCGACTTCCGGTAGAACGATCAAACTATATTCAAATCGTTGTGCATTTAGCTCGACGCTATTGTCACCGTAAGCGGTGACAGTTTGGTATTGTTGTGTATTGGTAGCATGCAACTTCATAGTGCGCTTTTTCAGGTTATCAATAGGCGAGGGGCTGATGGTCGGCAAAGCTTGGAAATGGATTGCGGCATTGTATCGTCATTCGAATGAAAGCTTCAACATTGCTGCGATCGTCTGATCTGAACTTACCCAAATCAATAATTCATTGATATTGGATATTTGCCTAATAAAAGTGGCGAATTGACAGAAATTACATGGATAAAGCAAATATTATTAGACAATTTAGCAAAACGGATTGATAAAAAGTAGCGCATTGGGCAGAATGAGAAATTCGGCAGTGCAGCATTTTGCAAAGCATTAACAGCAAATTAATATATCCAAGTTGAAAGAGTGCCCCGTGCGACCCATACAGAAATCCCAAAAACTCGCGAACGTTTGTTACGACATCCGAGGTCCAGTCATGGAAAAAGCGAAGCAGATGGAAGATGAGGGACACAAAATCATCAAACTTAATATTGGTAATTTGGCAGTGTTCAACTTTGGTCCTCCTGATGAAATTGTTCAGGACATGATCCTGAACATGCACAACGCTGCGGGATATACAGACTCCAAGGGTATGTTTGCGCCACGCAAGTCGATTATGCATTACACGCAAGAAAAATATATTCATGGCGTGACGATAGAGGATATTTATATCGGCAATGGCGCATCCGAATTGATCGTAATGGGGATGAACGCATTGCTCAATAGTGGCGATGAAGTATTGGTGCCAGCGCCAGACTATCCGCTTTGGACCGCCGCGGTTAGTTTATCGGGCGGTACTCCGGTGCATTATATCTGCGACGAAAGTGCAGATTGGATGCCGGATATTGACGATATTAAGAGAAAAATCACGCCCAATACCAAGGCAATTGTCGTCATCAATCCAAATAATCCGACAGGTGCGCTTTATCCGGTAGAACTTTTGCAACAAATCGTTGAAGTGGCTCGTCAGCATCAACTAATCGTGTTTGCGGATGAAATTTACGATAAGACTTTATATGATGAAGCAACGCATACGTCGATCGCATCGCTGGCAGATGACGTCTTGTTTTTGACGTTAAATGGATTGTCGAAAAACTATCGTTCCTGTGGCTATCGTGCGGGTTGGATGGTCGTTTCAGGTGAGAAAAAACATGCCAAAGACTATATTGAAGGGCTAAATATGTTGGCGTCGATGCGTTTGTGCTCAAACGCTCCTGGTCAGTTTGCCATTCAGACGGCACTTGGTGGCTATCAAAGCATTAACGATCTGGTTGGGCCTGGCGGTCGACTGCTAAGACAACGCGATCTGGCACACAAGCTATTAACGGATATTCCAGGTGTCACCTGCGTCAAGCCGAAGGCCGCCTTGTACATGTTTCCCAAGCTCGATCCAAAAATGTACCCAATCAAGGACGATCAGGCATTTATCCATGAACTCTTGACAGAGCAAAGAGTATTGCTTGTTCAAGGCACTGGATTCAATTGGATCAACCCAGATCACTTCCGTGTAGTATTCTTGCCCAACTCCGATGATCTGACCGAGGCGTTTGGGCGAATTGCTAATTTTCTCGAAGGATATCGCAAGCGCCACGGCACCAATTAGTTTAATTTTTCTTGTTTTAATTTTAATCAGCACTTAGCGAAAATATTATGAAACCCATCAAAGTAGGTCTGTTAGGTATAGGTACTGTCGGCTCCGGCACATTTAACGTCTTAAAGCGTAATCAGGAAGAGATTATGCGTCGCGCGGGTCGTGGGATTGAAATTACGATGGTGGCGGATTTAAATGTCGAACGCGCCCGTGAGCTGACGAATGGCGAGTGCGAAATTGTCAACGATGCCAACTTGGTCGTGACCAATCCCGACATCGATATCGTGATTGAATTAATCGGTGGGTATGGTATTGCCAAAGATTTGGTGTTGAAGGCTATTGCCAATGGTAAGCATGTAGTTACCGCGAATAAGGCGTTACTGGCAACACACGGCAATGAAATTTTCTCGGCCGCACAAGAAAAAGGTGTCATGGTCGCTTTTGAGGCAGCGGTCGCTGGCGGCATTCCCATCATCAAGGCATTACGGGAAGGCTTGACTGCAAACCGCATTCAGTGGATCGCCGGCATCATCAACGGCACCACCAATTTTATTCTGTCTGAGATGCGCGATAAAGGTCTTGATTTTGCTACAGCATTGAAAGAAGCCCAAGCGCTTGGGTATGCTGAAGCAGATCCGACCTTCGATATAGAAGGCGTAGATGCCGCCCACAAGGCAACCATCATGGCTTCAATCGCTTACGGTATTCCAATGCAGTTTGACAAAGCGCATGTTGAAGGGATTACCAAGCTAGAGGCAAAAGATATTGATTATGCCGAACAGCTGGGTTATCGCATCAAATTATTGGGTATAACCAAGCGTACTGAAAAAGGTATCGAGCTGCGCGTACACCCGACCCTGATTCCAGAAAAACGCCTGATTGCGAACGTAGAAGGTGCAATGAACGCAGTATTAGTTCAAGGCGATGCTGTTGGTGCGACTTTGTATTATGGTAAAGGTGCAGGTGCAGAACCAACAGCATCTGCTGTGATTGCAGATTTGGTGGATATTACCCGACTGGCGACAGCTGATCCGGAACATCGCGTGCCGCACTTGGCTTTTCAACCAAATGCCATCAGTGATTTGCCAATTTTGCCAATGTCGGAAATTGTCACGAGTTATTACTTACGCATGCATGTAGCGGACAAGCCAGGAGTATTGGCGGATGTGACTAAAATTTTAGCGGAGTTGTCGATTTCGATTGACGCTATGTTGCAAAAGGAACCGGCCGAAGGGGAGTCTCGTACCGACATCATTATGTTGACACACCAGACTCAAGAGAAAAATATTATTTTAGCGATCGAAAAAATTGAGGCGCTGCCCTCGATTTTTGGAACGGTAACCAAACTGCGCCTTGAAGAATTAAGCTAAGTTTGACCTATTACTGAATATGGTTTCAGTAATCTAAAACAGCGCAGTACTTTTACAAGTACTGTGCTGTTTTTTTACGATTTTTGTCAATTAGCTCGTTATCAAATTAACGTAAAAATTTTTCACGAAATTCAATAGCGTGATCGGTATGAATTTTTACCAGGCTAGAAACACGTGTTCCATACGTGGGAGATTCAATGCATGGCGCGGATAATAATCGCTCCAGCTCAAAACTTATGCCAGTATCAGGTAAACGACAATCAGGGGCCTGTGTCGTATTTGATAGCATTTCAAAGTAAGCCTCTTCTGGCGCACGCTGACAAATTAAACTGGAGAATTCCGCCTTGGTTTTGACTACTTTTGGCCACGGCGTGTCTAATGCCGCGTTAGATATTCCGTAAATGCCTGGTAGAAGTGGTTTTCCGTTACGTTCATCATCATGCTGACGGTTGGAAAACCAGATAAGTTCATTTTGATCGCCAATCAAAAGATTAAATCCATTGTAATGATCCGCATCATTTCGTATAGATAAAATATATTCTTGCGGTGACAATTGGCTAGTCAGGTAGTTGGCGACCAAGGCTCCTCTCGACGGCGCATTGGCGCATGTATTGAGCGGCGCTCGGATGTTGGTAATGGCAGAAAATTTATACTTATGCGGGTTGTTAAATTCAGGAGTACTTGTGCCCATCCAGGTACCTCCTGATTGTAGATCCCGTCCACCAAATACTTGTGGTGCACTCTCCCACCACGCGGCTGGGGCGGCGGGACGATCATAAAATTCATCGCGATTGCTTGCGACGACTAAAGGAGTATTTGGAATTAACTTCCATGCAAAAACAATTAAGCACATGAAATTGTGTCCATAAAATATTCGGAATGACGTTCACCTTGAATCAATGCCATGATCTCAGTTTTATTTACAATAGCGGCCAAACTTACATTAAAGGCGTTCGGTATTTGACGGTAGATTTCCATCCAGGTGATTATGCCTTCGTTCGCTTCCGTACGTTTTTGCAAAATGAGTACAACGTTCATTTCCATTGCCAACATTTCTCTTATGCGTTTGACCTGCTCCAATAACAATGTTTCATGTTCTTCCGCAGTCTTATAGTAAACATAGCAATCCATCCATCACTCCTGCTCTTATGAATGTACCTACTTCAGGTAGCAAATTAAGTTAAAAACTTGTCGTTGGCTATTGAGTGACATCAAGCATCGGGTATGGCAATGGAAGAAACCGCAGTGTAGCGCCAGCCGCATTGCCAAGATGGACGCTACCGGTTTCCTGATCAGCGACTTTTAGTTCAACCAGACAAACACTTTCGCCCACCCCGTGTGCCGTCGCATTTACTATCATGCCGCAAGGTTGAGTGATGTCATTTTCAGAGAATACATCCATGCCTGCTTGTACGTCTGAAGAACGAATAACAGCAATCGACATTCTTCTTTTTAGTTTTCCAAGATACTGACTGCGCGCAACGATCTCTTGTCCCGGATAGCATCCTTTCTTGAAATTGACGCCGCCAATTAATTCAAAATTCACCATTTGAGGGACAAACTTTTCCTGCGTCACGTCAATAATGTGTGGAATGCCAGCCATGATTTCAGCAAATCGCCATACATTATCGTTAACCGGTGTCAATTGCTGTTGCAGAATTGGCCAATTGTCGTCGAGTATTTTGGTTTTTGTTATCCATTGATACCGTGCCTGACCAAACGCATCAGCCATACGAATGAGAGTGCCAAATGCATTGTCAACTTTGCCATAAGTATCAATCGGTAGCTGAGGGAACCATTGCCGAAGCACTGTTCCGGCAGTTTCTCCGCCCAATCCAACTACGCAATAATCCGAGCTAACATTGACCAATTGGACTTTGGCCCGCATTACAAACATCTGCAAGCGTTTTTGAATCGCAGATTGGAGAGTAGAAGACATTTGTAAAAAAATATCTTCGTTCGTTTTCCAAAAAAACATACTCGCCAGAATTCTCCCTTTAGGTGAACAATAAGCGGCTAATCTGGCTTCGTTTACACCTAAATGTTCAACGTCATTTGTCAGTTGATTATGCAAAAAATTGACGGCATCATCCCCTGTAACCTGAGTCAAGCCAAGATCTCTCAACGGTGCAATGAAACCTTTTTTTATAACGGTGATGTCATCTGAGATCGGTGTTGCGGTTTCTTGCATTAAAAATTGCTGTAAATTCATCATCATTTCGCTCTTATATTCTTGGTACGTTGTAATCCGGTGTGTCGTCTAAATATAGTAGGTCGTATCATTTCCGTTTTACAATGCTACTTCTTTTGTAGATTATAGTAGCGTCCAAGAAAATAAGTTTGCCATCACCCAAATGACCATTATTAAAAGTTTTTTTTCATTGCTACTTCTCGCTGCGTTAATTGTTGGCTCAGGATTTACCTACTGGGCTGTTCAACCTATCTCGCAAACAATAACACCTCAAGATTTCAGTATTAAACCTGGCAGTGGAGTACGTAGTTCAGCTCGTCAAATACGTGATGCAGGCATTCCTGTTGATCCAATTTTATTTGAGATACTTGCCAGAGTTCGCGGCAAGGCAAATAAATTAAAAGCCGGCACATTTGAACTCGATGCTAATGAGTCACCATTTGATTTGCTCAATAAAATTGTCAATGGCGAGTTTTCTTATGCCAGCCTTGTGATCATTGAAGGTTGGACATTTCGACAAATGCGTACTGCAATCGATGCACATCCATCGATTAGGCATGATACTTCTGATATTTCAGAGAGAGAGCTAATCAATAAAATCAATCCCAGTTATCAGTATGGCGAAGGTCTTTTTTTTCCGGATACCTATTTATTTGCAAAAGGCAGCAGCGACTTACAGATTTATCAGCAATCACATCAGTCAATGCTTAAGCACCTCGATGAAGCCTGGAAGGGAAGAAATACTACGTTGCCTTATCGCAGCATATATGAGGCGTTGACCATGGCATCCATCATTGAGAAAGAAACTGGACAATCCAATGAACGCAGTATGATTGCAGCGGTATTCGTCAACCGTCTTAAAATAGGGATGTTGTTGCAGACAGATCCGACAGTCATTTATGGGATGGGCGAACAATATAAGGGCAATATCAGAAAGCGTGATTTGTCGACAGATACCCCTTACAACACATACACTCGAGTCGGTTTACCTCCTACGCCAATTGCGTTACCTGGTTTAGCATCTATTTCAGCTGCGATGAATCCAGCGAACAGTGGAGTGCTGTATTTTGTCGCAAAAGGTGACGGCAGTAGCCAATTTTCTGACAACCTGACTGAGCATAATCGAGCTGTGAATAAATACCAGAGATAATGCGCGGGTCACCTAACACCTAATTAAATTTTGGCGATATATATGCAACAAGCAGGAAAATTTATTACCTTCGAAGGTATAGACGGCGCTGGCAAATCTACACATATTGCTTATGTGGCAGAGAATCTAAAAAAAAGAGGGATTCATGTCGTAACGACTAGAGAGCCTGGTGGCACTCCCTTGGGCGAATCAATACGTCAACTTTTATTGCAAGAAAAAATGCATATTGAGACTGAAGCGCTATTGATGTTTGCCGTCCGCAGAGAGCATATAGCGCAAGTGATCGAACCAGCATTAAAAAGAGGTGATTGGGTTATTTCTGATCGTTTTACCGATGCAAGTTTTGCGTATCAAGGGGGAGGGCGAAAATTGTCTCTCGCCAAGCTCAATGTGCTTGAACAATGGGTTCATCCCCACTTGCAACCCGATATCACGCTGTTGTTTGACGTGCCGCTAGAAGTCGCCAGAACACGACTTGATGCCACACGCGATCTTGATAAATTCGAAAAGGAACAGGAAGATTTTTTTGCCAATACCAGAGCTGAGTACTTACGTCGTGCCGCAGAGTTTCCAAATCGATTTCGTGTAATTGATTCCACCCAGTCGATTCCAGAAATTCAACGCGAAATTAATGGTTTGATCTCAGCGCTATGTGATGGCAATACAAATGCATAGTCCACTTTTTTCCTGGCAAAGCGATGCATGGCAACAGTTGCATGCACTTCGTTCACGGATGCCACACGCGATTTTATTGCATGGTTCGGAGGGAATCGGTAAAACTATTTTTGCGGAACACTTGGCGAAATCTTTACTATGTGAATCTCCTGCACAAGATGGGCATGCATGTGGGACCTGTGTTTCGTGTGGCTGGTTTGATCAGTACAGTCACCCTGATTACCGTCGTGTCAGGCCAGAATTATTAGAGGAAGACGATTCAGTTACCGGTGTGTCAGATGAGGCTGAAAGTGAGAAAAAAGCGACAAAAACAAGTAGGGCACCTTCAAAGGAAATAGTGATCAATCAAGTTCGCGCCTTGGCTGATTTTATGAATATTTCTACGCATCGACAAGGTATGCGGGTTATCGTTCTTTATCCAGCAGAAGCGCTGAACATCCCAGCAGCGAATGCGCTCTTAAAATCACTTGAAGAACCAAATGCGAATTCGGTCTTTATATTAGTGTCGAATAGCCTGGATAAACTGTTGCCAACCATTTTATCGCGCTGTCATAAATTTGCATTGGGAATGCCAACAAGAGAACAGGCATTGTCATGGCTAAACACTCAGCAGATTACTGACGCAGAAGTTTGGTTAGCGCAACAAGGTGGCGCACCTTTGTCCGCGTTAAAAATAGCGCAATCAGAAAATCGTAACGATCTTGACGAATTTTTGCGCCAACTTAGCAAACCAAGTGTTGAGTCGAGCCTGAAAATGGCAGAAAAAATGCAAAAAATCGATCTCACCATCACTGTGTCGTGGTTGCAGCGGTGGTTATACGATATTTTTTCTTATAAACAAAGTGGGAGAATCCGGTATTATCCATATTATAAAAAAGAATTGGCGTTATTAGCAGATCGAGCAGAAACAAGCGCGTTACTGCAAGTAATTAAAAATACCGGTGAACGACAGCTGATCGCAAATCACCCTTTATCTGCCAAACTCTTTATTGAAGATATGTTGTTGGATTATTCTGTACTTTTTTGTTGAGAGCGTTTTATGGCTGATTTACCTGTAAATACTGGAGTGCCCTCAAGCATACCGACGCCTTCTCGCCCGTCGGTTTTATCTTTGGCGATCAGGGAAAAAGCAGCTCTTTACTCTGCCTATATGCCATTTTTAAAAAATGGCGGAATTTTTGTGCCGACCAATAAGTCTTATCGACTAGGTGAGGAAATTTACCTAATTCTTACGCTGCTCGACGATCCGAATAAATATCCGATCGCGGGCAAGGTTGCGTGGATTACCCCAGCAGGTGCGGGCAATAACAAATCACAAGGCATAGGCGTTCACTTTCCTCTTGATGAAAGTGGCATACGAATCAAATCCCGCGTTGAGGAGTTGCTTGGTGCCGCGGTTAAATCATCACGTGCCACTCATACTTTGTAATTTTTCCATGTTACCTATTGTTCCATCGCACCGCCTTGCCACAATTGATGATTTACCTGAAATCATTGCAATTTACAATTCCACCATCGCCTCCAGGCAAGTAACCGCCGACACAGAACCAATTACTGTTGAGTCGAGAAAAACATGGTTTTACGAACACGCGCCTGACAAACGACCATTATGGGTTGTTGAGGGTGTGAATCAAAAAATTATAGGTTGGCTCTCATTCTCTAATTTTTATGGTCGCCCTGCATACTCCGGTACTGCAGAGCTATCCATTTACTTGCATGAAAATGCGAGAGGTAAAGGACTTGGACGTTACTTTTTGAGCGAAGCGATTGCCCATGCACCCCAGATTCAGGTTCATACATTATTAGGGTTTATTTTTGGGCACAATACGCCAAGCATGAATTTGTTTGCCGCTTTTAATTTTCAAATTTGGGCGAATATGCCGGGTGTCGCGACTCTTGACGGTGTGGAACGGGACCTGATCATCTTCGGCAAGCGCGTCAATTGAACGTAAAGAGAGTAAAATCCTGCTTCTCTTCACAAGGCACAACTCCTAAAATTAGAATTGTGCAGTCATTTTCATAGGAAATCCCCAACATGCTGAGCTATCGCCATGGCTTCCACGCCGGCAATCATGCCGACGTTCTTAAACATTTTGTCACCATACAATTGCTCAATTATCTAGGCCAGAAAGAGATTGCCTACACATACATTGATACCCATGCTGGAGCAGGCTTGTATTCTCTGGATGGCGGCTATGCCAGCAAAAATGCTGAATATGAGACAGGGATTGCACCGCTTTGGGATCGTAATGACCTGCCACCCGCTCTTGCGGAATACGTTGCGCTTGTGAAAGAACTGAATCCGAGTGGAAAAATGCGTTATTACCCAGGCTCACCCTATTGCGCGGATAAGGTAATGCGCGAGCAAGACAGGTTGCGTTTGTTTGAGTTACATCCAAGTGAAATCAAGATACTGAGTGAAAATTTTAGAAAACTTGATGCGCACGCTGCAGCGCAAGGGCACCGTCCTAGTGCAAGAGGGAAACGTGTCATTATTGCGGCAGGTGATGGATTTGAGGGCTTGAAAGCATTGCTGCCACCACCGTCAAGACGTGGAATGGTGCTAATTGATCCACCCTATGAAGTTAAAGATGATTATCGCCGCGTTAAAGTGACACTTGAAGATGCATTGAAGCGTTTTCCTACCGGTGTTTATGCGGTCTGGTATCCAGTTTTGCAACGACCTGAATCAAAGCAGTTGCCAGAGCGACTCAAACGTATTCCAGCTAATGGATGGTTGAATGTCACTTTGTCTATCAGTGGCCCTACACCAGATGGGTTTGGCCTGCATAGCAGTGGTATGTTCATCATTAACCCACCATGGACGCTAGAGGCGACACTCAGGGAGGTCATGCCTTATCTTGTCAAGGTACTAGGTAAGGATGCTGCAGCGAGCTTTGTCATCGAAACAGGCGAGACTCAAACAATAGGAAGAGGGCACGTAAAAAAATAACGATATTTTGATGAGGCGCGCGATGCCGATAACCGGTTGAGTGGGAAATCGTCCTCATTTATACGTTGGTCAGTCCTGTTCGAATCGCGTACTTAGTGAGTTCAGCGACTGAATGAAGATCCAACTTTTCCATGATGTTGCGTCGATGTACATCAACCGTGCTAGGCGCAATGTGCAGGCCAACCCCAATTTGTGGCGAGCTCATTCCTTGTGACAATAACCTTAAAACCTCTAATTCACGGCGACCAAGGCGTTTGTTGTTCTGTCCATCTGTGTTCATCGAACTACCTCGGTGGTTTGCTGCCACCAGTGTCGCAGCAGTCTCAGGGCAAAGGTATGTTTCGCCTCGTGCGACGCTATTGATGGCGCGTACCAGTTGTTCCCCTGCGCAAGATTTGATGACATAGGCAAGGGCACCGGCATCCATCATTTCCATCACGAATTGTTTGTAGCCAAATGCTGATAGGGCAACTATCCGTGTACGCGGATTTTTTCTGATTAAACTGCGAGTCGCTTCGATCCCATTGATAGTCGGCATGCTGACATCCATTACAATCACATCCGGCATCAGTCTTGCATGTGCTTCTGCCACGCCGCTGCCATCACCAAGTTCGCCCACTACTTCGATACCCGGTTCTTTGTCGAGCATGATGCGCAACGCCTCCCGTAACATAGTGTGATCGTCTACCAGCAATACCCGGATGCTCATGTTGAGTTTTCCTTATTTTGGCGATTTACTTACTACTGTTTGCGGCAATAATGGTACTTTAAGAGTAACCGTAGTGCCATCTCCCGGATTGCTTTGGATCGTTACCTCACCACCAAGCAAACCAATTCGTTCCCGCATGCTGAGCAAACCTATTGCTTCAATGGAATTGCCGGGAGTTGAAAAATCTTGATTGAAACCTGCACCAGCATCGCTGACGGTAACGATCAATGTGTCGTTTGGACCTCTAGACGTCGTGATAGTGGCTTTCTCTACCCGGGCGTGTTTGGATACATTGGTTAACAATTCGCGTACAGCGCGAAACATCGTTGCACTAACAGCTGGCGTCATAGGCTTAGGAGCACCATCATCTTCAATAGTGACATCGAGTTTGTAGACACGGTGTACTTCGTCCGCCATCCATTCAAGCGCAGTGACCAAGCCGAGTTGATCTAACATGGGGGGATTTAACTGCAATGCCATCTCGCGTAATTTATTGTTCGCCTGTTCGACCACGGCGATGCAATCATTCATGGCGTCACGAAGCGGTACGGACATTTTTTGTTTTTTTATGGTGACTGCTTTCAGTGCAATGACGGCCATGATTTGACCCAGATCGTCGTGCAAGTATTTGGCCAACGCCCGTCTTTCACGCTCCTCTGCCAGACCCAGCGCATTAGAAAGTGCTTTTAGCTTGTCAGTCCGCGCTATCGTTTCACTCAGATCCTTGCGACTCTCATTTCTTGCCTCTATGGCCAGGTGGATATCAGTAATATCGGTATACGTGATAATCACCCCTTCAATCTGGGCATCGTCGGTTTTATAGGGAAGTAATCTACGAATATACCAACGACCGTTTTCCACTTGAAACTCATAATCAACGACGTTCTGTTTTGCGAGAACCTCATGCGCCGCAACGATCAATTTGGTATCTTCGATTGCCGATAACAGATCACTAATCGGCCGGCCAATGTCGCTGTTAATAAAGTGAAATTGTTTCTGTGCCGCAGGTGCAAACCATTTGATCCGCAATGATTGGTCAAGGCAGATCGTAGCAATATCACTACTTACTAAAAGATTTTGCAGATCGCTATTGGACACCTCAAGTTCGTGCAATTTTGTTTCGAGTTGCTGGTTGACCGTGCTTAATTCTTCATTGAGTGATTGCAATTCTTCCTTGGAACTTTCTAGTTCCTCATTAAGTGAACGTAACTCCTCATTGGTGGTAACCACCTCTTCATTTGAATTCTTGAGATTGTCAGTCGCTGATTCAAAACGCTCTATGGTAGTGAACAGATCATCGCGGGTTGCTTGTAACTCATCTTCAAGATGACGCACCAATGCGCCTTCTGTACTTCGATCGACGGGAATCAATGCAGACTGAGGGTCATGCCTGAATACGACTAGAAAGAGTTGTCCTAACTCACCTCCAGCGCTTGGCTCAATCGTGATTTTCACCGGCTCAAAGGAGTTACCGCGCTTCATGCGCACGCCCGTTACCTCGACCGTCAGAAGACTGGTTGCCGCTTCCTTTAATGCTGTGCGTAATCTGGAGCGCAACCCCTCCCTGACTGTCGCTAATAAATCCTGGGTCGGAGCGCCACGTGGTCTAACCAAAAAGTCATCAGTGTCGCCGCAAAAATACAGTACTTCGCCATGACTATTAATCAGCACCGATGCGGGTGCAAAACGATCTAATACCAGCTTCTGGGCAATATTCGCTACCTGGCTTAATGGTGGCAGGCTGCGAGCTGTTGTCAGGCCGCTTCCGATTCGCGTGTCACCCGTCGTTGCAGAGAGTGTAAGCAAGTTGGTGCGTGTAATCCCTTCACGCTGAAAGATACGCCATCTTTTTGAGATCGGTTTAAACAAATCATCACGATTGCCATTTGATTCTGCGCTACCAAGAAAAAGGTAGCCCTCACGGCGTAGCGCAAAATGGAAAATATTCAATACACGTTTTTGTAATTCAGAATCAAGATAGATCAGTACATTGCGACAGCTGATTAGATCCACCCGGCCAAATGGTGGATCGGCAAAAAGATTTTGCGTGCCAAAGACGACTGCTGATCGCAATTCATCCGTTGCCACAAAATCTTCGCTTTCCGGTCTTGATGCAAAATAACGTCGTAGACGCGCTGGCGAGATGTGGTTGACAATGCCAGCTGGGTAGCGACCTAGACGGCCGATTTCAAGTGCCTCATTGTTGGTATCCGTGGCAAAAATTTGTACCGGACAAGTTTTATGTGCCAAGCGCAAGCGATCATAAACTACCATCGCCATGGTATAGGCCTCTTCTCCGGTAGAGCAGCCAGGAATCCAGATGCGAATTGGTTCATCATTCGCTTTGGCCTCGATGATCGGTGCTATCACCTCGGTGTTTAAGGTTTTCCACGCCTCCGGGTCGCGAAAAAACTCGGTTACGCCGATCAGAAGATCATGAAACAGTGCATCCACTTCATTCGAGTCTTTTTTTAATAGTTCAACATACTGCGATTTTTGTAAAATGCTATGCAAGCCCATGCGGCGTTGAATGCGCCGCATAAACGTACCTTGTTTATAACCAGCGAAATCATAACCACGTCGCTCTTTAAGTATATTAATCAGGCTCTGCGTCGCACTCGGATCATCTTCTACTTCTGTCACTTTAACGGGACTTGTCGCATACGGGTGGCGCGCATAATCAGCAATGATTTTTGGCATTTGCTCAACCGGGAGCACGTAGCTGGCGATGCCGGTAGCTATCGCACTGCGCGGCATGCTATCAAACTCGGCAGTAACCGGATCTTGAACCAAAACAATGCCTTCATTTGCAACGATGGTTTTTACACCAAACGATCCGTCAGTGCCACTGCCAGATAGAATAATGCCGATTGCACGGGTACCACGGTCTTCACCTAAGGAGTTAAGGAAAAGGTCAATTGGCAAGTGTAAATGTTGGCGATCTTTACTACGTGGAGTGAGATAAAGTCGACCATCTTTTACTGCAATGTCTTTATCCGACGGTGACGTGTAGACGTGATCAGGTTCAGCTACGATGCCATCACTTGCTTCTACCACCGGCATTTTTGTGCACTTTCCGAAGAGTTCTGCAGATAAGCTGGGATGGCTTGGATCCAAATGCTGGACGATGACAAAAGCAACACCGCTATTGGCAGGTAAGGCCTGGAGAAAATTGCTAATCGCACGGAAGCCGCCAGCAGAGGCGCCAATGCCCGCAATGCATGGCGCGGTCGCCATATTATCGACAACAGTACTGATGTCGCTCTTGGCACGACGTTTGGAAGCGGTCTTGACGGACAAAATTAAATTCTCCTTAAACATGTTTCGATATTAACCTAGGCATGCTGAAATTTTTAAAAGTGTAGCCGTTTCATCAAATGTATGGGGTAGTTTTCACTGTAAACAAGTTCTTTTTAAGGCCGGCGTTGCGCCCAGCATGCTTGTCTAATCAAAACTAAGTAGTGTTTTTACCTAAATATAGGTAGTGAATGCGCTGAAGGGCTTAGTGAATGACATACATTTACTGAAAAACAGGTATCTGATTTTGGCCTTTCTTGGTATTTCGGATGAGTGAAATTGCAGATATTCTATAAAACATCAGCGGCTCAGCAATTACTTAAAAATTTATCTGGTGGTGTGGTTGAGGTATTTTCGTTGGTAAAAAATCGTTATTTGTAGTGAACAATGCATCATTCATTTTAGGAGTTTTTCATGCCCCAGCCGATTAAAGATCAGACCAAAAAAACAAAATACGCCAAGCCTTTGGCTGACGATACGATCAATAAAAATAAACAAAAAACGGAACAAAACGAAGTGGTGGGCCGACATAAGAATGACGGCCAAAAAGATCATAAGGGAGCGAGATAATTTTTTAGGAGGAGGGGATTTACATTTGATATCTTGCTTACTCCTAGAAATCCGTCGACGATTGAGGACTATCGATATTGTGCCAGTTCGTTACCATCCCTAATTCCTAATGCCGGACTGAGAAACAGTCGATTTTGACGTGCCTGCTGGATTGCAAGGGGTAGATCATTTCCCGCGCTTGCTTTGTCCACATAGGCAATTGCACCCGCATCGATCATTCTGGCGGCGAGATAAGGGTCGATATGTGAAGACAGGCCAATGATTTTTATTTCGGGATGCGCTGTATGAAGTTGTCGCGTCGCCTCAACTCCATCAAGATTTGGCATGTTAATGTCCATGCACACCACATCAGGTTGACTTTGTTTAATCGTGTCGAGTACGTCCTGGCCATTGCTCACCTCACCGACGATTTCAAAATCAGGCACAGTCAGTAGAGTCATGCGTATTGCGTGTCTAAATAGGACATGGTCGTCAGCCAACAGTATGCGCAATTTCATCGGTTTCCTTGTTGGATAGCATCATTGACTACGGCTTGTAACGTGTCGAATTGCACCGGTTTGTAAAGTATTGTTATGCCATGGCCACCCATGCTGCGTATCATTGACGGATCGGTATCGCCCGTCATGATAATGGCGGGTAAATCTGCGCCAAATTTGGCTCTTGCTGCAGCAATCACTTCAAAACCATTCTCACCCGCAGCGAGTCGATAATCAGACAGGATCAGATTCGGCGCGTCAGTCCTTAATCTTTCCATGAGCTGCTTGCAATTTGTCGCGGCAATCACCTGATAACCACTATTTTCCAACGCAAATGCTAACGCCTGAAGTACTTGCGGATTATCATCAATAATGCCAATCTTCAATGTGTTTATTCCGGACGGTTTGTCATGCCGCTGTATCGATGCTGGTTCTGAAAATTGAGATGTGGTGGGCGGAGCATGCTGAAATTGTTCATTCTCATTCGCCAAACTTGCTTGATCAGAAGCGGTGATTCTTGCATCTTCAACTGAATCATTCTGGTGGTTGATTGCTGGCGGTAGCTCTAAAGAAAATATTGAACCAGTCCCCAAGCGGGAACGCACGCGAATCTGCAAGTTCAATAGGGATGCCATCTTGCTGACGATAGACAGCCCCAAACCGCTCCCCCGGTTGCGAGCCTCATCGCCGAGTTGTCTGAATTCTTCAAAAATAATTTTTGTCTTTCCTTCTGGAATCCCCATTCCGGTATCCCAGACTTCAAGCCACAGTTTGCCTTCGTATCGACGGCAGGCAATCAGCACGCCACCTTTTTCAGTGTAGCGAATCGCATTGGAAATCAAATTGCCGATGACGCGATGCAAGAGCCGCTGATCAGAGTGTACGGCGATGCCTGAGGGGCGCACTCGCAATTGCAGATTTTTAGTTGCGCTTTCGACTGCGTACACAGAAGCCAGGCTTGTTAGCAGATCGTCGAGGAAAAAATCAGATGGTTTTGGGGTAACCACCCCAGCATCGAGCTTGCTGATATCAAGCAAATCCGTCAGTAGTTCCGACAGGCTGACAACGCAATGCTGAATACTGCTCACTATATCGCCGCTGTCAGGCGAAACATGATGCTCCAGTAAATTGACATACAACGAAAGGGCCGAAAGTGGCTGACGTAAGTCGTGGCTTGCAGCGGCCAAAAAACGCGATTTGGCATTATTGGCTTTTTCTGCTTCAGCCTTGGCCGCTTCGAGTGCCGATTCACTTTGTTTTCTCGCGGTAATATCTCGTACAAACGCGCAGCTAAATTCTTCTCCGCTATGCCTCACATAATTTGCCATCACCTCAACGGGAATCAGTCTGCCGTCTTTGGCCCGAAGCAATGATTCAAATTTCATCGAACCCTGCTGTCGGAGCCGGTTAAAGTATTCAGTCCAGTCCTCCCGGTTCAACGGTTGCACCTGGCTGATATCTGATATCTGCATCTGAAGCAATTCCTGAGCGCTATACCCCAACAATTGGCTTGCCGCGGTATTAACATCCGCGATACGAGCGTCTGCCGTTACCCAAATAATGGCTTCTGACGCCCCTTGCATACTGGCGCGGAACAACCGCAGCGACTCTTCAACCTGCCTGCGTCCGGTGATGTCGGTATGTGAGACTACGACTCCTCGTTGATCATGATCAAGAGGCGTAACGACCAGATTGAACCATAGCTGCCGGCTTGGTGATTCGTAGCGATACTCCATTGTAAAATCGGGCAAATAACCGTTGAGTACCGCTTGTATGCCATTTAACGCACGCAGGGCATCATCCTTCATCGACAGGTTCGCATTGGTACGGCAAACATCCAGATAATTAACACCTATTCCAGCCTTCGACGTACATATTCCCGCCACTAATGTGTTCTCTTCATTGAAACGTATCCACGACTGATTGAGCATGGTGATGACGCCCTCATGGTCCAGCACAGCGATTTTTGCGGGGACCGAATTAATAATGGCGCGGATGAATATTTCGCTTTTTTGCAATGCGACTTCTCTTTGATTCAATCCATCCAGTAAATGATTAAAGGCACCGACCAGCCTGCCGATTTCATCCTCTCTGACAATGGGCAAAGTTTGGCGCTCTTGCCTGTTGTTGGCGATGTCATCGAGTATTTTGGCAGTTTCAATGAGCGGCGCAAGTTGTCGCCTTAATACCCACCAGCTTAATAGACCGGACAAAAGGGTCAGTAAGATCGTACCTATCATCATGTGTCGCTGTATGCGAACTATCGGAGCAAAAGCCTCTTCGGTTGGCAATATTGCAGCTAACACCCAACCGGTTTTTTGAATGCCGATATCAGACGCTAATATCTCCACACCAAGTGGGTTACGCATTATTTGCGATCCTTCGTAGCCAAGAAGAAATCGGTCCAATGCGGGATTGACACCGGCAGGGGGCAGTATTTCCATATGGCGTTTTTTTTCGGTTGCGCTGATGATCAAACGTTGTTTTGGTTCCGCAATCAGGTAGCTACCAGTCATTCCATAGGGTTTTTCTGTGAATTTATCTAAGAAACTTGGCGTACTAAGCCTGATCATGCCAGCCAGTGCACCGATTATCTTACGGTTGGCGTCATAAATTGGCGTTGCCATGGCAAAGGCAGCGTCGCGTTTATCTTGATTAACCACGAGCTGGCCGATTGTGGATTTACCTTCTTTCAACGCGGCAGTGACCGCCGCAACATTGACGTGTTCGCGGCATAGGTTTTCTGACGATAAAGTGTTGGCGATAGTCGTTCCATCGGGGGCGCAGACGAATAGTCCGTTGTTGAACAGTTCCTTCAAGAGCGGATGATGATCGAGCTCTGTTTGCATGGAGGATGCTCCTTTGAGCATGGCTTCAGAGGACAATTCGGCATATTTCTGGAGAGATCTAAATCTGGTATTCAACTCGTCATTCAGGCGGGTCGCCACCATAGAGACCGTGGCGAATTGCTGCTCACTCAACAGTCGTTGTAAATCTTTTCTTAAAATTTGGCTGGTGATATATGACAGTGACCAGAGACTCACTAAAAAAAGGCCTAAGGTGGTCAACGTGATTCTGGCGTGGATTGAGCGCCATGGAAGAAAATTTTTAGTCACGCTAATGTCCCCCATGGTAAGTGTGACAAGGTTAATTTCTTCGTCATATTACAAGGACTGAATAGGATTGAATAGATTTTAATGAGAGTGTTGCAACAAGGCTGTTCTGCTTGTTAACATAGAAAACGCTAAATAGCATAGCCCTGACACGCACTATCCATGCGGGTTTCCAGCCTATATGGCCTGAAACCCGCATGGATAGTGCGTGGTGGGCATGCCATTTTTAAGATTTCTATTGATATAGAGGTCGCCTGTGCCCTAGCGGATAGAGGCACGCGGTAGATTTGCATGAATTTTCCTTGTATTTCTCCTTTCTGGGTCGTGTTGTTTTTTTTAACCCAGATTTTCCATTAGGACAGCGGCAAGTGTGCATTTGGCGGGCTGGCTAGCTAGGCGAGACGACGAAGCAGACTGCATTCTGCTAGGAGGAGCAACAAAGCTAGACAGCTCGCCGGATGTGCAAATGCCGCTGTAGCGCTCGCACTCAAACCGCGATGGTGTTATTCCCTTGGACGCCATACTCCACCAGCTTTTCTGCGAAGTGATAGAGGTCTAATGGGAAATCTGGGTTTAAATGAACCGTCTCTTTTGAACACTATTTTTTAATAACTTACGGGTTTCTTTGGTTTCGATGCCGGGCATTGAGGCCATGCATGCCCGGGTAAAATGAACATTGCCCGCCATCTCTCCGTCACCCGCCTGCAATTGGGTGAGCAATTGATTGGCAATTTCCCTATCATTTTTCCGGCCGAGTTCTTCCTGAATCGTCGATAACTCAAGCAAATATGGTTTAATTTTTTTTGATGTGGTGAGTGAACTGAAAAATGTTGCTGCGTAACGCAATTTTTTTACAACGATACGGAGGCGATGAAGTGTCTGCTGATCACTCTCTTGCCATTGTCTGAGTCTCTTGCGCAGGCGGCGTTGCTTGCGCCTTATTAATTCTCTGGCGAATTTTTTGATGCGACGTGTAAGGCGACTCTTTTCTTTCTTTGGCATGCCATTGCGCCATTCGCATCCATCCACCCAGGTATTGCCGTATGCAATCAAGCGCGCGTAGCGTTTTGAGCGGATTGTCACCAGCACGGTCTGGTGTTTCTCGTAGGCCACATCTAATGCGGCAAGCATGACTTGTTGCAATTTTTTCTTATCGCCCGGCGTCCCCGTGTACGCACCGATTAGCGTCGGCAATGTCGATGTCGTCAATACATCCCAGTCGCGCGCGGCGCCAAGTTGCGTACCAAGCCAATTGAGTTCCTCTTGAAGAAAGTCTGGCAGTGTCAATATTGTGTCGAATAAATTCGTGGCGCTGCGCAGGCGGCGCAATCCAACCCGCATCTGATGCAGACTCTCTACATCATATTTTTCTATCATGTTCGCGGCGTTGGCTTCAATTTGCCCCAGGCAATTGAAGACGATGATCTGGAACGACTGTTCGACGCTCATCCGTTTCGATAATATCAAGGGCGCTGGCGCGACTGCATTCGCTCCACGCTTAATTCGCCGCTCTTGTTTGTTTGGCTTGGCAATGTTCATCATGATGTACTTCGGCCCAGTGTTATCTACGTCTGTCGAGTACAGTCAAAAAAAACTCAGACAGTGCTTTTTGCAGGCGCGGGGTTCTTGCTATTATTTAGTAAAGAATCATGACATTGTCCGGCAATTCATTTTTATTAAATGCGTTTGCGGGAAAATGTTGCGTCAGCAAATGGGTGATCGCATCTATGCCGCCAAAAGCTCCTTGCTCATAATGTTTGTCATGAAAGGCGACTTCCATGTCGTGGCATATTTTTTTCCACACTGGATCGCCCACTTTGATATCGATGCCGCGATCGGCGACGATTTCCACTGAGTGATCGGCCAGCAATAAGTAAATCAGTACACCGTTACGATAATCGGTATCCCATATGCGCAATTGCGAAAATATGTCTATCGCCCGCTCTCGCGCACTTTGCTTGCGAAAAAGTAACGCACCTGATAGTGCGACTTCAATGACAAATCTGATTTCTCCGAGATGTCTTGCCTCGCTGTTTTTGATCCGCCATTCAATCGCATTTAAGGTTTCTTGCGGAAATGCTCGTTTAAAGTGCCAGTTGGTCGAAGTAAGATGGTGGGCGCAGCGTTTTAGGTCAATCATCATTACCACCTTCCAGAAGCACCGCCGCCGCCAAAACTACCGCCACCGCCGCCGAACCCTCCACCACCACTGAAACCGCCGTGTTGACCACCAATAAATCTTCCCACGCCACCGCCTAGCAAGGCAAACACGAAGGCAAGGAGACCTGAGAGAAGTGCAATCGATATTGCTCCGGCAAATAGCCAGGCGAGAAATCCCATGACCCCACCTGTCACGATGGCACCTGGCAACCGACCAAATATGGCGCGTAGAGCACCCCCAACGACCAAGGCCAGAATAAAAATGAGAGGAATATAAGGTTTTATTTCTATCTCATTATTGGCTTGTTCGCGCACGGGTGGCAAGGGTTCACCTTCCGCTACGCGGATCATGCGATTAACGCCATCGGTAATGCCGCCATAAAAATCCGCTTGCTTGAGCTTTGGCGTAATTACTTCACTGATAATGCGTTGACATATGGCGTCGTTGAGCACGCCTTCAAATCCATAGCCAACCTCAATGCGTAAAGTTCTGTCGTCTTTGGCGATAATTAACAGCGCACCGTCATCAACTTTCTTGCGTCCCAGTTTCCATCGCTCAACAACCCGCAGAGAATATTGTTCTATCGCTTCCGGTGAAGTAGTCGATACGATCAAGACGCCAATCTGACTACCTTTCCTTGTTTCAAAATCCTTTAAGGTTTGCTCCAGATTTGCCTTTTGTTCCGCAGTGAGGGTGCCTGTACTGTCGGTGACACGGGATACCAGCTCTGGGACAGCAACCTGCGCAGCAACAAACATGGCAAAACAAAGCGCCAGAAAGAAAACCGGCGCTTTTACCAGCCTCGCTATCTTCACTTGCTCACTCCGGGTGACGGTACTTCTGGTGTGCTTGCTGCTTTATCAAAATCCACTTTAGGTGGAGCAGCAATGGCGCGCTCGTTCTCCACAGTAAAATTGGGTTTAACCTTGTAACTCATGACCATCGCCGTCAGATTGGATGGAAATGAACGCACTGTAACGTTGTATTCTTCTACCGATTTGATATAGCGATTGCGTGCGACTGTAATACGATTTTCAGTGCCTTCCAGTTGCGCTTGCAGATCGCGGAAACTGGCATCGGCCTTTAGCTGCGGATAATTTTCTGAAACCGCCAGCAGCCGGGATAAGGCACCAGAAAGCTCACCCTGCGCGCGCTGAAATTTTTCAAAGGCGAGCGGATCATTCAGCAAGGCCGGGGTTGCCTGGATAGAACCAACCCGCGCACGCGCATCGGCTACCTGAGTCAGCACTTCTTTTTCGTGAGCTGCATACCCCCTCACGGTGTTGACTAAATTCGGGATCAAGTCCGCGCGCCGTTGATACTGATTCACAACTTCAGACCAGCTGGCTTTTATTTGTTCATCCTGCGCTTGCATTGTGTTATATCCACACCCGGATAAAGTGACGAGCAGTAGCGTCAGTAGAATAAATTTCAAATAATTCATAAGGAATCTCCCATCTGATTGATGAACACAATATCGGCGGTAAAGACATCTTGCGCATTGATCCGATAGACAGTGACAACCTGTCAGCGCTCATGATCTATCTGGATACATTACTATGATTTCTCTCGATATGGGGGCGTTGATATTCATCAAAAAATTGATCAACTGCGAATGTTGAGACGGCGACACGAGTTGCGCATTGACTACATTTGTTTATTGATTATTGTCAAACGCGGCCTTTCGCTCTCCCTCTATATTGAGAAAGTGAATAGCTAATGGGTGAGCAGGAATGTTTGATCGAAATCGATTCGAGAATCGCGAGCAGGCGGGCGAGATGCTCGCGCAGCACCTGAGTGCCTATGCCGGACGTACAGACGCAATAGTGCTGGCGTTGCCTCGTGGCGGCGTACCTGTTGGATATGTGGTCGCCAAACATTTGCAGTTGCCGCTAGATGTTTTTTTGGTGCGCAAGCTGGGAATGCCAGGACATGAAGAGTTCGCAATGGGCGCAATTTCCAGCGGAGGCACACGATTTTTGCAAGAGGATGTCGTGCGTTCTTACGGCATTTCAGAACGTGTGATCGATACAGTGGCGCAAGGAGAACTGCTTGAGCTGGAGCGAAGAGAGAAACTTTATCGTGCTGGTCGCCCGCCATTGGAATTAGCCAAACGCGTGGTGATTTTGGTGGACGATGGCTTGGCAACAGGGTCAACAATGAAAGCGGCGGCGCTTGCCGTGCGCAAGGCTAATCCTGCCAAGATTATTGTGGCGGTACCGGTCGGTGCTGCAGAGTCATTTGAGAAGTTGAGATCTGACGTGGACGACATTATTTGCTTGCGCACACCTGATCCGTTCTATGCGGTCGGCACGTGGTATGTAAATTTTACGCAAACTTCTGATGATGATGTCATTCGACTGTTAGATGATGCCGCACAGGGAACGAAAGAGCGAGAAGATAAGGTTTCGCATTACCAGGTCTAGAAATAGCTTGTTGTGTGCAGCATGCACACTTGTCATAGAAGAAGATTAATGGAAACAGAAATGATCAAAAACAAGCTGGTGAGAATTAAATCGGATGCTGTTGAGATAGAGGGGATGCTGGAGTTGCCCGAGCATCCGATTGGCATAGTGTTGTTTGCCCATGGCAGTGGAAGCAGCCGTTTTAGTCAACGAAATAATTATGTTGCGGAAGCATTGAGAACGGTGCAAATCGGCACGTTGTTGCTGGATCTGCTGACACCAAAAGAAGACGAAGAGTATCAAAACCGTTTCAATATCGCTTTACTGACACAGCGTCTGCATGCGGCAGGTAACTGGCTAAGATCCAGCGAGGTTGCATCTCTTCCAATTGCCTTGTTCGGTGCCAGCACCGGCGCGGCTGCGGCACTTCAAGTGGCAGCCGATCTCGGTGACGACATTGCGGCTGTGGTATCGCGCGGCGGCCGGCCTGACTTGGCGGGGCACGAGGTGCTTGAGAAAGTGACTGCGCCAACTTTGCTTATCGTCGGTGGCGATGACACGGTTGTCATCGATTTGAATCGTGAGGCTTATGCGCATCTGCATTGCGAAAAAAAATTGGAAATTATTCCAGGTGCAACGCATTTATTCGAAGAGTCGGGCAAGCTGCAGACGGTAGCCTCGCTTGCTGTTCAATGGTGTCATTGGCATTTTGATTTGTGGAACAAGAACCAACGAAAACTGCATGTTGAGTGACAAATGACGAATGAAATGTAAAGACACTTTCGACGTCAATTTAAATGAGGGCGATCAATCTATCATGTTAACTGTTAAACAATCATCCGATCGATCCCATGGCACATCCGCATTAAGTGCTCTCATCGCTCAATCCGCCCATGTTCTGACTGGCTCCGAAAGCGATTATGACCCCTTGATGGATTTGATTGGTGATGCCAGGTTTGTTTTACTGGGAGAGGCGAGTCATGGTACGCATGAGTTTTATCGCGAAAGAGCTCTTATTACCCAGAGGTTAATCGCCGAAAAAGGTTTCACCGCCGTTGCGGTTGAAGCAGACTGGCCAGATGCCTATCGCGTGAATCGCTATGTTCGCCATACATTGAATACGGGAGGATTCTATACGGACTCCGATGCCAGGCAATCACTGGCAGGATTTAAACGATTTCCAGCCTGGATGTGGCGTAACAAGGACGTGGTGGATTTTGTGGAATGGTTACGCGGCTACAACGATAGTCTTCTGTCGCCAATGTCCAAAGTCGGTTTTTATGGACTCGATTTGTACAGTATGTTTACTTCTATTGAAGAAGTCTTGCACTACCTCGATAAAGTAGATCCGGCCGAAGCGCGACGCGCTCGTGGCCGTTACGCCTGCTTTGATCACTACAATAAGGAGAGCCAGCATTATGGTTATGCCGCCGGACTAGGTTTGTCCGCTTCATGCGAAAAAGAGGTCGTTAAGCAATTAAAGGATCTGAATGCGCATGCAGCCGATTATGTGAAAAATGACGGCGGTGATGCGGTGGATGCCTTGTTTTATGCGCAGCAGAATGCCCGTCTCGTCATGCATGCGGAAGAATATTATCGCTCGATGTATAAGGGGCATGTGTCGTCATGGAACCTGCGTGACCGTCACATGACCGAAACGCTGGATGCGCTGGCTAAGCATCTATCAGAGAAAAATAGTGAGGATCAACCAGCCAAAATTGTCGTGTGGGCTCATAACTCACACATTGGCGATGCGCGGGCGACTGAGGTCGGTCAATTAGGCGAATGGAATGTGGGGCAACTCACGCGTGAGCGGTATGGCAAAGAGGCTGTATTAATAGGATTTTCTACCTATGAGGGGACGGTCACTGCCGCATCTGACTGGGATGCGCCAGCGGAGCGCAAGCGTGTCAGACCTGCGCTAATCGGCAGCTTTGAGGCAGCACTGCATGATTCGGGAGTAGGGAATTTCATGCTTCCGTTAGATAAGGAAAATCCATTGACCAAGGCCTTGTCCGGCCGTCGCTTAGAGCGCGCCATTGGCGTCATCTATCGGCCTGAGACAGAACGGCAAAGCCATTATTTTTTCTCTCATGTGCCGCAACAGTTCGATGCCGTTGTGCATTTTGATCGTACGCGCGCGGTGGAACCTCTGGAGATCGCGAGTATGTGGCATACGGGAGAGGCGCCAGAGACCTTTCCGGTGGGTGTCTAACGTGAAAGTCGCTTTTCATTAGCAATGAAATCGAGCAAAGGGGAGAAAGAAATGAGCTACAAAAGCATGACGGTTTTTCTCGACAATAGTGCCGCATCATCCAGTCGCCTGGATTTTTCACTTGCTCTAGCGGCGCAACATGACGCGCATCTGACAGGCCTGCATTTGAGCTATTCGCCCCAATTTTATTACGATCCTTATGCGCAATGGGCGCCAGTGATGGTGGAATGGGAAGCAGGGGTGCAGAAAAAACGCGATCTGGCAAAAGAGAATTTTCGTACCGTGGCAAGAAAATCAGGTGTCAATTTTGATTGGGTTGATTATCAAAGCACCGAATTTAAACAAGTGGTAGCGCAGGCCAGAGCATCTGATCTGAGTATTCTGAGTCAGAGTAATCCATCGGATCTAGAAACTGATCTTGGTGAGGATTTTCCAGAACGGTTTGTATTTAAGCTCGGTAGACCGGTACTTTTTCTGCCTCATTCAGGTGTTTTTCCAAAAACATTTGGTCGTATTGTTCTTGCCTGGGATGGCGGGCGTGAAGCGGCGCGCGCCATGGCAGATGCGATGCCATTGTTAAAGCAAGCGCAGCTGGTCACCGTGCTGACAGTGTTGGAGAAAGTCGATAAAAAAAATGACCTGCCTGAGATTGATATTGCCGCTTACCTGGCAAAACATGACGTTTTAGTTGATCTAGATAGAAACGAGGACATTGACGTCACTCCCGCAGATTGGCTGCTGTACCGGGCAGCCGATCTCAAAGCTGATTTAATTGTTATGGGTGCGTATGGCCATAGTCGTTTCACCGAGTTGGTTTTGGGTGGCACGACGCGTGCAATGTTGAAAAAAATGACATTGCCAGTACTGATGTCGCACTAGTGCGGCGATCGCCGAGATTTGTTTTGAATTTTGATTAAAGTCAACTCTGCAACTCCGGAAAAACGAGAATCTTTGCTATAGGAGACAGCTTCAGAACAGATGCACATTGTCGATAAGAGGAATCTCAATGCCAAATAAGACGGTTATATTTCATGAGGACGCACGCAGGAAGGTGCTTGCTGGCGTCAATATCTTAGCCGATGCGGTAAAGCTTACCTTAGGTCCGCGTGGACGCAATGTCATCATAGAACGCAGTTTTGGCCCCCCTTTGCTGGCAAATTCCGGTGTAGTGGTCGCTAAAGAAGTGAGCATTACTGATCCGTTCGAGAATATGGGTGCGCAGATGGTGCGCGAGGTCGCCAGTCGCACTAGCGATGTCGCCGGTGATGGCACGACCACCGCGACGACTCTGGCGCAGGCGATTGTTAGGGAAGGCATGAAACACGTCACGGCAGGTATCAATCCGATGGATATCAAACGCGGCATTGACTTGGCGGTTGATGCGTTGATTGTCGAGCTTAAACATATCGCCAGACCATGTTCAAGCAGCAAGGAAATCGCACAGGTTGCTTCCATTTCAGCCAATTCGGACGTCTCTGTAGGAAATCTCATTTCAGAAGCGATGGAAAAAGTCGGCAAGGATGGCGCAGTGACGGTTGAGGATGGATCAGGCCTGGCAAGCGAATTGGAAGTGGTCGAAGGGATGCAATTTGACAGGGGGTATCTGTCGCCATACTTTGTCAATAACGTGGAAAAAAGAGCCACGGTGTTGGAAAACGCGTTTTTACTTGTTTGTGACAAAAAAATTTCGGGGATTCGCGAATTATTACCTTTGCTTGAATTGATCGTCAAACAAGACAAACCCTTGCTCATCATTGCAGAGGACATCGATGGAGAGGCCTTGGCCACCTTGGTCGTCAATAGCGTACGTGGTGCTCTTAAAGTATGCGCAGTAAAAGGCCCGGGATTCGGCGACCGACGCAAGGCGATGCTGGAAGATATTGCCGTTCTTACGGGAGCGACTGTCATTGCAGAGGAGGCAGGGGCTAATCTTGAACACGTGACTATTGAACAGTTGGGCAAGGCAAGGCGCATCGAGGTAACTAAAGATTTCACGACGCTTGTCGGGGGCGGTGGCGATACAAACCGGATCGCCGCGCATATCACCGGAATACGCAAAGATATTGATCTCACCAAAAGTGATTATGATCGCGAAAAATTAACGGAGCGTCTGGCGAAGCTCTCAGGCGGCGTGGCCGTGATCAAGGTAGGTGCGGCTACTGAAATGGAAATGAAGGAACGTAAGGTTCGCGTCGAAGATGCTTTGCACGCCACCCGCGCCGCAGTTGAGGAGGGCATCATCCCTGGCGGTGGTGTTGCCTTAATACGCGTTCTGCATGTTCTCGATGCTTTGCATGGCAATAATGTGGATCAGAACGCAGGCATCAGCATCGTGAGACGGGCATTGGAAGAACCGTTAAGACAAATTGTAATTAACGCAGGTGTCGATCCATCGGTTGTTGTGAATAAAGTGGTAGAGGGAAGTGCCAACTTTGGTTACAACGCTGCGAACGAAACCTTTGGTGACATGTTTGAAATGGGAATTATCGACCCGGCCAAAGTGACACGTTCGGCCCTGCAAAATGCGGCGTCTATTGCTGGATTGATACTGACAACTGATTGCATGATAGCGCAAGCGCCAAAACCAGCAGCGACTCCCGCTTCTGGCTTAAATGACATGATGTACTAACCGAGTTATCACTGAGGAGCTACGCTATGTATGCTGGGACTGTAGGAACCCGTAAGGTTGAAACGTGCACCGCAAACGCCACCATTTTGCAAGTCGCTGAATTAATGCGTAGTGAACATGTCGGAGATCTGGTCGTTGTCGAATACCGTAGTGGCGAACCTGTGCCAGTTGGAATCGTCACGGATCGAGATCTGGTCGTGCA
This sequence comes from Undibacterium sp., assembly GCA_030645915.1. Lineage (GTDB taxonomy): Bacteria > Pseudomonadota > Gammaproteobacteria > Burkholderiales > Burkholderiaceae_D > Undibacterium. Next base: position 41,479 of record JAUSNO010000038.1, read on the forward strand.
GGTACTCGCGAAGAAAGAAGATCCGAATACGTTGACTGCGAGCGATGTGATGTCACGCAAGCTGGTCATTGCTTATGAAGGCGAACAGCTTGAGATCGCGATGGAGCGTATGCGCGGGTCAGGAATTCGTCGCGTACCTTTGGTTGACTCTGCTGGCGTGCTGGTCGGAATAGTCACTTTGGATGACATTATCGAGAGACTCACATCAACACTGGCGGATATTTCACGCGTCAGTCATATGCAAAACATTGACGAACGCTTGAAGCGTAACTGAAACGTAACTAATGAAAGATGACTCAATTTGTCAATTGAGGCGATTTCAAAACAAAGGTTATTTTTAATTCGCATTGTTTATTGCGATGGCATCTGCATTGAATGCAAAATAGAATTGCGCTTCTTTTTATTCGCATATTCTGAGCGAATTATCTCTGTACATTACATTTTATTGAAATTTTCAAATGCTCTGAAGATGAGTCGGGCGCATGGGTTCTTATTTCACTATTTCCCCTATTGTCTTCGTTTCCTCCCTTGACAGTTATCAAAGGAATGAGCGCTGCGAGACCCCATTATTGTGTATGGAATATTTAATGGAGGAAAGCGCTATGAGCACAAAATTTCTTTATCTATCGGTTGGATTGGTGTCATTTTTTTTGTCAGGATGTGCTTCGCCACCAAGCCAGCAGCAATCTGGGATGGTGGTAGGAGGCATAGTGGGTGGGCTGATTGGATCGCAAGTCGGCGGCGGTCATGGAAGCACGGCGGCGGCAGTTGTGGGTACCCTGATTGGGGCCGCGGTCGGCGGCAATATTGGTCATGCCATGGATGAGCAGGATCGTATGAAACTCACACGTTCATTGGAAACTGTTCAGACAGGAACGCCCACAAATTGGCGAAATCCGGACACAGGGAATCAATACACCTTTACACCAACAAAAACCTATGAAGCGGACAGTGGACCATGTCGCGAATTTACCGTTGATGGTGTCGTTGGTGGAAAACGAGAAAAAATTTATGGCACTGCTTGCCGTCAGCGCGATGGAAGTTGGCGAACTATTCAATAGGCATCATCGATGTCACATGAGTTTATACAGGTGAGATTTTTGAAATGGGTAATGTTGATACGACGATGTTTGGTTGCTTACATTTCGGAGGTGTGTCATGTTTTGGGAAAAGAAACTTGAACATTGGGCGAATGGCCTGCGTAGCCGATCAGCATTGCCGCTAAGAGTGGATCTATGGAATGGACAACAACTGCATTTTGGTCACGAGACACCGCAAGTCATTATTAAAGTTCCGCATGTATCTGCGATCGCGTGTCTGCTGACGCCATCGCTTTCCAATCTCGGTGCCGCTTATGTCGATGGCAGAATAGAAGTGGAAGGCAATCCAGGAGCGATCATCTCTGTTGGTAATTCGCTCGCTTTTCATACCCTGAGATTAGAAGGGAAATTCGCACGTATTACACGAAAATTGCGTCGAAGCAAAGAGAAGGATTTAAAAGCAGTTCAATATCATTACGATATTTCTAACGATTTTTATAAATTGTGGCTTGATGAAAATTTGGTCTATTCCTGCGGCTATTTCGAAAATGGTGATGAGGATTTATTTTCGGCGCAGATTAAAAAAATTGACCATATCTTGACTAAAATTCAGGTTCGTCCTGGTGATAGGCTACTTGATATCGGCTGCGGCTGGGGTGCTTTGGCAATACGGGCAGCAGAAAAATTTGGTGCAAAATGTGTCGGAATTACGCTTTCAGAAAATCAGGCCTCGCATGCGATGGAGAGAGTAGAACAACTTGGTTTAAGTGATCGTGTCGAAATTCGCTTGCAAGACTATCGTGATGTTAAAGGCAGTTTCGACAAAATTACCAGTGTAGGCATGTTTGAACACGTTGGCTTACAAAATCTCAGTGGGTATTTTTCAAAGATCCATTCATTGTTGGCAGACAACGGCATCGCGATGAATCACGGCATTACTTCGACGGACGCCGACAACGGCGAGACACCGTATGGGAACGGTGAATTTATCGAGAAGTACGTGTTCCCTTATGGCGAATTGCCGCATATAGGACTGGCGTTAAAGTCGATACAAGAGGGCGGCTTGGAAGTGGTTGATGTGGAAAATTTACGCCGGCATTATTCGAGGACTTGCTCTATTTGGGCAGAAAATTTTGAAATGCGTTCTGATGAAATTCGAACTTTAGTCGGCGATAGACGATATCGCATTTGGCGAATTTATCTAGCCGGTTGCGCTTATGCTTTTAATCGGGACTGGATTTCTTTATATCAGATTGTGTGCGTCAAGGCTGGCCAACACCCATCCAACTTGGCATGGTCGCGCCGTCACATGTATGACCCTTACGGCAAGACTTTTAATTGATGTGAAAAACGGTTGATGAACACACGTCAACCTAGATTTGATGATGAAGGTAGGTTGAGCACCATTCACTACCATCTTCCAAGAGCATGTTCATCGACAGGATATAAGAGATCGGTATCATCTTGGTCAATCTCACGCTCCATGGCCAGATGATGTTTGTGAATCAAACCGTGAAATTCAGCAAATGGCCCGTTCAAAAGATAGATTGCTTGCTTTGTGTCCGGATGGAATAGGGGAGGCTCTGCACTAGGATGCGATGCTGCGTGTTCAACTTGTGCGAGTCCCAGATCAATCAAGTCAACAATCAGATCGGTACGTTTCTTCTGTGGATGCATCTTGGACAATGCCTCTATTTTTGAAGCCAGAGGAAGTGATAGCTTGAGAGAATATTTCTTGGAAGTGTCTTTAAATCCGGATGTCTTATAAGAAATTTTTTCATGTCGCTGGCTTAACATGCTTACTCCTTCACGTAATTGTTTGAATTTTATAGAATGCAATTGTTGAGTTTTTCGGTAAATTCTTTCACTTCCTCATGTTGACGCTCATTCTTTATATCGCTATCTTTGACTGCCAATCTGGCGATAGGTGCTTGTCCAGCCAGCTTCTCCAAATCTTGAAAAATTTTCACTTGCCCTGATCCTCCATAAGTGCAAAAAAATGCAATGCGTTTAAACTGATGTCGATGGCTTTTTATATATGTCCGTATGGGGTTGGAGACATTCCAGCACCAAATTGGTGTCCCGATTACCACGACATCGTAGTTGTCGGGCGCATATCTGACACGCCGGATGAGCGTATCAGAATGCATTGCAGCTTCAAATACCAACCGTAGGTAACTTTTTCCATCGAATCGCCTTCGTATATCCCTAATTGATTCAAGATCAGCTCCGCAAGAATTGGCGATTTCATTGGCGACAGTGCTCGTAAATCCAGTCCGTGAATAGTAGATGATTAAAATTTTTCTCACTTTCATCTTTAAATACAAAGATTAATTATTTTCGTTTGCAGATCTATTTCCTCATTATTTTCCGTCTGGCGTTCAAGTGGCGGCAAAGTGTCGACTGTGTCACCACGCTCAATATCTCCTTTTGATAGATGTTCATTATCAAATCCCTCTAGCTCGGGGGACTGTGCGGGCGTTGATGTAGCGCTCTCAGCTTCCGCCTTTGTTTTTCGTTGATTTACTTTTCTTCCTTTTTTTTCAATCGACATAGGCCGAACTCGACCATGCGTTGGTTTCCTTGAATGCTTGATGTCTTCGGCTTTCATATTCACTGATAATCCAATAGACCAATGTGTTGTCCAGAGATTTAAGATTAAGCGATGCAATCGATACCCGATTGATAATTCTCAAAAGAGGTCGGCGCTCTATTGATAGGATTTCAATTGCTAACTTGAAGAACGGATATCTCCAGGCGACATACTTGACACGTTCAATAGCTAAAAGAACATGGATGTCTTCCTGGATCGGTTTGGATTACTTAATCTAATTGCTGCCTGAAACCAAGTTTGCGGAAGTCAGTATTTTTCCTAATGAATAGTCAAACGAATTGATGTCTCATTGGGAATCGCAGCATTTCGTTATTTTGAAGAGGCAGAACCATGAAACGTAAAGCATTAATATTGACGCTGGTTGCCCTTGGCATGGCTTTGGCTGCCACTTCTACAGGTATTGACCTTAATCCTAAAAACTGGTTTTCTGACAGCAGCCCTAGAGCGAATAAAGTGCCTTTGGCACCCATCGTTCCATTTCCTGCGGGAACTACCCCCAATTATCGAGTCATCGTGCAGCAAGCGGGACCCGCCGTCGTTGGCCTTACTGTCACCGGTTCGCATGAGCTTGAGGTCAAGAATTTCTCTCAATTCAGTGACGATCCATTCTTCCAATTTTTTAAGGGAATTCCAGGTTTTCAGTGGCGCATGCCTAGCCAAGGATCTGGTCGAATTCCCCTTCAAGAAAAATATAATAAATTAATATGGCTGAATTGAAATTTTATCCTGTACCTTAGTAACTCCAGGTGCTAACCAGGCTGCCCGCTCGGCTTCCTTACGTTCAAACCAGGTGTGTACAGAGCCTTTTAATATCACTTCGCCGCCATTGGCCTCAACTATAATGTGGTTTGCGTCAATCTCTGCGCTACGCATGAAAGCTTCTTCTATTTTTCGTTTGATCTCAATCGGAGAAACCTTGGGTTGTACGTTGATACTGTTAATAACGCCACTGACACCTTTCAAGTGACGAACGGCGTCTGCCGCTCTCTCTTTTTGATATTGCCATTCCAAAGCACCTTCCAAAGTAATCCAACCATCCCGCACCAACACTTTTACGTGTCCATACGACACTGGCAACTGAAATTGCAATGCAGTGACTGCGTCACGTGCGATTTCCGGATCTGGCCTCTTGTCAACACTGGGCAAACGAACTTCGATATCGTTGGCAATGCCACTGACACCAGTCACACGTTTTACATCAAGTTCTGCCTGAAATTTTTGAGGAAAAGTCGAAACATATCCACTCAGTGCAACAACTCCTTTCTTTACTGACACTGCAATATCAGTCGATTTAATATCGGGATCCCAGTTTAGTTCTGCTTCAATATTTTTCTTTATTTCGCTATCGGTTATCATATTAATACCTCCAAAATAATGAATGAAAAAATTAATTAAAATTCAATTCCTCCCAATGAGAATTGACTGGTCGATAGGAATGCGCCATCAATCCGAGAGGCATTCAACTATAAAAATACGCGTTATTGGCCACTTCAGCATTGTCCATTTAATGTGCCGGCAACATCAGTGGGTCACGTAACTTAATAATCTGTTTAACATTGTCCGCATCGATTATTTCAACGCTGGATAATGCGACGCCATTCTGTTCAATATATACATCGCATGGTTTGCGTATCATATGATCCAAGCCATCTAGTAGGATTTCAATCAAGTCATTTTTTTTATCGTAGGTGATACCTAAAAACGGCACCCATTCTGCTTGGATCTGACTTCCAAGCGTCAGTGAGTCCACCTCAATCTCTGCAAGTTTTCCGTCAACGGTCTTTGATACATGATCGAAATATGATTGCCATGCTGACTTTTCGAGTTTTGATGTACTCATTATTTATCTCCGAAATGTGTGATTGAATCAATATGGCAGGATAAAAATTTTGTCATCCACTTTTTTGACGCCGGGTGCCGACCATGCTGCACGTTCTGCTTCCTTGCGTTCAAACCAGGTATGTACCGACCCCTTTAGAATGACTTCACCATCATGGCTTTCGACAATGATACGATTAGCGTCTATTTCGGCACTGCGTTTGAGCGCTTCTTCTATTTTTCGTTTGATTTCTAAAGGGGAAACTTTGGGTTTGACTACGATATTATTGGTCACTCCATTAATGCCTTTTAGGTGACGTACAGCGTCTTCAGCGCGCTCTTTTAAATATTGCCATTCCGTACTGCCTTCGATTGTAAGCCAAGCGTCACGAACAATAACTTTAACGTTTTCATGAAGAGTAGGTAGTTGAATTTTGAGTGCCGTTACTGCATCTCGTGCAATTTCTGGATCAGATTTTTTATCCACATGTGGTACGCGTACTTCAAGATCATTCGCTATGCCGACAACGCCAGCAATGCGCTTTACATCAGATTCCGCCTGTGATTTTTGTGCGTAACTCGGTACATATCCGGCCAGATCGACGACACCGTTTTTCACTGCTATCGCAATATCTGTCGTATTAATATCTGGATCCCATTGCAATTCAGCTTCGACATTTTTTTTAATTTCTCTATCGGATATCATGAAAATACCTCCAAAATTAGAATGAAAAACAATATAAAAACAAATTTTCCCGAACGTGAAGAGTGATTAAATAATGGACGTACTGTAAATATTAGACACGTCGTCATATTCACTATGAAGGTCATTTTGAATCGATGATATGACATCGCCGTTGACAATTCTCAATTTACTTCTATGTCTGGTGCTCATCAATACGCACTTTAATTGTTGCCGCGGCGAGAAATACGGATGAAGAAATGTTTGTAGTTTTATTTGATAATTCGCAATTCAATTTGTGCAATGATCAATATAGTGAAGTTGTACTTTGTCTAAACCGCTGCGGCAGATTAACGAAGTACAAAGCTGGAAAGTTTAAGAAATTAAACTGAGTCTTAGTGTTCGACATTAAGACGGATGAGAACGATTCCAGACGTATCAGTTTGACAAACTGAAATGGGATTCTCGCCACCACCGCCAGCCTCAACAGCTGGCGGGTCTCTTTTGAGGCCGCCTTGTCTATGCCCGACATCTCTGATATTGATGCAAAGCTGGAATTTTTACAGGGCGCCGAGGCCTACGGAGATAAGCAACAATCTCCAGAATGTATAGAAACCCATATGTCATGGGTGTTCCTAGTTGGTGACCAAGTATTTAAACTTAAAAAATCCGTACGTTTTTCTTATCTTGATTTCACTACTCTCAAGGCGCGTGAATTCTATTGTCGAGAAGAGTTAAGGCTGAATGCACGACTTGCGCCAGGTGTTTATCTCGGCTTGATTGCTCTGGTGAAGTGCAGTGGACGCTTTGCCTTGTTGCCGGAGTCAGACTTGACGATCGATGTAGAGATTATTGATTGGCTCGTGCTAATGCGACGTTTGCCAGCTTCTCGTATGCTTCATCGCCTTATTTCAGATAGTTGCATTTCACATCAGGATATCGATGCGCTAGTCAATGTTTTATGCAGATTTTATCAACAAGCAAATCAAGTTCATCTTAGTTCTAATGAATTTTCGATGCGATATCATCGGTCGATACTAGTAATAAGCGATGTATTGCTGTTGCCGCAGTTTCAGTTGCAGCTGCCTGACGCCGCCATTGCCATCGACAAGCTTGGCACAATTTTTACACAAGCTGTCGCTTTGCTTCAATATCGTGCATCCCATCAACACGTGCTGGAGGGGCATGGCGATCTGCGTCCCGAGCATGTATGTTTAATGCCATCGCCGTTAGTCATTGATTGCATTGAGTTTGATCCTCAATTGCGTGAGGTTGATCCTTTCGATGAAATTTCTTTTTTGAGTCTTGAATGCGAGATGGCAGGCGCAAGCTGGATCGGTCCGTATTTCATGAGTGCATGCATGAATACGCTCAATGACCGCCCCTCTCAAGCGTTGTTGCACTTTTATACTGCACACAAGGCGATGTTGCGTGCACGTTTTTCCATAGCGCATTTATTGGATACGCATCCACGCGCACCTGAAAAATGGCCTATGTTGGCGCAGCGATATATCGCGCGTGCGCTGGTGGCAATAGACGACTTCAGCGCAGCCACGTTGCGTGACTTAACTTGATTGCGTGTGCAAATAAGGGCGCAGCTGATGCAATGCATAACTTGTCGCGCAGCACTGCATCAGCGGCCAGACGAAATGGTGGAACGCTGTCGGTGACGATAATTTTGGCGATATTGTCACTAGTTAGAATCTCGCTAGCAGGATCAATGAACAAGCCGTGGGCAGCGCATGCAATTACCTGACGCGCACCTGCTGCAAGTAGTGCCTTTGCTGCGCGGTTCATCGTTTCACCACTGGCGATCAGATCATCGAACAACAACACGCTCATACCGTTGACATCTCCCGCTACTAGATTTTCACTGCTAACTATACCTGCACTGCGGCGCTTATCCACCATGGCGAAACCGACAGGCCGTTTCAGCGTGGTTTCAAGCGATTCACGCCATTGTTGCGCCCGTTTGACTCCGCCAGGATCAGGCGATGCAATTGCCAGTGCATCGGTGCCCGCGAGCTCAAGCACCAGAGCGTCGAAGATAGGGTGCACATCAAGATGCATCATCTGGCATCGAAATGCATTCTGCAACGCAGCAACGTTATGCGCCTCAAGTACGATCATTTGTGCGGTGCCCAAAGACTCAAACATCTGCGCCACATAACGTAAGTTGACAGGATCAAACATTTTCGTTTGTCTATCTTTGCGTGCGTAGGCAAGGTATGGCACTACTGCAGTTACGCGCGCTGCACCATGTTCTCGCAAGGTAGAGATAAACATCAGCAGGCGACATAGTTTATCGTGTGGACTGTGGAGCGAATCGCCATGCAAGCTGTAAATGACGTAGACGTCAGCGCCACGCGGATCAAGCAAAGGCCGTAGCTTACATTCACCATCCTCAAAATGGCGGTCCTCATGTGAGGCTATGGGCAGCCCCAAACTGGCTGCAAGTGCCTTTGCCAAAATCGAATCCGAGTCCAGGGAATAGAGTTGCATTATTCAATATTCGACTATGTCTGCATATATCTATCAGGCATTGCCATATGGTTGGTACATTCAGACAGCTATTTTCAAGCGACCTGCTAAATACTGAGTTGCGAAAGCTCAAGGAACGTCGCTGAAAATTAGATTCACTAATGTTGTCCTGATTATTTTATTGAAAACGATCTTTTCATTTTTAATGATTTCGTGAAGCGTTTTCTCGGAAAAATATGGCTGTTGCTATTTTTGCGATTTATCAAATGTAGAAATAGTTGCCGCATCTATTCTTAATTCACTATCTGGCCTGTACTTAAAAAGTGTCAGGCATGGGATTGAGTAGGCAACTCTGCTATTTCATAATGCGCAGGTTAAAGAAGGAAATAATTGATGTTATATCTCAACCCCAGAGTAAGGATGCTGGCTGAAGCGATTGACCTGTTCGAAAGTGCAGATCGTCTTCAACGTCAATTCTTTCGACTCGGAAAAACGGAAGATGTACCGAGTTGGGAGCCACCTATCGATATGTACGGAAATGATGAAGAGTTGTTTTTATTAGTAGCGTTTCCTGGCGTCGCGCCGGATAGTTTACATGTTTCGCTTGAGGAGGCTTGCGTCAGTGTTCGAGGCGAAAGGGTAATTGGTCGACATGTTGGTTCGGGAAATATTTTATGTTTGGAAATTCCCTATGGCCGCTTTGAACGCCGCATCGCGTTACCAATCGGTAATTATCGTATGGTTGCCATGCAATTGGAAAATGGCTGCCTGCGTCTTCATCTTGGACGAATTAAATGAATCAGATCTCTTTGCTGGAAGATGAAAATGCGGATCCTGAAAAAGCTAAGGCTGACGCAGAAGCGGATAGTATGAGTTCTGCTTCGCTGAAAAAAATTCCTGAAAATACGATGGTGATAGTGCCGGTACGAAATATGGTGTTATTTCCGGGTTTATTAGTGCCGATCGCGATCGGTCGTAAAAGTTCAATTGCAGCAGCTCAATACGCGGTGAAGGCAGAGCTTCCAATTGGTATTGTGATGCAAAAAAATCCGTTGGCAGATGCCCCTGGTCCCGACGATTTGTCGACGATGGGTACTGTCGCTTCAATACTGCGCTACGTTACAACACCGGAAGGCACTCATCACATCATATGTCAAGGTCAGCAAAGATTTCGCGTGGTCGGTTACGTTGACGGTTTTCCTTTTATCGTGGCAAAAATAGAGATTGTTGTAGAGCCATCAAACACGCATGATAAGGAAGTGGAGGCATTGTTCATTCATCTCAAGGAACGGGCAATGGAGGTGTTGCAGTTAATGCCGCAAGCTCCCCAGGAAATGGTTAATGCTGTAGAGAGTATAGATTCCGCCGGTATACTTGCCGACTTGGTTGCCGGCTATATGGATATTGATGCCTCTGAAAAACAGGAATTGCTTGAGGATGTGGATTTGCGCAGTCGTCTAGAGCGGTTGTTGAAACTAGTGATACATAAAATTGATGTAATGAAAATTTCGCGCCAGATTGATAGCCGTACCAAAGCGAGCATGTCTAAGCGAGAACGAGAGTATGTACTGCGTGAGCAGATGAAATCGATTCAAAAGGAACTTGGTGAAGGGGGAGAGGGAAATAGTGCTGAAATGGCTGAATTGCGCAAGCAAATCGCCGAGGCACAAATGCCTGAGGAAGTTGCCAAACAGGCTGAAAAAGAACTGGCACGACTAGAGCGTATGTCAGACAGTTCTGCGGAATATTCGATGGTGCGTACGTATCTTGATTGGTTGGTTGAGTTGCCATGGAAGACGCCTGAGCCTGATGTGATTGATGTTGCGGAAGCTCGAGGTATTTTGAATGCAGATCATTTTGGACTCGAACTGGTCAAGAAACGTATTCTTGAGTTTCTTGCCGTACGTAAGCTAAACCCCGGTGGCCATGGTCCGATTCTTTGCCTGGTAGGACCACCAGGGGTGGGGAAAACCTCACTCGGGCAGTCGATAGCCAAAGCGTTGGGCCGTAAGTTTGTGCGTGTTTCACTAGGCGGCGTGCATGATGAGGCGGAGATGCGCGGACACAGGCGCACCTATATTGGCGCCTTACCCGGAAAAATTATTCAAGCACTAAAAAAAGCTGGCACTCGCGGTTGTGTGATGATGCTTGACGAAATCGATAAACTTGGTAGTGGCAGCCATGGCGATCCATCCGCAGCTTTGCTAGAGGTGCTTGATCCGGAACAGAATTGTAATTTTCAGGATAACTATCTGTCCGTTCCTTACGATTTGTCGCAAGTTCTCTTTATTGCGACGGCCAATGTGCTTGACCCGATTCCCGGCCCATTACGTGACCGTATGGAGGTGCTGCAATTAGCTGGTTATACGCAAGAGGAAAAACGTGAGATCGCACGTAAATATCTGGTGGCCCGGCAAATTAGCGAAAGTGGCTTGAAGCAGACTCAGATTGAAATTGATGATGATGCGCTCGCCGCTATTATTCGTGACTACACGCGTGAAGCCGGCGTACGTAATCTGGAACGACAAATAGGCACTATTTGTCGTCGTGTCGCGGTTCGCATTGCAGAAGGAGACGTGGCGAGGGTACTCGTTGCTGAGACTGATTTAGCAAAGATTCTTGGTCCTGCGAAATTCGAGAATGAGGTTGCGTTACGGTCAGGCTTGCCAGGTGTCGCGACAGGTTTGGCATGGACTCCTGTTGGCGGAGATATTCTCTTTATTGAAGCTAGTCGTACGATAGGCAACGGTCGACTTATCCTTACAGGACAACTCGGCGATGTAATGAAAGAATCAGCGCAGGCGGCCTTGACGCTGGTGAAATCCAAGGCTGCCGAGTTTGAATTAGATACCGGTATTTTTGAAAAATCAGATGTGCATATACATGTTCCAGCTGGCGCCATTCCAAAAGATGGGCCGAGCGCTGGCGTTGCGATGTTCATTGCGTTGGCTTCGCTTTTTGTTGATAAACCTGTGCGAAATGATATCGCGATGACAGGAGAAATCAGTTTGCGGGGATTAGTCCTTCCAGTCGGAGGAATCAAGGAGAAAGTGCTCGCCGCAGTGGCAGCAGGAATAAAAATGGTGATGTTGCCAGAACGCAATAAAAATGATTTGGAGGATATTCCTTCATCTGCGAAACAGCATATAGAGTTCACTTTCATCGAAAATGTTGAGCAAGCTGCACGTGTAGCAATTGTGCAAAATAAAATTACAAAGAATTAATCGTATGATTTTTTGGTACAAAAAACATCAGGCCAGAGATATATCAAAGACCTGTAATTTCTTAAGATTAAATGTATAAACCGAGTAGTAAAATAAAAATGGGTATGAGTTAGAAATAGTATTGTTCTCGTTATTTAACGAAAGTGTGAAAATACCAAAGTATGAATTAAGTATGGTTCATCCTTGATTAACTTGAAATCACATGTGATATCAGAGAGTCAGATATGGAAAAGTCAGAATCGGAAGAGCAATTGACTCAGTTCGTTGAAGAGCTAAGTGCCACCTTGTTTGAGTTACGTGATGCGCTTTATGGACTGTCATTAGCGATAAAGGATTGGCAGTTTGAAAATGATATTGAGAAGCGAAAAACAGCTGAGATTATAGTAAATCAATTGCTTCAACGCATTACATTCGATCAGAACCGTAGCACATCCTGATAATGAATATTTCTATAAAGCGAGCCTGACGGCTCGCAGTCCATTAAAAAACTAATGACATTAAAATATTCTGACTACCACTCCAGGTGATGTTTCTTTGAAGTATGGTGACGTGGAGTAATATTTATTTCCAGACCTCGCATGCCATGTACGCGCCTGGCAGTTCGTTCCACCTGAAATCTGAGTTGATTCGTATCGACTTCTCCGTTCAATTTCACCATTCCATCGTCAACCCGGACATCAATTTCAGATGCATTGATGGATGGAATGGCGTCAAGTCTTTCAATCAAATCAGCCTTTAATTCGTCATCTGTTTTCATGATTATGTTTCCTTTTATAAATGGCTGGCACCATTAATCTGCATGTCATTCGGATACCGAAAACCACTTTAAAAGGAACAGATATTTTTCTATTGAGATTTCGCAAACCAAAATCAGGTCATCACTCATTAACTTAATAGGAGATCAATCGATCACAAATACGATTGCTTCATGGTCGTTCTTATCATCAATGAGGGGGATGATTCCGTCAGAAAGTTCTACGCCATCCAACATCACTTTGCCGGTTACCGTAGGTGATTGGTTTTTTGTAATCGTGATTTGATAGACGGTATCTCTGTATCGATAATTCACTCGATAGCTAGTCCACTCCTTTGGAAGACAAGGAGTAATAATGAGTTTATCGTTTTCCAGTTTTATCCCAAGCAAGGATTCAATGATCAAACGGTACATCCAGCCTGACGAGCCTGTGTACCAGGTCCAGCCACCTCGTCCCACATGAGGCGAAACAGCGTAAACGTCGGCAGCGATGACATAGGGTTCAACCTCATATCTGGCTATATCAATGTCCGTCTTTCCATGATTAACCGGATTGATCATGCGCATCAATTCCCAGGCGCGCTGTTTGTTGGCGTCTCCACCCAACTTGATAAATGCCATCGCGAGCCAGATCGCCGCGTGGGTATATTGACCTCCGTTTTCACGTACTCCCGGAACATATCCACGAATATAGCCGGGATGTTGATCTGATTTATCAAATGGCGGGTCGAGTAGTTGGATGAATGCCTCCTTATTCCTGACAAGCCTGCGGTCAGCCGCTTGCATCGCCAGGCTTGTTCGATCCGGAGCACCTGCACCAGACAATACCGACCAGCTTTGTGAAATCGAATCGATCTGACATTCGACATTTTGTGCAGATCCAAGCGGTGTTCCATCATCAAAATAGGCGCGACGATACCATTCACCATCCCAAGCCTGGGCTTCTATATTTTGGCGTAACTTGTTTGCTTCATTTTGGCATTTTTGGGAAAATAGCAGGCCGTTGCGAAGTGTCACCACCTCAGAAAAACGCATCAAGACTTCGTATAGGAAAAAACTCAACCAGACACTTTCGCCTTTACCTCGTTCACCGACTTTGTCCATGCCATCGTTCCAATCACATGAACCAATGAGTGAGAGTCCGTGTTCGCCAAATTTCAGACCTCTTTCAATCGCTCGTACGCAGTGCTCATAAAGGCTAGCGACCTGTGCAGAACGGCTTGGCAGATCATAATATGAATCTTCATCGGGATTGACAGGACGACCTTCGATAAATTGCACCATTTCATCCAACACAGCCGTGTCCCCGGTACTGGTAACATATCGATGGACCGCTAGAGGCAGCCAAAGATAATCGTCGGAGCAATGGGTACGAACGCCTCGACCTGTGGGTGGGTGCCACCAATGCTGTACATCGCCTTCAGTGAACTGATGAGCTGCGCACAATAACAAATGCTCGCGCAATAATTTTGGCTCGGTGTGCACCAAGGCCATTGTGTCCTGCAACTGATCACGGAATCCATACGCCCCCCCTGATTGATAATATCCACTGCGTGCCCATAGGCGGCAAGCAATGGTTTGATACATTAACCAGCCGTTTGCAATGACATCCAAAGATGGGTCAGGCGTATGAATCTGGACCGCGCCCAAGGTTCGTTTCCAGTAAGTCCGAACCGCGTTGAGCGCTTCATGTGCAGCCTTTGCGCCGCGATGTTGTTGTACAAGCTGACTGACATCGCTCTGACGACTTTCTGCCATTCCCAACATGAACACCATCTCGCGTTGTTCTCCTTGAGTCAGTTCAAACTGCATCTGTATCGCTGCACATGGATCAAGCCCAGCACCTATCTTTCCGGACAAACAAATATGCTCCATCGCAACGGGATTCTGTAATGATCTGTTGCGACCAATAAATTCATTCCGGTCACCGCTGAGAGTGCGTGAACTAGTATCAAGATCAAAAAAAGCGGTGCGTTGAGGAATCTCAGTGTTATACGGATTGCGTGCGCATAGAGTATTAGTTGTCGGTTCAATCTCGGTAATAATATGCATCATTGATTTTGGACGTAGATCACCTAGAACCCATTCAACATAGCCAGTGGCAGACAATTTACGTTTTTTTGTGGATTCGTTTTTAATGCGTAATACTGAATATTTAATTGGTGCATCAAGCGCAACATAAACGGTCAACTCGGAAATAATACCGTCCTCATTATGCTTAAACACACTGTAGCCGAATCCATGACGCGTGACATACTCACCTTCACCACGGCAAGGCAATGGGGTAGGTGACCAATACCGTCCAGTTTCTTCATCACGTAAATAGAATACCTCTCCACCAATATCGCTGACAGGGTCATTAGCCCAAGGTGTGAGACGGAACTCGTGTGCATTTTCTCCCCAGGTGTAAGCCTGTCCGCTTTCTGAAATGACGGTACCGAATTTTTTATTTGCCATCACATTTGCCCAAGGTGCGGGCGTGACGTGTTCAGCTGATGTGGAAATGACATATTCCTGACCATCAAGCGTAAAACCTCCTATGCCGTTTGAAAGAATCAGATCTGGGGTTGATAAAGTTTTTCCCTTTACTTGATTTGACAAGGATGGATTGTGAACGGAAACAAAGCTGGGCGATAAACTGGGGACCAAACGTGGCATACGAATGTCCGGCGGCTCACGACGATTTATCTGTTCGGTCAAAGTGCCACGGCGATCGCTCAAAATAACCCGTGCCACTGACTGAAATAGGATGCGATCCTCGTTGGATATCTGATCTAATATGCGAACAAAAATGCCTCCTGGTCTATCCATAGTATGCATGCCAGTGACAGATGAAATTAACCTCAATATATGCTCTTGCAATGATTGCCGATAGCCGTTATGTTCTTCGTTCCAGATTATCAGATCAACTACCAGTCCCTTCGATCGCCAATAAGAGTGCGCCTGCACTAGTTGACGTACCAATTCAATATTCGTTTGGTTTTTTATTTGTACCAAGACTATGGGAAGATCCCCGGAAATGGCTGAACTCCATAGACCGGATTGGCCTCGGTGATTACGAATAAGAATGCTGGCATCAGCACGCAATTGAGAATTGACATAAATCACCGAACCAGCCAGACGGCCATATAGCTGTGCATCAGCATCACTAGCGTTAAGCTGACGTAACATCACTTGATTTTGGGTCCAGGATAATTCAACAACACGATCAGCCAGATGATGATCTTGATATTTTTCGATCAGTTCAAGGCAGTTGTTACGTGACTCCGCGATGCCTGTCACGATATCAAAGCTCACGGATTGCTCTGGCCCCAGTGTGATCTGGGCACGTATTGCCACAATAGGATCGAGTACCGAGCCCTGACTGTCTGTTAATCGCCCGGGTGCTTCCATAGCGTGCGGGGCGACTACAGTCTTGCCTCTGCCAATAAATTGTAGTCGGTCTGTTTCGTAAGATGTCGAATCAACTTCAATGCCATGCACCGACACAAGATGAAACATCCAGGGATTTTTTTCGTTCTTTGAGCGTGGACGACGATTGCATAATATCGCATGTTGCGAATGCACAATCTCAGTCTGGACGAACAAATTGCCAAATGCCGGATGCATTGCATCAGCCGCGGCAGATTCCAGTACTACTTCTGCATAACTGGTAATGTCAATCGTTCTGCGAATTTGGGAGTGATTAACAATGCGTGTGCGCCGCAACTCGATATCATCTTCTGGTGAAACGACGATTTCGGTATGCATATTAAAATTATTGTCATTGCGACGAAATTCAGCACGTCCCTCGGAAAAAATAACTTCATAGTTACTTGGTCGCTTCAACGTTGGTTGAAATGTAGTTGACCAGAATTGGCCATTTTCGATTTCTCGAACATAACAAAATGAGCCCCAGTGATCGCGCGTGGTGTCTTCGCGCCACCGGGTAACCGCGATATCATTCCAGCGGCTGTAACTACCGCCAGCGCTAGTGATCATCACATGATAATGGCCATTCGATAATAACTGAACTTCCGGAGTACGAGGATCAGCGCGTTGCAACACACGCATTTGCGCTTTCTGATTACTTGATGTAGTGCGTATGTCGGCAAGTTCCGTGGTGTTGGAATAATGTGCCGTTGCTTTTGGCGTTCGCTCATGAAGCAATGGCATAGTTGCACGAAATAATGGATCTGATTTGAAGCGTGATTGCATTGGGCGGTCAAGCAAAACATAGGCTAGTGATAAAAAACCCATGCCTTGATGATGCGTCATGAATGAACGTATAACAGTATTGTTATGGCCACGCGGCAACCGTGATGGCGTGTAATCGATAGCTTCATAAAATCCAAATTTCCCTTCAAATCCTTGCCTGGATAATTCTTGGAGATTCTTGCACGCTTCTTCCGGATTGATCATCAATGCCATCATTGAGGCATATGGTGCAATCACGAGATCATCGCCAAGACCACGCTTAAAACCAAGACCTGGCACACCAAATGCGCGATATTGATAATTTAGGCTGGCATCGAATGCGTTATAGCCAGATTCTGAAATACCCCAGGGAACACCACGTTGTTTCCCATATTCAATATGTCGCTGTACCGCTGATCGATAGGTCTGATCGAGCAGGGTATTGTTAAACGTCGGCATCACCAAGAGAGGCATCAGGTATTCAAACATTGAACCGCTCCACGACAACAAGATCGGCTCTCCACCTGCGACGGTTAATTGGCGTCCGAGCGCGAACCAACTTTCCTGTGGTAGTTGACCTTGCGCTATGGCGACAAATGTCGCCAGTCTAGCTTCGGACGCTAATAAATCATAGCTGCTGACATCAAGGCGACGTTCTGTGACGTTATAACCAATCGCCAGCAAATGAGTGGCTGGTTCATATAAAAAATCAAAGTCCATTTGTGCGAACACTGCCACTTGCAAGACTAGCTTATCAATGACTAGCAGACGTTCCGCAGCACGACAACTGCCTTGTTTTAATGCATGCAAGAAGAGAGAAATACTATCTTTGTCTTTTGGCAGGATATTTTCGGTAAGTTTTTTTTCTAGCAAACTTGCTACACTCGTATGAAGAAGTGATAGGTCATGCAATGTCGGAATTTGAGTCAAAGCAGGAAACTCATTGATCCAAGCTGCTGTCGTTAGCATTTGTGCCCACGGCGTCAGTTCGCGCATTTCGTCTAAGGCCATGCGACACTGACTTGCAAGGGCTTTAGCCCAGACATGGAGTGGGGAATCTGAAGAGAACTCGAGATGCGAAAGAAAGTTTTCTGCACAGTGATTGAGTCGTTCAAGGCAGTTGAATGTGACGATAAGAGAATCAGTCAGGTCGTGGCAAACGAATTCTAGATCTCGCTCAAATGGGAGTAGTCTTTCACGTTGCGCATCATTGGAAATATCTATCAAAATTTTAAACGTGACACCAAGGCCTGAAAATGTTCTTGGACCAATAATTGGCATACCTGCCAAATCAATTAACGCAGGGCGCATTGTAAGTAAATGTCCGGCAAGATTGCCACTATCTACCGAAGAGACATACATAGGGTGTAATGGCCGGAGGGATTGTGTATCGTACCAATTATAAAAATGTCCTTGATATCGCTCCAGATTGGACATTGTTTGCAAGGTGTTTTTTGACCGGTCTATCAATTGCCCTGCGGTGATATAACCGAAGTCATATGCAGTCACATTTGATAGCAGTGAGATACCTATATTAGTTGGTGATGTGCGGTGCGCTACTACGGCAAGGGGATATTCTTGGACGTTATCCGGCGGCAAATAATGATCTTCTTTATTTACGTAATTTTCAAAAAACAACCATGTCTTACGCGACAATGACTTTAAAAACTGCGTTTGTTTATATGTCAGTTTCAATGGATGCGGTTTTATCGGTTGACTTATCCAGTACGCGATTAAGGGGGAAACCAGCCATAGCAATAGCACAGGGGTAGCCGATGCCAACTTAAATGGTTCGTTCATCAGCAGATATGCAAATATCAAAAGCGTAAATAATGAGGCAAACCACATCATTTTCAAATAGGACAGCAGGTCGTTTTTTACCTGTTGATTCGATTCACTTGATGGATTCCATTCCAATAGTTTTTTCCGGGAAAAAAAAATCCGCCAATGCGTTCGAATAATGGCATCAAGACTAATCGCAGCCTCGTACGGAAGGAAGCTCAAGGTAAGCGCTGCGTGAAAATAGTGTTGCCCCGTAGATTCCAGTGCACTAAAGAAATGTTGACGATAAAACATATCGCTTGGCTTATGCAAAAGATCAAAAATGAATGTAAATGTCGCAGGAAGGAAGAGAACGGCAATCGCAGCACCGGTCAGGAACACGCTGGGCTGTAACCATATCCAGGCACAAAACAAAAAAATTGTCAGCGCAATCGGAACTACGCTTCGGCGGAGATTATCGATTAATTTCCAGCGTGATAACGGAGAGAGGGGATTGCGGTACCTGACGATCTTACCCGTTAGGGCATCGCGTACTCCCGGTACGCTCGGCAGCAACCAGGCTGCAATTTGCCAGTCGCCACGTATCCAGCGATGGCGGCGGCGAATATCGGCGTTATAGCTGGACGGGTGACGCTCATAAAGTTGCACATCGCTTAAAAGCCCAGCACGCGCATAACATCCCTCTAATAGATCATGGCTAAGGATGCGGTTTTCTGGCATACGCCCCTTTAGTGCGGTCTCGAACGCATCAATTTCGTAGATTCCTTTTCCGATAAAAGAACCTTCTCCGAATATGTCTTGATAGACATCGGAAACCGACCGCGTATATGGGTCTATCCCAATGTCTCCGCCACAAAGCAGCTCGAAACGTGACGCATTTGTCCCTGGCAAGCTCACTGCCACACGCGGTTGCAGAATTCCATAGCCACCGAAAACTCGTTGGTGATTTTCGTCATATAGGGCACGATTTAGCGGGTGTGCCATCGTTGCCACGAATTTTTTTGCAGCGTCGCGAGGCAGCTCAGTATCAACATCAAGCGTGATCACATATCGGATACCCATCAGATTATCCGTATTGCCAACGATCGTAGGGAATGTTTTTTGTATCTCTGTCGTGGAACGTAAAAAACTGTTGAGATCGCCTAATTTGCCACGTTTCCGTTCGTATCCCATCCATATTTTTTCCTGTTCATTCCAACACCTTGAACGATGCAGAAGTAAAAAATTATCGCTGCCACCACTAAAATCGTGAGAGGCTTTATATTTATCATTTAATTGTTCAATGTTTTTTTTAATATGACGCAATAAATCATCATCTTCTGGCATTGTTTCTGAAAGTGCATCCGCGAAATCCGTCAATAAACAAAACCGCAGATGTTTGTCCTGATTGGCAAGAAATCGCAATTCGAGCGCTTCGGTCAGACTGTCGATATTTGATTTGGTAAATAACATAGATGGAATGACGATCAAACTACTTGATTCCAGGGGAATGCCATCGGAAAAATCCATACGCGGCAGCGGATGCGGTTGAACGATGATAGTGGAAATCCAGTTAATCAAAGCAATCGCAAGTTGGCTTGATGCGATAAAAAATATTGGAATTAACATTGCGACCAGCCACTCTTCAGTCCTATCAACAATTACTCTATTCGTAATGACTCCGGTAAAAATCATAGTAAGAAGCAAGATACTTGACAGATAAATAGTTAAAGGCGACTCGCTGCCAACCCGACGTAGTGCGTCGTTCAGAGATGCACGAAATTCCGCGGCTCGCTCCAGATCTCTCTGACCTCGGTCAATCAAAAAATAGCCCACATGTGTCGCACGAACGTCAGCAACATTGCGAACCTTATTCGCATTTGCAAAATCGATTGCGATCGTAGCCACATCAACTTCCGAGAATCTACTGTGTCTGGCAATTCTTTCGACTTCGTGACGATAATGATCGCGTGTCGCAAAATCCATTTTTGAATAAATATCAGCGGGATCTCTGCGTAGAACGTGTTCTATCACACTCATATTTTCAACAAATTCACGCCAGTCCATTGCATTGAGAGCACGCAAACTAGCGATACTGTTGCTAATAGATACCTGATCAGCAGCCTGATGTTGTGATTCAAATTGCACTAAGTTTTCGATGGTTTGGCCTGTCTCAGCAAGTCGTTGTGACAACCATGAAAGAGGTAGAGTGAGCGCAGGACCTTGTCCATGCAATAACCTCACAAGCTCGGCAACAAATGAACTGTCTGTTGGAGGACTTGATCTCGCCATATCGGCAACCACCAGAATTAGATTGTTTGGATCTTTTTCTGCCGTTTCGGCCATTCTGTCAGCCCAGACACATGCTAGTTTACGTTTATTAAGTGTAGTAGCAAGACGTGTTGAGATCCGACGTAGATTTTCTATCAATGCCAGGCGTAACATGATCGGAATCGCCCATAACTCACCTAATTTTAGTGTCGTCACCTGCTGATAAGCAATAACGAAAATTCTCAAACCTTCAGGATCTAGACGACCATCACCATGTGAAATAGTTTCTAGAGCGATGTCATAAACACGTGGTCTGCCTGCTGATATGCCAGTAAGTAGGTTCGGCAATTCTTTGCTGTAATTTTTAGGAAGGTGTCTCTTGGCAATTCGAATATGTTCCTCAATCAGATAGAAATTATCAAGTAACCATTCTGCTGCGGGGGTCACTTGCCGACCAGACGTTATTGCTTCTGTTAATTGGTTGCATGTGTCGAGAATGACTTCTTCATTTTCTGCGAGGCGAATGAGTAATTGATCACGTCCGCTAGTCGTACTCAATTTATGGGCGTTGGCGAGGATGCTTCCGTGTTGCTCCATCTGTGATGCGCTGAAAAGTTCAGCTCGAAATGGCAGCTCGTCACCGGCATGATCAACGCTACGATCGTTGCTGAACAATGCATTTTTAAATATTTGCAATTGATCACGTAATGGATTGTGATGTGGTATCACCTCAGATGCTTCTTTCTATTCGAAGTCTTTGAATGAACTAATTAGGATTTCATTGCAATCATAAAAAAATCGCAACCTTGATGCACTCTTTAGCTTTTACTGATCTGGCCGTCACATAATATTTAAAAGCGTCTGCAGATCATTTAATTTGAATATTTTTAGTTGAAATATCCAATTTAAATATTTAGCAATACTCACATCCGCCTGATTTATTCACTTTTATTTGATCCTGGAATCCTCGCAAGCGTACAAAATAGATAGGATTTGGCAAATACCATAATTGCTTAGAAATGACTACATGGATTCAGGTATTTATAAGACTATTATTAATTACAGCCTACAGAATTTAATACTATTGATACTCATTGGAATGTGCGGTTAGGCTAGTGTTGCCATATCCAATTACCAGGATCTTTGTTTTCCATTAAGAAACTTTCTAACTCATCTCCCGGTAGTGGTCCGCTATAAAAATACCCTTGCATCTCATCACAACCTTGAGCAAGGAGCAATTTCATCTGTTCGTTTGTCTCGACCCCTTCTGCAATTACCTTTAGACGCAAACTGTGACCTAATAAAATGATGATTTGTGCAATCGCAGCATTATCTTTATCCTTAACGATGTTGCTCACAAAGCTAATGTCAATTTTTAGCCTATCCACTGGCAGATGCTTGAGATAACTTAAGCTAGAATATCCAGTGCCAAAATCATCTATCGTGAGTTGTAGACCAAGCGCCTTTAGCTGAGTTAGTGTCAGCATAAATTTTTCCGAATTTTCAAGCGCCAGACTTTCAGTCAGTTCCAGTTCGAGATATTTTGCCGCCAATCCTGTCTCAGCCAATACCGTTGTTACCATCTGTGTCAAATTATTGTTTCTGAACTGACGTGCAGATAAGTTAACTGCCATGGTCATTGCCGGAAAACCTGCGTCTTGCCATGTTTTTGCCTGAGTGCACGCTGTTCTTAACACCCATTCACCGAGAGAAATAATTAGACCCGATTCTTCAGCAATAGGAATGAATCTTGACGGTGGCACGATACCTAATTCTGAATGTTTCCAACGCAATAGTGCCTCTACCCCAATTATTTTTCCTGTCAATATGTCTATCTGAGGCTGATAGGCGAGGGTCAGACTGTTATCAGCCATTGCCTTGCGTAAAGTCGATTCAAGCATGAAGCGTTCGTGCACTCGCAGGTTCATTGCGCTATTGAAAAACTGAAAATTATTGCGCCCCCTTTCTTTTGCATGATACATAGCGGTATCCGCGTTCTTTAGTAGCGTACTCGCAGTGTCACCGTCTTGCGCGTAAAGGCTAATGCCGATACTGCACGTTACATGCAAACTCTGTTGTTCAACCTCAATCGGTTGTGCGATGACTTCGAGTAATCGTCGTATCACAGCAGAGATACTTTCAGTGCTTTCCTGCTCAACCAAGATCAGTAAAAATTCATCTCCGCCTGAGCGCGCTGCAGTATCTGCATTACGCAAACATGACGTTAAGCGCGTCGCAATGGCTTTTAAGACAATGTCACCTACATCATGACCCAAATTGTCGTTAACGAACTTGAAGTGATCAAGATCAACAAATACCAGCGCCATCAGATGCTGACTACGTTTAGCTGAGCTGATCGCTTGCTGCAGCCGATCATTGAGCAGATTACGGTTAGGCAAACCTGTTAGTGAGTCATGATTTGCCTGGTACTCCAACGTACTCTGATGCATCATCGATTCACTGATATCGTTTTGAATTCCGACAAAATGAGTGATCTCTCCAAGCTCATCACATACTGGTGCAATATGTAGATCGCTCCAGAAACGGCTACCGTCGAGACGAGTGTTGTGAGTGATGACATGGCCAGCACGCTTCTCGCGCAACGCATCCCGGATTTTCATCAGGTCTTGTCCAGGGCAAATTTTTTGCTCAATGCTAAGAAGGTCTTTTTCAATGACTTGTTCTGCTGAATAACCGGTAATTCTCTCAAATGCAGGATTAATGTACTCGATCAGATAGGCATCCGTTTCACAGCGCGCAATGAAAACCGCTTCGGTGCTCGCTTCTAACGCGCGGTCTCGAAGTAGCAGTATTTTTTCCGCGTGCTTGCGCGCAGTGATATCCGTTAAAGTGATTATTGCCCCTAGCAGATCTTGCTGCTTTCCTGATAGAGGGCCAGCATTGACAAAAAAATAGAGATCCGATGTACCGTGTTTTAACGTAACTTCACATTGTTGATGTTTGCCGCGCAGAATCGGTGCAATGTCAAACAAGCTTGAATCGGCAAGATGCAGTGGAAATATTTTCGCAAACGCTTGTCCCAGAAAGTCGTCGATAGCGAGTGTGGCGGCGGCGCCGCTTGCGCGGATAATGTTTCCTTTGTCATTGCATACTATGATTGCTTCGGTGGTTTGCTCGAGCACCAATAAAGCCAATTTTTGCTCCGTCAAATCCGTCACTATGCATGAAATGGCATTCTTTCCGTCCAGCTGCAACAAATTAATTGAGATCAATATGGGGATCAAAACACCACTGCTGCTTAAAGTAAGTTCGCCCCGGCTTCCTCCATTGATCGCACGTCGTTGAATTGCCATAAACAAAGGTAAGTCGATAGGTACGATCCATTCCTGAATCATTGAAGAAACGACTCTCGTTTGCGGAGCATTGAGAATCTCGGCGAAACGTCGATTGCAATACAAGATGACGCCATCGCTTCCGACGGTGACGATGCCTTCACTCATGCTCTCGATCAATGTGCGATAAGTGCTATTAGTGCTGTCTAGAGTAAGGACATGATTTCCTTTTTCGGTTGTTGTCATGATCGCGTCGACTTCACCATCTTGCATAGCGTGAAAGGTATCCTCGAACTCTTTCAGACGTTTGCGCAATGAGCCGCATTCGGCATTCAAACGCGAATAAGGCTTAGTAGAAGGGCGTTTTGACATGTCTGTAATGCTCCTGCTAGTCAATGGTCGTGCTGACGCCAGCCGACGTGAGCATGTGTCGGAATATCCAAACTGGCACAAACCTGGGCTGCATTGGCTAGATTGCCAATAATGCGACACACCGGCAGAGGCAGCTCTTTGATAAGCGTGGGGATAGCAACGATCTGATCAATCTTGGCGCGCTCCGGTTGTTGGTAAAGGTCAATGACTTCCAGCTGGTAACCATTTTTCAAGTACTTTTCGCAAATGTTTTTGATATTCGATATTGCATGCATTGATTGTCGACTGGTCCCCGCCACATACAGGCGTAGCAAGTAGCCCTCTGACTGAGCTGCCGGTTGATCATGCCTGGATTGAGCTGCTTTCATGGCTTTTTTGCGAATGCCGCTGACAGCGAATTTGCGGACATGGCTATCATTTTTCTGTTCCATCAAATGACGGAAATGTGTCTGATTGGCGAAGCTTTGACATCTTCCGATTGGTTTCACTGGATTGAATGGCACCCTGACGATCAAGTTCAGTAAGGCGCGCCAGCTCTGCCTGATGGGCATTGAACTCCGCTTCTATCGCGGCGATCTGAGCATCCTTTAACTTGCGCTTTCGGTCAAGTTCAAGGGTGCGATATTCGATATCATATTTGTGCGTTAGTGCGATCAATTTCTCTTGCGCTTCCTGGCCAAGGCGTGCCGACCCCGTCAGGACTCCTGCAGAGCCAGTGTAGACGTCGGATAATTCTATGCCATGCTCACTCAATGTAAATTCGCGCATTTGATTGGAATGCGACATGCCGCGCGATTTCAACACCAGCATCAGGCGGTTGCGTTCGCCATTGGTTTCGATATCGCGTAGCTGTAACCAGGTGTCTATGATCGATGAAATGCCAATGTCAGGCGTGGTCGGCGTTGCGGCATGACCGCTCAATGTGACGAAATTCGATGTAATCTGTTGTGACTTAAGAAAATTCACCAGTCGCAGTAACATCGATTTTAATGCTGTTGGATCTTCCAAACTATGCAAGGTACTGATAGGGTCGAAAATAACTGTGCTGGGTTTAAACTCATTGATAGCCTGGTGAAATTTGGCCAGATGCATTTCGAGTCCATACAGACTAGGACGTGTCATGACAAATTGTAGTAATTCGCTATCTAGCAAGGGTTGCAGATCAATGCCTACCGATCGCATATTGCGGATGATTTGATTGCGCGGTTCTTCCAGCGAGAAGTATAGACAACGCTCTCCCTTGGCGCAGGTGGCCTGAGCAAATTTTGCCGCCAGACTGCTCTTGCCGCTGCCCGGAGGACCAGACACCAAAATGGTGCTACCGCGAAAATATCCCTTTCCACCTAACATCGAGTCTAATCGAGGCACTCCGGTGGAAATTCGCTCCTCTGACACCGGCAAATCCAGGCTGAGCGCCGTAATCGGCAGCACTGAGATCCCTTTCTCTGTAATTAGAAACGGATATTCATTGCTGCCATGTGCCGAACCACGATATTTCACGATCCGCAACAAGCGGGTAGTGGCATGTCGTGTTACGCGATTTTCCAATAGGATGACACAATCAGAAACGTATTCCTCCATGCCATCACGAGTGAGATTGGTTATGCCGCTTTCAGCCGTAATGATGACAGTCAGACCGCGCGCTTTAAGCCAGTGCAACAGCCGACGTATTTCTTCCCGGATCAACACAGGATTTGGCAAAGCCATAAATAGCATGTCAACAGAATCAAGCACTACGCGTTTGGCGTTAACTTTTTTCAATGCCAGATCAAGTCGAATAAATAAACCATCCAGATCGTAAGGGCCATTAACCTGATTGCGCTCGAGTTGAACATGATCAATCTCGATCCTATTTTCATCAATCAGAGTACCAACGTTAAAGCCAAACGAATCAACGTTTCTGCACAATTCAATTGCATCTTCTTCAAAAGAAAAGAAGACACCCGCTTCGCCGTATAAAACTGCACCTTGAATTAAAAACTCAAGCGCGAATAGTGTTTTTCCGGTACCTGTGCCGCCACACAGTAACGTTGATCTTCCACACGGCAAACCTCCGCTGGTAATGTCATCCAGTCCTTCAATTCCAGTCGGAGTTTTTTTTACGCCATCGTTAATGATAGGCATGATGGCACTCCTTTTGAAAAATGGTCAGCAATTATTAAAACGAATATCGATTCAACATACGAATCTAATCGAGAAGTTCATGGTCATTCATTGATAATTTTTGGTTGAGAAATTGAGAAATTGAGACTTGTAACCGATAACATAAATTGACATTTTTGTTTCTTCATTTCAAAAAATCTGCAATGAGTTTATGTTCAGTACTTTTATGCATTTTGACAATTATCAATTTTCAATTCGTTGTCTCAAGCTTTTCAAATTCAATTAAAAAATGAAATATTTTTTCGAAATTGATTTTTTTTATTTTATTCATCTGCGATATGAATGCTGAGAAACATGCAAACGCTATTGGTGATTCGGATTGTTTTGTAACAATGGCCCGGAGTGTTTTATTTCAATTTGAACTCACGAATTATCAATTGCATCTCAAACTTGATAAATATCATTCTTTGCACACAACTATCCCTGATAATTTATTTCATAACAGGTTCTGTTTTGATATTAGTCATTAACAGACAACATGCAAAAAAACGTCTTAAATTTCATTAATATTTCGTATGAATAGTGCTAAATAATTGTAGCGCAGCGGCATTGGTGATGAATTTGAGTGCCTTTATGTCTAGGTTCTGAATATTTAATTGATTCATGAGGGGGAGAATAATGAGCTTGCGTTTACGTTCAATGGCATTTGATACCAACTCGGCTATTCCAGTGCGCTATACATGCGATGGAGAAAATCTTTCTCCGCCGATTTCCTGGTCAGGCGTACCCCCAGGCACAAATAGTTTGGTACTGATCGTTGATGATCCAGATGCTCCAGATCCGGCAGCGCCTCAGAGAACATGGGTACATTGGTTGTTGTATAACATTCCGGCGTCAACGTCTGACTTACCAGAAAATGTCACTTATGCCCAATTGCCAAATGGCACTAGAGAGGGTTTAAACGACTGGCAACGGACTGGATATGGAGGACCTTGCCCTCCAATTGGATGTCATCGATACTTTCATAAATTGTATGCGCTGGATACGTTTTTGCGAGAGATGCGCAATCCAAACAAAGCACAAATAGAAATAGCGATGCGTGGTCATGTCCTTGACCACGCTGAACTGATAGGACTATATCACCGCAAATAAGCCTATCGTTTAGCTATCTGCATGAAGCTACTTTGGCGTGTTCTAGAGCAATTGAAGACGCCTTTATTGATTAACTCTACCGCCCAGCATTAGCAGTCTTTTCCTTTATTCAGGATTGCTACCTGTACTCAATTAGTTTGATTGGAATCAAATCAACTCGCTCAGTTGTTTGCAACAATGCATATCTAATCAATCAGGAGCTTGCAGATGAAGACTAATCAATCCAGCCTTGCTGCTCTGGCAAGTGCGGGGGATCCGCACCACATCTGCTATCTGACTGGTGATGAAGGTAAGGTGAATCCGTTAGATATGGCAATACATTCTTTGATTGCTGAGCTCACTGGTGGCATTTCACCGGTGAGTGTGATGCAGGCATGGTCTGATTGGGCGATTCATTTTGCTATTTCTCCTGGAAAACAAGTCGAATTACTGACGACGTTGCAAAGACAGACGACAAACTGGCTAACGCTCCATCAAGAACTGTTGCATAAAAGAGCCCCGGAAAAGGCACAAGCCACTGACAGAAAAGATACTCGTTTTACGCACGAAAGTTGGGGAAATTGGCCATTCAATGCAATTAGTCGCATTTTTTTACAAAACCAACAATTATTGCAAGAAGCCACGACGGGAGTGCGCGGTGTCTCACCACATCATGAGAATGTGGTGAATTTTATGTCCAGACAAATACTCGACGTTATTTCTCCCTCCAATTATCCTTGGCTTAATCCAGAAGTACTTGCAGCTACTGTTGAATCGGGCGGAAAAAATCTATTGTCGGGCCTAGAAAACTGGATGCATGATATCGATTTGAAACAATCACAGGTTAATGATAATGAAAAAAAATTAGCAAATAAAATACAGTATCTTCCTGGTCGCGATGTCGCGTTAACTCCTGGAAAAGTTGTTTTTCGCAATGACTTAATTGAACTGATTCAGTATTCGCCACAAACGCCACAAGTCTTTTCTGAACCTGTATTGATCGTCCCCTCATGGATCATGAAGTTTTATATTCTTGATCTCTCGCCTCATAACTCCATGGTACGTTTTTTGGTTGAGCAAGGTCATACTGTCTTCATGATTTCGTGGAAAAATCCGGACAAAGAGGATCGTGATCTTGGCATGCACGACTATATTGAAAGTGGACTGTTTGAAGCATTGGCTGAAGTAGCTCGTATCACTAATAAAACCCCGGTACACACTGCTGGTTATTGTCTAGGGGGGACGCTCTTGGCGATAGGTGTAGCCGCTCTTGCAAACGGTGTCTCATTACAGGGTGGATATGCTGTGCCTCCGATAAAAAGTGTTAGCTTATTGGCCGCCCAGACTGATTTTAGCGAGCCTGGTGAATTGGGATTATTCATCGACGAGAGTCAGTTAGCGATGCTTGATGCACAAATGTGGGAAAAAGGTTATCTGGATGGTGATCAGATGGCAAAATCATTTCAATTGCTCAACTCACGTGATCTTATTTGGTCAAAAATCATGCGTGAATATCAGCTAGGAACGCGAAATTCGCCAAGTGATCTGATGTCTTGGAATGCGGATACCACACGCTTGCCTTACAGGATGCATAGTGAGTATTTAAAACATCTTTTTTTGCATAACGATTTGGCGGAAGGTCGTTACGAAATCGATGGAACTGCGGTCTCCCTGCGTGATATTCACGTTCCCATGTTTGTTGTAGGTACCGCACACGACCATGTATCCCCATGGCGCTCTGTATATAAAATTCTTTCTTTAACCGATGCGCCTGTCGAGTTTGTCCTTTCATCTGGCGGACACAATGCGGGTATCGTATCTGAACCTGGTCATGCCAACCGGCAATATCAATATTTGCCTGCTGATGCCCAATTCAAAAATATCGATCCGGAAAAATGGTTAAGCAAGACGATTGCAAAACCTGGTTCCTGGTGGGTGTATTGGCAGCAATGGCTTTCTCAGCATTCGAGTTCAACAAAAATTAAAGCATTGGATCCAATAGAAGTAAATCAATTGGGCAATGCACCAGGGAAATATATATTCATGAAATAACACGCACTGGTTGCTGACGATGTGATTTCTGAAGATATCGAGAGGGTGACCGTTGATTGACTTGATATTTTTCGACAAGACCATCTCATGTCATCTGTTTCTGATATTAATTCATGGTGGCTAAAACCACTGGCTGAAAAAAATTCAGCGTTGGCAACGGATGCTGCAGGATTATCTTGCACCGAGGCTAGTACGCGCCTGGCAAAATTTGGCCCCAACTTGTTTCGCGATCATCAGGAACTGCCTCTTTGGCGTCAGTTCATTTCTCGGTTTAAAAATCCACTAATCCTTCTCCTTCTCGCGGCGAGTGCGATATCAGCTCTTAGCGGTGAAATGGCCAATTTTCTGATCATTTCTGTGATGGTACTGTTTAGCGTTACGCTTGATTTCGTGCAAGAGCATAGAGCAGGTAAAGCAGCAGCAAGCCTGTGTCAGTCTGTTTCAGTGCGTACCAAGGTGATTCGGGATGGCAAGCAGATTGCGATAGCGGTGACCGAAATAGTTCCCGGTGATCTAGTCGTTCTGTCTGCTGGCGACATGGTTCCTGCTGACGGCCGGGTCTTGGAAGCACGTGATTTTTTCGTGAAGCAGGCGCTGTTAACGGGCGAACCTTATCCGGTAGAGAAGCGCCCGGGCGAACTTAACGCAAATGCATCCGACATTGCTGACGCCGCCAATGCTGTGTTCATGGGCACGACTGTCATCAGTGGCAGCGCAAGAGTACGTGTCGTCAATACTGGCGCTGGTACCGCAATTGGTGCCATTGCAGATAGCTTGAGCCGTCAACCGCCACCAACTTCATTTGAAATTGGCACACATCGTTTTGGCATGCTCATCATGCGGCTGACTGTGCTGTTGGTATTGTTCGTACTCTTTGTTAATGCGCTGATGCATAAACCCTGGCTGGAATCTTTTCTGTTTGCCGTGGCGCTCGCTGTGGGGCTAACCCCTGAACTTCTGCCCATGGTCGTTTCTGTCACTTTGTCGCGTGGCGCAATGATGATGGCAAAAAAACGCGTCATTGTGAAACACCTCGCCTCCATTCAAAACCTTGGGTCGATGGATATTCTCTGCACGGACAAAACGGGGACATTGACCGAAGCAAAAATAAAATTGGAACAACATGTAGATCCGCAAGGAGTCATCAGCGAGCGGGTGCTGGAATTGGCCTACCTCAATAGTTTCTTCGAAACCGGATTGAGAAGCCCTCTAGACGACGCTATTCTCAATCACGAAAATATCGATGTTAGTGCTTGGAATAAAATTGATGAGGTTCCGTTCGACTTTGAACGAAGACGCGTCTCGGTGTTGCTGGACAATAAAAATAGTGCAGGCCGTTTGCTCGTAGTCAAGGGTGCACCTGAAGAAATTATTGGCCTTTGCACGCGTTATGAAAAATGTGGAAAGGATGTCACCGCCTTACTTGATATGGATGCGAACAAAAAAATACATCAGGTGCTGGGTGGGCTAGAAAAAGAAGGTTTTCGGGTATTGGGTATTGCCTGGCGTGACGTTCCATCAGATCATCCACATGCGGTCATGAGTGACGAGTCGGAACTGATATTTGTCGGTTTTGCAGCTTTTCTTGATCCACCAAAGGAGAGTGCTGGTGCGGCGTTGGCTGCACTTAAAGAAAATGGCGTGATTGTTAAAATTGTCACTGGTGATAGCGAACTGGTGACCCAACATGTATGCGTACAGTTAAAACTTCCTGTTGTAGGAGTCTTGACCGGTAAAGAAATTGAACGGATGGATGATGCTGCATTGAGGATCAGGGTAGAAACAAGCAATCTCTTTTGCCGGGTTAATCCATCACAAAAAAATCGTGTGATTCTCGCACTCAAGGCGCGAGGACACGTCGTAGGTTATCTGGGCGACGGCGTCAATGATGCACCTTCACTGCACTCGGCGGATGTCGGTTTGTCTGTTGATTCTGCCGTTGACGTTGCCAAAGAAGCCGCTGACATGATCTTGCTTGATCATGATCTGCATGTCTTATACGATGGTGTGTTGGAAGGCCGGCGTACTTTCGGCAATATCATGAAGTACATCATGATGGGAACCAGCTCCAACTTCGGCAATATGTTCAGCATGGCAGGGGCTGCGCTATTTCTTCCTTTTTTACCGATGTTGCCAACCCAAATTTTGTTGAATAATTTTCTCTATGATTTTTCAGAAATGCCGATTCCACTGGATCAGGTCGATCCGGAAGAGTTACGTTTTCCGCATGTGATGGACATGACGTTCATTCGCAATTTTATGCTCGTGATTGGGCCCATTAGTTCCGTTTTCGATTTTTTGACGTTTTACGTCATGCTGGTTGTTTTGCACGCAGATGAAAAATTGTTTCAGACCGGTTGGTTCGTTGAATCGCTCTGCACCCAGGTATTGGTTATTTTTATCATTCGTACCCGCGGCAATCCACTCAAGAGTCGCCCGCATCCTATTCTGGCAGTGGTATCCATTGCTGTAGTCGCAATCGGCGCAGTATTGCCGTTTACACCGATTGGAACTTATTTTGGACTCATTCCGCCGCCGACTAAATTTTATTTAATTCTGGCAACGATGGTCGTGATTTACCTGCTGATAGTAGAACTTGCCAAGAAGGCTTTTTATCGTTGGCATGGAGTTCAACGTACATTTAAAATTTCAGGTGGCTAAATATGTCGTTTGAATTACTTTGATCATTTTCAACTACCGTACTTACTGCATTAGTGCCTAATACGATTGATGCAATTTGATTCATTTTGCGCGTCGCTGCTGAATCTGCGTGTCATGTCAAAGGAAATTCGCTGCGATATTAAATGACGGACGGAAAGGTAGACAATATGCCTGTTCATAATGCAGATATCGCAGAGATATTCGATGAGATCGCGAATTTTCTAGAAATAAGCGACGCCAATCCGTTTCGCATTCGCGCTTATCGCAAAGCTGCACGAACTGTCGGTAGCTTTCCTCAGGATTTCAAGACGCTCATAGATGCAGGAACGTTGCTGCCAAAATTGCCGGGAATTGGTACAGACCTTGCGGCGAAAATTCACGAAATTGCAACGACTGGTCATTGCGATTTATTAGATACGCTACGCAAACAAATGCCTCCCGCGGTGACAGAACTTCTCAAAGTCGTAGGTTTGGGGCCCAAGCGAGTCCAGGCGCTATATAGGGAACTCGGCATTTCTACCATTGCACAGCTCAAACTGGCGGCACGTGCGGGAAGAATACGAACTGTCTCAGGTTTTGGCCCTAAAACAGAACAGCATATCTTGGATGCGCTTGCGGCACAAAATGAGCCTGAGCAGCGTTTTATCAGACCAATAGCGAAACAATATGCTGAGACATTGGTCAATTATTTACAACACTCTGAAGGCGTTAATCAGGTCATGATCGCGGGCAGTTACCGTCGCATGCAGGAGACCGTTGGTGATCTTGATATTTTGGTGACGACGACAGCAGACAGCCACGTCATGGAGCATTTCCTCGCCTACGATGAGGTGCGCACTGTACTCGCACATGGGGCCACCCGTAGCAGCGTTGCTTTACGTAGTGGGCTTCAGGTTGATCTGCGTCTGGTCAAGACAGAAAATTATGGCTCTGCGTTGCATTATTTCACAGGGTCCAAGGCACACAACATCTCGATTCGAAGGTTGGCGCGC
The DNA here is from genome assembly GCA_030645915.1 of Undibacterium sp. Taxonomy (GTDB): domain Bacteria; phylum Pseudomonadota; class Gammaproteobacteria; order Burkholderiales; family Burkholderiaceae_D; genus Undibacterium. The sequence goes on from JAUSNO010000038.1 coordinate 74,904, forward strand.
GCACAGGGACTCAAGATCAATGAATACGGCGTGTTCCGCGGCAACCGGCGCATCGGTGGCGATACGGAAGATTCCGTATTCAATGCGGTAGGCTTACCCTATATTGCACCTGAATTACGTGAAGACAGAGGAGAAATTGAAGCCGCCAGAAATGGGTTATTGCCGAATCTAATCAGCTTGAACGATCTGCGTGGAGATTTACACGTACATACCACAGCGTCAGATGGAAAAAACAATATACAAGAAATGGCACAAGCTGCGCAAATGCGTGGTCTGCAATATATAGCGATCACCGATCACTCGCGCCGATTGACGGTGACACATGGTTTGAACCCTGAGCAACTCGTGCAGCAGATAAACGAGATCGATAGCATCAATGCGCAAGATAGCAACTTCATCATTTTGAAGGGCAGTGAAGTCGATATTCTAGAAGATGGCACGCTGGATCTGCCAGACGATATTTTGAGACGCCTGGATATAGTGATTGTGGCCATCCACAGCAAACTTAATCTTCCTCGTGAGAGTCAGACAGAGAGGATTTTGCGCGCAATGGATAATCCGTTAGTGAATCTGTTGGCGCATCCAACCGGTCGGCTAATGGGTGTAAGGAGGGAAAGTGATATCGACATGAGTAAGATTATGCGCAAGGCGAAAGAACGCAATATATGTCTTGAACTCAACTGCCAGCCTGACCGCCTTGATCTTAACGATATCTATAGCAAAATGGCGCGTGATGCCGGTGTGATGGTAAGCATCAATTCAGATGCACACAGTATTTTAGATTTTAATAATCTTCAATATGGAATAGGTCAAGCACGCCGCGGCTGGCTTGAACATCAACATGTGATCAACACGCTTAGTGCTGCACAGGTGAAGAAATTTTGCCATTCAACGAGAATGCACTAAGCGCATCGGCAGTGTTATTCCTATCGCTTTATGCGTTTTCTCAAGCCTTGCAAATTGCCAGATGGGATGATTTTATGCATGCAATAAATGAAAATTATTACTATTTTTGGCGCGCATTGTAACAACTCAATGAGTCACAAGCTCGCTATCCATATCCTTTCTGGCGGTCAAAAAATGCTTATGTCTACTAATCCTTTCACTACAGATGAGCCGGATCAGGATGATCTTGACGTGGCTGTCTTCGAAGGCCTTGCACGTTATGAAAGACGTACCGAAATTCGGCAAATTTCTTACTATCTTTCTGGCGATATAGCCCCGGCTAACTATTACACTGAATTGTTTTACACGCTGCGCACTGCCAGCGTGACGGATCTCATTTATTTACATTTAAATAGCGTAGGTGGAAATTTCGATACCGGCCTGCAGATCATCAATAATATGCTAGCTTCCGATGCACGCGTCGTAACGGTACTGGAAGCGCGCGCTTATTCCATGAGTGCCTTCATCTTCCTTGCCGGAGATGAACTGGTCGCGCATGATAATTGTCAGTTGCTTTTTCATATTTACTCTGGAGTATTTGCCGGCAAAGGCAATGAGCAGCAAGCGCAAGGTCTTGCGCTCAGCAACTGGTTCGAAAAATTCATGACGCGTATCTGCCTTCCATTCCTGACAGCCGCTGAAATAAAAGCAGTCCTTAAAGGTTCTGAACTCTGGATGGACTCGGATGAAATTCGCCACAGAATGACAAGAATGCTTAGAGAAAAAAATAAACTCATTGAGAACGCGAAATCTCATCTTAAAAAAGATGAGAAAATCGTTTCGACCTGAGATTCATCTTGAAGGGGTGATAGATGACGCCCATTGTGGCCGTTGGCTGTCTGGCGTTTCAAAATAATCTAACCTGCAAGGATGTTCTGCTGATGCGGACGAAACACATATCAAGTGTAGTGCGACCTCAGGATCCATCCAGTAAATCAGGATCGCTTAGGCTGACCTTGTCGAGCGCGTCGCTCACATGATTTGAATGTAACGGATTTTTTATGGGAGGTAGATTATGGGGCTTACCGACGGTGTTAGCGAAATTATTGCCATTCCAAAAAGTATTTAATTGCGTTCTTTAATTTTTTTAACAACATAAAAAAAGCCTGATGTCATCAGGCTTTTAAAAAATGTTATTGCAAATGGCGGGGCGCTTTCCCGCCCGTCATATTTGGCAGTTCATTGAATCATCAGTTGCTTCGAAGTAGATGTTGTTTTTTTCGGTAATTCAAGTGTCAAGACGCCGTCTTCATAACTTGCTTTTGCCTTTGTATCATCCACATCTTGTGATACCGTAAAAGATCGAGACATCGAACCATAATAGCGCTCACTGCGCAGTATTTTATTCCCCTCTTCTTTAATGTCTTTTTCTTTTTTCACTTCGGCATCAATCTGCACAAGATTGCCATCAATACGTACATTAATGTCTTCTTTTTTGACCCCTGGCAGATTGGCGTGAACGGTGTAAAGGCCATTTTTCTCTGCAACGTCAACACGCATTTCAAGAGGTGATAAATCTGTTTCAAACCATGTCGGCGCGAGAAAGCGTTTAAACATCGATTCAAAAGAATCAGTAACACTTGGTTCAAATAGTCGTAAATTACTCATGATGATTACCTTATTTGTTAATTGCTTGTTTGAAATGAAGTGAGTCTTCGTGTTCGTACAATCAGACTGATTGAACTTCAATTAGATTAGTCTTTGGATAAATTCTGAATTTGAGAATTATCAACGTAGCTGAGCGATGTTCTATCTATTAAATTGGAGAGTCTGATACCAAAATGCAAAAAACGACATGCGCTGACATGCCGTTTATCAAGACTTCTTTCTACGCAGTTTAAGGAGCGTTATTTACCCTAGTATCCGTATGTTATTGCAGAACAGGAGCAGAAGCCGAGCGCTCTGAATCGTTTTGAATAAATTCAGTTAAGGCATCAAGATCAGGGATGCTGATTTCGCGACGACCTTTTTCGTTGAACTGAATGATGCCGTAACGCGCTAACTTTGATAGTGCACGGCTTACCGACTCCAATCTCAGGCCCAGATAGTGACCAATGTCTGCACGCGTGAGATAGACATTAAATTGATCAGTTCTCAGGCCACGTTCTGCTAAAGAATGTGCCCATTGCAGTAGAAAATCGCACACTCTTGCATCTGCCGGAAGGGTGCCCATGGATAACATAGCATCACGATTATGTGCCAACTGGACGCTCATTGCGGCGAAAACCACTCGCATCAATTTGGGCTCTTTAATGCTCGCCTGCAGCAAACTATCGTAGTTGATCGTCCATACTTCACCACAGTCAAGTGCGATCGCAGAGCAACCGTATTGTCCGGTGGGGATACCGTCAAAACCCAACCAGTCTCCTTTGAAATATAAACCGGCAGGCTGCTCTCGTCCATCGGAAGTGAGATTAACAATTTTGAATAAACCTGCACTTATTAAATAGAGTTTTTTAAACGATTCACCACATAAATAAACTCTATCATTTGCCCTGACTTTGCGACGACTGAAAGAGACATATTGCTGAACCATAATGAGAGATTCACGCCAGGACGAGATCGACTCAGCATCACTTTGATGCATACCATAATTCGATAACGTAGAGAAAGCTGTTGAGGGTGCAATATCTTGCATCACCGTATCATAACGGCTCATATGCTCATTCATCGAACCCGATATATGGGATGGCATACTCGTGTTTTTGTTCATCTTATACTCCATGTTGAGACGGATAAATTTAAGTGACGTACACAATTGATACTGATTACTCTTCAAACCTGGGCTAAGGAAACAACAAAATTACATTTTTACGTATGGCCATGATTAGCTTGCTGAACAGATGATCGCCGGGAGTAAATTGACCCTGATTAGATGCCTGCCTTTAATAACGGTGCGAGATAAAGAGACGTCGATTGGAATTTTTCTCCCATCAGCCGTCATTGCCACCCGGTGCATTGGTCTGTTATTGGCAGAATGAAAAACTGCATAGGCGAGATTGTAATAAGGGGTGTTCGAGCTGAATGGCAGTTTTGGGATTACCTCTGTTAATTCCAGTCCCGATAATTTTTCTGAATCGTGACCAAGCAAGTGACTTGCTCCGGGAGTGCAGTCGGTAATCCGGCCTGAAATATCAATAATCAGAGCTGCATCATGCTTTGGCATAGTGCATCTTTGCGTTGCTGCAGCCCTTGAGCGCTGATTGTGATTACACTTTTTTTTTGTTGAAAATACGGCAGATTCCATGTTATTCATCGCTTTTCTTTCTTTGTCTTTTTTTCGCATCACCAGCCGTGCTGATTTAAATCCATGGATGAAGTGTATTAACAAACAAGAAGGATACGAATACCCAAATTAACTGAAACAGAGTACTTAGATTTTGGTATTTATTTATTTACCAACATAAATAGGCAAGTGCTACCAATCAAGTCACTCATGTTTTTTTACAAAAAAAATCACAAAAAATACGCTCAGGATAAACAAGCCAAATTATTTTTGTAGCCAATGGAAAATATATTGATATTGGCGAAGAGATTTCTATTGATAGTGATGGCATGAATACGATTGGTTTAAAAATTTGACTTTTCTCAATTTGACAACTTTCTCGAAGCCTATGCTTAGATTCTGAAGCTGATGTTAGCCAATATCACCTTCAAATAATTTAATTAGAAGAGAGAGATGCGCCATGAAAACTAATTTCGAGTTGCAAAAAGATATTCTGGAAGAGTTGGCATGGGATCCTCTTGTTCCAGAAACCAGGGTTGGTGTTGCCGTAAAGGATGGAGTAGTAACACTTACCGGGCATTTGGATACTTACGCTGAAAAAGTGGCGGTAAAACATGCGGTCGAGCGTGTCACTGGTGTTAAATCAATCGCCATGGAGGTAGATGTAGTGCCGCTGGGAATACATCAGCGCAGTGATACTGAAATAGCGAGTGCAATAGAACATGTGCTCGCCTGGAGTACTTCCGTTCCTCGTGAAAAGATCAAAGTGGTGGTCGAAAAAGGTTCGGTAACCTTAAGTGGTGAGCTTGACTGGAATTTTCAGCGTAAGGCCATCGAACGAATGATTCGGCCACTTAAAGGGGTAGTGGGGATCAATGACAACATACATCTCAAAACAACGGCTATTTCTGCGAGTCTCTCCAATCGAATTAAAGAGGCATTGACGCGTCAGGTTGAACGTGAGGCAAAACGTATTGAAATTAATGTCGACGGCACTGTAGTGACCTTGCGTGGCGCTGTTCATTCATGGGCCGAAAGAAACGCCGTGGAAGGTGTCATATGGTCTGCTCCGGGTGTGAGCCATGTCGATAGCCAATTAACAATCAAGCCATAATTTGATTCTTAATTCCATGAAATGTTTGACCCTACGGTCATACAGGAGAACATAAATGGCAACTCAGTTGAAGGATTTTGGTACTGCAGTAGTGGCTGTGGTTGAGCCTGAAACCACAGCGCTGGAGGTGGCTCAGCTGATGCGCCGACATCACGTCGGTGCGATGGTGGTGGTCGATGCTGAAGAGAAGAGCAAGGCGATCGGTATCGTGAGTGATCGTGATTTGGTGCTGGAATTAATTGCTGAAGAATTAGATCCTGCTGTGTTCACTGCAGGAGACATTATGTCGGGCAATCTGATTTTGGCCAAACCAGACATGGACGCCATGGATGCGGTCCAGTTGATGAATGCGCATTGTGTTCGCCGTTTAGTCATAGAGGATGATGCAGGCAGATTGGTCGGCATCGTGACGATGGAAGATGTACTTGAATTGTTGGCGCATGGTCTCGCAGATCTTGCTGCCGGCATGATTGGTGCGAGAGACCGTGAAATCAGCCATCGGGTTTGATGCGGTGTAATTTAGCCCGGCACAAAAAATATACGAAGGAAGGGTGTATGGAAAGACCATCTATCATTCGTAAAACCGCATCCGATCTTTATGCTATACCTAATTGGACTGATTACGAAAAAGAGCGTCAACAATTTTCATGGGATGGTGCAAGACAGGCATTGCAGGGCTTACCTGATGGTGGCCTCAATATGGGTTTTGAGGCAGTGGACCGGCATGCTAACGGGGCGCTTCGGGATCATATCGCATTACGCTTCGTCGCTCACACCGCAGCTCCATTGGAATTAAGTTTTGCTCAACTACAGCGCGAAACCAATCGCTTTGCCAACGTGTTACAACAACTTGGTGTAGTCAAAGGCGATCATCTGTTTGTATTGGCCGGGCGCATTCCTGAACTGTACATTTCAGTGTTGGGGGCATTGAAGAATGGTACGGTAGTAACGCCGATGTTCTCTGCTTTTGGTCCCGAACCGATTGCCACCCGTATCCAGCTTGGCGCCGGGCAGGTACTGGTTACCACAGATTTACTCTACAAACGCAAAGTGAAACAAATACGTGAGCAGATGCCTAGCTTGCGTTATGTATTACTGGTCGCAGAAGATGGGGGGCGCACCAATGAACCGGCGACGTTAGACTTAAGGCAGTTAATGGATTCGGCTAGCGATATTTTTTCTACTGTTTCTACCATGCCTGAAGATCCAGCCTTGTTGCACTTTACCAGTGGCACTACAGGTGCACCAAAAGCGGCGATTCATGTGCACGGCGCAGTAATAGCCCACTATGCTACCGGGCAATATGCACTTGATCTGCACCCGCAAGACCGCTATTGGTGCACTGCCGACCCCGGTTGGGTAACTGGCACGTCTTACGGCATCATCGCCCCCTTGCTGCATGGCGTGACATCTCTGATTGACCGCGAAGAGTTTGATGCGGAACGATGGTATCGCCTGCTGGAAGAAGAGCGTATTTCAGTCTGGTACACCGCACCGACAGCAATACGCATGCTGATGAAGTATGGTGCAACTCTGGCACAACAACACGGCCGGCCTGCCTTGCGGTTTATTGCGAGTGTCGGCGAACCACTTAACCCCGAAGCAGTTTGGTGGGGTAAGGAAGTGCTGGGCTTGCCTATCCATGACAATTGGTGGCAGACCGAGACTGGCGGCATCATGATAGCCAATACCCCCGCTTTTGATATCAAGCCAGGTTCCATGGGAAGACCAGTTCCCGGTATCGAGGCGATGATCGTCGAGCGTCTTGAACACGAAGGAGAACTGCCGCGTGTACGCATAATCGATAGCCCGGATGTAGATGGTGAACTGGCGCTCAAGGCGGGCTGGCCATCTATGTTTCGTGGCTACCTCAATAATGAGGCGCGCTATCAAAAATGTTTTTCCGATGGGCTGTATCTGACGGGTGATCTGGCCAGGCGCGATGCCGACGGTTATTTCTGGTTCGTAGGTCGTGCCGACGATGTGATCAAGTCCTCTGGCCATTTAATCGGCCCATTTGAAGTAGAGAATGCACTGATGGAGCATCCAGCGGTAGCTGAAGCTGGGGTAATCGGCAAGCCAGATCCTGTGATAGGAGAGGTGGTGAAGGCCTTTGTCCTGCTTAAAGATGGATATGCAGGAGATGAGATCCTGCGCATGGACATACTGGCGCACGCGCGCAAGCGTTTAGGGGCAGTGGTTGCACCGAAAGAAATTGTTTTTGTTGCGACCATGCCGCGCACCCGCAGCGGAAAAATTATGCGCCGTTTGCTCAAGGCACGTGAACTTGGGCTACCGGAAGGCGATACTTCAACTCTAGAGGGAAGCGCATGAACCCGCAGAATGTACCAAGACCGCCGAGTGGCCCAGTGCCGTGGGATAAAAAGTTTGCCTTATCTTTATTGACTGATATGTTGCGCATCCGTCGTATGGAAGAACGGGCAGCAGAACTATATGGCCAGCAAAAAATCCGTGGTTTCCTGCATCTGTACATTGGAGAGGAAGCAGTGGCAGCAGGTGCTACGCGCGCACTCGAAGCAAATGACAACGTGGTCGCCACTTACCGTGAACACGGTCATGCGCTACTGCGCGGCATCGCCATGAACTCGATCATGGCAGAAATGTATGGCAAGCAGCAGGGATGTTCGCGCGGGCGTGGTGGTTCCATGCATTTATTTGATCGCGCCACCAGATTCTTTGGCGGCAATGCGATCGTTGGCGGCGGTTTGCCACTGGCAGTAGGACTGGCGCTGGCAGATAAGCTCAGCGGCCGTCATGCGATAACGGTATGTTTCTTCGGCGAAGGGGCGATGGCAGAGGGCGCTTTTCACGAATCGGCCAATCTTGCTGCACTGTGGCGTCTGCCAGTGTTATTTTGTTGCGAGAATAATTTATATGCGATGGGTACGGCGTTAGCGCGATCCGAGTCGCAAACAGATCTCTGTGTCAAGGCAGCGTCATACAGTATGCAAACCACGCGGGTGGATGGTATGGACGTGGTGGCGGTGGTTGACATGGTCATGCATGCCGCACAGCAAGTGCGCAACGGCGAAGGTCCGGTGTTTGTGGAGTTGCAAACCTATCGCTTTCGCGCGCATTCTATGTTCGATCCTGATCTGTATCGTGACAAACAAGAAATTGAAGATTGGAAAACACGTGGCCCCATCCACACCTTTACGGCCCGCTTAAAGGCAGAGGGCAAATTGACGGAAGAAGAGTTTCTGGCAATTGATGTCGCGACACAAGCCGAAGTGGACGTCGCAGTAGCATTTGCCGAAGCCGGCACGTGGGAACCGGTCGAAAATTTACTGCACGATGTAGTTGCTCCAGAGGGAGCGGCCTGATGGGGCGGCGCATCAGCTACCGTGAAGCCTTGCGTGAGGCACTGCAAGAAGCATTGAAGAATGATCCACGTGTTTTCCTGATGGGCGAAGATGTGGGACGTTATGGTGGTGCTTATGCGGTAACGAAGGGCATGCTGGAAGAGTTTGGCCCTGAACGCATCCGCGATACGCCACTATCAGAACTAGGTTTTGTCGGTGCAGGTATTGGCGCGGCAATCGGCGGCATGCGACCTATCGTAGAAATAATGACTGTTAACTTCAGCTTGCTTGCCCTAGATCCTATTGTGAATACTGCGGCGATGCTGCGCCATATGTCGGGCGGGCAGTTTACGGTGCCGATAGTGATAAGGATGGCCACCGGGGCAGGGCGTCAGGTCGCAGCGCAACATTCAAACAGCTTTGAAGGATGGTACGCACATGTGCCCGGCCTGCGCATCCTTGCGCCGGCCACCGTGGAAGATGCGCGCGGCATGCTGGCTCCCGCGTTGCTTGACCCAGATCCGGTGCTGATCTTTGAACATGCACAGCTGTATAACTCTGAGGGAGAATTGCCGACTGAGAGATCATCAATGGTGGATATCCACAGCGCAGTTGTGCGTCGTCCCGGAAGTGACGTGAGCTTGATAACATATGGCGCTGGTTTATCAAAAGCGCTGCAAGCGGCAGAAATTCTGGCAGCACAGGGGGTTTCGGCTGAAGTAATCGACCTGCGCGTGTTACGGCCGTTAGATGATGCGACCGTGATGGCCTCAGTACGCAAATGCCGCCGTGCTGTGATCGTCGATGAAGGCTGGCGCTCAGGAAGCCTGTCAGCCGAAATAATGGCGCGTATCTGTGAGCAGGCATTCTTCGATCTGGATGCGCCTTTAGCGCGTGTCTGCAGTGAGGAGGTGCCCATCCCGTATGCGCATCATCTGGAGCAGGCTGCACTGCCACAAGTGCCAAAAATTATCTCCGCTGTACATGCCTTGATGGGAGCTTCATCATGATTCGATTCGAATTGCCATCCTTGGGATCAGACATGGATCAAGGCAAACTGCTGGCGTGGCATGTCAAACCGGGAGATCATGTTAAACGCGGGCAGGTGGTCGCCGTGGTGGACACTTCCAAGGCCGCAGTGGACGTCGAAATCTGGCACGATGGAGTCGTGACAGAACTGCTGGTGCAACCTGGAGAAACCGTTCCTGTGGGTACCGTACTGGCAACGTTGCTGGAACCAGGCGAGACCGCCGCTCCCGTTACCGTCAGTGCGGCGAAAGCGAAACGCCATGCGGTGTCGCCATCAGCGCGCAAGCGCGCAAATGAACTTGGGCTTGACCCGGAAACAGTACAGGGCACGGGCGCGCAAGGTTCCGTTACGTTAGCAGATGTAGAAGCTGCAGCGAGCAACTTGAAACCAGTCATTTCTTCACTTCCGTCAACCACATTGGTGACAGATCGGCAGGGTGAAATGCGTAAGGCAATTGCAGCAGCAATGAGTCGTTCAAAACGTGAAATCCCACACTATTATCTGAGCGAATCGATACCAATGGCGATAGCGTTGACCTGGCTGCAAAAGAAAAATGAAGGACTGCCAATCACTGAACGTATCCTGCCTGCGGTGCTGCAGATTAAGGCGGTCTCAATTGCACTACAGAAGGTGCCGAAACTCAACGGCTACTACCTCAATGGCGTATTTCAGCCAGCTTCCGCAGTCAATGCCGGCGTCGCCATCTCATTGCGTGGCGGCGGCCTGGTTGCACCGGCGATTCTTGACGTTGGCAATAAACCGCTTGAGCAACTGATGCGAGAGTTGATAGATTTAGTCAAACGGGCACGAGCTGGTTCCTTGCGCAGTTCTGAGATGAGTGATCCCAGCATCACCATTACCAATCTCGGTGATTTGGGTGTCGAGTCAGTCTTTGGTGTTATCTACCCCCCTCAGGTAGCGTTGGTAGGATTCGGACGTATCGCGGTTCGTCCATGGGTGGATAGAGATGAGATGCGTGCGGTGCCTGTACTGACGGCGACATTGGCTGCTGACCACCGTGTATCGGACGGTCACGAGGGCGCGTTGTTTTTGGCTGAATTGCGCGATCTTTTTCAGCAGCCAGAGAGATTGCTTGGCGTTGAATCAAAAGGAAAATAAACATGAATCCGGACCGGCAGACAATGATTACTAAGGCGTTCGACATCCTCCGTTCAATCGCACCAGAAATTGAAATTGCGGAAATTGATGTTGCGCTGGCATTACGCCAGCAAATTGATTTGGATTCAATGGACTGGTTGAGTTTTTTGGTGGGGCTGCATGAACATTTCGGGGTTGACATCGCAGAGTCAGACTATACTCGACTGGTTTCCATGAACGATGTAGTGGACTATATACAAGCTAGGTCAGGTTAATTCACTCTTTAGTGAATGACGTCAACGGAGTCAATATGAATCAAAAAATTCGTCAATTGCTGGATCAGATTGAGGCCCTTGAAGAAGATCTACGCCTCGCAGTGCATGATCAAGAGACGAAAACACTATTTAAGATAAAAGGGAAACGAGTCGAATTTGAAGAATCCATACGACAGACCCACTTGGGTCTTAAGAAAAGTTTTCTTCACTGGCTGGTAACTTACCGGCCGCAGAATCTGATCACTGGTCCGATCATTTATAGCATGATCATTCCGTTGGCTTTTTTAGATCTATGCGTTAGTTTTTATCAATTCGCCTGTTTTCCTATTTACAAGATTGCCAAGGTGCGCAGAAGCGACTACATCGTATTTGACCGGCAACAATTGGAATACCTTAACTTTATCGAAAAATTTCATTGCACCTACTGCGCGTATGGCAACGGTCTAATCGCCTATGTGAGTGAAATTGTGGCCAGAACTGAAGAATATTTCTGTCCAATCAAGCATGCCAGAAAAGTATTGGCCGCGCATTCACGCTATGCCCGGTTTTTAGCTTACGGCGAGGCTGATGACTATGAGCTTAAGCTGGAGAAAATTCGGCAAGCGATGGATGATCAGACTCTACATGCCGCAAAGACAAGTGATGATGCAACATCCAATTAAATCATTCAGGACGATAATTTGGTTTTCTTTGGCATACCTACCGTCTGCGACAAGAGTACTTGCTGATCGTTACCAAGTTCCATCGCCTGTGACAATGCGGTACGATCAAACCAGGCACGTATGACGGTGGCCAAATTTGCAGAAGCGCAATATAGATAAACATTTTGCGCCATCGCACCTACTGCAGCAGATGCATACGATTCCCTTTGTGATGCCGGGATCAACTTCATGCGGGCGTGGTCGGCGACATAAATCAAATCCAGCGGTGCATCATCTACAAAATCCTGGTATCCGGTAACGCGTCGAACATCAGTTGCCGTGACTAAATGCATGGTATGCGTCGGTGCCGCATACCGGTATAGCCCGGAAGGCAACGCAACATAGACTTGAATCTCCTGGGCATTCATTGCACTTGGCGTTGTGCACCCATTGACGTCGGGTCGATTGATTCCTGCAGCAACCCAAAGTAAATCTGAAAGCACTTGTTCAGGAAGCGGCGTAGTTTCAAACTCACGCTGTGATTGCCGTTGCATCATCGCTTGCATGAGTGGCAAGCCACCAGTAGTGTTGGCTGTTGGTAAATGTATTGTGCTTGCGGCATAACCAACAGCAGGGTGTGGCTTAATCTGCCCTAACAAGCCCAATGCCATTTTTGTTAATGTGTTCATCATATTCCCTCTCAGATTCTGTTAATCATAGTGACTATGTCAGCAAATTAGTTTGCGTTTTATCAAAGCCGAACCTCTTTTGGAAAATGCAGAAAATCAGGGTTCCATCAATGAGAATTTTTAGTTAAAAAATCACCATGTTAAAACACCATTGAACATTAATTTTCATCAAAAAAAGTAATGCAGGCGCCATGTTCAGCGTATAAAGTGAAGCTCGCTGAAAAGGAATCTCTTTGTTCATTCATCGATATTACGCACTCTGTCGTCCCCATATTATTTGCAAATTCATGGAGTTTTTATGTCAAAAGATCACTCACATTCCTCTGATCTGCGCGGCCTTAGCCGTCTGACAATTGACGCCATAGTCGGCGTCACAAAAATGGTCGAAGAAGTTAACATGACTATCCTGAACAGCACTGCAAAGTGGGCTGTACCCGTGCACAAGCCCTTGTCGAGCGCAACCTCAATGGTGTACCGGAATATTCATGCCATCACCAATCTCGTCGGTGATGGCATAGATAGCTTGCTGACCTGGCTTACCCCCTTGCTCATGAAGAATAGCGGCTGGAAAGGGCGCGAGTCGGTATTGGCGGTTCTAAATGGGGTATTGGGCGACTATCTGGAAGCGACGCAGAATCCGCTTACCATTAAGATGTCGTTTCGGTACAGTGGACAGGCGCTAAGCATGGAAAAATCAGCGTTGGCGAAGGCCATTCCAAACCTCAACGGACGCATTCTGGTCCTGGTGCACGGTCTCTGCATGAACGATCTTCAATGGCGGCGCGGCGAGCATGATCACGGCGCTGCACTGGCGAACGATTGTGGCTATACCCCGGTCTATCTGCATTACAACAGTGGTCGACATATCTCGATCAACGGCCGCGAATTTGCAGAAAAATTGGAAACGCTTGTTCTGAATTGGCCGGTTGCGGTGGAAGAAATAGTTATCCTCGGACATAGCATGGGCGGAATGCTGGCGCGCAGCGGCTTCCATTACGGCTCTCTTGCAGGGCATAGCTGGCCAAAAAAATTGCGCAAACTGGTGTTTGTTGGAACACCACACCATGGCGCACCGCTGGAACGTGGCGGAAACTGGTTTCATGTGATTATTGGTAACAGTGCCTATACGGCGCCTTTTTCCAGTCTTGGAAAAATACGTAGCGCTGGCATCACCGATCTGCGCTACGGCAATCTGCTCGATAGTGACTGGAAAGACTATGATCGTTTTGCACATATTGGAGATCAACGCACAGCAGTTCCATTACCACCCAAGCTTCAGTGTTACGCCATTGCTGCCACGACTGGGAAAAAAATTGGCGACATAAAGGATCGCTTGTTAGGAGATGGCTTGGTCCCCGTAGAAAGCGCCTTGGGGCGACATAATAATCCAAACTTGAGTTTGGCCTTTGCTGCGGAAAATACACACATTGAATATGGCATGAATCATCTTGATTTGCTGAATCAACAAGCAATCTATCAGCAGCTTGTGTCATGGCTTAGAGTGCGAGATCAAGTCCGGCATGGCGGTAATAGGGACACTGGTATCGTAAAGTAAAGCGCTGAACAGTAACGCCACCATCAAAAACTAAAAGTGCATACGGCCACCACGCAATCCCCATGCGGCTTCCCAGCCTGCCTGCTCTGCAAGGCGCATGGGGATTGCGTGGTGGCAGTGCCGTATTTTTAAGTTTCCCCTGTATCTCATCTTTCACACAAATTTTCTGCTGCTTTTACGCTAGCGTCTCGCTCCACCGCCATTCACTGATTGATTTGTATTTATGCGATAAATCAATACCCTGCATACCTTGCGACCTAAGATTTGATTGCGATTAGAAGAGGGGGCAATATGCATTATTTTGTCACGGGTGCGACGGGCTTTATCGGTAAGCGATTGGTCAAGAAATTGCTCAGCAAAAAAGAAAATACTGTTTACTTTCTGGTGCGCAAACAGAGTCTGGACAAAGTGGCAGCCTTGCTAAAATACTGGGATGTTTCCAAAACGCGCGCGATCGCAATAGGTGGCGATTTGCGTGACCCGCTATTGGGTGTTGCTAGCGATGACGTCAAACGGCTCACCAAAAACATTCAGCATTTTTTTCACTTTGCGGCAGTATATGATTTGAACGCTGATGCCGAGGATCAAATTGCGGTCAATGTAGATGGCACCCGCCATACAGTTGCGTTTGCAAATGCTATCGAAGCGCAATGTTTTCATCATGTCAGTTCGATTGCGGCTGCAGGCCTCTACGAGGGAATTTTCCGCGAAGATATGTTTGACGAAGCAGAAAATCTCGATCACCCCTATTTTTCGACGAAACACAAAGCAGAAAAAATTGTTCGCAATGAGTCGACAATCCCCTTCCGGGTTTACCGGCCAGGCATGGTGATCGGGGATTCAAAGACGGGGGAAGCAGACAAGGTTGATGGTCCCTACTATTTCTTTAAATTGATACAGCGTGTCCGGCAGCTATTGCCGCCATGGATGCCGATGATAGGACTGGAGGGCGGGCGGCTTAATATTGTGCCGGTCGATTACGTGGTCAATGCGATGGATTACCTCGCACATTTGCCAAAGCTGGACGGTCAATGTTTTCATCTGACGGACCCCGAACCAATGCGGGTAGGAGATGTACTCAATACGTTCGCGCGTGCTGCCCATGCGCCGGGCATGAGTCTGCGCATTAATGCAGCGTTACTGGACTTCATTCCAGAATCAATCAAGAAGGGCATGATATCGCTGACGCCGGTGCGTCGCATCAAGAACGTCATATTGAGAGACCTGGATTTGCCGGACGACATCATGCGGTTCGTCAATTACCCGACCCGGTTTGACAATCGCAACGCAACCGCCGCATTAAACGGAAGTGGCATCAGTTGTCCACCGCTAGAGAGTTATGCTGACAAGATCTGGGATTATTGGGAGCGCCATCTTGATCCGGCATTATTGATAGACCGCAGCTTGCACGGGCAAGTCGAGGGCAAAGTAGTCCTCGTTACCGGAGGTTCGTCGGGGATAGGCTTGGCGGCAGCACATAAGCTGGCAGAGGCGGGCGCCATCACCATTATTTGCGGTCGCAGTGAAGATAAACTTCTCGCCGCAAAAAGAGACATCAATGCCCGCGGCTTCGATGTCATCAGCTATGTCGTCAATCTGGCTGATATGGAGGACTGTGACCGTTTTATGAAGCAACTTCTTGCCGATCAGGGAGGCGTTGACATACTGATCAACAATGCCGGGCGATCAATCAGACGCGGGATCGAATCAAGCTACGATCGCTTCCATGACTTCGAGCGATTAATGCAACTCAACTATTTCGGTGCATTGCGGTTGACTATAGGTTTGCTGCCAAAGATGATAGAAAAAAAACAGGGGCAAATCATCAATATTTCGTCGATAGGGGTATTGACTAATGCACCGCGTTTTTCAGGCTATGTCGCTTCGAAAGCGGCACTCGACGCCTGGTCCAGATGTGCAGCGTCAGAATTTTCAGATGTAGGAATCAAGTTCACCACCATCAACATGCCTTTAGTGCGAACGCCAATGATAGCGCCCACAAAAATTTATAAAAATGTGCCAACACTTGCGCCAGAAGACGCGGCAGATCTGATCGTACAGGCCATCGTCTACAAACCTGTGCGCATTTCTACGCGTTTAGGGGTACTTGGTGAAGTGGTGCACGCATTGGTACCAAGAGTCGCCCAGGTAATCATGAATACCAGTTTTCGCATGTTCCCTGATACAGATGTGCCCCATGTCGGTGCCCCTGAAAAGAAGACGCAACTGATGAATGCCGACCAAATTATTTTACAAAAATTATTGCATGGCTTGCATTTTTAGGCGGAAGAGTAAATGTTAAAAAATTGGTCAAATTTTTTTAAATTTTTTCTGTGATTTGCATCCTTAATACGCATGCGAAGAATCGTTCTTCTCACTGTTGATGTTTGACTAAAATCAACAGAACAACAATATGATCAACTAGACTGAATTGTTGATTCAACGCAGTAGGGGTAAATCATGGAGAAAATCTGGCTCAAGAACTTTCCGCCCGACGTACCTGCCGAGGTTGACCTTACTGAGTTTACGTCACTTAAGGCAATTCTTGAATGGGGATGTGCGCGCTACTCTGAACTGCCCGCATTTAGCAATCAGGGCACAACAATGACGTATTTTGAACTTGATGAAAAATCGAGAGCCTTCGGTTCATATCTGCAAAATATTCTTGGCTTGGAAAAAGGCGATCGCATTGCGATCATGATGCCCAATTTGTTGCAATATCCAGTCGTCTTGTTTGGTGCACTTCGTGCAGGCTGCACGATTGTAAACACAAATCCGCTATACACAGCGCGTGAGTTAAAACACCAACTGCTTGATTCTGGCGCCATCTGCATCGTCATACTAGAGAACTTTGCGCACACTTTACAAGAGATACTGGTTGATACCTCAATCAAGAGCGTGATTAGCTCGCGCGTCGGTGATTTACTCCATTTTCCAAAAGCACAAATCACAAACTTTGTCGTCGAACATGTAAAACACATGGTTCCAGAATGGCACATCGATGACGCCGTCTCACTGCCTGATGCCATTGATCGTGGCGCAGAATTGACACTGAACGATATTAAGTTAGGCTCTGATGATATCGCCTTCCTGCAATATACCGGAGGTACAACCGGCGTTCCGAAAGGAGCCATCCTTACCCATGGCAATATGGTTGCCAATCTTCAACAGACTACAGCTTGGATAAAAATTGTACTCAATGAAGGGGAAGAAATTGCCGTCATTCCTCTCCCGCTGTACCACGTGTTCGCATTGACGTCGATGCTGACATTTTTTAAACTCGGGTCAAAAATCGTCTTGATCACGAACCCGCGCGATATTGAAGGCTTTGTCAAAGAATTGAAACATGCCAAATTCACTGCAATGATAGGCGTCAATACCCTATTTAACGCTCTGCTCAACGCCCCGGACATCAATGAAGTCGATGCCAGCAATATAAAAGTCGTGATTGGCGGTGGAATGGCAGTGCAGCGTTCGGTTGCGCAAAAATGGCATGAGGTATTCGGCGTTCCTTTAATCGAAGGCTATGGCTTGACGGAAACATCGCCGATGGCATGCGCCAATCGTTTAGATATCGTTGAATATACAGGCACCATAGGCCTTCCTGTACCGTCAACCGATGCCGCTATTCTTGATGAAACAGGTAATGAATTGCCGCTAGGAGAGCTCGGCGAAATATGCATTCGTGGACCCCAGGTAATGAAAGGGTATTGGAATATGCCAGACGAAACCGCCAAGGTATTTACCAGCGATGGCTGGTTGCGCACTGGCGATATTGGTTTCATGGATAAGGGCGGCTATATCAAGCTGGTGGACAGAAAAAAGGACATCATTGTAGTTTCCGGTTTTAAAGTCTTTCCTAATGAAGTGGAGGAGGTTGTGGCAATGCACCCAGACGTCCTTGAGGTAGCGGCCATCTCTGCAGCAGATGATCGGTCGGATCAGGTTGTGAAAATTGTAGTATTAAAGAAAAATCCTTCACTAACCGCAGATGATCTGATCGCGCATTGTCGCAAGAATCTGACGGCATATAAAATTCCTAAGTATGTCGTATTCCGCGATGAGCCACTGCCTAAATCGAATGTTGGCAAGATCTTGAGGCGGCTAGTAAAAGAAGACCTGGATGCTGCTGAGCGACGAACGTAAACCTGAAAATGATCAAAGATTGGACGAGGACATGTGGGATCAACCGAGAACGGAGAATGTCATGGAAAAAAAGTTGAAAATACTGGCGAAAGCAGATGACGAAAAACTGGTAGACGCCGTACTCGCCTCGGCACAACAAATCTGGCAAGCTGGATTGGGGGCTTTCTCGATTGCGGAACAAGAAGGCGGAAAAGTATTTTCCAAGTTGGTCAAGGAAGGCACTGATATGCAAAAACGCACACGAAGACTAGCTGAAATAAAAGTGTCAGGCGTAACCGATTCGGTAACAAAAATGGCAGGTAGCATGAGCAAACAGGCATCCGGTTCCTGGGACAAAATCGAACAAGTCTTCGAAGACCGCGTTTCACGCACACTAGCCAGTCTAGGCGTTCCCACAAGTACGGATATCAGAGATCTCACCAAACGGATTGAGCAATTGTCTCAAACCGTGACTGCACTTTCCGAGAAAAAAGCAACTCCTGTCAAAGTGTCAGACAGACCCGTGAGACCTGCGAGCAATGCAAAACTTGCGGTGAAGACGGCACCAAAATCCACCACAAGAAAATCCGCCACAAGTTCCGCAAGCGAAATAAAGAAGGCAGTTAAACCGGCTATCGTCAAAAGGAAAACGGCAAAACCAGTATGAATTTTTGATGAATAAAATCGACATCATTGCCAAGCTGCATGATAATTTACATACTTTGATGGCAGAGCGCAGGCTTGTCATTGACAACCCAGGTATGGCAGCTGCGCGCATGGTGTTGCGACAGTTTCAAGCGACTCGTCTGGCGGAAACGCATGCTGACTTGCTGACATCAAAAGAAACGAGAGCAGCGGCACAATTTTTTCTTGATGAGCTATATGGAACTAAAGATTTTACGCAGCGCGATGCAGATATTGAACGTATCGTTCCGATGATTGAACATTTGTTGCCCGTCTCAGCGCTGCACTATATTGCAGAGGCAATCGAGCTAGATGCTTTGTCTGAATCTCTCGATGGCGTCATGGCAAACCATTTGGGTGAGCACTTCACAAAGGATGAATATGCGATCGCGTATCGTGCCGTCGGACGCCGTGCAGATAGAGAAAAACAGATTAACCATGTCAATTCGGTAGGGCATTCCTTATGTGAACTTGTGCATTTTCCTCTAATCGGCATCACACTCACAGCGATGCGCAGTCCAGCAAAACTGGCAAAATTATCTGAGTTGCACCATTTTTTAGAGCAGGGCTATGCAGCATTCAAAAAAATGAAGAGACCTGAAGATTTTGTATCTACAATCGTCACGCGAGAAACGGTCATTCTTAAAAATCTGTTCACAGGGAATGCGAATCCATTTCAGTTATTATCTGAATGAAATTTTCTGATCTATTTCAATTAGTCGTCGTTAAGTTCATCAATCGCCTTCTGCACATCAAGACGTTCCATTGCATCTTTCGCTTCAAAAGAGGCAGCTTCCTGGTATAAGGCAATCGCATCCTCCATTTTTTTCTTCCCTTCGAACATGATCAGCCCGTTCGCATACTCGATTCGTGCAATCGCTGAATCAGGGTTCAATGCTAGTGCTTTTTTGAACATGGTGATGCCCTCATTTTTGTTCGCGCCATAAGTCAGACCACCGATCAATGCACCGACCTTATCAATGATTTCGGCATGATAAACACCTAATGCGATATACGCATCGGCATGTTTCGGGGCAAGCTTAATTGTCATGTCCAAACTTTTTTTTACCTTGCCACCAATACCTTGCGAAAGCGCCTCAATAATGGAGATGCCTTGTGCAGCGCGCCCCAGAGCGAAAGCATGCCAGTAATAAGCTGACGCCTCCTTCGGGCGTTCAGCTTGCTGTTCTTCGCAGCGGGTCACCACTTCTTCATACAAGCTAAATTTCTTTTTTTCTGATTTCTCAAGGTAATTGGCATGGATACAGGTTGCCTTGTTGGCTACCGGATATCCAACCAAACCCAGCGCCAGGCCCAGCTTCATGGCTTTCTCAAAGTCGCCCGAATGGAAGGCAATCCAAGCATCGATCAGCGCCACATCCTGAGGAAAAGATTCATCGTCACCGGCATGCAGGCGAGCCCAGGTTTTCTTTAGACTGCTTGCTGTGTATACGTAGGATGGATCTGAATAAGGGAATTTTTTCCAAGCCATGTTGATCTCCTAGTTAAATTTCTTTAGATACTCGTTAATCAGTGCTCAGCCTGAAGATTGCCTGCTTTGCCAACACACGTGATACAACTAATCATCCGCTAACCGTAGCTTATGTTCCAGTTCGTCCAATGTATGACTGAGTTTATTGATTCCGAAATAGTCTCGTTTACCGAGTGGCGCTTTCTTTACCAGAGTCAGACCGGTATCAAGCAAGACAGAATGTTTCAAGTGCATGCCATGTCGCGACAATTTTTTATCAATTTCCACGCGACGTTTCCATAACATCGCTCGTGTGTGCTGATAGGCGTTTTCACACATACGGCGATGAGTGGTCGAGCTAAACAGGTTGGTAAAAAACATTTCGGCATCTTCCGGATCTGGCTCAAACAGGAAAATATCTGATGTGGGATAGAGGACATCGTATTTACTTATTCCTCGCTCAACACGTGAATGGATGATAGAACGCAAAGTCTGCGATAGCACCGTAAATAACCCGCCAGCTGCCAATTTCCCCGGCTCATACATGGTGGTGGCGTTAAAAGAAACGATAGGGTTCAGACAAATTAAAATATCAACGCCGTAATCGAGCGCAATCGACGCATGCAAGGTCTTGCGTAAGACGCCATCGACCATCTGGCGCCCCTTAATTTCAACAGGCGGGAACAGGCCTGGCACCGCAGCGCTAGCTTGCGCAGCTTTAGAAATGGGAACATCATCAAACCCAGGCTCGCCATAGCGAACCGACTCACCAGAATCAAGATCAGTGGCCACCAAAACCAAATGCCGTTGCAGTTGACGGAAATCATTGGTTCGCCCCGGCGCACTAAGCGTGCGCTGCATAAATTCTTGTATGCCTTCGCTGGATAAGATACCGGCTGGAAATATCTGCTTCATGCGTTCAAAGGAACTCGCCAGACTGCTGTTGCCAAGCCCCGTTACATAATGAAGCATCGAATCGTAAATTAAGCCAGGCGTCGATTCAACGCGTTTGCACAATTCGCTCCAGGCAGGTTTAAGTAACAGTTCGGGTCTGAAAGCCGCTTCAGCCAAGTTATCGGTATCGTTTTCTACAAATAACCGGCACATTTCGTATGGAATGATGCCATTAGCCAGACCGGCTGCAATAATTCCCCCCGCACTAATGCCGACATAGACAACAGCATCGTTGACGTCTATCCCTTCGATAGATTCATTGATTGCAGCGAGAGCACCAATTTCATACACAGCTCCCAACGGGCCACCACCAGCCAGAGCCAATCCTATGCGTGGTTTGGCAGGTTGGCGTCTTTGTCTTCTAGATACTTTTGAAGTGTCGACAGTTGAATCAGGCTTGATAGGCTTGAGGGGCTTCATAAAAATCGTATCACTATATTTGAGAAAAATGTACTTCAATTAGGACGAAATGCCAGACAGTTAACCGTTGAATTATTTACCTTGATCGGCGCCATTTTTTTTCGCACTTATGCACGGATTCGCTTCATCATTCGATCCCAAACTCGTGAAACGTGCTTTGATAAAAACCAAGGAATCATGTTCACGAGCTTGTTCGATAAGGTGCGAAAGACTATTCTTTACTCTTACGAATAAACATCATTTCTATTGAGGCATACTTTTTGTTGAAGCATATGAGGTGCTTCAATTTTTTTCATATGCCTGTCAAACAGGATATAAATATGGCTGATCAAGAGCGATTGTCTAGTGTTGATGCTGCGTGGCTACGTATGGATAGACCTACCAATCTGATGATGATTTGCGGTGTGATGACGTTTTCTAGTCGACTAGATTTAAAACAATTGAGAGAAGTAATTTGCTTCCGCCTGTTATGTTTTCATCGCTTTCGTCAACGCGTGATTGAGCGCGGTCTTTTTGCGTATTGGGAAACCGACCTGAACTTCGACGTTAACTGGCATGTACGACAAATGGCACTACCAGGAGCAGCGGGGGATAAAGAATTGACCGAGATAGTCGGCGATTTAATTAGCACACCGCTTGATTCAAGCAAACCAATGTGGCAGTTTCATTTGATTGAGATCGCCAATGGCGGAAGCGCACTGGTGCTACGTATTCATCACTGTTATGGCGATGGCTTTGCGTTAATGCATGTAGTCATGTCGATGACTGATATCGAGCCAGATCAAACACGCAGGCAAGTCGAAGATATTATTCCGCACGACACCAGGCGTAGCGCGTGGGAGCGGATACTCGGACCGGTAACCGAGACGATCGGTGATGTGGGGAGAATCGCTATTGACGCGGTTGAAACCGGATGTGAATGGGTAAAAAATCCATCCAGCGCTGTTGATTTTGCAAAAACCGGTCTCGGTTTGCTTGGGGAGGCCGCCGTTATTGCCAACATGACGCCAGATTCGCACACCCGCTTCAAAGGCCCGCTCGGCATCATGAAACGTGTTGCCTGGGCAAAAGCGCTCTCTCTATTTGAGGTGAAAGCGCTTTCTGAAGCACTTGCATGTTCAATCAATGATGTATTGCTGGCATGCGTCAGCGGCGCGCTCCGTGCGTATTTATTGGAGCAGGGCGATGCTGTGGAACAATTGGACATACGTGCAATGGTACCGGTCAATCTGCGAGCACCTGGCCCGATTACTGACCTGGGGAATCATTTTGGCTTGGTCTTTTTGAGTTTACCCATTAGCATCGCAGACCCGCTAGAACGTGTGTTGACTGTGCAAGCGCGGATGGCGGAATTAAGACATTCGCAACAACCGATGGTAGCGTTAGGTATTCTTGCAGGAATGGGGATCGTGCCGTCCGTAATAAGAGAGCGGGTACTGGAGGCTTTGGCTGCCAATGCCAGCGCAGTGATGACTAATATGCCAGGCTCGCGCGAGCCCAGGTACTTGGCAAATAAGTGCATCACTCAGCAAATATTTTGGGTTCCTCAATCCGGCGGTATCGGAATAGGCATAAGCATTCTTAGTTATGCAGGCAAGATCAACTTTGGTGTCGTATCCGACTTGAAACGAGTGCCTGATCCCGATGCCATTGTCAGACTCTTTACCGAACAATTTGAGGCGCTGCTATTAATGACGATATGGAAATATTGCCAGCGTACAGATCTAAACAATGAAAAATAACTCTGATAAAAAAACATTAAATGACGAGAGGCCTCCCTGGTTTTCAAGCCGTTTTAAATAAATATTTTGATGAAGAGCGCGCTACCAATCATATATGGATTGCGAAAAATCAAATTCTGAAAACCGACACAGAATATCCTACATAACCGACCTTTTTTGGTCGTGGCTCAGAGCGTATTTTTCGTTTAACGCAACAATTGTTCATTTTATTGATTACAGTTTTCGATGGTGAACGGTGGCGCGCAATGGCGACTTTCAATTCAGAAAAAATGAAGGAGTAATGATGAATACCAAGGCAACAAAAACCAGTGCAGCTCATGGCGACGGAAAAGTCGGCGAATCAGATGCCATGAAAGTTAACAACCAGTCGGTTTCCATCGAAGCTGTTGGCCACTCCCTAAAGCAAGGCATCGTACACAGTCTTGCCGGACTCAATACGATAGAGACTGATATTGTTTCTCTTGTTAGAAAAACCGTTTCCGATACATTGCGCACAGGCGGAACAGCAACAGGCGAGTTGATCAATGTTGTTCATCACATTGTTATGGGCGCAATCGGAGCCGCCGAGCAAGTTGGAAACGGATTGAGCATGAGTATTAAGAGCGTGGCAAAAGGGGTTGTCATGGGTGTGAATGACGTCGGCGGCGATGTTGTCGCTGCATCTGCAGAAACCGTGCGCTCAGTTATCAAGCACGGCGCTAACATCGGATCGGATATTGGGATCATTGCAAAACATGCGGTGAATGGTGTGATCGAAGCTACAGTTGAGACCGGAGGAAACGCCACGCAAGCGGGAAAAAATGCAATTGAAGGCGCCATTGAAGAAGCTGGGAAAATAAGCGATCTGGCAGTAAAAACAGTCAAAGAAGTACTAAGTGGCGTGGTAGGTGGTCTAAGCGATACTCTTGGCGTACATACTGATACCACCATCCATCCGTCCCGTACGGTAAAAAAGCCGCATGCAGGATCAGGGAGAGTTTCACATTAAGAATTCTCAATTATTTTTAATTAAATCGCCGTAGCGGAACTTTCGATCATGACAGTTACCCTTTTACATCATGCTGAACGCTCACGGCGAAGATTGTTTTTCTTATTTTACTATTTGCGTCCGATCATCTTTTTTGGAAGGTCTAGTTATGTGTTTACCAGACTCGGTCGGATAATTTAGTGAAGCATTTATAAAGAGATATCATGCGTCGCACTGCACTCGTCACCGGCGGAACCAGAGGCTTGGGAAAGGCAATTTCAATCGCCCTTCAAAAGGCAGGCCATCAGGTTGTTGCCGTGTATCACACCAATACAGACGCAGCAAAAATATTTTCAGAAACGACATCAATACCGGTCTTTCAGTGGAATGTAGGTGATTTTGAAGCATGCCGCATTGGCGTTTCCCAAGTGGAACATGATTTTGGTTCAGTGGATATCCTGATTAGTAATGCGGGCATTACCAGTGACGCAGTACTGCATAGAATGAACCATGAGCAATGGTGGACGGTGATCAACACCAATCTTGGCTCCATGTTCAATATGTCGCGTCATGTCATAGAAGGCATGCGCGAACGAGGGTTTGGTCGCATCATTAATATCAGTTCAGTCAATGGTGAAAAGGGGCAACTAGGACAAAGCAATTATGCAGCAGCGAAAGCAGGCATTTTGGGGTTTACCAAGGCGCTCGCATTAGAAAGTGCTCGCAAGAACATCACGGTCAATGCGATTGCTCCTGGTTATTGCGATACCGACATGGTTTCCGCTGTGACGCCCGAAATTTTGCAGAATATTATCTCCAGCATTCCGGTTGGCCGTCTCGGTTCGCCTGGAGACATAGCGCGCATGGTTGCGTTCCTCGCTGCTGAGGATGCTGGCTTTGTGACAGGTGCCACTTTCGATGTTAATGGCGGTCAGTATATGAATTAGAATAAAAACATATAACAGCCCGATACCCAATCAGAATATGTTTTTTACAATGCGGCAGGCCATACCAAGCTTCGAGCAAACAAATAATACAAACTACTCATCAGATACATGTCGAGCTGGGTGAATATCTTGATTCTTATTGTCTGACATACATTCAACAGCAATAGTGAACCACTCTTCAGATGTTAACAAACAGCGCACGACCGGAAATAGTTGCTCCTCTTCTTTGATTAATCGTTTTAACAAACTTTGACAGTAATGCTCCATTGAAGAAAATAAGACATCTGTTTTTATTCCTTCCTTACTAATTGTTCGTTGTGTTTTTTCGTACATGAGTCTAATAGAGTTAATTGCTTGCGAACTTAATGACTCAAGTTCGGCAAGTAAACAATCAATTTTTTCTGTAGTCTTGCGGATCGCTGGAATGACATAAATCTCCACTTTTCGAGAATGAAAATATTTATCAAATTGGATAAATTTATTCAAAATCATTTTTATGTGACTTAAGTCACAGTTTTTAGTATCGTTCCAATTATTATTCTTAATTTTTTGTTCTAGTTCCAATAACATTTTTCGTGTATTTTTTTGCTCTATCGTCATGGCGACAAGGGAATAGGTCATTGTTAACATTTCTTACCTTAGTCTCAAATAATTATGTAGTGATTTCAAAAGCTGAACTCATTTTTTCTATTAAATAAAATATTACCTAAAAATTGAATTATTTTTTACATAGGGGGCGCTCAATTCCAATATTAAAATCATCCATTTAGTGAAAAATTAGTACTGGTATTTGACTATGGGTTAGTACTTTTTGTGCCTCGCTTCCAAGTAAAAGTCCTTTAAGACCTTTTCTTCCGTGTGACGCCATTGCAATAAGATCACATTTTTCACGTTCAGCTGCTTTGATGATCGCCTCATAGGGATTATCATCAACGACGTAAACCGTATCGCATTTAACGTGGGCTTCTTTTGCAGCGTTCTCGATTTCCTCAAGATATTTTTTTGCTTGTGTTATTGAATCCCTCGAGAATTGTTCTCGAGTATCTTCAAGCATCTCTGTTTGATAAGTAAAAATGTGAAATTCTGGAATGACATGAATACCGGTAACTCGCGCTCCTGTTGATTTAGCGAGTGCGAGACAATCCTGAATTATTTTCTTCGATGTTTCTGAACCATCAGTTGGCATAAGGATATGATTAAACATTTTTTTCTCCTGTGAATGTGGACTTGCATTACAGCTACAAAAATATAATATTTTTATTTTTGAAAATGAAATTTGAAACTCATTTATTTACATTCAACGACTAAAACTAGTTGTTTTAAGCAATGAATTTTTATAGCGTTTCTGATACGTGGGATATAGAAATAAAAGTATTGAAATCATTCTCTATTTGATGATTTTTAACATGGTGTTTGCTTTCTTTCCAATCCGACTGTGCCGCCAATTCGAAACAAGCACGTCCTTTGGATTTCGCCCGATACAAAGCGGCATCAGCTGCGTTCAGCAACAAATCACCTTCCAAATCAGCATCAGGTGAAAGACATGCGATACCTAAACTCAAACTGACCCGATCACAAATGGGGGAGGTAGCATGTGGAATTGCCTCGCTTTGTATTAAGTCCAAACATTTTTGGGCAATCTCACAAGCGCGTATCAAATCTGATCCTGGCAACAATATGACGAACTCTTCACCTCCGTAGCGAGCGACTAAATCGCCTGTACGACGAACACATTGATCAAGCACGTTTGCCACCCGCCGCAGGCATTCATCTCCGGCAGAATGTCCATAGTAATCATTGTATTTTTTAAAATAATCAATATCAATCATCAATAGACTGATCGGCGTGGCAATTCGATTGCTTGCATGTCGTTCACTCGCAAGTACTTCATCGAAACGTCTCCGGTTGGCCAAGCCAGTTAATCCATCCGTAGTGGATTGATGGGCAAGCTCCCGATTAATGGCTTCCAATACACGGCCTTTTCGAACAAGTTCTGTCACATCAACCCATGCCACTACCAAATAGTTTTCGGGGGTGCGAGTCTCGTAGGTATTGGTCCAGCGATCATCTGCGAGCTCCTGTAGGATGGGTTCTCTATGCTTTCCGCGAATGGCTAAACGCTTTGCCAACCATTCTTCCTCGGACGTATTGTCGATTTTAATCAGTTGTCTGCTCAGATTGGCACGAAGTAAATTTTCAAAATTTTTTCCAATATTTTCAGGTGTGTGAAACCCCACCTGTAATTGATTTATTTTTTCGTTATAAAGCACTAGTCGATCTTTTTCGTCCCAAATCTCTAAGCCCACGTCCAGCGCATCCAAGCTGGCAGCCAATAATTTTCGTACCTGCATCGTGTCCAATTTTAATTTTGATGCTTGACCTTGCTTAGCATTTCCATCAACATTTTCGTTTCTAATACGATTCCCATTGCGATTCTTGTGATTTGATCGAGGTCGATACTTATTCGACATGATTTGATTGTCGATCAATAATGCACAAATACTTTTTGCCTGTTCGCCGGCTGAAATATCTTGCCCATTACCAATGCGTCGACTTGTCGATATTAATGCTGATCCACTCCCGTTCATCATTCCTCCTGTAATTACCGACAGAGACGCTGATTGATTGCAAGGTACTAGAGTACAAAATATAACGGCGGTGGCAAATACCAGAATGGATTAAAAATGACTACCTAAATTTAGGTAGTCAAAAGGGAAATCATGGTTTCTTCATGGAAGCTCACCTCCCAAAACGAATCATTCCAAGTGGCGGGTATTATCTAATGTCAAGTCAGGCAAAAAATCTTGATTAATTACCACACATCCAACATTAAAATTCGCAATGCAATATATGACGATACGATTCTAACTTTGAATTGGTTTCATGAAATATCAAGCTATGAGCAGTAGGTAATAGTGACCTTTAATCATGACGAAAATCATTCGATGCATCATGATATTTAATTCAAAAAGACTGGGTATTTGTGCTTTGCAGCATAGATAAGGATTGACGGATTAGTACGGTCGTACAAAAATCTATGCATGGAACTCGATCTCAAATAAATCAAAAAAACATTTTTAAAACTAACGCATTTTCAGGAGAGTAGATGTCGCAGTATCAGAAGAGCCCACTCATGGGGCAAATGATGAGTAAACCGCTCCTCATTTCGAGCATTATTGAACATGCAGATAGACATTTCGGAAAAAATGAAATTGTTTCTAGACGAGTTGAGGGTGACATCCATCGATATAATTATAGGGAATGTCATCAACGATCCAAAAAATTGGCAAATGCGTTTCGCCAGCTGGGAATCAAAATTGGCGACAGGATTGCGACGCTGGCATGGAATGGTTACCGTCATATGGAAGCCTATTATGCGGTTTCTGGTTCTGGCGCTGTCCTTCACACCATTAATCCGAGATTACATCCGGAGCAAATAGCTTATATTGTCAATCACGCAGAGGATCAGTTTCTGCTGTTTGATATTACTTTTCTCCCCATCATCCAGGCAATCCACAGTCACTGTCCAACCGTCAAAGGGTTTGTGATGATGTGCGACAAAGACCGCTTGCCTACCGATGGTAGCGTTCCAAATTTACTCTGTTTTGAAGAGCTTATTAATGCGAATTCGGATGATTTCGAATGGCCATTATTTGACGAAAATGCGGCATCTAGCCTCTGCTACACCTCTGGCACCACGGGCAATCCTAAGGGCGCACTGTACTCGCATCGCTCTACTGTTTTGCATTCTTTTGCATCAGCAATGCCAGATGCACTGAATGTGTCAGCGCGTGATTGTGTTATGCCTGTTGTCCCAATGTTTCATGTGAATGCGTGGGGAATACCTTATTCGGCCCCTATAACAGGTGCAAAACTTGTTTTCCCGGGTCCGCACATGGACGGCAAATCTCTTTATGAGTTGTTTGAGCAAGAAAAAGTCACTTTTTCAGCGGGTGTACCGACAATCTGGTTAGGTTTACTGACCTATGTGGCACAAAACAACCTGAAATTTTCAAGCTTTAAACGCACAGTTATCGGTGGCTCTGCCTGCCCGCCAGCAATGATGAAAACACTACGTCATACGTATGGTGTAGAGGTCGTCCATGCATGGGGGATGACAGAAATGTCGCCACTGGGCACTACAGGAACTTTGCAAGCCAAGCATATGTCGCTGTCGGATGAAGCGCAAGAGGCTGTTCTTGTGAAACAAGGTCACGCAATTTATGGCGTAGACATGAAGATTGTCAATGATGCCGGAGAAGAGTTGCCGTGGGATGGTGTTACTTATGGAAATTTATTGGTGAAAGGACCTTGGATCATCAATAGTTATTTCAGACAAGAAGGTGGGGACATATTGGAGAATGGCTGGTTTCCAACTGGTGATGTCGCTACTATTGATGGAGATGGTTACATGCAGATTACCGATCGCAGTAAGGACGTGATCAAATCTGGCGGTGAGTGGATCGGCACTATCGACCTGGAAAATGTCGCTATGGCATATCCGGGCGTTCTGCAAGCTGCGTGCATCGGTGTTTTTCATCCAAAATGGGACGAAAGACCATTGTTATTGATAGTAAAGAAACAGGGCATGGATGTTGATGTAAAAGAATTACTTCATTTCTATGAAGGAAAAATTGCCAAGTGGTGGACTCCAGACGATGTTGTTTTTATTGACGCATTACCTTTGGGAGCGACAGGAAAAATTCAAAAAAATAAACTAAGAGATCAATTCAAGGATTATCATTTACCAACAGCACAATAAAAAAATGATCTTGACTGAGTCATTGATTCAGTCAAGATCTGAAATATGCAAATATTGCATCCGCTAACAATCGTATTGGAGAGAGACAAATGAAATTTCAACTGCGCGCTTCTGTTTTAGCTACTACTTTAGCTCTAGCTACACCTCTTGTGATGGCAGATACCATCAAAATAGCTTTCATTGATCCGTTATCTGGATCATTTGCACCAGTTGGACAAAACATTTTAAATTCCTATCAATATATTGCGGAGAAAGCCAACGCCGAAAAGTGGGCTGGTGACAATAAAATAGAAGTTGTTGGCTTCGATAATAAGGGAAGCCCCCAAGAATCTCTCGCAGTATTGAAATCCGCCATTGATAAAGGTTTCAGATACATTACACAAGGAAATGGATCTGGCGTTGGGTTGGCGTTGTTGGATGCCGTCAATAAGCACAATGAACGCAATCCAGGCAAAGAAGTGGTATACCTCAACTATGCTGCAGTCGATCCTGACATGACAAATAACAAATGCAGCTTTTGGCATTTTCGCTTTGATTCAAATTCAGACATGAAAATGGAAGCGCTCACTAGTTTCATGGCAAAAGACCCAAAAATTAAAAAAGTTTATATCATTGGACAAAACTATTCTTTCGGCCATCAAGTGACTCGCGCTGCAAAAGAATATCTGGCGCGCAAACGTCCTGATGTACAGATTGTTGGTGATGATTTACATCCAATTGGTCAGGTTAAGGATTTTTCCCCTTACGTTGCAAAAATAAAAGCGTCTGGCGCGGATACTGTTATCACTGGCAACTGGGGTGCTGATTTGGCACTCTTAATTAAATCGTCGAAAGACTCAGATTTAAAAGCCAATTTTTACACCTATTATGCAGGTACGTCCGGTGTCCCTACTGCCATGGGCGCTGCTGGTATTGACCGCGTTAAGCAGGTGAGTTACTGGCATCCAAATAATGAAACTTTTTCTGGCAAAGACATAGTGGAAGGCTTTAAGACCAAGCATAAGGATGACTACTACACCATGGCCACTTATTCAGTGATCGCGATGGTCGCGAAGGCAGCCAAAGAAACTCAGTCGATAGACCCGACAAAAATCGCATTTGCAATGGAAGGGATGAAGATAAAGAGTTTGAATGGTGATGATGTTATGCGTAAAGTGGATCATCAGATTCAACAACCTTTGTATATTTCAACTTGGGTAAAGACAAACGGTAAAGACGTTAAGTTTGACCAAGAGAATACCGGCATGGGTTGGCAGACGAATCAGAAGATTGATGCCTTTGTTGCATCCCAACCCTCATCGTGCCAAATGAAGCGCCCTGGGTAATTTAATCTTATAAAGATAGAGAGTTGCACGTTGCGTGCACTCTCTTTTTTTTACCCAATAAATAGAACGATCGTTCCATAAAATTTTTTAAGGATCTGCTCTGTGGAGTTCACACTAATCACACTGCTCAACGGAGTTAGCTACGGCTTACTGTTGTTCATGCTCTCGTCCGGGCTTACCTTGATATTCAGTATGATGGGCGTCTTAAATTTCGCCCATGCCAGCTTTTATATGCTCGGCGCTTATTTTGCCTACACAATTAGTACCCAACTGGGATTTTGGCCAGCACTGTTCATCACACCGCTATTAGTTGGTTTTCTGGGGGCAATGGTCGAACGATACGGCTTACGTTCGGTGCACAAATATGGTCACATTCCAGAACTTCTATTCACTTTTGGTCTTTCCTATGTGATCGTAGAAATAGTTCAGCTGATATGGGGACGCTCTACAGTTCCTTACGCTATTCCCGCGATGCTCGATGGCCCTTTGTTTACTATTTATACAACAACATTTCCCATGTACCGTGGATTCATGATGCTGGTGGCATTACTCATGTTGCTCTCCATTTATCTGCTATTGACCCGCACTCGTATCGGCTTGGTTATACAAGCTGCATTGACACATCCGGATATGGTGGAGGCGCTTGGACACAACGTGCCACGCGTATTCATGCTGGTTTTTGGTGGTGGCTGCGCACTGGCAGGACTAGCCGGCGTAGTCGGCGGTAATGCTTTCATTACTGAGCCCGGTATGGCTGGCACACTAGGCAGTATTATTTTCGTGGTCGTTGTTGTTGGAGGAATGGGATCGCTTGCAGGCGCGTTCATCGCATCGATCTTGATTGGTGTAGCGCAGACCTTTGCCGTTGCGTTGGATTACTCCCTTATTTCCTTATTGAGCAAAACAGGGCTGCTCATCACTGCAAATACACCTGGCTATCCCTTGCTCAGTCTCACAATTGCGCAGGCGGCCCCGATCCTACCGTACCTATTACTGGTACTTATCCTCATCTTCCGTCCAAGAGGCTTGCTTGGCACTCGCGAAGGATAAAACATGACAACTACATTAACTTACAAACCTCTCAATTTAGCGCGCTGGATTATATGGAGCAGCTTTGCATTACTTCTCATAATCGCGCCACTCATATTTACTAGCGGAGGATCACTTTCCTTGCTCTGCACAATGGGCACTGTAATGATCTTCGGATTATCTTTTAACATGCTCCTGGGGCAGGGCGGAATGCTGTCTTTTGGTCACGCCGTATATTCCGGTCTCGGTGCATTTTTCGCCATTCATACAATCAATTTGGTGAGCAATGACAGCTTCAACTTTCCGATAACGCTGGTACCTTTGGTTGGCGGTATTGCCGGGGTTTTTTTTGGTATTTTGTTTGGTTATGTCACCACCAAAAAATCAGGGACTACTTTCTCCATGATCACTTTGGGCATGGTTGAGCTGGTGTTTGCAAGTTCGCTGATGTTTCCAAGCTTCTTCGGCGGTGAAGGCGGCATATCGACAAATCGTGTCGTGGGACAGTCATTTATGGGCGTGACTTACGGCCCGCAGATTCAAGTGTATTACTTGATCACATTCTGGCTTTTTATCAGCACAATAGGGATGTATGCTTTCACGCAAACCCCATTGGGACGTTTGGCTAATGCGGTCAGAGACAATCCTGAACGAGTTGAATTTATTGGTTATGACACGCAATGGGTACGTTATTTAACGCTTATTCTGTCAGCCTTTTTTGCCGGAATTTCAGGCGGCTTATCTGCCATCAATTTTGAAATTGTTACAGCAGAAAATGTCAGTGCGATTCGTTCGGGGGCGGTGCTTCTTTTCACTTTCATCGGCGGCATAGGGTTTTTCTTCGGCCCCATGATCGGTGCCGTATTGGGCGTGATTTTGACAGTGATCTTGTCCGATTTCACCAAGGCATGGCAATTGTATCTGGGTATATTTTTTATTCTGATCGTGATGTACGCACCAGGAGGAATCGCGAGTATTTTGATGATGAATCTACGGGTCGCGAAATACGGTTTATTCAAACACGTTTGGCCAGCCATGTGGAAAATTGTTCTGGCGTCCTTATCTATCCTGATAGGAAGTATCGTTGCAATCGAAATGCTCTACCAGCGTACCTTGGAAAGTTCATCATCAAGCGAAATGAATTTATTTGGTTTTATGGTGGATGCGACGAAACCTGGCGCATGGCTTGTCGCTTTGCTTTTGATTGCAGCAGGAATCATCGGCTTTTTACGCTACAAGGAAATATTTGGACATAAATGGAGCGAAGTGAATACTGAAATTGAAGAACAGATGCGGAGGGCGCACGCATGAGTCAGTTTTCTTTGGAGTTAAAAGACGTCAGGAAAAGTTTTGGTAAATCCGAGATCATTCGCGGTGCAACACTACAAGTTCCTAAGGGTGAGCGTTTCGCCATCATTGGCCCCAATGGTGCGGGTAAATCGACCTTATTCAATTTGATTTCAGGACGGTTCCCTATCAGCTCAGGTGATATTTTGTTAAATGGCGAGAGCACCACTGCATTACGCCCATTTGAAATTAACCGACGCGGCTTATCACGCAGCTTTCAAATTACGAATATTTTTCATCGTCTGTCGGTCTACGAGAATTTGCGTTGCGCGGTTTTGTGGTCTTTGGGCTACCAATATTCATTCTGGCACAGGCTCAATGGATTAAAAGATGCCCATGAGCGTGCTGAAGCGGTACTGGAACAAATAGGATTGAAACGCCGGCGCGACATTACTGCTGGTCTGCTCACCTACGCTGAACAACGCGCATTAGAAATCGGTATCACCATTGCAGGCGGTGCCGACGTTATCTTGCTCGATGAACCAACGGCAGGCATGAGTCGTTCAGAATCTGATGCGGCGGTAGAACTGATACGCAAGGTCACAATCGGGAAAACTTTATTAATGGTAGAACATGATATGAGTGTGGTGTTTGGCTTGGCTGACAAAATTGCCGTAGTGGTCTATGGTGAAGTGATCGCGTGCGATACACCGATCAACATCCGCAATAACCAAAAGGTAAAAGACGCCTATTTGGGAGGTCATGCGCCTGTTGAGGTGACAGCATGAGCGCCTTACTCGAGATTAAGGACTTAAACGCTTTTTACGGCAAAAGCCATGTTTTGCATGGTGTGAATATGATCGTGAATCAAGGCGAAATTGTCAGCCTGTTAGGGAGAAACGGCGTTGGTCGCTCCACCACGATAAAAGCGGCGATGGGGCAGGTGGATGCCAATGGCTCCATCCTGTTTAAGGGGGAAGAAATCATAGGGCTGAAAGCTTTTCAGATAGCGCACAAGGGTTTGGGGTATGTGCCCGAGAATCGAGACATTTTCCCTAGTCTGACGGTGGAACAAAATCTTATTTTGGGCGAAAAATCCAATAAAAAATCACGCTGGGTGTTGGACGACATGTATCAAATGTTTCCAAGATTAAAAGAGCGCCAAAATACTTCTGCCGGCGTTTTATCTGGTGGCGAACAGCAAATGCTCACCTTGTGTCGCACCCTGATGGGAGATCCCGATCTGATCATGATTGACGAGCCCACTGAAGGCCTGGCGCCAAAAATTGTTGATCTGGTTGCCGAATATCTCAAGGAGCTGAAAAATCGAGGCATTTCTGTGCTTTTGGTAGAGCAAAAACTCGCGATTGCTTTAGAAATTTCCCAAAGAGTATATGTGATGGGCCACGGAAGCATCGTATTTGAGGGTACGCCTGCCGATTTGCGTCTGAACGAGACAATTCGCAAGGAATGGCTGGAAGTATAATTTTTTGCATCACCTCAGATATTGATACTGCACCCAGTATTATTATATGACGCACTGTTAATGAGCGTATTTGGCTATTTTTAAAAAAAATTAGGGGGAGTATATAAAAACTCTCTCTATTTTTTTAAGTAAAGGCATGTTGAAATAATTTTATTATTAAATAATACGACCGTTCTATTTTGCGGTATAGTAGTCGTGAAATTTTGATTCAGACAGATTTTTTACGACAAACGACCAAAGCAATTCAACTTTTAGGAAGAGACATGAGCGCAGAATATCAAGTCAGCGGCAACATCGCCGTCATCACGATGAACAATCCTCCCGTCAATGGCTTAGGTCATTCGACCCGAAGTGCGATTGTTGAGAGCATGCAGCTTGCATTAAATGACGATGCCGTCAAAGCGATTGTGATTACTGGCGCTGGCAAAGCTTTCTCGGGCGGCGCGGATATCAAAGAATTCAACTCACCAAAAGCATTTGCCGAACCGTCTCTTCATACTGTTATTAATGTCTTAGAGAACGCGAG
Source organism: Undibacterium sp. (assembly GCA_030645915.1). Classification (GTDB taxonomy): domain Bacteria; phylum Pseudomonadota; class Gammaproteobacteria; order Burkholderiales; family Burkholderiaceae_D; genus Undibacterium. The sequence continues at coordinate 110,525 of JAUSNO010000038.1, forward strand.
CAAACCAGTTATCGCAGCGATTCATTCGGTGTGTATGGGCGGCGGGCTTGAATTGGCTTTGGGATGTCATTATCGAGTCGCCACGGCAGGTGCGCAAATTGCGCTGCCGGAAGTGAAATTGGGCATCTTGCCCGGTGCTGGCGGCACACAGCGCCTGCCGCGTGTTTTAGGTTTGGAAATGGCCTTGAACATGATTGTTTCTGGTACGCCAGTCGCATCAGAGAAATTAGCGGGCACCGCCTTGTTTAACGAACTGATCGATGGGGATTTAATGCAAGGCGCTATCGCATTTGCAAACAAAATAGCGGATGCTCGCCCATTACCCCGAGTACGAGACATCAAAATTGATTATCCTAATCACGAAGCGTTTTTGCAATTTTCACGCAACACTGTGCGCGCCATGTCAGGACCATTTCCAGCACCGCTGAAATGTGTGGAGGCGGTAGCGGCAGCAGTTACCAAGAAATTTGATGACGGCCTGAAGATAGAACGTGATTTATTTCTTGAGCTTGTACAGTCAACAGAATCCAAAGCCTTGCGCCATGCCTTTTTTGGCGAGCGCGCAGCAAGCAAGCTGCCAGATGTACCTGAAGATACGCCAACGCGTCCCATTAAAGCGGTTGCCGTCATTGGAGGAGGCACGATGGGCGGCGGTATCGCGATGAACTTTGCGAACGCCGGCATTCCAGTCCAAATTCTGGAAATGAAACAAGAAGCATTGGATAAAGGCTTGGCGATCATTCGTAAAAATTACGAAAACACTTTTAAAAAAGGCAAGCTGACCCAGGAAAAATTTGATCAGCGGGTTGGACTGATTACAGGCACATTGTCCTACGAAGCGATTGCAGATGCAGATATCGTCATTGAAGCGGTTTTTGAAGAGATGGGCGTCAAGGAGCAGGTCTTCAAGAAGCTTGATGAAGTCATGAAACCCGGCGCCATTCTCGCTTCGAATACTTCAACCCTAGATGTTGATGTCATTGCCGGCTTTACCAAGCGCCCTGAAGATGTCGTTGGAACCCATTTTTTCAGCCCTGCCAACGTGATGAAGTTATTGGAAATTGTTCGCGGTAAAAAAACTGCGAAAGACGTGTTGGCAACTGTGCTGGCTCTATCCAAAAAAATCAAGAAAACCGGTGTGGTTTCCGGTGTATGTGATGGCTTTATCGGCAACCGCATGATTGAACAATACAGTCGTCAGGCGGGATTCTTACTGGAAGAAGGTTGTACACCAGAGCAAGTTGACAAAGCCGTCGAAAAACTCGGTTTTGCCATGGGGCCTTTCCGCATGGGAGATCTGGCTGGTAACGATATTGGTTGGTATATCCGCAAACGCCGCTATATCGACAAACCGCATGTTACTTATTCCAAGACAGCGGACTTGCTCTGTGAGCTGGGACGTTTCGGTCAAAAAACCGGTGCGGGCTGGTATGACTACAAACCCGGTGACCGCAAGCCTTATCCTTCACAATTAGTGAATGACATGATCATTCAGCATTCCGCCGATTTAGGAATTGATCGTCGCAAAATTTCTGATCAGGAAATCACAGAACGCCTGATCTACGCTCTGGTGAACGAGGGTGCGCACATTTTGGAAGAGGGCATCGCAACACGCGCCTCCGACATCGATATGGTTTACTTAACAGGTTATGGTTTCCCCTTGCATCGCGGTGGACCGATGTTTTACGCAGATACCGTTGGCCTGACGAATGTCATTTTGGCGATGAATAAATATGCAAAAGGGAGACATGGAGACGCATGGAAACCAGCGCCATTCATGGTTAAACTGGCAGCTGAAGGAAAAGGGTTTAATTAATGGTATGAATGCTGTAATTTTTGCATCGCAGTAAAAAAAGGCGCAACATTCGTGTTGCGCCTTTTTTATATTTGACGGCTCGACAACATCACTGGAGATCGAAAATATCCTCTCGAAAATTAGCCCTTTGTCCGGGCAATGTTATAATCCGCGGTTGATTTATTCTCTTATCGCAAAAGGTTTTTAAGTGCTTTCTACCGCAAATATTACGATGCAGTTTGGCCCCAAGCCAATTTTTGAAAACATTACCGCCAAGTTTGGCGAAGGTAACCGCTACGGTTTGATTGGTGCCAATGGCTGCGGCAAATCTACCTTCATGAAAATTCTTGGTGGCGACCTGGACCAATCCAGCGGTACGGTTATGCTGGACCAGCATGAACGCCTGGGTAAGTTGCGTCAGGATCAGTTTGCCTACGAAGACATGCGTGTGCTTGATGTCATCATGATGGGACACACAGAAATGTGGGCAGCGATGGCTGAACGTGACGCCATTTACGCCAACCCAGAAGCGACCGATGACGATTACATGAAAGCGGCCGATCTGGAGGCAAAATTCGCCGAATACGATGGCTATACCGCAGAAGCCAGGGCAGGGGAGTTATTACTCGGCGCGGGTATTCCTATCGAGCAGCATCATGGTCTGATGAGCGCCATCGCACCAGGCTGGAAGCTACGCGTCTTGCTGGCGCAGGCATTGTTTTCCAATCCTGATATTTTATTGCTAGATGAGCCAACCAATAACCTCGATATCAATACGATACGATGGCTAGAAGATATTCTGAATCAGCGCAATTCCACCATGATCATTATTTCCCATGATCGCCACTTCCTTAATCAGGTGTGTACGCACATGGCAGATATGGATTACGGCACACTCAGGATCTATCCTGGTAATTATGATGATTACATGCTGGCATCCTCACAAGCGCGTGCGCAGCAAATGGCCAACAATGCAAAGGCCAAAGACAAAGTTTTAGAATTGCAGGATTTTGTACGTCGTTTTGCAGCGAATAAATCCAAAGCGCGCCAGGCCACATCGCGTGCGAAACAGATTGAAAAAATCAAGATTGAAGACATCAAGCCATCCAGTCGACAAAATCCATTTGTGCGCTTTGATGGTGAGAAAAAATTACACAGGCTAGCAGTCGAGGTAAGTGGTCTATCTAAAACCTATGACCGCACATTGTTCAGCAAATTGGATCTGATGGTCGAGGCAGGAGAAAAAATCGCCATCATCGGCGCCAACGGTGTCGGCAAAACCACCTTGTTGCGTTGCATTGGCGGTGAAACGCTCTGTCATCTCAGCGCCGATAAAGGCATAGTTAAATGGGCCGAGAACGCGAATCCCGGTTACATGCCACAAGATCCTACTGAGGAATTTGCGACGGATAAAAATCTGACCGACTGGATAGGGCAATGGACTAAAGAAGGCGATGACGATCAGGCCGTACGAGCCATTCTGGGACGTTTATTGTTTGGTGGCGATGATGTAAAAAAATCTGTCAAAGTCCTTTCTGGCGGTGAGAAAGGTCGCATGATGTATGGCAAATTGATGCTCGGTCGTCACAATGTCTTATTGATGGATGAGCCCACTAACCATATGGATATGGAAACAATCGAGTCACTCAATATCGCGCTCGAAAAATATGCCGGCACCTTGATCTTCGTATCACATGACCGCGAGTTTGTATCATCTTTGGCAACCCGTATTCTTGAGATTAAAGAAAACGAAATTATTGATTACAGCGGCACTTACGAAGAATATTTGTCTAGCCAAGGTATTGAATAAATTTGCATCATTCACATTAGTGATCTTATAAAAAAAGCCAGGATTTACCTGGCTTTTTTATTACTTAATACATCTCGGTTCAGTATGTTTGTTATTCGTTAACAGAGTTATTATTATCTAGAGCAACACCGGATTCAGAATAAAGTAATTGATCCAGACGATCGCGTAAACTTCGCGCCATTTCTTTACCCTTTGCTTTAAGCACCGCTTCAATATACGCATGCCTTAAGTCTTCGAAATCTTGCATATTTGACGCACGCTCAACCTTCATCTGCAATGTGAATCCGCGCAAACCAAGTGTACTTTTGATAGTTTCATTAAAAAATTTGCTTATCGCCTGAATACGACGTCCATTTTCTTCAGGAATATCGGATATCGCCAGTTTTGGAGTCGCTTTTGTTTTTGCATCTTCAAGAACGTCACCAGTATCTTTTTCAACAATCGCGGCGGGCAATGCAGCTGCTACGGGGACATTGACACTCTGCGATTCAGCAATAAAATTTTGATCAAATAGGTCTTGAATATTTTGTTCGTTTAAGCCTAGTCCAACAATTTTTTTCAACAAATCGGTGACGGTTTGTTTTCCGTCAATTAATACCAACAATGAACGTAACCTAGGCGCTAGCTGGTATTTGCGTGTTGCAATCTCTTCGCGCCCTTTGTCCGTTTTATCGTAAATGATTGTACTCATGAACAATTATTACCCTTTTTTCGTCTCGTTATTTTATTTTCACACTATCAGAGATTGAGTGAATTGATTGAATCCATATTCTGCGGTAAAGGATACACTAGTTCATCCTAGAGGAATTTGAAAAAACCTTAATAACTTTGACTTGACGATCGGTGTTTTTCTTTGTAGACGTCTCTGCGCACGCGCCGCAGGATGAACAACCGCCCGAACAATCTCCGGTAGGCACTTTCAGTAATTTTGTCAATTCTGGTATTTTTTTCATCAGCAATTTCCTGCTGTTCGCCGGCAGATATTTCAGAATCAAATAAGCGGCAGCGGCACAGATAATCATGATGACAATAAAGATTTGCATGTCAATTTCCCGAGAAGTACCGCGCCACAGTAAAAGTAATGAATGATGCTACATACGCCAAACCAAACAAATAGGCAGCCATTAAAATCGGATAACGAAGTGTATTTGTTTCTCGCTTGACGACACTTAATGTGGCAATACATTGTGGTGCAAAAACATACCATGCTAACAATGACAAAGCGGTTGGCAAGCTCCATGAATGTGCAATCAATGGCTCAAGGCTGCTGACTAACTCGCCGCCCGTTTGGGAGAGAGAATAAACTGTTCCCAAAGCAGCTACCGCAACCTCTCTTGCCGCCAAGCCGGGCACTAGGGCAATACAAATTTGCCAATTAAATCCTATTGGTGCAAAAACAACTTCCAACATTCGCCCCAGCATACCGGCAACACTATAATAAATCGCCGGCTGAGTGGCATTGTCTGGAGCACCTGGAAAACTACTTAAAAACCACAGTAATATCATCAACGCTAAAATGATCGTTCCAACCCGGGTAAGAAAAATTTTAATTCTTTCCCATAACCCTAAAACCAAATTACGCGAATTCGGCAGGCGATAATCGGGTAATTCCAACATCAATGCCTGCTGCTCAGATCCAACCCAGAATCTCTTAAACGCAAATGCCACAAGCATCGCAGAAAGTATCCCGGCAAGATAAAGAGCAAACAAAACAAGCCCCTGTAAATTAAGCCATCCTAGAATCATTCTTTGTGGAATGAATGCTGCAATAATTAACGCATACACCGGAAGTCTGGCAGAGCAGGTCATTAGGGGGGCGATCATGATCGTGACCAATCTATCGCGTGGGTTTTGTATGGTACGCGTTGCCATGATCCCTGGAATAGCACAGGCAAAACTAGAGAGTAGGGGGATGAATGCCCTTCCAGACAGACCTACTTTTCCCATCACTCTATCCAGCAAAAAAGCAGCCCTTGGCAAGTAGCCAGAGTCTTCCATAACAAGTATGAAAAAAAATAGGATGACAATTTGTGGCAAGAAAACCAAAACACTTCCAGCTCCGCCAATAACACCTTTTACCAATAAATCTTGCAACAATCCGGCAGGCAAATATGTCTGCAGCAAAGTGCCTGTTTGATCAACGCTCTCTTTGATCAAGTCCATAGGAATTTGTGCCCAGGCGAACACCGCCTGAAATACTAAAAACATCAAAGCAGAGAAAATCAACGGACCAAATATCGGATGCAAAATGAATTGATCAAGCTTATAACTTAATAAATTATCGTTCTCCTCAGGCATTGTTACGCAACTCTGAAGCAATTCATTGACGGTATGCTGTCGATCCTCTGGAGACTTGGCGAGAGCAATCGGTACAATCGGCACATCCCCCCCCTCTAGCTTGTTGGCGAAGATCTCTAGTTTTTCAAGAAGAGCGTCAACGCCACGAGGATCAACCGCAATGGTTTCGACAACCGGCACACCTAAATTTTCTTGAAGCAAACCAGTATCAATAATGATGTCTCGCTGCCTTGCGACATCCATCATGTTGATCGCCAAAATCATGGGAGCGCCTACATCTCTCATCTCAAGCGCAATGCGCAAACCTCGTTTAAGATTGGTGGCATCGACCACACAAACAACGACATCTGGCTGAGTTTCATCGCTATGTATCCCCTTGATAACATCCTGAGTAATTTTTTCGTCGGGAGTCAGCGCGTTCAGACTATATGCGCCGGGTAAGTCAAGAACATGCCAGAGACGTCCAGATTTCGCATGAAACTTGCCTTCCTTTCGCTCTATCGTCACACCTGCATAATTGGCAACCTTTTGCCTGGCACCGGTTAAACGATTAAATAAGGCGGTCTTGCCACAATTTGGATTGCCTACCAAGGCGATCCTTAATGAATTTACATCCGCATTGTTCATTAAATACTTCCTGCTGGCGTAATTCCAATTAATGCAGCCTCAAAACGACGCAAAGCGAAGGTAGACTGTCCTATCCGAACCGCCAGCGGTTCGCCTCCAAAATAGCCCCGGTGTAAAATTCGGACTGTTTCACCTTTGACGAAGCCAAGCTCTTTTAACCTGCGAGCAATATCAAATGTACTCTGATGTTCACTATTATCGTAAGCCAAAACATCTACAACCAATGCGGAATCACCTGTACGCAACTGATCCAATGTGATGTTCGATGACGTGACAGTTTTTAAAATGCTCATATTGTTGCTCTTCACAATGCACTAAATCTAAATGATAATGAGAATATATATCATTATGGCGTGTGACTCAATATAAACAAAAGATACTTTGTGCTCGCTCAACGCAAGTAAAAAATAGGAAGTGGCATAGTTTTCTTTCATCCGCTCTGATACTATCTGCGTGAAATTAACCATGCATACTCATGTATCACTGATGAAAAAACTTTTTGTTATTTTTTGCCTAATATCACTGTCAAATATCACGTTTGCAGCAGTAAACGTCTGCGTTGATCAGACAGGAAAAAAAGTTTTTCCCGATGCTACATGTGAAAAGCGCGGCCTTCAAAAAGCCAAGGCAGATTTTCCAATTACGTCGAAAGACGCTGCATTACCTGTCTTTGTCGTGCCAAATCCAGAGGCATCAAGTCCAGGCTCCAGAGACGCACTCAAGTCTAATGCTACGGGTATGTCTGAAAAGCGCGCCAGTCCCTGGTCAAGCGATAGACCATTGAGGGGGATAGCATGGTTTCTTATTTCTCTCATGCCAATTGCTGCCATCCTGTTTTTAAGCTTTCACTTAGTGATGTTTATAAAGGCTAGGCTACGCAAATACAGGCATGTTCGATCTGCTATGGAAAAAATTGGTTAAGTAATTTTAAAACTCAAATGATTTAGTTGGTTTTTACTGTATTTGACCGACTAAGTTTGGCATTCGTTGGATTGAAATAAGCTTCAATTAATTGATTTTTCGCATCATAGCCATAAATTTCGTAGCATGATTGATAAATGACTTTGAACTTAAAGTCTTTATAGCCGCGGTGACGCATTAATATCAAAAATTCTTCTTCTGATAACCATTCGCTCACTGGCAGGTCTGTACAAGTCTTTTTTTGCATTACCATTTTTTTATTGACTGAAATGGCTGGGGTTGAGGTTTGTTCTGACTTTGCTTTTTCCTCAGAAAAACAGTAAGGCGCAGCCGTTAATAGAAAGGGAACAATGAGACATCGTGTGAATAATTTGAACATTATTTGTCAATCATAAATATGATGAGAAGAATCAAAGAGCAATTTTGCAAATGAGCGAAAACAATTCTCGCTTCATCGGCTTAAGAATTCCTTAAAGTTAACTATAAAAGATAATCATCAATTTAACATAATATAAATTATGCGAATTATGCGCATATATTTTCCTGTTGCGTTTTCCCTTGTCAAACTTCTATTTGTACGGCAACAGCACCAGCGCTAAAGCGCATATATGCTTGTTGCGTTTCCTAAAAAGCCTGCAACTTCTAAAAATCGATAAAATTACTTCCGCTATTTTTTGTCTTATATTTTTCATTCACTATTTAATTTATATAAATAATGCAGTCTTGCGCCGAAACAAAAATTTTTGTTTGCAAAGTTTAAATAACAATTTAACAAATACAGAGCCTGTTTGTCTGGAAGTGAAATTGCGTTACCGAAGCGCTGTGTATAGATCAAATTTACCTTCGACTCGTTTCATCGGGCCGTTGAGATGGGCGGTGTTGCCGTATCCTGCGATATCACCCAGTCCTCCTGAAAATGATCCTTTTATCCGTTTTGAAGGACCGACGCCGGGCCATATCACATCATCAATCGATGAGATCACGACAGTCATGGGAGACATTCCAAGCGGCGGGTGTTTGTATGCTTTTTTCAATTCAATAGAATCAGCGGGGTTGAATGGCATGATAGATGCATTAAGCGCTTTATCATCTTCGCATATTTGCGGATTAAAACAGTTGAAAACCGCATAGGTACCAGGAACAAGGGGACTGGCTTGTAAAGATAAACTGAAAGTAAAATTGTTTAACTTATTCGTGGCACTGATATTGAGATGAATGCCACCTACAACACTCGCAACAATAACATTTCCCTCAGTCGGCTCATCAGGTTTCAAGACAAGCTGATGACCATCGATTGTTATTTCAAAGCTTTGCGGGACAGGTACTGTCATTGCACATGAGACCTTTGAACTGATTATTTTGCTTGAATCTACACTGGCACTACAAGCGGTTATGAGTAGCGCACTGACCACGCTGATAAGTATTTTCATGTCTAAGTAATCCTCAATACGCAATGGAACAAAATTATGGAAGGATTCACCCCTATTACATAGGAGCAAATTCTTGAAGACAGAATCTTGCTGCATTCCTTGTTTTCTTTATTGTGATCGCAGTTTTTGATCGTCACCTTGAACATGCTTCAGTGCATAGGTTCGGCTGATATAGTCAGCAAACAGTTTATCCTCGATCATATACATGCCTTCAGGCTTGGACAGAACGCCTGCTTTTCTGAGTCTATCCAAAGCAGCTCGAACTTTGGAAATTGTCACCGTCTCGCCACTGGCGCGCGACAATGCTGCCAGCGTATCTTTCGCCATAGGGGCCAACCCATGTGACAGCGCTACTAGCAATGCTTGTTCAGTCGGTGGTAGAGCATAAAAATTTGCGTTCCAGCCCGTAGTTTGTTTTTCACCAGTGATGAATTTACGTAACGCAAATTCAACGTCTGGACTCCCCTCTGCCGACATCTCCTTCACGATGTCCTTAATCAATTCCGGCTTGTAACCGATATATTCAAATGCTGCGCGCAAACTCACAATATCAATCGTTTTCTTCGGATGAACCGACTCGAAATGACCTATGAGAAGCTGCAAGTATTCGTCGTTCAGAAAGGGAAAGTCTAAAATCTGAGCAAATTGGTACATGGGAGCGCCGACAGATGACATTATCTGGCTCAAAGCATCTTGTGATGACCCCGTAAAAACAGCACACACTTCAATCTTCCGATTTGACAGTACAGCTCTGATCGATGCCATGATGGCATCGCCATTTGATGCAGTTGCTAAAGCTTGAATTTCATCAAGCATAAGAAGAATGCGTTGACCAGATGTCTTAGCTAGTTTGACAATCAGAGCATCAAATCTCAATTCCGCTTTTTCAGGAAGCGGCCTACGTTGCGGCTCTTCTCCAAACTGAACGCCGGCGATGGCTTTAACCGGCGTCTTGGCGATTCTCCCGACAACACCCGACGGCACGGTAACATCATCCAGTGCTTCTTCCAGCGCATAATTGATGGCCTCCAGCGGAAAGCCACGCTGTAACCATAGGTCTGCATAAACTGGCAGAAAACCAGTTATATGGGCACTCGGGGTAAGGTCGTTGTGGAGAAAATAGGTTTTGCCTATGCGACGCGGTGCAAAAAGCGCGATTGGTCTACCGGGTTGACTTTGAAGCATAGCCAAATATGCTTTTGCAAGTTGTGGCCGTCTTATCTGAATATCGTCAAATGTTTTCATGCATTCATTGTCATGCTGCAGCAATACAATGTCAATTGCCGTTTTATTGTCTTTAAACGGCAACGAGCTGATCAGTACGCCACTGCTTTAGTATGTTCAACTACGTTTTCAATCAGATTGCCCAATAGTCTCAAAATTTGTGCATCGTCAGTTCGGTCAAGTCGGTGACGCATCAAATTTAGCAATATCGTGCCGAAGCGCTAATGACATTAATCGAATGCAATGAAATACATGAAAAATTTGACGATATGAAAGGCTCTACTGGTCAGATTCTCACATTTCTACAAGCAGCGATTTATACTGAGGACCTTGCAAGCATTGGTCTCAACCACGGAGAATTCATGAAAGCATTTCAGGATTATTACCCAGAAAATCTAGCGCACTGCTATGGCTGCGGTCGACTTAATACGCATGGTCACCAGATCAAGACGCATTGGAATGGCGATGAGAGCGTCACATGGTTCACGCCTGAGCCCTATCACATGGCGGTACCTGGCTTTACCTATGGTGGCCTGATCGCTTCGCTGATTGACTGCCACAGCACCGGCACAGCTGCTGCCGCGATGTACCGTGCCGAGGATAGAGAGATGGACACGTTGCCACCGTTTCGTTTCGTCACCGGGTCATTGCATGTGGACTATCTCAAGCCCACGCCAATCAAAGGCACGCTGGAAATCCGTGGTCGAGTCAAGGAGATTAAGGGCCGCAAGGTGATCGTGGAAACCACCGTGCTGGTGTCAGGCATCGCCACGGCACGCGGTGAAGTTGTGGCATTGCAGATGCCCGAAAATTTTGGTGCATCCATTGCTTAAAGCAATGTTATTGAGCCTCATCAAAAATTGACCAGATTCGATCATTTTTCTCATTTTAAAATGGCTACAATGATGCTTACTCCAGCAAATTAATCCAAAAATATTATTGACAGAAGGTGTTAAATGAAAACAGCAAATGATCTGGTCGCGGCAGCAAAATCACGGATACAAGAAATAACTCAAGATGAGGCCGAGCAAGCCATTCGTGAGTCAGATATGTTGATTGATGTGCGGGAAGCCGATGAGTTTGCGATGGGACATATTCCTGGCGCGATGTTGATTCCGCGTGGCTTACTGGAATTCAAGTTTAGTAGTACCCCGGAATTTAGCTCGAGAGATTTATCGATCGTTATCTATTGCAAAACGAGTGGCCGTGCAGCTTTGGCGGCATCCGCGCTGCACGATATGGGTTATCTAAAAGTGAAATCCATTGCAGGTGGTTTCGATGCCTGGGCTGGTGCAGGCAAACCGATTGCCAAACCAAGCCTGCCTAAATTCGACTAAATCCGGCGATAATTTGCTGTGGTGCGGAGATGAATTGCGTGGTTTAGCGCCACGCAATCGTATCAAGTCTCACTGCGCTTGCGTGCCACCATACCAATCAATGCGGACATTCCGGCATGATGCAAGCCTTCATGCATCAGCATTTCATATGCGTTCAGGTCAAGTATGTCGAAAGTGGCAAAAGCGTCACGCAGCAAATCTTCGGTATAAAGATGCGCTATATCGGGTGGGCCGCCAGTGTTGTATTCAAGCTGTTTTGGGGTGTATCCCTGCAGTATCAATATACCCCCGACCTTCAGGGCTTTCATCATATTGGCAAATAATCTTGCTCGCATTTCCGGGTCGGCAAATTGAATGAAGACTGCTACCACTGCATCATATCGACTGGGAGCCCAATCCCATGAATCGCAATCCGAGATAGCAAATTGCACTTCTACATTTGCTTGGTGTGCGAGTTTTCTGGCTTTCGCCACCCCTACGGATGAAATATCGAAAGCCGTTGTTTCCATTCCTTGCTGCGCAAGCCAGACACTATTTCTGCCCTCGCCATCCGCCACAACCAGCACGTTCATTCCCGGTGTTAACATGGCGGCGCTCTGAACAAGATAATGGTTGGGTGACGTTCCGAAAATATAGTCGTCACCAGAGAAACGTGCGTCCCATGTTTCCATGGGATTATTAACACCAGAAATTTTGTTTTTCATATAAATTGACGCGCATGCTCGTCGCTTATCTCCATATATCAAGGTGCCCGCATGTGGGCTTGCAGCGTGTGTATTTGCTTATCTGTTTCCCTGTCGATCAGACGGTTGCTGATGCCGGCACCTATCCACATGCCTAATAATGCCAGCCATGCAGTCAGCGCAAAAATAGCTCCGCCTGTGATCCCCGCCCCTACTGCGCAACCACCGGCAAGCATTGCACCAAACCCCATCAAGATGGCGCCTGCAATATAGCGGCTCATGCTGTAACCATCTTTAAACCCTTCTAATTTTAGGTCTTTTCCTAGCCATGCGCCAAGAAATGAACCGACAAAAACACCCGGCAACATACCAAAATCAAAATTAATGGCGGGTGCGGGCGATGAAAGTACGCGCATCAGCCATTCTGCTGAAGGCCCGCTAAATGTCAGCCCCTGCAATGGCACGATTTCGAATGAATTTTTCGAAACAAGGTAAGTGAACACCCATGCCAATGCGACTGATAGGCCAGCGCCTATCCCCCCTAGCCATTTCCACAACATCAATTTGCTGCGCACAGAGAAATACAGCGCCGCATACAGCCAGATCAGGCCAAAGAATAATCCCCCCCAATGCCCTACCCCGATCAGCGCCAGTAAATCACGCGAACTTCCGCCCTCTACCGTCCACCAGCTGCTGATGATATTGCGCAGCGGCGCAAGCGCACCAGACAACGATGCCTGCGCGGTGACAGCGAATATCAAGCCTGACAACAAGGCCCGCAAATTACCGTTGGCAGAAAGAATCAACAAGCGACTGGCACAACCGCGCGTGAATATCATCCCGATGCCAAACAATAACCCGCCAATCAATGCGCCGGACAAGCTGCCTCTGCTGGCGAGTTGTCTCGCTGCGCTGAGGTCGATCGTGTGGTTCAGGATAAACACCTGGACAGCGACAACCGCGGTGGAAAATGCCAGCAACCAGACCGAAAGCTTTTCGCCGAATTGTCGATGGCCGAATTCGATCACCGCTGCGCGCAAACAAAATTTAGACCTTTGCGCAAAAAAACCGAACATCAAACCAATCACAGCTCCGCCAAGAGCCAGAATAGTTCGCTCGCCATATTGCTCAATCATCATGGACAGATCCAAAACGCCTCCGGTATTCTGTTTTGGGGATTATTTCCCCAAAAAATGAAACAGGCACATGCCCAGAGCGCACTATCCATGCGGGTTTCAGAGCATATTGGCTCGAAACCCGCATGGATAGTGCGCTCTGGGCGTGCCTGTTTTGAAAATTTTCATAAAAACAGAATGAAAACTATTTCAGCTTGTAATAGTCGTGGTTAAGGTAGGCCGCCAGATTGAGTTCATCGTCAGGAAACAAACCAAGATTGAGCTGCGCACTACATGCAGCGACCTGAGCAATTAATTTTTCTTGCGTGCTTACTTTTCGATCCGCCCGGGTATAAAAAGCCTGTTCATTTTTTCCGGTGCGCTGCTGATGGCAGGCGGCGCAATTATGTTCAGCATGCATCGCCTTGCCAGCGTTAGAATTGGCTGCAGCAAAAAGCCGTTCCCCATTTTGCGCATTAACGCTGATACAGAATGTCATCGATAAAAAACCGATGGCATACAATGATTTTCTGGCTTTCATACGCATTTCTCCTGTGGTATCCGATCAAGATTGATGGCTCAACTATGGCTTGATATAGGCGTAGCCTTCCTGTATCTGCAATCGGCTCACTTCGGCTACGCCTGAAGGAACGATACTTGTTTCCGGCAACAGCCTGGATTTATCAATATTACGGCTGACCAGCGTGTTGTTGCAGACTCGAAACTCGACCTTTCTGGCCGCCAGCTCCTGCACTGCTATGTCGTAGGGATTGCCATTTTTATCCTGAGCGCCATCCAGCAGAAAATCGATTCCGGGCCCATGCGTGACGAAGACAATCTTTGCCTTGGGACTCTGATCCAGATGATTGCGGGCATTCCTTAATGCAACGGTGGCGTTACTGCTGTCGCTGACATGATAAATCACTTTTTCCGCTCGATCTGCGGCTGATGCCGTCGTGACAGCGATCAAGGAAAAAAACAGTGCGCTCATTAATTTAAAAAATATTTTCATCATGACTCCTTAGGTTTATTTACTGCTCTTCAGTACGTCTTTACTGCTGCCTTATTGCCACTTCAACGCTTCTCCAGGCTTTCGTGCTCCATCAATATGTAGGTGCCAAACGCATTGAGCCGGTTCGCCTGCTCAAATGCAGGTTGCTTTTCAAACTGCGACCAATCGGTCTGTTGATAGGCTTCTTCAAAACCCTGTAAATCCTGCACTGCCGCGCCCATTTTTTCTCGCAGATACAACAGATATGTTTTGGTTAGTTGCATGTCTTGAATCGTATTGGTCGACGCACCGCCATGCCCGGGAATGACCACCAGTGGTTTGACATCCAGCAGGCGATCGAGTGTCTGTAGCCAGACCCGGCTATCGGCATTGCCGACGAAAGGAATTCGTCCGGAAAAATAAATGTCGCCGGCAAACAAAACCTTATCGTTCTCAACGAACAGCAATACATCTTCTGAGGAATGGGCGCCGCTGCTATTGATTATCTGAAAACGGATGCCGCCCGATTCAAATGCAATGGATTTTTTATCTTTGAAACTGAGCCATTTATCTGCTGCAACCACGACCGTCTTATCATCGACCCAGGGGAATAGTTCAGCCTTTCGTTGTTCCAGGCGTTGCTGCGCTATCTCGGAGCTTAAATATAACTGGCCATTTTCATGTCCGATGATCTCTGCGCCAATTTTCTTGAAGGCTTGCAAACCATAAATATGATCGGCATGGTAGTGCCCGACAATGACTTTTCGTATCGGCTTTTTGGTAATTGATCGAATCGCGTTGATCATCGCCTGACCCAGCACCGGCGTCGCCAGCGCGTCATACACCACCACGCCATCGTTGGTGATAACAAATCCTGCGTTCGACATGAAACCCTGATTGGCGGAACTGGCTACGCCGGCGGCACCGCGAAAATAGTAGACATGCTCTGACACCTTAATCGGCTTGAGCTGAATGTCTTGCGTCGCGCTGGCATGGCGCGAAAACAGCATCGCAGTGACGGCTAATGTGATGACGACCGCCAGCGCATAACTTTTCTTGAGCAGATTCATAATAGTGATTCCATCGCTGTATTCCCTACATTTAAACAAAAAAGTCTGAGTACCTGTTGAAGCACTCAGACCAATCCGTTATTAAAACTTGGTGCTCCAGGCAATCCCCAGTGAATTCTGGCTCATGCCTATGGTTTCAGTACCACCGGCATTTGGCGGTGCAGGAAACAGGCCATTGAACAGCGACGAGCCGTTTACGGTCTGGCGCGGTGCATGCATGTACGAGGCTGAAATCTCAGAGTTTTTGGAAAGCGCATACGTTGCACCCAATGTGTAGTGGGATTGAACCACGCCTGGCGCAAGAATATTAAACGTCACATCCGCCGCATTAATCGGGTTACTACCGTGATTGTAACCAGCCCGCACTTGCAATTGTTCAGTCAGTTTGTAGGCTGCACCAAGTTTGATCACATCAACATCCTTCCAGCCGAATCCCGGGCCATTGGCCGCACCCATAGGTGCCATTGGCATGCTGGAATTATTGATTGATTTAACGCCGCTGTAACTGATGCGTTGGTAGTCCAGTGCAAAGCTCAGGTACTTATCGGGTGTAATTACCAGGCCGATGTTGTAGTTTTCGGGTATATCAAAATCACCGGCTTCAGCAAACAGACCTTTGTATTTGCTGAACGCTTTCATATCCATCTTGCTGGCATAGGCTGCGCCGACGCTAATGCTGTCATTAATCTTGCCAAGGTAACCTACCCGCACACCCAGACCAGTTGAACTGTCGTAGCCGTTATTCGTCACGAACCCCGGCGAACCGGTAAACGGAGGGAAGCCTGGCGAGTTATTAAACGCCTGCAAACCGTCAGATTTGAAACGCTGATAGCCAACTAGCAGCGACACACCAATGGAGTGATTGGCGTTGATTTTCTTGGAGAATGTGGGAGCGACGATCAGCTGCATCATATCGACACCCAAGCTACCGGATCCGCACAGCATATTGTTGCCGGAAGGAGATCCACAATTGTATTTCCCTTGCGCGTACGATGAATTTAGTCCGCCATTGCCATACACAGATAAACCGAACGACATGTCGTTAGCGATCATCTGGTTGTAACCGAATTCGGGAATCAGGAAATTGGTGCGACCGCTTTCGCTACGACCATTCAACGTAGGGATACCGGCACCATCGCGCTGCGCATCGCGGCTAGGTCTAAACCAATCCACGCCGACATCTGCACGATTGCCAACCCACACCATGCTGGCCGGGTTATTTGCTCCGCCGAAGGTATCCTGTGTCATCGCGGTTGCGGCGCCGCCCATGCCTTTGGCAATGATCCCGTAACCATGCGAAAAATAGCCATTAGTTGCTGACGCCGGATGTTGTGAAATGATGGCGATTGCTGCGGCCAGTAAAGTTAACCGTAACTGATTTTTTTTCTGCGTCATTGCTGTCTCCTGATTGGATTTTTTGCGTAGCAATATTTTTTGCTTACGCTGATTTATGTAAAATGACTTTCTCTTACTCCCGCCTCTCTCGGGTTCATGCATCTGCCTCAACTTTCATTTTTTATTTGATGTCTTATGCATTTTTTATTGCAGTGACTATCCGTTGATCCAGATAAGCGCTGTAAAAGCCCGCACTATTCAAGCCAAGCAAAGGCTCTGCAAGAATGCGCATTCCGCTACCTAAAAATACGACTGTAGGAAAAAAATTGACCTTGAGATTTTTTAACAACAACGCTGGCGCGATTCGATTTCCATCTGCCCCAATCAAACCCTGGCTTCGATCTGAAATCAGTTCACGAAACATCAGTTTTTTGTCCGACACAGTTCTGGCGATCGGTAACAGATAGTTGTTCCTTACCTCATGGCAAAAATGACAGTCCGAACGCGACAATAAAAGAATCAGGGGAATTTTCTCCTTCTCCAGATGATTCATGTCTTTGGCCAAGTTAGCCAACAAAGTGATGTTATTCACTGCCATCAATCCATTGATCCATCAGTTCAGGTCGATTGCGTCTTGTATTGCCGCGATCCCGGCCTTGGCACATTCATCATCCATTTCGCCATTCGGCGCACCGGAAACGCCGATGCCGCCGATGATGCTGCCCGATGCCTGTATCACCAAACCACCCGCGATCATTGCCACACCGGGCACGCCGCGAATACCGCTACTGGGCTGGTTGTAAGCTGTGGCCTTGGCCATCTCGCCGCTGGAGGTTTTGAAACTGACGGCAGTCCATGCCTTGCGGGTTGCTGTTTCAGGCGTATGCATTCCGGCCAGCGCATCCCGCACCATCACTAACGCAATACCCGATCTATCCACTACCGTCACTGCCACCAGCGCACCCTTTTTCTGGCAGGCCAACAAGGCGGTATTGGCCGCTAACCGGGCCGCATCCAGGCTCACACTCATCATGCTTTGCACTGCCTTGAGCTCGTCTTTTGCGTGTGCCGCATTGCCAGACAATAGCGTGCCTGTCAGTGCTATCACCTGGCCCGCACGCTTCAACGCATGATGTGAAATCATGGGCGCGCTCATTTTGCAAAACCTGGGTTGCCATCCATGCCCAACAGTTTTGGCTGATTCAGCTTGCGTTGCTTGATCACTTTATGCGACTTGAAATAGGTTTCCATGACATCCCAGATCGGTTCGCCCTGTGCACCCTCCGCCACTGGCGCCCAGCTGGCGACCTTGTATTTCTTGCTCGCTTCAATACCCTTGCCATTCAAGCTCATATTATTGATGCGCGCACCAGCCTTGGCGTTCGGCGTACAGCTGTATTCCAGACCTCCCACCCTGACCATGTCGCCGCCCTGCTGAAAATACGGGTCGGGATTAAACAGGTTGTCGCAGACATCTTCCAGTATGGTTTTGATGGTATCGCCCGTCATTTCTGTCAGCGTAGTCGCCGGATAGGTGATCGCTACCTGATCCATCAGGTTATCGCGCGTGATCACCTGGCCAGGCAAAATCGTGGTGCCCCAGCGGAAGCCAGGGGAGAAGGCGATTTCCGCGCCCTTCACTTCCATTAAGGCATCGACAATCAATTGGTCCCATGAGCCATTGAAGTTACCCCGGCGATACAGCAGACCTTCACTGACGGCCAATTTCTCATCGAGCTTCTGTTTATAGGGTGCGCGGACTTTATCGATATGCGCCTGCATTTCGGCATCAGCCGGAAGCAGGTTTGAAAATACCGGCAATAAACGGTATTTAAATCCTTGTACCTTGCCTGCGCGCACATCCAGATCAAGCACGCCCAGGAACTTGCCGTTGGAACCCGCATTGGTGACCAGAGTCTGGCCTTTGGCATTACTTACCACAGACGGAATCGGTATTCCGTCGTGGGTATGGCCGCCCATGATGGCGTCGATACCAGTGACCCGCGAAGCCATTTTCAGATCGACATCCATGCCGTTATGCGACAGAACTATTACGGCTTGGGCACCCTTCTGGCGTGCCTCATCGACCATTTTTTGCATGTTCTCGTCCTGAATCCCAAATGACCAGTCTGGCACCATATAGCGTGGATTGGCGATCGGCGTATACGGGAAAGCCTGACCGATAACGGCAACCGGAACACCGTTCATCTCGCGGATAACATAGGGTTCAAATACCTGATCACCGAAGTCAGTGGTCTTGACATTCTGTGCCAGGAAATTAATTTTACCCTTGAAATCCTTTTCTATGATTTCCTTAACCCTGGCGGCACCGAGTGTAAATTCCCAGTGCGGACTCATCAGGTTCACGCCCAATAATTTGCAGGCATCTACCATGTCCTGACCATTGGTCCACAGTGCGGTAGCCGAGCCTTGCCAGGTATCGCCGCCATCGAGCAGCAAGGCATGTGGCCGGCTGGCGCGAACCTGTTTAATCAGGGTGGCAAGATGGGCAAAGCCACCTACTTTTCCATATGTTTTCGCTGCTTTTTCGAAATCAAGATAGGTAAATGCATGTGCCTGTGCGGTATGCGGCGCGATACCAAACTGCTTCAACAAGGCGTCTCCGACCAGATGCGGCGCTTTGCCTAAGGCTCCCGCCACACCCAGATTTACACTTGGTTCGCGAAAATACAAAGGCATCAATTGAGCATGGCAATCGGTGAAGTGCATAAAACTGACATTGCCGAATGCAGGCAAATCATACAAACGCTCGTTCATTCCCGGCTTGGCCGCCAACACATCCTTATGGCTGATGGCCATCCCTCCGGCACTGGCAATGGCCAGGACTTGCATAAATTCGCGGCGACTGATACTCATATTTAATTCCTTCGCTATATGCCTAAATAATTACTATCGGATAAAGACATGACGATTCTATCCAGGCATTTATATTGATCTATCCAGCTATTTATTTATTAATTGGCGACTGCGGATCCAACAGCAATGCCATCACGTCTTGCATCTGTTTTTCGCTTAAAATTCCTGCTGCGCCATAACGCGGCATGACCGAGCAGGCGTTGAAGGCATGTGAGCTATAAATTTTGCTCCAGGTATATTTGACGATTTCTTCAGATGGGCCACCGCGCAATTTGCCATATTGCGCCAGACTAGGCCCGATATTCCCGTAGGCGATTTCTTCTTTGGATATCTGGTGGCATGCATAGCAGTTACCGCCATTGACGGTTTTACTATCGTCTGAAAACTGTAGCCCGCGTCCATTCTGGGCGACTTTCTCACCCTCTTTCCAGTCGCCCAGATATTTTCCACTGGCTGGATATTTGACACTGTCCGTAGCAGCTTTTTCCAATTGAGCGCGGATCTCTGCAGGCAGCTCTTTCTGCGCATAGTCGGAGCAGGTTTTTTGCAGTTCGGACTGATCCAGTCTATCCATCTTGGCGATGCCTTTGTCCGCGAACGATGCCTTGATGCTCGCAATACTCTCTTTTGAATCGGGCAAACTCACCACCGTAGCGCAAGCTGAAACGGCAATCAGCAGCAATAGCAG
The DNA here is from genome assembly GCA_030645915.1 of Undibacterium sp. Taxonomy (GTDB): domain Bacteria; phylum Pseudomonadota; class Gammaproteobacteria; order Burkholderiales; family Burkholderiaceae_D; genus Undibacterium. Next base: position 130,726 of record JAUSNO010000038.1, read on the forward strand.
TGTCATTTTCTGTTTGGTATTCATCACTTATCCTTGACTGATTAAGCTATTTTGTATGCGTTATCTCTTCAATGCGGGAGCATCCATGAGTCCGCCTTTGGCCATCACTCCCAGATACGTGATCAGGTCGATTGAGGTCTGAGAACTATATTTCAATTCGGGAAAACGCTGCTGGCGGAAACAGTCATTGAGACGCCATTGCATGGTGCGTACCGCACCTTGGCTGACCCGATAGGCAGGCCAAGTAGCGAAGGCTTTTTGCGCTTGCAGGCTATCTTGAAGATTGGGCAAATCTTGCAGTCGAATTCTCTGACCGGTGGTTGAGTGACAAGAAGCACAGGAGAAATCGAACGGTCCACCGCGATAAAAAAATGCCTTTTCTCCACGTGCGTAGGCAGCTTTTTCTTTGTAATGATTTTGCGGAACACTGATTGGACTGCCACGTGATTCCGCGACGGCATAAGCGGTGAGCGCTTCAAGCTCGGTAGCGCGTTCGCCTTGGGCAGAGAAAGGTTTTTTGATGACTTCTTCACGCTTAAAACCTTGCATGTTAACCATGCAATGCACCAGGCGAGTTTCAAAATCCATGACGGCATCGGTATCCTTGAAATAGCGCGGCATCTCGGCATAAGCGCCTTTTAACATGCCGGGGCCTTTGCCAAAATCACATTTTTCCAAGGAAACATTATTGGGGCCACGCTTCTGTTTCCAAAGCACCTCGCCTTGCCCCTCAACCAATTCAGCCGGATTACCATCTGCCAGCATGGCACGATATTTGGCGATCTCGTCGGCCGCAGATTGCGCCAAAGCCGCAGCGGAGCCGAGTCCAACACCTGCGAAAAAAAACAGGTAAATGAAAGTTTTTTTCATTTGTTCGTCACCTAAATTAATTGAGAGACAAGTTATTTGTGTGCTTAAATTATTTAAGCAATGGTCGCTTCATCGGTACGTGCATCACCCTTATTGTCTTTCCAGTTAATCTGGACTTTTTCGCCTTTTGCGCCGCCCTTGAATTTAAAGGCAAGAAAAGGGTTTTGTGAAACCGATTGACCCCACAAACATTGCAACACCACTTTACTGCCATGGGTAGCAGTCACTTCATTGATGAAGTGCGCGGGAACAATCTTCCCTTGTGAGTCTTTACGTAATCCACCTTCCATCGGGTGGGCCATCAACACTTTTACTTCAGTCACGCCATTGTTGAAATTAGCGCGAATTTTCATTGGATCTGCCATGGTATTCTCCTGTTTCTTTGATCGATAAGATTAGCTATCAGCCGCGATTAACCGCCGCATCCGCCCAAAGTGACTTTGGTTTCTTTGCTGGCTGTGAATAGCTTGCCATTCGCTTTGACTACCACCACGACATGGGTGCTTTGCCCCATTTTCAGGCGCGTCTGTACCTGGCTTTCGGTATCGGCCGGAATCATGAACACAGCTGCCAGCGGATTCGGATTTTTCTCTACGAAAATATAGATTTCCTGGGTATTCGGAATCGAGCTGTTAACTGAGACCGGTACAACAGCACCGTTTTCAGCAATGTCCGGAGTGGTAATGGCGATATCTTTACTATCAACCGCGGTGCCGCCCAATGTCGCCAGGGCTTCAGATAGCGTCTTCGCGTCAAACCCGGCACGCGGATCGGTAGCTGCGAACGCCTGTTTGGCAGTAATGACGCCTGCGGCAAGCAAGATGCCGAAAGCGCCGGTCGATTTCAACAGGGAACGTCGTGTCGTGTTCATAGTGTCTCCTTTATTTGGACGGATAAATCAAAAAATGTTGATGAAAATAAGGATTGCCCAACTTCCGGAACCAAGCAGTTTAGTTTTTCCATAATTACTTTGCTCCTAAAGACAACCATAGCGCGATCGCTTTTGCGTCTGCGTCTTTTAATTGGGTCTGTGGCGGCATTGGGATAGCACCCCAAACCCCTGAACTTCCTGTTTTTATTTTATTCACCAGATAAGCTTCCAGATCGGCCTTACCCTTGTACTTGGCGGCGATCTCATTAAAGCCAGGACCAACGATCTTGTTTTTTACGCCGTGACAGGCGGTACAGGTATTTTTAGCGAGCAGTGGCTTGACATCCGTTACCGTGGTGGCTGTTTCTGCTGCCGCGACTGGCTTGACGGATTCTTTCAACGCCGGTGCAGAAGCCTTTTTCGCAGGCTGATTTCCCTCAAGGGCCGGAGGTGCCGGCTTGGTGGTATCCGCACCGCGTACACCTCCGATAGAACGGTTTTGTTCGGCCAGATTGCCATGGGCGTTACGAGCAAAGTCAGGCAAGAAGGATGTGAGTTTTTCATCGACCGGGCAATTACTCATGCAGGCGACATTTTTAACATCCGGCTTGCCCTTGGTGTCCCACAGGCCATCAAATTTGATCAAACCATTCCGATTCGGCAGTCTTTCCTGGACTTTGGCGATATTTTTATCTGACAAAGTGAAGTCCGAGGGAATGATGCCACCAAGATTAAGAATATAAGCGGTTACCGCATACACTTCATCAGGGGTCAAGGACTTTGGTGCCGTCCAGGGCATGGCACGATTAATGTAATCCCACATCGTGGATAACCTGGCGAGTTTCATTAATGTCGTCTTTTGCGCTACGCCACCTTTTGCGTTTGCCGCCACAATACCGTTTTTAATATCTTCTTCTGTGGTGCCGCCCACCAGAGGAGGAAAGACCTCGTTGAGCTCGCCAAAAGATCCGTGACAACTGGCACATTTCCCTTCCCAGACATGCTCACCTTGCGAGACCGTGCCTTGACCTTTTGGAATGCCTTTGAAGTCACCCCTCACATCAATATCCCAAGCCTTCACTTCATCAGTCGTGGCTTTGCGGCCGATCGAATGCCATGGCTTGTCATCAGATGCCATCGACAAGCCGCTCAGAGCGATAAGGTTTGCAGCAAGGCCAAAAGCCAACAGTTTTTTTGTATTCAATATTTGCATCAGGACACCTGCACATTCGATACTTCGCCGTTGGAGGAAATTTTCCAGGACTGAATCGCGTTATTGTGATAAATCGACTTAGTTCCCCGCACCGCACGCAGCTGATTCAATTTTGGCTGCACATAGCCGGTATCATCAATCGCCCGACTTTGAATAATGACCGGTGAGCCATCCCAAACCCAGTCGATATTGAATCGGGTCAGCGCCTTGCTGAGTATCGGCGTCTCTAGCCTTGCAGCACGCCAGTTTTTGCCACCGTCGACACTTACGTCAACCCGTTTGATTTTGCCGCGACCTGACCATGCCAGCCCGGTAATGTTGTAGTAACCCTTATCAAGCAAGGTCTGTCCGCCGGATGGGGTAGTGATCACGCTCTTGCATTCCTGCACCGAAGTATATTGGCGATGCATGCCATCAGGCATCATGTCGATGTAATGAATGGTTTCGTCCTTGGTGTCATAACGCTGATCACCCACCTCGATACGGCGTAAATATTTGACCCAGCTCACCCCTTGCACGCCCGGCACCACTAGGCGCAACGGATAACCGTTTTCAGGACGCAACATTTCGCCGTTCATGGCCCAGGCCACCAGCACATCATCCATGGCACGATCGATACTGATCGTGCGCGTCATGCTTGAGCCGTCAGCGCCCTCCGCCAGGACATACTTGCCGTTCTTTTTGTCGTAGCCGCACATTTCCAGCAAGGTCGAAAGTAATACGCCGGTAAATTCCGAACAGCTCAGCATGCCATGCGTGTATTGCACGGTAGGCAGCGCCACATTACCCCACTCGGCACCTGTATTGGCGCCACATTCTATGAAGTGAATTCTGGAGACGCTAGGCAAGCGCATCAGATCATCCATCGTAAACACGCGTTCCTGCTTGACCAAGCCGTTGATCATCAAACGGTGATTGCTAGGATCAATATCGTGCCAACCCTGATGATGACGCTCGAAATGCAAACCGCTAGGAGTAATGATGCCAAACAATCCCTGTAAAGGCGTGAAGCTCACTGATGCCTGCGATACGCGGGTCAGGCCGGGGCTTTCGCGACGCTGCAGGTTTTGCTCCCACTTCGATGGCATGCCGTAGCCCAAGGCCGCTACAGACTGCCCCAGCGTTTTGCTATGCTCGGGCAAATTGAGTATGGCGCTCTCTCCTTCGGCCGCCAGTGCGGCAGAACCTACTGCCGCAGATGCCACACCAGCTCCCATCGCGAGGGCTTTTCCCATAAATCCGCGTCGCGCTTTTCTGGCTTCATCCAGAGATGCCTGATCCAGGAAACCTTCCGGAGCCTTGATTATGCGACCAATTAATTTGCTTAATTCATTCGACACCGATGATCTCCTTGTTCTCATTTTTCTAATTTGAAAAACTTATTTGCGTATATAAGCATGCAATCATATACAGATGAAAGGAATTTTCAACCATTTTTCATGATGCGACGCAACAAAAATGCCTAATAGAAAATTGTTTTCCTTGATAACCCTCAACAATTCTAAAATTTTCTAAGGAAAACATCTTGTTCAATTAGTTTACTTCATAACTAATTAGCGATACAGTGATATTTAGAAATATGTTCGATGAACTTATATTTTGAATGAAGACGAATTAATTATTTAAATAATTACAACAAGGAGACATGAAAATGAAATATCTCAATACGGTGAAATACATCTCAGTTTTGGCTGGAATGATGCTCTTGATGACTGGTTGCGGCACGATCACTGCGGTAAATAACCTCGCTGACGGTGCAGGTAGTGAATCAATGAAGATGTGGGATCGCTGGGTAGATTCAAAAGGTGACATTGCTGTCGCTACTACATGGGAGCGCAAGGTTAAAGCAGGCGTCACAATCGAGCAAATTGAAGCCTCATTACAAAGTATTTCAGCAGAAGATAATATGCGTTCAGTGGGTGAACTCCCGCTCTCCAAGGAGTTGGAAGCCCGCACTGGCAAGAAAGAAAAATTCCTTAAGGTTTATTCGTACTGTTCGCCAGCAACAGCCCGGATGATGGTTGATTTCAGCCCGCACATGGCAGCGTATCTGCCATGCCGAATTAGCGTGGTAGAACGCGCTGATGGCTTATGGATGTACACCCTCAATATGGACATGATGGTGCGCATGGGTAGGAAGCTGCCGCCAGATCTGGAACGCGACGCGATGAAAGTACGCAATACCATCTGGAAAATGATGGACAGAGCGTCACAAGGAGATTTCTGATTATTATTCAGGAAGTTACCTGAATTAGACTGTTCAGATTTGCCAATTAAAACGCAGAGAGAGTTATCTACCCTCTCTGCGTTTTTCTATTGAGGACTGACGCAAAATTGTTCCAGCTAGGCGCACCGCCGAAGACAGTCTTTAGTACGGTAAGGCGAATATAACGACGCTGGGACGATTTTGCGTCAGTCCTTTTTTAAGCAAGTTGATCTACGATATGCACAACGCAAAGGACACTATTTAGCATCACCGCCATGCATCAATTTCGCATTCAGCCCTATCCGGTCTGAAATCTGACCGCAAACCGCCTGACACATGACCAGAGTCTTTTGGTCATCAATTCGATAAAAGACTTGTGTACCTTCCTTGCGTCTGGCTAAAATTTTTCCCCGATAAAGCATATTGATTTGACGCGAAACATTAGCCTGTGTCGAGTCCACAGCGATTACGATTTCACCCACTGATTTTTCACCGTTGCATACGGAGTTCAAAATCTTAAGCCTGGTCGGTTCACACAATAGCGAGAAGTAATTTGCCACTTCCTCAAACAATTCTTCTGTTTGATCTTTATTTAGATTGTCATTCACAGCGATATGTTCACTAGTTAGTTATTCATGGATATTTGTAATTATAAAGTCAATAGAGTTTAATTAAGAACATTTATCACGTCTGAGTTTGCTAAAAAGTGATTCAGCGGACACGGTTGACGATAAGTTTCAATAGACTGCGCCCAGTAACAATTTTTCTATACTGATACCCAGCGCAATGCTGACAAGCGCAAATCGATTTACGCTCGTGCTACGTCAGCAAATTAGCTGGTAACAATCGGATCGAGCTCACCTTGGCCATATCGCTGCGCCATTTTCTCCAGCGACATCACCTTGATCTTTGCTGCTTGCCCTGCCGAGCCAAAAGCCTCGAAACGCAGCTGGCATAAATCCTTGGCAGCGGCCGTAGCGTCCTTGAAGAATTTACGAGGATCGAATTCAGATGGTTGCAATGCCATGGTGCGGCGCATGGCACCGCTCATTGCCAGGCGAATATCGGTATCGATATTAATCTTGCGTACGCCGTGCTTGATTCCTTCTAAAATCTCTTCTACTGGCACGCCATAGGTTTCCTTCATGTCGCCGCCGTATTGACGAATGATGCTGAGCCATTCCTGCGGCACGGAAGACGAGCCATGCATGACAAGATGGGTATTAGGGATGCGCGCGTGGATTTCCTTGATGCGGCTAATCGCCAGTATGTCGCCGCTAGGCTTGCGGCTGAATTTATACGCGCCGTGACTGGTACCGATCGCAATCGCCAGCGCATCGACGCCGGTACGTTTGACGAAATCGGCAGCCTGGTCTGGATCGGTAAGCAATTGTTCATGCGACAGCACGCCTTGCGCACCGGAACCATCTTCCTCGCCAGCCTGCCCTGATTCCAGCGAGCCCAGGCAACCTAATTCGCCTTCTACCGAAACACCGATGTAGTGCGCAAAATCCACCACCTTGCGGGTGACTTCAATGTTGTATTCATAGGACGACGGGGTTTTCATGTCTTCCATTAATGATCCGTCCATCATTACGCTGGAAAAACCGGATCGGATTGAAGTCTGACAAACGGCAGGGCTACCACCATGATCCTGATGCATGCAAATGGGAATGTGCGGATAGGTTTCTACCGCCGCCTCTACCATCTTGCGCAAGAACACTTCACCGGCATACTTGCGCGCCCCCGCCGACGCCTGCAAGATCACCGGGCTGTCGCAGGCGTCGGCGGCCTGCATGATGGCGAGAATCTGCTCCAGATTGTTCACATTAAAAGCGGGCAAGCCATATTGATGATCGGCCGCATGGTCCAGCAACTGACGTAGTGATACTAGGGACATGACAATCTCCTTTGGGTTTGAATAATCGGATGTTGAAAAGTGCTGGCTCTTTACGCCGGAGCGGGCATCAATGCCTTGCGCTGCGAAGTAAAAAAAGCGGGAATATCGACAAAAGAATCAATGAATGCGTCACACTCCAGCGCAGCCAGGCCCGCGCTACCGGGGTAACCGTATTTAACTATCAGCACCGGCATGCCGGCGGCACGTGCGGCGGCGCTATCTACCGGTGAGTCGCCTATCATCAAGGCGATTTCCGGTGTAGATCCCAGCGTACGGCAGGCATGCCATAAGGGTTGTGGTGCCGGTTTCATCTGCACCAGCGAATCGCCGCCCACCACCAGTTCAAAATACGCCATCAGGCCCGTGGCGTGCAGTAAATCGCACGCCAACTGATACGGTTTATTGGTGACGCAGGCCAAGCGGTAGCCGGACTCTTTCAAACTACCCAATCCTTCGACGACACCCGGATACACTGCGCCGATTCGGCCGTTGGTCTGCGCATAATGTTTATAAAAGAGGGCTTCTGAATGCGCTGCCTCAATGTTGCCTGCCAGGTCGCCGACATTCATCACACAGCGCACCAGATTGGGCACTCCCTTGCCGATGAAGCTGCTGATCAGGTCAAATGGCAATGCTGCCGCATTCAGTTCAGCCAACATGAGATTGGCGGCCGCCACAATATCGGGAGCGGTATCAACCAGCGTGCCGTCAAGATCAAACAAAATCACTCCCTGAGCGGAATTAAAGTCAGCCATATTTACCCCTTGATCAAACCGAGCGCGCATTCAGTCAACTGCGCTGGTGTCAATTTGAAGTGCTGATACAACTGATCGGCGGGGGCGGATTCCCCGAAGCTGTCAATGCCGATCGCCACGCCCTGCTCACCCACTACGGCGCGCCAGAACCAGGTCACGCCAGCTTCAATGCTGACGCGAGGTATGCCTATGGGTAAAACGCTGTTGCGGTAGTTGGCGTCTTGCGCATAGAAAGCCTCGACACAGGGCATCGATACCAGGCGTACCGCGATACCTTTCCTGGCTAATTGTTGCGCCGCGACGGCAGCGATTTCTACCTCGGAGCCGGTGGCGATCAGCACCACCCGTGGTTCTGGCGCATCGATCAATACGTAGCCGCCGCGGGCGATGGCGCGCACTTGTTCTGTGCTGCGCTCAAACGGTGTCAGAGCCTGGCGCGACAACAGCAGGCAGGTCGGGCCATCGTTGCGCGTGATCGCCGCTTGCCAGGCCAGCGCAGTCTCTACACCATCACATGGCCGCCATACCCGGTTGTTCGGAATCAGGCGCAGGCTGGCAGCGTGCTCTACCGGCTGGTGCGTCGGGCCGTCTTCGCCCAGACCTATCGAGTCGTGGGTCAGTACATGGATGACGCGCTGCTTCATCAGTGCCGCCATGCGGATCGCATTGCGCGAATAATCCGAAAAAGTCATGAAGGTGCCGCCATAGGGGATAAAACCGCCATACAGCGCCATGCCATTCATCATCGCGGCCATGCCAAACTCACGCACGCCATAGCTCAGATAGTTGCCGCTGCCATGATGGTTGACCCACCTGGACGCCTTCACATTGGTCAGGTTAGAGCCGGTGAGATCGGCTGATCCGCCAAAAAATTCCGGCAAGGCCGAGCTGATATGCTCCAGCACCAGCTGCGACGCTTTACGGGTGGCTACTTTTTTATGCAATTCTCCCGGCGTCGTAATCAGTTGCAAAAATATGCTAGTCAATTCGGCCGGCAAGTTGCCTGCCGTGCGGCGCAGCAGCTCGGCCGCCAGTGCTGGATGCGCCTGCTGATATGCCTCGAATTGGCTATCCCATCCAGCTTGACGTACCTGCCCGGCTGCGCGTGCGTCCCAGGCTGCGGCCAATTCTGCAGGCACTTCAAACGGTGCCGCGTGCCAGTCTTTTTGCTCGCGCATGGAGGCAATTTCTGCCGTACCCAGCGGAGCGCCATGCACCTCATGACTACCAGCCTTGGTCGGTGCGCCCTTGCCTATCATGGTCTGGCAGCAGATCAGGGTTGGGCGACCGTTCTGTGCTATTGCTTGCCGCTTGGCTTCATGAATGGCAAGGTCCAGCGCCGCCACATCGTGTCCGTCCACTGCGGCAATCACGTTCCAGCCATAGGCGGCAAAACGTTGCGGCGTATCGTCGGCAAACCAGGCTTGTACGTCACCATCGATGGAGATGCCATTGTCATCGTAAAAACAAATCAATTTAGCCAGACCAAGCGTACCTGCCAGTGAACACACTTCATGGCTGATGCCTTCCATCAGGCAGCCATCGCCGACAAAGGCATAGGTGTGATGGTCAATGATCTGGTGGCCAGGGCGATTGAAACTGGCGGCCAGCATCTTTTCGGCCAATGCCATACCGACCGCATTGGCCAGACCCTGGCCTAGCGGGCCGGTGGTGGTTTCCACCCCAGGCGTTACGCCCACTTCCGGATGCCCGGGTGTCTTGGAATGCATCTGGCGAAACTGTTTCAGCTGATCCATAGGCAAATCGTAACCAGTCAGATGCAGCAGGGAATACAGCAGCATCGACGCATGGCCGTTGGATAAGACAAAGCGGTCGCGATTGAGCCATGCCGGGTCAGCCGGGTTGTGCCGCAGGTGGCCGCGCCACAGCGCATCGGCCATTTCTGCCATGCCCATAGGAGCGCCGGGATGGCCTGACTTGGCTTTTTCTACTGCATCGGCAGTCAGAAAACGTAGTGCGTCGGCTGTGCTGGGGGTGACAGGTAATTTTTCAGGAGCGTTCATCGGTAACCTTATTAGAGTAGGCCGGTGGCGCGTTTTTGACGCTCCATCATGCGCAAGATAAAGGGGGTAAATATCAGCTGCATCGCCAGTTCCATTTTTCCACCGGGAACCACGATGGTGTTGGCGCGTGACATGAATGAATCGCCGATCATGCTGAGCAGATACTGAAAGTCGATGCCCTTGGGATTGGCAAAACGGATCACCACCAAGCTCTCGTCCGGTGCCGGAATCTCGCGGGCGATGAAGGGGTTGGACGTATCAACACAAGGGACACGCTGAAAATTGACATGTGTGTGCGAGAACTGTGGGCAAATGTAATTCACGTAATCGGGCATGCGGCGCAATATCGTATCCGTCACCGCTTCGGTGGAGTAACCGCGCTTGGATTTATCGCGCCACAGTTTCTGTATCCATTCCAGATTGATGACCGGCACTACGCCGATCAGCAGATCCGGGTGTTGGGCGATATTGATCTTGTCGGTCACCACGCCGCCGTGCAGTCCCTCGTAGAACAGCAGATCGTTATCGGTATCAAGCTCTTGCCAGGGGGTGAAAGTGCCGGGTTCCTGACTATATGGTGCCGCCTCTTCCGGGTCGTGCAGATACTTGCGGTGCTTGCCGGTACCGCTCTTGGCATAGGTGGCGAACAGTGACTCCAGCTCGGCAAACAGATTATTATCCGGCCCGAAATGGCTGAAATTATTATCGCCGCTGGCTTCGGCCGCCGCCAGCTTGAGCTTCATTTCCTTGCGGTCATAGCGATGAAAACTATCGCCTTCTATGATGGCGGAGCGTACTTTTTCACGGCGGAAAATATTTTCAAAGGTACGTGTCACCGATGTGGTACCGGCACCGGATGAGCCGGTAATGGCGATGATGGGGTGGCGTTCTGACATGATATCCTCGCAAAAAAATTAGTTGGAACCGCGGAACAGGCTGCGCTGGTTAAACAGTGGATTGGGCAGCTCGCAGGCTTGCGGTGCGAGGTGGTAACTCTCAATGCGATCGACCTCGTTGCGCGAACCAAAAATCAAGCCTATGCGCTGATGCAATGAACCCGGCTGCACACCGCTGATGGCCTGACGACCGGTGCTGGCCTTGCCGCCTGCCTGCTCCATCAGAAACGCGATAGGGTTGGCTTCATACAGCAGACGCAGGCGGCCGGGCTTGTTCAGGTCCTTGCAATCGCGCGGATACATGAAGACGCCGCCGCGCATGAAAATGCGGTGCGCCTCGGCCACCATAGAGGCGATCCAGCGCATATTAAAATCCTTGTCGCGGATGCCGCTCTTACCTGCCAGGCATTCATCCACATAACGCTTGATCGGCTCTTCCCAGAAACGGCTATTCGAGGAATTAATGGCAAATTCATTGGTGTCCGGCGGAATTTGCAAGTTCGCATGTGTCAAGATGAATTCACCCAGATTCGGGTCCAGCGTAAAGCCGTTGACGCCTGTGCCCACCGTCAATACCAGCATGGTGGCGGGGCCATAAATTGCGTAGCCTGCAGCAACTTGTTGCCTGCCAGGCTGTAAAAAATCTTTTTCGCAGACTGTCTCCACACCCTCTGGCGCACGCAGCACGGAAAAAATGCTGCCGACCGCGACATTGACGTCGATATTGGAAGAGCCGTCGAGCGGATCAAATACCAGCAGATATTTACCCTTGGGGAAGTGCGATGGAATCTGATATGGATCTTCCATTTCTTCCGAGGCCATGCCCGCCAGCTGACCACCCCATTCGGTGATGTGCAGGAAGGCATCATTGCTCATGACATCGAGTTTTTTTTGCGTTTCGCCCTGCACGTTGATCGACGCAGTGGCGCCACCTGCGCCACCTGCGCCACCTGCGTTACCTAGCACGCCACCGAGCGCGCCAAAAGCGACGGCGCGTGCGATGCTCTTGCAGGCCAGTGCGACATTTAAAATCAGGCTGTTGAAATCGCCGCTCGCGTCAGGAAAGCGACGCCGCTCTTCGATCAGAAACTGGGTCAGTGTGGTGCGATGCTGGGTGAGTGGCATGATGGTCTCCGTTGGTTTTATGTTCTGTTTATCTTGCTATGCGCTGTGCTTTTTTATGTTCTGGTGACAGGGGTGAATCCGACAATTTGTCCCAGGCGGCTTCAGATAACGATCTCTGATGCCAGCGTTTGAGTGTCGCCAGATCGACCCAGTCTTGACTGGCATTGCACAACTCCGATGATATTTTCTGATCCGGCTCCCCCAGATGCTCCAGCACCTGCAATGCCTCGCTAAAGCGCTGGTGACGGGTGTACCTGCTGGGCGTGATGATGGTCGGGATGCCAGCCAGACGCGCGGCGCGCAGGCCATTTTCAGAATCTTCAAAAGCGAGACAATCGGCACCAGACAGGCCCAGTGCATCAAGCGCTGCCAGATACACATCCGGCGCCGGCTTTTTATTGTCTACCGACGATGCATCGCACACGGCGACAAAATATTTGCGCCAGTCGGTGCCCAGCGTCGTGCGCAGCAATACATCGATATTGGCCGAGGTGGTGGTGGTGGCGATCGCCATCGGCAACTGCGCTGCATAGGCTTCGCTGATCAGTCTTTGTATGCCGGTGCGTAGCGTAAGCCCGCCGGAACTGACCAGCGTTTCATAATGGCGTGTCTTGGCGCTATGTATCTGCGCAATGATTTCCCCTGCCTTGCTGGCGGCAAGGTGATCGGGATCTACCATGTTCCAGTAATGAAAAATGCGTTCCTTGCCGCCTGTGACGTCGAGCAATCCTGTGTACATGGATTCGCTCCAGTGCCAGTCCAGCCCGACTTCCTGAAACGCCGCATTAAATGCGCCAAGGTGCGCGCTCTCGGTGTCGGCAAGCGTGCCATCCACATCAAAGATCAGCGCTTTTAGTGTTGTTGACATGAGATATTGTCCTTCCCGCACATGCCCTGCCCCGTCTCGGAAAATATCCGGCTGGCCAACAGGTCGGGTGCAGTGATGGTGGTCAGCGAGGCGTCGTCCGCCATCGATAGCGGGTCTTGCATCAGACGCGAGGCATGTCGCAGGCGGGCGCGATCAAGCGCATTGCGTACGCTACGCGCATTGGCGAAATGTGGCTGCTGCATGCGCCGTTGCAGATAGTTGGAAAAGACCCGAGTGGCCTCGTCATCAAAACGGTATTGCATGGTTTTTAGCATCAGATCCGCGATCTGCGCCAGTTCATCCACGCCATAATCAGGGAAATCAATATGGTGCGCGATGCGTGAAGACATGCCAGGGTTGGAAGCGAAGAACTGGTCCATGCGATCTTTGTAACCGGCCAGAATCACCACCAGATCATCGCGATTGTTTTCCATCACCTGCAGCAAAATCTCTATCGCCTCCTGGCCGTAGTCTCGTTCATTTTCCGGCCGATACAGGTAGTAGGCCTCGTCGATGAAGAGCACGCCGCCCATGGCTTTTTTCAGCACTTCCTTGGTCTTGGGTGCGGTGTGACCGATGTACTGGCCGACCAGATCGTCACGCGTGACGGCGACTAGATGCCCTTTGCGCACATAGCCAAGCTGGTGCAAAATGGCCGCCATGCGCAAGGCGACGGTGGTTTTTCCGGTACCGGGATTACCCGAGAAGCACATGTGCAGACTGGGCGCACCCGCAGTAAAGCCACGTTCTGCGCGCAATTTATCGACCAGCAACAGTGCCGCAATATCGCGGATGCGCTGCTTGACTGGCGCCAGGCCGATCAGCTCGCGATCCAGCTGCGCCAGCAATTCGCTGATGCCTGAACTGGCCAGCGCCAACGCAAATGGATTGGCAGTGCTCAATTGGGTATCCGGGATGTCTGGGATGTCTGGGGTGTCTGGGGTGTCTGGGGTGTCTGGCGTGTCTGGCGTGTCTGGCGTGTGCATGATAGATCACTGTTGTAAAATTTTTAAAAACGGCAGGCCGGAGACGCTTGCCCCATGCGCCTTTCCAGCCGGTCTGGCCTGCAGGCCGCATGGGCATTGCGTGCTGGGCATGCCGATATTTCACTTTTACTCCCGCTGGCGGGAGTTGGCGCTTAATCGACACTTTATCGAGGCTTTATCGACGCTCAATAGCGTGCGCCTTCAGGCCTGGCCTGCACCGCATAACTCTCTATGCTGTAACGGATGCTGCGCCCCGCTTCTTCGTGACGTATCAGGCGGAACCCCGGCTCAATTTCCGGACGGTTGACGATGAAAGCCATCACCAGCGACTCCACCCCCTGGCTGGAATCAAACGCGGTCAGGCGGATGTAATAGTTAGAAAATGTCTGGCGGCAGCTGGCCAGTTCCTGCATGATGCCGGCAGGGTCGTGCAGGTCGAACATCGGTGGCCCGAACATCTCCCAGTAGGTATTGCGCGGATGCGGATCATCGGTATATTCGACCGCCAGCGCCCAGCCCTTGCCCAGGCAATAGGCGATCTGTTTGCTGATCTGTTCGTCGGTAAGATCGGGTAAAAATGAAAATGTGCCTTGAGTAACTCGCATGATATTCCTCTTGAATTCTTTAATTGAACGGGATAGCTGGCTTCAGGACACCGAAGCGGTCGGTGTGAAATCCGATGTATCGGTCGAGGCATAATTGAAGGAAATGTCGCCCCAGGTATCCAGCGCCGCCTGCAAGGGCGAGCACCATTTGGCGGCGTCACGCAGAATCTGCGGCCCTTCGTTCTTGATATCGCGCCCTTCATTGCGCGCCATCACCATGCTTTCCAGCGCCACCCGATTCGCCACGGCACCGGCCTGTATGCCTTGCGGATGACCGATAGTGCCGCCGCCAAACTGCAGCACCACATCGTCACCAAACAGATCGAGCAACTGGTGCATTTGCCCGGCATGAATCCCGCCCGAGGCCACCGGCATCACCTTGCGCAAGGAACCCCAATCCTGATCAAAGAAAATACCGCGCTCCAGATCGATTTTGGTATGCGTATCGCGACAGACGTTGTAATAGCCCTGCACCGTCATCGGGTCGCCTTCCAGCTTGCCGACCGCCGTACCGGTGTGCAGGTGATCGACGCCACACATGCGCAGCCATTTGGCGATCACACGGAACGAGACGCCATGATTTTTTTGCCGCGTATAAGTGCCATGCCCCGCCCTGTGCATATGCAAGATCATGTCGTTCTGGCGGCACCAGTGAGACATCGACTGGATCGCGGTCCAGCCGACCACCAGATCAACCATCACCACCACCGATCCCAGATTCTTGGCGAACTCGGCACGGCGGTACATCTCTTCCATGGTGCCGGCGGTGATGTTGAGGTAATGTCCCTTGACTTCACCGGTCGCGGCCGAGGCGCGGTTGACGGCTTCCATCACAAACAGGAAACGGTCACGCCAATGCATGAAGGCTTGTGAATTGATGTTCTCATCATCCTTCATGAAATCAAGCCCGCCTTTCAGCCCCTCATACACCACGCGGCCATAATTGCGCCCGGACAAACCCAGCTTCGGTTTGGTGGTGGCACCCAGCAAAGGCCGGCCGAATTTATCCAGCCGCTCGCGTTCGACGATGATGCCGGTCGGCGGACCGGGGAAAGTCTTGATATACGCCACCGGAAACTTCATATCCTCCAGCCGCGCTGCCTTCAGGGGTTTGAAGCTGAAAACATTGCCGATGATCGAGGCGGTGACGTTGGCGATCGAGCCTTCCTCAAACAGCGAGAGATCGTAAGCCACCCAGCAAAAATATTGCCCCGGATTATTGGGCACCGGATCAACCCGGTACGCCTTGGCGCGATACATATCACAGGCGGTCAGGCGGTCGGTCCAGACCACTGTCCAGGTGGCGGTGGAGGATTCACCCGCTACCGCTGCCGCAGCTTCAATTGCATCGACGCCATCTTGCGGCGTGATGCGAAACAGCGCCAGCACATCGGTTTCCTTAGGAACATAATCGGCATCCCAATAGCCCATTTGCGCATATTTCAGTACGCCGGCCGAGTAACGTTTCTTGCTATCGGTGATTAATGTCGTGTTGCTGTTTTCCATTGCCATCTCCTGTTTGCATTTATGCTTAAGTAACCATGGACTTAACTTTACAAAGCAATTAGCATCAGGTCTAATCAATAAAAATGTTGATTACATCAGCTTTATCTTATGGATAACCGGATAACCATTTATGCGACGCTATACCCTGCGCCAGCTTGACACCTTCCTTGAAGTCGCCCGCGACCTGTCTATCTCACAGGCGGCTGAAAAATTGCACGTCACCCAACCAGCCGTGTCGATGCAAATGCGCCAACTGGAAGACGCCGTGGGCATGCCGCTGTATGAGCAAATGGGACGTAAAATTCAGCTGACGGATGCCGGCGAAGATTTCAGGCAATACGCCATTGCGGCGATCGCCCAGCTAAAACAACTTGACGATGCGATGGCACAACGCCGTGGATTAAAGAAGGGGCGTGTCGAACTGGCCATTGTCAGCACGGCAAAGTATTTTGTCCCGATGTTGCTGGTGCTGTTCCGCAAGAGGTTTCCCGACATTGAGGTAGTACTGCACATCCACAATCGCGAAAGCATCGTTAAATTACTCACACGCAATGAGATTGATCTGATCATCATGGGCCGCACGCCAGGCAATATTGATTGTGCCGCCACGGCATTTGCGACCAATCCGATGGGTGTCATCAGCGCCCCCGAGCATCCCTTGTCACGCAGGCGTCATGCCCCGTTGTCGATCTTGAATGATCAGGAGTTTGTCGTCAGGGAAAGTGGTTCTGGCACCCGTCAGGCGATGGAACGTTTATTTCTTGAGCACGACATCAAGTCAAAAATCGTGATGGAAATGCCCAGTAACGAAACCATCAAACAGGCTGTCATGGCAGGTATGGGTCTCAGCTTTTTATCGCTGCGCACCATCAGGCATGAACTGGCAGCCGGCCATCTGGTGCTATTGGATATTGAAGGCTTACCGCTGATACGGCACTGGTATGTGACACATTTAAGCTCGAAACGGCTGTCGCCGGCGACCAGCGTGCTGAAGACATTTCTGATTGAAGAAGCAGGCCCCCTGATTAATCTTTGGGCATAAACATACATCCCAATGGAAATAGAGCCTGGCTACATTAAAGAGCTATATTAAAGAGTTGGCACAAATATGACTAAGGCATGCAGAATAATGCCGATCAAGCCACCGACCACGGTACCGTTAATGCGGATGTATTGCAAATCGCTGCCGACGCTCAGTTCCAGTTCACGGACCAATTCCACGTCATCCCATTGTTTTACGGTATTGGCAATATGATGGGCGATGGTGTCGCGCAAATCGATCGCCAAACCGCGCGCGGCATCGGCCATGTGATCGTTAATTGAATCCCGCAGTGCCTGGTTATCAACCAGCCACTGCCCCATGTGGCGCGCACCGTCGGCAATTTTTTCGCGTAACGACGAATCACTTTTGGCGAGGTCGTCACGCAGCCAGGTCTTAAGTTGCGCCCACAGACCATCGATATAATGTGCTGCCACTGGTGACGCAAGCAATTGATTCTTCCAGCCATTAATTTTTTGATGAAACTCCGGATCATTTTTCATGCGTTCAAGGAATTCTTCGACTACCTCATCGAACTGCTTGCGACGAGGATGATGTGGATCATCACCAATATCATGCAACCAGCGATTGATACTCGCCACTAGGGAACTGGCAATTTTCAGGCTAAATTCATCCGTATTGGCAACCATTCCCAGCATTTGCAACAGGCTAGGATATTCGCGCCCCGATACTTCAAGAATCATGCTGGCCAAGGTTTTTTGCGTATCCGGATCATCTAACGCTGTCGCCAGTTTTCTGAGCGCTTCGTTCAGGAGCATTTGATGCCGGTCATTTTCGGTGAGGATGCTTAAAAAGCTCCCTACCGTTTTACCCAAATCGATTTTTTGCAAATTTTGCTGAACAGCATTGCGCAATGCTGCTTGCACTCTCGTATCGTCAATAAAATCAAGCCCATTGGCCAGCATCGCCAGGATCTTGTCAGCAAAAATATCGGAATGACTTCGTACGCTGAGCCAACTCGCCATTTTTTGGGCTGGATCAAAAGTGCGAATTTTTTCAACCAGAGTATCAGTAGCCAAAAATTTATCCCTTACGAATACCGCCAGATTGTCGGCAATGCGCACTTTGTTTTGCGGGATGATGGCGGTATGCGGAATCGGTAGCCCCAATGGATGTCGGAATAAGGCCACCACGGCAAACCAGTCGGCCAGCGCGCCTATCATGGCGGCCTCGGCAAATGCAGCCACCCATCCCCACATGCCCAAGCCTTTTTGCATGCGAGCGAAGATAAATAGCCCGGTGACAAAAACCAGCAGCACCGTGGCAAAGCGCTTCATGTTGTTGAGCTGTAGTGACTTGTCGATCGAGTTCATTGGTTTCATTGTTAATGCATTTCTATTTCTGTTGGATAGCTCAATATTTTACGTGCGCGTGATCTTTGAGTCCAATGGTGTGGGTTTAACTTAAGTACATCAGACTCAAGATCTTTAGACTGAACGGATTATTCTGCACGGATTACCGGCAGCAACCACATCAGCGGGAATATCATTGGTGACAATGCTGCCAGCACCGATGACTGTCCGCGCACCTATCGTTACGCCCGGCATCACCACGGCATGTCCGCCTATCCAGCAATCGTCGCCGATAGTTATCGGCCCCATCATCTGCAGGCCAGTTGCCCTATCCATGGCATTAACAGGGTGTGTCGTGGTGTAAAGATGTACGCCGGGGCCAAAAAGCACGCGTGCGCCTATGCGTATTTCATCGGCATCGAGCATGACGCAATGATGATTGGCAAAAAAACCTTCTCCCAGAAAAATATTGTGGCCGTAATCGCAGAAAAAATCCGGCTCAATAAACGCGGATGAAACGCTGCCAAATAACTGCTGATAAAGAGGCATGCGCTGTTTAAGCTGCTGCACCGGAATGCCGTTAATTTGTACGCACAACTGCTTTGCGCGTTTTCGCGCCGCTAAATTTTGCGAATCAAGGGGCTGAAAAGTCTTCAGTGCCTTCAATGTATTCTCACTTTACTATTCTAAAAACGAATGAAAAAAATAGGATATAGACTAAAATGCTATTCCTTAGGGCGACATCTTTGCCACATGATGCTCTTATGCCATACACCCGCCAATATTACTTTTTTTAAAACACACCATGTCATTTTCATCATTGGGGCTCTCCCCTGCTCTTGTACATGCGGTACGTGAACACGCTTACACTGACCCAAGCGCAGTGCAAAGCAGCGCTATTCCGGCAATTTTAGCTGGACGAGATGCGCTTGTCTCGGCGCAGACTGGCTCAGGTAAAACGGCGGCATTTTGCCTTCCATTGCTACAGCTTTTGCACAGCAAACCGCGGCTATCGGCGCGTACAGTGCAAACGCTCATTTTAGTTCCAACCCGCGAACTGGCGGCACAGGTCGGCGAAACATTGCGAAAGCTGGCACAACATTTACCACAGCCGACCAAATTGGCCGTGATATTCGGCGGCGTTTCCATTAATCCGCAGATGTTGCATTTACGTGGCGGCGCCGACATCGTGATCAGCACGCCGGGCCGTCTGCTTGATTTGCTTGAGCAAAATGCCCTGAGCCTGTCCAATGTTTGTAGCCTGGTACTGGATGAAGCGGACCGTTTGCTTGATTTGGGGTTTTCCGACGAACTCACACGCATCATTGCGCTATTGCCGGAACAAAGGCAAACGCTATTTTTTTCGGCGACGATTCCTGCGCAAGTGGAAGTATTGGCACAAAACATGCTGCGCGATCCGCTTAGAATCGCGATAGATACGATAGCAACACATGCTCCGGACATTACGCAGCGCGCTATTGTCGTCGATGTCAAGCAGCGCACCCAATTGTTGCGCCACTTGATCGACACGCAAAAATGGTCGCGCGTCCTGGTCTTTGTTGCCACCAAATATGCTGCCGAGCTGGTAGCGGTAAAGCTACGGCGAGCCGGAATCAACGCAGAGCCATTTCACGGCGAACTCAGTCAGGGCAAACGTAGTCAGGTATTGATGGATTTCAAAGCGTCAAGGGTCAAGGTTGTCGTCGCCACCGATGTTGCTGCACGTGGCATCGACATCAGCAACCTGCCAGTGGTCGTGAATTACGATTTACCGCGTTCCAGCGATGACTATACGCATCGTATCGGTCGTACCGGACGCGCTGGCGAAGCTGGCCTGGCGATTAGTTTCGTTTGTGCGGACAGTGCCAATGAAAACCATTTCCGACTGATAGAGCAGCGTCATCAACAAAAAATCATGCGCGAAAAAATCGCTGGATTTGAGCCAACGGATATCCCGGTGAATGCCGTCGCTGTCGACACTGACACCAACGGTGGCATCAAAGGCAAGCGCCCGAACAAGAAAGATAAGCTACGTGCTCTGGCGAATAATTCTGACTGATCATGAAATTGATCATGTGAATCATGTCCAGAGACACTGATAGTCCTGTAGAAATTGCTGTCATTGAGCAGGTAAAGAGATATAGTTCTGAGCAATTTTGAAAATGCGTTTCGCACTATGTTCTATTTATATCAAGAGACTCCTTATGGCCAATATGAAAAGTGATTTAACTCGCACCACCTTAGCGATCATCTGCATACTATTGCTCATTGGCGGATCATTATGGGTTTTGCGTCCTTTCCTGGCCGCGACTGTCTGGGCGACCATGATCGTGGTATCCACTTGGCCGCTGTTGCGATCCCTGGAAAAACGGTTGGGCGGGCGACGTAGCTTGGCGGTTGTTTGCATGACTCTCGGTATGGTATTACTTCTGGTGGTACCGCTTTGGATGGCGATCGACACGATTGCCAATCATGCTGAAGACATCACTAATTTAGCAAAAAAATTTGTGAAATCCGGATTGCCACAACCGCCTGATTGGGTAGCTGGCTTACCGTTTATCGGCGATAAATTTTCTGCATTCTGGACGCAGGTGGCGGATGCAGGACCACAAGGTCTTGTTACCAAGGCTCAGCCTTATGCCGCACAGGCAGGCACTTGGGTTCTATCCCAGGTGGGAAGCCTGGGGGGGCTGCTTTTTCAATTTTTTCTTATTATCGGTTTGTCGGCCATTCTTTATACCAATGGTGAAAGTGCGGCCACCAGTGTTCGCCGTTTCGGTCGCCGCCTGGCGGGTGAGAATGGGGAGAACTCGATAATCCTGGCTGGTGGTGCAATCCGCGGAGTTGCCTTAGGCGTCGGCGTGACTGCCATCGTTCAAACGGTGCTTGGTGGTATTGGCCTGGCGATTGCAGGTGTGCCGTTTGCGTCGTTGCTATCGGCATTAATGCTCATGCTTTGTATTGCGCAAATAGGGCCATCACTCGTCTTGTTTCCCGCTGTTGCCTGGATGTTCTGGATGGGAGACACGGGCTGGGCGATTTTTCTTTTGGTATGGAGCATCATCGTTACCACACTGGATAATTTTTTACGTCCTATGCTCATTAGAAAAGGCGCAGATTTGCCCTTACTATTGATTTTTTCAGGTGTCATTGGCGGCATGCTGGCTTTTGGTCTGGTCGGCATTTTTATCGGGCCGGTAGTGCTGGCCGTGACCTATACTTTGTTTGAAGCTTGGACTGAAGAAATTTTAGGCAACAAGCCTTATCCTGATCTACCTGATTAACACCAGCGTTAATGTCAATTTTCCTTTAATCTCAAAGCACGCGGTAAGCCAAGCGATCCATCATGGTTCTGCTTAAACGGCCAAGTAATTTACGTACTTCGTGCGGATAATCGGCTAGTTTTTGCAGCGCCGTGTAATGCGTTATCTGGGTAGTGACCCGATAGATACTAGCCAATTCCGCCTGTTTCTTCTGCGCCAGTTCTTGCCCTGGATCGCTAATGAGCAAGGCATTTTCCAGATCGAGACGAAACGCCCTGGGATTAAGATTATTTCCGGTCATGAGGCAATATTGCTGATCTATCCACAAGCCCTTAAGATGATAGGTATTGTCGCCGTCGTGCCACAAATGCAAATTGAGTTGGCGACGAGCCATGGCACCTTGATGCATCTTGGCAAATCGACGCAGCTTGGTTTCGTACAGATAAGGTAGTGCCGAGATGATCTTGAAAGGCTGATCTGGCGGGATATAAAAATCATTGGCAGTTTTATCACCAACGATGATATCTATTTTTACGCCTCGTTTTAAGGCACGATTAATTTCCCGCGTAACAGCCAACGGAAAATTAAAATATGGCGTACAGATCGTAATCTGCTGCAGGCTTACCGATAACAGCT
Source organism: Undibacterium sp. (assembly GCA_030645915.1). Classification (GTDB taxonomy): domain Bacteria; phylum Pseudomonadota; class Gammaproteobacteria; order Burkholderiales; family Burkholderiaceae_D; genus Undibacterium. Next base: position 152,802 of record JAUSNO010000038.1, read on the forward strand.
GACAGATAATACGATTGAGAGGGTTATTCTTACCGACGCCAACCAAGGGCATTACCGTCAGACCTGGCGCCTTATTATTTTTTCCCAAACTGGCCTGCTGTACGGTGGGTACATCATATCTGGCCAATTTAAGTTGCTCCCTAAAACTACGAATTTCACGCCGTATGCTGCGGGTCTTGGGAATTTCTGGCAGATCTAACCTATGTACAGCCGCTGCATTCAACATATGCTTGCTGAAAAATTGCACCATGCAATCTGCAAGCGCCTTATTTTCTAATAATAAATAGCGATCGTGTCTGTATTTATCTTGTTTATGCAAGTACACATTATTGAGACTAGCGCCACTGTAGATCACGCTATCGTCAAAGACAAAACCCTTCAGATGCAGAACACCGAAAAGTTCACGTGTTTGCACTGGCACACCATAGATCGGAACAATGCTGGAATTCGCCTTGGCTTGCTCTTGATACCAGGCGGCATTGCCACCATGCTTGCCAGCGCCGATCAAGCCACGCTGTGCCCTATGCCAATCAACCAGCACTCTGATATCCAACTCTGGTCGTGCTGTTTTTGCGACATGCAATGCATCCAGAATTTCCGCACCTGCCTCGTCCTGTTGCAAATAAAGACTACATAGGTAAATACGATTTTTGGCATGGGCAATTTGTGCCAACATTTCTGTACGAAATTCGGCGGCACTATGCAATAAATGAACCGCATCCGCATGAAGCGGAAAGCCGGGCAACTGAGCCAACGATAAACCAGATGAGAGAAGAGTCATGAAAATTCAAATCAAGCTGATTAATAATATAACAATGGTAGCATTTGTCAGGCTAACGGCGACATATCACATCCATAAAGTCATAATGTGCCTCTACGAACAGTAGTATTTTAAAAATGAGTAATGTTCACTTTTAAAATTTCCAAGCTCCACATGCGCTTCACAATTATTGGGGCGACATGATTTGTTTGTAAAATTGCATTCGTACATCGTGAATTGAACACTATATTCCGCACTGCCCTCCCTCACATATAAGACTTAAAAGTGCTGATCAGCCCACGTTTGAGTGACTTATAATGCAGCATCCATTTCGGTCATTTATTTCCGCAGCTCACTTTCCATGCCCCCATCTAGTATCTCGTTCAGTTTAGAAAACTTAGTGGCACACCGATCCCCCGATATCTTATATGGCGCGCATAGGCCTGATTTGATACGGGAAGAAATACTGGCCGATTTACTTGAAGCCACCGCGAGTCGCTGTCCAGAGCAGCCGGCGCTCATTTTCAATGATCGCATCATCAATTATCAAGAACTCAATGCAAGTGCGGATAAGCTTGCATCCCGGTTGATTCACTCGGGTGTCAGACCCGGACATATTCTTGGGCTCTGGCTGCCAAGAGGCATTGATCTGTTGATCATGCAGGCAGCGATCGCCAAGACAGGAGCCGCCTGGTTACCCTTCGATGCAGATACGCCAGCGGAGCGGATTGCGGTATGTTTGATGGATGCCAATGCGTTTGGCCTGCTTAGTTGTGATGCGTTTGCATCTGTATTGCATGCGATAAATTGCCAAGTCTGGACCGCTGAGGACATTCTCAAAGACTCGGCATTGCCTTTGATGCGACGAAACAAGGTTTCTTCTTTAGATCCGGCTTACGTTATTTATACGTCGGGCTCTACCGGAAAACCCAAAGGCATTGCCATCAACCAGGGTAGCATCTGTCACTTTTTACGCAGTGAAAATAGTATTTTGGGAATACAGGAATCAGATCGTGTATATCAAGGATTTTCAGTTGCCTTTGATATGTCGTTTGAGGAAATCTGGATCAGTTATTTGGTAGGTGCCACACTATGGATAGCGCCAAAAGAGATCGCCATTGACCCTGATGCATTACCACAAGCGCTGGCACAGAATCAGGTGACAGTCTTGCATGCGGTACCGACGTTGCTGGCCTTATTCAACGAAGAAGTGCCTTCGCTGCGCATCATCAATCTTGGCGGAGAAATGTGCCCGGAATCATTGGTGGCACGCTGGCGCATACCTGGTCGGCAGCTCTTTAATACCTACGGGCCGACCGAGGCAACCGTGTCTGCCAGTCTTGCCGAATTGCAGTTGAACGAACCGGTGACGATAGGCCGCCCTTTGCCAAATTATGGATTGTTGGTGATAGACCCTGCCGTAGAAAATGGTTTGGTCTTGCTGCCACGTGGCGCAGTCGGTGAGCTATGCATTACCGGGCCTGGTGTGGCGGAGGGATATCTTGGCCGTCCAGATCTGACCGCAGAAAAATTTCTCGACAACCCGTGGGCAAGCGGCGACAGAGACCAGCATTTGTACCGGACTGGTGATTTGGCATGTATTGCTGCAGATGGCAGCGTGCAATGCCTTGGGCGTGCGGATGATCAGGTGAAAATTCGTGGATTCAGAGTGGAGTTAGGTGAGATTGAAAGTGTTTTAGCGAAGCAAGCAGGTGTAGGCACGGTGGCAGTATTGCTGCGTCAGGAAGAAGGAATTGATCACCTCATCGCATTTATCGTGCCTGAGACGGCGGTTGAAACCAGTACTGGCTTTATTGCCGATATGAGCTTATCAAGCACCACCCTGCGCGCTGCACTTGCGACTGTACTACCGCAGTACATGGTGCCGGCTCGCTATGAGTATCTGATAGAAATGCCGCGTCTGACCTCAGGAAAAATAGATCGTAAGGAACTCAAGAATAGAAAACTGACGGTCATTGCCGCGATGTCCGGCTCTGATACTGCAACGAATCCGGCAGAAGAAGTCTTGTTCTCTGCATTGAAAAAACTATTTCCCGGACACGCTATACGAAGAGAGCTGGATTTTTTTTCCGATCTTGGCGGCCACTCATTATTGGCAGCACGTCTGGTGTCAGCATTGCGTGCTGATGCGCGATTTGCGTATTTTAAAATCAGCGATATTTATCAACACAGACATATCGGTCAAATTGCTTTTGTATTGGCGCAAACGCAAAGTATTGACGCTACCAATACACAGACACAAGAACCGGCGTGGACTCAGCCATCCTGGGGGAAACGCTGGATCTGTGGCGCCGCCCAAGCTATCGCCATTCCCTGGCTGGTGGGGATACGCATGATGCAATGGCTGGCGCCTTTTTTTGCTTATCATTTTTTAACCGGCGAGGCTGACGATTCGATTGCCAGAGCCATTTTTCTATCGGTAGTCGCATTTTTGTTGCTCACCTTAATGGAGTTCGTTATCGCCATTATTGGAAAATGGCTTATTGCAGGCAGATTAAAGGCCGGACGTTATCCCTTATGGGGATTTACTTATTACCGCTGGTGGCTGGCAGACAGGCTGGTGGAATCTGCACCTGTGTATATGCTGAGTGGCTCTTCCCTGTATGTATGGTGGCTCAGAGCCTTAGGGGCAAAAATTGGTAAGGACGTCAATATTGGATCGATCACTTTGCGCGTGCCAGATTTGCTGCACATCGGGGACAACGTCAGCGTCGGCAATGCCTGCAATTTTGAAAACGCCAGAATTGAACGCGGTGAATTGAGGCTAGGAAAAATTGAACTAGGTAACGAGTCCTGTGTGGGCTCTTATGCCATCTTGGAAGGCGGCGTCTCGATTGGCGATTTTGCTCATCTGGAAGGACAATCGGCGTTGAGCGAAGGTCAAACCATTCCGGCAGAAAGAATCTGGCGCGGCTCACCTGCGCGTGACATCGGCGCCTTTAATACCAATTTGAATCCGCCTCGCCCTGTCGCATCGACCTTGCGCCTATGTGGCGAGGCCGTGTTTTTTATTTTTGGCAGTTTGCTGATTACGGCACTTTTCTTCTTACCCGTTTTTCCAAGTTTCATCACGATAGACCTGATCGACAACATCGATTTATTTCCCTGGTTACAGGGTAATTCTGTGCCATTTCAATTAGCCAAATATTTTCTGCTGGCATTCCCGGCAACGACGGTATTGATCGCTCTGACAGCACTACTCTCTGCAGGGATACGCTGGAGCGTTTTACCCAAATTAAAAGCAGGGGCATATCCGGTACATGGCAATATTTATTGCAGTAAATGGCTAGTCAATCAGATTCAGGAATCCAGCCTTAATGTGTTACACGGCGTGTATGCCACAGTCTATGCGCCATTTTGGTATCGCCTTTTGGGTGCCAAGGTTGGCAAAGGTGCCGAAATTTCCACAGCGCTGGGTGTAGTGCCCGACATGCTGACCTTAGGCGACGAGACATTTATTGCCGATGCAGTCTTGCTCGGTGATGAACAAATCGATGGCGGCTGGATGACGATGAAACCGACGGTCATTTCTCGACGCAGTTTTGTTGGCAATGGTGCGTATATTCCCGATGGAACCATCTTGCCTGAAAATGTATTAATCGGTGTGCATAGCAGCGCGCCAGCCAACCAGCAAATGCGTGAGGGCGACACCTGGCTCGGGTCGCCGCCTATACATTTGCCGGCACGTGAAGAAACCAAGGGATTTCCCGAGAATCTCACTTTTCACCCGTCTGTATTGCGTCGCATCGGACGCACCCTGATTGAAACTTTCCGTATCGTGGCACCGCATGCGATGGTGATTGCCGTTGGCTATACCATCGTGCTTGATCTTATGCCATTGGCGGGTGAGGATCGCTGGGCAGAAGTCGTATTTTATCTGGCGATAGCGGGTTTGCTGTATGGCGTAGGGTGTTTTGTTTTTGTGCTGGCATTGAAATGGCTTCTGATCTTCCGTTACAAGAAAAGCAGTACGCCGATGTGGACCCGATTTGTCTGGGTCTCGGAAGCGATTACCAATCTGTATGAAGGTATCGCCGTTCCCAATTTTATGCGCTACCTGCGCGGCACACCCTGGTTGCCGCTGGCATTCAATTTATTGGGCTGCAAAATTGGTAAAGGCGTCTATCTGGATACGACGGACATCACCGAATTCGATTGCGTCAATATCGGTGCGCATAGCGAAATCAATGCATTGGCTTGTCCGCAAACGCACCTGTTTGAAGATAGGGTAATGAAAATTGATCATGTCACTATTGGCGAACGGGTATATATGGGACCGCGCAGCTCGGTACTGTATAGCGCGGTTGTGGGAGATGATGCCAAACTTGGCGCACTGACACTCGTCATGAAGGGAGAATTTATTCCGCCAAAATCAAGCTGGCGCGGTTGCCCTGCAGCGATTGCAGTCGATTAAAGTAATGTCTTTTTTGCCTCAGTCCGTGCCTGTTTATGGCTGGCCAGAAAATCGTGAATTGGCGCTGCAAGAGTTGACGAAAAATCGGCTAGTGGTATTCAGCATTGCAACGCAAATCGTTTCTTACGAAGCGATCTCACATGATGCCGATAGAAGGCAAATCAGAAAACAGATTCGCGTGGCGTTGACTGATTTGCTTTGCGCTGCCTTGGATTGTTTACCCGAACATATCAATCTGACGCATGAACCGGGTAAGCCACCCGGCAATAATTTGTCTATCTCATTGCCTGATTCATTGCCGGGTCATCAGATCAGCATATCCATCAGCTATGAGCAAGGCTTGTCCGTCGCGGCCATTTGTCTTGATGGCAGTATCGGCATAGATCTGGTACGCATCGATACTCAAATTGAATGGCACGCAGTTGCTGAGCTTTATTTAGGGAAGCAGATGTCGGCGGAGATAGCCAAAGCACCTTTACTACAGCAAGCATCTTATTTCGCGTTGCGATGGGCTAGCCTTGAGGCAAAACTTAAATACCATCAGCTTGCATTGACCGAATGGTCGCCAGAACTTGAACTTGCCCTGTCTGGTTGCGCAATACGAGAGCTGGATTTGCCGCAAGGCTATGCAGGTGCGCTTGCCTTGCCTAGCCCTATTCTTTAAGAAACAAGTTCTTTACTTTGTGCATTTATTCACTCACGCAACCCGGGTAAAATCCATACTCCAATTGACTTCCCAAGTCTGGCCGGCATCAGCAGAAAACGCTTGTTCCCAGCGCGGTCTATCAGGCTGAGGTAGTGTCCACAGGAATCGTACCCGTATCGGTTTTCCATCCAAGCTATCTTCGGCGTAAAACGTCCCTACCTTATTGTCGAAACATCCGACAACGGGCGTATCCAGACTGCCTGGATGCCGGCCGTCAAGCCACCAAATTGACCATTGCTGTGTATCAGCATTAAACGATCGCAAGGTCACTGCACGGTACGTGTCCCCCGGTAATTCAAGGATGTTGTCATCCATGTTTCCAAGTCCGCCAAGTACCTTCTGCACCACAGTGCTGCCGTCAAATGTTACCCATTCATTGCAGTCGACCAAACGGTCTTTGAGGCGACGATGCGCGACGCGCCAGCTGCCAATGAAAAAATCAAAATCATCGGCGCCTGATCGGCTTATTGGCTTGTTCATGGAATGTCTTTCTGGTGAATGGCCAATCTAAAGCAGCTTACCACTTGGCCTTGGATAAAATGATCAGCCATTTGCGGAACAATAAAATCTCCAGATGCCCTGCCTGTACGCCAGTTGAGCAATCCAATATTGGATTCACGCTGTAATAGCGCTGTCTGGAATCGCGGCAGACAAAAATCTCACGTCTGCCCAGACGCATCAAAAAAGAAGTCGGTGCATATTGCATGCTAAAAGCATCAAAAGAATGTTCGAGGTTTGCCATTTGATTCAATCTCCCTGTCCGTCAATTTAAGAAGTTATAGGTACCGGTTTTTATTCAAAGTTCAACTTGTATTCGAGTGCATGTTTCATACTTTAGCACAAAATACTGTATATGCAATCAGTATTTAATATTTTTTTAAACAGCTGATTTATTTAGCTTAAATCTTTGAATTTGTCCTGAGAAGATAATATACTGTATTTTTATACAGTTGTTTTACATTTTTATTTTCATGACTTTATCCGCCTCACAATCACCTGAAATGATTCACCCTTCGTTATGGCGTGCGTCTCAGCTCGCTCGCGGTGCGGGAGAATATGTGGCCAGCGGTTACGCATCATTGTCGTCAGAATTACCGGGTGCTGGCTGGCCTGCCGGGGCGCTGACAGAGATATTGATCAGGCATCAGGGCACGGCAGAATTAAGCCTATTACAACCGGCATTGGCCAGCCTGAAGCAAGGTCATATCATCTTGCTGCAAGCGCCTTTCCAGCCACAGGCCCTGGCTTTGTCTGAACTGGGGCTGGAACTCTCGCAACTGCTTTGGATACGATCTCATAAGCATGCCGATGCCTTATGGACAGCCGAACAGATCTTGCGTAGCGGCAGCTGTTCTGCCCTGCTCTTCTGGCAAAGCCAGGTCAGGACAGAATCCTTGCGACGCCTGCATCTGGCAGCGCAGAGCGGGCACACTTTATTTTATCTGATGCGACCGCCGGACTATGCGCTGAGCCCGTCTCCGGCGCCCTTGCGACTCAAGCTGGAAAGCGTTGCCGGTGGCTTGCAAATTGAGTTGATCAAGCGGCGTGGTGCCCGGCAACATGCGCCCTTGTTTCTTCCCATGCCCAGACTTTCATCCATGTATTCTCACGACAAGGTTTATCCAGATCATCATGTCGCCCCCGACACCATCACTGCCGCAGGTCATACCCAGCTTGTGGCTGGCCTTGCACCTGCCGCAACTATCCATCGACGCTTTTCGACCGAACTGGTTAACTGACAGCGGCACGGTGGTGCTAGAGCAGAACCGGGTCGTGGCGATTTCCGCTTGCGCCCAGGCGGCCGGCGTGCAGCTGGGGATGCGGTGCAGCAGTGTGCAAATGCTGTTGCCGGAAGTCTTGATCAGAGCGCGCGACATCGAGAAAGAAAATGCCTGCCTGCAGACGGTTGCCATGGCCTTATTGCGGTATTCACCGCAAGTTGCGGCATCGGAACAAGCCAGCATTCTGGTCAATATCGGTGCCAGCCTGCGCCTGTTTGGCGGGGTACGCCGCTTATGCCGTCATGTGATGCAAACCATGGCAGCGCTGGGCATCACGGCAACGCTAGGCTGCGCGGCCACCGCGCGCGGTGCGTGGTTGCTGGCGCATTTTTCTGCCATGGTTAAACGAAGGGGCAAGTATTGTCTGAGCCTGCAGAAGCTGCAGCGTCATCTGGATGCCTTGCCGGTTGACTTACTGCCAGCGGCGCAACCCTGGCTGGCTTGGCTGCAAGGAATAGGCTGCCGCCATCTAGGCGCACTACGTCAATTACCCCGCGCTGGCCTGCAACGCCGTTGCGGCAAAGCGATCTTGCAGAGCTTGGATTGTGCTTACGGCGAGGCGACAGAACTGTATAGCTGGCTGGAAGTGCCGCCGCAATTTAGCGCACGCATGGAGCTGCCGGACCGGATAGAACATGCCGATACCATTTTAAATTTTGCCCGCAGCTTACTCTTGCAGCTGTGTGGCTGGCTGACGAATAAGCAGCTGGCGGTGACGAAAATCGAGCTGCAACTGGAGCATGAACGCGGGCGCGTGGCGATGGCGCCCACGCTGCTGGACATCGCGCTGGCGGAAGCCACCTGGCGCGAAGAGCATCTGTCGCGCTTATTGAAAGAGCGCTTGGCGCAGCTCAAGCTAGATGCGCCGGTGATTGCGATCCGCCTGCATGCCAAGCAGGTAGAAGCCATGCAGGCGCCCAGTGCCTCGCTGTTTCCTGAACCTGGCGGCAGCAAGGAAGAGCACCATCGCTTGCTCGAATTGCTGGTCGCCAGGCTGGGCGCCGAGAATGTCTTGCAAGCGGCGCCGCTAGCCGATCACAGGCCGGAGGTCGCGAATCACTGGATCTCCGTCATGCAAGATCGCAAGCCGCTTCGTCAGTCTGAACTATGCAATAGCACAGTAAATCGTCCGGCCTGGCTATTGCCTCAGGCGCTACCGCTAAGCATGCACAATCACCGCCCCTGTTATGGCACACCGCTCAAATTACTCTCGCCGGCAGAAAGAATTGAAGCCGGCTGGTGGAACGGGGAACTGGTGACGCGTGATTATTTTGTGGCAGAAAATGCCGCGCATGTGCGCTGCTGGATCTATCGTGAACGTATCAGCCAAAGCGGGCAAACACATCAAAACAATAACGATGACGACGCCATCTGGTATCTACACGGCTTATTTGGATGAATATAGGATGAAAACTCAAATAATGGCAAGCCTGCAGCGCACTATCCATGCGGGTTTCCAGCCTATCTGCCCGCAAAGGCGCATGGATAGTGCGCTGCAGGCCTGCTCATTTTTAAATTTAAATTCAATAAAGCCCTGGCCTCGTCTTGTACGGGTGACGGCATGACATCCGGAGCACATAGCGCAAGCAAGCCTCCGCCAAACTTGCCTGCGCACTTGCCTGCTTACTTACCCGAATATGCCGAATTATTTTGTCTGTCCAACTTCACTTTTTTGCAAGGCGCTTCGCATGCGGAAGAGCTGGTCGCGCGCGCTGTGAAGCTCGCCTACAATGCGCTGGCAGTAACCGACGAATGCTCGCTGGCGGGTGTGGTGCGCGCGCATGACGAAGCCAAAAAACAGGGGCTTCCTTTATTGATAGGAACGCATTTCAAGCTAATTCAGCAACCAACTCAGCAAAATAGCGAAGCGAGCATGACGCTGATTGCGCTGGCACAAAATCGTGAGGGCTATGGCAATCTGTGCGAGCTCATTACCTTGGCACGCACCAGAACCACCAAGGGCACGTATCTATTGACGCAGCAAGACTTTACGCAGCCACCGCCAGCGCTTGTGCATTTGCGCGGCTTGCCCGATTGTCTGCTGATCCTGGTGCCGGATTACCCCGCCAGCATCGAGGCGTTATCGCAACAAGCTGCATGGCTGACAGAGACCTTCCCGCAACGTGCCTGGCTGGGGTTGACGCTATTGACCCGCGCCATGGATCATCTGCACCAAAGCAGCATCAACGCCATTGCACATCAATATCAATTACCGGTCGTCGCTACCGGCCATGTCTGCATGCATGTGCGCTCACGCAAACCCTTGCAAGACACCTTGACGGCCATCCGGCTTGGCAAGGCGATTGCTGACTGCGGTTATGATCTGGCGCCCAACGCCGAGCAGCATCTGCGCTCGCGCTTGCGGCTGGCCAATATCTACCCAAGGCAAGCACTGGCCGAGACGCTACATATTGCCGAACTATGCCAATTTTCACTCGATGAATTGCGCTATGAATATCCGGATGAACTAGTTCCCAAGGGCCAAACGCCAGCCAGTTACTTAAAGCAGGAAGTGTATGCCGGTGCGCAACAACGCTACCCGACAGGTTTGCCAGCTGAGGTAAGTCAAAAGATCGAGTATGAACTGGCGCTGATTAATGATCTGGCGTATGAGCCCTACTTTTTGACGGTGCATGACATCGTTAAATTCGCCCGTTCTCAGGATATTTTGTGTCAGGGGCGTGGTTCGGCGGCCAACTCCGTGGTCTGCTATTGCCTGCATATTACCGAGGTCAATCCGGAAAACAATACGCTGTTATTCGAACGCTTTCTCTCGAAAGAGCGCGGCGAACCGCCGGATATCGATGTCGATTTTGAACACCAGAGACGTGAAGAAGTGATTCAATATTTGTATCGCAAATACGGCCGTAACCGCACGGCGCTGGCGGCGGCCGTGCATACTTACCGCCCCAAAGGCGCCCTGCGTGAAGTCGGCAAGGCGCTGGGCGTTGATCTGGCCCTAGTCGATGCAGTGGCCAAATCGCAGCGCTGGTTCGACAGTAAAAATGATTTGCTCGATCGCTTTACGGAAAGCGGGCTCGATGCCAGCTCCCCGCTGGCGCAGCAATGGGCAACGCTGGTGGCGCAACTATTGCGCTTTCCGCGCCATCTGTCACAGCACAGCGGCGGTTTCGTGATTGCCAAGGACAAGCTATCACGCCTGGTGCCGATAGAAAATGCGGCCATGAAAGAGCGCAGCATCATCGAATGGGATAAAGATGATCTGGAATCCTTGGGCTTACTCAAGGTGGATGTACTGGCGCTGGGCATGTTATCGGCACTCAAACGCGCCTTCGATCTGATGGCGAGCACGCCGGGCAAGCCGGCCAGAATGCAAGACATACCGCGCGAAGACCCGGCCACTTACGACATGATTTGCAAGGCCGATACGGTAGGCGTATTTCAGATCGAATCGCGCGCGCAAATGAGCATGCTGCCGCGCTTGCGCCCCAGAACTTTTTACGACCTGGTGGTGCAGGTGGCGATCGTCAGGCCTGGCCCGATACAAGGCGGCATGGTGCACCCTTACCTGCGCAGAAGACAGGGCAAAGAACCGATCAGCTATCCCAAGCCAGAGATAGAAAAAGTCTTGTCACGGACTTTAGGCGTGCCGATTTTTCAGGAACAAGTGATGCAGATCGCCATGGTGGCGGCAGATTTTACGCCGGGCGAAGCGGATGAGTTGCGCCGCGCCATGGCGGCCTGGAAACGCAAGGGCGGTCTGGAGCATTACAGGGGTCGCATCATCGATACCATGCAAAAAAATGGCTATAAAAAAGATTTTTCCGAGAGAATTTTTGAGCAGATGTTAGGTTTTGGTGATTACGGTTTTCCCGAAAGCCATTCCGCCAGTTTTGCCATACTTGCCTATGCCAGCAGCTGGATCAAGTGCCATGAACCGGCCGTGTTTTTATGTGCCTTATTAAATTCTCAGCCCATGGGGTTCTATTCCGCATCACAGCTGGTGCAGGATGCCAAACGCCATCAGGTGGAAGTAAGGCCGATCGACATCGCGCATAGCAACTGGGATTCAACACTGGAACCGTTGCACAACAATGCGCAAACGAATGGGCAAGCGGCCGTCAGATTGGGGATGTCGCTGCTGCGCGGCATGTCGCTTGACACTGCCACGCGGATACAGCAGGCGCGCGCGCGACAGGCATTCTCAGATGTCACGGATCTGGCACGGCGGGCGCAATTAAGCCGGCATGAGGTAGAAGCTTTAGCCACAGGCAATGCCTTGATCTCGCTGGCAGGAAACCGGCGCCAGGCGCTGTGGCAAGCCGTTGCTGCGATACCGGATAAGGATTTATTACATCCGGTAACCATACAAGAGCAGGTGCCGACCTTAGTGCCGCCATCAGAAGCGCAAGAGATTATCGGCGACTATCATGCGACGGGGTTGACGCTGGGGCGCCATCCGCTGGCCTTATTGCGGACACGCTTGCTGGCACTGCGTTTCTTACCGGCGGAACTGCTCAATACCTTTCAGAATGGCCAGTTTGCACGCGGCTGCGGCATCGTCACTGTGCGCCAGCGCCCCGGTACCGCGCAGGGCGTACTGTTCATTACGATAGAGGATGAAACCGGCCCGGTGAACGTCATCATCTGGCCGTCTTTGGTTGAAAAACAGCGCCGCGAAGTGTTAAACGCATCGCTGCTAGGCGTGTATGGCATCTGGCAATGCGAAGGAGAGGTACGCCATCTGGTGGCGAAACGTTTAGTGGATATGACGCACTTATTGGGGCAGCTTGAAACCAGCAGTAGAAATTTTTGCTGACGTTGGCGCCAATTTATTCACTCATCTGCGGCAATGCAATCGTTCGCAGCTGAAAGCGTGCATCAGTATTAAATAACCAGGTTTCGGTTACCTCTAATTTGCCATTGCGTAGCAAATGAGAACCCGGTCTGGGAAAAGGCGCGGCATTACTGATGCTGGATAAGGCGATTTTTTCAGTTGTCTTATCATGATTGCTTCGAACGATTTCACTTCGCAACAATTTCCCGTCAGCATTAATTACATACTTAAGAACAATCACGGAGCGCAATAAGGCTTGCGGCCGGTCTGTGTAGATATTGCTTAAATTGGTCTGGGATATGCGCATCGCCAAATCATGCTTATACGCATTCAACGTCAATATTCTAGGTGGCAGCGCCTTTTCGTCTGGTTTTTTTCCCAGTGTGGCATCCTTCTTCACGTCCACTTTTTTAATTTCAGGATTTGGTGCTGAGCAAGCAGCCAGAATGCAACTCAACATGACTGTCAGGTATTTAATCTTCATGTCATCCTCGTTTCGAACGTAAAATTTTCACAAAAAAATCAGTGCGATTTGCCATTCTGTTTCAGCCGAGCAGAAAGTACTGCTGTAATTTCTCTTTTCTCAAGCTGAACCGCAAAATCCAGGGCAGATAAACCCTGGTCATTGATGTGGTGAATATCCGCACCTTTATCCAAAAGTAAACGAACCGCCGCCGTATTCCCAGAGCGCACCGCCATCATGAGCGGCGTCGTCTTATTGGGCGATTCCGCATTGATATCGGCAGTTTTATCGAGCAACGCCAGCATGATCGGAGTATCGCCGACCGCCGCTGCATAGTGTAACGCAGTCCATCCCGCTTGATTAATGCTTGCTCCGGCGGAGATCAACTGGCTGACCGCAGGCAAGTTTTGCAGATAACTGGCGAGCATCAGCGCCGTATCGCCATTACTGGCGCGCGCTTCCAATTTGATATCCGGGTGTTTAAGCAGCGCCTCGAAGATTTTGCCAGACTTTTCACGGAGCGCAATCATCATTACAGTTTCACCCCGAACCGGTTCCGTCGCATTGGCATCCATTCCTTTACTGAGCAAGGCTTGCACCATCTGCACATCATTGAATTTCACGGCAAAAATAAAATCATCATAGGTGTCTGCTTGCGCTACCGAGGCAAAGCAGCACAGCATGCAAAGAAACACGCGACCTACATATAGCCGACAAGCGTCATTGAACGACAATTCACGATCCATCTTATTTGCCTAGCGTTTGATGTTAAACAGCTCAAAGAAGTTGTTGGAGGTTGTTTCTTGCACCTGTATCAAAGGCAAACCTTTCAAATCTGCCAAATACTCACCGACATGGCGAACAAAGGCCGGTTCATTCATTTTACCCCTATGCGGCGTTGGCGCCAGGTAAGGTGAATCCGTCTCGATCAGAATGCGCTCTATCGGCAGGGCTTTAGCCACCGCTTGTATATCCTTGGCGCTCTTAAAAGTGAGAATACCGGAGAACGATATATAAAATCCCATATCGATCGCAGCCAAAGCGACTTCCAGTGACTCGGTAAAGCAATGCATCACTCCAGCAGCGCCGCCCTTGTCTGTGCCGGCGCCCTCTTCCTGCATGATCCGGATGGTATCTTCCGCCGCAGAGCGGGTATGAATGATGAGCGGTTTGCCGCTGATTCGAGAGGCGCGTATGTGCTGGCGAAAACGCTCGCGCTGCCACTCCAGATCGCCCTTGAGGCGAAAGTAATCCAGCCCGGTCTCGCCGATGGCGACAATTTTTGGGTGCTGCGATAAAGCGACGAGCTGTTCGACGCTGGGCTCTTCGGTATCTTCGTAATCAGGATGGACACCTACAGAAGCGTAGATATGCGGATACTGCTCCGCCAACGCCAGCACCTGCGGGAAATCGGGCAAATCCACCGATACGCACAAGGCATGCGTTACCCCGTTGTCGCTCATCGCCTGCAATAGCTCAGGCATGCGAGCGGCCAGCTCAGGAAAATTAATATGGCAGTGAGAATCTATATACATAATGTAAAGAGAGCGCCGGTAAGCGCTCTTTGTTATTGGATGTTAGGCCATGCTTAAGGCAGATTAGCCTACAGACCGATGCGAGGCAATGACATCCAAGACAGCCTGAGAAGAAATTGCTGCGGTATCTCGCAGCAAAGCATGATGCATGTCGGTAAAGCGCTGCTTCAATTGCTCTTGCAATGGAAGATCATTTAGTTGCTGCCATAGAGCATTGGCCAAAGCTTCAGGGGTCGCTGCCGACTGCAAGAATTCAGGCACCACAAATTCATTGGACAGAATATTGGGCAATCCTATCCATGGCTGGTAACCCATACGCTTTTGGATTTGCCAGGTGGCTTCCATCATCTTGTACGCGATTACCATTGGCTTCTTGAATAACGCCACTTCTAACGTTGCCGTGCCTGACGCCACCAGCACCACATTGGCGGCGGCGATTGCCGTATGCGAACGACCGTTAATCAAGAGTACCGGCACGCCATCCAGGCGCGCAGCAACGATTAATTTGATATAGGCACTGCGCTGTTTCTCCCCGACCATAGGCACCAGAATCTGGATCTGCGGATCTCGCTCGCATAAAATTTTAGCGGCGGCGATGAATGCTTCTGTGTTGTGCCTGATCTCTGACATGCGGCTGCCAGGCAATATCGTCACGACTGTCGCATCTTGCGGAATGCCTAGTTCATCACGGGCGGCCGCCATATCAGGTTCTAGCGGAATAACTTGCGCCAAGGGATGGCCGACATAGGTAACAGGAATGCCGGCTTCGCGATAAATCGCTTCTTCAAACGGAAAAACCACCAGCATGTGTGACACCGCCTGGGCGATTTTCTTGATACGACCACCACGCCACGCCCAGATAGACGGGCTGATGTAATGCATGGTCGGGATGCCGGCCTGCTTGAGGCGGATTTCCAGATCAAGATTAAAATCAGGCGCATCGACACCGATGAAGACATCCGGTTTTTCATCCAGCAAACGCTGAGTGAGCTGCTTGCGTATGCCAGAGATTTCACGGTAATGTGCCAGCACTTCAAACAATCCCAGCACAGAGAGCTTTTCCATCGGCCAGTCGCTGACGAAGCCATACTCCGCCATCTTGGCGCCGCCAATGCCGTGCATCAGGGCATCGGGCAATTGCGGCCTTAATCCGGACAATAAACGACTTGCCAACAGGTCACCGGAGGTTTCTCCGGCAACCATTGCAATGGTAGTTTTTTGGGTCACGTTCGACGTCTTCTTATTTCTATTATTGATGCTTAACGCACGATGCCGCGTGTGGCAGTATCGAGAAAATTGCGGAATAACTGAACATGCGGCCTTTGCTCCTGGCTTAATGTCGCAATCTCTTGATCGAGCGCCACTTTCGCCTGTTCAAGTGTCAGTCCGGATTTATACAATAATTTGTATGCCTGCCGGATAGCGGTGATTTGTTCACGGCTAAAACCGCGACGTTTCAGGCCTTCGGTGTTAATTCCGTGTGCGGCAGCTGGATTACCGTTGAGCATCACAAACGGCGGCACATCCTGCGTCAGGCTGGTACTCATGCCAACCATGGCGTGCGGGCCAACTTGGCAGAACTGATGGATATTCGAAAACCCACCTAAAATAACCCAATCACCGATATGTACATGACCGGCTAACGCAGCGTTATTGGCAAATATCGTGTTATTTCCGACCTGGCAGTCATGCGCGATATGCACATATGCCATGATCCAGTTATCGTTCCCCAATTTGGTCACGCCAACATCCTGAGCGGTGCCAAGATTGAAAGTGCAAAACTCTCGGATCACGTTGCGATCGCCGATCTCCAGTCGCGTTGGTTCACCTGCGTATTTCTTGTCCTGCGGTGCGGCGCCAATAGAAGAAAACTGAAAAAAGGTATTGTCGCAGCCGATCGTCGTATGCCCTTCAATCACCACATGGGGCCCGATTTTGGTACCTGAAGCGATGCTAACATCGGGACCAATAATCGAATACGCACCTACCTCGACAGTACTATCGAGCTGCGCCTTAGGATCAATCAATGCCGTTGCATGGATAGCCATTTTTACCCCGCAGTGACAGTATTGGTTGTAGTTTCTGGTGTGGCATCATCGGCAGTACGCAAGGTGCACATCAATTCAGCCTCGACTGCCAGCTGACCATCTACCGTCGCCCTTGCCAGATATTTCCAGATACCACGTGAGACACGGGTAATTTCAACATCCATTTTCAGTTGATCGCCAGGTCCAACCGGACGCTTGAAGCGAACGCCATCAATGCCGACGAAATACACGATGGTGTTTTCGTCCGGTTTTTTACCCATGGTGAGAAATGACAAAATAGCGGCAGTTTGCGCCATCGCTTCTATCATTAACACACCGGGCATGACAGGCTTATTCGGGAAATGACCATTAAAAAACTCTTCATTAATGGTGACATTTTTGATCGCCGTAATGCGCTTGCCGCTTTCCCAGTCCAACACCCGGTCAACCAGCAAGAACGGGTAACGGTGTGGCAAATATTGTTTGATTTGATTGATATCGAGACTATTCATCATTATTTTCTGTGAGTGTTTTAATTGTTTTTTCGAGCTGGCGGATTTTTTCCCGCATGTTTCCTAGATTTCTGACGATCGCGGCTGTTTTTTCCCAATCCGCATTTTTTGCCAGCGGATAGAATCCGGTATATTGGCCAGCTTCCAATATCGAGCGAGTGACCATACTGCCGGAAGAAATATGCACACGATCCGCAATGGTGAGATGCCCGAGTACCATCGCGGCACCACCAAAGGTGCAATATTTGCCTATTTTAGCGCTACCGGCCACGCCAACACATCCGGCCATTGCTGTATGCGCGCCGATATGGCAATTGTGGCCAATCTGTATCTGATTATCGAGTTTAACACCCTCTTCAATCACGGTATCCGCCAGGGCACCGCGATCAATGCTGGTATTGGCGCCGATTTCAACATCATCGCCGATCAATACGCGTCCCGTTTGCGGTATTTTGATCCATAGGCCACGCTGATTGGCAAAACCAAAACCATCCGCACCAATCACAGCGCCCGAATGAATGATGCAACGCTGGCCAAGCACGCAGTAATCATAGATAGTCACATTCGCATGCAAGCGCGAACCATCTGCAATGGTAACGCCACGCCCGATCACCGAACCTGCTCCGATGACGACGTTTTCACCAATAACAGCTTCGGCCTCAATCACAACATGCGCAGCTATGCTAGCGCTGTCGGCAACGATTGCGTGCGGACTCACGCTTGCCTGTGGATGGATTCCTATTGGTGCAGGAATCGCTTTTAATGCCGCAAAATATTGCGCTGCACGGGCAAAATAAACATACGGTTCGGGGGTGATAATTCTGGCACCAGAATAGCCTGGCCCAACTTGCAAATGATCCGGTTCAGATAAAATCAATGCAGCTGCACGCGTCAATTCAGCTTGAGCGCGTAATTTTGGATTGGATAGAAATGTCGCATGTCGCTCATCAGCATCGCTTAAAGGAGCGATACCGATGATTTGCGTTTCGGGACTACCAATTAATTGACCACCGAAGCGATCGACCAATTCTCCCAGTCGAATGCCGGTAATGGTCATGGTTTTTACTTGGCGAGAGCTTTAATTACTTTATCAGTAATATCGACGCGTGGATTGAAGTACACCGCATCTTGCAAAACAATATCGTATTTCTCGGCCTCGGCAATTTGTTTTACCGCTTTTTGAGCACGATCCACTAAAGCCGCAAGCTCTTCGTTCTTACGCTGATTCAGATCTTCAGTAAAGATACGCTGCTTACGTTTGAAATCCTGATCCATATCAGTCAAATCACGCTGACGCTTAAAACGGTCTGAGTCTGAAATTACCGGCGCATCTTTATCCAGCTTCTCCGCCAAGGCCTTAATTTTCGCGGCGCCTTCCACCAGCTCTTTGCTACGCTTTGAAAATTCTTGCTCAATTTTGGCTTCAGCTGCCTTGGCTTGATTTGATTCGCGCATGACTCGCTGAGAATCGAAAATGGCGACTTTAGAATCCTGCGCATAGACATGCGCATAGCTGACAAAACAAGCCGTACAAACCATCAGGCGTTGAAACAATTTGGACGGGGTAGTAAGTTGACTCAAAATAATCTCCATAAAGCAAACTAAGACAAACTAAAGTAAATCAAACGCTCCAGCGATTTATTAGAAACCGGCACCCAACTGAAACTCGAAACCTTTTTTCTTGTCACTTTGTGCAGGGTTAACCAAATCCACTTTAGCATTCAATGCCCTACCAAAACTCAATTTCAAAGGCCCGACCGGTGATATCCAGCTTATACCAAGTCCGACAGAGTAACGTAAATCACTCAAACGAATCTTTTGACCTTCGTCAAACACATTACCAATATCAAAAAAAGTAAACATTCGCAACGACTTATCAGCACCGGGGAATGGCAACTGCAATTCTACATTACCCAACAATCTGGATGCACCACCGAGCGAATCGCCGTTTGGCGTCTTACTACCTAAAGATGAGGTTTCAAATCCACGTACCGATCCAATACCACCCGCATAAAAATTCTTAAACAGAGGATAAGCGTTCGCACCTATTCCATGACCATAATCGAATTCACCATTCATCGCAAGAATCAGCGAGCGATATAAAGGCTTGAAATACTGGTGCTGATAAATGGCGCGGTAATATTTAAAACTTCCAACAGCTGCCAATTCAAGGTTTGCACGCTGATAACGACCAATTGATGGCGTTAATACGCTATCTCGACTATCTCTTTGCCAGGCAATTGAAAGCGGTAGTGTCGTGTTTATCGCTGTACCAACACCATAAGCAGCAGAAGTAACGTCTTTATCGACATCAGTACCATAGTCCGCCACATATTTCAGGTAGCTATATGGGCTTCCCAAATAAGTATTAATTTTTGTACGCTCAACACCCACACCAAATAACACGGTATCCACTTCCGAAAATGGCACACCGAAGCGAAGATTTCCGCCTGAAGACTGAATCTTATAATAACCAATACTGCCTACAGGCGGCAATGAAGTACGGATATAAAGATCAGTGCTACGGCTTACGCCATAATCAGTAAAATAGGGATCAAAATGCGAAACGGCTATGGTTCTATTGTATTTACTTGTATTGATATCCAGACCGATTGTGTCGCCACTACCAAATGCATTAACTTGCTGGATCTGTCCAGTCAAAGTCAATTTTTCAGCACTTGAATAGCCAGCTCCCACCATGATATTTCCTGTTGGCTTTTCTGTCACAGTCAAATTAACATCAACTTGATCGGTACTCGTTGCGACTTCAGGCGTTTCAATGGTCACTTCCTTGAAATATCCAAGATGGTCTACACGATCCCTCGATATTTTAATTTTATCGTTGTCATACCAAGAACTCTCAAACTGACGAAACTCGCGTCGAATGACTTCATCCCGGGTTCTCGTATTACCTGCGAGATTAATACGGCGAACATAAACTCGCTTCCCAGGATCGACGAATATAGTGAAGGCGACCTCTTTTTTCTCTTTATCAAGCTGAGGATTTGCATTCACATTGGCAAATGCATAGCCAAAATTTCCCATGCGCTCTGAAATACGCTTGGTACTCTCGGTTAATCGGGCCGCATTGTAAATATCGCCCTGTTTTAGAAGTAACAAGGACGCCAATTCTGCTTCGCGACCAAAGACTTCCCCATCAAGCTTGATATCTGAAACCGTATATTTATCACCTTCAATAATATTAACGGTGACGTAAACTTCTTTTTTGTCTGAGGAGATTGAAATTTGAGTCGACTCGACTTGCATTTCAAGATAGCCGCGATTCTGATAAAACGACCTGATACTCTCTATGTCGCCAGATAATTTTTGTTTTGAATATTGATCGGCCTTGGTATACCAACTGAACCATGTTGGTGTATTCAATGCCATCAAATCTCGCAGCTCGCCATCTGAAAAAGCTTTGTTTCCGATAATATTGATTTGCGCTATTTTTGCAATTTCACCTTCATCAACAGCAAAGGTTACGTTGACGCGATTGCGTTCAATAGGCGTGATTGTGGTCGTAATTTGCATGCCATATAAGCCACGAGAAAGATATTGACGCTTCAATTCCTGCTCAGCACGATCAACCGTCGCCTTATCAAAAATACGCGTTTCACCAACGCCGATATCCTTGAGTGCTTTGATCAACGCATCTTTTTCAAATTCTTTTGTTCCAGTAAAGTCGACAGCAGCAATTGATGGACGTTCATCAAGTAGAACAATCAACACGCCATCTTGAACTTCAATCTGAACGTCTTTAAAGAATCCGGTTGCATATAGAGACTTAATAGCAGTAATGCTTTTTGAGTCATCAAAGCGCTCACCAACACGAACCGGCAAATAACTAAATACAGTTCCAGCTTCAGTTCGCTGCAGACCCTCAACGCGAATATCCTTCACTGTGAAAGGCTCAATCGCCAAAACTTGCCCGGTACAAAGTGAGAGCGCTGCAAGCGCTAGAATATGGCGACGTAAAGTTGGCAAAGTAAATTTCTCGATATTTAAGTTCATTGGGTATTATTTAATCTCAATATTTCTACCGGGAAGATGCTAATTCAAGCTGATCATAATGATCAAACTGACTATTATGACACTAGTCTCACTATGTCATTAAAAAAAGCTAGCGCCATCAAACTCATCAACAAAGCAACGCCTGCACGCTGCGCTTTTTCGCTAAATCGTTCCGACACAGGTTTCCCTGTTAAAAGTTCCAGCGAATAATACAACAAATGCCCCCCATCCAACACAGGAATAGGCAGCAAATTCATCACACCTAAACTGATACTGATCAGGGCGATAAAACTGAAGTAACTAATCATACTCGTGCGGGAAGTCTGTCCAGCATAATCAGCGATCGTAATCGGACCAGTTATATTTTTCCATGAAACGTCGCCAATCAACATCTTGCCTAACATCTTAAAAGTAAGAATGCTGGTTTCCAGGGTTTTTTCTGCACCTTTGTAAATAGCATCAACTGGCCCGACAGGAATGGTTAGCATTTCGGGAGCGAGCATTAACTGTACTTTTATCCTGCCGATTTTCTGCCCACTCACTTCTTGCGACTCTGGCGTAACGGTAACTTCGAATTCCTGCCCACCCTGTCTCACCAGCAAAAGTAGTGGTTTGTTAGCAGAGGCATTAATTATTTCTGTGAATTCCAGACCATCAAGTAGCGGCTTGCCATTTATTTCGACAATCTTATCGCCCTCTTTTAACCCTGCCAAACTGGCCGGGCCATTTTCCACAACAGAACCTAGAATAGCATCAGGACGTGCGACTGAAAAACCTATTGTCGAAATGAAATCCATTTCCAAATCTTTATTGGTAAGCTTACTTAATGGCAAAATAATTTCCATCTCATCAAAGCTGGAAAGTCTATCTTTATTGATTCGCTTGATACCAACTCTTGCGTCGGATTTCTCCAGCCCTAATTGCAGCAGCTTCCAGCGCAATTCGGGCCAAGTCTGAACACTCTCCATATTCACACTGGTAACCATATCACCTTGACGAAGACCAGCCTGATAGGCAATTGAAGTTTCTGATGGAACGCGAATTTTAGAAACTGGTTCAGGAATGCCATGCATATATAAAACTGCGAAAAGCAAAATCGCAAAAATAAAATTAGCAAGGGGACCGGCCGCTACAATCGAGATACGTTTCCATACTGATTGGCGACAAAATTCACGAGGTAAATCTTTTTCAGAAATCTGGGTGATATCTTGCTCTCTGGCGTCAAGCATTTTTACATAGCCGCCAAGAGGCAGAATTGATAATGCCCACTCAGTTTGATCTGCTCCCAATTTACGGGAAAAAATAATTTTTCCCATACCGACAGAAAAACGTAATATTTTCACGCCACACCAACGAGCCACCATGTAATGACCCAACTCATGGATGGTTACCAGCAAGCCCAGTGCTACCACAAAAGCAAAAATAGTCTGTAAAAGCATCATGCGGAGATAATCTCGTTAGTCAATGCACGCGTTTCCAGATCACAATCAAGAATCGCCCCCATATCTGGAACAGCCGATATGGGTAAACGGTCCATCACGCGGGCGATAATTCGATCTATCATTCGGAAGCCAATTTTTCCATCCAAAAACGCTTGGACAGCAACTTCATTACTTGCGTTCAATATAGTTGGCGCAGAACGTCCTGTTTTTAGTGCTGAATAGGCCAGCGACAGGCAAGGAAAACGACTAAAGTCCGGCGCGTGAAAATCAAGCTGCATCACTTTTGCCAAATCTAGCGGAACAACGCCCGAGTCAATTCGATCAGGATAAGCAAGTCCATACGCGATAGGCGTTCTCATGTCAGGGTTCCCCAGTTGCGCTAACACTGAGCCATCTTGATAGGAAACCATTGAGTGAATCACGCTTTGCGGATGAATTAACACTTCGATTTGCTCAGCGGGCGTAGCGAATAACCAATGTGCTTCAATGACCTCCAAGCCTTTATTCATCATCGTGGCAGAATCAACAGATATTTTTCTACCCATCACCCAATTCGGGTGCGCTACGGCCTCCGCCGGCGTGACATGATCAAGTGTAGCAATATCGCGATGAAGGAATGGGCCACCTGAAGCGGTAAGGATAATCTTGTGAATGCCATGCGCTGACGGACGCCGGCTATAAGGACGAGGCAAGCATTGAAAAATCGCGTTATGTTCGCTATCAATAGGCAATAATACTGCCCCACTTTTCTCGATAGCATCAATAAATAATTGCCCGGACATCACCAACGCTTCTTTGTTCGCCAATAAAACCTTTTTTCCTGCGATGGCAGCTGCCAGAGATGCCGGAAGCCCGGCAGCACCGACTATGGCAGCCATAACTACGTCACATCTCGAAGCGCTTGCGACCGCACACAACGCTGCTGGACCGTACGCGATTTCAGTAGAGAGCTTCTTTTCAGTCAATAGTAACTGCAATTCTGAAGCTGCAGCGGCGGAACCTACAACGACAACCTCAGGCCGAAATTGTTCACACTGATCAGCCAGCTTATGTACTTGACTGTGCGCCGTCAATGCAAAAACTTCATAGCGATCTTGATGTCTGGCAATTACGTCTAAAGTTGAGACGCCGATAGATCCTGTCGAACCTAACACGCAAACTCTCTGCCTTTCCATTTTTTGGCTGTCCATCGTCACAGCCACCAAAAATCCAGAAGCGCCACAATTGGAAGCACCGGAATTAACGCATCTATCCGGTCCAGAACACCACCATGTCCAGGTAACAATGCACTGCTATCCTTCATGCCAGCACGACGCTTCAGAGATGATTCAAATAAATCACCGACTACGCTAGCCGCTGCAAGTAACGTCATGACAGCAACAAACCCACTCCAGCCAAATTCAGCAAATATTTTTGATGGCACGCTATCATTAAACGTAGAAATCATCGTGCTGCAAGCCCCAAGAATGAGTACCGACATCCAGCCACCGATGGCGCCTTCCCACGACTTGCCAGGAGAAATTGTCGGCGCCAATTTACGTTTGCCAAATGCTTTACCAGAAAAATATGCTCCGATATCGGCAATCCACACTATTGCCATTGCGGAAAACAAAAAACCGGGAGAGTGCAGGAACAACACATTCATCGCCACAAAGCAACTGAAAATGCTCACACCATAAACACCGCTTAACACCCCACTGGAAAAGCTGGTGAGAGCCGGCAAACCGAATGCAAGCGTTGGAATTAATCGCACGCACCACAAAAGAATACACACCGCAAATAAAATGGGGAGTACCGGTCTGGATAGGGAGATGTTACCAAGAGAAATATAGAGGAACAGAGCAGACCAGATCAGAGCCATCATGACGGGCGCTGGCTTTTTGAATAAACGCTGATTTTCCCACATCGCAGCACAAAAAAACAAAGTGGCAACAAATGCAAATGCCATTGCGGAGCCAGAGTACATAATCGGCAGTAACACAGCTAACAGCATCAACGCTGTAATGACGCGAGTTTTAAGCATTGATTGGCCTTATCAAGGTTAGGATATTTGATCCATTACTTGCGAACTTGTTCGCCCAAATCGTCGTTCTCTAGCCTGATACGACTTAATGGCTTCATCAAGTGCAGACGCATCAAAATCTGGCCAGAACGTCTCTGAAAAATACAATTCGCTATATGCCAATTGCCACAATAGAAAATTGGATATCCGCATTTCGCCGCCAGTGCGAATAAACAAATCTGGCTCGGGAGCATATGCCATGGACAAATAAGGCGCGAGCATATCTTCGGTTATTACATCCGCTGATTTACCATCCAATTGAAGGCAATTAAATGCCTGAACGACATCCCAACGACCACCATAGTTTGCACAAATAGTGACAGTAAGACCCTTATTATTTGCTGTTTTAGTTTCTGCAGTCTGGATCATTTTTTGTAAAGACAGATCAAATCTCGACAAATCACCTACAACCTTCAGTCGAACATCATTTGCATGCATTTTTGAAACTTCTTTTTCGAGTGCAGTGACGAAAAGACGCATGAGAAGAGAAACTTCCTCGGCTGGCCTGCGCCAATTTTCAGAACTGAATGCGAATAAAGTTAAATATTTTACATCGCGTCTGATACATGCCTCAACAATACCTCTTACCGCCTCAACACCTTTTGCATGACCCGCTACACGTGGCAAAAACCGTTTGGTCGCCCAGCGGCCATTGCCATCCATAATGATCGCTATATGTTGAGGAACCGTGCTAACAACAGGAATGTCTTTAGTCGAACTAGTGTGAACCATGTATATCCAGAGTAAATGAAGAAAATTTGTTGATCGTGCTATACGGTCAACACTTCCTTTTCCTTCTCAGCTAACAACTTATCCACTTCAGAAACTGATTTATCGGTCAGTTTTTGAATTTCGTCCTGCGCGCGTCGCTCTTCATCATCAGAACATGTTTTATCTTTGACCAATTTTTTCAATGACTCGTTCGCATCACGCCGGATATTACGAATAGCTATTTTTGCATCTTCACCTTCAGTTTTTACCAATTTCACCATTTCTTTACGACGCTCTTCGGTCAGTGCCGGAGTTGGAACCCGGATTACATCCCCTTGAGTAGAAGGGTTCAATCCCAAATCTGCATCACGTATCGCTTTTTCGATAGTAGTGATCATCTTTTTTTCCCAAGCTTGCACGCCAATTGTGCGGGCATCAATCAAAGTCACGTTAGCCACCTGCGTGATATTAGTTGGTGCACCGTAATAATCCACCATCACATGATCAAGTATGCCGGTATGTGCTCGTCCAGTCCGTACTTTAGACAGGTCCGATCTCAAAGTATCGATCGATTTTTGCATTCTTTCTGCGGTGTGATTTTTTATCTCTATGACGGTCATGTCATTCTCCTTTACATATTGAGCATTCCAAACAATATTTTCGAGTGTTTGATGCTGTAGTTTTTTCAAATCTGTAATGAGCAAAAAAGCTCAATCGCCAAAATGCATGCATTCAATCACAAATCAAGATCGCGAATTATACGTGTACTAATGTACCTTCGTCGCCACCCATAATTAGATTTTTCAAGGCACCAGGCTTTACAATCGAAAACACTTTGATTGGCAATTTTTGATCGCGACATAAAGCAAAGGCTGTTGCATCCATCACTTGCAAATGACGAGAAATTGCTTCGTCAAAGGAAATAGTCGAATAGCGCGTTGCAGTAGCATCTTTTTTAGGATCAGCGGTGTAAACACCATCCACCTTAGTTGCCTTGAGGACAATTTCGGCACCAATTTCCGATCCACGCAAGGCCGCAGCAGTGTCCGTAGTAAAAAATGGGTTGCCAGTACCAGCGGCAAAAATAACAACTTTACCCTCCTCAAGATATTGCAATGCTTTAGGGCGCACGTATGGCTCAACTATTTGCTCAATAGCGATTGCCGACATTACTCGTGCAGTAATACCAGCCTGGCGCATAGCATCGCCTAAAGCCAGTGCGTTCATCACTGTCGCCAGCATGCCCATATAATCTGCGGTAGCTCTATCCATACCCTGCGCACCAGGTGCGACGCCGCGGAAAATATTCCCTCCCCCAATAACAATGGCTAGCTCTACGCCCAACTTAGAGATTTCGGCGACATCAGCCACCATGCGTTCAATCGTAGCGCGATTGATTCCGTACGAATCATCACCCATCAATGCTTCGCCAGAAAGTTTCAAAAGCACGCGCTTATAAGCTGGTTTGGTCACGGTCTGGACTCCTTAGAGGTAAATGAAGATATTTTTATAAGAATTCTGATTCAGCGGATGTGTCGACAAAATACCGATATCAAAATAATTACAAGAATAACCTGAACAACAATTTGGACGAACTTTAGTTTAAAAAAACGGGCCTTTCGGCCCGTTTTTTTTGCCTAATTATGCTTGTTTTGCTGCAGCAACCTGAGCAGCCACTTCTGCTGCAAAGTCGTCTTGCTTCTTCTCAATTCCTTCACCTACAACGTACATGGTGAAAGACTTAACAGATGCTCCGACTGACTTCAACATTTGCTCAACCGTTTGCTTATCGTTCTTAACGAAAGTTTGATTCAGCAACGAAACCTCTTTCAAGAATTTTTGCACTGAGCCTTCTACCATCTTGGTAACGATATCTGCAGGCTTACCAGATTCTGCCGCTTTAAGAGCTGCAACCGAACGCTCTTTCTCGATCAAATCTGCAGGAACCTGCTCAGCAGAAAGAGATACAGGTTTCATCGCGGCAATGTGCATTGCCACATCCTTACCCACCTGTTCGTCAGCTGCATCAAATTCAACAACAACACCAATTCGTGTGCCGTGCAAATAAGAAGTCAGTTTGGAATTTGTTTCAAAACGTTTGAAACGGCGGATTGCCATGTTCTCACCGATCTTGCCAATCAAAGCAGCACGGATCGTTTCTACTGTGCCACCGTCGAGAGGAAGCGCGGATAATGCAGCGACATCAGCAGGATTATGTTCGGCAACTAACTTAGCACATGCGTTCACGAAAGCGATGAAATCGTCATTTTTCGTAACGAAATCAGTTTCGCAATTAATTTCAATTAGCGCGGCAACATTACCTGAAACAACAGACGCGACTACGCCTTCTGCGGTAATACGCGAAGCTGCTTTGGATGCTTTACCACCCAACTTAACGCGCAAAATCTCTTCTGCACGCTCCATATTGCCTTCAGCCTCAGTCAAGGCTTTTTTACATTCCATCATCGGCGCATCAGTCTTTGCGCGCAATTCACCTACCATCGCTGCTGAAATCGCGGCCATGTTTTTCTCCTAGTTTCACTTGCACCATAAAGATGCAAACAATAAATTCTGTTTAAAAAAAGGGGCGAACGATTGTTTGCCCCTTCTGTGATAATTTTTCCGAATTAAAATTCGTCAAAAATTACGCTCAAATTACAAACTATTAAGCTTGCTCTACTTCGACAAACTCATCTGCGCTTGGCTTAACAGCTTCCAACACTTCATTCACTGCATTGGCGCGACCTTCCAAAATCGCATCAGCAACGCCACGAGCGTACAGAGCGATTGCTTTCGACGAATCATCATTACCTGGAATGATATAAGTAACGCCATCAGGAGAGTGATTAGTATCGACAACACCGATAACTGGAATTCCCAATTTAGCCGCTTCAGTAATAGCACCTTTATGGAAACCAACGTCAACCACAAAAATTGCATCAGGTACGCCGCCCATATCCTTGATGCCGCCGATAGATTTTTGCAACTTAATCATTTCGCGCTGAAACATCAAAGCTTCTTTTTTTGACAACTTCTCTACAGAACCGTCTTCAATGATAGCTTCCATGTCTTTCAGGCGCTTGATTGAAGTTTTGACAGTTTTGAAGTTAGTCAACATACCACCCAACCAACGTTGATCAACGAAAGGCATGCCAGCGCGTTGCGCTTCAGCAGCGATCAGATCACGTGCCTGGCGCTTCGTTCCGACCATCAAAACTGTACCGCGATTAGATGACAATTGACGAATGTATTTCATCGCCTCTTGATACATCGCCAAAGTTTTTTCCAGATTGACGATATGAATCTTGTTGCGATGGCCGAAGATGAACGGTGCCATTTTCGGATTCCAAAAACGGGTTTGGTGACCAAAATGGACGCCAGCTTCCAGCATTTCACGCATTGTTACAGACATAATAACTCCAGGGTTAGGTCTTGAATCCAAATCAGTGATCCCGCTAGGGACACCCTTTTAGACTGGATTCGTTTCTTAAAAATAAAATTTTATTTGTTTTACTTGAGATTTATTCAAGCGAACTATCTATTCTACTACAAAATCAAGACTTGTTTCAAGCCCGTTTAGCGAGCAACCTACTATTGCACCTCAGCGCATATCGCTCGCCTCGACTATAATTCCAACATTATCTACCTACACTTCACATGGCAGCACATGACATCCATTTCAATTAAATCAGCAGAAGATATCGCCGGTATGCGAGTTGCGGGCAGACTCGGTTCCGAAGTACTTGATTACATTACTCCATTTGTTAAAGCAGGGACAACCACAGGGGAAATTGATCGGCTTTGCCATGAATACATGTTAAATATTCAAGGCACCATTCCTGCGCCACTCAATTATTGCCCCCCTGGTTATACGCCCTACCCTAAAGCGATATGCACTTCGGTCAATGATGTCATTTGCCATGGCATTCCGGGCGACAAAGTATTGAAAAATGGTGACGTTGTCAATCTCGACATTACCGTCATTAAAGATGGCTATCATGGCGATAACAGCCGTATGTTTCTGATCGGAGAGCCATCAATATTAGCAAAACGCTTAAATGAAATCACATACGAATGTATGTGGCTAGGCATTTCAATGGTAAAGCCGGGAAATCATCTTGGCGACATCGGTCACATCATTCAACAACACGCAGAAAAAGCCGGCTACAGCGTTGTCAGGGAATTCTGTGGTCACGGCATAGGTAAGGTATTCCATGAAGAGCCACAAATTCTTCATTACGGCCGGCCCGGTACGCTTGATAAACTGGCTGCGGGAATGATCTTTACGATAGAACCGATGATCAATGCAGGCCGACGCGAAATTCGTGAAATGGGCGATGGCTGGACAATTAAAACAAAAGACAGAAGCCTTTCAGCGCAATGGGAACACACTATTCTCGTGACGGAAACTGGCTATGAAGTTCTCACCCTATCAGCCGGATCACCGCCACCGCCAGCGTTCATTACTACAGTTTAGGACTGCGATAATGACTACGACAGCACTTCCCGCGCTCGCATTCAAGCAAGAATTGAAGTCCGCACAGCAACTTATTATCGCTGCGTTCAGAGAAAACAATAAAGCGGAACAGTTGCTGCATAACTTGTGCCGCTGCGTCGATGGCGTATTAGTCAAAATTTGGAAACAGTTTAATTTTCCGAAGCAAATGACTTTGATAGCGGTCGGTGGATACGGGCGGGGCGAGCTATTTCCGCATTCAGATGTCGACGTACTCATTTTATTATCTGAACGACCCGATGCACAGCTGCGTGAAAAACTGGAAAGTTTAGTCCAGATTTTCTGGGATATCGGCCTCGATATTGGCCATAGCATTCGCACGGTAGACGAATGCATGGAAGAAGCACTCGCTGATATTACAGTCAAAACCAGTCTGCTCGAAGCACGCCTACTCACCGGGAGCAGGATTCTCTTTCGTCAAATGCAGGAACGCTATGACGAAAGCATGAATCCTCAGCATTTTTTTCAGGCAAAGCTTCTTGAATTGCAGCAGCGTCATGTCAAATATGAAGACACGCCTTATAGCCTCGAACCGAACTGCAAGGAAAGCCCAGGTGGTCTAAGGGATTTACAAGTAATTCTTTGGGTAGCCAAAGCTGCCAAACTGGGAAATTCCTGGAAAGAGCTCGCGACCCGCGGGCTAATCACCACGACAGAAGCGCATCAGCTAAAACGCAATGAGCGCGCGTTCAAGGATATTCGTATCCGCTTGCACATCCACACAGGGCGACGCGAGGATCGGTTGATTTTTGATGTGCAGACACAGATAGCAGAGACTTTCGGCTTCAAAACCACTGAGTCGCGGCGTGCCAGCGAATACCTGATGCAACGTTATTACTGGGCTGCCAAGGCGGTTACCCAGTTAAATACAATTCTATTGCAAAATATTGAAGCCACTTTATTTCCGCAATCATCCGCACCGCAACCGATCAATGAACGCTTTAATGAAGTCAATGGTTTCATTGACATCGCCAATGACGACGTATTTACAGCAACGCCGTCGGCCATGCTGGAAGTTTTTTTGCTCCTTGCACAGCATACAAAGTTAAAAGACATGACCGCCCGGACATTGCGGGCGCTTTGGCATGCACGTTTTCTGATTGACGCTGGATTTCGTCATGACATTTTTAATCGGGCGCTCTTTTTACAAATAATTCAGGCACCACAAGGCATTACGCATGCCCTGCGCCACATGAACCAGATGAGTATTCTGGGGCGCTATTTACCCAATTTTCGCCGGATTATCGGCCAGATGCAGCACGACCTGTTCCACGCCTATACAGTTGATCAGCATATTTTGCTGGTAGTACGCAATTTGCGCCGGTTCACGATGACAGAGCATGCGCACGAATATCCATTTTGCAGTCAATTGATGGCAAACTTCACGCAACCGTGGGTGCTATACATCGCCGCATTGTTCCATGACATTGCAAAGGGGCGCGGCGGCGACCATTCAACACTGGGAATGAATGACGCTAAAAAGTTTTGCCATGATCATGGCATCTCTAAAGCGAATTCAGAATTAATTGTTTTTCTAGTGCAAAATCATTTGACCATGTCACATGTTGCACAAAAACAAGATCTATCTGATCCGGATGTCGTGCAATCGTTTGCCAATCTTGTTAAGGACGAACGCCACTTGACCGCATTGTATTTGCTGACAGTCTCTGACATTCGCGGCACCAGTCCCAAAGTGTGGAATGCATGGAAAGGCAAATTGCTTGAGGACTTGTATCGTATTTGCTTGCGGGTGCTGGGTGGAGAAACGCCATCCAAAGATCGGGAGTTAAAGAATCGCCAGGAAGAAGCGTTAAAATCCTTACGTCTACATGGCTTACCAAACAATGCGCATGAACGGCTATGGCAACAGCTTGATATGGCCTATTTTTTACGCCACGATGCAGCTGATATTGCCTGGCAAACAAGGGCCTTGCATGACCGCATTGACAGTGCCGTGCCAGTCGTCAAATGCAGGCTAGCGCCGATTGGCGAAGGACTCCAGGTAGCAGTATATGTGAAAGACCAAGCGGATTTATTTGCCCGCATATGCAATTATTTCGACAGTAAAAATTTCAGCATTCTGGATGCAAAAATTCACACCACTAAAGGTGGGTATGCACTCGATACTTTTTTAGTTACTGAACCGGCGTTCTCAGCCAATTATCGCGACATTATCAATCTGATAGAGCATGAACTTTCGGATATTTTATTTAGACAGGCGCCCTTATCCCCCCCCAATCGAGGGCGACTGTCGCGCCTATCGAGAACATTTCCAATTGTGCCTGGCGTAGATTTGCGACCAGATGAAAAAGGTCAGTTTTATTTGCTGTCCATTTCAGCAAATGACCGTAATGGCCTGCTATATGCAATTGCCAATATTCTTACCAAATACAAAATCAACCTGCATACGGCCAAAATTATGACTTTGGGCGAAAGGGTGGAAGACGTTTTCCTGGTCGATGGCGCCGCCCTGCAAAGCGGCCGCATCCAATTGCAGTTTGAAACCGATTTGCTCGATGCCTTGCGCATTTAATTACTTGAGCAGCCCTCATTTTATTTACATCAGCCAACTTCACTAATTATCAACCAAGACCATGACCGAATTATTGCGCCTCTCCAAAAGAATGTCCGAACTGGGACTTTGCTCACGCCGCGAAGCGGATGAATGGATAGAGCGTGGCTGGGTTCGCGTTGACGGAAAAATCGTTTCTGAACTCGGCAGCAAAGTATTCCCGCATCAACGCGTATCGGTAGAGCGACAGGCAGCAGCCGAACAATCGAAGCGCGTCACCATCCTCATCAATAAGCCAGTCGGCTATGTCAGCGGGCAGGCAGAAGACGGCCATCAACCGGCAATCGCGCTAGTGAAAGCTGAAACTCGCTGGGGTGAAGATGATGTCAGCAATGCGTTTCATCCCACTCAGTTAAGAAGTTTGGTTCCGGCTGGACGACTCGACATTGACTCTGTTGGCTTGTTGGTATTGACGCAAGATGGTCGAATTGCCAAACACCTGATTGGCGAAGACACATCCGTAGATAAAGAATATCTGGTACGCGTGCAATACAGCAAACCTGGACGCTTGCCTGAAAAAGATCTGCGCTTACTCAATCATGGCTTGAGTTTGGATGGGAAAAAATTAATTCCGGCAAAAGTACGCTGGCAAAATGATGATCAATTGAATTTCATTCTGATGGAAGGAAAGAAACGCCAGATTCGTCGCATGTGTGAAATGGTTGGACTTACTGTATTGGGTCTGAAACGCGTGCGCATTGGCAAAGTCAAACTGGGTAAATTGCCTGAAGGCCAATGGCGCTACCTACGGGACGACGAACAATTTTAAATTCATGCGCCAGCAATATACTCCCCTAAAAATATACTAAATATCTCTTATAGCGCGCATAAATAAAGCGTGATATAGAAATACTAATAGGGAGTATATCTAATCATCCTGATTTGGATCCATTTCCGGAAACAGCACTTCAGTATAACCAAATTGCGATAAATCTCTGATGCGCACGGGGTAGAGAATGCCATTTAAATGGTCACATTCATGCTGCACCACGCGCGCATGAAATCCATCGACCTCACGGCTGATTACGGCACCAAATTGATCCACGCCTTCATAACGCAATTTACTCCAGCGCGGCACCAGACCGCGCAGACCAGGGACTGACAAACATCCCTCCCACGCTTCATCGACCTCTTCTGAAAGCGGCGTCAACACCGGATTCAACAAGACCGTCTCAGGGACATTTGGCGCGTCCGGATAACGCGGGTTGCTTTTAAATCCAAAAATGACCAGCTGAAGATTTACCCCAATTTGCGGGGCGGCTAAACCGGCGCCATTTGCTGCGGCCATGGTTTCAAACATATCCGCGACTAATTTGGATAATTCCGGCGTATTGAATTGAGAGACTGGTTCCGCAATGCGCAACAATCTGGCATCACCCATCTTGAGAATTTCGTGAATCATCGCTTACACCTCAACAAAAATCAGGAAAATTAATTTATTTTTAGCGTCTGAAGATAACGGGCGAATTCTTCACCAACATCCGCGTGCTTAAGACCAAGTGCAACCGTCGCTTTTAAATAACCAAGTTTTGAACCGCAATCGTAACGCGTCGCGGCGCAACGGTAAGCATAAACGTCTTCATCTTTCAATAAAGCCGCAATACCATCCGTGAGTTGAATCTCCCCACCAGAACCCTTGCCTAATTTTTCCAGGTAAGA
Organism: Undibacterium sp.; assembly: GCA_030645915.1. GTDB lineage: Bacteria > Pseudomonadota > Gammaproteobacteria > Burkholderiales > Burkholderiaceae_D > Undibacterium. The sequence continues at coordinate 186,795 of JAUSNO010000038.1, forward strand.
AAAAATCTTACCGGATAAAATATATCGACCTGCCACGGCCAAAGTCGAAGGCGCATCTTGTGGCGCGGGTTTTTCGACGATGCCAAACATTTTATCCAGACGATCTTTATATGGCGAGCCACTGACGATACCGTACTGATTAGTGAATTCTCGCGGCACCTCTTGTACCGCAATAATACTAGCTCCCTCCTCCTGGTACCGGCGCGTCATTTGTGCAATGACGGATGGAAAGCCTGGATCAGGATCCATTAAATCATCGGCCAGCAAAACGGCAAACGGCTCATCGCCAATCACAGGGCGCGCGCACAGAACGGCATGTCCCAAACCCAACGCAGCGGGTTGACGAATGTAAATGCAGTTGATGTTCTTGGGGATCACGTTTTGCACCAACTCCAGCAAAGCATGTTTCCCGGCAGATTCCAGCTCGCTTTCCAATTCATACGCCGTATCAAAATGGTCTTCGATCGCGCGCTTATTGCGCCCGGTAATAAAGACCATTTCTGTAATGCCAGCTTCAACAGCCTCTTCCACCGCATATTGGATTAATGGCTTATCGACCACCGGCAACATTTCCTTTGGTTGCGCCTTGGTTGCAGGTAAAAAACGGCTACCTAAACCCGCTACTGGAAATACCGCTTTCTTAATTTTTGTCATTTCATTTCTATCCTATTTTGAAGAGGAATATGCCCTGCTCATTTTCATATCGGGCATTCCATTCACTCTTCATCCTGCTTTACCTGGCACATCCGGATCAAATCATCCTCAGACAATATCGCAATATTCAATTCTTGCGCTTTCAGCAGTTTGCTGCCTGCATCATCACCGGCAACCACATAGCTGGTTTTTTTGGAGACTGAGCCAGCAACCTTGCCACCATTTTTTTCTATTAATTCACTCGCCTGATCACGGCTTAAGTTAGGCAAGCTTCCCGTTAATACCAACGTTTTTCCTAACAACGGCAATACCGCATCAGCATGTTGCTGCACTTCTGGCCAATGAACGCCTGATGCCATCAATTGCCTTACCAATTCCACATTGAGCGGATCAGAAAAAAAACGCTGCAAAGATCGGGCAACCACCGGACCCACGTCCGAAACCGCTAGCAACTGTTCTTCCGTTGCATTAATCAAGGCATCGATATTGCCGAAACGCGCGGCAAGATCCTTGGCAGTTGACTCACCCACATGACGGATACCAAGCGCATAAATAAATCGAGCGAATGTTGTCGCTTTCGACGTCTCGATTGCGGACAATATATTGCCAGCTGACTTCTCTGCCATTCTGTCCAATTCAGATAAGGAGGCCAGTCCTAGCTTGTATAGATCAGCAGCAGTCGTCACGACATGCTTATCGACCAACTGATCGATAAGTTGTTCACCTACACCATCAATATTCATCGCTTTACGTGAAGCAAAGTGAAACAAACCGCCTTTTCGCTGCGCAGGACATTTTATCCAGCCACCGGAACAACGGGCAATGGCCTCGTCTTCCAGCTTAACGATAGGTGAACTACACACCGGACATTGTGTCGGCATGATAAATTGTTGCGCATCACCTGGTCGCTTTTCAAGTATGCTCGCGATCACTTCGGGAATCACATCGCCAGCACGTCGCACCGAAACCGTATCGCCGATACGGATGTCTTTTCTTTGTATTTCTTCCTCATTGTGCAGGGTGGCATTGGTCACTGTGACACCACCGACAAAGACCGGCGCCAATCTGGCGACAGGTGTAATCGCACCGGTTCTACCCACCTGCACTTCAATCCCGAGTACCGTCGTTAGTGCTTCCTGGGCCGGAAATTTGTGGGCGATGGCAAAGCGAGGGGCGCGCGAAACAAAGCCTAGTATCTCTTGCTCTACAAAGGCATTCACCTTATAGACGACACCGTCAATTTCGTAAGGAAGTAATGTGCGTTTTTCTTGTATGACACGATAAAAATCCAGCAAGGCAGCAACACCGGTCACCACCGCATTTTCATCACAAACAGGAATCCCCATTGCGTCATACCAGCCCAGTAATGCCCGTTGAGAAACAGGCAAAGCCGCGCCCTCCAATGCCCCTATTCCATAGGCGAAAAAACGTAAGCTACGATGTGCTGTTATTTTTGAATCCAGCTGGCGCAAGCTGCCCGCGGCGGCATTGCGCGGGTTGGCAAACTCCTTGGCGCCTGCAGCGCGCTGGCGTGCATTAAGCTTATCAAAATCAGCCTTGAACATTAAAACTTCGCCACGCACATCAAGCACGGCCGGAGGATTTTCCAAATTCAGGCGCAAGGGAACTGTTCGAATCGTTCGAACATTTTCAGTCACGTCTTCACCGGTAAAGCCATCTCCCCGTGTTGCCGCTTGTGTGAATACACCATCGACATAGCGCAAGTTAATGGCAAGGCCATCAAACTTCAGGTCTATCGCGTATTCGACATCCATCAGTGCATGCAAACCATCTCTTACGCGACGGTCAAAAGCGACGATGTCTGCATCTTCAAAACCATTATTGAGCGACAGCATGGGTACGGCATGCTTTACCTGACTGAACTCAGGTAAAGCCGTGCCACCCACACGGAAAGTAGGTGAGTCAGGAGCGATTAACTCCGGATACGCCAGCTCCAATGCCTGCAACTCAGAAAAAAGTCTATCGTAGACTGCATCAGGAATGACGGGATTATCCAGGACGTAATAGGCATGCGCATGCTTGTTGATTTCTGCACATAGTCTTTCCATGCGAGATCGGATTTCCGATACGGCATCAGCCGGCGCATCGGAAGCATTAAAAAAATCATTCTGCATACTTGTAGCGATACTTAACTAAATAATCGCTGAGCGCGCTGGGATCCGGCTGGAATTTGCGCTTCCGCCATCGCCGCATAAAAGTCACTCACCTGTCCCGCTATTTCATCCAAGGCAGATTTGGAAATGGGCTGATTGCCATCGTCAACCACAGTTCCGCCAAGGCGGGTCGCAAGCGATCTTGCACATGCAGACATTGCGCCGAAACCATCGCGTGCGGGCGCTACGCATGGCACATCGAGCAACAATGTTAATCGCGGGGTGATTGTTTCACTCATGCTGACATTGGTAGATAAGGTGAATAAATTTCCGCCATCTCCGTCAGGCATCACCAGACGCCCGTCTGGGCGAATATCAAATCCTTGAGTTTCAAGCGCCGCCAGCAGGGTCGTAATTCCCCAGGGTGCGCCGTTGGCAAGAATATTGACGCTCAGTTGGGCATCGTGTTCTGACACAAACTGGTGCAATTCTCTGGAAATAGACATTACCTGGTTCATGTCTGGAATATCAGAATGCGCATTCAAGCGATCTGCAATTTCACGCAAACCACCAACAAATTCAGAGTATTCCAGCTCATTTAACGGGCCGCTACGATTCACCATTTGCACCCCGGCAAACAGGCTGGTATACGCACCGCCATGCGCTACGACTGACTTGATTCCATCATGTCCAAGAGCGACAAAATGTACCGGTTTCTTGCCGACATATTTTAATTCGCTGATATCGGCCAATAACTTCTCGCCGCGAATCGGGGTCTCAAATTCAAGCGTGATGACGCAATCAATCAGCTCATCGACAGGTAACTCTCGCTCCAAACTCACCGAATCTGGTTTCAGTCTATTTGGTATTTCATCCAATGAAGATGAAACAAATTTATTCTCTGAAGTTTCCTCGTCCAGACTAGGTTCCTGGCGAGTCCCGGTCAGAAAGCTATTGTCGTCCGCTGGATTCATGAGTACGTCGTCGTGACCGCCCGAAAACGCCTGCTCAACACTTTTTCTCGCTTTGTGTTCCTGCCATTTATTAAAAATTACAACGCCAACTACCAGCGTTCCACCGATTGCCAATAAACTTACCTGAAGATCTGTCATGCTGCATGTACCTCACCTACTAAATTTGCAGCAGATTCCATATCTACTGCAACAATTCGAGAAACTCCCTGTTCTTGCATGGTGACACCAATCAATTGTTGGGCCATTTCCATCGCAATTTTATTGTGAGAGATGAACAAAAACTGCGTATTTTTTGACATGCGCTTTACCATATTGCAAAAGCGCTCAGTATTAGAATCATCCAAAGGTGCATCCACCTCATCAAGCAAGCAAAACGGTGCCGGATTGAGCTGAAACATTGAGAACACCAAGGCCGTCGCCGTCAGCGCTTTTTCACCGCCAGAAAGCAGGTGAATGGTCGCGTTCTTCTTACCAGGAGGTTGCGCCATCACCTGCACACCAGAATCCAGAATTTCATCGCCAGTCATAATTAATTTGGCTTGCCCACCGCCAAACAAAATCGGGAATAGTTCAGCAAAATGATGATTGACTTTATTAAAGGTATCTTGCAAAAGATCACGGGTTTCTATATCGATTTTGTGAATCGCATCCTGTAAAGTCGTGATCGCCTCTGTCAAATCAGCATACTGCGCATCCAGGAAAGTTTTACGTTCTGTCGCCTGAGCCAACTCCTCCAGCGCAGCCATGTTGACTGCACCCAACGCTGCAATGGCGTTAGTCAATCTGGTGACCTCGCCTTGTAAATACGAAGGTCGCATATCATCATGCAATTTCAACTCGAGGGTAGCTTCATCGACCTCGAAATTACGCAATTGCTCAGCAAACTGTTCCTGATTTAATCGCGCCGCTTGTTCCTTGAGTTGCAATTCCACAATCCGGTCACGTTGTGGTTGCAAGCCGCGTTCTACCTGCATTTTTTCTTCTTCAGATTGACGCAGTTTTTGCGTCAACTGATCGAGCTCATGGCGCGCATCTGCCAGCACGCGCTCCTGATCACTGCGCTTGTCGAGCATGGTATGCAAGCCCGCCATGGCAGCCTGGTCATCCATCGTTTCCAACTCCAGACGCCCTTGCTGCATTGTCGTAAAAAGCTGCGCTGCCTGCTCTACCGCAGTGGTACTGCTGCGCTTGAGTTCATCAATTTTATTGCGATGAGATTTCTCTGAAAAGGCAATTTCTTGCGCTGCGAGTTCAAGATCGCGCAAGCGCAAGCGTGCATCATTGAGCTGCTGTTCTTTTTCGAGATAAATAGTCTGGCCGTCTTCGTGACTCTCTTGCAACTCAGCCAGTTCGATGTCAAGCGTTTCAAATTTCTCCTCTGACTCTGCACGCGCTTGCTGCTGCTCACTTTCTTGCGCGGCGATCTCCGCCAGATCGGCCATGATCTGCGTACTGCGTTGATTGAATCGCTCTTGCACTTCAGATAATTTCATGTATTCGATTTGCAAGCCATGCACAGACTGCGTCAGGATCCCAACGCGCTGTCGTAACTCTTGCAGCTGCAGAGTTGCTTGAGTGAAGGCCGATTCAGCGCGTACTGCACGGGTCTTACCTTCTTCAGAAAGCAATTGTTGCGCGCGGCATTGCTTACTTAAATTATCAATCTCTTGCTGACGCGCCAAAACGCCATCCTGCTCGGAATCAGCGGCATAAAAGCGTACGCTAGACTGACTGATGATGTGACCCTGCTTTGTGATGAAGCAAGCGCCCTGAGGAAGTTTTATTCTATCCATAAACGCAGAAGTGACATCTTCTGCGATATAAACCTGATGCAGCCAGTCTTGCATGGAACTGCGCACACCTGCATCATTGAGCTGTAATAAATCGGCCAAGAGTTTAAGTCCGTTAATCGGCTGGACAGGATGAGCGATCACGACTGGCGAATAAAGCGCTAACTTGGCTGGTGGAGCATCATTAAAAAATGCCTTGGCCCAATCCAGATTCGACATTTCAAGCGCTGAAGTACGTTCGCGCAAAATCGCTTCTAACGCAGTTTCCCAACCAGCTTCAATGTGCAGCTTTTGCCATAACTTAGGAAGTTTATCCAGCTCATGTTTTTCCAGCCAAGGCTGCACCTTGCCCTGACTCTGCACTTTTTCCTGAAGAGATTTTAATGCAGTCAGGCGGGCATCCAATTGCGCAAATTGCGCAGCGTTTTGATTTACCTGCTGTTGCGCTTCGCGCCGCTCGTCTTCCAGTTGCGGCAGACGCTCTTGCGCGTCCTCCAATTGCATGCCCGACTCTTCCAGCGACTGTTTTTTTTCATCCAGCTGTATGGCAAGATTCTGCAAATGCGCGGTATCAGGCAAGATCAGTCCTTGTTTTTCCTGAGTAAGACGCTCCCTGCGCGACGCCAGAGTATTGAGAATATTTGATGCGTTGCGCTGATGGGCAGATTCGAGTTCAATCTGCTGCTGCCATTGCATGATTTTGGCACGAGATTCGGTGGTTTTCAGTTGAGTATCGCGCCAGACTTGCTCGAGTTCGGGCAACTTATCATTTTGCTGCTGAGCGATTTCCTGCGCTTGCTCAGACCGTAACGCCAGTTCTTCAACATGAATCTCAGCCTCCGCCAATTCATCATGAAATTGCTGCCCCTGCCGCTCCCAATGCTCACGTTGCGCGGTTAACGAGGCCAATTGGGCTTGCAGGCGAGTGCGAGATTCAATGACAAATTTAATTTCCGCTTCAAGGCTACCAATTTCGGCATTGGTTTGATACAGATGTCCTTGTGCCTGATGCATCTTGTCGCCAACCGCGTAATGCGCCTGGCGCATCTGATCGAGTGCCAGCTCAACATGGCGCAGTTTTGCGGTTTGCTCATCTAATTCAAGCTGTGTTTTTTCGATTTCGACGAAATGCTTTTGCTGCTCGGCAGCGGCTTCTTTTTTGCGCAAGAGCCATAGCAGCTTTTGTTTTTCTTCCTGATCCGATTGCAAGGCATTAAATTTATTGGCGACCACCGCCTGCGCTTCAAGTTTCTCCAGGTTGGCATTGAGTTCACGCAGAATATCTTCAACACGCACCAGATTTTCATGGGTATCGTGAATACGATTTTCCGTTTCACGCCGACGCTCTTTATATCGAGACACGCCCGCGGCTTCTTCAAGAAAAATACGCAACTCTTCCGGCCGGGATTCAATAATCCGTGAAATCATGCCCTGACCGATGATCGCGTAAGCGCGCGGCCCCAGACCGGTACCGAGGAAAATATCCTGAATGTCGCGACGACGAACAGCTTGTCCGTTGATGTAATAGGTAGATGTGCCGTCCCGCGTCAAAGTACGCTTGACGGCGATTTCTGCGTACTGACTCCATTGCCCAGCGGCTTTGCCCAGACTATTATCGAAGACCAATTCAACCGATGATCGCCCGGCTGGTTTTCTGTGGGTAGAACCGTTAAAAATAACGTCTTGCATGGATTCGCCGCGTAGCTCCGATGCTTTGGACTCACCTAAAACCCACCTCACGGCATCGATAATATTAGATTTACCACAACCATTTGGACCAACGACACCAACCAGCTGACCGGGAACCTGGAAATTCGTAGGATCCACAAAAGATTTGAACCCCGACAATTTAATAGAAGTTAAGCGCACGTTATTTAGTTTTATCGACTTTTAAAATAAAATTCAAAGAGAATCTTGTGGATTTTTGCTGCATTCAGCGCCCTCTTCTTGCCCATACAAAAACAGACGAAGCATCATATCATTTTGCCAGTAGGGTTTTCCACATTTAGTATTTGCGTAATTTCGCAGTATCTTTATTGTTGCACTACGGCAGCGCCACTTAGAGAACGTTATAATATCGGATTATTTGCATGTCTAGCCTGCACTCACAGGATGCGACATTCAATGAGCAATTCTTGCCTTTATTTTCCGGATCAATAATTTTCCGATCCGTCAATCAAGCTATCATTTGACGCCATAGTGAATACATTCCTCGACAAGCTGCAACCTTACCCCTTTGAAAAACTAAAGCGTCTGTTTGCGGACGTTGTACCCAATCCCGCATACAAAGCCATTAGTCTTGGCTTAGGTGAGCCAAAACATCCAACGCCAGAATTTATAAAGCAAGCTGTCACTGACAATCTGAACGGCCTGGCATCTTACCCGTCAACGGCCGGCTCTGAGGCACTCAGACAATCAATTTCAGCCTGGCTGGCAAGGCGCTACTCAATCCCAGCCCTGGATGATGCGACGCAGATTTTGCCCGTCAATGGATCCAGGGAGGCCTTATTTGCCTTGGCACAAACGGTGATAGACCCAAGCAACAATCAGCATGGCACTCCTTTGGTACTTTGCCCCAATCCGTTTTATCAGATTTACGAAGGCGCTGCCTATCTGGCCGGCGCAGAGCCCTACTTCGCCAACGCAGATCCCGCACGTAACTTTGCGCCAGACTATCAAAGCATTCCTGCATCAATATGGCAGCGCGTGCAGCTTCTGTACATTTGCTCACCAGGCAATCCGACAGGGGCAGTACTTACTCTGGCTAATTGGAAAGAATTATTCGATCTCTCTGATCGTTATGGTTTCGTCATTGCTGCGGACGAATGCTATTCGGAAATTTATTTTAAAGACGAGGCGCCGCTAGGGAGCTTGCAAGCGGCACGCATGCTCGGACGCGACAGCTACCCGCGTCTGATCACCTTATCAAGTCTGTCCAAGCGCTCAAATGTGCCGGGCATGCGATCCGGCTTTGTCGCCGGTGACGCATCAATTATCAAGCAATTTTTGCTCTACAGAACCTACCATGGTGGCGCCATGAGCCCCACCATACAGGCAGCGTCGATCGCGGCATGGAACGACGAGACGCATGTGCAAGAAAATCGTCAACTTTACATCAAGAAATTTGCCCAAGTAACACCACTTTTACAAGAAGTGCTCGATGTTAGCTTGCCAGACGCGGCTTTTTACCTTTGGGCCAAGGTCGATAAACTTGTCGCGATTTCCGACACCGAATTTGCTCGACAACTTTACCAGGAATACAATGTAACAGTGTTGCCAGGAAGTTATCTGGCACGCGACGCGCATGGCGTTAATCCGGGGCAAAATCGCATCCGCATGGCACTGGTTGCCGATGTGGAAGAGTGTCTGGAAGCCGCCCATCGCATCGTGGCTTTTACCAAAAAATTAGCAGCGCAATAAATTAAATATCCTGAATCGTCCTCATCAATTATTGACCAACTTACCTCCCAACTATTATGACTCAACAATTACAGCAAATTATCGATCAAGCCTGGGAAGACCGCGCCAGTTTTTCACCAAAATCAGCGCCCGCAGAATTGCGCGAAGCCGTTGCTCATGTATTGGCACAACTTGATTCCGGCGCACTGCGCGTGGCAGAAAAAATTAGCGTGGGCAACTGGCAAGTCAATCAATGGATTAAGAAGGCCGTGTTGCTGTCCTTCCGCCTGGAAGACAATATCGTCATGCCGTCCGGCGATCACATGCAGTTTTACGACAAGGTCCCGACCAAATTCGCTGACTACACAGCTGAAGATTTCGCCAAAGGTGGTTTTCGCGTAGTCCCTCCAGCAGTCGCGCGTCGCGGCAGCTTCATTGCCAAGAATGTCGTGCTGATGCCGTCCTACGTCAATATCGGCGCGTATGTCGATGAAGGTGCGATGGTCGATACCTGGGCAACTGTCGGTTCGTGCGCACAAATTGGCAAAAACGTGCACTTATCCGGTGGCGTTGGCATTGGCGGCGTGCTGGAACCTATGCAGGCAAATCCAACCATCATCGAAGACAACTGCTTTATCGGCGCACGTTCTGAAGTCGTTGAAGGCGTCATCGTCGAAGAAAATTCTGTGATCTCCATGGGTGTTTATATCGGCCAATCGACCAAAATTTATGACCGTGCGACCGGCGAAATCACTTATGGCCGAATTCCTTCCGGCTCCGTGGTTGTCTCTGGCAATCTGCCTTCTTCGGATGGCAAATACAGTTTATATTGTGCCGTCATCGTGAAGCGAGTCGATGCACAAACACGATCAAAAACCAGCATCAATGAGTTATTGCGCGGCGTCTAATCATTTTCGCCATTAAGACAGCATTCGATCAATCACACCGTTTGAGCTCAAGATAGGAAATCATTATGGCAATGGAACGTTTATTTCAGTTAATGAAAGAAAAACAAGCCTCAGACATGTTTTTTGCAATGAACTCGCCTATTCATTTGAAGATAAATGGCAATTTATTGCCCATCAATCAGCAAAAAATGGATCAGGCAAATATTCTTTCCTTGCTTAATGAAGTGGTATCTCCGGAACACATGGCAGTACTTGAGCGCGAGAATGAGCTCAATATTGGTATCGGGGCGCCTGGGATTGGTCGCTTTCGCTTATCCGCCTTTCGCCAGCGCGGCACAATTTCTGCAGTCATGCGATTTGTGCCAGGACATATCCCGCCGATCAACACGCTGCATTTGCCACCGATTTTATCCGAGCTAATCATGGAGAAGCGCGGACTGATTTTGCTCGTTGGCGCCACCGGCTCAGGTAAATCGACAACGATTGCGTCAATGCTGGATTATCGCAATGAGCTCAAGACAGGACATATCCTCACGATTGAAGACCCGATTGAATATCTGTTTAAAAGCAGAAAATCCATCGTCAATCAACGTGAAATCGGTACTGATTCAGAGAGCCTTCAGACTGCACTAAGAAACTCTCTGCGCCAGGCCCCAGACTGCATTTTGATTGGCGAGATTCGCGATCTGGAGACCATGCTGGCAGCGATTGCCTATGCCCAATCAGGTCACCTAGTCTTAGCCACATTGCATGCCAATAACAGTTATCAGGCGCTGAACCGGATTATTAGTTTCTTTCCATTGGAAAGTCGCAGTGCCTTGTTACTCGATTTATCCTCTTCCATCCGCGCAGTTGTTTCTCAGCGTCTGATCCGCGCTATCGATGGCGGTCGTTGTCCTGCGGTAGAGATCATGTTGAACACCCGTTACGTTGCAGAATTAATTGAACAGGGCGATATCTTTCAGATCAAGGAGGCGATCGAAAAAAGTCTGTCGCCCGGCTCACAAACATTCGAACGCGCCTTGATGCAGTTAATCAAGGATGGCTTGATCAGCCAGGAAGAAGGATTGGCCAATGCCGACTCCGCCAACAATCTGCTGTGGCTGCTCAACAATGAAGTAGTGAACGTACCAGTGACGCTAGAGCCGGAGCCGAAAAAAACGGAAGAAGCGTCATTCACCGAATTCACCCTGAACATGTAAATAGCTAAAATGCATAGTACCGAAAGCATCACCCTTTATGGCATTCCCAACTGCGATACCGTCAAGAAGGCTCGCGTCTGGCTACAACAGCAAGGCATCGATTTTGTTTTTCATAATTTCAAGAAAGATGGACTCGACCGAGACACTATTGAAACGTGGTTGACGCAGGTCGGGCTGGATGTCCTGATCAACCGCAAAGGCACTACTTGGCGTGCGCTCTCGGATGAGCAAAAAGCTTCCTGCACGAATCGGGACGATGCTATCGCATTAATGCTGGCATCGCCGTCCGTCATTAAACGCCCGGTATTGCACATCGCCACCAAAGACACACAGCAAGTTACGGTCGGTTTTACGCCGCAACTTTACCAATCACTTTTTAAGTAAATTCCATGAGCAAAACACTCGCGCTGACAGAACAACTGATCGCGCTCGATTCAGTGACTCCTGAAGACAAGGGCTGCCAGCAAACATTGATCTCATTACTGGAGCCCTTAGGCTTCAAGTGCGAAACCATACAATCTGGCGACGTCACCAATCTTTGGGCACGCAAAGGTACGGCACAACCCTTGGTAGTGTTTGCCGGCCACACTGACGTCGTACCCACCGGACCGGTAGATCAATGGCAATCAGCGCCGTTTGCACCGACCCATCGTGATGGCAAGCTATTTGGCCGCGGCGCTGCCGATATGAAAACCTCGGTCGCCGCGTTTGTCGTTGCCACCGAAGAATTTCTCGCCGCACACCCGAATCATGGCGGCTCGATCGGTTACCTGATCACCAGCGATGAAGAAGGCCCGGCAACGGATGGTACGGTCATTGTTTGCGATATGTTAAAGGCACGTGGCGAGCAACTCGATTACTGCATCGTGGGCGAACCGACCTCGGTCGATCAACTCGGCGACACGATCAAAAATGGCAGACGCGGCACTATGTCCGGCAAGCTAATCGTTAAAGGTGTGCAAGGCCATATCGCCTATCCGCAATTGGCAAAAAACCCGATTCACCTGGCAGCACCTGCCATGGCTGAACTGGTATCAGAAGATTGGGACCACGGTAATGAGTATTACCTGCCCACCTCATGGCAAATGTCGAATATTCATGGCGGCACCGGCGCATCCAACGTGATACCAGGTGAAGTCGTAATCGATTTCAATTTCCGCTTCTCGACCGCCAGCACGGCGGACGGTTTGCAGCAGCGCGTGCATGCCATCCTCGACAAACACGGATTTGACTATGCATTGAAATGGACCGTCGGCGGCCATCCCTTCCTCACACCCAAAGGCGAACTAAGCGATGCCTTGGCGGCGGCCATCAAGGCCGAAACCGGCATCACGACCGAACTATCGACGACAGGCGGCACATCGGACGGCCGCTTCATCGCCAAGATCTGCCCACAGGTGATAGAGTTCGGCCCACCTAACGCCAGCATCCACAAGATTGATGAGCACATAGAATTGCGCTTCATCGATCCGCTTAAAAATATATACCGCCGCACCTTAGAGAACTTACTGATAAAAGCAAAGCAATGACCAACGCCACCCACCCATTTCAAACTCTGCGCGATCTGTTGCGCTACGCTGTCACCCGCTTCAACACAGCCAAGCTTTTTTTCGGCCACGGCAGCGCCAATGCCCTCGATGAAGCGGCTTACCTGCTGCTGCATACGCTTAAGCTGCCGCTAGATAAAATTGACCCATTTCTCGATGCGCGTTTGCTGCCTGAAGAAATCAACGCCGCGATGGCGATGATAGAACGCCGCGCCGATGAGCGCGTACCGGCATCCTACTTAACCAATGAAGCCTGGTTGGGCACTTACAATTTTTATGTCGATGAACGCGTCATCGTACCGCGCTCGTTTATTGCCGAGCTGATCCCCGAGCATTTTTCACCTTGGGTGCAAGATCCCGATGCGATCACCGACATTCTGGAACTTTGCACTGGCTCTGGCTGCCTGCCCATCATGCTGGCCGACGCCTTCAGCAATGCACAGGTCGATGCAGTAGATATCTCGACGGATGCCTTGGCGGTAGCGCAACGCAATGTCGACACTTACGAGTTGCAAGATCGCATCACGCTGATTGCATCCGATCTCTACACCAATGTGCCGGATAAAAAGTACGATCTCATCATCACCAATCCGCCGTACGTGAACTCGGATTCGATGGATAAACTGCCGCAAGAATACCTGCATGAGCCACAAATTGCCTTGGCGGGCGGTACTGACGGCATGGACCTGGTGCGCAAAATTGTGGCAGGTGCGGCACAGCGCCTGAAGCCCAATGGTATACTAATGGTCGAGATCGGCAATGAACGTGCCTTTGCCGAACAAGCTTTTGGCCATTTAGACATGACATGGCTGTCAACTAGCGCTGGTGATGACATGGTATTTCTGCTCCATGCCGAGCAATTACTCAAGGCCAATTGAATGTCAACCGGCCTTAAATAGCATCAATAGTTAGCATACTCACCCGCAGTATAGATAACGCAGTGATGAAACCGCACGTAGATAGTGCGGTTTTGGCATTTATAGATAGATACTCCCCCATTTTTTGTTTTTACAAGAATAAGAATTTTAATTAGATAAGTTAGTAAATAATGATACGTTTTCTCCAAGTCGTTCTGGCGCGTGGTACCAAACCTTTGTTCGACAATGTCGATATCACGCTTAATCCGGGCGACAAGATCGGCCTGATCGGCTCCAATGGCGCCGGCAAATCCAGCCTGTTCGCGATGTTACGCGGCGAGCTACACCCGGATCAAGGCAGCATAGAATTCCCGGCCAAATGGCAACTAGCGCACGTAGCGCAAGAGACCCCGGCGCTGGATCGCTCAGCCATTGATTACGCCATCGACGGCGATACGGAATTACGCAAACTCGAAGCCCAATTGGCCGAACTCGAAAGTCAGCCAGAAACCATGGAAAACGGTATCGCCATCGGCGAGATGTACGGCGCGTTGGCCGATGCAGACGCCTACACCGTACGTTCGCGCGGCGAGCAATTATTATTAGGTTTGGGCTTCACAATCGAGCAAATGGAACAATCGGTCGCCAGCTTCTCCGGCGGCTGGCGCATGCGCTTGAACTTGGCACAAGCGCTGATGTGCAAATCCGATTTATTGCTGCTGGATGAACCAACCAATCACTTGGATCTGGATGCGATTATCTGGCTGGAAGAATGGCTCAAGCGTTATGCCGGCACCCTCATCATCATTTCACATGATAGAGATTTCCTCGATGGCGTGGTCAACGTTATCGCGCATATTGATGAACGCAAACTCAAGCGTTATTCGGGTAACTATTCCTCATTTGAACGTCAGCGCAACGCCCAGTTAATTCTGGCCGCTAGCGCGATCGAAAAACAAACCCGCAAGCGCGATCACCTGCAATCCTTCATCTCCCGCTTTGCCGCAAAAGCTAGTAAAGCCAAGCAGGCACAAAGCCGTATCAAGGCATTGGCCAAGATGGAAGAACTGGCGCCATTGCGCGCAGCGGCTGAATTCTCGTTTGAATTCCGCGAACCGCTCAGCGCACCTAATCCTATGCTGGTGATGGAGGACGTCGATTGCGGCTACCGTATCGAATCGAAAACCGATCACAGTTTTACCGAGAAAAAAATTGTTGGCAACGTTAATTTCTCACTGCAAATCGGCCAGCGCATCGGCTTATTAGGCGTGAACGGCGCAGGTAAATCGACCCTGATTAAAACCCTCGTGGGCGACATCGCGCCATTGTCCGGCATGATGGAAACCGGCAAGGGCCTGTCTATCGGTTACTTTGCCCAGCATCAGGTAGAAATGCTGCGCCACGAAGAATCGCCGCTATGGCATCTGGCGCACATCGCGCCCGGTGTACGCGAACAAGAGCTGCGCAACTTCCTCGGTGGATTCAACTTCCCTGGCAATATGGTCACCAGCTCCATCGCGCCATTCTCAGGCGGCGAAAAAGCCCGTCTGGCGTTGGCAATGATCGTCTGGCAGCGCCCTAATCTCTTGCTGCTGGATGAACCAACCAACCATCTGGATCTGGAAACCCGCGAAGCCCTGACCGATGCCCTGGCACAGTTTGAAGGCACGCTGGTAGTCGTCTCGCATGACAGGCATCTGCTGCGCGCCACTACCGACCAATTCATCATCGTCGCCGACGGCAAACTAGAACCTTTCGACGGCGATCTGGACGATTACAAGGATTGGCTATTCAAAAACAAATTAGCCAAGGAAGCAGCGCCAGCGCTACCTGCCAGCAAAAAAGCCGATGCACTGCCGTTGGCAAAACCGATACCGGTTGCCGACAAGGCCGACAACAAAGAACAACGCCGCAAGGAAACCGAAGACAAACAAAAGCTCGCCACGCAACGCAAGCCGATAGAAAACCAGATCAAGCGCCTGGAAGAGCAAATGGCCAAGCTCAACACCAAGAAGCAAGCGATAGGCGTGCAACTGGAAGACAGCAACATCTACAACGATGCGAACAAAGACAAGCTAAAAGCGTTGCTGCTGGATCAGGCTTATCTGATCAAGGAGTTGGGTCAGGTTGAAGCCGACTGGCTGGAGCAGCAGGAGTTTTTGGAGGCTGTGGGTTAAGGTGGTTTGCTGCAACGATCAACCGCGCTGAGGCGCGGTTTTTTTGTATGTTAAATATGCTTTATTCGGATTAAAACTAATAGCCAGCCGACGAACACATTTTCGTTAATTAAGTGCTTTAATATTTACAATATCAAATTAACCTTAGCGTTAGACATTAAATGCGTTTCCTTTGCCGAGATTGCATTGTTTGCACTTACTTTCGAGATTGTCATCGGTTGTTTCTCCGCCTTTTGACCACGGCAAAATATGATCAACGTGCAATTCAACACCCAGCTGTATCAATGGACTTGCACCACAAGATTTACACCTAAAGCCATCTCTTACTAGAATTCGGAATCTTTGACGATCTGATATCTCTCGGCGAGTACGGCGCTTTTCCACGGAAATTTGCGAAGTTGCATCCACTGTACTTTGCTCTTCTATGGATACTTTAGACTGTTCTGATGAGTCTGAATTAACCCACTCCACAAACCTGCCAAGTGCCTTTGACCATGAACCGAATCGGTTCTCATAGGTTCCAGCTGAAAATATAGAGTTAGGCACTTTTACCTCGACGTATCTTGGTTGACGTCCAAGGTTTATCCATAATGACTTAATGTTTTCGAAGAGTTCATCATCGGAAATTCCGATTTTTGATCTGCTTTGTTGTAATCCTGCCTGCTTCAATGCTTTAGGCCACGATCCAAATCTCCGTTGAATTGTGCTTGAGTGAGCTTTTCCGACTTCGTCGTATTCGGCCATTGTGATTGTTTCTCGACCAAGAGTTTTTGCACTACGACGCAGGTCCTCTAACAATTTCTCGTCTGGTGCGCCTCGGAGACTTTCTTCCAATTCAAACTTCATATTGCCTCATCGAACCTAACGTGACTTACTTTGTAAGTTAGCCAATAATCGAGAACCATGCAAACATAGCGCCATACAAACCAATGCCTACCGCACAATCATGCCATACATACTCAACTCGAACAATGGCGCACCCTACAAAAGCACACCTCCATCACGCAATGTCCATGCGCCTTCCCAGCCTGTCTTGCCTGCAAGCCGCATGGGCATTGCGTGGCGGGCTTGCACTGATTTGACTTTTATTTGGCATAATAGAACGAACAGAATAATCAGGTGCCAAAACTTCATTTAGCATGACGATTATTCCCTTCTTCACCGCCACCAACGTAACACTAAAACATACCCTATGAGCGCACTCTTCTCTCCCTGTTCAATCGGTCAACTCACACTCAAAAATCGCATTGCCATCGCCCCTATGTGCCAGTATTCGTCTAGCGATGGTCTGGCCAGCGATTGGCATATGTTTCACTTTGGCGCGATGACCTTGTCTGGCGCTGGTTTGTTTTGCATAGAGGCGACTGCGGTTGAGCCGGCTGGTCGCATTACTGCTGCAGATCTGGGCTTGTGGTCGGATGAGACTGAGGCTGCGCTGGCCAAGGTGCTGATGGCAGTGCGAAAATATTCCGACATGCCGATCGCGATACAGCTGGCGCATGCCGGGCGCAAGGCGTCTTGTCAGGTGCCTTGGGAAGGTGGCAAGCAAGTGGCGCCGAATAATGGCGGTTGGCAGACAGTATCATCGTCAGGGCTTGCGCATAATGCCGATGACCATGCCCCGCTATCGCTTGATCACGCGGGCCTGCACCGTGTGCGCGAGGCGTTTGTGAGCGCCGCTTTACGGGCGCAACGCCTAGGAATCGATGCGATTGAAATCCACGCGGCGCATGGTTATCTGCTGCATCAATTTTTGTCGCCGCTGGCAAATCAAAGAACGGATGAATATGGTGGCTCGCTGGAAAACCGCATGCGCTTTCCGCTGGAAGTATTGGATGCGATTCGTGCGGCATTGCCACCCGAAGCTGTGGTCGGCATCAGGATATCGGCAACTGACTGGGCCGATGGCGGCTGGGATATTGCTGAGTGCCTGACATTTGCGTTAGCCTTAAAACAGCACGCCTGCTCGTTCATCCACGTCTCTAGCGGTGGCTTATCTGTGTCGCAAAAAATCCCCACCACGCCCGGTTATCAGGTCGGTTTTGCCGAGCAGATCCGCAAGGCAACGGGTTTGCCCGTCATTGCAGTGGGACTCATTACCGAAGCGGCTCACGCTGAAGCGATTATCGCTTCCGGCCAGGCCGACATGGTGGCATTGGCGCGTGGCATTTTGTACGACCCACACTGGCCGTGGCATGCCGCAGCGCAATTAGGCGCGACGGTGCAAGTGCCGCCACAGTATTTACGCTCGCAGCCAGCGGCATACAAAGCCTTATTACAAGCGCTGCACATCACGCACAAAGACGTTGCCGCTGGTTGATTTTCTTTACAGAAAGAACATCAAATAAAAATGCGCCTGCCCAGAATATCTGGTCAGACGCATTTTTTAAATCAAAACTCCGGCAGCTAACTAAAGATTTTATTTTTTCTCTGAAATACCAGGTACGCCACCCTGAGACTTAATGACTTGCATGGCGCTGGCGATCATGCCGCTCATATCGCTCAGATTGGCTGGAATAATAATCGAGTTATTGGTCTTGGCCATATTGGCAAATGCCGCGACATATTGTTCGGCCACTTTCAAGTTAACCGCATCAGAACCACCTGGTTCACGGATCGCGCTGGCCGTTTTACGTATCGCCTCTGCACTCGCTTCAGCAATCGCCAGAATCGCCGCCGCCTGACCTTGGGCGCGGTTGATCGATGCCTGCATCTCACCTTCTGATTTGGCGATCGATGCTTCACGCTCACCGGTGGCGATATTGATTTGCTCTTGCTTACGACCTTCCGATGCGGCGATCAAGGCGCGTTTCTCACGTTCCGCCGTGATCTGCGCTTGCATGGCATGCAAAATTTCTTTAGGTGGCGTCAGATCCTTGATCTCATAACGCAAGACCTTGACACCCCAGTTGGCGGCGGATTCATCAATCGCGTTGACGATGGTGGTATTGATGTGATCGCGCTCTTCAAAAGTCTTGTCGAGTTCCATCTTACCGATCACCGAGCGCAAGGTAGTCTGCGCCAGCTGTGTAATCGCCGCGATATAGTTGGACGATCCGTAGGAAGCGCGCATCGCATCGGTAATCTGGAAGTACAAAATACCGTCCACCTGCAACTGCGTATTGTCTCTGGTGATACAGACCTGCGGCGGCACATCGAGCGGAATTTCTTTCAGTATGTGTTTGTAGGCAATGCGGTCGATGAACGGAATGACGATGTTCAAGCCCGGCCCTAAAGTGGCATGATATTTACCCAGACGCTCAACTACCCAGGCATGCTGCTGCGGCACCACATTGACGGTTTTGAAGACGAATACGATGGCCAGCATAAACAAGATTAAGGCAACACCACTAAGATTTTCCATATTATTCCTTTTGATTTTTATTGAAACACGATTTTATTCAATGATGATACTGATGAAGAGATTACGACGGCCGCACCATCAAACGGCTACCTTGCACTTCTTCGATAATGAAGACGCCTGAAAATGCCGCCGAGTGCTGTAAATCCACATCCCACATGGCACCGCGATACATGGCGCGGGCGGTATATTTGCCATTGCCCTGATCCTTCCAATGCTCCACTTTGATTGTTTGCCCGATATCCATATTGACATTGGGATCTCGGCTGACATCCTTTCGTTCGCGCCAGCCAAATTTACTCTTATGCAGGGCTAACGTCGCCACCGCACCCACGACGGCAGCCACTATCATTTGAAATGACGTACCCACGTTAAACCATGCTGCCAGCGCACCCGCCACCAGACCCACTGAAATCATCAACAGATAAAACGTCCCTGTGAACAGCTCCAGAATTACCACCAGACCAGCGGCCGCCAGCCAACTCATCCATGCGTTCATTTTATGATTTTCTCCTAATCGTTAAGCTGGAACATTGTTACGTATGCCGAATAAAAAAACATCGGTAATTTATAAACAAAAAAACCTTCTCCACCGTAAGGTGCCGAAGGTTTTTTACTTGATATTGGGTGAGTTTTTATTTTTTTCTTATGGCTGTTTCAATGCGCCTAGTCTAGTCCAAATTTCAGAAAAATCAACCGCTAAAGGAGGCAAACCCATTGCCATATAAAAAAAGGGACACGCCTTATCGCATGTCCCTTTTTATCCTGTCTATGGGCTGGCAGATTACTTCTGTACTGCCGCCAACAGTTTCCAGGTATCAATCACTGAATCTGGATTCAATGAAATCGATTCGATGCCTTCTTTCATCAGCCACTCAGCAAAATCCGGATGATCCGATGGGCCCTGACCGCAAATGCCAACGTACTTGCCCAGTTTGCGACAAGCCGCAATCGCCTGCGACAATAAGGCACGTACGGCAGGATCACGTTCGTCAAAATCAGCTGCCAGCAAAGGCATGCCGGAATCGCGATCCAGACCTAAAGTGAGTTGTGTCAAATCGTTAGAGCCGATAGAGAAACCGTCAAAATACTGCAAGAACTCTTCAGCCAAAATCGCATTCGATGGCACTTCGCACATCATGATCAGACGCAGACCATTTTCGCCACGCTTGAGGCCATTTTTACCGAGTAAATTGACGACTTTTTCCGCCTGACCCAAGGTGCGTACGAAAGGCACCATGATTTCGACATTGGTCAGGCCCATGTCATTGCGCACGCGCTTCATGGCCAGACATTCCATCTCGAAAGATTCGGCAAAATCTGGCGCCAGATAACGCGCAGCGCCGCGGAAACCTAGCATCGGGTTTTCTTCATCCGGCTCGTAACGTGATCCGCCTATCAGTTTTTTATACTCATTGGACTTGAAATCAGACAAGCGCACGATGACTTTTTTCGGCCAGAAAGCGGCCGCGATAGTGGCAACGCCTTCTGCCAATTTATCGACATAAAATGCCTTCGGAGACGCATGGCCACGGGCGACGGATTCAACTGCCTTTTTCAGATCGAGGTCAATGTTCGGGTATTCCAAAATCGCTTTTGGATGGACACCGATATTGTTGTTGATGATAAATTCCAGACGCGCCAGACCAACGCCTTCGTTTGGTACCGATTGAAAATCAAATGCCAGTTGCGGATTACCGACGTTG
Source organism: Undibacterium sp. (assembly GCA_030645915.1). GTDB lineage: Bacteria > Pseudomonadota > Gammaproteobacteria > Burkholderiales > Burkholderiaceae_D > Undibacterium. The sequence continues at coordinate 207,484 of JAUSNO010000038.1, forward strand.
AGCATGATCTTCAACGGCAGCTTAGGCAATTCGCCGCGCATTTCTTCGGTCACTTCTGTTTCCAGCAAGCCGTCATAAATCTTGCCTTCGTCACCTTCGGCGCAAGACACGGTGACCAGCATGCCGTCTTTCAGCGTTTCAGTCGCATCGCCGCAACCGACCACCGCTGGTACACCCAATTCACGCGCGATGATCGCTGCGTGGCAGGTACGGCCGCCACGGTTAGTGACAATCGCCGCTGCACGCTTCATGACGGGTTCCCAATTTGGATCGGTCATGTCGGCAACCAGAATATCGCCAGGTTGTACGCGTTCCATCTCGGAAGGATCATGGATCACGCGGACACGGCCGGCACCGATTTTTTGGCCAATCGCACGACCAGACGCCAGCACATTGCTGGTGCCTTTGAGCTTGAAGCGCAGTTGGGCGTCAGTGGATTTTTGTTGCGATTTAACGGTCTCAGGGCGCGCTTGCAGGATGTAGAGCTTGCCGTCACGACCGTCTTTACCCCATTCAATATCCATAGGGCGGCCATAGTGTTTCTCGATAATGACAGCGTACTTTGCCAGCTCGACCACTTCAACATCGTTCAATGAATAGCGATTGCGCAACTCGATAGGCACATCTACCGTTTTGACCGAGCGACCCGCCTTGGCTTCGCCGGTAAATTCCATCTTGATCAGCTTGGAGCCGATATTGCGGCGGATCACCGGCAGCTTGCCCAATTCCAGCATAGGCTTGTGGACATAGAACTCATCGGGATTAACCGCACCCTGCACCACCGTTTCGCCCAAGCCATAGCTTGATGTGATGAAGACCACGTCCTTGAAGCCGGATTCAGTATCGATCGTAAACATTACCCCAGCCGCACCGAGATCGGAGCGTACCATGCGCTGCACGCCAGCCGACAAAGCGACTTCGGCATGGGTAAATCCTTTATGCACGCGGTAAGAAATCGCACGGTCGTTGTACAGCGAAGCGAAGACATGTTTCATCGCTTCCAATACGTTATCGATGCCGACAACGTTCAGGAAGGTTTCTTGCTGGCCAGCAAATGAAGCATCCGGCAAATCTTCCGCCGTCGCCGAAGAGCGCACCGCAAACGACATTTCAGCCGTCGAATCGGCAACCAGTTTATTGTAGAACTCTTCGATTTCTTTTTGCAGGCGAGGCTGGAAAGGCGTATCGATGATCCATTGACGAATCTCGGCACCGGCTTTCGCCAGTTCTCTGACGTCTTCAATATCGAGTTTTTCCAGGCGATCAGCGATACGCTGCGCCAGGGCGATACCGCCATTTTCGCTGTAAGACAAGAAATCGCGGAACGCTTGCGCCGTAGTGGCAAAACCGCCCGGCACCCGCACGCCCGCTGTTGCCAGCTGACTGATCATTTCGCCTAATGAGGCATTTTTGCCGCCGACGGATTCAACATCCGTCATGCGTAAATGCTCAAACAAGGCGACATACGTTGATTCAATACGCGCCTCGGTATTTGCTGCGTTGGACATAACAACCTCTTTTGATGGTAAGAAATCTTTGCAGTTCTTGCACTACTGCTTCGTCTCTCGCGGTTTTTTTGTTATTCTTGCTGCTAGCGACGACTGTGCTGCTGTTGCATCATTTTACCTTGTGATGCATCAAATTTATCCAAGCCACATTAGAATTTCCCGTCTTTTTATGCGTTTGGAAGAATAATTTATTTCATCCGCGCCCTCTTTAAGTGACAAATAATCGCCATGTCTGATACCGAAATACAAATACGTCCCTCCGCCAACCGTACCGTTTTCTTTGTTTCCGATGGCACCGGCATTACCGCTGAAACATTCGGACATTCGGTTTTGACGCAATTCGACTTGAAATTCAAGCAAGTTCGCCTGCCTTTTATCGACACGATAGAAAAAGCTTACGAGGCGGTACGTAAAATCAATGACGCTTTCGATGCAGAAGGTAACCGGCCGATTGTTTTTTCTACATTAGTTCAAGCCGAACTGGCGGGAGTGGTGTTTAAGTCCAAGGGTTTGCACATGGATTTGATTCAGACCTTTGTCGCCCCGCTGGAGCAAGAACTGGGCGTCAAATCGACGCATAGCGTTGGCCGCAGCCACAATATCGCCGATACGGAAGAGTATAAAAACAGGATAGAGGCGATCAATTATTCTCTCGCGCATGACGACGGCCAATCCAACAAGAATCTGTCCAACGCCGATGTCATCCTGGTCGGTGTCTCACGCTCCGGCAAAACCCCCACCACCCTTTATCTGGCGATGCAATACGGTATCAAGGCGGCCAATTACCCTTTGATACCCGATGATTTCGAACGCGGCAAACTCCCATCCGCCCTGCCAGCATTCAAAGGGAAAATTTTCGGTTTGAGCATTGCACCGGAACGCCTGTCAGAAATACGCAATGAACGCCGGCCCGGCAGTAAATATGCATCGCTGGCAAACTGTCGCTATGAAGTGAATGAAGCGGAGGCGATGATGAAACGGGAAGGCATACACTGGCTGTCGTCCACGGCAAAATCGATAGAAGAGATTGCGACGACGATACTGCAAGAGATCAAATCGGACGTTAAGGTGTACTAAGGCACACCAATCACATTCATATACTCCCGACCAGTATTTTTTTAAAATGGTCTATCACGCACGTTTAACGTGCGTGCCTACTTATTCAATATCAATAAATAGGGGAGTATATGCAAATATAGATTCACTTTAGTATTTTACGACAGGCATTTAAAGACTCTGCCTGACCTGCTCAAAAAAACAAATCGCAGCGCTGGCAGCGACATTAAGGGATTCAATTTCTGGCCTTTGCGGTATGGTGACCGTATGACTGGCCAAGGCCATCAAATCTTCTGCCACACCCTGCCCCTCATGTCCAAACAACCACACCACAGGCTGATTGAGCTTCACCTGATAAATGGTTTGTTCGGTATGCGAGCTGGTCGCCAGTATCGGTATCTGCGTATTTTGCAAAAGGCTGTGCAAATCGGCATTTTCAAAAATATTCAGCAGAAAATGCGCCCCCATTCCGGCGCGCATGACTTTAGGCGACCAGGCGAATGCCGTGCCCATGCTGCAAAAGACGTTTTTAATCCCCGCCGCCGCCGCACTACGCAAGATCGAGCCGAGATTGCCCGGATCTTGCAGATTATCCAGCACCACAGAAGACTCTTTAAGCGCTAGCGGAAACGCGGGGGCTGGCGTCGCGATGATAAACATCAAGCCTACGCCATGCTCCACCTGACTTAATGCATGATAGAGCGCATCAGGCAAACAAATGGTTTGCGTTCCCTTCGCCAGACATCGCACCACAATGGGATCGACCTCGTGATGCGCGCGACTCGATTCAGACACGATACATAATTGCGGCGCGCCTAAATGCTGCCAATATGCCTGACACAAATGCACGCCATCAAGCAGGGTTCGGCCCGACTTACGGCGCACTTGCGAGCTACTGGCAAGGTTTTTGAGTTCTTTGTAAAGCGGGTTATCGCGGGACGTGATCGCTTTCATGATTTGAGCAAGGCCTTCACCGGCGCATAAGATTTTCTGTGGATGGGAGAGACGCCATGTTCAAGCAAACGCGCCATATGCAACGCGGTGGGATAACCTTTGTGCTGATCCAGCGCGTATTGCGGGTATGCAAGATGGAGCGCCATTAGCCTGTGGTCGCGTGCAGTTTTTGCCAAAATCGATGCAGCAGAAATCGCCTGCACCTTGTCATCACCTTTGACGATTGCCTCTGATCGTATTTTCATCACGGGGCAACGATTGCCATCGATCAGCGCCAAGGTAGGCGTGACAGAGAGCGCTTCGACTGCCCTGCGCATCGCCAGCATGGTCGCCTGCAGAATATTGAGTTCATCGATCTCTTGTTCGGAACATTCAGCAACAGCCCAAGCCAACGCATATTTTTTAATCTCTATCGCCAGCAGATCGCGCTTTGCTTCGGATAATTTTTTGGAATCGCGCAATCCGGCAATCGGATGCACGGGATCAAGAATGACAGCCGCCGCCATCACCGGGCCTGCCAGAGGGCCGCGCCCCGCTTCATCGACGCCACAGATCAACTCCCCTTCATAATCAAATAAAGAAAATTCTGCGGCTACCGGAACCATCAATCCTGCTTCAGTTTTACTCATGAAGAAATGCTTTCAGCTTGGCTACATCCAGGAAATAATGACAAATCCGGACTTCTTTCCCCTCCGCTTTTTTGCCGATCAATACTGGCACCAGCTCATCATAAAGTGCGATCAAGGCTTCATCTGCATCAACATCAATCACATCGATGGAAAACCTTAAATTACGCTGTTTGATCTCCTGATCGGATTCCATGCATGTTCGCAATTGCGCCAGCATGTCATCGCATAAGTGGCAATAGCTGCGGGAATAAAGTGTGAACTGTGTCATCTAAAAAAATTGTCTCTGATTTGAATCATAAATACTCCCCACTATATGGGCAAAAAATCACCTGCTGCGCTCGTCCATATTGGGTAATGAAAAAATACTGGTGCAGAGTATATTACTTATGGGCCACTTACCGGGCATTCAGAAGAATTATCCTGTTGATTTGTTCGAGCATTATTGTTCGAGCATTATAAGTTAATCAAATTGAGTGCTCTCAATAAAAAAGCTGCCAACATTTTGTGTTGGCAGCTTTTATTTTTATATCGGTATTTATTGAGTGATAGGACGGATCGGAATAAATTGTGATACATCACCACGACGCACCAAGAGTACGACGGCTTTTTTGGTATCCACCTTGCTCAACAAACTGGCAAATTGCTTGGCGTCTTTGACGTCGATATTATTCATGGTAAGAATAATATCCCCTGCACGCAAGCCCACTTGTGCAGCGGGCCCTTCAACGTTATCGATGACCACACCACCGCCAGGAACTTCTTTTCTTTGCGCATCACTTAGATCTGAAACATAAATTCCCAAGGCATTGCTGGCTTGTTCCTTTTTGCTTTTCTTGTCAGATTTCTGTGCCACTTTATCCGATTCAAGCTCAGTCACGTTGACGGTCAGTTCGCGCGCGCTGCCTTTTCTCCAGATGGAAATAGTTGCCTTACTACCCGGCTTGGTAGCCCCCACTATGCGCGGCAAGTCACTCGATTTTTCAACCAGAATGCCATTGAATTTTAGAATCACGTCACCATCCTGAACGCCCGCTTTTTCTGCGGGACCACCGGCTTCGACTTTTCGAACTACCGCGCCCTGTGCCTTAGTTAAGCCGATTGATTCCGCCACGTCCTTGGACAGCTCACCGATCTGCACACCGATGCGACCGCGCGTCACCGATCCTGAGGTTTTCAATTGCTCGACCACACGCATCGCTTCATCAATGGGAATCGCAAACGAGATGCCCATGTAGCCACCAGAACGGCTGTAAATCTGCGAATTGATACCGATCACTTCACCGCGCATGTTAATCAACGGGCCACCGGAATTACCCGGATTAACCGCAACGTCAGTCTGAATCAGTGGCAGGAAATCACCGGTATCACGCGCTTTGGCGGAGACGATACCGGCAGTCACGGTATTTTCCAGATCAAATGGCGAACCGATGGCAATCACCCATTCACCTGCCTTGATCTTGTCGGAATCGCCGATAGTCAGGCGCGGCAACTTGCTACCTTCAATCTTTAAAACAGCGACATCGGTACGCTTATCAGCACCGATCACCTTGGCTTTGAATTCCCGCTTATCCGTCAATTTGACATACACTTCAGAGGCGCCATCAACGACATGCGTATTGGTCAGCACATACCCATCTTGCGAAATGATGAAGCCTGATCCAACACCACGCGGCACTTCTTCCTCTTGCTGCTGTGGCGCTTGCTTACGATTTTTTGGTGCTGGCAATGGTTTGGGAGGAACAGGCGTGCCAAAAAAACGCCGGAAAAATTCCTGCATTTGCTCATCTTCCATTCCGGCGACATTTTGCCCGGCTTGTATTTTTTCTGTGGTGCGGATATTCACTACTGCCGGGCCTGCTTTTTCGATAAGCTCTGTAAACTCAGGCAAGCCAGCGCTCGCAACAGGAGCAGCTTGTGCTTGCGGCGTAGCCCCGATCACGGTCGGCACAACCAAACCGATACTGGCACTTAACAGTAAGGTAGAAAGCAAAGTGGAAACATTTTTTTCAATAGAAGAAAATTTGGATGTTTTCATGGTGTCATCATCATTTGGGTTTAAATTCAATTGAGTTCATTACTTGTTTAATTGCGGCAAATGGCACTTCCCCTACCACCGTCAACCAATACTCTCCTTGGCGCCTGCCCATGAGAGTCATTGCCCCCTGCTGTAAACTGCCTTCCGTACGGCTGGCAGAATCAGGCTCAATAAAAACCGAGATCGCAGAGAGTCCATCAGAAAATATAATCTGTATCACTTCATGTGCCTTCGGCAAGTTGGAGGCCGCACCATTCGCTTTGATTGATATGGGGATCAATCGTTTCATTTCACGTGTTTTTTTAAATCCGGGCGGAAGTAATTTTACCGACCACCCTGAATTGACATTGGCCTGCACCGTCAAATTCTCGACACGCCATTGTGTGACATTCGGAAAACTGGGTTTGATTCTTGATTTATCAATATCCCCAATCGAAATTTGGGTGAACGCAATTTGCTCGATGACTTCATTTTTTGGGTTGACCGTCTGCGCTCTCAATAACAAGCCAGTTGTTTTATCCAGACAAAGGCGATATCCATAGCGTAGTGTATCTTTCGGTTCAAAAGTAAGCGTCTGACATTCTGCTCCAGCCACTCGGCTGACTTCGGCTTTTTTTATGACATACACATCGGGAAGAGAGTGAGAATTGCTGCTCAAAAGCGCAGGAAAAACCTCTTGGGTCACACTCTTTTCAACCTGTACGGTCTTACTTTCGGGAAGATAACAAGAAACCTCATCATTGCGGCGAATATATTCTCTAGGTTTTCCATCGAGAATTTCCAATTTCTCTATTTCACCCTGACTATCAGCAGCGTGCGTAATGCGTGAGGTGCGAATTTGGTTTGCTTGTTGATATACAAAAATACCGGAGTAATTTAATTTTTGCGCTGCCGATTGCACTCTGCGCAAAGTTTTTTGCATCTCATCCTGTGCATCGGTATGCTGCGCATAAACTAAGGGCGAGAGACCAAAAACAGTCAATGCCAACAGGAATAATTTTGATCTTTGCAACAACATAGCCATTTATTTCTCTGAAGCTGCAGGAGTAGCCGAAACTGCATTGGCCCGCGTGACGAATTGAGTACCATTTCCAATGGCGGGAGAAAATTTTTGATGCGCCAATAAATAACTATCCAGACGCGGATCTCTTAGCATCTCTATTTGCTCATTTGGTTTATGCGGTACGTCAGCGAGAGAAGGATTAGATGCCAGTTGTATTCCATCTGGCTGCGACTTGATGGGTTGCTCCATTTTTGAGACCATCAGGCCTGAATTCGGCTGCGCCCCAAATAAAGGAATAATTTGTGGAGCCATAAAAAACGCCACTGCGGCGGCAGCCGCCATACTCGTCATGGCCATATAACGCGAAAAACGCGGTTGCTTCAGACTGATTACATTGGAGGAGACTAGCGGCTCATTCACAGTTACTGGCGCAATTTTTGGTGCCAGCACGACTGGCTCGGCATTAAGTAACGCAGAAAATCTAGACGAAAAATCCGGGCTCAATCTCACTGCAAGATCATCGGAGTGCAATACATCTCCAATCTGATGATAAATATCCCAGGTTTGCTTCCCTTCATGATTATTCACATTACCCAATTTAGCTACCGCCAACTCCCATTGCGCATCGGATAACTCACCATCCATCATGGCAGAGATATTATCGAATTGAGTAGTGTCTGTTTTCATGGTTTGTTCCGAAATAGGTAGTGCAAATTCTAAATAGATTCAATCTATCACTGGCAATATGCGAGATGCGTCTTCATTATTGACTCACCATCGCTGTTCAATACTTGTTCCAATCAAAGGGCGTAATTTTTCGGCAATTGCCTCGCGCGCCCTAAAAATTCGACTTCTCACAGTTCCTATCGGACACAACATCACCTCCGCAATTTCGTCGTAACTCAAGCCTTCAATTTCACGCAAAGTAATCGCATTACGCAATTCTTCAGGCAAAGACGCCATGGCGGAATTGACAGTTTCAGCAATTTGTTTCGTTGCGAGTAGAGACTCTGGTGTGTTTATATCCCTTAGTCCATCTGCATCAACAAAAGTTTCAGCTTCTTCAATGTCGGCATCAGTTGATGTTGGAGTGCGCCGCCCTTGTGTCACCAGATAATTTTTAGCAGTATTGATTCCAATTCGATACAACCAGGTATAAAAAGCAGAATCCCCACGAAAATTTGCCATCGCACGATAGGCTTTAATGAATGACTCTTGAACTACATCTTCCGCCTCTGCATGATCATGGACGAGCCTAGACACGAGCCTAAATAGTTTCCTTTGATATTTGGAAACCAGAAGCTCGAATGCCTTTTTATCACCACGTTGTACGCGTTCAACAAGCAGTTGATCAATTTCGCGTTCTGTCGTCACTCATTCTTTCCTATTTTACTCATCAACCAATACGGCAATACACGCGAAGCAATCAGTAGAGTCCGCTTTCAACTTAAAAGTTCCCCGAAGCTACATCCATACTTGAAACTGCTTTTATCGAAGTGTGCATTGCAATCCAGCGCACAGCAACCGAAAGCCGTCTAAAGCTATCAGCATCCAGACAATCACGCATGACAACGAAAACACGTACTCGTCCATCATCCGAGCGCAGATGCAACAATAATAGCGCTGACCAGAGGACGCTTTTGTCTATCATCACTACATTCACAGAATCCATACCCGGCACATCAGATGTCAACACCCTGAGGATGATATTTCCTGAATCAGAGATATCCAATTGAACACTCTGCCGCATCCGAAAAAATCTCAGCATCACAAACAAACTCGCAAAACCGAACACCGCCGTCAATGAGATGACCTCAATCAGATCACGTTCAAAGCTAAGGATAAGATAGGCGATGCTGCCATTTGCAACGACGACCATCAACACCAGCATAACGGCGAGCATTCTTGAAGGATTGATAGTAGCGGAGAGTGCGATAGCCATAGGTTTGCAAAAAAAATCGGCACTTCATTCCCAAAGAAAACGAAGTGCCGATAGATCGACCAAAAAGACATCGGTCAGGTATTTACACGATCAAACTTTACCAAAAATCAATGTACCGTTTGTTCCGCCAAAACCAAAATTATTTTTCATCGCAAAATTGATCTTCATATCTCTTGCGGTGTTTGCACAATAATCGAGATCACATTCAGGATCCTGATTAATGATGTTAATGGTAGGAGGCGAAATTTGATTGTGCAATGCAAGAACAGTCAACACCGACTCAAGTCCGCCAGCGCCACCCAATAAATGACCAGTCATCGACTTGGTCGAATTAACAGTCATCTTGTAGGCATGGTCGGCAAACGTTGCTTTGATGGCATCCGTTTCATTTTTATCACCCAAAGACGTGGACGTACCATGTGCATTGAGGTAATTAATCTGATCAAAATTGAGACCGGCATTTTTCAATGCATTAACCATGCTGCGACGTGGACCATCCATGGTTGGCGTCGTAATATGATAAGCATCACCGCTCATACCAAACCCCAAAACCTCAGCGTAAATCTTTGCGCCACGTACTTTAGCATGTTCATACTCTTCAAGGACCATAACTCCAGCCCCCTCACCAAGTACAAAACCATCCCTGTCTTTATCCCAAGGCCGAGATGCGGTTGCCGGATCATCATTACGAGTAGAAAGAGCACGCGCGGAAGCAAAGCCACCAAGGCCTAATGGTGAAATCGTTGATTCTGCGCCCCCTGCAATCATGACATCAGCATCACCGTACTCAATCATGCGTGCAGCGGATCCGATGCAATGCAAACCGGTAGAACATGCCGTCACAATCGCCAAGTTTGGACCTTTCAGCCCATACTTGATCGATAAGTTACCTGAAATCATATTAATGATAGAGGCGGGAACAAAGAATGGTGTGATGCGACGCGGTCCGCGCGCAGTCAAAATATCCTTGGTTTCCTCTATCAGTGGCAAACCGCCGATTCCAGACCCGACGATAACACCGATACGATCCGCGTTCTCTTCAGTGACTTCCAGACCACTGTCCTGAATTGCCTGTACCCCGGCAGCGATCCCAAAATGGATAAAAGTATCCATATTGCGCGCTTCTTTGGCGGGGATGTAATCCTCAATATTGAAACCCTTCACCTCACCTGCAAAATGCGTGGTGAAGGGAGTAGCATCAAATTTCGTAATCGTTGCAATACCGGACTTGCCTGCCGTGATCGCTCCCCAAGTATCGGCAATATTATTGCCGACAGGGGTCACGCAACCAAGACCAGTGATTACTACACGACGTTTAAGCGTAAGGCTCAAGCGCTTCTCCTGGATTTAAAAACGATATTGCCTGAATTAGGCTTTGACGTGTGCTGTAGCGTAGTCAATCGCTTGTTTCACGGTAGTGATTTTTTCAGCTTGTTCGTCAGGAATTTCCATTTCGAATTCATCTTCGAGTGCCATCACGAGTTCTACTGTGTCAAGTGAATCTGCACCAAGATCATCTACAAAAGATGATTCAATTTTGATGTCAGCATCAGCGACGCCCAGTTGCTCAGCGACGATTTTTCTAACGCGTTGTTCGATATCGGACATATTTGTCTCCAGTGGTGGTTACAGAAAGTGCGCGCATTTTAGCAGGTTTGCGCGCAAAAAAAGCAAATTTGCATTTCCCCGGTCTATCTCCGGTTAATTTCGGCGATTATTACGGCAAATAGCAATTAAAATAAATTAACACAAATACATGCCGCCATTGACATGCAAAGTTGTTCCCGTAATATACCCTGCTTCTGGTGAAGCGAGGAAAACGGTAGCGGCCGCAATGTCTTCTGGCTGACCTAATTTTGCCATTGGAATTTGTTGCAAGATGGCGGCTCTCTGCTCATCCGTCAGAGCCTTAGTCATATCGGTATCAATAAAACCAGGCGCGACACAATTGACAGTGATATTGCGACTTCCAATCTCTCTTGCCAATGCCCGGCTCATGCCAGCAACACCCGCTTTAGCTGCAGCGTAATTCATTTGACCCGGATTACCTGATGAGCCGACGACAGACGTGATATTAATGATACGTCCATGCTTGGCTTTCATCATGCCACGCAACACCGCACGGGAAAGTCGGGCGACTGCGTTCAAATTGGTGGAGATAACATTATCCCAATCTTCTTCTTTCATACGCATGGCGAGCTGATCTTGCGTAATGCCGGCATTATTAACAAGAATAGATAAGCTACCGAATTCTTTTTGAATTTCATCGACCAGCGTACCGCAACGAGCGACATCATTTACATCGAACGCAACGCCTTTACCTGCGTTTGGGCTGATTTCATTCAGATAAGCAGAAATAGCTTCGGCGCCTGCTTCTGATGTGGCAGTGCCGATGACGCGCGCACCTGCACGTGCCAAGCCTATCGCAATAGCTTTGCCAATACCGCGGGATGCTCCGGTGACAAGTGCCACCTGATTTGTTAATTGCTGTGTCATATTTTGTGTCGCCAATCGTTCTATTTTAGAATTTCCATTATTTTTTCAAGTGAAGCCTGATCAAACATGGCATCACCAATCAAATCTGCGTTAATTCTCTTGGTCAAGCCAGCCAATACTTTGCCCGGGCCACATTCGATCACATGTGTGACGCCGCTTGCACCAATTTTTTGGATTGTTTCAACCCATCGCACTGTACTGGCAGCCTGACGCACCAGCGCGTCCTTAATTGCGGCAGCATCGCTAACAATAGCCACATCGACGTTATTCACCAAAGAAATTGTTGGCGCAGAAAAGCTTAAATTCTCCAGATAACCATGCAATTTAACCGAAGCTGGTTTTAATAATGAAGAGTGAAATGGTGCTGACACCGGCAAAATTAAGGCACGCTTGGCGCCTTTTGCTTTGGCGATCTCGCACGCGCGCTCAACTGCGGCCTTACTGCCAGCGATAACCACCTGGGCCGGCGCATTGAAATTCACGGCCTCAACCACTTCGCCAGGATAACCCGCTGACGCTTCGGCACATGCTGAAGTCACATCTTCATCAGAAAGACCCAGGATGGCCGCCATCGCTCCCTGCCCTACAGGCACCGCACTTTGCATTGCCTCGGCACGAAAACGCACTAGCGGTACTGCATCCTTGAATGCAATCACGCCCGAGGCGACCAACGCAGAATACTCACCAAGGCTATGGCCCGCAACGATGGAGGGAAGTGCTCCACCAGCGGCGATCCAGGCGCGATAGCAAGCTACCGCCGCCGTCAACATCACTGGCTGCGTATTAGTCGTCAGATCCAGCGACTCTTTTGGACCTTCGGCAATTAACTTGCCAAGATCGAATTGCAGAGCCTCTGATGCCTCCGCTATCGTCTGTTGCACCACACTATTGTCAGCAAAACCATTCAGCATGCCGATGGCCTGAGAGCCCTGGCCCGGGAAAACAAAAGCAAATTGCGTCATATTCATTAAATTTTCAGTATTTTTTAAATAATCAAATTACATCCGGACAATCGCGGCACCCCAGGTAAAGCCACCGCCCACACCTTCCAGCATGACGGTTTGACCCTTTTTAATGCGACCATCTCTGACCGCGACATCTAATGCAAGTGGAATGGAGGCGGCCGAAGTATTGCCGTGCTGATCGACTGTCACGATCACTTTATCCATCGACATCTCTAATTTCTTCGCAGTGCTTTGCATGATGCGAATATTTGCCTGATGCGGCACCAGCCAGTCGATCTGTGAAGCCTCCAGACCAGCTATTTCCAAAACTTCATTGGCGACTTTTTCGAGCACGTGCACCGCTAATTTGAAGACTGCTTTTCCATCCATATACAGGAAGGAACTTCCGGCAATAACGCCAGCATGCACATTACCGGGCACGCACAGAACGTTTGCATGACTGCCATCGGCATGCAATTTGGTTGCCAACACGCCCGGCTCAGTTGATTGCGACATGATAATGGCACCTGCACCATCGCCAAACAGCACGCAAGTAGTTCGATCCTGGAAATTCAAGATTCGCGAAAACACTTCTGCACCGATGATCAGCGCGTTTTTATGCGCGCCAGACTTGATCATGCTGTCCGCCATCGCCATTGCATAAATAAAACCACTGCAAACTGCCTGCACGTCTACTGCGGCAGCGCCATTGGTCATACCTAGTTTATTTTGCACGACACAGGCAGTGCTGGGAAATCCACCCAAAAAATCCGGCGTCGAAGTCGCCAGAATGATCAGATCAATATCATTGGCATGCAGATTGGCAGCATCCAATGCGTGTTTAGCAGCTTCAACTGCCATATCACTGGAAGTGACGAAGGGCTCTGCGTAATGGCGCGCGGAAATACCGCTACGAGAAAAAATCCATTCGTCAGAAGTTTCAACACCATTGGCTGCCAGTTGCTCAGTCAAATCCTGATTACTTACCCGCTTTGGAGGCAGATAACTGCCGGTTCCGATAATTTTACTAAAGAAAGTCATGCTGTTTTCTGTGTAATATTCTGTGAAATAGTTTAATTGGATTCGTTAGTTTCTAACGAAGGTGCTGCTGCAGGCATCAACTCTGCCATGGATGTCGAAATACGTGAGAGCACATCGTTTTTTGCTGCATCGAATGCACGTTGAATCGCCCATTCATAACTGTACTTATCTGCACTGCCATGACTCTTGAATACCAAACCACGCAAACCTAGCAGGCTACCGCCATTATAATTCGAAGGATTCATGGTACGTGAAATCGATTTAAGCGCACCACGAGCGATCAGCGCGCCAAGCATATTCAATGGATTACTCTTAAATGCTTGAGTCAATGTAATTTTGACGAAGCGCCCCATACCCTCAGCGGCCTTGAGTGTCACATTACCGACAAAGCCATCACAGACCACGATATCGGTCGTGCCTTCAAAAATATCATTGCCTTCTACATTGCCATAAAAATTAAGCAAACCTCTCTCATGATCGGCACGCAATAATTGCGCTGTTTTCTTGACGACATCATTTCCCTTGATATCTTCTTCGCCCACGTTCAGTAAGCCAATGCTCGGCCGCGCCTTACCCTCCAGTGCCGCAACCAAAGCAGAACCCATAATAGCGAACTGATGCAAATGCAGCGGCTCACAATCCACGTTGGCACCAAGATCAAGCATGTAGGTAGGGAGATTTTTTTGATTAGGCAAAATACTGCAAATGGCAGGTCTATCAACCCCTGGCATAGTTTTCAGCACATAACGCGACACAGCCATCAGAGCGCCGGTATTTCCCGCCGAGACGCAAGCCTGCGCATGACCGTCTTTAACTTGAGTGACAGCAACACGCATCGAAGAGTCTTTCTTCCTGCGCAACGCCACCTCGATAGGATCGTCCATTTCGACCACTTCAGTCGCGTTGACTATCGACATCCGTGGATGGTGCAGTGCGCCGAGATTATTCAATTCAGCTTTAATAATCGCCTCTTGTCCAACCAAAAGAAACTCGACATCCGGCTCGCGGTTGGCGAATGAAAGCGCTGCTGCTACGGTAACTGTCGGGCCGTGATCTCCACCCATACAGTCGATTGATATTTTTATGGTCATGTAGTGAGACTAAACTTCATCTTGAAACAGCTATGTTAACAAGATTGACGCATTTAAACCGAACAATTTCATTGTTTAGCATCGACATAATGCTGCCTAGATAATGAATTTTGTGATTTTATGCTGGTGAATTAATAATAAATACAGGAATCTCAGATAAAAAAAAGCGGCGTCAAGTGCAAGACTCGTTACGCCGCTTCATCACCAAGAAAAAATATTAATCGTTCTTAGTTTTCAATACTTTACGACCACGGTAAAAGCCGTTTGGGCTAATGTGGTGACGCATATGCGTTTCGCCAGTTGTTGGCTCGATACCCAATTGCGGTGCAACCAGGAAATCGTGTGAACGGTGCATACCACGCTTGGATGGTGATTTTTTGTTTTGCTGAACGGCCATGATAACTCCTAATACTTCAAAAAATGTTTCTAAAATTTAACACACCTGAATAAGCGAAAACAAACTGCTTTTCAAGAATCCCTAACAATACTTCGACCTGAGTGTCTTTTCAGAATAATGCCACTAGGTACGCCCATTTATCTTCTTCAGCACAGCGAATGGAGACACCTTGTTACTCGCTTCTGCTTCAATCGCTGCCACTGTTGAGACCGATGAATCTAATACTACATCAGGGCATACTGCATGCTTGGGCGATTGGGGTATTGCCAGCAACACCTCATCCTCGATCAAATCCATGATATTGAATGTTTTGCTGCCTACTACTACATCAATCTCGTCATTATCGATCAATGCCTCAATTTCATCGGCATTTTCTTCGTTTTTGGCGAGAATTAATTCTGATTCCGAGTCAACTTCAAAAGCAAAGATAGTCAAGCATCGCTGACACATCAATTGCACATTGCCATTTACCGTTAATACCAATCTTGGATAACCGAGTCGATTAACGCCGCCTTCAAGCGACCAACTCAAGGCACCTTCAGTGTTTGCACACTCGTTGGATAAACGTTGCAAATCCGCGATTAAAATATTGCCTTCGCGCCGCTCTTGAAGCTGGCAAAACGAAAAAGCGTCTATCACTAATGCTTGCATAGGATATTTGAACCCAGAAAACCTGCGATAATAACAGGGTTGCTACTTGTTAGTCAAAGGCTTGCAGCAATAATTCATTCCAATTTGCGTTTATTTGCAAAAAACACCACGAACAAATGTCACACACCCAACAATCACCCAAACTTATTTTGGCATCAGGATCAGCCTACCGCCACGAATTGCTGTCACGCTTGCATTTGCCATTTGAGGCTATCGCACCGGATATCGATGAAAGCGCTCTGCCCCATGAATCCCCCGAGCAAACAGCGCTGCGTCTGGCGGAGCAAAAAGCGCGGGCGATTGCGCAACAATATCCCGAGTCGATCATTATAGGTTCGGATCAGGTCGCAACGCTAGAGGGAGAGCAGATTGGCAAGCCAGGCACGCATGAAGCGGCATTAAAACAATTGCAAAAAATGCGCGGAAAAGAGGTTATTTTCCATACTGCGCTTTGCCTTGTCGATAGCCGGAATAATCAAACCAGGTACGCCGTCCAAACGCAAAATGTGCAAACCCTGGTTCGCTTTCGCGACCTAAGCGATGCGGAACTGGATGCTTATTTGCGGATTGAGCAACCTTACGACTGCGCAGGCAGTGCAAAAAATGAAGGTTTAGGCATCGTCATCATCGAAAAAATAGTCAGCGAAGATCCTACCGCCCTCACCGGGCTCCCGCTGATCGCACTCACCAGCATGTTGCGCAATGCAGGTGTTACTTTTTTCAAATAATGGGGAGTATATGTATTTTTTAAAAAATACGCTCACCAACATTGCGCTATCAAACGATATTATCCAATACTCACCACCAGTATATAAAAAAACACATGGCCGGCATACTTTACTTAATTCCCAATACGCTTGGGCAAACCGAAGCGCAACAAGAAAACCTGTTGGCGCAAATCATTCCCGATACGGTACAAAAAATGACGGCACAACTGAGTCATTTTGTTGCCGAGAATGCCAAGACGACGCGCGCTTATTTAAAGCTGCTCAACCAAAGTCATCCGCTGGCAAAGCCGATGCAGGAGTTGCAGATTGCAGAGTTAAATGTCAACACCCCAGCGCAAGCGTTGGAAGCCCTATTGGCACCGCTGATTCAGGGGCATGACGTAGGATTAATCTCCGAAGCCGGCGTGCCTGCCGTCGCCGATCCGGGCGCCAACCTGGTTAGGCTGGCACATCAGCGCAATATTTGCGTCAGGCCTTTGGTTGGCCCCTCATCCTTACTCCTGGCGCTGATGGCAAGTGGTTTAAATGGTCAAAGCTTTGCCTTTCATGGTTATCTACCTACCGATGCCGCCTTGCGCGCCAAGCGGATCAAAGAGTTGGAAGACCGCTCACGCAAAGAGCAACAAACCCAGTTATTGATAGAGACACCCTATCGCAATGCAGCCATGCTGGAAGCGCTCGCAAGCAACTGTCTGCCAACCAGCTTAATTTGTGTGGCGACCGATCTCACACTGGAATCAGAAAGCATTACAACGCTAAGCGCTACCGAATGGAAAAAGCGCCTGCACGCCAATCAGGCGCCGGACTTTCACAAAAAACCTACGGTATTTCTGTTTCTGGCAAATCAATAAAAAAGAACGGTCGATCTAAAATTTTTAATTTAAGCTAAGATACGACTTTTCCGCGAGTTCAATAGAGGAGTAACCGAAATGCTGAATTTTGACTTTTACAACCCTACCCAAATTCTGTTTGGCAAAGGTCGCATTGCCGACCTCAACAAAGTCGTGCCTAGCGATGCCAAGGTGTTGCTCATGTATGGCGGTGGCAGCATCAAAAAGAATGGTGTATTTGACGAAGTCATCGCAGCTTTGGGCGAACGCGAAGTCAGCGAATTTAGCGGCATAGAACCTAACCCTACCTATGAAACACTGCTAGTCGCGATCGATTTGGTTAAAACAAAGAAAATCGATTTCCTGCTGGCAGTTGGCGGCGGCTCGGTTATCGACAGCGCAAAATTTGTTGCTGCGGCAGCGCTCTTTGAAGGCGGTGAACCCTGGGCCATCCTGGAAAAACGCGGCAGCAACATCAGCAAAGCCCTGCCCTTCGGCGCCATATTGACTTTGCCCGCGACAGGATCAGAAATGAATAGCGGCTCCGTCGTCACTCGGCGCTCCATCAATGCCAAGATGGCGTTTAATAGCCGCCATTGCTTTCCAAAATTTTCGATACTCGATCCAAGCAAGACTTTTACGCTCCCGGTACGACAAATCGGCAACGGCGCGGTCGATGCGTTCATCCATGTAATGGAACAATACCTGACCTATCCGGTGAACTCGCCGGTGCAAGACAGATTTGCTGAAGGCTTGCTAAAAACCATCATTGAAGAAGGCCCTAAAGCACTCGCCAATCCGGAAGACTATGATGTGCGCGCCAATCTCATGTGGTGCGCCACCATGGCCTTGAACGGCATTATCTCCACCGGCGTGCCACAGGATTGGGCCACGCACATGATAGGGCACGAACTGACCGCATTGCACGGGCTAGATCATGCACAGACACTCGCCATCATCCTGCCAAGCATGTTAAGAATCCGCAAGGAAGGCAAACTCGAAAAACTGCTGCAATATGCAGAACGTGTCTGGGACTTACGTGAAGGCGATGAAAATGCCTGCATCGACGCGGCAATTACATGCACACAAGACTTTTTTGAGGAAATGGGCGTTAAAACACATTTGAGCGACTATGCACTCGATGCCGATTGCATCACACCTATTCTGGCCGCACTGGAAAGCCACCGCATGGTAACTTTAGGTGAAAAACGCGATGTCACGCTAGACATCAGTCGTCAGGTGCTGGAACTAAGCCTATAAAAACCGGCGATTGTCCAAATACTCACGATGTATTTGGACAATCAACAAGAAGTGAATGCCGCAAAAATTACTTCTTCGCAGCTCTTTCGATGTGACAGTTATCACTCAAGAAACGCAAGGCACCGCTAAAGCTGGTATCCCAATCATCGAGCAAATATGCATCCGCCTCTTCCAGAAAGCTATTCCAGTCGTCCAGCAAACCTTCTTGTTTTTCGTGTGGTGCGCAATTTTCTATCCATGCGATCGCCAATGCAGGCTGAAATCCTTGCTCACGAATTTTCTTGACCAAAGTTTTGGCGGTTTTTTCTGGCAAGCTGGTCTTCGGTGCAACCCCGACCGAGATGCACAAAAACATCGTCAACAATGAATCGATATCCGTCTTGCCCTTGGTCACTTTGGTCCACTCTTTGGACACCAGCGCATCGTAATCCGACGTATCTTCCACTTCATGATCACGGATAAAATAACGCTCTTTGAGCTCATACACCAGCTTATCAAGCGATGCTGAGATATCCTTAATTTTCGGCAAATCCTGGGTGATGATCTCTTGCTGTATACGTTCAGCAATGGCACGATATTTTTCAGGAATATCTGCCAATGGCACATCCGCCTTTGCCTTGCCGCGCCTGGCAACTTTGATCGGCTTGGCGCGAATAGATTCAAGCAGAGTCGCAAACTCGATTTGATTCGAAAAAGTAATCTCTTGCTGACCAGCCAGCTGCGCCAGCATCGCTGACCTGATCACCGACACCGCTTCTACATCGTCATCTTCGAGCAAGGCACGCGACAAACCCAAACTACTGCCAAACCAAAAGCCTGCCTCGATTTCCAAGGCATTGGTCTGGCGTTGTTCCAGCGCCTTGCGATATTCAGAGGGTTTTTCTTTCAGCGACCAAAATTCAAGAAAATCTTCGACCCGACCTTTTTCTTCGCGACCAAGCAAGGCGTATTCCGGCATCGCGAACAAGGCCTTGATCAAGCCAGATCCACCACGCGAAAGCGTCAGGAAGGTATTATCCCGCACAAATTTAGCCGCCGCCTCCAGGTCACCCTGCGAGGTCTGGACTAAAAACAAACTGGCCAGATTGACGATACGCTTGCGTGCCGCCTCTATCTCCGGCCTGAGATACTTGCTGCCAAAAGCGTCGGCAATTTGCACCACGCCCTTGGGCGCTTCCAGATTAATCGCGGCGAGTTTAGCGCTATCGATGATCCCTTGCTTGACGCCATAACGCAGCACCGTTTCGAAAAACGGCCGGTCATCAATTAAGGCGATATCAAATTGCTTGTCGGACATAAATTCCAATAATAGACAAAAATCGGGGGAAAATCGGGCTTCAGCTTCCGCTACAACGCCGACTCATCATCATCGTCTTTATCGTCGCCATCATCATTATTTTTTGGTCTTTCTTCAGCCTCTTCTTCGGGCACGCCAGCACCTTCCGCCAACTCATCCAATGCCTGATTGGCCAGATAGACTTTATAACGTGCGCGCAGCTTTAACAGCACTTCACGGAAAATTTCCGGCAATTCATACCGCAACAGATAGGTGACTTCCATCCAGTCATGATCGACTACATTCGCCATATCCATCGCGGAGGCGCCAGTCTCTGTCTCACGCGTCAGATTGAGCAAATCATCGTCCAGCGCCTGGGTCTTGTTCTCATCGCCGTATTCGTACAGGTCGAAGGTTGCATAGCGGTAAAAATGCTCCACCATCGGCGTGCGGTCACACAAATAATCCACCAGCGAATCGTAACCGCCCTCCACTTCTGCGATTTCATACAAAAACTCGGCAGGATCAGCACCTTCCCGGAAGATGACGGAATTGATCATGCCACGCAATTGTTCGTGTGTTAAATCCTTATAGCGCTTTTCCAGAACAACGGCCTGGGCAAACTGTTCTGGCGTCACCAGCAAATTCACCAACGATTCTTTAGAGGAATCGTATTCGCGAATAATCGCCAGCAAATCCTTGGCCGGAAACTCATCCAATGCCGCCACCAGGGCTTTATCGCCCTCCGTTTCAGCGAGATTGGCCAAGGCGAACTCAGCGCCAGCGATATCGCCAGCCTTAATCAAACTTTGTGCTTCTATCAATGCGGGATAATTCATATCAACTCCTTAATCTTTACGGTCAAAACCTTGCTCAGCCAACCATTCGGAACCCGCTTCGCCTAAATCATAATCATCGCCGTCATCACCATCGTCACGGCCATGTCTGCCGTAGTGGCCATCGAGATCGCCGCTTTCTTTCAGCTCGTCATTGGCTTCGTTTTCGCTATTATCTTCATCGTCTTCCTCCAGCGTATTGGAAGGGCTGGCTTGTCTGGACTGCTTGCTCTTGTTGAGATATTCCAGACACGCTGCCACCACCATGAAGGCATCGCCATCGGCATCTTTTAATGCGATTAGACTCAAGGGCTCTGCCCATGGTTCCAATTTAACGGTCGCGGACAATTCTTTCCATGAGGGATGTTGCTTCGGTTCTTTGGACAGCAAAGATTCCATCACCAGGGGATTCATGAAACGAAAACCTTCATGAAAGGCAACTGCAACCATTTCAGGATTGCTGCCCATCATCGGCAATAGCAAGGGAAGCTGCTTGCGCTTTTCGGTCAGACGTTTTTTTAAAACATCCTTGCCTTCTGAATCGGTGCGCAGATCCTCCAACTCAGCTTTATAGACCGATTTTAAATCTTCAAAAAATCGTGAAAATCTCATTGTAATACTCCTGATATATAATTTTTCCACACCTCGGTAGCGGTTTCCAGAGGTGAATCGAGCAGATTGCGCCGCCGATTTTCGTCATAGGCCGAACGCGCCACTGGATCTGACAAGATGTCATACGCCTCTTTTACCGCATGGAATTTTTCTGGTGCAAGCTCAGACGCATTGCGATCCGGATGAAACTCGGCCGCCTTCGCTCTGAAAGCCTTTTTTACATCCGCCAGAGTGGCGTTGCTGGCGATGCCCAGAACAAAGTAATAGTCTTTCATGCGTCCTCGATGGTTGGCTAAATGGTCCCGCCGAATGACATTGCTGAGCGGTGCTGCTTCGTGGCGTCGTCAATCAAATGAACGACCTTGGGGGAGTATGCAAATAAAATGACAAATGACGCAATACTGACGAGCGCTTTTAAAAATACCCGGTGGCAGTATATTTCTACACTGCCACTTAAATCAAACTGACAGAGCTGAAAACTAGTGATCGTGCCCGTGTTCGCCATGCACGTGACCGTGAGCGACTTCCTCTTCACTGGCAACGCGCACTTCCAGCACAGTCGCATCAAAACGAATCGTCATGCCAGCCAATGGATGGTTGCCATCTACCGTAACGATACCGGCATCAATTTCCTTGACACGAAATTGCATGGTTTCTTCAGTTTCAGGATTACGCGTTTCAAACATCATGCCCACTTCTATATCGGGCGGAAACAAACCAACTTCTTCTTCGTGAATCAAACTGGCATCAAACTCACCGAAAGCTTCGTCAGGAGCCATGGTAACGGAAACGCTGTCACCAGCTTTCTTGCCTTCCAACGCGACTTCTACCGCTGGCAAAATATTGTCATAATCACCGTGCAGATAGACGATAGGCTCGTGGTTTTTGTCGATAATTTTGCCTTCGGCATCGAACATGGTGTAATTCAGGCTGACGGCAGTATTTTTTGTGATTTGCATGATAATGATGAAAATAGTGAAAATTGTTTTAGCTTGGAAAGAGAATGTAGACCGGCAAAACCAAGCTGAAGGACGCCTACTTCTCAAAGGCAGTATTGTAACAGAGCCAGCGGAGCCGGATAAAGGAGCAAAAAACAGGCTCGCTTTAAAAAAATCGACCCGCTACCGTAATCTCTGGCGCAAAAGCAAACCGTTTACGCCAAAAAACGCCGCACATCCAGGTACAGTCGGTGTATATTCCGCTCCATCATCGCCAGCGCATTTCTAATCTGGTGCGCCAGACATTATTTATATTAGGAACTCAGCATGCTCATCATCACCATCAAACAAGGCAAGGAAAAAAGTTTGCTGGATGGAGATCCATGGATTTATCTATCGGCGGTAGCGCGTATCGATGGCAAATATGATGAAAAAATGAAATCCGGGGCGACAGCTCTGGTGCGCTCGTCATCCGGGCAGTTTCTGGCGCGTGCTGGCTGGAGCCCCAAATCACAAATCAGGGCGCGCGTCTGGACCTTTGATGAGAAAGAGGCAGTTGATCATGCGATGTTCAAGCGACGGATTCAGGCTGCCCTGGCCAGGCATAAAAAAATCAGTGCCGTACCGGGAAAACCTCTGCGCCTGATCAATGCAGAAGAAGATGGCTTGCCGGGACTGGTAGTGGATTATCATGGCGTGCAGGCGGGCTATCTGGTTTGCCAGTTTCAAGCCGCCGGCGTCGATGCCTGGAAGGTTGTCATTGCCAAAACCCTCATCGCCGAAACCGGTTGCCCCAATGTCTACGAACATACCGACTATCTGGTGCGCAAAGGCGAAGGTTTGCTTGGCGGTTCTGGCGTACTGGCGGGTGACGAGCCGCCGGGTGACATCGCTTTACTCTGAGCAAATCAAGCGCTACATGAGTGTCATAACCGAGTGTCATAACCGTGTCAAAATTATGGCATAGGCTTAATATAAATAAACGCATCGAAGTTTGCATATCCCAAAAACGGTTCATTTATTTCAATATTTTTTCTGGCTACTTCCTGTTTTCGATCAAGAGAAATGGCGATCTTCGCAATGCCAACAAAAGCATCGTAGGGTAGAATTGCGCCTGCAAGTAATTTCATCTCTGGCGAGCAGTTAAAAGTAGCAAAATACGCTATAAAAATAGACCGAGATAAGTGAAGTAGCATCTAGCAACACCAGCCTTCACGTCGATACGGCGATTTAAAATGCACGCTGAAATATCGGCTTTAAACGACAATGTGGTTCAAGGATAAGAATGAAACGTGTAGATGATTTCCGCCTCAAATTTGGCAAAAAAGAAATAGTACCTATCATTATCGGCGGCATGGGCGTAGATATTTCCACCGCCGAATTAGCGCTTGAAGCAGCCCGTCTGGGCGGCATTGGCCATCTCTCTGACGCCATGATGGAAGATGTGTCAGACCGTCGCTTTGATACCAGCTTTGTCAAAGAAAAAACCAAGCAGTACAAATACAACATTAACAATTCGGATAAAACCGACATCAAATTTGATCTTGGCCGTTTGGCAGAGGCCACCAAGAATCACGTTGGCAAGACCATGGAAGCAAAGCGCGGCGACGGCTTAATTTTTGTCAACTGCATGGAAAAACTCACCATGAACGGCCCGCGTGAAACGCTGAAAGTACGCCTGGCATCTTCGCTTGATGCCGGCATTGACGGTATCACGCTGAGCGCCGGTTTGCATTTTGGTTCTTTCGGCCTGATGGAAGACCATCCGCGTTTTCGCGATGCCAAACTCGGCATCATCGTATCTTCGGTACGTGCCCTGCAGATTTTCTTGCGCAAAAATGCCAAACTCAATCGCCTGCCCGATTACATCATCGTTGAAGGCCCATTAGCCGGCGGCCATCTTGGCTTTGGCCTGGATTGGGCAAAATACGATCTGCAAACCATCGTCAATGAAATAGCCGCTTACCTGGCGGCTGAAAATCTCACGATTCCTTTGGTTGCCGCCGGCGGTATTTTTACCGGTAGCGATGCGGTATCTTTCCTTGAAAATGGCGCCTCTGCAGTACAGGTAGCGACGCGCTTCACGATCACTAACGAATGTGGCTTGCCAACAGACGTCAAGCAGGAATATTTCAAAGCCAACGAAAGCGAAATCGAAGTCAATACCATTTCGCCTACCGGTTACCCGATGCGCATGCTCTCGAACACACCGGCAATTGGCTCCGGCATTCGCCCAGGCTGTGAATCGTATGGCTATCTGCTCGATGGCAATGGCGGCTGTGCTTATATCAATTCGTACAACCGCGAAGTAGCGGCACATCCGGATGAGAAAAATATTGTGGTGATGGACAAAACCTGTCTGTGCACCCACATGCGCAACTTCAACTGCTGGACCTGCGGGCACTATACCTATCGACTGAAAGACACTACACGACAAAACCCGGACGGCACTTATCAGTTGCTGACTGCCGAGCACGTGTTCCGTGATTACCAATTCAGCGTCGACAATCAGATCGCGTTACCTGCATAAAGCCATTCAGGTGTGCCTCGTTTTTTGCGAGGCGCACCAGGATGTGCATCGTCGTTCAGCATCTTCAGATTTTTAGAACCTCCGCTTCATATTTTTTATTGGCTTTTACGCTCAGGCACAGGCGCAATCAGTAATAAATTGCTTCATCGCCAAACTTTATTAATACTTTGCTACAGACAAGAATAAACGCGAACTTTTTTTCATTCGCATAGCCTAAGCATGCCTATTCATCTGCCTTCATTTTATGCCAGCGGCGATGATGACAATTCACTGGCACGAGATAAAAACCATTATGAAACTAATTCTCCCGATATGGGCCAGCCTATTCAGCCTATTCATGGCTGCCAGTCCGGCAATGGCTGGCTTTCAGGCTTACCGCCTGCATGACACTGCCGATGCCACCGAGTCCATCAAGCTCGATGGCAACCTCGACGACGCCGTCTGGCAAAAGGCGGCGCTGCACGACACGTTTTATCAGACCCAGCCATTTGACAAGGTCAAGGCCAAGGTCCGTACCGAAGTCAAAGTCGCCTACGACAAGGCCTATCTCTATGTCGGCGTAAAATCCTACGACCCCAATGCAGAGTTGATACGCGAGCCCTTTGCGCGACGCGACAAAATCAGCGCAGATCAAGACTTCTTAGGTCTGTTTATTGACCCTAGCGGTGCGCATAAATCGGCGCAGGTCATTTACCTCAATGCGCGCGGCGCGATCACCGATGGCGTCAATAGCGACACCAATGGCGATGACTTCTCACCCGATTTTGATTTTGACGTGGCAACCAGCCGCTTTGACGGCGGCTGGAGTGCCGAAGTGCGGATTCCGTTCTCATCGCTGGCCTATAACGCGGATCAGACCACCCCCTGGAGCTTGCTGGTCATGCGCAACATGACGCGTGAACAGCGCTACCGCATGTATAGCGGCCAAGTGACCCGGGCGACCAACTGCAATCTGTGTTTTTCCGATCCGATTGAAGGCTTACACCATCTGCCATCGGGACTAAGCTGGGGAGCAACGCCGCAATTGGTAATGCGGCGCAATCGAGAAGACACTGCCGGTCGTCCTTCGCAGACAAAAAACAGCACCGACCTGAGCCTCGATGTCAAACTGCGGCCCAATTCTGCCACCACGATAGACGCCACCCTCAATCCTGATTTTTCACAAATTGAACTGGATGCCCCTCAACTATCGGGTAACACCCGTTTTGGTTTATTCGTCCAGGAAAAACGCCCGTTCTTTTTGGAAGGCGCAGATATCTTCCGCACCCCGATGAATGCCATCAGCACCCGCACTATTTCCAATCCGGATTGGGGTTTGCGGTATACACGTCGCGATGCCGATAAAGATCTCACCATACTCAGCAACCGCGATGCCGGTGGCGGTCTGGTGCAACTGCCGAATGCTTACGGCACAGAGTACGCCCTGCAGAATTTCACCTCACAGGCCACCGATGCACGCGCCAACTTTCGCTTGGGTGAACTGACCGTCGGCGGCATTTTGACTGACCGTAGCATCAGTGGCACAGGCGCGTATAACCGTGTGATCGGCCCTGATTTTGGCTGGCAAGTATCAGAAAACGAGCGCGTGCGCGGCCAGCTGCTCAGCAGCGCCACCACGGCGCAACCCGACGGCAAGGGCAATCTGATCCATGGCGCAATGACCACTGGTTATGCCGCCTACCTGGACTGGTATCGTTCCAATGATCAGTGGGCGGTCTATGCGGTCTTGAACGATATCAGCAAGGATTTCAGATCCGACAATGGTTTTTTCTCGCAAGTGGGGTACCGCAGTATCGCCAGCGATGTCAGCAAGAAGCAAGGCAAGACCGGTATCTGGAACGAATTCAATTTCACCCTGCATGTAGAGCGTAAATTGGATCACGAAGGCAATGTCATCGGCAGCGACTACTCGCCGGGCGTATGGATGGCCGGCCCCTATGATAGTGAAATGGCCTTCAGCATCGCCCCGAGCAATAGCAGCCGGGTAGAACGCAATGGTGCGCTGTTTCACACCGCACTGGTGCGCGCCAGTTTCAATATCAGGCCCAGCCAGATCTTTGCGCGCTTGACTGGCGAGATGTCTTATGGTGACACGATCGATGTAGCGTCATCACGCCTGGGCAAAGGCGGCGCTGTGACCTTAAGTGCGCGCATCCGCCCGTTTGACCGGTTTGAATTAGAGCCCAATTACGCCACCAGCTGGGTCGATGGCATCAACGGGCCGGAAGCAGGCCAGCGTCTGTATACCGAGCAGGCCTTGCAAGTGAATGGCATTGTGCACTTCAGCCGCAAAGATACCCTGCGCGCGATACTGCAGCATGCGCATACCTCGCGCAATGTGGCGCTATATTCCATGCCCGTTGCGGCCAGCAGCAAGCGTAATATCGGCTCGCTGGTCTTTACCCACACCGCAGGTTTAGGGACAGCCGCATTTATTGGCATTACCATGTCAAATACCGACACACCGGGTTACGCATTAAAGCGTCGTCAAAGCGAAATATTTACCAAGTTATCCTGGCAAATTTAGTCCACGCACTGTTCATGCGCCTTCTGGCAGCATTTCATGCCAGAAGGCGCATGAACAGTGCGTCTCTGTTTTAAAAATTCAGATTCACTCTTTCATTTTGCTATTAATATAATCCTGCCGCGCTTGTTCAAAGCGATCTTGCGTCGCCGCCTCGTCGCGCTCGCCAAAGGCGTAATTCGCCTCCAGCCACATCACGTTGATGATGCCGAACGCCAGCGCCAGGCCTATGCCTAAAATCCAGTTGAAGTACCACATGTGTTGTCCATTTCCAAAGATTAGAAATTCAATTATCGGGATGCAGACCAAGGCGCAAACCGCAGCAATACACCAGTATTGCGAGGATTTGTAACGATGGTATGCGCCCAAGAATTGGATTTCATTAATACGCAGAATGCTCGTTCGCTTTTATATGCGCCTCATCCACCTTGCCACGCATTACCCGATATATCCATCCGGTGTACAAAATGATGATGGGCAAAAAGAACACCACCACCCAAAACATAATCCCCAGGCTTTTGTGGCTCGCCACCACATCCCAGGCCGTCAGGCTGCTATTCGGATCTAAACTTGATGGCATCACGAACGGAAACATCGATGCGCCCGCTGTCAGGATCACGCTCGCCACAGCCAGGCCGCTAGACATGAAGGCTGCAACCGGCTGCTTTTTCAAGGTGAACAAAGCGCACAAAAACGCGCCGGCGAAACCGCCAGCCGGCAACGCCCACATGGCAGGCCAGCGCGCGTAGTTGTCCATCCAGGCACCGCGCACGCGCTCTACGGTTTTGACTACCGGCATGAAAGCGCTATTCACATCCGGCATCGAAATAATCCTGAAACCATCGATACCCAGCTTCACCCACACACCACCCAGGCCAAACGCAATCACGGTCACCAGCGCGGCGATCATCGCTGCCCTGCCCGCCCTTTGCGCGACGATGCCATCGGTCTTGGTAACCAGGAAGGCAGCACCATGCATGGTCAGCATCGCCACGCTGAGCACGCCCGCCAGCAAACCGAACGGATTGAGCAAACCCAGGAAGCCGCCTAGGTATTCCAGCCGCATCGTATCGTCATAATGGAAAGGCACGCCGAGCAGCAAATTGCCAAATGCCACGCCAAAAATCAGCGGCGGGACAACACCACCGACAAACAACAGACTATCCCAGGTAGAGCGCCAGCGTGTGTCAGCCACCTTGCTGCGGTAATCAAATCCCACCGGCCTGAAGAACAAGGAAAACAGCAGTAACATCAGCGCCACATAAAAGCCGGAAAACGCCGCCGCATACGCCAGCGGCCATGCCGCAAACAGTGCACCGCCGGCAGTAATAAACCAGGTCTGATTGCCTTCCCAGGTCGGCCCGATAGAATTGAGCATGATGCGCCGCTCGACATCGGTCTTGCCGACAAACGGCAGCAAGATGCCGACACCAAAATCAAAGCCATCCATCAAAGCAAAGCCGATCAACAGCACGCCAACAAAGACCCACCAGATCATTTTTAAGGTTACATAATCGAATAACATGATGGCTCCTTAGTCGGTTGAAATTCGGCTGGCGGGCGCCGTTGCCATTTGTTCAAAATGATATTTACCGGTATGCAGGCTGCTAGGGCCAAGGCGCGCATATTTGAACATCAGGTACAGCTCTACCACCAGCAGCATGGTGTAGAAACCCATAAACCCCGCAAGGCTAAAATACAGATCGTTCACCTGCAGGGTCGACGCTGACAAATGTGTCGGCAGCACGCCAGAAATCGTCCACGGCTGGCGGCCATATTCCGCCACGATCCAGCCGGTTTCTATCGCCACCCACGGCAACGGAATGCTGAACAGGGCCAGCTTGAGCAACCAGCGATGCCGGGCCAGACGGCGGCGTATCAGGAAGTAAAATGACACGCTAAAAATAAACAGGAACAGCACGCCCAAGCCCACCATCAGCCGAAAGCCCAGAAACAGCGGCGCTACCTTGGGGATGGAATCATTGGTCGCTTTAGTAATCTGCTCTGGCGTGGCATCGATCACATTGGGTGCGTATTTTTTCAGCAGAAGGCCGTAACCCAAATCGTTTTTTAGATCATTGAAAGCGGCGCGCGCCTCCGGCGATTTATCACCGGATTTCAGACGCGACAATGCGGCATACGCCTGCATGCCCCTGATGATACGCTCGCGGTTTTGTAGCTTCAGGTCCTTGATGCCGGTAACCTTGGTATCGGTAGAACGGGTGGCAATCAGGCCCATCAGGTAAGGGATTTTGATCGCGTAATCAGTGCGCTCGGCTTTGTCGTCAGGCAGGCCGATCACCGTGAACGCGGCGGGTGCCGGCTCGGTCTCCCACTCGGCCTCAATCGCTGCCAGTTTCACCTTATTCACCTCGCCTGCGGTGTAGCCAGATTCATCCCCGAGCACAATCACCGACAAGGTCGATGCCAGGCCAAACGCCGCGGCAATCGCAAACGAGCGCAAAGCAAACGCGGTATCACGCGCCTTCAGCAAATAATACGACGACACGCCCAGCACGAACATCGACGCCGCCACATAACCAGAGGCCACCGTATGCACAAACTTGACCTGCGCCACCGGGTTAAAAATCACCTGAGAGATACTCACCAGCTCCATGCGCATGGTTTCAAAATTGAATTCGGCACCGACAGGGTTATTCATCCAGCCATTCGCGATCAAGATCCACAAGGCCGATAAATTCGAGCCCAGCGCCACCAGGAAAGTAACACCCAGATGTGCCTGCTTGGACAATCTATTCCAGCCAAAAAACATCAGCCCGACAAAGCTCGATTCGAGAAAAAACGCCATCATCCCCTCGATCGCCAGCGGCGTGCCAAAGATATCGCCGACGTAATGCGAGTAATACGACCAGTTGGTACCGAACTGAAATTCAAGCGTGATGCCGGTGGTCACGCCCATGGCAAAATTAATCGCAAACAGTTTGCCCCAGAACTTGGTCATGTCGCGATACACCTCGCGCCCCGTCATCACATAGACCGATTCCATGATGACCAAAATCCACGACAAACCCAGCGTGAGCGGAACAAACAAAAAGTGATACATCGCCGTCGCCGCAAACTGCAGCCGCGACAGGTTGACGACTTCTTCAATCGGAGCCATGAGGTGCCTTAAAGGTAAAAGTTGAAAATTGGCTAGCAAGGGTGCGCCATGCGCACCGCTCAACATCGATAATTTGTTCTGCAAACATCTGGTGCGCATGGCGCACCCTACTCAATGCAGCAGGTTTAGTTGGCGTTGAAGCCGGCGGATTAGGTGACAGCAAATGCTGCTCGACTACAGGCGTGGGCAAGGCCATGTGCCTGGTTTGCGGATGCGAGAAAAATAGTTTCCACAGGAAAAACAGCAACGCCACTTTAATGACCAGCACCAATGCAATCTCGATCCATAGCGGTAAACCGGTACGCGCCGTTTTAGTGAAGAGCGCCCAGCGCTTAAGGTCTGGCATCGCTAGCTCTTGTCGCTGAGTTGATCAAGCTCTGCCTGCATGGCCGCGGCCTCTTTGTCGCTACCGGCAAAGCGGAACTTATCGCGAAAATCGAGCAACTTGCCGACCTTGGAACCCATCTTCATCAAGGAAGCCAAAGTCTCGGGCGACAGCCTTTGCACGTCGTCAAACCACGAGGTCGACAGCTCAATCAATTGGTACATCTCCCGCATACGCTCTTGCGCCAGACGGTCGGCTTCAGAAGCCGGGCTCTCCAGCAAGGCATCGCGCAGCATCGACAAAGTAGGCTCAATCTCGCGCCGGCGTCGTTCTTCCAGCAAAGCCTTAAAAATATCCCAGATATCCTTAGGCGGCTCAAAATACTCACGCCGGTCACCCGGTTTATGCATCAGCTTCACCAGACGCCACGCCTGCAACTCCTTCAAGCCCATGCTCACATTAGAACGCGAGAACGACAGATGCTCGGCAATCTCATCCGCATTCAAGGGTTTGCCCAGTACATACAACAGGGCATACATCTGCCCCACCGTGCGATTAATCCCCCAGCGACTCCCCATCTCTCCAAAGTGAAGGATAAAACGCTGCATTAAAGGGCTAAGAGTATCCATGGTTTTGTGATTTTCTTGATCTGGGTTATTGAATTTTCAGGAATTACTGAAATTATAGAAGGTTTAGGAAAGTCTTGCTGACTGCGACAAACCACATATTAATTTTACAAGTGGATTACAAAAATTGCTTTTTAGATAAATGCAAAAATGACAGCAAATTCAGGTATAGTTCTTTGAAAAAACTCTCTTTAATGCAGTTTTTTTGATTTTATCGTTATGTTTTTTCGCTTATCAATCAATATTGAGATTAATTTATGTCCAGATGGATTTCACAATTTAAGGCACACGCCTTCCAGTTATCGTGGACCAACGTTTTAGCAGCTCTACATATTTCAAAAGTTGATGATGAAACGGTAATTACTTCTGTTGAAGAATTAGCTCGTTTAAAGAAGGTCATCTCATATATCGACGAAATGATTAATGGAATAGATCCTGAATTCGTTCCCCAAACAACTTGGGATCCATTTCAACAACAAGCTGAACAATGCGCGAATAACATTTTTCTTTTCAATAGCAATAGAAATATTAGCCATCTACAAACTGCCAATAGTAATGCGGATAATTTATTGACTTACATTCGCCCCTATATGGTGAACGTAAATATAGGCAATCGGGCTGTGCGAAAGTCACTCGAAGAATATAGTAAAACGATTAATAGTTATGGAGACTCCTTTCGTGAAAAAGCTGTAAATTTAACGACTGAGATCAAACAATATGAAGAACAAAGCAAGGTATTAATCAATGCAATTACCGAAGTCAATCGATCTTCTGAAGAGTTGCATAAAACCATTTCAAATAGTAATGAGCATATTGAGCATCTCAAAAATTCAATAGATGGTTTATTTTTCAACTCAGAAACCGAATACAAAAAAATTAACGAATATTATGTGGAATTACTTATCGGAAATGAGAGCAAAAACTCGATAAAGAGAGAGCTCCTTGACACTAAAGAGATAATTTTAAATGATAAAGAAAAAATCGATTCTCTCTTAACAGCTGCATCCAATCAAATAAAGTCACTGGAAGCATTTCATCTGAAAATATTCGGAAAAATTATTGAAGGCACTGAAAAACCAGAAGGTGGTTTGGAAAATGAATTA
This sequence comes from Undibacterium sp., assembly GCA_030645915.1. Taxonomy (GTDB): domain Bacteria; phylum Pseudomonadota; class Gammaproteobacteria; order Burkholderiales; family Burkholderiaceae_D; genus Undibacterium. Next base: position 239,940 of record JAUSNO010000038.1, read on the forward strand.
ACGACTCGGATGAGCGTATTGTCGAAATTTGAAAAAGATCAAATTTCAAAATATAACGAACTAAATAAACAAATTGAAACACTGCTCCCAGGCGCAACAAGTGCAGGTTTAGCCTCGGCGTACAAGGAAATGGGAAGTTCATTCGTCACTCCGATTAGAGATTCAACTTACTTATTTTTTACTTGTATTGGCATTCTCGTTTTAATTTCTTTTTTACTTTCGATTGAACATATCGAATTTTGGAAAAGTATATCTTTCATAAAATACACCGAATGGTCCGACGTCTTAAAAGGTCTTTTATATAAAGCACCATTTTACGCACCTATTTTATGGCTAGCTTTCTACGCAACTAAGAGACGAAGTGAGAATCAAAGACTACTTCAAGAATATGCACATAAAGAAGCATTGGCGAAATCCTATAAGAGTTATAAAGATCAATTGGCCGCTCTTGGAGACGAAGACAAAACGATGCAAAAAGATTTTATTAAGAAGATGATAGATGCTATTACACAAAACTCTTCACAAACTTTAGATGGAACACATGGAGATAAATTACCTGTTCAAGATGTACTTGAAAAATTTATAGACGCTGCTCAAAAGTCGAAATCTTTTACAGAGAAGGTTGGCTAAATGTTTTCTAATCCCGAAAAAAAATAGCAACATGCGTGGCATGCGTTCCTCTGTAGGGTGCGCCATGCGCACCGCATCACCTTGCGATGCCAAATATATGCACGCTGTTGATGTTGAATTAGAGGTGCGCATGGCGCACCCTACGATTTAATCCCAGGCACTACTCCACCACGCAATACCCATGCGCCCTGCAGGCCAGGCAGGCCGAAAACCCGCATGGGCATTGCGCTCCGGGTTATGTCGATTGTATGATTCGTCACCATTAATCCAACAACAGGAAACCAACATGGAGCTGACTTTATCGCCCGCCGTTCTCTCTGGCCGTAGCGTGAATGGCGTGCGGAGCGAGCAAGGGATGGTCGTGCATATTGTCCGGTGCAACGCGGCCGAATTGAAATCGGGTCTCGTCAGACAGGCATATTCGCTATGCGGGAGAACGCATGGTGATAAAAACGATGGCTGGTCCTTATTTCCTGATGCTGCAGTTACCTGCCCCAAGTGCCGTAAAAAAACCGACAAATAGCCGTACACGCATACCCATGCGCAGGCCAGACAGGCGGCTAACCCGCATCGCCGCACAACAAATGTGATGTGTGCCGGGAAAATACCAAAATTGAAATAGATTCAGTTATAGTTTCAGTATAGTTCCAGTTAGAAATAACTTCGTTTGCAAAGCCATGTTGAAGTTTGAGAACTGCTTGTTGATTTGCCCTCAAATACCGCTGTTTTCAGACCTGAAGACTTAAACGGACAACTTTATGCCAAATTTTTCGCTTGAAACTGAAATTTTCATTGCAGAGTTTGATGCTGCGATAGAAGCACACATGATGTTGACGCGACGGATCTTGCGCTGCGCTGTGTTACGCGAATCCCCCGGTGACGATGTGCTCTCTCCCATGGCGCATACGCTATGCAGTTTCGGGCGCTGGTTTACGTCGAATGTGCCGTACTTTGAGATGGTCGATACTGAAGCGACTCAGCGCATTGTTTTAATTCATCAGTTCATGCATGACTCCAGTCGTTCCATCTGCAACAACGTGATGGATGGCAGAGCGGGCAATAACATTGATCTGGACAACTTCGAAAAATCGCAATCTGAGCTGCTGATCCTGCTGGCGAAGTTAAAAACACTGGTGTTGTCACATGCGGTGCGACACGATCCGCTGACCGGACTGCCGCTGCGCTATGGCATCGAAAATGATTTTGCACTGGCGCACAAAGATGCGCTGCGCAACAATTTTTTGCTGTATGCCGCCATGATCGACGTCGATCACTTCAAACTGGTGAATGATCAATATGGACATCCCGTGGGAGATATCGTATTGCGCCATCTTGCTTCAAGCTTGAAGCTGCTTATCCGGGGGAATGATCCGCTGTATCGTTTTGGAGGAGAGGAATTTTTATGGCTGTTACGCTGCAGATCACCTGACGAAGCCGCACAATCAGCGCACCGCGCCATCACCACTATCGAGAAAACCCCGATTCCTATCGGCGACGATCAATCGCTGTTCATCACCATTACGATTGGTCTGGCGCAAATTGGCGAGAACGAGGGAATCAATGAGGCAATCATACGTGCAGACACGGCCCTTTACAAAGGCAAGCACGCCGGGCGCAACCAGTACGTTATTTCTTGAGACGCAATAACCATACGCACTGCAGACCAGGCAGGCGGCAAACCCGCATGACTCCGCTGACTACCAGCTGCTGAGCCCGCCCGGCTTTACATCGGGTTTGGCAATAACCATCATCAATTCAACCCATCCCTCAATCTAGATGAACCAAGGTGTTGCTCACGCCCGATTGAGCTTGAACAGCATGATGTTACGATGCTCGCTGCACCAGCAACGCATCCATTCTGGCGTAACAGATCAGGCGCCCTTCATTTGGTTTGATACTGGTTTGAAGTGCTGCGGACTGATTCTGAATTTTGCCCGGCGATCACCCATGAAGGCGCGCAATTCCTTGATACTGAGATTGGAAATTTCATGCATGCGAATCAAGAGCGAGGCACCGATAGGCAGGCGACGGTGACGAATTTTGCTGATCACGGGCGGGGCGACTTCGAGTGCCCTGGAAAGCGCGGCATCGTTCTTAAAGTGCAGCTGTTCGATCAGGGTATCTAGTAGATTGTCGGGATCGTAACTAAATTCAGAGGTTTTTAAATCGAGTAGGTTTGACATGTTCTTCCTTAGTCCAAGTTAAAGGTGATTTCCTAAGAGTGCGAGTTGCCATTTAACTTATAGACAATATTGGCAATAAGTTCAGTGCGCTAGCACACTTAACACGCGTAAAAAGTGAGCACGCCTGGTAAAACCACGGGTCTGATCAATTCTGTACCCCGGTTAAACCACATTCGCTACGATACTCAGCCGGGTAGCGAGGCAAAGCTTGTACAATCAGCCGGTGCAAGCATAAACACGGCACCGGCAGCATTTGGCAAACCTTGATTTGCTCCTCTTTTTTTAAACCCTGTGTCTTTTTTGGGTTCATCAAGAATTTTCATCAATCGATCTGGCATCAAAAAGCTCCCTCACTCTTGGGTTAATGCGAAAAGCTGTTCCTGCACGTTTTCCAAGAAAGACCTTCAGTGATCCCTACAGAACTGACTGCTTGCCCCGGCTATTTTAGCGCGGGGCAGCAATCTGCCATGCTCGACAATCTGGTCGAGCATGGCTGGTCGCAACACCAGCTTTTTTTGCCCGCCGATTTAACGCTGGCTTTGGCGGCAGAATGCCTGGCATTGAGAAATGTCGATGCCTTGAAATGGGCCAGCGTAGGTCGCGGCAAGCAGCAAACGCGTCAAGCCAGCATCCGGGGCGACCAGATACGCTGGCTCAAAGCCGGGCAATCGTTAGCGTGTGACCGCTATTTGCAGATCATGGACAACCTGCGCTTGCTCTTGAACCGGCATTTGTTTCTGGGATTGGATGAATACGAAAGTCACTTTGCATTTTATGCGCCAGGCGCGTCGTATATGAAGCATCTGGATCGCTTCCGCGACGATGACTGTCGTACCATCTCGGCGGTGATTTATCTCAACGAAGATTGGCTGCCAGAACAGGGCGGCGCCTTGCGTCTGCATCCCGAGGGCGAATGCACGCAAGACATTACGCCGCTGGCATGCAGGCTGGTGCTGTTCTTGTCGGCCGACATGCAACATGAGGTATTGCCGGCAACGCGTGACCGTATGTCGCTTGCGGGATGGTTCAGACGTCGATCCTGATACATCAACACTATTTGCACCCCCGCCACTACGCAGCACCCATGCGCCCTGCAGGCCAGGCAGGCTGCAAACCCGCATGGGTATTGCGTGAGCGAGGAGCTCATTTTGCAAAAGTGTAACGCCGCGCCGCATTTGGCACCCATTTGCGTAATGTTTGGCACTGCATTTCTCACATTTTAGCGGGTTATTTGTCACCAAAAGTACAAAAGACCGCACAAGGCGGCCTTTTGTTTAACGCTCACGCGGATGCGATATCGGAATCCCGATATCGCATCCTATCAATTGCGCCATGTATTCGAGTTAATTCGAGACCTTGCAAGCTGAATTACTGCATTATCTGCATCAACAATGTTGTTGAAATGCCTTCCTATCGATAACCGCGCCCCTTCCTCATTAGTCGCAATGTTTATGAGACGTCCGTTAGGAAAAAACACACCAGGCAACTCCTCGTTATGCTCAAACGTTACGCGAAAACCATCTATTTCTACATTTTTCATTTTGACCTTTCAATATTTGATTAAAGAAAGGACAGCATAGCGTCACGACTTCAGAACAGGCTATCCATGATGCTTGGTTCCCAATTCATAATCACCAGCTCCTTGCTCGTTTCGGGCTGGCCGTGGGTGTTTGATACGCTGTATTTGATGTCTAGGCCCATCATGTGCAGACCGTTAAACGCTTCCCTGATGGCGGGGTGGTCGTTGATGCTGACCATAACTTTACCCTTGCACGTACGCATAAAGTCGGCCATTTGTTGGTATTGCTCAAAGCCGAAGTCAACGCCATAGCCCTCGGTCTCCCAGTACGGTGGATCGCAATAGAAGAAGGTATGCGGCCTGTCATAGCGCTTCATACAGTCTTGCCAGGTGAGGTTTTCCACGTATGTACCGGATAGGCGTAGGTGTGCGGCGCTTAACGCTTCTTCTATCCGGCATAGGTTAATCGGTGATCCAGTAGTGGCCGTGCCGAAGTTCTGGCCAGTGACTTTGCCGCCAAAGGCATGCTGTTGCAGGTAGTAGAATCGGGCGGCGCGCTGGATGTCGGTGAGTGTTTCCAGTGGGGTGTCTTTCTGCCATTTGAAGATTTGGCGGCTACTGATTGCCCACTTAAACTGTCTGACGAACTCTTCCAGGTGGTGCTGCACAACTCGGTATAAGTTCACCAGTTCGCCGTTGATATCGTTGATTACCTCTGTGGCCGCTGGGAATGGCCGCAGGAAATAGAGTGCAGCACCGCCGCAAAATACCTCTACATAGCATTCATGTTTTGGGAAAAGAGGCATGAGCTTATCGGCTAATCGGCGCTTACCGCCCAGCCACGGGATGATGGGGTTTGTCATTACTTGTTACTCCTAATGACGCTCCTGGGCGTTCTGGATGGGCGCTCACGGCACTCAATTGATTCAATGTATTACATCGCGGGCATTTTATATTGAGCCTTTGATATTCACCTTCGCCTAATTTTTTATGACAATTGCCACAACGAATTTCTATCATTTAACGCCCCTGTGCTAAGATTCGCCGCCTCCGTACGGGGTGGCAGAGCCTTGGTTTGTGCGCAGGCATTCACTGCAATCGAACGACTAAAACGGTGTTGACGCATCGTCTTAGTCGCTCTGTTCTTATTACTAAATATCGATTACTTCTACCGTTAAATTCGGTGCATTGCCTTCAATCACCCCATCGCGCACAAATACTTTCTGACCTATTGATGACGTGCCACGACCAGTTACTTGCCCGCCACCTGGCAAGGTTATTAAACAGTGGCCGGACAAGACAGCGGTAACTGTACCGACCAGCAATGGTGCATCTGGAATCAAATCCTTAAATACTCGGTATAGATTAGCCATAGGTCTGCACCTCTATTGTTTGACGCGCTGTTGCTTCACTGGCGCTGATTGACACGCTCTTAACGACACCTATAATCGCAGTGCCGTCGACATAACGAACCAGCGTGCCTGGATCGATAATTCCCGTCTCTGGCAACACTGGCAGGCTGAGCGAATATGTTGCAGAGCGCCCCGTATCGGCTAACAGAGAAAGACCGCGCTGTCTGGCAGCTATCGCATCGGTAATTAATGCATCAGTCACCATTGGGGCGATCACATCACCAGCCGACCCAATACGCTTAACGTGTCCTAAAACGCCGCCAGCAGTAGATCCGCTGATGTAAATCGCGTTATATGCAGGCTTATCGATCCATGCAATCGACTCTTTAACGATCGCTGCAGATGGCAACTCCAGATCAGGCGTGGCGGCGTTCCATTCCCATGGCTTAGCTGGGAAGCGTGGCCGCACCCGCAATGTCTTATTGACCGGATCTGGCTGGATGAATGCGCCAGCTGCAGCTGCAATGGTTGTCACCGCCCCCATGTAAGAGCCTTGGTAAGTCCAGACGCCGGAAGGTACCAGCCAATCATCAATGCGCCAATCGACCGCCCAACCCAGCGTTACACCGTTAAACATGAGCGCATCATTCATCAACTGCTGGGCTGTTCTATCGATGGTATTGGTGAAGCTTAGGATCGGGCTGTATGGGTCTGCCAGCATGGCCGATTGGCCTCTGCCTGTCACCGTAATCGATGACTTACCAAATATGCGATCGCGTTGAATACCCTCTGCCAGCAGTAAATAAACGCTGCCATTAATGGTCGCCTCCAATATCACTGGGTCACCAGATACACCAGGCTCTATCAAAGGCAGTGTTGCTGCTGGTAGCGAGGCAGAGAATCCCCATGTCCAACTGTCCATATCAATATTGAGACTGAGGGACACGTCCGGCAAAATGTGGTTGCCATCCACGCGTCTTAAGCTAACTTCATTGATCACGATATAGGTTCTCCTGAATGGTACGACCTGAGTTGCTGGTGGCACCGCATGTGCGGCGCAATAAAACAAGATGTCGGTGCTGTTGACATAAGGATCTGAAAACAGCAATGGAACATTCAATCCATGCGGCGGGTGATAGCACACCTCTGCGGGTATGACTGGCGTTACCCATGTATAGGTACCAGGAGGCGGTTTTTTGGCGTTTTGCCAATGGCTTGTTTTGCTGATTGCCAAAAATTTGGCCTTGCCAGCGCGTGTCGTAATGTCTTTTTGTTTTTTAACAGCTAAGCCCCATGTTGATGCAATGGTTGGCCTAGGCACTCTTAATTTATCTTGATATGAAGATTGCACCTGATGAGCAACAGGTATGGCGACTTGGTTTTTCGACTGGCTCGCATTGCGCAATCTAAGCATGCTAGAAAAGATACTTTTTCGTTCGCTTTTAACCTGGTCGGCTTCTTTCCAAGACGTTGAATTGTTTGCCTTAGTCGATATTGCTGACAATATCACCATCGAAGTTGAATTACTCATGACGCTACCAGGCTGCCACACAGACTGTTTATCCGTATGAATATGGTCTACCGATTCGACACGATCTTCAGTTGCCTTTGCCAGCACGCTTGCAATGTTCCATTTATTGGCAGCCTCACCAGCTGGACCACGATAGACAGCGTTGTCATACACCATACTTGCACTCATGGCGGGTACCGGCACTGTGGCGACGATAGCTAACTTTGCGACATCAATGATATGGCCTGATACAGTTGGCGGCGGCACAACCGCTGACATCGTTAAATACGAATACGTGATCGCAGCTTCATCGCCCGCGCCAAACGTTAAGTTGACAGGGTGAACTGTGTTTAACGCACTCGCAAATAGTAAGTCAGTTGCCACGGTATCAGCCGCCCTCGGCTATCAGTGCAGAAACCAAGACGACGAAGCCACCCGCGAAGACGGTTGAATTATCGACCAGATAGTCAGCAATAGCGGCATCTGGGTCACCTGGCATGCGGACATCACCATCCATCACAAAATTATCGTCACCATCGGCAGTGCGGCACCAGTCGATCAAACCACTGCTAGCAACCTGTGACGGCCCCGACACAGACAGATGCAGACCAGCGGCATCGACGGTACCGCAAGGGTAAGTGAGGTCAAAACTGCATAATGGCGCAGCGGCGGGTGCAGCTCCTTTAGCTACCCGCGGGGCAGCATAACAATGCATTTTCGCTGCGGTTCCGGCAGCATCAATATCGGCTTTTCTGGCATTAGACACTGACTGTTTTTGACGCGATGAAATACCTAAAGTCATGCGACCTCCGGCATGATGCTGTCTTTAATGACTGCGTTAAAATTGCCGGTGTGGTCGTGCGAAACTACGTAATAAAGCTGGATAGCAAGCCCCGCGAACGCATACGACCCATCCGCCGCGCTCCACATTTCACGCACCAGCATGCCGTCTATTTTACGGTGCAAACGTACGCGTCTAGCTACCGGAGTGTCCGGCGAACCTTTATCCTTTACCGTACCGGAAACTATACCCCGCCCCCCGTGGTTCACGTCCCGAAACATAATGGGTAGTCTGGTACCTTTAAAGTTTACGGCGGGACGAGTGACGCGTGCCAGCGCCACCAACGTAGACGCTAACACCGCTTTTGTGTGGGACGCCATACCCTACCCCCAGGGTCCAGTAATGTCGAAAAACATAACCCCTATAAGCGGGGAACCCCCACAGGTAACAGCCTTTAGCGTTCGCCCAGGAAGCCCCGTTACCCCCATTACGGAATCCCTAGTAGCGAATTGCCCGTCCGCTACAGCTTGAGGACATCCGTACGCCCCAGGCACGCTCCCCCTGAGTGTCCCCGCCATGCCCTCCACAATGAACTGGGGGGACACGTACAATCCCCCGTCGGCATAGTTAGGGTATGGGATAGTCGCGTTACTTCCTCCTGAGTCCCACGCCAGCGTAGAGGGGCACGGGTGCACGAAGTTTCTTTTTAGCTGAAGCGAATATCCCAAGGCGGTGTAACTTCGGGACATATACCATTCTGCCAAGGTGTTGGGTGACGACCCCCAAAGCTGGTTAGCCGTAACTGCGCCGCCCGAGGATACGTTACCCAACATGCCCGTAACAAAAGAACAAAACGCGTCCCCCGCTTTAAGCGAAACGCAGTCCCCGAAAGCGGTAATTTCATTGCTAGTCAGGTATGAGTCCTGATACGTCCGAGAAAACGAAAAAAACTTACCATTGGCCACTAATACCCAGCCTCTAGCAGCTGACGTGGTTAGGTTACTCTTAGACCACCACAACCCCCCCGTTCTTTGCAATTCCGTAGGGAACCCCGCGGTCCCGGTATCCACGTCCACCATGCTTTCGTACCCCATCACGCGGGCTGTTTGTGTGGTAGCGTCGTTCACCCTTAGATAGTGCCCTGTTGCCGTTACGTCGGTGGCTTTGTACGCAGCTTTGTTCGTGCCAGAAAACGCCTTAGACCATCCGGCCGGTGCCATTTTTACGGTAATAGTTCCAGTTGCCGTCTGGTCGGTTATGCCCGTGGTGGCGAACGACGCCGAGTTAGACCCTACGGCCGTGATTTTCTGTTCGCCGTTTAACGCGGCAGGGGTAGCGCCTGTAACCAGCACCACCGCGCCCACTTCGCCGGTAATTCCCGTGCTGACGTTGATCGTTGCCACATTGGATGCAACAACTAGGCTATCCACGCTTTTTAACGCGAAACCATTCACTAGGCACGCATCTAACACCGCAATCAGCGAGCCCGCTAAACCGCTTAAAACGGGCGCGCCAACCATGCCTGAATGAAAATATTTAACGCTTGTATCTACCGGTGAAGTCATTTGTATTTCTCCTATTAAGGGTGATTAAGGGCGATCAATATCGCCGCGAATCAAAATCGTGAATGCGTCATCTTGTGCAGTCGCTGGACCTTGCTGAATGGTACGAGTGACCCATACTGGATATAGGGCACCAACTGTATTGAATCTCAACACATTACCGGCTGCCCAGCCTGTGCCCCAGCCTATTGCGGGGATAGAAAAGTAAGCTGAACCATGCGAAGGATTGATCGGTGAGCAGTCCGCTGCAGTGTTGCCGGTTGCGATAACACCAACGTGCTCGCCAATCACTTCAAAACTGTTTGTATTTGTAAAGCGGATCACCCAACGCTCACTAATTGCGCCACCGTTTGTCACAGCAATGGGGGCAAGCACATCGTTAAATGTGGCGGTGGCAGCAGAGCCGACTTGTGTATCGGTAAAGAGTGAATTCCACGTTGCCTGATCAAATATCAACGGGACTCGCGCTTTCATGTCAGCAACAATGAGGGCTGAGCTAATGAATGAGCCAATGGGGAAATCATGTGTCAGCCTTTGCGCGATCGATATGCTGCCATTGATCTGCGCATCTGATACCAGGGACATATCTTCGACCCGATGTTCCACTCTGACGGGCTGAGAGTAACCAGATACATTGGCAAAAGTCACCGTCCCCGCATCAAGATCAACTGTGTACCCAGTCGTGATCGGCACACCGAGTGAGTCAAGCACCCGCACGCGAGATATCCTTACCCGTCCAACGTTAATGACTTGCCCATTGCTGACAGTTTGCGCAGTGGTTTTGGCGGTATTGTGGATCACTGCCATATCACCGGTGCGGATCACCGGCACCCTACCATCGGACGGCAAGCGCACTGGGTCAATGCCAAGCACAGTGGCGTCTAGTGGCAAGGTTGATGTAACCACCGCGTTATATTGGATGCTTTCAGGAAAAACAATCGTCGGCTTGAATATCTGGCCACCGATGATATTGGCAGCGTTGTACCACCAATCTGTTTCATGCCCAGCAGGTGCAATAAACTCACCGAACACCACTTGAACCACGCCGGTTGTGTTATGTACGACACCCTTCACCAATGCGCCGCTGATGTTGCCGTCGTTATCTGACGTACCTGAAATTAAGGTCCCATCGAATGCTGTCGCCTGGATATACAGACTGGATGGTCGGATGGGTGCGCCTGCCGTTCTGAACGAGGCGAACTGAGTTCCACGCGAACTTACAAGTGTTAAACACGAATCGATTACCAGTGTTGGTGTTGTGGCTGAATATGCCCAGTTAGTGAGTGATACCTTACCTGTGGAATAGTCGATGGTGCCTGCGGGCGTTGCTGCGCCGCTAGTGAGTACCACATCTTTATAGATAACCCCTGAGCGATCAATGTACCTGGCTGATCCCACATTAAATACCACACTGTTATTCACCACTGTTTCTGATGAACCGGCGATCAGATCGAAGTTCAGGGGGGAGGCAAACGTCTCAGTTGCAGTATCTAAGGTACCAACGCTGGCTGTGTTTTGGTATTTGACAGTAAATACCGTTGTGTAGGGTGCATCGGTCGCAATTGGCTGCGCAGATTGAGTTCCTGCGTAGTCATAGTGACCACTTCGCCAGTCGTTAGCATCGTATCCGGGGGATGAAACAAAACTCCAATCGGGGGATAGCATTAGAATTGACGTTGCCGGCTGGAAGTGCAGTTGCCCAGTGGCGTAATTGACAGTCCCTAAAATAGTCCCGTTAGGTTTTTTCAAATTACCCAAACCATCATCTTCAATGCGGATTGTGAACGGTATGTTTCCCGGTAGGGGCGCACGGTTTGGGTAGACCATCAAGTTGGTTGCCCATTCCAGTTTAACGGTGCCAGGTATCAAAGCCGACACCGATGCTGTTTGTAAAATAAGTGTTGTGTCAGACTCACGAGCGATACTGTTAAAAGACTCGGATATTGTTGTCGGCAATCCCGTTGAGATAGCCCCATACGAATACGACACGGACATATCAGTTAAGGGGTCGCGGTAGCCATTGACGGTAACTTCCCCCGTTGAATAATTAATCGTACCCGTCATCCCATCGCCAGACAAAACGCCAGTTCCAGATTCGACCAAAGTCTTGACGGAACCTGCTACCGTCACTGACACCGATACAGTAGATTTTGCAGCACCGGTCTTACTCAGAACAACTGAGCTGGAAAAGCCACTGGCAACATTGGTTCTGACGTGATTATCGATTGGCGAACCCCAAGCGAACATGACCGCACTTCCGATGTCGGGCAAGGCGCCAAGTGTCACTAAAACCGTCCCTGTTATGTAGTTGACCTGACCAGTGCCGAACGATTGCTCATCACCCTTTAATATACCGTCGCCATTTAGGTCGCGCAGACGATACCACTTACCCAACGCCATGAAATCAACGAACGCAGTCCCCGGTGCGGGTGGAGGTGTCAGAGTTTGAATATATACCGAACCCCTGTTCGCCAATTCGATATCGACTGACCCCGTGAACGATGACTGAGGTTGTGCTGCGCCGTAGGTGAAGACTACGCTTGCGCCGACCGACCATGTCCCTGTTGCAGCATCAGGGATGACCGCACCCAGTACGTAATCGACAGCCCCAACCACAGCGCCTGATGGTAAGCAGATATTGCCATTGCCATCGTCTGTTTTCGGGTTGTTGGCATCGACACTGCCGGTGCTGATCACCAGTGAACGAGGTTTGATACCTCCACCGAGATACAAAGGGCGAATTGACCCGCCCCATACGGATGAAGGAAAAGTCGCCGCGTTACCCGATGCGATGACTGGGCTTTGTGTCTGTATCGTTGCCGATACCAGCGGCGTTTCAATGGTCGAACTCGGCACCAACGGGCTGTAAACGGTCGCCGCTTTAACAGTAAGATCGCCAGTCAGTGAGGCAAGCGTCAAGGGGTGCGTACCGTAGTAACGCGATGCATCTGCAACCGTTGTTTTACGGATGCGCGAACTCAACGGATACTGCGCCGATGTGAATATCCTCTGAGGCTCTTCTCCTGGGAAGGTGTAACGCAGCGCGTCAGAAGTCGTCATATAGATGACGCGGCGCTGAAATGGCCCCGTTTGATCTTCAAACGTTTGGATATTGTGGGATATCTCAGAAATTCTAAAATACTGCTGCTTGATTGTTCCCGCCTCAGTGGCCATCGCAAACACTTGCCCTACCTCCGGCAAGCTGTGTTCAACCCGCTGGTAGGCCAGTACAGCGCGTTGGCCGATTACCTGCTGGCCATACGGGATCATGTTATCCAAAGGACCTGCGATCACATAGGATTCCAGTTTTAACTTGGCATCCGAACGGTGGTCGAACCCATCTTGTGTCGTAAAAAGTGTGCACGACACTTTTGGATCGTCTGGTGGGTCGGCGATGATAATGTTCACCCCAAAATACGTATCGGTGTCTGGCGTGTCAACGCTGACAAATAATTTACGTAGATTGACGCGACCATAGGCGCGGTCAAGCTCTGAAATGTCTGGAAAAATCGAATTACTAGATCCATCAGCAATGACTACGCCGTTTGATCTTCCACCGCCTTCGTCAACATCATCCATTACTTGCGACTTGAGCAGTTTGATGTTGCCTTCTTGAATCGTCATGCTATTACCTCCATAAATTTCAGTGTCACTTGCCAGTAGTCGTCTGCGTCATAAGTAGCAAAACCACTCACTGGTGTAGATTCCATCGCAGGGGCTTCGTGGTGGCGAAACATCACCGTAAAGCTGCGCATATCATCTAGCGTTAATAAAAACTGTTGCCCCGGCGTGGCACACCATGAGCGCAGCAAATCTACTGTGCTGCGGATATGCCATGCCATCTCGGCATCGGGTGCCTGCAATGTGATATGGCGGCCAGCCAGGCGTGTAGCAGACTCAACGATCAAAGCACCAGTAAGGCTGTATTCCACATTGGCAATCACAGGCGACCAGCTGTGTTCATCCACCCATAGCAAATCATGCGATAGCGCGATGTTTTGCAAGAGCGTTAAATGTCGAAGGATCATGTTGAAACTCCTTTTGCGCGCTTTAACAGATCCAGCAAGGTTTGCTCATTAGAGGCGTCGATAGTCATCGGAACGACCTTGCCACTGTCATTGGTAAAGTTGACCTGGATCGTTTTTGAAGACTTTGCAGCTTGATTTGGATTGACTTGCGGCAGCGGTGATGACTGGTATTGCACCTGTTGCAGCAAACTATTGGCATTGACCTGATTGCCGCCAAAGTTGCCAAAGCCACCATTGCCGCTACCAAATCCGCCAAAGCCTCCAGTGTCACCGCTGCCATCGTTAAAACCTGCTGACCCGCCAAAGGTGGTGCTTAATCCAAGCGACTCCATGGCACGTCTGGCAAAGTTCCATGACTTCTTTGCGGATACTAAATATTCACCGCCGACTTGCTGCGCAGTCTCTAAATTCGCCTGGGCGGCAGACCAGATACCCTTGATGTACTCAGTGTCTTTTGCGTCAGCCTTGGAGATTTTTCCCTCTTTAAAATCCCAATAGCGGTTTTCCTCTGCAGAGACCTGGGTGGATCCAGTTGGCGTGGCGTTATTGCCCATCTGGCCTTGTGAATTTTTGCTCCAGGTGACATTGTCTTTGTCGGTGAAGTTTGAATTCTTGGCACCGTTTTTTACGAAGTCTTGAACATCGGTAGGTGTATTTGATTGGTTAGGGTCGCCCATCACAGTGATACGTCCATCGCGGCTTTGGCTACCATTCTTCTTGCTTGCATCACTACCGCCTGATGCACCTCCTGACCCTGACCTATTATTTGATCCAGAAGATGACCCACTATTACGCGAATTATTTCCCAGATTACTCATATTCTGAGCAGCTCTTCCCGTAGCGTCAGCTGTCCCTTGCATATTGTTTTTTATTTTTTGCGTTTCTTCTTCAACTGCTTTAGCTTGCTCTACCAGCTCTTTTTGTTTGTAAACTTCTTCCTCAGTTTTAAGCACTATCTCTTGTTGTTTTTCAGCTCGCTGCTTAGCAACTTCATACGCGGCTGTTTCACCTTCCAACTTAATTTTTGCGGCCTCTCTTGCTAATATCAACGCCTCATTATTGGGGTCGCGCTGCAGCCGTATTACCGCGAGAATTTCTTCCTGCGTAGCCAATACAACCTTTGCTGATTGCTGCGCTTCAGCATATGCAAGCCTTGCCTCTCCAGCCTTCGCCTGGGCTAACTGTAGATTCAACTGCGCAAGCTTTAATTCTTGTTGAGATAGATCAGTGCCATCTCGCGAGTATTTATTTTGTGCTTTCCAGACATCAAGTCTGGCATGACCAACCTCATAATCAGCTCGCACCACTCCCAGATGGGCTTGTGCCACTGTTAGATTAGACCTGCCTAAATCAGTAGTTTGTTGTGCCAGCAACGCGGTTTCCGCACGCGTCCCTTTGATACGCTCCTGGAGGTCTGCCATTGCTTTGTCGATAAGTTTGGCAGATATCTCACCCTTATCACCCATCTGCCTTAGCTCAGCAGTCAATCGCGCAAAATCATCTTTCGTTCTAGCTGCTTTTAACGCTGTAGCGAATACCTCTTCAAACTTGCTATTAATCTCAGTTGCAGCGTCTGCGACATCTTTGCCAGCGTTCTTTGCGTTGACTAAAGAGTCAGAAATTTTGTCGATATCAGCTAATGTCTTGGCAGAATCGAGTCCATTAGAAAACGCTTCTCTAAACTGCAAACTGGTCGTTGTCGCATTGTCTGCCAACTTCAATACGTCACCAGAGAGCTTGTCGAATTCTTTACTTAATGGCGTTAAATACTCGACCCCACCCAGTTTAATTAACTTCAGGCCCATGTCATTGATGGCCTCAGAAAACTGCTGTGCAGAATCCTTGGTGACGTTGAGGAGCGCGGTACCGAGCTTTCTTACTTGCTCTTCACTTAGTCTGGTTTTTCCAGTAGTTGCATCAACTTCAACGCCCAGGCGTTTAATGGCGATCGCAACTTCATCCGATCCCTTTTTTAACTCTACGTCGGTGAGCGAGCTTTTTCGTTTTGCCTCTACCAGCTTGCGGATCTGTTCTTCTACTTCGTTAAAGCCGGTCGCCTTGGCCAGCGCAGTGCTGATGGCTTTTGTCTGCTCTAATGCAGCATTGAGTTTGCCAACATGGGTGCTACCGTTTGCAAAGTTGGTAGCAGTATCCGCCGCGAAAGCACGCATGCGGATACCAACGGCAATCATGGATTCGCCTGCCTTTTGAACTGCAGCACCAGTATCTTTTGAGATATAGCTTAAGAGCAGCCCCCATCCCTTAATCATGGTGCCAACCAAGATCTGGAACTCGCCACCGAGTTCGGCTACCCCCATATTGATGAAGTCCAGACCGTCGCGAAATCCTGCCACCATAAACGAGAAGGTCTCAATGATCACCCGTAAAATCTGACCAAACCCTGTAGTTTTCTGCCCAGCAGCATCTATAGCAGAAGCAAAGCCGAGAATACCCGCAATGCCTTCCAGCACGTCACCGCTAAAGTTCAGCACCTGACTGGTCAATTCAATGAATGCCGGGGTGATCTCGGCAAGGAGCTGGATTACGGCAAGCCCTAAATCTTTTAGTCCACCAAAAAATTCTTTAACGCCCTCTGCCAGATTACGTGCGCTGTTACCATTGCTATCGACACCAACAACTATCTCATCTGCAACCTTTAAAAAATCTGTAGCCGCGACTACCAGCTGGTAATACGCTGGCAGTAACTTGTTGCCGATGTCGTTCGCTAGCTCATCCTGGTAACGTTTAATAGACTGCAATTGCTTGCCTACATTCTGCATTGACGCTTCATAAGCGCCAGTAAGCGTGGCGGCCTGGGCAAGTGCAGCATTGGCGACTGCTTGTATCTTTTGTTGCTGGGTGAGCTCTTCAGATGTTTTACCTAGCGATAAGGCAAATTTGTCTTGCGCCTGCTGAATATTGACTGTCAGCCCCATATAACGCAGACCCTCAGTATCCATCTGCTGAATATTGGTAATGAGGCGGTTTAGCGTAGCGCTGGAGTTTTCTCCTGTGACTACTGCTAAATCTTGAGCGGCACGCGCTAATTTGGCGACCTGAGATACCTGTCCAGCGGCAGCGGGGCCAATCTCTAAGCCTGCCTGAATCATCTGCGTTAAAGCCTGGCGTGTTGCCTGAGTCGTGATACCCAGACCCTTGACTTCTTTTTCGTACCCGGCTATCTCAGTTGCGCCATAGCCTGCGTTCTTGGCGACTACGCCCAGGGTCGTTCCCAATACTTCAGTACGAGCAGCATAGTCGGCTGACTCTTTAAGGCCGTAGGCGAGCGCCAATGCAGTAAAAGCACCAACCAGCTTGCCAACGTTATCCTTTAGTAGGCTAAGTGTGGGGTTGAGGCTGCCGCCTACGATGCCGTCCATCTCTTTGGCACCACTACCAGCACCACCAATTTTGTTTTTCAGCCCATCAAAGCCAGTTGCACCAGATGTTGCATTGCTACCAGCATCTTTGGCGGCAGTTCCGGTACCACGCAACTCAGTTGCCAATTGAGTGACATTGTTCAACCCCTCAACGAGCGCTTTAATTTTAAGTTCAAGAGCAATTTGAGACACTTAATTCTCCAAACTTTTTAACATCGCTTTAACGCTGTCTTCGCTACCGCGCACGGCAATAAACATCAGGCCGAATAGCTCTTCGTTGTGACGCTTTTTCTCAGCAGAGACACTGCGAGAAAACGCGACGAATTGCGACCAGGTGTAGTCCATGATGTCGTTAAGCCGATGGCCAGCCTGGATTAAGAGTTGGAGGCTGTCAGCCCAGCTGTTGCGATCTGGGCTGTGCTTTGGTTGACCTTGCTGGTCATTCTTTCCAGTGCGCCTGCCAGTTGCGGCAGGACTTGGCGGATAAAAAAATCTGCATTCACCTCCAAAAAAGCGGTGAATAGCATCAGACCTTCATCGACTTCCAGATCGTCAACCCATGCACGAGACTGGCCAGAGAGCACGGTAATGAGCGTTAAACATTCATCGGCATACAGCATGAACATACTTGGAATGTTCAATTTTTCAGGCTGCATCAGCATGTGGGCAATCGGCTGCAATGCGCGCAAGACGTCAGGCAATGCGCCCATTTTTATCTGGCGAACCGGAATGCTAACGCCTGCGATGACGATTAGATTAGTAGCTGGGATGATAGCGGCCAGCGCGCTTGTACTATCAGTGGTGGCGCTATTGGAAGCTGGATTTTGTGAGGCGGTTTGCATGCTGTGCTCCTGGTGGGATCAATGTCTGAATGACTGATAACCAGTGTAGTGCGCACATAAAAAAAGCCCCAGTTGAGGGGCTTCAGTGGGAAGATAATCCCGCGAATGGTGGGATGCTAGTCTCTATGGGACTGGCGTTACCTGCAGGATGCGGCCGAACTGACCAAATTCATCATCGACTGGTTTGGTCGAATCAATCAACACGGCTGCCGTGATATTCATATCCGCTATTTTGTCTGTGATGAGTGACAAGTCTTTCAGCGGTTCGGTGTTTACCTTGTACAACTCCAGCACAATCGGGGCGTTACCTTCGGCCAGATTGATCCCTTCGTAGCGCAAAAACACTTCTGGTTGCGGCGCTGTAAATACTGATACATTGTCTAGTGCCGCATGTGTATAGGCCACTTTAAAGGGCTGCACCAGTGCCGATACGTCTTTAAAAGTGATCGCGCCAAACTCTGCATCGAGATCATATTTGAGCGCGCCCACGGTCAATGGCGTTACTGGCGTTGAGTCAGTGATGACTACCGTCGATACTTTGAGATATTTCAGCGACACACGATCACCCACGATCAGGTCAGCAGGCAATTGCTCACCCGTGATCGATCCTGTGGCAATGCTTGTTGGCTTACCATACAAGGCTAAGGCCAGATTGTCTTGCGAGATCTCCATCAGCGTTAAATCGATGGTGGCATCTTTGCCTGTGACGATCTTTTTTGCCAATGAGCGCTGGCCTGAATATGACTCTTTATGGTCTGCGGTTGTGCTCTTCAAGCCAAACTTTGCCGCTGAGACGTCGCCTAGCCAGCGCTGTGCTTGCGGCTTGCCTGCGCTATCACGGGAGGCAATAAAGACTTTGCCCTGTCCTAAAAAATACTGTGTCATGTTAACTCCTGGTGTGGATGAAATTGGTTGTCAGGCTACTTAAACATCAATTCAATAAACCGCTGCCCGGCTTACTTTTTCTTGGCTTCAGCTTCTGGATGCTGTACTTCGGCAACGCCCTGGCTAATCAGCCAGCCCGCGTCCACTGGATGCACATTCAAAGTGCTGCCCGCTTCATATTTAACGCCTTCGTGGGTGTGCTTGGTTTTCAAGACTACGGTGACTGTGTTGGGTTTCATGGTTTTCCTAACGTGACGTGAGTGGTTTTAAATGCATAGGGGTAATAGGCAAATCCATTGTCGTATCCGACCTTGGGTGCATGGGTACGGCGCAGCGTTGTCAAGGGTACGCGTACCGTACCAGCGGCCGGTTGCCAGCCAGATAGCGCCTTGAGTAACTGGGCGATGAGTGGACCTGCCTTTTCACGGTTGCCTTTTCCCGTGGTGACGGTGCCTGCAAACTTGACGACCAGGACAACCATCCATATCTGTGTGACGACCTGGGCGGCACCAGTGCCACCTTGTGAGTTGGCACCTTCGCCGATTTCATCGCCCAGATAGATCACATGGGCTGCCGGCTCTACCTTGCTCCCCGCTGACACTTTGGACAAATCGATCGCAGTCATCACGGCCTTGAGGTCTGGCATCGCCTCTTTGATACGGGCGACCAGCAAGTTTTCCAAAATCAGGTAGTCATCGATCACCAGCTGCTCCTGTCGCCAAAGTCATTGCGGCCAGCGGCAATCTGTACCAGGTCAACGCGGGCGGTTTGAGTGCCTGCCTGATCTAATCCAAGGGAAGCCTTGCCGGAGGCGATCGCCTGCAATTTCTTCATCTGATCGCGGTAGCGGATACTGATCGCGTGATCTTCTGCAATGTCGCCCGACAAGATATACCGGGTGAAGTCGCAAGCCATACGTGTCAGCACCGCTGGTACGCTTGACAGAGGCAAGGTATAGCTACCCGCCAACCAGATATTGATCTCTGCCTCAGCGGCGGCTATCGCTAGCGCCAACACCGACTCATCAACGGTGGCGGCAAACTGGCGGTCGGTGAGTTGGATTAATTCCTCTTCACCGAAGGCAGCGATCATGTCTGATTTGGCGCAGTAGCTCATGATTTCCTAATTTACTTCTTGGTGGTGCCGGACTTGGCAACAGGCTTGGCTACTTCGTCAGTGGCCTCTGGCACATCGACTTCTAGTTCATACGCCACTAAAGAATTATCTTCGTCAATGGCTGCACGTTGTTCTTTGCTGAGGTTGGCGACCGGGATGTCTAACGGCTCAGCACTAAATTGAAAGCCGACACGGCGAAAACTAGCTCTCTTGCTGACGACACGTAATACGGTAATTTTTGACATGGGATGCTCCTAATATTTAACGGTATAAAGCAGTGTTGATACTTTGTTGAGACAAGAGGCGAAACCGTTAGGCTTCACCTCTATGGTTTAGCCGATTACGACAGCCAGGACGTGACCAGCAACTGCGCCGTGTTTTGGTAGATGTTGGTAGCACCGCTGGCGTTTTTCTCCGCCTGCAAGAGTTCCAACGCTATTTTCTCCATGTTCGGCGGCACGACCAGCAAGGTAGGCTTGACCCCTAATGGTTTACCGTTATCGCCTTTCACGTTCATCATTGCGGCGCGGGCTGCACCGTAGGAAGTAGCGTCCAGGGTGTTTTTGCTGGCATAAGCCATTTGCCACAGGCCATAACCGACATTGCTGCGTGCATCAACGCCGTACACATACTCTTTACGGTTAAACACGTTGTCATCGGTCTCTTTGTCCATCGATACAAAGCTGTAATCCTTGCGCACTTGGTAGATCAATGGCTTGACGACTTTGCTCGTATCAAGCAGATACCATGCTGCTCCTGCACCGCCGCCAAAGTTCGATACCGACCCGATCGTGCCATCTGCATTTTTTACAGGGTGGTCCGTATCAAAGAAGTATTGGCCGTCGTAACACAGACCGGTAAAACCTGCCGCCAGTAACGCGAATATCATTTCATCCGGGTGCTGTTTTGCGTCCTGACCAAGCTGGGCCAGCGTCGGTGTATATAAGCCTATCGTGTCATCTTCGATTGCCTCACGGTTCACACCGACGGTGTTTTCCCATGGTTTGTTCTTGATCGAAAAATCATGCGATTCGAGGTTTTGAATCTGGCGATCACCGATCCACTCACGGAAGCGTGTAGTCTTGCCAAGCCATGCATACACCTCTTTTGCCGTGGTCGATGGCACCAGCATGGCGATCTTTTCCCAGTCGGAAGGTGTGCCCTCAAAGGCTTTCTGAAAAATCATCTTGAAGCCCACCATCAGCGCTGCAAGATTGCTTTGATTGATAATCATAAGTACTCCGTTAAATAATTAAATAGGATGAAACGTGTTTGCAGCCGTCTGCTACTTGTTACCCGGCGAGGTGCTTAAAACTCAACCCAGACGCCGCCGCTGTCGACATCGCGGATCTTGCCAGCGATGCTGCGGGTAGCGGTGCCGCTAGTCTTGGCCACGGTGGAATCATCGACCATGTAGCAATCAGCGCCGATGTCACCCAAAACGATCAGATCACCGGCTGCTGAGTTGGCCATGCGGAACACAGCTTCAGGGCCACGGAACAGACGCACCTTGATATCGCCATCTACGCCAGTGCTGTTGTCGGTGAATGCCTGGCATACACCAACAGACTTGAGGGTAGTGGCGGTCTTGCCTGGAATCGCCAGATTGTTGACGGTGTCAATGGCCACCATCGTGCCCGCGAATATTTTTGTGGCGGCTTTAACGGGGAATTCAAATACCGATCCGTCGCGGCGGATGGTGTTGCGGTCAGCGGCTGCTGCAGTCATGGTGCGCTCCTAAGTGTTCTAAGCGTTAAATAAAGGAAGGTGTTTGCTGGTTCAGGGCAGCATTAAGCTGCAGTGAGTGACTTCTTGTAATCGGCTTCAGCCAGCCCCAGGGCTTTGCACACGGCGCTTTGTTCGCTAGATAAAGCGGCATTCACGTCCACTGGTGGCTTGCCCTGCGTCTGTGTGCCGGTCAATGCTGCCATTGCGGGCAGCGTGCCGATAAACTGCGTGAGCGCAGCCAGATCGCGCATACCCATGGCATGTAAATGTGCTTCCATGGCAGGCACTACCTTGCCTGCAGCACGCGCTTCATTGATTACTTTCGTCACGGCATCACCATTGACCTGATTGGACAATGCTGACAATTGCGTCTGCATGGCAGTCACGGCGGCGATCGGTACAAACTTAGTAGGGTCTGGCGCGCCATTGGCTTCGATATTGGCAGCCAGGGCGGTGGCTGCATCGGCATTCGCGCTTGCCTTAGCAACAAATGCGTTCAGTGCGGCGATCGCAGTGGCTTCATCGGCCTTGTCATCAAGACCAAGTGTTTTTAGTAGTGCGGCTAACAGTGCATTCATGGGTGCGTCCTCAAGTGGGTGTGGGTCAAGCGCTTCATCGTTAAAGAAATGGGAAGACATCGCAGCCAGGGTGGCCTGCTGCATCCCGTCAATACCTGCGTAGTTGGTCAGTGCAGCCATCATCAAGCCAGTAACGCGACCTGTATCTGGTGCAAAGCGGATCACTGGGCTGATGAATTTGTATTCACCATCCAGAATTTGTTGAGCGGCGGCAGGCGTCCATTCCACATCAATGGCAAACAAGCCCACACCTTCGCGCCATTCCAGCGTCTTGAACCAACCGGCTGCGGGAGCGGGCTGGCCGTTCTTGTCTTTCATCAGGGTCTGGTGCTCGTAATCGATCACGGCAGGATTGCCACGGGCAGCAGCTGCGGCAATCAGCTCTTGCGCATTGGCAGCATCGAGCACCCATTCGGCACAGGCGGCCATCGATGCCGGGCGGCCATCGACAGAACTAAACCGACCAGCAGGCAACAGCTGGATCACTTTGCCAGTACGGTCGGCAATCTGGATCGACAACGCGGCAACAGCGGTACCGACTTTCGATTTTGGAAGGATTTTTTTAGACATGCCGCTAGTGTGCGGCGACAAAAACAAGGCGACGAGTCGATGTACTTCAGTGAGATGGTGCGATGGATAATTCAGCCAAACCGCATAACTATTGCAAACCGACATGAGTGTTAACGGTGAGCATGCCATTTAAAACGGATTTAACGCCCGTTTAACGCTAGGTAACTGCGCAAGGTGTGGAAAGTTGCACGGCCTTAACTTAAAACGCCGTGTGCGCCCGATTTCGCCTTTTTGGGGAAATTATCCATTGATCGCATTCTCGATATGAAACTGAACGATGTCTTCCACTATCTTTTGTGCGGTCTTATCTGCTTGACCAGCGGCATCCATCGGCATGAACGGACGCGCAGGGATATCGCCCCAAAGATGGGGGAACTGCGCCTTGGTACCGCCAAACTGTTGCATGGCTGCGTACACCATCGAATTACTGACTGTCACCGAGCCAGCGTCTGCCACGTAGCTAAACTGGCGCGATAGGTCCTTGCTATTGCCGATCAAGGGCTTTTTACTAATGGCACGGGCAATCCCTTTTTTTGAGAGCGTGCCGTCTTTCTTGTAGTTTCCCTTAAGCTGATCCAGGAAGCGCACGATAGTCGTCTGACTGTTCGGCAACCATGGCACGCCGCTTGGCGAGGAGGAAGTCTCAAAGCTGCGCTTGGACACTTCCATCAAGCGCTCGCCTATCGCTACCATGGCGGGTCTGGTATCCGTTGTAGCAGCGATCAGACGATCAAGCGCTGCCTGGGCGGGGCCAACATTGAATTCGATTTTTAGCATGTCGGTTCCTGTGCTATGATTTAACTATGGTAAGTAGCAGATGCGGTCTCGTTTAGGACGTTGAGGTTAGAGGGCACTTCTGGTGCAGCATTAACTCCCGCAGCTACTTACCAGTCTTTATGACCAGCGACACCAGCGTCAATGCCTTATTTCTCTTCCCCGGCTGCACTTCAAACGTTGCCCTAAAAACTTCTCCATTGATTTCTTTGAGCAAGACTACCCTTGCAAATTTCCCCGTATCTTGCCCTTCAATGACCTTATCTGGCGCATTGATCACATCTATTAAGAATGCATAGTCCGCAGGTTGTGGTGGTCTCTGAGTGCCGCCATCCTGTCCATGGTGACGTTCCACATGACGCGGCATATCAGAACGCAAAGTCACCATGTAGCCGGTCACGTCTTCTTTGAGCACCTTGCTCAAGACGGCTGGATCTTCGACAAATCCCAGCCACATGGTTTCTGTCAACGTCGGCTTGTCGATTGATCGTTTAACAAAATCAGGCACCAAGTCTTCCGCATTGATATACCGGTTGATGTCCCGCGTTAAGGCTTTGGTGATCGCTGGCGGATAGGTAATGAGCTTGTCTTGCACCACCTGGCGCAAACTCAGATCAACATTTGCACCAGGAGCGTAATCAAAGCCGGTGTCTATGCCTTCAGTGTCTCCCGCCTTTGGCGCTTCCGCCGGGCCACGGCCAGAAGCTACCGCCTGCATGAACTCTGCCTTGTTCACCGGGGTCACACGGCAGTGACAGCCCCAGCCATTGGGCGGAAAGTGGGTTATCCAGAAAGCGTGATCGTGCGGCAGCGTTAAACCATCCCAACTCAGATGCAATGGGCGCGGCGTTAATACGCTGTCGCTGTGCTTGTAACGCCAATATGGCATCGCTTTCAAAAGGTCTGGGTCGTTCAGCTGCTGCCAGCGGCCAGCCGCGTAACTGGTGGACATATTGGTTTGATAGATGACTTTGGTGCGCCATGCCACCCCAGCCTTGCTGCCTTCGCCTGTCCAGCCAGTCCAGCCATGTTTGGCCACCAGGGTTTTGAAATCTTTCCTGAAAGCTTCCAGCCCCAATCCCTTATCGATCGCTTTGGCTACTGCCGTATGCAAGTCGGCTAGCAGGTCGGCATTTTGCGCACCGGCGACGATAAAGGCTTTGTCATGCGCTGCGCGCAAGATGTCATCCCATTGCTCGGTCGGCAGGTTTAATTTCTTCTTAAAGAAAGCAAGCTGCTCGGCAAACGGTTTGTTCCAGGGCGGCAGTTGCACATAGTCACCCATGCTACTTACCCGTCTTCACATCCAGCATGCCCGCTAATTGCGCCAGGACAAAACCTTGCGCCATCACGGCCTGCAGATCCTCCAAGGGCAAGCCGCTGTAGGCTGCGAGCAAGGCATTCTGCAGCGCTGGCAAATCTTCAGCATCGCTGACCAGCTGCTCAATGTGCGCGACTACCTGCGTCCATACGCTGTCATTTTGCAATTGTGTATTGTGCTGTAGCTGTGCAATCGGGTCTTGACCAGACACATTTAACGCCGCCAAGGCATTTGCCCTGGGCGCATTGGTAGGCAGGTTGGCTGGCAGACCAACCGGGGCGGGCGTCTTGACTGGCTTAAGCATTGGCTCATCACCTTGCTGTGCCGGGATCGCCAACTTGCGCTGCACCCACGATACAGGCACGGGCATATCCAGATTCACCAGATTGGGCAAGGCATCCGCAATCATTTTAAAATCTTCTTCCTCGCGCACATCAAAATACAGATGCGGCATACGGCGCGGGTCAGTGACCTGATTGCCGTTTAACACCAGCAAGGGGTACAACAAGTCGCGGGTAAGCGTCGCGGCCAGCTGCTTGGCGTCAGAAGTCAAGATCTCGCGGCGGGCCTCATCATGCACCTGGCCTAGCGCATTGGTCGATGACTTGCCGTCGGCCTGGCTGGTGAGCGTGCCGCCCAGTATCGCCTTGGACATGGTTTGCTCTGCCCACGTCACCATCGCCTGGAATGGATCATGGTTGCCTGCGGCAGCAGTCTGAAATTCTATCGACATGCTCTCAGGGATGATGCCTGCCGCCGCATGGCCCAGCTGGGTGACGGCGCGCAGTAAGGTAGCCTTTTCTGCATCGCCCGTGCCTGGTGGATATTTACCCAGGCGAATCGGCAAGCCGTAAATCTCCAGCAGCTCGGCCAGATCCCTGATCGCGTAATTCTTGAACAGGAACGGCCATGCCAATATACGATGCAGGCCAGTGCGCGCCAGCACGCCTGTACGGGCGCGATGCTTATGCACGATCCAGCCGAACTGCGCCAGCTCGGCCCCGTTGCTGGAGTTGTCACGCAGGCGCAATTCGTTTTGGTTCTGCTGATTGACGGTGAACCAGCTGGGCGGACGGTGGAAAGCCGCCTTGACCAGGTACTCTTTACCAGTCAGCAGCCATTCCAACTCTATGCACGAGTAGCCATGCCCGATACCGTCCAAGGCATCTAGCAGAAGATTGTCCCAGGAGGGGAAGTCTTGCACCAGTTCCGTTAAATAGTCGGCTTGTTTTTTTTCTGCTGCAGAGGCATTGCGCGGCGGCCGGATCTCCCAGTCGATGGTCAAGATGGCGCGCTTGCGCTTGTTCATCTCGGCGTAGAGATGGCCGTCTTTCTCCTCCATATCGGCGAACAGCTCCGCCTGAGCAAGCAGGTTACCTTGCTCGGCCTGCTGCAGAATACTAGCCAAACGCGCAGGCGTTAAACCACGGCTGGGGTGGTTGGCATACTCCATGTGCAGCTGCATCAGCTTGGCGGTCTGCGGCTCCTGCAGGATCTCGCTTTTTATTGGGTTGCCGTTGATGTCGATGATTGCCATGTTTTCCTCTTCAAATTTAATGTGGTGGCCAGAGCTGATCCTGGCACACGGGATGAGTGATTTTTTATAGAAGCTGCCTAGCTCACTTTCGTGGTACAGCCTAGAACGTCGCCACCCGCTATATTCCAACTCATTCGCATCAGCCTACGCATTCACCACACGGCTGAGCACTAAATCAAGTTCTTCCGAATGCAGCCACGCCCTGGCTTTGTCACTCAGTGCTCATGCGTGTGGCGACTGGTTGCGCCAGTCAGCGCGTACGTTTTTCCTTTTGTTTTAGCTTGGTTGAAGAATTGGGCAAACTGACAGATCAATAGGCTTGAACCATCCGTCAATCTGAATCGTCGCAGCATATCTGCCTAGCGGCTTGCGTTCGATAGATATGATTCTGGCATTCATTCCTTTGGCAATATGGTCCATCAAGCCCTTATTCCCGATGGCATCATCCGACCACGGAGCTGCAATCAAATCAAGGTCTCGTTCTAAAGTTCCATGTACGCCAATGGCATAACCGACTTCTTTTGCAAGTTCTCGGATACGGTCAATCGACGGCAATTTAAGCTCAGTAAAGCTTTCATGAGGCGTAAATGTTTTACCACCGCATTTTTGGCAAATAGCATTCTTGCGGAACGAGGCACAGTCGTTACAGTAAAGATTCATGGCGCTTCTTCAGTAGGCGTTAAATCATTGGTCAATGTGACTTCTGCATAATTGGTAAAACCTGCGCCGCTATCTTTTTTTGAAATGGTGACGCTGATCTTTGTTTTCCTTGGATCAATTGGAAATCCAGTGTCGTCCGCTACCTTCTTAGAAAGTAGCGCGTATAAATCACTACCGTCAAAGTATGCATATACCTGGCGTCTATTTATGATCGAATCTTTAATATTCATTTTCTCTCCCTACCAGCCGCCACTAGCGCTCTGGTAATCGTTATCGTCAAAACGTTCGTCCTGGTCGCTGCTATGTCGCTTGCCATTGCTGGCCGCTTCAAACTCAAACACGCCAGACGATACCGCCGCCATCCACAGCATGTGCAGCGCATCAGGGCCGTCATCATGGTCGCCTTTGGGGAAGTGCGTGAGCTGTTCTATCAGCGTGCTCTGCGATGGATGCAAGCGAATCAGCCCATTCGCGACGTGCGGCTGCAGGCTTTCTATACGGAGCAATTTATCGGTGTGCGGGATGACCGAGCGTGCCGGTACCGGTATGCCCATCTTGGCGCTGCGCTTGATTAACTCAGTGCGCAAGAACTCCTGAAACTGCACCGACTCGACCACCCACAGCAGGCAGCGGTATTGGCGCTGCAGCTCAATCACATCGCTGATGATCTTGTCGGGCAGTCGTTTGGCTATTTTCGCTTCCACCACATCGAGCACGCCCGTGGTGCGGTTATAACCACCCACCAGCAAAGCAGAAGGATCACGGCTAGCACCATGCTTGCCCAAAGACGGATCACAGGCACCATAAAAAATCCATTCATTCAAACGGTTGACCCAAAACTGGATGATGCCATTGGCAAATGGCGCATCATCACCTGACACCGGGTCATTCTGTTGCTCTGAGTCAAAAGCGGCATGTCCATCGCGGGCACGCTTTAACATGAGTTTTAACAGTGGCTGGCCAGCAGGCCAGCAGACCGTTGCCCCCAATTCCATGAATCCGCGATTGGCCAGATAGAACAGATTGGCGCTCACGCCCTCATCATCGGTGTTGAGCAGGATCTCTTCCCATTCATCCCATAAGTCCATGCGGTGCGGCCAGTCGATGATGGCCTTGAACTTCTTACGCTTCCATAGCGGATTCTTAAGCAGCCTGGAGAGTACTGAGTCGTAATGCAAGATGGTACCGATGACAATCACGTCCATGGTGTCATCTGCGGCACCGAGGGACAGCACCGTCTTCTTGAGCCAGCTCTCTAGCTTGTCGCGTTGATCGGGGCTACGCACGTTCTCATCATTTTCCAGATCATCGCCGATGGCCAGATCAGGACGATAAGGGCCATGGCGCAAGCCACGCATGCGCTTGCCTGAGCCAAACGCCTGTATCTTGCAATCGTTGGCGGTCGTGATGGTGCCGACCTGCCAGACGCGCCCCTGCCCAGTGGCATTGGGATAATCCATTGCCAGGCGGGGGTTAAATGCCAGTTCAGCCTTGATCGCCTCCAGCATGGTCGCCGCCTGATCCAGTGCGTCCATGATGATCAGAGGGTAGCGCTTGCGGCCAGTGACCACGCACCAGAGCGTAAAGATCTGTGTGACCAGGGTAGATTTGGCGTTACCGCGTGGGGCGGCGATCGCTTCATGCTGGCCTTCTGGCGCATCGACCAACTCTGGCAAACGCTTGTACAGATAATCATGCAAGACCGCATTGTCATGCTTGATGTAATGCGGGAAGTAGGTACGGGCGAAGAACTCGTAATCGTTCTGCGCCTGTTTAACGCGCTTGGCACTTTGTGCAGGGTTAGGATCAAAGCCATCGCACTCGGCCTCGATTTGTAAGCGAAACTGCCCGGCAAGGGCAGCGATCTGCAGCTTTAAGTCTTTGAGCTTCATTTTGATTCAGCCAAGATGCGCGCCAACTCATCGCCGAATGGCTCCAAAATCTCAACAAACGCAGCACCATGTTGAGGAAAGCGGCTTTGCACAAACTCAGCCATGCCACGTAATACCTGCATCCCAATCGCCAGCGCATTGGTCTCTGGCAGAAAGCGGCGCATTGCTGACATGGACTTGTGAATGTTGTCCATCAGTGACGACAACAGCTCTACCCGGGTCACCGCTGCCATCTTTTCATCGGCCTTGATCAGCTCCAGCACGCTATTGAACTGCACCAGCATCTCGGTAAGGATCTGTTGTGACAGTTGCTCAATGCTGCCACCAGCCAAGGCTGAGGCGTTCTTGAGCTTGTCCCAGTCATCGCCTTCAGCGATAGCCTTGTCTTTCCATCGTTTGGCGGTGCTGTAAGTCACGCCAGCGAGTTTGGATGCCTGCTCTAATGAGAGGCGATCAAACACATAGTGCTTGCGTAGCTTGGTGCGGATGGCTGCTGGCTTGGCCATTACTGCCCCAGCTTGCGTTTTATGAACTCGACCACGGCGGCAACGGCAAGCGATGCCCCCATACCAGCGAGTGCGGCATTTCTGGCAGACCCTTGCTCTAGTGCGTTAATCCGGGTGGTGTGATCCTTTACCGCCTCGGCAATTTTGGCGGGATTGATTTTTTCAATCTCACGCAGTCGACCATCCATGCCATCTAGGCGATGTGTCATCTTCTGATCCAAGGCAGTAATCGCAGCCTCTTGACGTAAAGAAGACTGCATTTGTGTGGCGACGTTTGCTTCGATATTTCCGAGGATGCGGGCTAGGTCGTTGTTGCTGATATCCATGCGGGCTTCTTTCGGTGGACGGTTCGGCTGATGATGGATCTTTGGTCTCATGAGGTTTCCGGTGCTTTATCTAGCGTTGATAAAATTCTTGCTCACGTCGGGTTTGGCAGTCGATACAGCACTGACAACCTGGCATTGCAATACGGCGGCGCATGGGGATAGCCTCATCGCAATCACTACACAGCACATTGCTATCAAGCAGAGTTTTGCCAGCCAGACCAGCACGGCGCGCTTGTTCTTGCAAAGCCAAAGTGCGGGTGTGTTCTTCCTGCTCTGCAGCGCGATCAATAAAATCAGTCATGCGTTAAATCTTCTAGTGAGTTGATAGGGCTTTCCCAATCGATCAAGGTATCTAACCTGGCGCGGCAGACCTCGTATTGGGCTTTGGCGTCGTTGATCCAGGTGGCGACGTCGGTATCGGTGGCAATGGCGGCATCCGCTTCAACAGGCTCGCTGGCGGGCGTGGGCAGGGCTGTAGCTTTACCTCTTGCTGTCGCATTGTTGAGCAGGCGCACAGTAGCGTTGTTGAGGCAAGTATTGCCAGTAGTCGTACGGTTGATTTCACGTTGGTTCTCCGTTTTTGAAGTGGCAAGGCGTTGCTCGGTGTCGTCCAGGGCGATCTGTAAACTGTCTGCCCGTTCATTGGCGGTCACGATGCGCTTGAGTGCTGCACTGGTAGTTTGCGCGACCTCTTCGCTATGCGTCGCTTTGAGCGTGGCATTGTCGCCCTTGGCAATCGCTAGCTCGCCAGCGTTAAACCAGCTGGTGACAAAACAGCCCAGCAGCAATCCAAGCGCCAGCGTCACCAGCTGCGACCAATAGGTTTTGATGAACAGGCCGATCATGTTGGCACCACGACTCTGCCCCAGGATGCATAGCGCGGCTGGATGCGATTGAGAATGCGATCGGGGTAAGAGAGGTTTTCAGCGCAATGGATAATATGGCGGCTGGCGCGGCCACAAGCGGCATCGATGGCGACCCGATCAGCGCCTATGCCTGCCTTGGCCGCTTCCTTCTGCCAATGACCTAGCCCGCCGTTATAGCTGCGTAGTGTTGCCCATAGGCGGTCAAACTCCGCACCACTTACACGTTGATAAATCCATCTGTCATAGCCAACCAGTGAACGCATGGCCCAGACCGGATTGCTTGGCTGGCAATCAGTAGCAGATAGTTTGTTTAACGTACACCACCACTTGCTTGTGGCTGGCATAAACTGCGCCATACCCTTAGCACCAACCCGTGATACGGCTTGTGGGTTCCAGCCGCTTTCCTGCTGGATCTGGGCGGCAAACATCGGTACCGGTGCATCAAGACCCCATCCAGCGTGGGCAATGCGTGTTAACTCGGCACGGTGTTGCAGGGCGGTTCTCGGCAAATCTTGAGCGCAGGCTTGTGAGGAAGTGATGACTGTCGCCAGCATCGCCACAACAAAGACAACGACAAACATGAACAGCAATGCCAAAAACAATTTGGCCGACTCAGTCATTTGGGATCGGCGACGCATTATGCCCCCAGCCCAACGGCGATCATGCTTGCTGCCACAATGATGGCACGGCGTATCTGTGCCGCTACAAACAGCAAATCGTTTTGCACGAAGTTTTCAAGGTCGAAGATCAGCCCGCTATCATCAATGTCAGCGGCTATTTCATCCTCGGCTATGAAGCTATCAGGCCGCGCATACGGGAACAAGGAGCGATCAAGCCAATAGCCAACCACGCCCGCCAACGCAATCAGGTTGATCTTGTACAGGCTGACGGGGATCTGGTTTGGTGCCAGGGCAAATATCAAGACTGACATGGCTAAGGCAAAGATCAGCCAGTCTGTCATGCGGGGGTATTTTTTCATGTGCGCTCCTAAACTGGGTGGAAGTTCTGGGATTGAATGGTGTTAATCCAGAACTCAGTTTATTGAAGGCAATACGGCGCAGCTATGAGATGGGGTTCGGGGTAAACGTCAAAGGCCGCAAGGGATTAGCTTGCGGCCTTTGATGAAATTTAATTGAAAGATTTATTTTTGTAACTTAGTGCGCTCTTGACGTAGAGTTTCAATTTCAACCTCTAACGATTTAATCTTATTGGTATATTTGCTGGCGACGGCTTCCATTTCTCCGCTGATACTAACATCGCGAGTGGCACCAGCAAGATTGTTATTGGATATGCGTTTTGAGGCGCGCAAGTTATCCATCTCGGTTTCCATCTGGCTATTCAATGACCGAATCTGCGCTTGTGCTCTGGTGATCTCTTCTTCTATCGCACGCAAACGGTGACGCACTCTGAAATCCTGATCGCTTTTATCTTTGTCGCTAACTACTGGAGCAGATCCAGCTGCATTTGCAACGGCCAGTATAGGCTTTGCCGTAGGTTCATCCAGCTTAAGCTTAATCGCACCACCAGCCTTGGCATTGACACATGGCGTCTCTGAAAACGAGGTCTTACCATCGACTGTACATTTATATATTTCGGCACTTGCCGAACCAGCGACTAACAGAGCAATAGCAGCGATCAAGGCTTTCATCGTCATCCTTTTGGTTAATTAAAACAAACTCTCTTGTACACCACGCCCGACATCACTCATGTCGGTAGTCTTTAAAATATGATGCACCCATCGATCAGATATTTCATGTTCACGCATGAGTTCGCGCACAGTCGAGCCAGCATTATAAGCGGTCACAATGCGGCGATTGCGTTCTTCGCGGTAGTGGTTGGATAAATTAGGGATATAAAGGCACTCACCACCAAAGTGTTTACACAAGCGCTGCGCGTTGGCCATGCTCACCACTTCAGCCAGTGCTGCGAAAGTTTGCGCGCCCAGACCGACTTCTGATTTAGGAAAATCAAAGCGGCCACCGCCAAAGTTCTTGGCATCCATCATCCGTAGCGCTGCAGCTTCACCAATTAGGCTGATGAGCATTTTAACGGTGCCGTCTGGGGTGTTGGGCAGTGCCATGTTAAATCCTTCCGTGACGCTTGGCGTCAGCCATCAAGGCGGCGATGATCTTGGATAGATCATCGACATCACAAAACTGGATGCTGGAACGCTTCAAATTTTTGACGATAGGGTCAAGGTAAGACCATGGCCGCCCGGCCTCTGCCAACAGCGCTTCAATCTTGCGCATACGCGGCATGCGATCAACCGCCACTTGTGGCAAACCGCGACCACCGGATTTACCCTTGGCCTTCCAGCCTATCTTTTTAAAATGATCCAGGAGCGCCTTGCGACCTTGCCACGTTAAATCTTTGCTTGATGTCTTGCCAGTCACCTGCAGCAGCAAAGCGCGGTAGGCATCATCCTCCAGCGCCAGCTCTTTCTTGGCGATATGGATCTGTGCCATCTCGGCATTGCGCAGTTGGTCGGCGGTTTTTAACGGCTTCATGGTTGATAACCAATCGACACCAATTCTAGGCTTTGATTGTTTTTTTCAAAGTGACGACGCATGGATTTAACGTTGTTCCAATGTGGCAGGCGTGTCGTATATTTTTTGTTTAACTCATCCAGTTTCGCTTTGGGGCAGCGCTTACCACCCCAGATCTTAATCAAGTCGGCACGACATTTAGCTGTCAGCAAGAAGGATGCCTTAGGGCAA
This sequence comes from Undibacterium sp., assembly GCA_030645915.1. GTDB lineage: Bacteria > Pseudomonadota > Gammaproteobacteria > Burkholderiales > Burkholderiaceae_D > Undibacterium. The sequence goes on from JAUSNO010000038.1 coordinate 273,203, forward strand.
AAGAATCGCTTACCTTCGTCGCTGTCTTCTCTCGTCCATTTGCCACACCATTGACCATTGACGTAGGTCACGATGGTGTACTTCAGCGATTTAATGCGCTCGATCTGTAAAGTCACTTTAAAACCATCGATCAGCATTTCTACATGCCCCCATGATCCAGATAGTTCTGTTTCGACCTGCGTCCATTGTTCTTTTGTGATTGGCATATTTCCCTCGGCTGCTCATCAGTACCGGACAACCCTGTCCGGCAGACCATATCGGTGATTGCACCGATATGGTTTCGCTTGTTTAGAAACCAGTTGCCACAACATCTTTTAAGGATTTGGCTGCGCTGAACTTCGGCACTGTCTTGGCGGGGATGTCGATCTCTGCACCCGTGGCAGGGTTGCGGCCTTTACGGGCCGCACGCCTATCTATCGTGAATTTACCAACTCCAGGTAACGCGACGTCTTCACCTTTGGCTAATGCGCCATGGAGTACGTCGGCCAATGAATCCAATACGGCTTCGACTGAATTTTTTTGCACGCCAGAGTCTTTGTAGTGGAGAGCGCGTTCCTGGATTGCTGCGACTAGTTGTTGCTTGTTCATGTGTTACTCCGTTAAATAATATTGAATTACTGCGCTTTTAAAACTTCTCGAACTTCAATCACGCGGGCGTCATACGCGCAAATTTCTTTTGATTCACCGTCTTGTAGAACCGCATCTAAGACGCCTGAAACATGGATCTGTACTTCCTTGGTACTCGCACAATGCGCGGTTACTTTTACTGATGTAGTCATGATGTTCTTTCGTTGTAATGACATTAAAAAATGACCCGTCTCGTGGGTCATCCGGCACACTCGCTCAGGCAAATGGGAACCCAAGATATGCAGATGCTGTTACGTTAGTTCTGCTGAAGATTTGCGCCACCTGCATCTGGGCGCGCCAATTAATCGTTAAATCGCAGCCATATCCAAACTGATAGGCAGGTACTTGTCTTCGCCTACGCGCTCATAAAAGCGCATGTATTGCTTGCTACCCACTACCTGTAAAGACTCACCAATGGCGGTCATAGCACGGGTCCATTTGTCGTCTTTGATATCCAGGCGGCGCAGGCCTAGCACGCGGCCGGTGTTGATATTGCCTTCCTTGTCGGCCTTGAAGGCGTCATGCACCAGCACTTTTATCTTGGGATCACTACCCACAGACCATTCTTCTATGCACTCATCAATCAATGCTTTAGCGGCCTGTAGGCGTTCATCAAAGGTGATGTTTTCTTGTATGGCCAGCTGGATCTTGAATTGACCATCGAAGCTATGCAGCGTGACGTTACCTTTTTTACCGCCCAGCTCTACGCCATACTGCTCGGCGCTGAGGGTGATGAATGCGGCCACGTCGCCAAACACCTGGCCTTTAAATTTACTCAATAGATCGCGCATCGTTTTAGCGGCAAGCGCCAGCTCTTGCACTACCTGATCACGGGTCTGGTCAATTGGCTTGATCAGCGTTAAAGGCACAAGGTGACCTTGCGCATTTCTGAGATAGCCTTCTGGGATTGCTATGGTTGCTTGGTTCATGTGTTGCTCCTGGTGTTAAACATCTGTTGGGCCGATGGGGATGCGGTGTTGCCGTGGTTCTTTGCTGGGCTGCTCTGGCGGTGGCCAGGGGACAATGGGGTCAAACTTATTCATGCTGAAAGTCCTTTCTTCTGGTGAGTTGTTTTAACTGTTCACTGACATGGGCTGGCATCTTGGTACGCGGCAAGATGGCTTCTACTTTGGCTGGCCCTTGCTGTACGTTCTGTCTGGTGCTGCCACTACCTGCGTGGCCTGCGCGCTTTTGCTCATTTATGGTTTCTGCTTTTCCTTCACTCTTGTTGGCGTAGCCCATAACAACTTCCAGCAAATAGCCGTGGCTAGACAATGGCAGGCGCAAACCGTTGTTGCCGTGGGCGCGCTGGACTACTTCTTCAAAACCTTGTCTCCAGTAGTCCAGTGGCGCTGGCCAGATCCTGCCGCCACGTTCCAACGTTGCTGGTGCGATCATCGCCACCAGCTCATTGGCGAGACTTGCTATGCGCTCATAACGCATGGCTGTCTTGGATGGCGCAAACAAAGTGATGTAGGCCAGCATGGGGCGCAACAGCTTGCGGCCTTCTGATGAGGCTTCGACCAATGCCACCATCGCATCACGTACGCCCTGGTGCGCAAAGACGATGTCCCATGTCAAAGGGTTGCGGCACACTGGACAATCAAAAGTCGGCAAGCTCATCGCATCCACCTGCGGTGTACCAACATCGATGCAATAATCCCCAGCGGCCCACCGACCAGATAAGCACCTATCTCTAACCAGCCCGCACCAGGAGCGAGTTTGTACAAGAGCATTTGGCCAGCACCGACCACAAAGCTAGTGATACCCGCCGCCATGTAACGCCCCTGGTTCACATTGAGACTTTGAAAGCCCAGGGCGAACACCAGTACGAAGGTGGATAGGAACAAGATCAGCGCTTGTGGCATTAGTGGATCTCCTTACTAGCTTTTGGCACGATTTTCACATTCGTTTTTATGATGGCGTCCAAGATGTCTATGATTGCCACTGCGTCTTTTTCTATATGGGCGGTGACCAGTGAACCGAGCCAATTCCCCATCTCTATGGCAATACTTTCAAAATTACTTCTCTCTGTTAGACACTGCGCCAGCACTTCTTCAAGATCGGTGTAGCTGGGCTGTTGTCCATTGCTGAGCATGGATTCCATTTTTTGCATTGGGCTACTCATGTTATTGCCCTCCCAAATCAAGCATGGCTGCACGTACATCTGCACGACGCATCAACAAATCAATGCGGTTGCGCTCGGTCGCTTCTTGGTTAGTTTTTAACTCTTCGATGTAGTCGCCCAGGGCGCGATACTGGCAATCAATGCGCCAGATCTGCCATGCTTTAACCAGACGTTTAACGCTTGCAATGACCTCGCCAATCAAGATGTGATTGTTGGCGGCTTCGCCTAATTGAGCGATTTTCATGCTGCACCGCCTTCCTGTACTGGCGTACAGCTATCCAAGGTGACGCAACCCGATTTACCTTCCAGCCAAACGACAGCGGTGTGGCCGCTTAATACTTCAGCGTTGCAAATGGTGTTAAAGCGTTGTGGCTCAGCGTAAGGATCGCTTCGATATTCCACCACTTGCCCGATCTTGACGGTTTGGTTCCAGTGCTTTACCTGCTCTGTCGGTAGGTGAGTAGTCATTGCCGCGAAGAGTGATGCCGCATCCCTGCCAGTAGCGCGGATTGACATGCCGCGCTTATTCTTTGTAAAAGTCACGCTCATGCCGCCACCTCTTCAGTCGCTGCAATCTGAGGCGCGCCAACTTCAGGAAGTGGCAGAGTCACGGTGTCGATAATTCCAGCCTGTTGCGCATCCCCGTTGCCCATCTTTTTAATGCGCTCCTGGGTTTTCATATCTGACACGCGGCGGGCGTTAAATCCGTTTTCCCAATAATCACTACGTGGGTCTTCTACTGGGTATGGATTGTCTTGAATGCTGCCGATGCAGTAGTAACCTTCGTCGTTCGCATCACTGAAGCTTTTAGCCTGGCCTACGCCACCTTGCGTGGCGGTATATGGCACGGGCTTAAATGCGACAGCCAGTGTTGCTACTACTGGTGCTGCAACTGGGCGAGGCTTGTGACTACATTGCTGGCAAGCCTGCCAATGCTGCATCTGCAATGGGTTATGGGTAGGTGCCACGCACAAAGCATGTTCACGGCAATACACTGCACCAACATTGCTGCCTGTGTAGGGGCATTCAAGCTGCTCATAAGCACGGCGGAACTCGCGTTCAAAATTAGTCGTCTTGGCAGTGCCCTTGCCATAGGCAGCAAGGCCGTTGACTACGGCTGATACCGTAGCGCGATCAACGCCCATTTTTAACGCTACTTGCGTCTTGTTGGTGGCAGCGACTTCGCGCTCCAGCGCTTTGAACCAATCAGCATCCATGTAGTTACACCAGATCATCTTCTTCTCCCTTTTTTTCTTCCCACATCACACAATTAGTATTTTGATCAATGACACTTGCTGCCCTTTGTATCGCTGGCGGGCGACTGCCGGTGTCCATCGTGGCTAGTAATCGGAAGCGCGCAGGCTGGCCACGCTTTTGGCGCGCAGTGCATTCCAGGTATTTCGCCGCCTGCAAAAACCACATATAGCGCTTGGCCGTTGCCTCTGACACTTGACTGGTCGGTGTAGAAGAGAACGCGGCAAGCTGGCGATAGTTAAACTCTTGCGCAGTGAATAAGCGCCGCATTGTTCCCCACATCCTTTCGTTGGCAGTACCCTCCAACATCAGTACGCCCTTGACATTGAACCGAGGGGCTTCGATGCCGTTATCACGCTCCAACACATAGATGTTGCGAGCACACAAGGCATTCACTTTTTGCACGCCAGAGACTGTGATAAAACCCGCTTTCGAGAGGGCTTTAACATAGTCGTTGACGCAATCGGGCGCTTGCGTTGCCAGGTACTCTAAGTCCTGACAAGTGAAGCTGATTTGTGTACGAATGGCTTCCCAAATACGCTGACGCGGGCTTTTTGTCCCCGTCATTACGCGAGTGATAGCTTTCTTTGCCATCTCAGATTTTCCTTTTCGGGTGACTGGAAGAAGGCAAGGCAATTTTTTGCAGGCTGGCAAAGTCCATGTTGTCGATGCCATGCGTTAAACAATGTTCTTGCAATTGGTTAAAGCACTTGACCACGCTACTGACCGAGCCTTTAGAGAATGTGACCAACGCCGCCAGTGCTGCATTTTCAAAGCCAACTCCTGGGCAGTAGATCGGTGCCAGCTTGGCAGCATCTGCCACTGTCACATCCTGTGCCTCAGCCCAAGCTGATACCCGCCGATACAACTGCTTAAACTGTGATCTGGCCATGACGTTAGGTAACTGCTCTTCACCCACCAAAAGTAACGGGGTCTGGGTGCTATCAAATATTTCGCGGGTGATCTGCGCCAAGATCGGCTTTTCGATAGCCCTGTTAAACTCATCCAGAATCAAGACACGGCGGGATGCACCGAGTTGGCTAGTGACCATGTCGAACAGCTCAGGGATAGAGGCGTGATCGTCATAATCAAACTTCATTTCGTCCAGGATCTTCTGAAGGAAGGTTTTTTTAGTCCATACGGCCTTCATCTGTACAAAGTAAGCGCGGGTTTCAAGTGCCAGCGTGTTGCTGCTGAAGGTTTTGCCCCAGCCTGAAGGGCCATATAAAACGCCGATTCCATCCATGCCAACGCGGCGGTTTGTCAGTTGTTCCAATGTCGCGGCGACCAGATCAAAGGTGGCGATAGCTGCTACGCCGCCTTTAGGTCTTGCGATTACTGGCTTGCTATTCATGTTTGACATCGTCATAATCCTTTTTGAAATTGCATTATTTTTGGTTTATACAAAGCACGGTGGCCACCGTGCTTTGTTCATTTAGAGACTCTTCTTGCATTGCTATCCGGCGCTTCTCAAACGTTCTAAACTCATTTGATTGCTGATAGCTGCCGTACCACTTGGTGAGTTTTGGGTCATCCATCACACCGCCTTGGCTTACATACTCATCCAATGCCACCCACTTTTTAAAGCGCTCCTGGGGCGACTCTGGCATTACCGTTACATTGCTCACTGCCACTTCTGCTACCACTTCAATCTCTGCTGTTTGCACTGTTTTAATTACTGGTTTAACGCTCTGTATCAACACGGCTTCATCCGCTTCCATCGCCCAGCGCGCCCGTATCTCATCGATATTGCTTGGAATGACGACGCCCTGACTCACTTCCAGTGCCAACGTTCCTTCACGCTCGGCGCGTACCTCTTCCAGTTTGTTGACCAGGCGTTTTTCGCGGCCAGCGGCGCGCTTATCGCGGCCTTTATCCAGCGCAGACTTAGGCATGTAGTCCACTTTGTTGGCATCGATCTCGGCATCGCAGATCAGGCGACCATCCGTGGAATAGACCCAGACCAATTGCGGGTCATGGATGTCATAGCTAATCGGCAGCAGTTCACCGTTAAACTCTTCCAGCGCCGCGTTAAAGTAACGTTGACCGAACAGTTCCACTTCGCCACGACGTATCGTGCGCAGCACTTGAGGGCGAAACAGGCTGATGCTTTCTTCCTGGCTGATCATGTGCGGGGCAAAGCCATTGGCTACCGCCAGCTCCCAGGCATCATTAGGGGATTGATGACGACGACGGCCAGTCGCTGGGTCTGTCATCTTTGGCAGTGAGCGATGCGGGCGTTTGTTGTAGTCGTCTATCTTCTTTTGGCAGAATGGGACGAAGTCAGGCCAACCCATCAGCGGCATCGTGGCAACTTCACCTGATGCAGATTTTTTTAACGCCTTGCGTGACAACTTGAAGACGTTATGTTTCGCTTCCCGATCCATGTCGTGGCCGATATAGCCAGCCACTTCCTTCGCAGCCTTAACCCAGATGGTTTTATGTGAGCGTTCGATCCCACCCCTGGCTTGCGAGTTGTACGGCAAGCTGTTTTTCATATCGATGCCAAGCCGATCCATAAAGCCAATGGCTTCAGCCCGCATCATTTGATTTTTGTAGCCCGAACCGTTATCCACATACAAAATGGCGGGGATGCCACCGTTTTGCACGGCATTGCGCAAGGCATCAAGCACGGCCAGCGCACTTTCAGCCAGACCTACTGACCAACCGATAGCCTTACGGGTACCGATATCGATCATCGTGGTGATCTCTGGTCTGAATGGACGGCCATGTAATGGGTGCTGCACTTCGCTATCGAAGGTGTGTCCATCGGCACTATAAATATCAGCGGGCAGCAAGCTATCAAAGCCACGGCGCACAAAGGGTTTCAGGGTTTTTAACTCCCTATCTCCCATACGGCCAGCCTGCAAGCTGACATTGCCAACCTTTTTCAAGAACCGGCGCACCTGGTGAATGCTAGGGTGCTCTCCTGGCGTTGCCTCTGTATAGAGTTGGTAGGCGTGTTCTACCGTCAGCTTTTCCGGCCTTTGATAAAAACTCATGAAAGCTTTTGCCCAAGGCGGGATCGACATATCTGCCGCCCGTTTTTTAGGGACGATCTGGCCAGTCTTCTGGTATTCAACAAAGCGGATCAGGCTGCGTTCGGACGGCAAGCCGTCTGGGCTAGGCATGCCGCGTCCATCTCTCGCCAGCTTTAAGGACGCTACTAACTGTGGCGATGCCTGGTTTTCCCGTGCCATTGTGAGTAAACTGCGCGCCGCCTTTTTTAACGGGTAGCCCGTGCGTTGCATGATGCCGTTTAACGCATCTAGTACGCCTTTGCGCGCATCCCCTGTGAGATTTTGCTCACGGGTATAGTGACCTCTGTCCCTAGTGGCGGCGACGGCGGTGACTGGCGCCACTGGTGCCAAAGCGGCTAGCTCTTGCGCTGCTTTATTGCGTATGGCGGCGATTACTTGGGCTGGTGGGGCGTATTCGCGACGTTTTCCGCCTTGTCCTAAAATTTCAAGAAAGGACCAATTTTCTCGATCTGCTTTTGCAAGAAGACCAACTTTTGTACTAGGTAAGCCAGGCAGTCGCATAGCAGCCAGTTCCGCCGCGCTGTAATGGGTTTTTAACACTGCTAGATTCATTGCTCAGCTCCGAATAGCCCTAATTCAGGCTCAGCAACCTTGATGACATTGCTTCTTTGGTAAGCCAGTTGAGATAGTGTCTTGCTCAGTGCTGCCACTGTATTTTCCAATGCCTCACCACTACGATAAAAGCGCGCTAGCAAGGTGATCGCTTCAGAAAAATTGCCTTGAAGGTCTGCTAAGTCGGTGACATCCGACTTTTTACCAGCAGGGATGGCGACAACAACCTTGTCGCCCTGGGCGATGCACAGATACTCACTAATAAAACATGCACCACAGAAGGTTTCATATTGACGAACGCGATTAAGCGGCATAGATGTTTCTGCTTGCCAGCGATACAGGGTCTTAATTTCAACACCCATTAAATCGGCCAGCACCTTGGCAGGACGACCATGTTCCGTCGCATATTCAAGGCATAACTCAGTCGCCTCGCTCAGGCTGCTGGCACGCACTGACTTCCATCGTCTTTTTCGCAACAACATTTTTACAACTCCGAGAAACGTGAGGGTGGCTTTAAACTCAACTGCGAACTAAGATTCAGTTCAAGCAGCCGCACGTTGTAAAGAGTGTGCCAAGTGCGAAGACTGCGAAGTGTTAAGCGTTAAAACTGGCGTAAAATTGCGTTTTGCGTAACGAGTAGGCCAGATCACCTCTGGGGCAACACCAATTGCAGCGGCTACAATGCCTTCTGCTTTTTTGTAAGGTCTTTCCAGCGCGGCTTTAAGTGTTCCGGCACCCAATCCGCTCTGCATCGACAATGCCCGCAGTGACCAGCCTTTTTTATGTAAGGCAGCAACGATATCCGCACGGTGCCAATCGGCTTGGGCGGATTTTTTTGAATTGTTTAATGTGTCCATGGCATTCCCTTGTTTGGTGAGTCAGTGGAAACATAATAATAAGTGTTAACCGTTAAGTCAACGCTTAACAGTTAATTTATCTTTTTATTTTTCATGAATTTATTAAGTCATTGTTTTTAATGATATTTTTAGTTAACAGTTTGACGATTAAACCGTTGCGCAAAGTTAACAGTTAAGGAAATGGAACCGTTAAGTGAAAAAGCTATACTCTGCTACTGAAATTTTGGGTATGAATTTGCCTGGACTGCCAAAATCTAAGCCTGCATTTCTCGCCAAAGCGGAAAAAGAGAAATGGTTTTATGAAACCAAGGTTGGCTTGGGTGGAATACGGAAAATGTTTCAGATTCCAGCGTATTACCAGCCTGGATATAAACCATATCCTGATGAGCCAGCGCAGGTAGAGCCAGTAAGGAGAGATGTAGCTGCATCAATGGCACCTGTTACAGGTGCCATCATGAGCGGCACAATTGTCGACGCTAAGCAGTTAGCTTTGGCAATACGCGCCCTGGATGAGTACTTGCAAGAAAACGGCCTGGAGATCAAGGAGCCAGAAGTAAGGGCGGAGATTCTCGCCATCCTTTATAAATATCAACAAAAGGATGCCACACGAGAGGATATACAAGAGTTATTGAGGGTGATGACACGTAAGGGCTAATAACCCGACGATTGACGGCCTTGTTTTCGTTGAGGTGAATCAATTCTGTAGTTTGTAACATTTGTTACAACTATTGCCTAATAGGCTATTATTGCATTCTGATAAGTAATTAAGAATGCATGCCATTTGACGGCGATCATCATAGAATTGCTACGCTCAAAGGCTTATTAGCAAAGGCTTCCAAGGTTAAAGCAAACAATCCTCCCGCTGCATATCAGTTCGGGACGGTGGAAGCCAATGTATTAAAAGCGGCGAATGATCCGGTCTATTCAGATTCAGAACAAGAACCACCATTCCCCGACCATTCCGGTGCCAATAAAAGCGCAAAAAAGAACTATTTCTTGCTATTTTTTACCATTTTACTGAAGCGCTATTTTTGGCACGCAATAACCGTATTAGGCGCGTCGTTACTGGGTTTCGGGGTATTTTTTGGTATCTATTCAAAGGGACAAAACAATCACCCCCTCACAAAAAGTGGCAAAAGCGTTTATTCCCGGCTGATTTCTGTCTTTATTAGGACTTACGCAAAATTGTCCCAGCTAGGCGTGCCGACGCAGGCAGTACACCTGTACGACAAGTCGGCACAACAACGCTGGGGCGGTTTTGCGTAAGTCCTATTTATTTCTGTATCATGATGTTTCCATATTCCATACATGCATACCCGCCAGTTAGCCCATGAAAACCAGCCGCCACTCTTTGATATTGAGCAACTTGCTCGCAGCTATGTTAAGCATCGTCGCCCTGCCCGCTGCGGCCTGGAGCAATCATGCCTTGGGTACCTGGCAGGCATTGTCTGGCACGCTGGCATCCGACAAAACAGCCGACGTAAGGGTAGAAAGTCTGGCGTCTTTTTTGCACACAGAGGGCCGGGCACTGGAATCGCTGTTGCAGCAGGAAGAGCAATGGGCGCGAGCGAATGTGCCAGAGTATCCGCAACGACCTGACAATATTGCCTACCGCTCTACTCCCGATGCAACGCAAAATACGAAAAAATTTATAGCGGCATTGCGCATCAATCCCCATGCCAAGCTGCCGCTGTATTTGCAACTGCAACCGGGTGCCGATGCGCGCGACAAGCGCCTTTTGCCCTGGTCCGAAGTGACGATGCTGCAGCATTCAATGTCGGTCATCAATGCTCAATTCATCCGCTTACAAGAAAATGAGACGGTGGCAGCACTCGATGTCGTGGCCAGCGCATCGGATGAGCCAGACTATGGCCTCGATCTGGGCTTATGGAACAACAACCCGAATGCGCAGACCTTGGGTTATGGCTTTGGCAAACAGCCATTTGGTAATCCGGCGCTGGAGTATTCCACCCAGGCGCCATTTCACATGGGTTTTTTTCACGAATCACCTATCGTGTATCAAGCGGCCGGATTCTTGCGTCGCACTTACCCAGAATACCGAATACATCTATATCAAACACTGTCGAGACATGCGTTCAGTACCGGGCATGCCTATTGGGGCTGGCGCTTTGCCGGCTGGGCGCTGCACTACGTGCAAGACCTGACGCAGCCTTACCACACCACCGTGCTGCCAGGTGTGAGCGTGCCGCGCATGCTATGGATCAATGCGCTCGATCTCATGGGTTTTCATGACAGCAAGCGCGATGTGATTATGCTGGTATCGAACCGGCACGCAGCGCTGGAAAATTATCAGTACCGCCGCATGCGCGCTGCCTATCTGCGCAAGGATCACGAGGATGCCTTGCTGCGCGCCATCCAAGCCACCACTACAATGCCGGCGTCACCGGCTCAGCCCTACTCGCCCAGCCAGGTAAGGCAGCGCATCAGCCTGCAGTCACATGCGGCAGCCAACGACACAGACGCCATGCTGGAGCATGTACTGCCAGCAAAATACATCTCTGATCCGCATTACATATTGGGTGAAACCGAACCGGATCTTGATATGTTGACGGTGCTGGCGAGCCTGACCCCAGAGCAGCAAACCCGGATGACAAATACGGTGGCAGATTTGATGAAAAACTTCGGTGCGCATAGCAGAACATTCATGCAAGCGATGCTACCCTTGTCGTCCGCTCAAAAATAATTTCAGGTTGATCCGGCCAAACCGGAATGCACGGATCACTGCGGAGTAGGCAGAACAATCGATGCCACGCTTACCTGACTGCGCACATGCCATGTGCCAGTCAGATTGCGCTGAGAAAATAAAAATCAGGCATGTTCCGGATTGCCCGCATGAGGTTTGAATTGCTGTGGGCTGATCCGATATTTCGCCCGTCTATCGCCCATATATCCACGTAACTCCTGGATGCTGAGATCAGATATTTCATGCATGCGGATCAGCAGAGATGCGCCGACAGGCACCCGACGATGGCGAATTTTACTAATCACCGGCGGTGCCACTTCCAATGCCCTGGAAAGTGCTGCGTCATTTTTATAGTGCAATCGGCTCATTAGCGTATCCAGCAGGTTATCTGGATTGTAGTTAAATCCGACGGTCTTGGAGTCCAAAAGGTTTGACATGATTTTCCTTAGTCTAAGTTGACAATCTCTATTTGAGTATTCAGTTTTACTTGAACTGATCGCACCGGGAATGACAGTATCGCTGTATCAACGGATTTAGCGTCACTTTCTACAAGTTGCAATGTGGCCGAAAAAAATGCTTACTCAACATACCGAAAACACCAATAGTGCAAGGCCAAACAAACCTGGATGCAAAAAAACAGAGCATAAACCGCGCATTCATATCTCCATCAGCGCTGCATTTAGAATAGTCAGGTTTTAAGCCAATACAACTATCAGACCTGATGCTATTGCTTGCACGCATTAAGAAAGTTGACAAAAATCAAAATTCGAACACGCGGAATGCGGATCGTCATGTTAAGCCGGCACTGAGTCACCATTAAAATCAACGATACGTTGCTTTGACGCTAAAAATTCATTCATTACCTTCATGCAGAAACAAGAATAATCCTGTCAGGCGACGCTGCAATCGCGCCAACATCCAAGTCTCTTTGACGTCGGTAATTTGATGCAATGCACCAAACTTGATGCAGATCAAAATACGTGCTGCGGTGCGGAATTACACTTTGTCCATCACTGTTGATAACAAAGGAAATAGAAATGAAAAAGCTCGTAATAGCACTCTCTTTGGCTACTCTCGGTTTCACCGCAACACAAGCGATGGCACAACAAAGCCCATGGTTGGTGCGCGCTCGTGTGGTTAACATTGACACTGCAAACAATTCGGATCGCGTTGGCGGCGTTGGCGCAGAAGACCGTCTGACAGTCAGCAATAAGACAATCCCAGAAGTAGACATCTCTTACTTCTTCTCGCCAAACTTGTCGGCAGAATTGATTCTGACTTACCCACAGAAACATGATGTGATGCTTGATGGTGCAAAGATCGGCACCTTCAAACACTTGCCACCGACATTGACGGCGCAATACCATTTCTCACCAGAAGCAACCGTCAGTCCCTATGTTGGTGCCGGTATTAATTTCACCAATATTTCAGACGTTCAGCTGTTGAATGGTGCGGGTCGTTTGGAAAATAACAGCGTCGGCCTGGCACTTCAGGCAGGCGTGGATTTTAAACTGGATAAAAATTGGTCTATCAATCTGGATGTAAAAAAAGTACAGATTCGTAGTGATGTGTTGATCAGCGGCGCCAAGGTAAGTGCAGTTCAGGTTGATCCATGGTTGATCGGTGTCGGCGTTGGATATCGCTTCTAATTTTTACATGTCATAAAATTTAAATCGCCGTGTCCAGCAAGAAAATAACGCACGAGGTGCCGGCGATTTAAATTGTTCATGAACAAGCGTTGAGGTCAATCACTCAACGCCTTGTTCATCAAAAAACGCACTCAATCGCGTTTATCCTTGATATCAAATACCCCTTCTTTCATCTCCCCTGCGCCAATGCAGATTGACTCGAGAGGCACCTGATCGCAGCTATCAGGTGCGGCGTCTTGAACCTGCCAGCTTTACAAATCATCAATACCGATCAGCGCATCTGTTTCGGCTACACGCGCATGCCAGCATCATGGCGAGACGCGCGCCATTTTTAAATAGCATTGTCGAAATATAAAAACTACAAAGATAATGACCGCGCTGACAGATATTGAACGTCAACTTGAATACAAAATCGCGCTTCAGATCATTTGCATATCGCTTTGTTAATCGGAATATGTCAGTATCGAGCGCAGCACTCCCATTTTTAAAAATGCCTCCACTCCCTTGAGTCACAAGCTATCTTGATCCTACAAAGAACATGATGCGTTCATCATTCATCTCTTGCGTCTCTTGCCGACGCCTGAAAAAATGCCTGATGGGTGTTTTGTCCTTATTCATTTTTTCACTTGTGCACGCAGCTCCTTCGCGCAATCTGCGATTTGAGCAAATAGGTGTCGCCCAAGGCTTGCCACAAGAATCCATCACCTCCATTTTGCAAGATCGACAAGGATTTATGTGGTTTGGCACGCAAGCCGGACTCGCTCGATTTGATGGTTATCACATGACGGTATATAAGAGTCATCAACTCGACCCGGCAAGTTTGATCGACAACTTCATCTTGTCATCTTACGAAGACGCAAATGGTGGTTTATGGTTTGGGACCAAAGGTGGATTAAATCACTTTGATACGCAGAACCAGAAATTTACGCGATACGTATCAGAACAAGCCGCAACCGGCAGTTCACGAAATCGCAGTGTATCGACGATCATTAACGATGGCGTGCGCGGTTTGTGGCTGGGGGGCGATGAAGGGTTAAAGCACTTCGATTTTGCATCGCATCAATTCACCCCATTTCGCCACGCCCCCGCCAATACAAATAGCATTCGGGATAACCGTATCAACGCCTTGGCGCTCGACAAGCAAGGAAACCTCTGGATAGGCACGGCAAACGGACTAAATAGGCTAAAACCTGGAGAGAAAAATATTGAGCACATTCATCTTGACGTCAGCAACGGCGCCCAGGAAAAACAAAACAACATCACCGCTCTTTCTTTTGATGCTGACGATGTTCTATGGATAGGCACCAATACTGGCCTGCGCACGTTAAAGGAAGCAGAAAAAAAACTTACCGTCAAAAGGGTTTTAAACCGGGATGGATCTGCCATCGTCTCCGTCCAGTCACTTTTTCATGACAAAGAGGGCAAGCTTTGGATAGGGACAGACACCAACGGACTGATGCGGTACGACGCCATCACAGAGAGCTTCATCAGCTATAGAAATCAGCCACTAGACCGGCATAGCCTGAGTAACGATGAGATAAAAGCGCTATATCAGGATCGCACCGGTAATTTATGGATAGGCACCTGGTATGGCGGCTTGAACCGTGTTGATCTCGCCAGTGGCGGCTTCGACCGGTACATTCAGATCGAGAATGATGCAAATAGTCTGAGTGAGAATAAGGTCAGAGCCATTACAGATGACGCGCAAGGTCACTATTGGGTGGGGACTGTAGGCGGGGGGCTCAATCGTCTCGATCTTAAAACAGGAAAAGTGGAAGTCTGGCGCCACAAGAGCGGTGACAAGACCAGCCTGAGTGATGATAGGGTCTCTGCGCTGAAAGTCGATAGCGCCAAGCGATTGTGGGTAGGAACGCGAAACGGCCTGAGTTGGTTCGACCCCGACACCAGGCATTTCAACCAGGTTCCCTTGGGCACAAAAATAAATGAAAATTACATTAACCAAATATTAGCTGATCACACGGGGGCAATGTGGGTACTGACACGCGGCGGCATACACGTGCGCAATCCTGACACGGCAAAGATAAAAACCTTTCGACACGATACGAATGACGCTTCCAGTTTAGCGGAAAACTCATGTCTGGCTATCGTGGAAGACAGGCGAAATACAATATGGATAGGGACTGAGAACGGGCTTGACCGGCTCGATAGAACCAGTGAAAAATTCAGCCATTTCAGACATGATCCGAAAGATTCAAGCAGCCTGATTCATGACAGGATTCACTATTTGTTTGAAGACAGCAAAGGCAGGCTTTGGGTAGGCACCGCCGGAGGATTAAATCAACTTGTTCAAGGAAAAAATGGCGAGATCCGATTTCATTCCTATCTTAGCGAATCTGGCAAGGCCACAGATCCTATCGGCGCCATACTCGAGGACACTGCAGGGCAAATTTGGTTTAGCACGACGACGGGCATTTCACGCCTTGATCCGATTACCGACAAAATACAGCATTTCACTTCTAAAGATGGCTTGATCGACGGGTCTTACCTGATAGGCTCGGCCCATCGTTCACCTGACGGCACACTCAATTTTGGCGGATTGAACGGTTTTACTTCATTTTTGCCGATGTCGATTCAAAAAAACAGCCTCCCACCCATCGTGCTGGTGACCGATTTTTTGATTTTTAATCAATCCATTCGCCAGGCGGGCAATCGCTCAGACCTGGGCTTAAGCGGTGCCATAGAAAACACCAAAGAAATCAACTTAACCTACAACGATTCTGTATTTTCACTGGAATTTGCAGCGCTTCATTATGCCGATCCGCAACGCAATCGCTATGCGTATCAATTGCAGGGCTTTGACAAGAACTGGGTAGAGACCGACGCCAACAGGCGTTTTGCCACCTACACCAATCTGGACCCGGGCCACTATGTATTTAAGGTAAAGGCAAGCAACAAGGACGGCGTGTGGAATGAAACTGGCGCAATGCTCATGATTAACATCAGCCCGCCATTCTGGCAGACCTGGTGGTTTCGTATCTTGATGGCGATCTTGCTGCTCAGCAGCATCTATGCTGCGTTTAGAATACGCATTCGCACCCTGCTCCAGCAAAAACAACACCTGGCGCAGGAAATCGAGGCCAGAACCAGTGAGCTTTTGCTCAAAAATGCACAAATCGAACAACAGAAAGAAAACGTAGAACTGGCGCACCGCAATATGTCTGTATTGAGCGATATAGGGCGAGAAATTACGACCAAACTCGATTCCGATGCGATCATCATGATGGTCTATCGCCATGTGAGTGAGCTGATGGACGCCACTGTATTTGGAATCGGCTTTTATCGCCCGGAAAAGCAAATCATTGAATATCCGTTCGCCATTGAAGCCGGTAAACGTTATTCCGCCTATAGCCGGGACATGCGCGACCACAATCAGTTTGCCGTGTGGTGCATCAGCCACGAAAAAGAGGTTTTCATCAACGATCTGGAACAGGAATACCTCAGCTTCTTCGAGCACCTGGATTTAACGACAGGAACCGACCACTTGCCGACATTGGCCGACGGCACCATGCCTTGTGCGGCGGGCTCCATGCTGTATGTGCCGATTTCAGTGAATGGACGCATACGCGGTGTCATCAGCGTGCATAGCCATAAGAAAAACGCCTATGAGCGTATCCATCTGGACATCTTGCGCACGCTGGCATCGTATGTCGGCGTAGCGTTTGACAATGCAGATGCCTATCGCGACTTAAAGGAAACCCAGGAACAATTGGTTGAGCAAGGCAAACTCGCCGCCCTAGGCTCACTGGTTGCGGGCGTTGCCCACGAGCTCAATACGCCGATCGGCAACAGCCTGATGATCGCCAGTACCATGCAGGCAAAAACCGACGCCATCAATCAATTGTTTGAAAATTCTTCGGTGCGCCGCTCGGATCTCGCAGGTTTCATTGATTCCGCTAAAGAGGCATCCGTACTGATCATGCGCAGCCTGAAAAATGCGGCGAATCTGATTAATAGCTTCAAGCAAGTTGCGGTTGATCAAACCAGCGCAAAACGACGTCAGTTCAATTTACAGCAAACCACACAAGAAATCGTGGCGACGATGATGAACCAGGTGCGCAGTGCCGGCCATACGCTGGAAATTGATATCCCTGCCGATATTGAGATGGACAGTTTCCCCGGTTCCTACGGCCAGGTCATCATTAACTTTATCAGTAATGTCTTGCTACATGCATTTGACGGCCAGCGTACAGGTGAGATTCGCCTGTCGGCCAGTTTGCTGGGCAAGGACAAAGTAGAAATCCGGTTTGCTGATGACGGTGCAGGGATCCGGACAGAAGATATGGCACGCATCTTTGATCCCTTTTTCACCACTAAATTGGGGCAAGGCGGTTCCGGTCTTGGCCTTAACATCAGCTACAACATTGTCACATCGCTGCTCGATGGACAAATTCGGGTGGAAAGTGTGCTCGGGCTAGGCACCACGTTCATTCTTGAACTGCCGCTGATTGTCAGCCCGGTTTCAGAATAAACCAAATAACCTCAGCTACGTAAAAAAGTTAACACATAAAAAAAGCCCGTTAAAAACGGGCTTCCTCTTTTGCTAACACGCAAACATATCTTGTGAACGACTACACGCCCATTTTCTCAAGCATGCCACCGAGTTCACGCAATACCGGCTCCAGCTTTGGATGCTGTGCCGCGAAGCGCGCCGACAAGGCTTGAGAGCGCTCGCTCAGTGCTGAGTAAATCGGATCGTCTGGCGTGTCATCGTTACTCAACACCTGATGAATATCTTCATTCAGCTTTGTCAGCAAGCCCTTTACTTCGTCATCGACGTGCTCGGTATTGAGCAGACCTTCATGTAACTGCTTGAGCAGGCTTTTCAGATTTTCTTTTTGCATGGTTACTCTCCTAAAATAGTCATTATCTTGACGAATTTTGTAACTAAATATTCAGCTAATTTCGATGGTTTCAGTCTAGACCGATTGAGCGCAAAATACCAGCGCGACAGCTTCTGCCGCAATGCCTTCTTCGCGTCCCAGATAGCCTAATTTTTCATTGGTCTTTGCCTTGATGTTGACCCGGGTAATATCCACCTGCAGATCAGCCGCGATATTGGCGACCATGTGGGCGATATGCGGCGCCATTTTTGGTTGCTGCGCAATGATGGTGGCATCGAGATTGCCGACCAGATAGCCCGCCTTTTGCACACGCGCAAGCGCTTCACGCAACAGCACGCGCGAATCCGCGCCGGCAAACTGCTTATCGGTATCCGGAAAATGGCGCCCGATATCGCCCAAACCTGCCGCGCCTAGCAAGGCATCGGTAATCGCATGCAACAGCACGTCGGCGTCGGAATGGCCGAGCAAGCCCATCGTGTGCGGAATATCGACGCCACCGATGATCAGTTTGCGCCCGCTGACCAGCGCGTGGCAATCGTAGCCCTGACCAATTCTAAACGGTGGAAAAGTGGAATTCATTTTTATCGATTCGATTCAATTAATTTAAATATAGGGGGAGTATATGAATACATGCATCAATTGCGCAATAAATACGTGCGCATCAGCAATTAAAAACATGGTACTCAGGGTGAGTATATGCATGAATAATCGTTACACCTGTCTAGCCAGATAAGGCTGCACCAAGGCCAGATCCGATGGCAAGGTGACTTTGCTATTGCAGGCATGCCCCTCAACAAGCAAGGGAGTCATTCCCGCCAGCTCGATGGCGCTCGATTCGTCTGTCACTTCCCTGGCCACCATCAAGGCCACAGACAACACACTATGACGGAACATTTGCGGGGTTTGCGCTAGCCAAAGACCTTCACGCGCTATCGTTTCCACACGCCCATCCGTCACTCGCTTTACGGTATCGACCACGGGCAAGGCCAACAGACCGCCGACTGGATGTTCACCCACATGCGCTATTAGTTTGGTGATCAGTTCAGGCGTTAATCCGGGACGGGCGCTATCGTGCACCAGTACCCAGTCTTGCGCGCCGACAAATGAGGCGATCGCCTGCAAGCCATTAGAAACCGACGCTCTGCGCGTCGCCCCGCCACAGCGCAAAATACTGACGCGCTCCAATCCTGCCAAAGCGTTCTCGACGTAAGCGTCTTCCGGACTGACCACCACATAGGCATGGGCAATTTCCGTCGCGGCCAAAAACGCCTGCACCGTGTAGCGCAAGATGGGCTGACCGGCGATATCAAGGTATTGCTTGGGAGTAGTGCCGCCCATTCTGGCACCTACGCCCGCGGCCGGGATGAGCGCTACGTAACAAGGTTGATGCACTGTTTGTTGAGCAGTTTGTTGAATATTAGTCAGATTCACGCGATTAAACTTGGATGGAATTGAATGAAATTTGTTTGAGTTTGCTTAAACAAAGCCAAAGTTAAGCCAAAGGGCTTCAGCCAGGGAAAACGGCGCTGGCAGCTTCGTTTATAATTGGGCTTCATTTTAAAGCCAAATCGTCGCTACGTGCGCACTCTTCGCTCTAGCCACATCGCGCTTTTCAAACTAAACATCATCAACCCAATAGTCAACTCAGTTCCGCAGCCAATGTCATTTGATCCAGTCAAAGCTCTCCCCAAGCCAGGCAATCGTTTTGCTCTCCCGAATCTGCACGGCTCTGCCGACGCCTATGTCTTAGCGCACACTGCCATTGCGCTCAAGGAACAAAAACGCATGCTGACGGTGTTTGTCGCCAACCCCAGCGATGCGCAGCGTTTACTCGATGAAATCCCCTGGGTGGATCAAGGCCTGCGCTGCCATCTGCTACCGGATTGGGAAACCCTGCCCTACGATGCATTTTCTCCGCATCAGGATCTGGTTTCTGAGCGTCTGGCAACCCTGCACGAGATCAGCAGCGGCAATTGCGATGTCTTGCTGGTACCGGCCACCACCGCGCTGGTGCGGATGGCGCCACCGTCTTTTCTGGCGGCCTACACCTTCTTTTTCAAGCAAGGTGAAGTACTTGATGAGGCGCGGCTTAAATCACAACTGACGTTGGCAGGCTACGCCCATGTATCGCAAGTCATGTCACCGGGCGAATACTCGGTGCGCGGCGGCCTGATCGACATTTTCCCCATGGGTTCGGTGCTGCCCTACCGTCTCGATTTATTCGGCGACAGCATAGAGACCATCCGCACCTTTGATGCCGACACGCAGCGCTCGCTGTATCCGGTCAAGGAAGTGCGTTTGCTGCCGGGGCGCGAGTTCCCCATGGATGAGGCGGCCCGCACGGGTTTCCGCAGTCGCTGGCGCGAGCAGTTTGAAGGTGACCCTTCACGTTCGATGATCTACAAGGACATCAGCGGCGGCATCCCTTCTGCCGGTATCGAATATTATCTGCCGCTGTTCTTTGACGACACGGCCACGCTGTTTGATTACCTGCCTGAGGCAACCCATTTTGTCCTGATGGGCGATATCGATGAAGCCATACAGCGCTTCTGGATCGATACCCGCTCGCGCTACCAGTTTCTAAAATCAGACAGACAACGCCCTGTGCTGGCACCCGAAGTGCTGTTTTTGCGCGATGAGGATTTTTTCACGCGACTGAAATCCGAAGCGCGCTGGGTGCTCAACAACGGTGGCCCGGCGTCTGAAATTTCCAGCTTTCTACCTGATATTGCAGTCAACCGCCGCGCCGACGATCCGCTGGCGAATCTGCGATCATTCTTGCTGCAAACAGACAAGCGCGTCTTGATTTGCGCCGAATCTTTAGGCCGGCGCGAAACCCTGCAACAGTACTTCAACGATTACGATATCAGCCTGAGCCTGTGCGAAGGTTATACCGATTTCATTACGTCCAACGCCAAGCTCATGCTGGGCGTTGCGCCGCTGCATGCCGGCTTTCAGCTTGATTCGTATGCATTCATCACCGAGACAGAATTGTATGCAGGCTCGGGCAAACGCGTAGGCAGAAAGAAGCAGGAAGCGGTCACCCAGGTCGAGCACATGGTGCGCGATTTGTCCGAGCTAAAAATCGGCGATCCTGTCGTCCACAGCAACCATGGTATCGGCCGCTACATGGGCTTGATCAGCATGGATATGGGCGAAGGCGAGACCGAATTTTTGCATCTGGAATACGCCAAGGAAACCAAGCTCTACGTCCCGGTATCGCAACTGCACGTGATCTCGCGCTACTCCGGCGCTTCACCCGATGATGCCCCCTTGCATGCGCTGGGCTCGGGCAATTGGGAGAAAGCCAAGCGCAAGGCGGCGCAACAGATACGCGATACCGCGGCAGAATTGCTCAATCTGTACGCCCGCCGCGCCTTGCGTCAGGGGCATGCGTTTGAGTTCTCTCACAAGGATTACGAAGCCTTTGCCGACAGCTTCGGTTTTGAAGAAACGCCGGATCAGGCCGCCGCCATTACCGCCGTGATTGGCGACATGACCTCAGGCAAACCGATGGACAGACTCATCTGCGGCGACGTCGGCTTTGGCAAGACCGAAGTCGCCCTGCGCGCAGCCTTTGTCGCCGTCATGGGCGGCAAACAAGTCGCGATTCTGGCGCCGACCACACTACTCGCAGAGCAGCATGCACAAACCTTTGCCGACCGTTTTGCCAACTGGCCAGTGCGCATCGCCGAACTGTCGCGCTTCCGTACCGGCAAGGAAATCTCTACTGCATTAAAGGGCATGGAAGACGGCACTTTGGATATCGCCATCGGCACCCATAAGCTCTTGTCGGCAGATATCAAATTCTCGCGTCTGGGCTTGGTCATCATTGATGAAGAACACCGATTTGGCGTACGTCAGAAAGAGATCTTGAAATCGCTGCGCGCTGAAGTCGATGTACTGACATTAACGGCCACACCGATACCGCGCACCCTGGGCATGGCACTGGAAGGCTTGCGCGATTTTTCCATCATCGCCACCGCCCCGCAAAAACGTCTGGCGATCAAAACCTTTGTCCGTAGCGAAGACAATTCAGTGATACGCGAAGCCTGCTTGCGCGAGCTAAAACGCGGCGGACAAGTCTACTTCCTGCACAATGAAGTCGAGACCATAGAAAACCGCAAGGCCATGCTGGAAGCGCTGATCCCCGAGGCGCGCATTGCAGTTGGCCACGGCCAGATGCACGAGCGCGATCTGGAAAAAGTCATGCGTGATTTTGTCGCCCAGCGCTACAACATTTTGCTCTGCACGACCATCATCGAAACCGGTATTGACGTGCCGACAGCCAACACCATCATCATGCACAGGGCCGATAAATTCGGCTTGGCGCAGCTGCACCAATTACGCGGCCGCGTCGGCCGCTCGCATCATCAAGCCTACGCGTATTTGCTGGTTAATGATGTGCAGGGGCTGACCAAGCAAGCCAATCGCAGACTGGAAGCGATTCAGCAGATGGAAGAACTCGGCAGCGGCTTCTATCTGGCAATGCACGATCTGGAGATCCGTGGTGCCGGCGAAGTCCTTGGCGACAACCAATCTGGCGAAATGCATGAGATCGGCTTCCAGATGTATTCCGACATGCTCAGTGAAGCCGTCAGGGCGTTAAAAGAAGGCAAAGAGCCAGACCTGGCGGCGCCGCTATCGACCATGACGGAGATCAATCTGCATATTCCCGCCCTGCTCCCAGCCGATTTCTGCGGCGATGTGCATGAGCGCCTGTCCATTTACAAACGTCTGGCCAATTGTAAAAAAGCAGACGCGATTGATGACATGCAGGAAGAAATGATAGACAGGTTTGGCAAGCTGCCGGAACCGGTCAAATCGCTACTCGAAACACACCGCTTGCGCGTCGCCGCCAAACCTCTGGGTATCATCAAGATCGATGCGCATTCCGAGGCAGCGACCCTGCAATTTGAACCGCAGCCACCTATCGACGCCATGCGCATTATCGATCTGGTGCAAAAAAACAAGCACATCAAGCTCAACGGGCAGGATAAATTGCGCATCACCGCCAACATGCCGGATCTGGCGGCACGTGTCGCGCAAATCAAATCGACCTTAAGAGCGCTTCAATAACATCAACCATGCACACCATGAATCAAATGAACATCACCCTGCAGGGACTGCGACCGATTTTAACCAGCGACCTTGAGATCATCAAACGCATCGCCGATCTGGTGCAGGCCGAAAAAATCACTCCGATTAATGCGCAAGCGGTCAGGCTAGAAAACGTGCGCTGCGATGCCAACGTAAAGACACAGGTAGAAGCGCAATGCCATGCCGCACAACTGGACATCACGCTCGCAGCTGCCGGCCGCCATCTCAGTGATTTCAAGCTGGTGGCGATGGACATGGATTCCACCCTCATCACCATAGAATGCATAGACGAAATCGCCGATATGCAGGGCCTGAAACCGCAGGTGTCTGAAATTACCGAAGCGGCCATGCGCGGCGAACTGGAATTTAAAGAAAGCCTGACACGCAGAGTCGCCCTGCTAAGAGGCCTGGACGCATCGGCGCTGCAAAAAGTCTATGACGAGCGCCTGCAATTGTCATTAGGCGCAGAAGCCATGCTCAAGGCCATCAAACTCGCCGGCATGAAAACCTTGCTGGTCTCAGGCGGCTTCACCTTCTTTACCGATCACATGAAAGCGCGCTTAGGCCTGGATTACGCACACTCGAATGTGCTGGAAATAGACAACGGCAAGCTCACCGGCAAGGTAGTTGGCGGTATCGTCGATGCCGATGAAAAACGTGCGACCGTTGAACGTGTATGTGCAGAAATGGGCATCTCGCCAACGCAAGCCATTGTCATGGGTGACGGCGCCAATGATCTTAAAATGATGGGCATCGCGGGCTTATCGGTCGCCTTCCGCGCCAAACCTGTGGTGCGCGCGCAAGCCGATGTGGCCTTGAATTTTGTCGGGCTTGATGGCGTGCTGAATTTGTTTTAATGCCTTAGAACCTGGACTATTTTTATATACTCCCCTATTTTTACTAAAAAATAAGCCAATTACGTACATAAATAGAGCGCTATAGAAATATACTAGGATAGAGTATGATCAGTTTATTGCAGCAATCATAAAAAATCAGTACAGATACTTACACTTGGAAGGCAATCATGAATCAAGAATTAGTCTTAGATGAAAAACTCTCCACCTTAAAAAATCTGGCATGGCTGCTCTACATTTTTCATGCTGCCAGCCTGGTTTTCTCCATGGGGCTTTTTTCATGGATACCGTTGATCATCAGCTACCTCAAACGCGAAGATGCCGCCGGCACCTTTGTGTATAGCCACCACACCTGGCAAATACGCTCCTTCTTCTGGTACCTGGTCTGGATGGCGCTAGGCGTTGTGTTGTTCATGACGATTATTGGGATTCCCCTTGCGTGGTTGATCTGGGTCGGCGCATGGTGCTGGAAGGCATATCGCCTCATCAAGGGTTTGATGGAGTTGAATGCAAATAAACCTATGCCTGTGTAAGCTCTCCAGCGCGCAAGCAACGAGACTTATGCATTTGTTCCATGCACGTTTTTGACCAAAATCAATAAATAGTACGATCGTACGATTTATTGAGATAAAATAGTCAGCACAAATTAATTACTTTTTTGCTGGAGACAATATGTTTGAAGAATTCATGGGCACCATGCCTGTCAGCGAGCGCCAACAATTCAACGTGGGCGCATTAGCCGACTATATGCGACAGCACGTAGAAGGCTTTGACGCCAAACATGCGGGTGATCTAAAAGTAGAGCAATTCAAGGGCGGCCAATCGAATCCCACCTTCAAACTCAGCGCCGGCGATCAGCGTTTTGTCATGCGCGCCAAACCCGGCCCAGTCGCCAAATTACTGCCTTCGGCCCATGCCATCGAGCGCGAATTCAAGGTCATGAATGCCCTGAACAAAGCCGGCTTCCCCGCCGCCAAACAATACGCCTTGTGCACCGATGAAGACGTCATCGGCCGCGCCTTCTTCATCATGGAATTTGTCGATGGCCGCGTGCTGTGGGATCAATCCCTGCCCGGCATGACACCAACTCAACGGGCAGAAATTTATGACGAGATGAACCGCGTCATTGCCCAATTGCACACCATCGATTACGCCGCGATCGGTCTGGCAGATTACGGCAAGCCGGGCAATTATTTTTCCCGCCAGATCGATCGCTGGACCAAGCAATACCGCGCCTCAGAGACTGAAAAAATCGAAGCCATGGACAATCTGATCGCCTGGCTGCCCGATCACATTCCGGCTGGCGAAGACACCAGTATCGTGCACGGCGACTATCGCCTTGATAACATGATGTTCCATCCGACCGAACCACGCATACTCGCCCTGCTCGATTGGGAACTCTCGACACTTGGGCATCCTTTAGCTGATTTCTCTTACCACTGCATGACCTGGCATGTAACACCCGGCCAGTTCCGCGGCATTGCAGGCCTAGATCACAAGGCGCTCGGCATCCCTAGCGAAAAAGACTACATCGCCAAGTATTGCGAACGCACCGGCAAGACCATACGCGACGAAGATTTCAATTTCTATCTGGCCTACAACCTGTTCCGCATGGCTGGCATTTTGCAAGGCATCATGAAGCGCTATGTCGATGGGACCGCATCCAGCGCACAAGCCAAAAAATCAGGCGAGGCGGCAAGACCAATGGCTGAATTGGGCTGGAGTTACGCCAATAAAAGCTGAACTTCTCTGAATCAGGATAGCCATTGGTTTTTTTCCGACCAATGGCCTGGTCAATGACCTAGTTCAGCATCACTTCCCAGTTTTTGCTTTCATCTCAAAAATGACTGCATCGTTTTGACATTTAGGGCTCGTTAGGAAAAAAATGGATTTTTTATCGGACATGGCTGGATGCAATGCAAGGCGTTCGACGCGCCGCAGTGCGCCAGTGATGTCCAGATAAAAAGTTCAGGTTATTTCCTAACGAATCCTAAGCACAAATGTGCAAAGAAAATTAATCAAG